>JAWKOL010000004.1:0-333613 GCA_041391225.1 Caldilineaceae bacterium
CACCGGCGGCGGCCACCCAATACTCGAAGCCTGTGGTCCAGTTGGCGGGGAGTTGGATGCCCCAGATGTCCGGCTCACCGTCGCCATCGGTGTCCTGGGTCAGCGCCTGGGCGGTGGACAGCAGATCGTCCCACGTCCAGCCATCTTCGGGGTAAGCGACGCCGGCCTCGTCGAAGATCCGCTTGTTGTAGTAGACGGCCAGGGTCGAGTAGTCCTTGGGCAGGAAGTAGAGTTCGCCGTTCACCATGCCGGGGTCGAGCAGGCCAGGCAGGTAGACGGAGGTGTCGAAGCCGATGTCGGCCAGACAGGCGTCGAGCGACACGAACGCGCCCCGCTCCACGAAGGACGGCACGGCGTCGTCGCCGATGTTCATCACGTCGGGGGCGCGGTCCGCGGCGATCTGGGTGAGGATGCGGGTGTAGTAGTCGCGGCCGGCGATGGCCTCCAACTGCACCAGCACGTCGGGATTGGCGATTTCGTACTGCTCGATGATGGTCTGGTGCGGGGTCAGCCCCTCACCGCTGTCGCCGGTGCCAGCGCGCAGAATCGTGATACCGGTGTCGTTGGTCGAACCGTCGCTTTCCATGGGAACAGGCACAGCCACCGTCTGGCAACCGGCCAGCAGCAGCAGGAGCACAACCAGCAAACCGGGCAAAGTCCACTTACGCATAGTTGTTCCTTTCTACAGTTGGGTTGAAAGAGAGAGCAGCAGCTTATTTTAGATCGACGGGAGGTATGGGCAAGTAGGGGAATCGACAATTCGTGATGCGTAATGCGTAATGCGTAACCCAGATCGTGTAAAGACCACGGTTTCCTATTGAGGGATCACATTCTCAACGAGATCTGGGTTACGCATCACGCATTACGCATCACGCATCACGCCCTTCACCACCGCGCACCGAAACCAAAAATCATCCCCCTCGATCTTCATCGCGGCGCGGATCTCGCTGGACGCGCCGTGGAGCAAGCTGTGAATGGCGTCGACGTTGATCGGCGGCGTGGCCATGCGTTCGACCCAACTGGCGAAGTCGATGAAGAGACGCCATTCGTAGGCCACTTCGGCGGCGAATCCGGCATTTTGGAAGAAGACGATCCACTCGCTTGGGGTGAAGTCGCGCACGTGGGACGGATCGCGCAACAACTCTACAGCGTTGAGGAAGGTATCGCACGTAGGATCGTCGAAGCCGACGACATCGGCCAGCAGCACCTGCCCGCCGGGCTTGAGGACGCGTCGAAACTCCGCGGCAGCCCGCTGTGGATGGGGCCAGTGGTGCGCGCTGTAGCGGGAGACGATGAGATCGAAGTGATCATCCTCGAAGGGCAGGTGCTCCACATCGCCCAACTGCGTCTGCACGTTGACAAAGCCTTTTTCCGCGGCCAACTGTGTCACCTGCCCCAGCATCGACGGTGTGAAATCCATCGCCACCACCTGGCCCACGTGCGGCGCAAAGTGCATGGCCGTGTGTCCGGCCCCGCACCCCGCGTCGAGGACACGCTCGTCACCGCGCAGCGCGGCCATGCGCACCATCTCGCCGAACTCCGCGCCCTGCGCATGCACCGTACTCGTGCGGTAATTCGCCGCCACCCGATCAAACTGCGGATTGGACGGAGGATTTTGATCGGACATGGAGAGGATCCTTTCGTGGAATGACGGAGGGCGTAATGCGTGATGCGTAATGCGTCGACCAAATCGCTTCCCAATTGGCGACCAATTTCGCTGACCAATTACGCATTACGCATCACTTCCCCCGCCGCCTGATGCAAAATTGTGTGCCGCGCCGCCAGCCGGTCTACGTCGGGCGAGTAGCCGCCGCCGATGACGCCCGCCACCGGGATCTGGCGTTGGGCGCACTGCTCGAAGACGTAGCGATCCCGGCGCAGCAGACCATCGTCGGTGAGGCAGAGCTTGCCCAGCGTGTCATCGTGGTGCGGATCGACGCCGCCATCGTAGAAAACAAGATCAGGCGCGAAGTCATCGAGGATGGCGGGCAACAGGTGTACCCAGGACGCCAGATAGGCGTCATCATCTGCGCCGGGAGGCAGGGCTATATCCAGTGTACTGCGTTGCTTGCGGAAAGGGAAGTTGGCGGCGCAATGCACCGAAAAGGTGAAGACGGTGGGATCGTCGGCAAAGATCGCGGCTGTGCCGTCGCCCTGATGCACGTCGAGATCGACGATGAGGACGCGTGTCACCGCGCCGCTTTCCTGGAGCACGCGGGCGGCCACGGCCATGTCGTTGAAGATGCAGAAGCCGGAGCCGAAATCGGTGTAGGCGTGGTGGGTGCCGCCGGCGGTGTTGCAGGCGACGCCATGTTGCAATGCCAGTTGAGCCGTCAACACGGTGCCGCCAACGGCGGTGCAGGTGCGCTGCACCAGTTGCGGACTCCACGGGAACCCGATCCGGCGCATCGCTCGGGGATCGATTGCGCCGGTGAGGTAGGCGTCTACGAAATCAGGCGTGTGGACGAGGGTGAGCATCTCGCGCGTGGCGATTTCCGGCACGTGGAACTGATCAACACCGGCGACACCGTTGCGGACCAGCGTCTCGTAGACCTTGCCGAATTTGGGCATGGGGAAGCGATGTCCTGGCGGCAGCGGGGTGACGTAGTCGGCGTGGTAGACGAGCGGCAGTGGTATTGGCATTGGATGATAGGCGTAATGTAATGTGCAACTAAACAATCGCGGTGCTAAGCTAAACTTTCAGCTACTAAATCGTATATTTTAGCGATAGCCATTTGTCTACTCTAGACGCACAATTCGCAATGGGGTTGAAATTCCGCCCTCAATATCAAACGGATGAGATGTTGAACATGACGGCAACCCAAGGACCGCAGCAATTGATCAAGGATCTCGCCAGGAGCCTCTGGCGTTCTCATTCGGCCACCAACATCGACATTTTGCAGCCAATGCTTGTGCGAGCGGTGTTGTTCTTCGTGAGCGTTGCCGCCGGGCTGAACCTTGTCGCCCTCGCCTACGGCCCTCGTTCCGAAATCCCGATGCGCACCGGGATCAGCGCCGCGATTTTCGGTTCGGTGGTGCTGGTGCGTTTTGTGCAGCGTCGCTGGAACACGCGTTGCCAGCCATCTGTTGATCACCGCGCTATGGTTGACAGCCAGTTATCCTGTGGCGCTGAGAGGTGTTCATTCGGCGGCGTACAGTGCCTATCTCCTGCTGATCGTGATCGGCATCACCCTGGTGGGCAATCGTGGCGGCGTCTTGGTGACGCTGGGCAGTTTGGCCGTGGGCGCGGCCGCCGTGCATGGAACGCATGGGCTGGCTGGATACCACGCCTCTGGATCCGGTGATGATATGGTCAGCGCACGCCATTTTCGGTGGTGATGATCGCCGTCACCGGTCTGGCCTACTCGCTGGTAAACTCGGCCCTGAAGCAGACGAGTGAGCGCGGAGCGCAGTTGGCCGACAGCAACCGCAGATTGAGCGAGGGTACAACGGCGCTGAACCAGGCAAATCGCGCCTTCCAATTGATCAGCGCCTGCAACCAGGCCATCACCCACGCTACATCCACCGAAGACATCCTGCATACGGCCTGCCCCAACCTGGTTGACATCGGCGGCTATGGTTTTGCGCTGTTCGCTGTGCGCAGCGATCACGCAATACAGCGGCTACAAACGGTTGCCCATGCGGCGATCCGCGCTTCGCGCTTGGCGGCGAGGACACGTGGTCTCTTCGCGGTGGATTCGGTGCTCACCTCGTACGCTGATTGGGCGCTGCGAAGCGGACAACCCATTACCTTTCCCTACCGAGCGCAAGAGACGAGCCAAGCCACATCCACACAGACAGACAACAGCGCCGCCGACACCTACTGCGGCCTATTCCCCCTGAACAAAGGGGACACGCCTGCCGGCGTCATGCTTGTATTTTCCGCAGCGGAAGAGAACTTCACCGCAGACGAGGTGACGCTTCTCTCCAACGTTGCCAAGGATATTGCCTACGGCATTGTGGCGTTTCAGTCCATCGCGCGTCAAAAAGAAGAGGCCGCCCGCGTGCAGATGACCAATGAACTGCTGACGGCGACGTTGGCCAGCATCGATCATGCTGTCTTTGTCCTGGAAGGGCCGGATCGTATTGTGCGCATGTGCAATGCCAAGGCGGAGCGCATCTTTGGCTATACAGCCGATGAGCTGATCGGCCATTCAATTTCGATGGTTCACCGCGATCGAGAGAGCTATGAGGCGTTCATCAGTGATCGAATGGCGCATCTTTCCAACAAACAGACATTTCGGACGGAGTTCACCGCCTACCACCGCGATGGCAGCCCACGCATTTTGGATGTCACCATCACGCCGCTTCGCCAGTCTATGTCGTTGGCATCGGCTGAAGTGAGCGTTGTGCGTGACATCACCGAGGATCACATCAAAAGCGAGCAACTCAAGGCCAGCGAGACAAACTACCGCGAACTCTTCAACTCGATGCGCGAAGGGTTTGTGTTGCTCAAAATGATCGGCGACGACGATGGACGGAACGTCGACTATGTCATCGTTGAAGCAAATCCCGCATTCGAAGAGATCACCGGCCTGCCGCGTGAGCAGATCGTCGGGCAGCAGGTGCGCCACAGGTTCCCGGCCATCGACGAAGCGACACTCGCGTCCTATGTGAAGGTCGTAGAAACCGGCGAACCGATGCGCAGCGAGGAGTACATTGCAGATATCGACAAACACCTCGATATCACCGCCTTTTGCCCCGAGGCAGGGCCATCTCGTTGCCACCATCCAGGACATTACAGAACGATATACAGCCCAACGCGCCCTGGAAGAAGAACGAGCACATCTGGCGCAGCGCGTTGCCGAACGCACCGCCGAACTCACCGCAGCCAACGCCGAACTTGCCCAGACGGCCCGCCACAAAGACGAGTTTCTGGCCGGCATGAGCCATGAGCTGCGCACGCCGCTGAACACCATCCTCGGCGCCGCCGAATTGCTGCTGGAAGAAGTCTATGGCCCGCTTAGCCGGATGCAGCGCACCAGATTGCGCAACATCGAAGAGAGTGGACAGCATCTGTTGGAACTGATCAACGAAGTGTTGGACATGGCCAAGATCGAGGCTGGCAAACTGCAACTCGAAACCGAGCCGGTCGACGTCGAAAACACGTGTGAAGCGAGTCTACGCCTGATTCAACAGGCTGCGCACAAGAAGGGATTGCGTGTCGACGTGGAGATTGCCGACGATGTGGGCGTCATCGAAGCCGATGGACGCCGCTTGAAACAGATGTTGGTCAATCTGCTGAGCAACGCCGTCAAATTCACACCTAGCGAGGGCGTGATCGGCCTGCGCGCCGCTCGCGATCTGGGCCAGGGCGTCGTCCGATTCACCGTCTGGGACACCGGCATCGGCATCGCCAAAGACGAACAGAAACGTCTTTTCATGCCCTTTGTTCAGGTGGACAGCGCATTGACCCGTCAGTACGATGGCACCGGCCTGGGCCTATCCTTGGTACACAAGATGGCGCAGCTACATGGCGGTGAGCTTTCGCTCGAGAGCGCATTGGGGTACGGCAGCGAGTTCACCGTCACTTTGCCACTGAGCGATGAGTCGGTTGAACAGGCCACGGAGAACAGCCAAACGATGCCGCTTGAGGCGCCGGTGTTGTCCGTCCTATTGATTGGAGAAAATCAAGTAGACGCACAGGCACTGAACGCATATTTTGCAGACAAGGCATACACCGTTCACCTTGCCCAGAACCATGAGGCCGCGATCCGCCACGTGCAGGAGACCTATTACCACCTGATCATCATTGATCTACACGTCACTGCTACACACAGTATCGATGTGCGAAAGGGCAACAGCGACGCTTTGAAGACCGTACAGGCTATCCGCGCCGAAAGCCGCTGCCGTTTCTCGCCTATCGTGCTCCTTGCCGAACAGCAAGCATGTCCCGATCAGCAGGAGAGCCAGCGTGCCGGCGTCACCGCATGTCTGCAAAAAGCGCCAGACATGCAACAACTCTTCGCCGCGTTGGAAGAGTTGTTGCATCGAGAAATTCTATCTTGAGTACCTGCACCTTATCGGATGAGTAACGAGTCAATGTCATTAAGTTAAGCGCGGAGTGAGCACGCCCTCGTGCGGCTCTACTGGAGTGGACCCGCACGAGGGCGTGCTCACTCCGCGGATATTCGAGCGCGGGATCACTTAACTTAATGACATTGAGTAACGAGTAATGAGTAGGTCACCGTTGGTCTACTCATTACTCGTTACTCATTTGACAGCCGAAAATATAGCATCATTCCGCGGTTGTGTACTAGGCCGACGCCGGTAGATATTCGACATTCTCCATAGAGCCGCTACGTAGCGCCGTCGATGTAGGCGATCTCATCTGCCGTGAGCTTCACCTGTGCGGCGTGGACGTTCTCGCGGAACTCGTCGCCGGTGCGGGTCCCCACCAGCGCGAACACATCCAGATCGGGGTAACTGAGCACGTAGGCCAGCGCCACCTGGGGCAGGGTGAGTCCTTTCTGCTTGCCCAGGTCCTCGGCGCGGTCGACACGCTGGAAGTTTTCTTCGGTGCAGTAGCAGCGCACCACGAGTTCGTCACCGTAGCCGCTGAAAGTATCCAGATTGTGACGGCGGAAGCGGCCGGTAAGGAAGCCGCCGGCCAGGCTCGACCACACGAAGAGGGGCATCTGCTGCGCCGCGTACCAGGCGCGGTCGTCCGCGGCGACGGGGCCGCTGATGCTCAGGCAGTTGGGCCACGGTTCTTCCTTCTGCACCGCCATGCTGAAGTTGGGGCTGCTGGCCACGAACGGCTTCAGTCCGTTGGCGGCAGCGTAGGCGTTGGCCTCGGCAATGCGGGCCGGTGACCAGTTCGAGCCGCCAAAAGCGCCGATCTTGCCCGCTTTGTGGTGTTCGTTGAGCACTTCCACAATCGGGCCGACGGGGACGGCGGGGTTGTCGCGGTGCAGCAGGTAGAGATCAACAAAGTCCACCTGCAAGCGGGCCAGTGAATCGTGCAGATCCGCGGTGATGTCGTAGGGTGTCACGCGTTGGCGGTCGCGGTTGTGATGCGCGCCTTTGGTGAGGATCACCACATCATCTCGGTTCTTGCGTTCCTTGATCCAGCGGCCCAACACCCGTTCACACTGACCGCCGCCGTAGCCGTGCGCCGTGTCAAACGTGGTACATCCGGCGTCGAAGATGGCGTCGAGCAACTCAAAATTCTCGTCGATCTGATCCTCGTACAACATCACCGTCCCCTGTACGAGGCGAGAAATCGGCTTGGCAACCCCGGTAACGTGACTGTATTCCATAGTGTTCTCCGTGGTGGAAAATGGCATGAAATGTAGGGATTAGGCGATTGGGAGATTAGGCGATTGGGGATCGCGTGCAGGATCTGAAATCCCCTAATCGCTCAATCGCCTCATCCACATGCTCTACCAGAATCAGACAAATCACAGGCAGCTATTCACCTCGCCCGGATACCACCAACCCCCATTCCGCCCGCAGTGCGTGCATGGATTGCATGACGTCCAGCGTGAGTTGGTGGGGGAGTTTGTCGCTTTCGAGCAGACCGGCACCCAGGCGGCGTCCGGCTTCGGCGGCTTCGTAGTTGTAGCCGTTGCCGACGACTTCGGGCGTGAATGTCTCTTCGGCGTGGCCGTCGCACTGCAAAGTGAAACTGGACGGCGCCCACCAGCGTTCGTTGAGACGATGCGTCCTTTCGTTCTGCGATGACGGCGGTGTGCGGCAGATCGGCGGATCGCCGGTACTGAGCACCGCGACGGCGCCGTCTTCATAGCCGAAGAACAGGCCACCGCCTGCTCGTCGACGCCGGTTGATCCCAGGTGCGCCAGGCTACGCACACCTTGTGAAGCGCAGGGATCAGGTACCCGAGGTAGACAGGGTAAACACCGACATCGAGCAGCGCGCCCGCTAGCCGCCCAGTGTGGGATCAAGCCGACTGGTGGGGTCAAAGTCGGTGCGGAAGCCCGAAATTGGCCTGGAGCATGGTCACCTCACCGATGGCGCCCTCGGCCACCAATTGCATGGCTTTTTCCATGTGTGGCAAGAGGCGCATCCGCACTTCCATGAGAGATCGCTGTTTCCGCCGCGCAAAGTCGATCACCTGTTGCGCTTGGGCCGTGTTGATGGTGAACGGCTTCTCGCACAGCACGCCTTTGCCCTCGCCAAGACAGAGCAGACTGTTCTCGGCGTGGTAGACGTGCGGCGTCGCCACGTAGACGATCTCCACATCGGGGTCCGCGGCCAGGGCTTCGTAGGAATCATGCCGATTGGGGGCGTTGTAGGTATCGGCGAAGCGGTCGGCGCTTTCCTGGCTACGGGAACCAACGGCCACCAATTCCGCGTCTGCCAGCACGGACAGTCCCCTGGCAAACTGGTTGGCGATGTTGCCGGTCCCCAAGATCCCCCAACGAACGGGTTGCATGGTTTCTCCATTTCTATTTTTCACGACGACAGACGACGGACGATAGACGACGGACGATAGACGACGACAGGTTCGCTCACACCTGCAACTTGCAACCTGCATACTTGCAGATCTGCCCAACTCATCGATCCTACCACACCCGCCAATGTTCCCCAATCCACTGGCAATTCGCCCACCATTCATCAACCTTCCTTCATCTCTCGTCGGTTGCGCCCATGCCGGTTCAATGGCAGTATAACCAAATGATTGGATCCCCCAACCAACTTACCCGCACAAGGACAAACTCATGGCTTCCGCGCAGACAGTCGATGCACACACCCGAGAAGGACCCACCACTGTCGAGAAGATCCAGAAACTGCCCTGGTCGATTGCCGCCAACGCGGCCAACACCTTCTTCGTGCAGTTCACCTTCTTCGGTTCGGTTTTCGTCCTCTTCCTGAACGAACTGGGGCTGAGCAAAGGACAAGTGGGCTTCGTCCTTTCGCTGCTGCCGTTTTCGGGGCTGATCTCGCTGGTGGTGGCGCCGTGGGTGGCGCGCGTCGGCTACAAACGCACCTACCTCACGTTTTGGACGCTGCGCAGTGTCGTGGCGTCGTTTATGTTGGCGATCCCTTGGGTGATTGGGCGCTATGGCGAAGAGCCGACGCTGATCTTCATCTCGTGTACGGTGGCGGCGTTTGCGCTGCTGCGTTCGGTGGGCATGACGGCCAACCTGCCCTGGGTGCAGGAGTTTGTACCCAATTCGGTGCGCGGCAAGTATACAGCTACCAGCAACATGTTCACCTCCATCGCCGGCTTCATCGCCATCTTCGGCGGTAGCTACATCCTCAGCCAAATGCCTGGGCTGAATGGCTTCATCCTGTTGATCGGTTTCGGCGTGATCAGCGGTTTCATCTCGGTTTGGTTCTCGGCGTACATCCCCGGCGGCGCGCCGGAACCCACCCGCGCAGGCGAGAAACACGGGCGCGATCTGACGACGGCGCTGCGCGATCCCAGCTTTCTGCGTTACCTCACCGGCGTGGCTATCCTCACCTTGGCCACCGTGCCGTTAGGATCGTTTGTGCCACTCTTCATGCAAGAAGAAGTGGGGTTGGCCAAGAGCAACATCGTCCTCTTGCAGATTGGATCGCTGGCGGGTGGGCTGCTGTCGAGCTATCTTTGGGGCTGGGTGGCGGATCGCTTCGGCAGCAAGCCGATCATGTTATGGGGGCTGCTTTTGCGCCTTTCTCTACCGCTGCTGTGGCTAGGTATGCCGCAGAACAGCGAGATCAGCCTCTACTTCGCCGCCGGTATCGCGCTCTTCCAAGGCATCGCCGACATGGGCTGGGGCATCGGCTCGGCGCGCCTACTCTACGTGAGCGTGGTCCCCACGGAAAAGCGCTCCGACTACATGGCGCTCTACAACGCGTGGACAGGCATTGCCGGCGGCATCAGCCAGATCCTGGGCGGGCAGATCCTCGCCCTTTCGGTGGCGCTGGGGATCAGCGGGCAGATCTGGGTCTTCGAGATCAATGCCTACTTCCCACTCTTTGCGCTGGGCATCCTGCTGCCGCTGCTCAGCATCGTGATCATGAACTCGATCCGCGCCGAGGAGACGCTGGGGATCGGCGAGTTTGCCGGCATCTTCTTCCGCGGCAATCCCTTCCTGGCGATGACGTCGATGATCCGCTACAACCTGGCGCGCAGCGAAGAGGATACAGTGCGCGTTACCGAGCGGCTGGGCGAGGCGCGCAGCCCCCTGGCCGTGGACGAACTGCTGGAAGTGCTCAAGGATCCGCGCTTCAACGTGCGCTTCGAGGCGATTGTCTCGATATCGCGTATGCCGTCGGAACCGCGGCTGCGCGATGCGCTCATCGAAATCCTGCACGGCAGCGAACTGGCGTTGAGCGTCGTGGCGGCCTGGGCGCTGGGCCGCATGGGCGACGCCGAAGCGTTCGAGCCACTGCGCAAGGGGCTGTCTTCGGAGTATAGATCGATTCAGGCGCACAGCGCGCGGGCGTTGGGCGCATTGGGCAACCCCGAAATTGTGCCGCTGCTGTTGGAACGGCTCGCCACGGAGGAAGACAAGGGCCTGCAGATGGCCTATGCCTCGGCGCTGGGGAATTTGCAGGCTGGGGAAGCCACACCTGTGGTGCTTGATCTGCTGGAGAAGACGTCCAACGAGGGGGCGCGCATGGAACTTGCGCTGACCCTGGCGCGCATCGTGGGCGACGAACACCACTTCATCCAACTCCTGCGCAGTGTACGCGCCGACACCGGCACCGCCATCGCTCAGGAGCTCAACAACCTCAAGCGCAAGCTCAACCGCGAGGACGGCGACAGCGAAGCCCTGCTCACCCGCTGCAACGAGTGCGCCGATCTCTTCGCCCGCGCCGCACTGGACGACGGCGCCCGCTGCCTGAGCCAACTCGTCTACGATCTGCCGGTGGAGACCTACGGCCCAGCCCCGCGCCGGATTCTGCTGGAATGCGCGGATCGCCTGAATGAGTTCGGCGCCACCCACCGCGAATACATCCTCCTGGCGCTGCACACACTGCTCGTGATGGATTCAGAGCAGAAGAGTTGATCCACGAAGGTACACGACGCCAGAGGATAGAAGAAGAGACAGACAAGAGGAGGGGGACACGGATTTCAGGATTTTCAGGATGAGAAAAGAGACATAATTAGAACGCGGATGAAGCGGATTGGGCGGATACACCAGATTCTGGAATCCGATGTATCCGCCCAATCCGCGTTTTATTCTTATCTCCCAAAAACTCCGACTCCTGAAAGCCGTGTCCCTCTCCGCTCGTCGTGTGGCTTCATGGATCAATTCTGCCTTGCGCGTTTACTCCGCGAAGTAGAGCAGACTGTAACAGAAGGGCGTGCCTTGCTGGCCGCCGTAGCGGAAGCCAGCGGCGCGCAGCCAGCGGCGCGTCACCTGCGCGGGGACGTAGGCGGGGTGGGCCATCTCCTCGCTGATGGCGATGCGACCGCCGGGCTTGATCACGCGGCGCAGTTCGTCTAGCGCCAGCAGCCGGTCGGGGATCTCGCTGAGTGTGGCGATGAGGATGGCGATGTCCACGCTGGCATCTTGCAGGGGCAGGCGGTAGGCGCCGCTGTGGTGCAAGGAGACCCGCTGCGCCATGCCCGCCGCGGTGACGCGTTGACGGGTGGCGTCGATCATCTCCTCTTGAATGTCGACGGCGTGGACGCGTCCTTGCGCGCCGACCTGCCGCGCCATCTCCACGGTGAACAGCCCCGTGCCGCACCCCAACTCGAGGACAGTCGACCCTGGCGCAATGCCGAAGGGCGTCAACGACTGCGCCGGTTCCCGATACTTCAAGCGCAAATTGTGATCCAACAACGCCGCCGCCTGGCGAGGGAAGGGCCGCGGCTGCTTCAGATTGGCGTAGCGCAGCCCGACCTGGCTGCCGATTACTGTTCCCGCGCTGAAGGTTACAAGATCTAAGAGTCCCATTGGGCGCCTCGTGTTGGAAAGAGATTGGGCGATTGGGAGATTGGGCGATTGATCGCCGCTGGGTGAAGCTGATCTCCTGATCTTACTCTACCCGCGATGAGGGTTTTGGGCAATACGGGAGGAATCGAACGTGGGGAGAATGGACTTCACTCTACTCCACTGCCTGCCCCGCCCGCTCGGGGAAGCGTACATGCAGCACGCCCTGGCGGAAGACGGCGCCGGCGGCGTCGCGCTGTGCCAGGACGGTGGGCAGCAGGATCTCGCGTTTGAAGTTGCCGATGGTGACGAAGAGTTCGTCCCCGCGCTTGGTGAGCTTGACCTTGTCCAGTTCCACGTGCGGCAGCGGCAGTTTGAGGACGTAGTCGCTGCCGTCTTCCTCGATGGTCTGCGCCTGCCCGCGGAAGAAGACCTGCCCCGGATCGGCGTCGCCGAAGAGATCCACGGCCAGCCCGGCCAGCCGCTCCATGCCCACCATCTCCTCGCCTGACCAACCGCTGCGGAAGATGGGCAGCGGGTAGAAATCACGCTCGATCTCGGCCAGATAGCGCGCCTGGATCGACTGAAGCTGACGCAGGTACGGGTCCGCGCTGGGTTCCACCACGTCCACTTCGCCCACGCCCGCAGACGATCCCCGGTAGCGCGGTTGACGATGGCGGCGTCCACCAGGTAGTCGAAGAGCGAGAGGTAGGTCATGGCGCAGGCGCCCTCTTTCACCACCATCTTCTCGGGTTGAGCACGATGCGGTAGCTGCTAATGTCGGGATCGGCGAGGATGCCTTGCAGCATCTTTACATCGTCGATCAGCTTGGGCAGGCCCGCCATCACATCGCGATCCGGGATCACCTTGCGCAGCAGCCCGCCGGTGAAGCGCATCGCGGTGTCGCCCCAACTGTAGAAGCGATCCACGTACCATTGGAAGCTTTCGGGCATGGTGAGCAGGCGCATGGTTTCGCCCGTGGGCGCGGCGTCCACCACCGCGCGGTCGAAGTCACCGGCGGCGGCGTTGCGGTAGATGTGCAGCAGGCTCACGATCTCTTCCATGCCGGGAATGATAGCCATCTCCTCGGCGATGGCCTTGCTCATGCCCTGTTTGCGCAGCATATTGCCCATGTACGCCTGCAACTTGCCCCAGTGGTTGCGCACCTCGTCGAGGACGTTGATCTCCTGGGCGTAGAGGTTGGGCGCCACCTCCACCGGTTCACTCTGCAACGGACGATCCAGACTATCTGCCAAACTGTGGGCGATGTCGGTGCTCACCACCAGCGTGCGTTGGCCCAACTGCGCGCTGCGCAGCGCCGTCGCCGCCGCCACCGTGGTCTTGCCTACACCACCCTTGCCGAGATATAAAATGATACGCAATGGCGTGTCCTTTCAGTACTGGGGACTTGGGATTGGGGACTGGGATTGGGTAGAGAATGATGCATTTGCTTTCGGAAGTCCCAATCTCTACGTCCATCGCCTCAACAAGTTTGCGCCGAAAACAATTACCGATCCCAATTTCACCCCTCCCCACACCCACGCCGTGAGCTTTGACGAAGGCAAGCTGTCCCGTCACTTGGTTGTGGCGTCAACAATTCGCGTTATTCCGCCGTTCGTTGTCATTTCTGCGCAGAAATGACAACGAACGGCAACAGCTCAAACAGCCCACATGCGGCTGTTTCGGTGTAACCGCGTGGGCTGTCGCCTCTTGGATCTTCTCTGCCGTTATCGTCAACTCGTCCGCTGCACCACAAACGCGCACAACCCGAGCAAAGATTCCTTCGCCCGGCTGTCTGGAAAATCCACGAGGTTGAGCGCGGCGCGGTCGAGGAAATCGATGGCCTCGTCGCGGGCGGCGTCGACGGCGTCGCTCTGGCGGATGTCTTGGACGACCTGCCGCACTTCGCGGTAGAGGCGATCTTCGTCGCCGTTTTCGGCGTCCTCGCGCGCGGTGACGAGGCGATCAATCACCCGCTGCGGCTGGGGATGGCTGCGCAGGTAGTAGAAGAAGGGCAAGGTGAGCGTGCCTTGCCGCAGGTCGCTGCCGGCGGGCTTGCCCAGCGTGTTTTCGTCGCTGGTGAAATCGAGGATGTCGTCGACGATCTGGAACGCCATGCCGAAGTGGTAACCGAATTCTTTCAACTGCTGGATCTGCGACTCCACCAACCCGTAGAGGACCGCCGCAGACTCCGTCGCGGCGCTGAAGAGGCTGGCCGTCTTGGCATAGATGCGCTGGTAGTAGTTCTCGCGCGCCTGCTCGTACTCGCTGCGGGCGTAGAGCTGACGCAGTTCCCCATCGACGATGATCTTCAACGTCTCGCTGAAGAGGTTGATCACACGCACGTTCTCGGTCTCCGCCGAAAAATGGGCGGCGCGGGCGAACATGTAATCCCCGGCGAGGACGGTCTGTCCTTGGCCCCAGGTGGCGTTGAGTGTGGGCGCGCCACGGCGCAACAAGGCACCATCAATGACGTCATCGTGGACGAGGGTGGCGGTGTGGAGCATCTCTACCGCAGCAGCCAACGACACGAGCTTGCGCTGCCGGTCGTCGCCGTCAACCGACGGGTTCAACTGGGCCGTCAACAGGGCCAGCGCCGGGCGCAGACGTTTGCCGCCGCTGCCGATCAACTCGACAAAGGCGTCGGCCAACGGCGCAAAAAGCGAGGTCTCCACCGTCTTCATCTTCTGTTCCACCGTGCGCAGCCCACCCTGCACCGGACCCAGCAACTGCTTCACGTTTTGCGGCGTGCGCAGCGCGTCCAGGTAGGTGGACAGGTCTTCGGCTCGGCGAGAAGCGGGCGAAAAGTTGGTGAGATGGGCCAGGTGGGTGTCCTCAGTGCGATAGTCGTAGATCATGGTTGGTTTCGTGTACGGCCACCTCGGGCAGCCCATAAAAGTCGACGGCGACGGCGGTGGTGACGGCGCAGATCTCTGTCACCGATGTGTTGTACAGATTGGCAAGCTGTTGCGCGACCAGCGCCACGTAAGACGGTTCGTTGCGTTGTCCGCGGTGCGGGTGCGGCGTGAGATAGGGTGCGTCGGTCTCCAGCATCAGGCGATCCAGGCGCAACTCGGCGGCCACAGCGTGCAGCTGCGCATTCTTGAACGTCACCGGGCCACCGATACTCAGGACGAAGTTCCAAGAGTACGCCCGCTGCGCCAGTTCCACATCACCGCCGAAGGCGTGTAGCACCCGGCGTACGGTCGTTCGGCCAAAGGTGACGCACGGAAGGCGGCGCTCTGCACCCAATCTTCCAAAATGGGGACGACATCGTGTGTGGCGTCCCGGTTGTGGATGATCACGGGCAAGCCCAGCGTCGCCGCCAGTTCAAGTTGCGCAACGAACGCTGTGCGCTGCTGCTCCGGATCGACTTTGTCCCAGTAATAGTCAGGCCGATTTCGCCGATGGCGACCACTTTGGGGTGAGCGGCCAGCTTGCGCACTTCGTCCAGCGCGGGCAGGCTGAACTGGTCGCTGCTGTTGGGGTGAAAGCCGACGGCGGCGTACACTTCAGGGAAATGCTCAGCCAGAGCCAGCGCCCGTCGACAGTGATCCAGGTCGATGCCCGGGTTGACGATCACACGCACACCGACGTCGCGAGCGCGCTGCACCACGGCGTCGCGATCCTCGTCGAAATGTTCCAGATCCAGGTGGCAATGGCTATCCACCAGGACGTTTTCCGGCCTGTTCGTCGTTTCGTGCATCTCCACTCACACTGTCAATCGTCCAAGGCACGCGGTTTGTTCATTTTATCACAGAGGATCGCGGGTAGAAAGTATGTGCGCGTCCAGACGGAAGGAGATGGTGGGGATGATGAGGATGATGATCGTGGACGATCATCATCCTCATCATCCCACCATCTCCATCATCTTCTATAACCCCGCCAACTTCATCCCATCGCGCAGAATATCGTCCGCGGTCGCCTTGCGTTCGTCTCGGTGTAGACGCGGATCAACGGCTCGGTGCCAGAGAAGCGGACGAGCAGCCAGCCGCCGTCTTCCATCACGAATTTATAGCCGTCGATGGTCACCAGGTCTACGATGGGGATGCCGCCCAGCGTCTTGCCGGTGATGTCGGTGGTGTCGAGCAGGCGCTTGGCTTCCTGCTTCATCTCGTCGCCGGTGAGGCGGGTGTCGATGCGGCCGTAGAAGTGTTCGCCCACTTTGTCGAAGAGCATTTGCAGCAGTTCGGTGGGGCGCTTGCCGGTGCGCACCATGAAGTCAAGTAGGTAGAGGTTGGCGACGATGCCGTCGCGCTCCGGCACATGACCGTGGAAGGCGTAGCCGCCGCTTTCCTCGCCGCCGATGAGGGCGTCGTTCTCTACCATTGCCGGGGCCACGTACTTGAAGCCCACACCCGTCTCCACCACGGGGACGCCGTAGGCTTTGCCCAGCTTGTTGAGCATCGAAGTGGTGCTCAGCGTTTTGACGATGGGGCCGCGTTCGCCGCGTACTTCGAGCAGGTAGTAGGCCAGCAGCCCGTAGACACGCAACTGGTCGACAAAGTTACCGTTCTCGTCGCCAAAGCCGCAGCGGTCGGCGTCGCCGTCCATGATGCAGACGCAATCCGCGCCCATTTTCACGCCGTAGGCCAGCCCGGCGTCGACGTTGGGCGGAATCGGTTCGGGCCGCGACATTTCGGGGAAGATGGGGTTGCGCCCGGCGTGGAATTCGATGATCTCGGTGCGCCCGCCGCCCAGGATCTCGCTGAGCCAGCCCGCGCCGTTGCCCCACATGTTGTCCACCACGATCTTGAGGCCGGCGTCTTTGATCGGCTGCACGTCGATGAGATCGGCGATGCGCTTCATGTAGGCGGGCCGCGCGTTGAAGTACTCGATCTGCCCGCCGTCCAGCGCCTTTTTGAGCGGTGTCGAGTGGATGGCGGCAGCGTCCCCTGCGGCGGGGATGCGCGCTTCGATGCCCTTCAGCCCTTCGGGCGGGATCGCGCCGCCGTTGGCGTCGCGCACCTTGAAGCCGTTGTCCTCGGGTGGGTTGTGGCTGGCGGTAATGTTGACCGCGGCCACAGCGCCTTTGGCGGGGACGCTGAAGCTGATCACCGGCGTGGGCGTTGGCCCGTCGGTGAGGAAGACGTGAAAGCCGTTGCCGGCCAGCACCTCGGCCACTGTCGCCGCAAACTTTTCGCCCATGAAGCGTTTGTCGTGGCCCACGACCACGGCCTTGCCCGCGTGTCCTTCGTCCTTGAGCCAGGACGCAAATCCTTGCGTGCAGCGGCGCACATTGGCGAAAGTGTAGTCATCGGCCACGCGCCCGCGCCAGCCGTCTGTCCCAAATTTGATGTCGCTCATACAAAATTCCTCATGAAGTTGTCTGCCCGGTGAATCACTGTGGCGTCACTGTCCAGCAAAGCGGACACGTTCTTCGGTGACAACCACGTATCGATTGGGTAGATGATCCGAATATTTTTGAAGCAAACGCGCCACGACGGCGATTTTTGACTTTGCTCGCTCATCGCTCAAACGCAGCAATACTACCCCACAATGAGGACGCCGTTCTCGGTAGATCTTCTCGCCAAAATCCTTATCCGCCGTGAGTAAAATCTGTTTTCTGTCGTCGACTTGTGCAGAATGGCGTCGTCGTCCATGCCGCGCGCTTCTTCGAAGACCGAAAAAACTTCGTGGCCTTGTTCTCGTAACCATCGGGCAACTGCCGGTCCTACACACTCGTCGACCAGGAATCTCACTCAGACTGTCTCCGATAAAAGCGGCATAAATGATGTATCCCCTAGCGCTTTGGTGGCAAAGAGCAGGCAGGCGCGAATGTCCGCATCTGTGAGACCTTCGTATTCATCCATGATCTCCTGCTCGGTTGCACCGTGTGCCATCAGGTTCAAAATGTACTCGACAGTAAGCCGAGTACCCCGAATGACCGGCTTACCTACCATCACGTCAGGATCAACGGTGATGTGTTCCAACAATTGGCTATCGTGATTGGTCACAATTCTCTCCTATCCCATCCCAGCCGCGCGGAAGGCGTCGGCGACGATCTCCTGCGCTTCCTGCACGAGACGGTTGAGGTGATCCTCGCCGCGGAAGCTTTCGGCGTAGATCTTGTAGATGTCCTCGGTGCCGGAAGGACGGGCCGCGAACCAACCGTTCTCGGTGACGACTTTGAGGCCGCCGATGGGGGCGTTGTTGCCCGGCGCACGTGTCAGCTTGGCCGTGATGGCGTCGCCGGCCAGTTCCTTGCGCTCGATGAGATCGGGCGACAGATCCGAGAGCACTTTCTTCTGCTCGCGATTGGCCGGGGCGTCAATGCGGGTGTAGACCGGGCTGCCGAACATCGACTCCAGCTGACGGTAGTGTTCGCCGGGGTCGGCGTCGGTCTTGGCCGTGATTTCGGCGGCCAGCAGATCCATGATGATGCCGTCTTTGTCGGTGGTCCACACGGTGCCGTCCTGGCGCAAAAAGGACGCGCCTGCGCTCTCCTCGCCGCCAAAGCCATAAAACCCATCCACCAGTCCATCCACAAACCACTTGAAGCCCACGGGCACTTCGGCCAGCCGTCGCCCCAGGTGACCGGCCACCCGGTCGATCATCGAGCTAGAGACAAGCGTCTTGCCCACGGCGGCGTCGGCGCGCCAGCCGGGCCGATGCTGGAAGAGATACCAGATCGCCACGGCGAGGTAGTGGTTCGGGTTGAGCAGTCCACTGCTGCGGGTGACAATGCCGTGACGGTCGTAGTCGGGATCGTTGCCGAAGGCGACGTCGAATTGGTCTTTCAGGCTGATCAGGCTAGCCATGGCGTAGGGCGTCGAGCAATCCATGCGGATCTTGCCGTCTTTGTCCACGGTCATGAAGCTGAAGGTGGGGTCGACGCGGGTGTTGACCAGTTCCAGCGTCAGGCCGTAGCGGTCGGCGATGGGCTGCCAGTAGGCGATGCCCGCCCCGCCCATTGGATCAACGCCGATCTTCAGCCCGGCGGATGCAATCGCGGCCATGTCGATCACTGAGCCGAGGTCGTCCACGTAGGGGAGACGTAATCGTAAGCGCGCACGTTGTCGGCGGCGAGGGCCTTGTGCAAGGGGACGCGCTTCACGTCCTTCAGGCCGTTGGCCAGGATCTGGTTGGCGCGATCCTGCACCGCTTTGGTGGTCTCGGTGCCGGCCGGTCCGCCTTCCGGTGGGTTGTACTTGAAGCCGCCGTCCGCGGGCGGGTTGTGCGACGGCGTGATCACAATGCCGTCGGCGCGGTTGCTGGATTGTCCGCGGTTGTGGCTGAGGATGGCATGGGAGATCACCGGCGTGGGCGTGTAGCCGCGTCCTTGCTGGTAGACCACGTCGACGCCGTTGGCGGCCAGCACTTCGATGGCCGAGATCAGCGCCGGTTCGGAGAGGGCGTGGGTGTCCATCCCCAAAAAGAGCGGACCCGTGATCCCCTGCTGCGCTCGGTATTCACAGAGCGCCTGCGAAATGGCGAGGATGTGGTCTTCGTTGAAGCTGCCCGCCGTCGACGTGCCGCGGTGACCCGACGTGCCGAAGGCGACGCGCTGGTTCACGTCCTCGACGTTGGGTGATTGGGTGTAATAAGCAGCGACCAAACGTGGAATGTTGACCAGGAGATCCTGGGGCGCAGGTTTGCCTGCCAGCGGATGCAGTGCCATTGTGCCTCCTCGGGGTGGTGACGGTGCAAAACTTGCGTACAGTATAACAGTTCTGTTCGGCACAGGCGAAGAATTCCGATCTGAGGGCGATAATAGAACGCGGATCGGGCGGATTGGGCAGATCTAGGCGGATTTTTCAAGAACCATCACCATTGCCATTTGAGATCCACTCTGATCCGCTCAATCCGCGTTCTATTCTTCCTGCCACTTGGCAACCGCCGTTGGGAAACGCCTCCACCCACCCCTTGACTACAACTCAAACCAACCACTAGAATAAGGACATCACCAAGTCGGCTCAAACAACAGATTCACTAATGACCTGCAACTTGCAGACCTGCAAACTTGCAATTTGCAGATCTGCAACCCGTTCACCTGCACTCTTGCCTAAGGACACCTCACTATGCCCCAACCCAACGTCCTCCTCTTCCTGACCGACGATCACGGTGCATGGGCGGCGCGCTGCTACGGCAACCGCGAACTGCACACGCCCAACCTGGATCGTCTCGCTGCCGAGGGGACCCGTTTCATCAACGCGTTTACACCCAGCCCTGTCTGCTCGCCCGCCCGCACTGCCTGCTCACAGGACGCACGCCCTCACAGGTGGGCATCCACGACTGGCTGCAAGAGGCGATCCCCGAGATCGGGAACCGCGACTGGCTGGCCCACGAGATCACCCTGCCCGAACTGCTCACCGAACAGGGCTACCACTGCGGCCTCTCGGGCAAATGGCACATGGGGCAGTCTCACCGCACGCCCCGTGGCTTTGCCTGGAGCTTTGGACTGCCCGGTTGGCAGGGGCGGCACAACGATCCCTACACCTATCACCTCAACGGCGAACCGTTGGCGCTGGATGGCAACAAGTCGACGCACATCACCGACTACGCGCTGCGCTTCCTCGAAGACGCGCCCACGGATCGCCCGTTCTTCCTCAACGTGGGCTACATCGCCACCCACTCGCCCTACGAAGCCGAAACGCACGATCCCGCGCTCGTAGATCGCTACGCCGACGCCACCTTCGCCGACATCCCACCCTATCATCCGCACCCCTGGCACCGCAACGAAGGCATGTTGGGCGGGCTAGACGTCACCGAAGCGCAGATCCGCAGCCGTTACCGAGGCTACTACGCCGCGGTCAGCGAGATCGACCGCGAAGTGGGGCGCATCCTCGACTTCCTCGAAAGCCGCGGCCAACTGGACAACACCATCGTCATTTACACCTCGGACCACGGCTGCGCGCTGGGTCACCAGGGATTTTGGGGCAAAGGCAACAGCACCCGCCCACTCAACATGTACGAAGTCTCCCTGCGCGTGCCGCTGCTCATGCGCTGGCCGGGGCAGATCAACGCCGGGCAGATCGTCGAAAATTGTGTGGATCACTACGACACCTTCCAAACCATTTGCCGGTGGACAGGGGTGGATCTCTCCTCCCGCGCCGACCGCGCCTACCCCGGCAGCAGTTTCGCCACGCTCACAAAAACAGGGACGAATCCTCTCTGGGAAGACGTACGCTTCGGCGAATACGGCGATCTGCGCATGATCCGCACGCCGCAGCACAAATTCGTGCGCCGCTATCCCTACGGCCCCTACGATCTCTTCGATCTCGTCGCCGACCCCAACGAAACACTCAACCGCGCCGGCTGGCCCGAATATGCCGAGATCCAAGACGAACTCAGCGCGCTCCTCAAAGGCTGGTACGCCGATCACCAGGACCCCGACCACACCGGTATGCGCGTCAAGTATCTACCCCGTCATAACGAAAACGCCGAAGCCTGGCGCGACGGCAAACGCGAGCGCCGCGGCTTGCAGGTTTACTGACATGAATCATCGATGAAATACCTCTCCCTGCTCGTCTTTAGCGCCGGGGCCGTCACCCTGGGCGTGGAACTCAGCGCGGCGCGGCTGCTCGATCCCTGGTTCGGCAACAGCCAGATCGTGTGGGCGGGCCTCATCGGCCTGATCCTGCTCTATCTCGCCCTCGGTTCGTGGTTGGGCGGACGCCTGGCGGATCGCTTCCCCAGCCTGGACGCGCTGCTGATTCTCGCCACGCTGGCAGCGTTGGGCGTGGCCCTGATCCCCGCCGTCAGTCCGCCCATCCTGCGCCTCGCCGCGCAAGGACTCGCCACCTTTGCGCCCGGCCTGCTCGTGGGGACACTGCTCGCCGTGCTCCTGCTCTTCAGCGCGCCCGTGATCCTCCTCGGCGCGGTGACACCGTGGGCCGTGCGCCTGGCCGTCACTGATCTGCGCCACACCGGCGCCACCGCCGGCCGGCTCTCCGCCGTGGCCACCGCGGGCAGCATCGTAGGGACGTTCCTGCCCGTGCTCTGGCTGATCCCCACCTTCGGCACGCGCTGGGCATTCTACCTGTTGGCGCTGGCCTTGCTCGCGGTGACTGCCGCCGGCTTCACGTCGCCGCGCACTCGCCGCCGCGGCGTTCTCCTGCCCGTGATCGGCCTGATCCTGGTGACAGCGCTGGCCGTGGTTACCGATCCGGCGTCTGTGCGCGGCGACATCGACGACGGCCTCGGCGCCGTCGTCTACGAAGACGAAACACTCTACAACTACATCTCGGTGCGCCAATGGGGGACGGAGCATCACCTCAAACTCAACGAAGGCGTGGGCATCCACAGCGTCTACCACCCAGATATGCTGCTCAGTCGCGGCATCTGGGATTACTTCCTGCTCGCTCCACTCTTTCGCAATGACCGACCCCAGCCCTCGCTCGAAGACGAAGTGCTCATCATCGGCCTGGCCGGCGGCACCGTCTCCGAACTCTACACCCACGTCTACGGCTCGCTGCCCATCACCGGCGTGGAGCTGGACCCGACCATCATCGACGTAGGGCGGCGCTATTTCAACATGAACCAGCCCAACCTCACCGCCGTCGCCGCCGACGGTCGGCGTTGGTTGCAGCAACAGCCCGCCGACCGCCGCTTCGACTTCATCTTGGTCGACGCCTACCGTCCACCCTACATTCCGTTCCACCTCACCACCGTGGAATTTTTCGATCTCGTGCGCAACCACCTGGCCGAAGACGGCGTCGTCGCCATCAACGTAGGCCGCACAGATCGCGATTACGCCCTCGTCGAGTCGATGACAGCTACGCTGCGCCAGGTCTTCCCTAGCGTCGTCATCGTAGACGAACCCGGCCCGCCTCACGAACTCGCCAACTCCCTCGTCGTCGCCACCGTGCAGCCCACCGATGTCGACATCTTCGCCCGCAACGTCGCCGCCCTGCCCGGCTCACTGGCCACCGAGTTTCGCCAGTTCGCCGCCGAGAGCGTTCCCCGCGCCCGCCCCGGCCAATTCACGCCCCAAACCGCCGTCTTCACCGACGATCACGCGCCCGTGGAGCAGGTTGTCCACGGCATCATCTGGGATTTCATAACCGCTGGCAATTGACAGAAGAAGATCCACATCGGCGCTAATCTGTGGATCAATCAGTTGACCGGTTGGCCCGTCAATGCACCTGCGCACAGGCACTTTTGCCTTTTGCACTGGGTGTATTTCATTCTTGGGGCGAAAGTGCCGGGGACTTCACGATGGACGTGGCGATAAAAGCGGAAACCCCGTCTCGCTGCGGCGAAAAGTCCCCGGCACTTGGCCTGCCCCCAATTTGAAATGCACCCTTTGCACTTTGCCTTTTGCCTTCGCTACTGCACCTTTTGCCTTCCCTACTACTGCGTCACCCCCGGCGCGTAGATCCAGTTCCGCGCCGTACCCACCATCGGCGCGGTGAGCGGATCCCCCAACAGTGCGTAGGTGCGCAGCGTCTCCTGGCAGCATTGGCCGCGGCTGAACAACTCGAAGAAACCGGCCTGTACCAGCGTTCCCAGCGGCGTCCCCGGCGGCGACTGCCAGAATTCATGGTAGAAGCCGTCTTGTAGCGAATCATGCCCGTAGCCCACACCTAACCCAGTCGGTCCCCATACCGCCACAGCGCCGCCGGATGGATTGAGCAACATACGCTCGTCGATGGTGGTGCTTGCTGAAGGCAGGCGTTTGGAAAGACCCCGTAAGACACGTCAGCCCCATCACAATCGACGGATCGGCGCTGTTCTGCAGCGAATCTGGATCGTAGAGGCCAAGCAGATAGGGCGGCGTGGCGTTCAAGTCGGTAGACGCCCACTGCCAGTGATGTGCGTGACCGATGTAGGTAACGAAACCAGGCCCTTCTGCAAGGCCGCCAGCGTCGCCTCGTAGGCGGCCACAGCGTCGGCGATGCGCCACGGCTGTTCGGGCGACTCGGTCACCGGATCGTAGTAGACGCGATCGATCTGCATGAAACTAGGCTGGCTTACGATGCTGGTTTCGGACGCAGCGGCGAAATCGCCTGCCTTGTCCGGCGGGCCGTCGACGTTGAGGTAGTTGTCGGTGACGTAGAGCATGCCGGTGCGCGCCCTGGCCGCCACTGTATCACTCTCGTAGGGCAGCAGTTTGTCGATGTAGCCGGTCAGCTCTGCCGCGCTCTTGGCCGGGATGCGCCCCAGCATCAGATCCATGAGCGGATCGCTGAGCGGATCGTCGCCATCGAGTTGACCGAAGCAGGTTTCGCACGCAGCTTCGCCTAGATTGAGATCGACCACAGCCAGATAGGGCGGCATGTAGTTGACGTTGTTGCGCCCGGTGTAGTTGCGCGGATCGCTGGTGCCGTCCCCGATCAAGGTGACAGCGCTGGGCGCCCGCTTGCCTGTGGCCGCGGCGTAGCGCAGAAAGGCCCGGATTGCCTGCGGCGACACCTGCCCGCCGCTCCAGCCGTCGTAGATCGCCTGCACGTCGACCACGGCGATGTCGTAGCCCTGATCCTTGCGCGCCAGGACCAGCGGCGCCAGCGCACTCATGAATTCACGATGACTGATGTAGAGCACCGCGGCGTCGAAGGCGCTGTTCAGGTTGGCCGGGCGGTGAAGCGTGAGCGTGGGCTTTGCGCGCATTGACAGCCGATCCAAGCGCGCCGTCGTCGCCGACACGGCAGCGCGGGCAGTTGCGACGCTGCCCGTCACGCCGGGCAGATAGAGCGTCGAAAGGCCGTCTTGCGCCACCAGGTAACGGCGCCCTGCCTCGCTGTCAAGGGTCAACTCGGCGCTGCTGTCCTCGGCGTCGATCTGGACGCGCAGGGGGCGTTTCGGTTCGGTAACGTCGTAAATGGCGAAATCGTCGGGCAGTTCGCTCAATTGATAACGCGCCGCTTCCTCAGTCTCAAAATAGCCACTCAAGCCGCCGAATTGCAGGGCCACCGGACGCCGCCATTCGATATCGTCGACGCGCAAAGCATTGGGTGTGTCGTCGGAGGCCAGCGTCGCCACTACCTGGTAAGCCCCCGCCGCCGTCGAGAACGAAGCCCACCAGTTGTTGTTCGCTTGCCAGGTGATCGAGGTCGAATCCTGGCCGACAGCGCTGGTGAAGACCACATCCAGCGTGTGGCTGTCGCCGACGTAGGCGTGGCCGGTGATCGTCATCACCGCGGAGCCGGCGACGGTGGGCAGCCCCAGCGCCGTGGTCAACGTGACCGCGGATGTGGGCAGTTCGGGGCCGGAGCGCAGATCGTCGGTGAACCAGTGATCGCCGTCCGGCCCCGCCGCCTCCGAAACATAAAGTTGCGGAAACGACCATTCGCCCGTTTCCCACGCCGTCGCGCGGACAGGCAACGCCGCGCCACCGGCGTCGGCGGCAGCCCGCTGCGTCATGCGCAGCCCGTCGTCGTCACCGCGGATCAGCCAGTAGGTGGTGGCGTCGTTCCAGCGATCCCCGGCCTGGGGCGCGAAAAAGCGCAGGCGCCCGGCGGCTTCGTCCACCTCCAGCGCCACCTGATCGGCGTCCACGTAGAGTTGCAGGCGCGCCACATCATCGGCGTCGGCCAACCCCGAAGCGTAGACATCGCGCAGCGCGATCTCCTGCAAGCCGGGCTTGGTCACCATCACCTTGAGCGCCGTCTGCTGCGAAATATCCGACGGGCCAGCGACGTCCTCGTTCAGCCGCCAATCAGCGGACGCCTGCACGCCGCCGTCACCGAGCAACCGCGCACCGGTGACGGTGAAATCGAGGCTGCTCACCTCGCGCACTTCCCCGTCCACAGCGTAGATCGGCGTCAGCGCCAGCACAACAAAGCGCTGCCCCCGTTGTTCGCCCTGACGCAGCAGCACCACCGGCGAATCGGGCGGCTGCGGGTTGGCAACTGCCGACGTCAGTGGCGGGTACACCTCACCCGTTATGAGGACGCGTGTAGGCGGTTCGGTAGCGGCGAAGGGCAGATCGCGGCTCGTCCACGCCCGCGAGGTCAGCGTGCCGATCACAATTTCGGGCGCTTCGTCGCCGATGGCCTGCACCGTGATCAACTGCGCCGGCAAATCGACGCCGTTCACCGATGTCGTCGGCCAGGCCTGCCAGGCCGGCGCGTCGCCGTTGCGCGGCTGTCGATTCGTCCATGTCACCGAAACAGCGGCGGCATCTTGGACGATCTGCGGGGAAGCGAGATCCCCTTCCTGGGCAAAGACGGCGGCCGGCTGTAAGGAAAGCGCACAAAGCCAAAGAAAAAGAAAGGTCAGGGTTCGGGCGTGCAATGAAGTCATGGTGATTTGCTCTGTCCTGGTTTTGAAATCACGGTGGGTGCCTACGTGTACTGTAAGACTACCAGAATTTACGGTCAATTAGTGTGATTGTAAACAGACTGTATAAAAATCAGCGTAAGTGTAAATGAACTGTAACGTACCAAAGTACTATGTTTCGCTTATAATGTTGGTACAAAAATACTATTGGAGGCTAAATTAGGCACATCGACAGGAATACGGAGATCCCCAATGTTCGATTGCTATTCGTTTGCGCGTCGTCTCATAGTCGCCCTCGTGGCGACTTTTTGTCTGTTTTTGTCAATGACGTTGTTCACGGCGCAACCACTCTTTGCAGAGGAGATCATCGTTGAAACAACCGCCGATGAGATGACAACCAACAACCTCTGCTCTCTGCGCGAGGCCGTGTACAGCGCCAACCAAGACAGCAACGCCAACACGCCCGACTGCCCTGCAGGCACCGGCGCGGACACAATCGTGCTGACCGGCGACACGTACACGTTAAGCCGCACCACTGGTTCCTACGATGTCCGCGATCTCACGATCACAGACAGCGATGCGCTCACCATCACCGGCGCCGGTGTGGGCGCCACGATCATCGACGTCGGCTCGCTCAGTGGCACCACGGCGAAACGTGTCTTCGGTGTGAGCGCCAACGCCGTCCTCAACGTGGAGAACCTCACTATCACCGGCGGCAACGTCAACGGCGACGGCGGCGGCATGCAGATCGCGTCGGGTGCGGTGGTCACGTTGCGCAACGTCAATCTTTCCAGTAACGATGCCAGCGACGATGGCGGCGCTGTTGCCAACAGTGGGACGCTCAACATCTTCGACAGCACGATCCAGAACAACACAGCGCAGGACAACGGCGGTGGGATCTACAATCTCGGCACGTTGACTGTTTCGGGTAGCCTGTTTGCTGAGAACGACGCCAACGACCGAGGCGGCGGTATTATGAACACCGACAGCGCCACCATCACCAATTCGACCTTCAGCGCCAATCGCGTAATCAATGGTTCGACCAATCGAGGCGGCGGCGCCATCAGCAACGAAGACTCGGATCAGATGTCTTTGGCGTATGTCACGCTGGTCAACAACAGCGCGCAGGGTAGCGCCATTGGCTCAAGCATCACCACTCGCGACGGTGATGTAACTGTCATGGCATCCATCATCGTCTCCGCAGAGGCGGACAACTGCGCCACAGATGGCGGCTCCATCAACGGCGGCGGCTACAACATCGAAAACGGTAGCAGCTGCGACTTCATCGGTGCAACTGATCTAAGTAACACTGATCCACTGCTGGGCGCGCTGGTCAACGGCGGCGGGCCAACCTTTGTCCACCCAATCGAAGCAGGTAGCCCCGCGATTGACTTCATCCCCAGCGGTGACGCCGAGTGCGGCGGCGCCATCGTGGTGGATCAGCGCGGACAACCCCGCCCACAGGACGGCAACGCCGATCTCACCGCCGACTGCGATGCCGGCGCCTACGAGGTGCTGGGCGAGAACACCGGCGGCGCCATCGATCCCGTCGACGTGACCGTGCTCACCACGGTGATCGACAGCGGCGCCGGTCCACTCAGCGGGCAGCCACTTGGCCTCGATCCCGTCAACACCCGCTATCGCTTCTTTGTGGAAATCGAGAATCTGGATCCTATCCCGGCGTACGGGGTGATTGTACACGACACCCTGATCAATTTACTTGGCGCGACAGTCAACGAGATCCAGACGGATGCTGGGTGGTCGTGCTCCTTTGGTGGCAGCCAGTTGCTGTGTTCATATACAGGCGAACTCATCGGCAACGGCAATCCCACGCCGGTGGCCGAAGTGGACATCACCCTCGATCCCGCGCAGCCCAGCGGCGTGATCACCCACTACCTCCAGGCGTCGACGCTCAACCCCGACAACGATCTGAGCAACAATTCCTGCGACATCAACAACGCCACGGTGGACACCGCAGATGACTGTATCACCTTCACCGTACAAGGACAGGCCGATCTCGCCATCAACAAGCGCGCGTTGACGCCGTCAGCCGCGCCGGGCGGCTTCCTGCTCTACGAGATCGAAGTGGTGAACAACGGACCCTGGGCGCTGCCCGCCGCCACCGTCACCGACACCATCAGCAGCGGCCCCGGCGTCGTTGTCGGCGCAAGCCCCAACTGCACCATCGGCGCGCAGACAGTCTGCACCGTCACCGATCTGGCGGTGGGCGAACGGCGCAGCCTGCTCGTCTCCCTGCAGGTGAACGCCAATGCCAACCCCGGCGTGGACACCATCACCAACTGCGCCGAGGTGACCGACTTCCCCAGCGGCGCCAACCAAAGCTGCGACACCGCTGCCGTCGTGGCCCCAGCCCAGGCCGCGGACCTGGCTGTGACCGGCGTCACCCTCACCAGCGCGCCCTTCACCCCCGGTGCGCCCGAACGCTTTGAGGTCGCCATTACCAACAACGGCCCCGCCGACGCCCAGGGCGTGCTCGTCTACTTTGCCTGTGACGCCATCGGCGACTTCGACGTTACCAATTTCAGCACCAGCGGCCCCGCGCCGTGGGCGCCGTCCGATGGGATCTTCGTGCGCAGCCTGCCCCTGCCAGGCAACAGCAGCGAAACGCTCACTTTCGACGTCACCGCGCCCGCGGACGCGCACCTCACCGCCGCCGGCCTCATCGACAATTGCACCGCCACCATCAGCGCCATCAATCCTGACCCCACACCTGCCAACAACAGCGGCAACGCCGCCCTCGCCAGCCAGGTTCAGGCCGATCTCAGCCTCACCAAGACGCTGCTTACGCCCAGCGTGGCCGCCGCTGGATTGGCGATCTACAACATCGAACTCTGCAACGTCGGCCCGTCCGACGCGGCGGGTGTCTCGGTGGTGGACACGCTGGGCGCCAACCTGGTCCTCGGCTCCGACGTGTTCAGCGCGGATCTGACGAACATCACCGTCCGCGCCGGGCAATGTGCGAGCGCACTGCTCACCGCCGAGGTGACCGCCGCGGCCGCGCCCGGCGCGTCCTTTGCCAACAGCGCCCAGGTGACAGTGGACAGCGTCACGGCGGCCGGCAACACCAGCCTGCCCGCCGTGATCAACCAGCCCAGTGTCGGCCCTGTCAGCGGCGCCGTGGCTGTTGCGCTTACCTCCGCCGACATTCAGGCCGTTGCCGTCACCGATCTCACCGCGGCGATTGTGGCCGGGCAGAGCTACCAGTTCCAGATCGGCGTCGAAAATGCCGGTCCAGCCCAGGCCCAAGGCGTCACCGTACATGACCTGTTGCAGGGCCTGCCCGGCGGCTGGACCGCCACCGCCATCCAGACCGCGCCCAACTGGGTGTGTAGCGCCGGGTTAAGCTGTACACGCAGCGGCGCCATGCCTGTGCAGGCCGAGACCGTGGCCACCGTCACGGTGACGATCCCAGCGCAGACTGTGGCCGGGACCTACAGCCACCAACTGGCCGCGTCCGCCAATAACCCCGACGGCGATCTCACCAACAACGACGCCGTCTCCAATTTCGACGTCGTCACTACGGCTGCGCTGAACATCGCCGTCGGTGACCTGAACGAGCTGCTCGTCGCCGGTGGCGACGCGGTGGATCTACACCGTCGTCGTTGCCAATGCCGACTCGTCCGACGCCGCCAACGTGACGGTGAACGCCGCCGTTCCCGCCGATCTGGTGCCGCTGTCGCTCAACCCCGGCGACGCCATCGACCTGCAACAAGCAACCTCGCCGCGGGGACAGGCCAATGCGCTATCCCGTCCATCCTCGCAGGCGACAGTGTCACCTTCTACGCCGCGGTGCGCGCCTGTCCAAGGCCACGGGCACGGTCAACGCGCTGAGTGTAGCCGTCACCGCCGCCGACAACACCAACTACAACACGCCCAGCGACACCAAGCAGACCCGCATCGACGCCGTGGCCGATCTGTCGGTGACCAAAGTCGGCCCCACCAGCGTCACCGTGGCGGCAGCGCTGTCTACACTGTCACCGTCACCAACAACGGCCCGTCCGATGCGGCAGGCGTGGTGGTCACCGATACGCCGCCCGCGCAGGTGAACTTCGTCTCAGCGTGGGCGCCACCCGCGCCAACAACAACGGCGTCGTCACCTGTCAGATCCGGTGAACCCGGCTGCGGGCGCGCTGCAGCAAGTGGTGATCACCGCCGCCGTCTCCGCCGCTGTCTGCTACGCTTACAACGTCACCAACGTCGTCGTCAGCCCGGATCGCTACGTCACCGGCGCGGGCGATCCTGTGCTCACGCTGCCCTGCCCGACGCCGCCAACAACCAGGTCAGTGGACGCACGCAATCGCGTCGCGGCTAACCTGGCGGTGACCAAGAGCGTGGTCGCCAGCCCCTGTCGCCGCCGGTGACGTGGTGGAATTTGATCCAGTGGACCAATAACGGCCCCGCTGCGCCTAACGTCAGCGTGATGGACGAACTCAACAGCAACGACAATCCCGACGGAGCGAATGGCGGCCTGGAATTGCGAGTATTATGCGTTTGCCAGCACCCAGGGCGACAGCGGCGGCCCCTTCAGCGGTTGTTACGTCTGCACCAGCGGCATCTGCAACCGCGGCATCCCCATGCCCGGCTTGGTCGTCACCGACACCATCCGCATGTTGGCCTGCGTCCCCGCCGACACGCCCGCGGCAACTACCGAACCGTCAGCGTCTTTACCACCGACGCCCCCGGCAGCGGTGACACGCCCGTAGCCGAAACCAGCACGCCCTGTCAGAACACGGTCACCGCGCCGGCGGTGACCATTATGACGACTTTAACGCCGTGCTTCACTGCGGGCGGCGACGCAGCGCCCCACCCGATCCAAATCTTCAAGCGGTCCGTCCGACGCCGTCTCGGTAGCGGTGACAGCCACCCTCCAAGCAGGCTTTGAACTGGTTGCGTTGCAGCCAGACGACCTGCCCATGACCTGCAACCTGGGCGCGGCCTCGTGTACGCTCCCCACCATCGCCGCGGGGACATCGCGCACCATCAACGCCGTGATCCGCGCCCTGCCCGCCACCGCCGCCGCCACGAACACGCCGGTGGTGGAAGCCTGCATCGCCGGCACACAGATCTGCGACGCCGAAAACAGCGACGTGGTCACCCGCGCCGATCTGGTGCTCAATAAACAGGCCCCCGCCACCGTCAACGCCGGTGACACCATCACCTACACCGTGGACGTACTCAACGCCGGCCCCTCCAACGCTCAAAACGTGCAGGTGATCGACACGCTGCCCGCGGGCGTCACCGTGGAAGACGCCGATGTCTGTGTGGAAAATGCAGGCGTCCTCACCTGTCCGGCCACTGCGCTGGCCGTGGGTGCCTCGTTGCAGTACAGCTTCATCGTGCGCACGAATCCTGCCGCCCAGCCTGGATCCAGCCTCGAAAACGTGGCCGCGGTGACCAGCAGCACCCCCGATCTCAACACGCTGAACAACCGCGACGACGCCGACACCAGCATCGTCGGCCTGGCCGCGCTAGCGTTGACCAAGACGCCCAGCGCCGCCACCGTCAACGCAGGCGAGAGCGTCAGTTTCGACATCGTCGTGATCAACGCCGGTCCATCCACAGCGCAGAACGTGACAGTGGAGGACGCGCTGCCCGCCGGCCTCAGTTTGGTGGAAGCTACCGTCGATCTTGGCGGCGGTCCGCAGCCGTGCGGCGGCGTGGTCTGCGCCGTGGGCGATCTGGCTGCGGGCGCATCGGCCACCGTGCGCATCACCGCCCAGGCCAGCGCCGATCTGGCCGCGGCGACGGTCCTCGCCAACGTGGCGCAGGTGACCAGCGATTCCGCCGAGAACAATCTCACCGACAACCGCGCCGAAGCGTCCGTCACCGTGACCACGCTGGCGCAGATCACCATCACCAAGGCCGATCTGATCGATCCTGTGATCCTCAACGATCTCGCCGACGTCGACGACCTGGCCTACGTCGTCACCGTGGCCAACAGTGGACCGTCCGCTGCCGCCGCCGTGCGGGTGACGGACACGCTGCCTGCCGGGGTGACGGGCGATGCCTTCGTGCTTTCGGCGTCCTGGGCGCCCGGCGCGCAGCCGGGGACGTGCAGCGGCGCGGGCGAACTCGTCTGCGATCTGGGGACGATCCCCGCGGGCGAGCAGGTGCAGATCCAGGTCCGCGGCGACGTGCAAGACGCGCAGTTGTGCGGCGCGGACGTCACCAACCAGGCCGCAGCAGGCTGGATCGACAGCCGCGGTACACAACAGACGGCGCCTGTGACTGCCGCCACCGGTGTGCGCTGCCAGAGCGACGTCGACATCGAAAAGAGCGGACCGACCAACGTGGCCGTGGGCGGCGCGGCAAGCTACGTGGTCACCGTCACCAACACCGGGCCGTCACCGCTGCTGGCGGGCCAGTTGACGCTGGCCGATCCCACGCCCGCCGGCCTCACCTTCGACGGCATCGCCGACCAGAGCGGCGCCTGCGCCTTCTCCGGCGCGTCGCCGTGGACAAACAGCGGCGTGCTGGCCGTGGGCCAAAGCTGTAGCGTGACGCTGAACTACACCGCCACAGCCGCAGCCTGCCCGGCGGGCGTCCTCTTCAACCGGGCGCAGGCCACAACCCAAGCCGGAGACACCGATCAGGCCGTCGCCGTCAGCGCGGTGGATTGTGGCACCGTCCTCGATATCGGCCTGACGCCGCTCTTCTTCCCCGACGAATTGGTGGCGGGCAACATCATCGATTTCCGCCTGACTGTGCGAAACACAGGCAACGTCACCGCCTACGATGTGGAGTTGACCGACAATCTCTACTTCCCGCAGTTTGGGGCGCGCATTGTCGATTTCTACACCGAAATCGGCTTCACCGCCGGGGAATGCACCAACAACGGCTTCTGCAACCTGGGCAACCTGCCCGCCGGTGACGAGGTCACCGTGATCGCGTCGGTGGAGATCGACAGCGACATGGCGCTCTTCGGCGAGTATCTCGTCAAGGATGCCTGCGCCGAAGCCGACAACGCCGCCCGCATCTGCCTGGTCGATGTCGAAGAAGATTTCGACGAGCCGATCCTCAGCGCGCGGCGTTGGCCATCACCAAGCAGACGCTCTTTGATCCCATCGTGGTGCGCGGCGATTACGTGGCCGCCGACGGTTTCTACGTCCTCGAAGTAGCCAACGACGGCTTCTCCGACGCCTTCCCGGTGGTGATCAGCGACACGCTGCCCGTGGGCATGGTGGTGAGCGACGATCCCACCGTCACCGCTTCGTACAACTACGGCGCCATCGACTTCGACTGTTCGCTGAGCGTGGGGACGAACGAACTGTTCTGCCAGCTCGGCACGCCGCTGCCCGCCGGGGAGACGTTGCAGATCGTGGTCCCCGTGGGCTTCGAGACGGACACCGCGGCCAACTTCTGTGTGGCCCCAGGCAACAGCTTCGAAAACGTGGCCGAAGTACAGTGGATCGACGACATCGACGGCGAACAGAGCTACTCAGCGATCCGGTGACCAGCAACTTCGTCTGCCGCGGCGATGTGGACGTGACCAAGTCCGGCCCCGTCGCGGTGACCTACGCCCAGGCAGCGTCCGGCTTCAGCTACACCGTCACCGTGCAGAACACCGGCCCGTCGCCCATCGTGTCGGGTGGCGTCATCGTCACCGATACGCTGCCCGCGGGCGTCTTCTTCGACGCCGCCGCGGCGGTGGACGGCGGCGCCTGTGGCCTCGTCACCGCGGCGCAGACCGGCGACAGCGTGATCGTCTTCAGCAACACATCGACGCTGGGCGCGGGGCAGAGTTGTGCCGTCGCCTTTGGCGTCACCACTGCGCCCAACGGGCAGACGCCCGCCGCGGGCCTGTACACGGCAGGTGATCTCTTCAACGTGGCCACGGTGCGCGCCGGCAACGACGTGGCCCAGGCCGCGTGGCAGACGCAGATCGACTTCTCGACACAGTTGAGTGTCACCAAACAGGCGCTAGGACCGGTGATCGCCGGGCAGGAAGCGATCTTCGAGATCGTCATCACCAACACCGGCAGCGCCCCGCCATTGATCTGCTCCTCACCGACAACGCCAACGCCCGCGGTCCCATCGATCCGCTGGGCGCGCAGATTGTGGGCATGAGCATTGTAGGCCAGCCCGCCGGCCTGTGCAGCGACGGCGGCGTCTGCCAGATCGACCAGTTGGCCGCGCAGGACAGCGTCACCGTGCTGGCGACGGTGCTGGTGGACGCCGATACCGTGAGCACCGAGGCGCGCCAGCAGGCGTGTGTGGCCGCGCCAATGCGCCGTCTACGTGTGTGTCGGTGAGCGCGGAGATCGAACGTGTCACCGATGTAGCCATCCGCAAGGATGATCTGGGCAACGATCTGGTGGCGGGCGGCGCGCCGGTGCAGTACATCATCACCGTTTGGAACGAAAACGGCCCGTCCACCGCCTACGATGTGACGGTGCGAGGCGATCTGCTACCGGGCTTTCGTGCTCGTGGGCGATCTGGAGCCGGGCAGCCAGCGCATCGACTGCCCCGACATCCCCAACGCCGGTGACAACGTCTGCATCATCCGCTCGCTGCGCCCCGGCGAATCGGTGGAGATCTACGCCACCGTCGCCGCCGCCGCGGACGCGCTCGACGCCGTGGAAACGCCGGTGAACCAGGCGTGCGTCGTTGAAATCGGCGGCGTGGCGCTGGCCGAGCCGTTGTGCGATGTGGAAAGCACCAACGTCACCACCGCCGATCTGGCGCTGGTGAAGCGCGCGGCCACCGTGAAGCGGGCGATCCCATCACCTACACCGTCCACGTGGTCAACCTCGGCCCGTCCGGCGCGCAGAACGTGGTGATCAGCGACACCCTGCCCGCGGAGATCTCGGGGGCGTCGGTCGCTTCCAGCCAGGGCGGATGCAGCAGCCTGCCCTGCGCCCTGGGGACGATGCCGGTGGGCAGCAGCGCCGTCGTCACCATCACCGCGGTGGTGGACAGCGCCGCGCTGGTGGGCAGCAGCATCGAAAACGTGGCCGCGGTGCGCGGACACAGCCGATCCCAACCCGATCAACAACCGCGACGATGCCGACACCAGCATCGTCACCGTGGCCGATCTGCGCATCAGCAAGCAGACCGCGGTGACCACGGCGACGGCGGGCGAGGCGATCACCTACACGCTGACTGTGGTCAACGCCGGGCCAGGTCTGGCGCGCGGGGTGCAGGTGCAAGACGCCATGCCCGCGGGCCTGACCCTGCTCTCGGCCACGGTGACGCCGCCAGCGGGCGCTCCCTTCCTCTGCTTGGGGACGCTGTGCGCCGTGGGCGATCTCGACGCCGGTCAATCCGCCGTGATCACGCTGGTGGCCGCGTTGATGCCGACTATCTTGGCGCAAGCGTCACCAATCGTGCCACGGTGAGCAGCCTGGCCGTGGACCCGAACCCCGCCGACAACGACAGCGGCCCCGTCACCACGCCGGTGACGACGCTGGCCGATGTCAGCGTGGAAAGCACGCCCTGGCCAACCCGGTGGGCGTTGGATAGCTTCCTCTACGAAATCGTGGTGCGCAACGCCGGCCCGTCCGGCGCGCAGATCGTCAATCTGGTGGACACGCTGGATGCCAATGTCACCTTCTTGGGGGCGAGCAACGGCTGGGTCACGATGGCAGCATCAATGGCGGCACCGTGCAGCACAGCCTGGCCCGTTCGCGGGCGGCTACGCCAGCTACGTGATCGCGGTGCGCGCCGGCGAAGTGGTCAGCGGCACCCAGTTGATCAACACGGTAGTGGTGAACAGCGCCACCGCCGATCCGGTGGCTAACAACAGCGCCGTTGCCGTGGTGACGGTGCAGGATCTGCCCGATCCCAGCGTGGCCCTCAGCCTGAGCAAGACGGCGACGTCGTCCACGGTCACCGCGGGCGAGACCGTCACCTACAGCCTCGTCGTCGCCAACGCCGGACCGCAGCCCGCCGACAACGTGACGCTGGTGGATCTGGTACCCGCGGGGACGCAGGTGGTGACGATGACGGCGGACAACGCCGCCTTCGCCGGTGAATTCTGCGGCCTCAGCGGCGTCTGCAACCTGGGGACGATCCCGGTGGGCGGCTCCGCGGCGGTGACGCTCGTCCTCGCCGTGGACGCCAGTTTCGATGGCGACGTCCTCGTGAACCAGGCCCGGTCACCGCGGACCAGACCGAAGCGGACATGACCGACAACCTGGCAAGCGCCACCGTCGCCGTCACCACGCGCCGCCGACCTCGCCATCACCAAGACGGATCTCAACGATCCGGTGCGGGCGGGTGAGACGATCCTCTACCAGATCACGGTGGAGAACCGGCCCGTCCGACGCAGCAGACGTGCGCATCGTCGACGCTCTGCCCGCGGGGACAACCTACGCCAACGGTCGGCGCAGTGCCGCGACAACGTGCTGGAGATCCTCTGCGATCTGGGCGACGTGGCCGCCGGGGAGCGGGTCTCCGTCTTCCTGGAGCTGCGCGACGACATGCTGGCCGACGGTTCGTCGATCTTCAACACGGCAACGGTGAGCAGTCCCACCGATCCCAGCGAAGCCAGCGCCACCGCCGTCACTACGGTGGAGCAGACGCCGCTGGCCGTGGCCGATCTGCGCCTGAGCAAGCAGGCCGACGCCGACACGGTGATCGCGGGCGGCACGATCCGCTACCGCTCACGGTGACCAACGCCGGGCCGACGCAGGCCACCAACGTCCTCGTGGTGGATGCGCTGCCTTCGGGGATGAAAGTGGTGAGCGCCGAGGCCAGCCAGGGCATCTGCAACAGCGGCGTCACCTGTATGCTGGGCGATCTGCCTGTCAACGGCACAGCCACGGTGATCATCGTGGCTGCGGCAGACAACAACGTCACCGGCACGCTGGAGAATCGCGCCCGCGTCTCCGCCTCCAACCCCGACGCCGACCACGCCAACAACCAGGCGTCGGTGACCACTTCGGTGACGCAGCAGGCCGATCTGTCGATCAGCAAGCGCCAGCCTGCCCGATCCGGTGATCCCCGGCGAGCGGCTGACCTACGAAATCGTCGTGCGCAACGCCGGCCCTTCCGACGCGGCGGGCGTGACGGTGGCCGATGTGCTGCCCGCAGGCCGCGCTGGTCACGTGCGCAGCAGCCAGGGCGGATGCGGCAGCCTGCCCTGCACGCTGGGGACGATCCCCGCGGGCGGCTCGGCAACGGTGACGCTGATCGGCGATGTGGACGCTGCGGTGCAAGATGAACTGAGCAACACGGCATCGGTGACGGCGCAGACTGCGCTGATCAGCACCGAAAACGACAGCACGATCATCAACACCGGCGTGTCGCCGCTGGCCGATCTCTTCGTGCGCAAGCGCGGCGCAGCCACCGTCAACGCCGGTGAAGCCATCGACTACCGATCACCGTGGTGAACCAAGGCCCCAGCGACGCCCAAAATGTCGGACCGTGATCGACACGCTGCCCGCAGGCGTCACCGTGACGGACGACGGCGGCTGCACGCTCAACGGCGGCGAGCTGACCTGTGTCCTCGGCGTGGTGGCGGCGGGGCAGACGGTGGAGATCAACCTGTCGGCCACGGCGGCGGATGCGTTGACGCCGGGGACGCGGCTAGAGAATCAGGCCACGGTCACATCCACCACCGACGACCGCACCCAGGCCGACAACCTGGCCATCGCCGCCACCAACATTGTGGGCGCGGCGGATCTGAGTCTTTCCAAAGCCGGGCCGTCGACGATCACCGCCGGCACGGAGATCGAATACATCATCAGCGTGGCCAACAATGGCCCGTCCGCGAGCGGCGTGGATGTGAAAGACGCGCTGCCACAGGGGACGACGCTGATCGAAGCCACGATCCAGCGCAGCGGCGACGGCCTGCAACTGTGCGGCGGCGCTGTCTGTCCAGCTGGGCGAGATGGCGGTGGGCGAAACCGCCCTGGTGCGGGTGCGGGCGCTGGTCAGCCCCAACTCCGCAGGGGACGGTGCTCACCAATACGGCCACGATCTTCGGCGTCACCGAAGACGCGAATCCGGCGGACAACAGCGACAGCGTGGTCACCGTGGTGGGCAGCGTGGCCGACGTGGGTGTGACCGTGCTCGACCTCAGCGATCCGGTGCAGCCCACCGGCGGCTTCGTCTACGACATCGCGGTGACCAACAACGGGCCGTCGATGGCGTGGCGTCATCCTCTCGGACGTGCTGGACGCCAACGTCACCTTCTCGTCGATCAGCCCGGCCTGTCCGCTGAACGGTGACACGCTCACCTGCAACGTGGGCAACCTGGGCGTGGGCGAGACGGTGCGCTTCCTGCTTGCCGTCATCGCCGCGGACGTACCCAACGGCACGCTGCTCACCAACACGGCCACCGTGGCGACCACCACATCCGATCCGGTGGCGGAGAACAACGTCGCCGTAGAACTCACCACCGTGCAGTTGGGCTTCGGCCCCAGCGCGGACCTGAGCGTGCGCAAGGAAGCGGCGCTGGCCCTGGTCGACGCCGGTCAGATCGTCACCTACACGATGGTGGTGAGCAACGCCGGCCCAGTGGAGGCCACCGACGTCAAGCTGATCGAGGTAATCCCCGCGGGGACGCGGCTGGTGGCAATTGAGGTGGACAACCCGTCCTACGCCGCCGCCACCTGTTCGCTCAGCGGCATCTGCTTGCTGGGGACGTTGCCGGTGGGCGATCACGCCACGGTGACGGCGCGGCTGCTGGTGGAGACGAGCTACGCCGACACGGTAGTGAACAACCTGGTGTCGGTGCTGGCCGATCAGATCGATCCGCGGCCGCGCAACAACATCGATCTGGCCGCGGTGGAGGTGAATCCCTTCGTGCCGTTGCCGTCGGTGCAGATCAGCAAGGAACTGGCGCGCACCGGCGAAGCCGCGGACGGTGTCGTGCCGGTGGGTGAGCGCATCTCGTTCACAATTACGCTGGCCAACGACGGCGAGATGCAGATCGTGGACATGCCGCTCATCGACACCTATGACGCCACCAAGCTCAAGTTCGTCAGCGCGTCGACGCCGCCCAGCAGCGTGGCCCCGTTGGGTACGCTGCTGTGGGACAATCTGCTGCCGGATGTGGATTCACTGGCGCCAGGCGATTCGTTCAAGGTGATCACCGTCTTCGAGACGGTGGGCAGCAGCATCACTTCGGTGGGTGAACTCACCGAAAACACAGCCACGGTCAACGCGGCCGAGGGGCAGAACGGCGAGACCGCGCCGGCGGTGAGCGCCTCGGCCACCGTCAAGGTGACGTCGCCAGGTGTGGCCATCGCCAAGGCCGTGGACGCATCGACGCCTGCCGTAGTGCTGCCGGGTGACCTGATCACGTACACCATCAGCGTGAGCAACACCGGCGACACGCGGCTGACCGAGATCCCCGTGAGCGACCGCTTTGACGCCGATCACCTCACCTTCGTCTCGGCGCAGATCCCGCCGACGGCGACCTCCGCCGAGGAGATCACCTGGGCCGACGTGGGCGACATCGAGCCGGACGAGGCGCTGGCCTTCACCGTCACCTTCCGCGTGACGGGCGATGTGCCGTTTGTGGACAATGTGGCTGTCCTCGGTGTGGTGAACGACGTCAATGGCGACACCGCGCTGGACAGTTCCGGCCAAACACTGGTGGAAGTCGGCGTGGCTCGGTTGGGCTTCGAACTCGACTCGCTGCCCGCACCCGGCGAGGAGATCGCCCCCGGCGACGTGATCACCTACTACCTGCACCTGATGAACCGCGGCGGTGTCCCGCTGAGCAACGTCACGTTGATCACACAGGTCCCCGAAGGCACCACGCTGCTCCGCTTCGAAGATGTGCAGACGGCGCGGGCGGCGGCGACATCCGCCACACCGATTGCGCAGGGCGGCGGCATCTACGAGTGGCAGTTCGGCGTGATGGACGTCAACACTGCGTTCGAGCAGTTGATGATCGTGCGTGTCAACGAGGACGCTACGCAGCAGGTGATCAGCATGGACGCTGCCTACAGCAGCAAAGAGACGGCTGCGGGTCAATCCAACGAGATCACACATCCGCTCAGCCCCACCGCCATCCTGCTGGAATACCTGAACATCGAGCAGACACCCGCGGGCGTGCGTGTACGCTGGAAGACCACCGCCGAGGTGAACACGTGGGGCTTCTACGTGTTGCGCAGCGAACACGGCAAGAACCAGCGTGTGCGCGTCAACCCGACGCTGATCCCCGCCCGCGGCGCCGGTACCGTCTACGAGTACATCGACACAGGCGTCGCCGCCGGTATCGCCGCCGGCGTCACCTACGACTACTGGCTGCAAGAGCTTGAACTCGACGGCGACACCCTGGAGTACGGCCCCACCGTCATCGGGCAGGGCGTGGAGCGTGTCTTCTTGCCGATGGTGGGGATTGGGGACTAGGGACTGGGGACTGGGGAGAGTACACTGGTCGGTTGACGTGGTATGTTTTTTGTTGGGTGATGAGATAAAACGAGATGATGGAGTTGAGTCGTTCATCATCTCGTTATCTCATCATCTGCAAGAACAAGAAAACGACCTGTTGTCCGAACAACATTCTCTACCCAATCCCTAGTCCCAATCCCCAGTCCCCAGTTTTCGCATTCCGCGCCCCCACGCGGTATGATGATTTGGTTAACTTGTGTCTTCCGCGGCCCTGGGCCGTTTTTTTATGGGAATGAATATGCTCAAGGAACGAACTGATTTACGCAATGTAGCCATCATCGCACACGTCGATCATGGCAAGACGACGCTGGTGGATGGGCTGCTGCGCCAGGCGCATGTTTTTCGCACCAATCAACAGGTGGCCGAACGGGTGATGGATTCCAACGATCTCGAGCGCGAGCGAGGGATCACGATCCTGGCCAAGAATACCGCGATCCACATCCACGATCCCGAGACGGATCAAGAGGTGAAGATCAACATAGTGGACACGCCCGGCCACGCCGATTTCGGCGGCGAAGTGGAACGTGTGCTCAACATGGTAGACGGCGTGCTGCTCCTCGTGGACGCCGCCGAAGGGCCGATGCCGCAGACGCGCTTCGTGCTGCGCAAGGCGCTGGCGTTGGGTCACCGCGCTGTGGTGGTGATCAACAAGGTGGATCGCCGCGACGCCGACGTCGACCGTGTGCTCAACGAGACATTCGATCTCTTCATCGAACTGGGCGCCACCGACGAACAGGCGGCCTTCCCTGTTGTCTACACTGTGGCGACCACAGGCCAGGCCGGGGTGACGCCCGAACTCGGCCCCGATCTACAGCCGCTCTTCGACGTGATCCTGCGTGAGGTCCCCTGCCCCAAGGTGGACGTGGACGCGCCGCTGCAAATGCTGGTGACGAGCCTGGACTACGATCCCTACCGTGGCCTCACCGCGCTAGGACGTGTCTTCGCGGGGCGGATTGCGGCGCGACAGAGCGTGGCCCGCATCACCACCGCCGATGAGGTGATCGCCGAGAATGTGCGCTACCTCTTCGTGCATGACGGGCTGGCGCGGGTAGAGGTGGAATCCGCCGATGCGGGCGAAATTGTGGCTGTGGCCGGCCTGGAGACGATCTCCATCGGCGAGACGCTGGCCGATCCGGCCAACCCGGTGGCGCTGCCGGTGATCAAGGTGGAAGAACCCACGGTGCGCATGACCTTCGGCGTCAACACGTCACCGTTTGCGGGGCGCGAGGGCAAATGGCGCACGTCGACGCGGCTGCGCGAGCGGCTGTACGAGGAACTGAAGCACAACGTGGCCCTGCGCGTCAACGACACCGACAGCGCCGACACCTTCCTGGTGGCCGGGCGCGGTGAACTGCATCTGGCGATCCTCATCGAGACGATGCGCCGCGAAGGCTACGAGTTCCACGTGTCGCGGCCCGAGGTGATCCTCCACACCGAGGACGACGGCACCCAGTTGGAACCGTACGAAGAGGTCCACATCGAGGTGCCGCCGGACGCCGTGGGCCTTGTGATCGAGATGCTGGGCGTGCGTCGCGGCGAGATGCTGCGCATGGGCGAAGCCAACAACGACGCCGTGGAGATGGAATACATCGTGCCCACGCGCGGGCTGCTTGGCTTCCGCTACCAGTTCCTCACCGCCACCAAGGGCCGCGGGATCATGAGTACGCTCTTCCACGGCTACGGGCCGCTGGCCGGGCAGATCGCCACCCGCTCGCGCGGATCGCTCATCGCCTGGGATACCGGCGTCTCCAGCACCTACGGCTTGAAGAACGCGGAGCCGCGTGGCGTCCTTTTCATCGGCCCCGGCGTGGACGTCTACGCGGGGATGGTGGTAGGCGAACACCAGCGCATCGGCGATCTGGAGGTCAACGTCTGCAAAACCAAGACGCTGACCGCGGTGCATACCGTCTACTACGGCGTGGACGATCAGCTTTCGCCGCCGCGCGAAATGAGCCTGGACGAATGCATCGAATACCTGGCCGACGACGAACTCCTCGAAGTCACACCCAATAGCCTGCGCATCCGTAAGCGCATCCTAGATAAGAACGTGCGCGACCGCGAGGTGAAGCGGGCGAAGGCGGTGCTGGCGTAGTTAGGGACTGGGAATTGGGGACTGGCGACTGGCGACTGGGCAGGGGAAGATTCCTGTGCAGTCGCCAGTTTTTTGTTGGGCGAGATTGTTTGTAGTAGTCGCGGTTTTCAATTGCGGGGCGTTGTGTAGCGGACGAGAGATGATGGAGATGATGATCGTCGACTGATCATCGTCTCCATCATCTCGCTTAGCTACCTGCGGATCCCCGCAACACCGCGGACAGCCCACGCCGTGCGAAGAGGACGCGTGTCCGCTGGGCGGGTTTTGGCGGCGGCGGAGACGCTGCCACAGGGGTTCTACCAGGATTTCTCGCCGTATCCTCGTGTTTTCAACGCGCTTTTCCACAGCTTTCAACACGGTGGACAGGAAATTGGGCGCGGGTTCGGGCGCGGCCAGGCCGTGGCGCGCTGCTTCAGCATGGTAAGCGCGCAGGATCGTCCACGCCGCGGCGCCGAAGCGATCATCCACGTACGCCTGGAGCGCGGGCGCAGCTTCGACGATCCCCAGGTAGAAGGCGGCGGCGGACATCTGCTCGTGGTGAGGCTGCTGGCAGGCGGCGCGCAGTTCCAGGGTGGCGTGGGCCACGCGCAGGCGAGCGCTGTGCCAGATGTAGTGATCATGGAGCAGAAAGGCGTCGAAATCGGCCCCCTCCGTCGCGAGGACGTCCTCGAACGGGCGGCCGTCGGGCAGCAGGTGAGTACCTTGGCGGCGCAGCAGGTAGGGCAGGCGGCTGAGTCGCGTCACCAGGTCCAGCGGATCGGCGTAGGCGTGGGTGATCATGCCGTGACGGTCGGCGTAGCGGCTGCGCTGGGTGACGATCCCCTCGCGGGTAGCGCAGAAGGCGCCGATGCGTCCGCCCGCGAGGGGCGAATTGCCGCACAGCGCCAGCACAACCGGCGTCATGAGCAGGCTCAGGTTGAGCATCTGCGTCATCTCGGGGCGGGCGACGTCGACGTGAAGTTGGTCGCTGGCGGTGGTGGTGTACCAGAGCCAATCTTCGCCCATGCTGTCGAACATGGCGCGGTAACGCTGCTTGGGCGACATCAACGCCAGGCTGGGCGGCGTCAGCGGCTGCATCCCCAGCCCCAGCACCCGCCCACCGTGGGCATGGGCAACCTGGATCAGTCGCCGCAGGGCGTCGCTGTGGATCGTCTCCAGTTCGAGCAGATGCGCGCAAGGACGTGTGAAGATCTCCAGCGTGCCGCGGCCCACTTCCAGCGCGTAGCCGAAATCGGGGCCGTCGAGGCCGACGATGAGTTCGGGGTTCACGGCGTCGTACTTGGGTTTGAGGACGGGGGTACGCTGCTGAAGATCGGCCCACAGCGATTGCACGTCGAAGGCAGCGCCGGAAGCGTCGACAATGGGGAACTCGGCCTCGCGGCCTACGGTGCGGGCAGACGCCAGTCGAGGCGGGAAGGCGCGAGCGAATTGAGCGGCCAGGTCCTCGAAACTCGACTGAAGCGTCTGCGGCATGGCGTGTCCTGTGGGAAATGGCTCTTTGGGCAACACTACAGGTGCGACGCGCTGGCCAGGATCGTGATTTGCGTGGGACAACGATTGGGCCAGTGCGTCGCACCTGTGTGGGATGGCTATCTAGAGGTAAGACGGGTAGCGGTTGATCACCTGGTAGCTTGGCACCGAGAAGGCCGACAGGCGGTCGATGGTGTAGGGCAGTTCGGCGTAGGTGCGACAGACGGCGTTGGCGCGGGTATTGTCGCTGCCACGGTCTTTGATGCCGGTGAAGAGGATCGATTTCATCCCCACGGCCAGCGGCCCTTCAATGTCGTTGCTTTCGCGGTCGCCGATGTGGACGATCTGCGCCGGCGCGGCTTTCAACCCCAGCGCCGCCTGCCGGAAGAGCCGCGGATCGGGCTTCGACGCGCCCACTTCGTCGGAGAAGATGAAGTAATTGAAGTAACGCAGGATGCCCTGACGCTGGAGCAGATAGCGCAGCCCGCGCCCAGTCGTGTGGATAGTGTCGGAGATGATGCCCAGGCGGTATCGCTGAGACAGCACCTCCAGCGCACTGTGGACGCCGGGTGCGAAGTCCGGCGGGATGCGCACTTCCATGTCTTCGATCTCGCGCACGAGTTCGTCTACTTCGCGCATGAGTTGGGCGTATTTCCCTGGTTCGGGGCGCATGCCCAGAAATTCGTAGGCGTCGTAGAGCCGGTTGGCGATGCCGGGTGTCCAGTGTTCCTTGTGCCAGCGTTCGCTGAAAGCCTGGTTGGCGTGCTGGTAGGCAGCCGTGGCTTCTTCTGCGCTGATATGTGGGTGATTCCTGGTCACCTTGGCGACGAAGAGTTCGATGCGGGATTCTGCTTTGCTGGGCAGACCCATCATCTGGCGTTTCGGTTCGTCGGAATCGTCGATGGCGATGGTGTCCCAAAAATCGAAGGTGACGGCTTCAATCATGGCGCGGCCATTCCTCTTTCTGATTGCCCGCAATACCTGCGTCATCGGAGGCGGGCCACACCAGACGTCGACGTCTTGGGTGGTCGGTTGGGCGCTGCCGGGTTCGTGGGGTAAAAGGACGATTGGCGCCGGCTCAACGTTGAGTTGTCGGCCCAATCAATTTCGCCAATATAGCACTTTCGTACGGCGAAAGCAAACCTGTACAACCAAAACCTGGACAAAGCAGTCGATCATTATTTGACATTGTAAAAACCTGGACAAAGCCTATCGCCGGTTCGGCGCAAACATGTGCGCGAAGCGTTCGGCGCGCGCCTGTCGACGGGCGAGGCGGTCCTCTTCGGCGATGACGCGCATGGCGTCGAGCAGCAATTGGTTCTGGTCCGGGCGCTGGATGGCGATGCGGATGTATTCGGGCAGCCCAAACGACGTGCAATCGCGCACGATCAGGTGTTGCTTGAGCAGGCGGTCGCGCATGGATTTGGCGTCGCCCACCGGCGCAAGGACGTAGTTGACGGTGGTTGGGCGCGGCGCGTAGCCGTAGCTGTCAATCTCTTCGCAGAAGTCGGCCAGATCGCGGCGCATCTTGGCCATGATCTCGTCACGCCAGGTCAATTCGTCCAGGGCGGCTTCACCCGCGAACTGAGCCAGCCCGTTGACGTTCCACGGCGGCTGCACGGCCTGGAGTTGTTCCACGAGATAGGGCGATGAGAGCAGGTAACCGAGCCGCAACGCTTCCAGCGAGAAGTCTTTGGTCATCGAGTGGAGCACGATCCAGCCGCCGTCGAGCACCCAGCGGTCGGCGCTCCAGCCGTTGGCGGCGAAGGCGCTGTACGCTTCATCCACCACCCAGATGGCGTGGGGCGCGGCCTGGCGCAGTTCCAGGATTTGGTTGGGCGTCAGGTATTCGCCGGTGGGGTTGTTGGGGTTGCAGATGAAGACGAGCCAGGGCGCGGCCGCGGCCAGGGCGTCGCATGTCTGCTGGAAGGAGACGGGACCAGGGCCGTAGTGCCCGGTGCCGATGCGCTGCCAGCCAGGTAGGACGATCTCGGTGGGGTGTCCGCCCGCCATGACCACACCGTCGGCGTATTCGCTGAAGGTGGGGGCCAGCACGGCTACCTGCCGACTGGCGGCGAAGCGGTGACAGATCAGCCAGATCAGATCGGCGGTGCCGTTGCCCACGAGGACGGCTTCGGGCGGCAGATCGTGGTGTTGGGCTAGTTTGCGCCGCAGCGAGAGCGACAGGCTGTCGGGGTAGCGGGCCAGGGTGTCGCGGCTGATGTAGTCGCGCACGGCTTCCACTACCGACGGCGGCGGGCCGTACGGGTTGATGTTAGACGAGAAGTAGATCACCTCTTCGGGGCGCAGGCCCAGAGCGAGGAGTTCAGCGTAATCGGGTGTGCCATGAATCGAAGTCGAGGGCATGGGTGCCTCCTACAGACAATGCGTTTGTGTACGCATCCTATCACGGCGTGTGCAGGGCGAGTGGGCTGCTTTCCTATCATCGGCAGATGGCCGGGCTTTGCGTTTTCCTATCGTCACCGCTACACTCGAACCGTCTTGGGGTACCTTCATTTTACACCGGAAGCGGGGTTTTTTCTATGGTTGCGCAGTTGACACCGGCAGACTTGCGCCGTTTCGTCGAGGAAAACGGCATCGCGGCGCGCTTGATCGAGGAGATCGGCGACACACCCACCGTCCCTGCGGCAGCGGCGGCGTTGGGCGTCACGACGGACGCCATCGTGAAGACGCTGCTCTTTCTGGTCAACAACCCGGCGGCCAAAGACGAGCCGCCACAGCCTGTGGTGGTGATCAGCAACGGCGAGCGCCGCGCCGAAAAGAAAGGATTGGCCGGTCATTTTGGGGTGGGCAAGAACCAGGTGAAACTGGCCCCGGCGGATGTGGTGCTGGCCGAACTGGGGTATCCTGCGGGTGGGGTGCCGCCCTTCGGTCACCGGCGGCGTTTGCCCGTGTTCGTGGACGCGTCGATCCGCGCCTTTGCAGGCGACGCAGTCATCTACGGCGGCGGCGGCGACGACCGCACCATGCTGGCGTTGACGGTGGATGAGTTGATCAGCGTGGTGGCGCCGGAGGCGGTGATTGTGTTGAGTTGATGAGAGCGGACGCTGGACGAAAGACCGTGGACGAACGTTGACATAATTGGCTGCAATTCAATCTTGGGGCGAAAGTGCCGGGGACTTCACTTTGGACGTGGCGACAAGGGAGAACGCCCCGCCTCGCTGCAACGAAAAGTCCCCGGCACTTAGCCTGCCCCCAACTTGAATTACACCCGACATAATTGGCTGCGTTGACAGGCCGTTGGTGTGACATTAGAATGTGGGCATCACAACGCTTGGATGTTTAGGAGGCGACGATGACGCTTTCAATGGAGGCCGCTCCCCCGGCGGAAAAGACTTTGATCACTGCTGAAGAGCTTTACACCGAAGGCGCACCAGGCCGAGTTGAACTGGTGCAGGGGGAGATTGTGTCACTATCACCGACAGGTTATCGGCATGGCCGACTTGAGTACAAAGTTGCGCGGATTATTGATGACTTCGTACAAGAGAAACACCTCGGCGAGGTTCTGGTTGGCGAAGCCGGCCTCTACACGCAGCGTGATCCAGACACGGTGCGCGGGATGGACGCGGCCTTCATCTCACACGAACGGCTGGCGCAGGTGAAATCCAGTGGTTTTTTGGACGTTGCGCCGGAGTTGATCGTGGAGATCATGACGCCGCACGATCGCTGGAGCGAGGTGTTGACCAAGGTGGCCGAGTATTTCGCCGTCGACGCCAGGATGATCTGGGTGGTGGACCCGCAGTCGCGGCAGATCTACGTCTATCGTTCGCTGACCGATGTCACCGTCTTAACCGCGACGGACGAGCTGAGCGGTGGCGATGTACTGCCGGGCTTTACAGTGGCTGTCGACAAGATCATGGGAGACATTTAGCGGCAAGCCGGCGCTCACAAAGAGATTACAAAAGCCCAGGTCACTTGTACCTGGGCTTTGCATTCATCAGATCTTCTTCTGAATCCTTCAAATCCGTGAAATCTGTGGAGCCAATCTCAGGATCTTTCCGTCATCTCTACGGGGCGATAGCCGAGGTTTTCTTGGGCGACATCGGGTTCGAGTGGGGTGTAGCCTCGTTTGTTCTGTCCGCGTTGGGCGGTGGCCTGCTTGGGGCTGCCGCAGTAGACACAGATGTCCCATTCCTGGCGCACGAGGCTGCCACAAGATGCGCAATTGGCCTGTAGCTGGTTGTGACAGTTGGGGCAGAAGACCCAGGCGTCTTTCACCGGCACGCCGCAAGAATCACAGGTGAGCGTCTCTTCCAGTTCGCGCAACAGCGCCTCTTCTTCCAGCGAACGGTCGTAGACTTCGGCCAGCGTCTCTTTGGGGCGGATCATCATGTAGAGGATCAGGCCGATGATGGGGAATATCAACACGAGCAGACAGGCCAGGCCAATCGCCAGCCAGTCACGCGTGCGTGAGCGAATGTCGTTGAAAGTCCAAATGCCCATCGCGATCCAAAAGGCAAAGAGGAACGCGCCCAGCATGGCGACGAAGATGCCGATAGCGGTAGCAATGGTATTGGATAGACCTGCGGGCATGAAGTGCTCCCTGAAAAACGGAATTCTACGATTCTAGCCTGAAATTCACAGCAGCCCGATGGCATAGCCCAATATTATAGATCAGACATGATAGAGCAGACATGGCGCTGCGCACTCTAACTCCAGGGAAGAGATAAGTAACAGAACCGAATTATAGCCGACCCACTCGCTACAACCAAACTCACACGTAGATTCGTCTTGGGATTCGTTCTGGTATACGAATCGGTGAGACAACGCCCTGCAGAACAACGGTGTTCCCCCAAGCCGATTTTCAATGGTTCTACCGGTTCGTGATTGAAAATGATTTTGACAGTGTAGACCAAGCGTGATATACAGATAGCCGCAGTGAGCGTCTAGGTTTTGTAGAATTGTCTAACTTGGCACAGTGGCGGTTCTCCGTCGTCTGTGCTCAAATTGTCGTTATGGAGACTGTTCGATCCCTCAGAGCAGCAACTCTCTACCTCGATCTCATCTTCGAGACGCCACGCATCAAGACTTCTGCCTCGGTTGGTTGCGCGCAGATGCGCCACCCGAACACAACGTCTGTGGTACCGAAATCGCTGTGCCATCATCTCACATCCCCACGAAGGTTGTGGTATGTGTCTATCTACTGTTGAACAGGGATCACACTCTGCGTGATCGCCACCAATCATTTCATTCAGTTGCAAAGGGGTAAATCTCGTATGAACAAAAGGATCATTCTGATTGTAGGGTTGCTCATGGCCTTGAGCGTGCTGGTTTCGGCGTGTGTTACGCCCACCAGCACCACCGATGAACCGCAGGTGGTCGTGGTCACCGCTACGCCGGACCCGGCTGCGGCAGCAGCAGAGCCGGCAGCCCCTGCAGCCGCGCCTTCCGATGAAAGCCTGCTGCAGGTCATCAAGGATCGTGGTGAGCTGATCTGCGGCGTGAACAATACGCTGCGTGGCTTTGGCTACCTCGACACCGACGGCAGCTTCAGCGGCTTCGACGTGGACTTCTGCAAGGCTGTGGCCGCCGCCGTACTGGGCGACGCCGAAGCTGTGCAGTATCGCCCACTCACCGCGGCCGAACGCTTCACCGCTGTGCAGACCGGCGAAGTGGATGTGCTCTTCCGCAACACCACATGGACACTCCAGCGCGACGGCAGCAACGTCGGCATGGAATTCATGCCCACCACCTTCTACGATGGCCAGGGCATGATGGTCCGCGGCGCGCTGAACGCCGAAACGCTGGAAGATCTCGATGGCGCCACCATCTGCGTGCAGAGCGGCACCACCACCGAGCTGAACCTGGCCGACAACTTCCGCGCCTTGGGCATCGACTTTGAGCCGGTCGTCTTCGAAGATTCGGCGCAGGCCCTGAGCGCCTACGACGAAGGCCGCTGCGACGGCTACACCACCGACAAGTCGGGCCTGGTGAGCCAGCGCCTCGACCTCACCGATCCCACCGAGCACGTGATCATGGACGTGACCATGTCCAAGGAACCGCTGGCCGGCGCTGTGCGCCAGGGCGATCCGGCGTGGGCCGATGCCGTGCGTTGGGTTGTCTTCGGCCTGATCGAAGCCGAGGAATACGGTGTCACCAGCAGCAATATCGACGAGATGATGGGCAGCGAAGATCCTACTGTTCAGCGCCTGCTGGGTGTGAGCGGCGACATGGGCGAACAGCTTGGCCTCGACAGCGACTTCATGGTGCGGGCGTTGCAGGCGACCGGCAACTTCGCCGAGATCTACGACCGCAACCTCGGCCCCGACACCCCGTTCGATCTCCCGCGTGGCCTGAACAAGCTGTACTCTGAGGGTGGCCTGCTCTACTCGCCGCCGTTCCGCTAAAAAGTGTTGCGTGATGCGTGATGCGTGGGCTAACGGTAATCTGGGTTGATTGGCATGTTTCAGGGTTGAGATAGTTCGTCGATGGATTGCGAGCTATCTCAACCCCGAGACATGCCAATCACCTCAAATCATCCTCTTCCCACGCAACACGAATCACGCAACACGAATCACGGCTCACGTCCCCGCTAGTCCACGCCGCCGCAAGGAGAGTCTATGAGCGCACGCACGCTGCCTCGCGATGCAACGCCCTTCTACCGAGACACACGTATCCTCGCGATTATTGCTCAGATCATTTTTGTTGTTGCCATTGTGCTGGTGTTGGGATTTTTCATCCGCAACATGATCCTGGGGTTGCGCGCCAGCAACATCCCGATTGGCTGGGGCTTTTTGCAGCAAGAGGCCGGCTTCGCCATTTCCGAAGGGCCTACGTTTGCACCGTCGGATACCTACCTCCAGGCATATCTGGTCGGTGTGGCCAATACACTGCGCATCGCGGTGAGCGGCATTATCTTGACGACGCTGCTGGGGCTTTTTGTGGGGTTGGCTCGCCTTTCAAGCAACTGGTTACTCAGTTCGTTGGCCGACTGGATACATTGACCTCATCCGCAACACACCCCTGCTGGTGCAGCCTTCTTCTGGTACTTCGCCGTTATCCTCAAGCTTCCCGACGTCCAAGAAAGTGTTACGATCCCCGGCCTTGGCTATTTGAGCAACCGCGGCACGGCCTTCACGTGGCTTTACGTGTCGGAGGTAGGGCGTAGCTGGCTATTCTGGCTATTGGCGGGCTTGATCATCGCCATTGTGGTGGGTATTGTACGCCGTCGGCAGTTGACACAACAAGGACGTGTGGGCAGCACCCTACCGTGGGCTGCACCCGCCTTTCTGTTGGTGGCGGTGGTGGGCTACTTCGTCACCGGGGCCACGGCTGCGCTCCCCGACAATGTGGCCTACGAACTTCGTCGCGGTGACCGCGGCACGCTTTTGTGGACACAAACGCCGACGCCGACTTCACCGATGGCGTGGATCGGTTGTTGGCCTACGTACCGGTGACGCTGCTGGATGCGGGCGGCGCCGAACTGGGGTCAACGATCACCGACGGCGACGGTGAATTCCGCTTCTTCGAGCTGCCCGAGGGGATCGCGCTGCGCTGGGAGACGCCGGCGCCGCTGGTGATGAGTCGCCCGCAGATTCAAGGGTTCAACTTCCGCGGTGGGCTGAGCCTGTCGCCTGAATTCTTCGCGCTGCTACTGGGATTGGTTGTCTACACCGGCGCCTTCATTGCCGAAATTGTACGCGCCGGCATCAACGCCGTGGCCAAAGGGCAATGGGAAGCCAGCCGCGCCCTCGGCCTCACCGCCGGGCAGACACTGCGTATGATCGTGCTGCCACAGGCGCTACGTGTGATCATCCCGCCGATGACCAGCCAATACCTGAACCTCACCAAAAACTCCAGTCTGGCCATCGCCGTCGGCTACCCGGATCTGTTCAACGTGTCGCGCACCATGTTCAACCAGTCGGGCGCGGCCATCCAGGTCTTCATCATGATCATGTCCACTTACCTCACCATCAGCCTGCTTACCTCTCTGTTTATGAACTGGTACAACAAGCGGGTTGCCCTGGTGGAAAGGTAGAATTATGGCGCGTTCCGAGATCGAAACAGGCGCGGTTTGGGTGAACACCAGCCATCCCAGCCCGGCACAGAAACCGCCTACCAGCGAAGCCGGCGTGATCGGCTGGCTGCGCAGCAATCTGTTTAGCAGTGTCTTCAACTCGATCCTGACGGTGTTGTCGGCGATTGCGTTGTACTACATCATCGGCGGCTTTGTGCGTTGGGTCTTTTTCGACGCGTTTTGGGAGCCGGTGTGGGTAAACCGCAAGCTGATCACTGTGGGTACATATCCCGCCGCGCAATTGTGGCAACCGGCAACGCTGCTGGCGATTGTCAGTGTGCTCTTCGGGCTGAGCGGCGGGCGTTGGGGTGGCATCATGCGCAGCCTGACGATGGGCGTGGCTGCGTTGTTGCTGCTCTTTGCGGTGTTGCCGGTGGGGATGCAGGCGCAGATCTACCTGGGGATTGGGCTGGCGTTGTTGCTTGTCTCCTATGTGATTGGGCTACGCGTGGCGGTCCCCGCGCGCTGGCTGATGATCGGTTGGTTCTTGAGCATTCCGGTGGCGCTGATCCTGCTCAAAGGCGGCGCCGAAGTACGTTCGCTGGGCTACGGCTACTTCTTGCGCCGTCGGTGCAGGCAAGCGCCTACGGTGGGCTGTTGCTCACCATCTTGTTGACGGTGGTAGGCATCACGTTCAGCTTCCCATTGGGGCTGGCCCTGGCGCTAGGACGGCGCAGTTCGTTGCCGGTGATCAAATTTTTCTGTGTGGCCTACATTGAGATCATTCGCGGTGTGCCGCTGATCTCCATTCTCTTCATGGCGATGATCGTGCTGCCGCTCTTTTTGCCCGTGGGCATGCCCAGCCCCACAAATGTGACACGCGCGATGGTGGGCATCACACTGTTCAGTGCGGCGTATCTGGCCGAAAATGTGCGCGGCGGGCTGCAATCCGTCTCCAAAGGGCAGTACGAAGCCGCCGACGCGCTTGGGCTGAGTACCTTCAACAAATACCGGCTGATCGTGCTGCCCCAGGCCCTGCGCGCGGTGATCCCCGCCATCGTCGGGCAGTTCATCGGCCTCTTCAAAGACACGTCGCTGGTGGCGCTGGTGGGTTTGGTGGATCTGCTGGGCATCGCCCGTTCCATCATTCAGCAACCGGCCTGGGTCAACACGCCGGGGGGCATCACCACGGAACTATATGTGGCAATTGCCGTCATCTACTTTGTCTTCAGTTATGGAATGAGCTGGGCCAGCCGCCAACTGGAAGCGCGGCTCGGCGTTGGCACACGCTAATTCGGGGGAACAGTTTCAGGTGCCACGCACTGGCCCAGACGTTGACGTATTCAAGTCGGTCTTTTGGCCAGTGCGTCGCACCTGAACAGTCACAATTCAGGAGCAGATCATGTCCGGTCACGCTGGTTCAGAAGAGATCATCGTCTGCAAAGACGTAAACAAGTGGTACGGCGACTATCACGCGCTGCGCGATGTCAGCCTGACGGTGAAGAAGCGCGAAGTGGTGGTGGTGATCGGGCCGTCCGGCTCGGGCAAGTCCACCTTTATCCGTTGCATCAACCGGCTGGAGGAACCCCGACTTCGGCGCCATCGAGGTCGATGGTATCGAGGTCAAGTCGGGTACCGCCGACAGCCATCGCAGGGAGAAGATCCACAAACTGCGCCTGCAAACCGGCATGGTCTTCCAATCGTTCAATCTCTTTCCGCACATGTCGGCGCTGGGCAACGTCATCGAAGGCCCGGTGACGGTGAAGAAGATGGGTGAGAAAGAGGCGTCGGAGATCGGCATGCACTTCCTCGAAAAGGTGGGGCTGGCGCACAAGCGCGACGAATTCCCCAAACGCCTATCCGGCGGACAGCAGCAGCGTGTCGCCATCGCCCGCGCCCTGGCTATGCAGCCCAAAGTCATGCTCTTCGACGAGCCGACGTCGGCCCTTGATCCTGAGATGATCAAAGAAGTGCTCGACGTGATGCAGGAGTTGGCCGAAAGCGGCATGACCATGTTGGTGGTGACCCACGAAATGGGCTTCGCCAAAGAAGTGGCGGATCGCATCGTCTTCATGGATGCCGGCGAAGTGGTGGAAGTGGGGACGCCGGAACACTTTTTCACCGCGCCGCAGCACGAACGTACCAAGTTGTTCCTGAGTCAGATTTTGTAGTCCCGCTTGAAGATGCGATATGACGTACCCCAGAGAGACAATTGATCTGACCGAAAACGATGCCCGCTTGGCTTTGACCAAGCGGGTGTCGTTTTCGGTCAGATCAGTTGCAGCAAGCTCAACTGGTGGCAGATCACGTGACCGTCATAAGATCAGTTTGGTTGAAGTCATTACCTTTGAACAGTAACGGCTCATCTTCAACTTTAGCGAGCGCATACGAGAAGCAATCCCCGTAGTTTAATCCCGCTGGATGACGTCCTTTGCCGTATGTTCGATACGCAAGCCTTGCAACAGCCACCTGTTCATGCGTCACCGATTGTATCTGGATCTTGGCGCTTGCCAACAACAGATCCAGTTTTTCGCCTCCCGGCATTCCAAAACGGCTTTCGATGACAATCGCAGTTTCAAAGCAACGACGCAGCGGAAAGAAGTCTCACCGAATCTGTGGCAATCGATACTGCAAAATGCGCTGCATCATCTTCGTTCGAGAGAATGGCAATCAATGCAGATGTATCAATGACCATTACGCGGTAGCCCCTGGTTATCGTAGCCCAAGATCTCATCTGGATCACGATTGTCCAGGACAGGAAGTTGCGCACATTCCTGCCCAATGCGCATCAACTGTGCCGCAAGATCATCAACAAGTTCTGTATGTTTCTTCTGGCGTTCCAGCCGCTCACGAATCGCAACCTCGATGGCTTCGGGAAGTGTTTCGCCCGTATAAGCGACCAGTTCTTGCGCCATTTGTTCGACTTCGGGACTGGTGATCTGTATTGTCATCGGTAGACTCTTTGGAATTGACACTCACACATTGCCAGTATATGTGAGAAGACGGTGTTCTTCAACATGCAGCGACATTTTTCAGACCGCTGATCACTGCGAAGGGATGTTTAATACGGTGCCCGCAGGGATCGCCTGGGCGTCGATCTGAGACAGGTTGTTGGCGGCCAGCAATGCTTCCACGGTGACGCTGTGGATCTGGGCGATGGCTTCCACCGTTTCGCCCGGTTGGACGGTGTGGGTGGTGGGTGCTGTTGCTGTGGGCGCGGCGCCGCCCTGCGTATCTGGCATCGGCGTGGGCGCTGTGGTCGACGGTGTGGCGTCGGCAGGCTCCATGATGAAGGTCACAGCCAATGTCACCGCCACTTCGATCTGCGTAGGCGTGTCCGTGTGCAAGGGCAGGAAGGTAGTTTCATCCAGCAGATCAAGGCAGCTTCCTGTCACCGGGACGGCGGCCACGTTTTCCGATACCGAGAGGACCGGCCCCAGCCGCACGTTGAGGACGGTGGCCATCGGTTCGGCGCGCGCCCTGGCGGCAAGCAGTGCAGCGCGCAACGCCTGCACTTCCAGCGTGGCGCAGTCGGCCACACCGTACTGGGCAGCCACATCCACAACGCGCACCGTAGTGTTGCTGCTCAGGCGCGTCAAGCCGTCGGTCAAGAAGCTGGTGAGGTTGGCGGGCTGCCGGTAGATGAAGCGCACCTCGCCTGCCAGGCCCGAGCCATCGGCGCGGCGGCTCAAGGGGATCACACGCACATTCTCGAGGACGGCGCCACCGGCCTGCAAGGTGGCCACCACCTGTTGCAGATCCACATCGCTGACAGGACGCACCGCGCCGCCGCTGTCAGCCGCGCTGACGACGTAAAGTCGCACGTACGCCCAATCCGGCGCGGATGTGGCGACGCCGCGCCCCAGCATGGTGATGCTGCGCGACGCTGTGCCGGTGATCACGCGGCTGACGCCGATGCTTCCTGCGTCCGCGGGGGCGATGGGTGTGGGCGTCGGCGGCAACGAAGACGAAGGCGTGGGCGTGGGATTGGTCTGCGGCGGCGGCGCGGGCTGGTAGTTTGGATCGACGGTGATCTCTTCGGCGTAGTGCTCAGTGTAGTTGCCGTCGTTCTGCACAACGCGCAGGCGTAGGGTGTACACATCCGGCGCAACCAGCGTCGTGTCCCATACGGCCAGCTCACCGTCGGTCACCTGTTCGGTGCCTTCGTGGAACAACTGGTAATCGCTGTCTACGGCGTCGCTGGGCTTGAAATACACCTGATACTTTTGGAAATTGCCGTTGACGGCCGTCCCTAGGACGGGAACCAGACCGTTGACGACACTGCCATTCGTCGGCGACGTGATACCCGACGTCGCCTGGGCTTGGGCCGGTTGAGCGGGGAGGGCGCGCCACGTCACAGCGGCGAGGACCAGTGCCAGCACAGCCAGCAGAAGACGGTTTCGAAAAAGCAATCGGTTCGCGTGCATAAATCACCTCAGTGGACTCAGTCTATTGAGTCAACAATCACATGATAGTAGAAAGTATTGAGCGCGCCAGAGCGAAGACGTCGTCCATCATCGCGGGCGTGAGGACGCCTGTCTGCGTGTTTTGGCGGCTGGGATGGTAGCAGGTGAGCAGGTGCGGCAGCGAACTGGGCGCGCCGCCGTCTGCCAAGTCGGCCAGATCGTAGTGCTGCGCGTGGCCGAATTTGAGGCGAGGGATGGCGTGTCCTTGTTGACGCAGCGTGCGCAGCGTCTGGTCGAACGCGATCTGCCCTAGCGCGACGACGACGTGGATCCGGTCCAAAAGCGTCAACTCGCGGATCAAGTACGTGCGGCAATTCTCCAATTCGGCGGGTTTGGGCCGGTTCTGCGGCGGCGCACAGCGCCCCACACAGGTGACGTAGCAATCGTGCAGTTCGAGGCCGTCGTCGCGGTGGGTGGACGTGGGCTGGTTGGCGAAACCGGCGCGATGCAGCGCGGCGTAGAGGAAATCGCCCGAGCTGTCGCCGGTGAAGACGCGGCCTGTGCGATTGGCGCCGTGCGCGCCGGGAGCCAGGCCCACCAACAACAGCCGCGCCGCGGCGTCGCCGAAACCGGTGATCGGCTTGCCCCAGTAGGTTTCGTCCTGGTAGGCGCGGCGCTTGGTGTGCGCCACTTCCTCGCGCCATGCTACCAGCCGCGGGCAGGCCGTGCAGTGGACGATCTCAGTGTTCAGTTGTGCCAGATGTTGCCTGCGTTTGTCTTCCATCACGGCCCTTCAACGCACAAAACCGTGTTGTGTGTTCCGCTGCGTAGCCTCGACGCAGGGCAGACACACAACACGGCCTGATATATGGCTGTCAACGTGACACAGTTGGTCAATTATAACACATGCACCGGGACAAGCCGGTTGGCCTGTGAATCGGCGACCAGTTGGTTGCGCAGAGGACGCCCGAAGCCGGGCGCGGCGATCTCGAAGACGTCGCCGGGCTGCGTTTGCACACCGGCGGCGAAGCTCAAGGTTGCGGTGCCGTAGAAGTGGCAGTGGACGTCGCCAGGGCTGCGGAATTGGGCGTACTTGAAGTGGTGGTGCTCGATGTTGGCGAAGGTGTGGGTCATGTTGGCCTCGCCGGTGAGGAAGGGCGCAGACCACAGTTCTTTGCCGTCGCGCACGATGCGTACGGTCCCTTCGACAGACGCTGGCGGATCGCCGATGCGCAGTTCCGGCCCGAACGAGCATTGACGCAGCTTGGAGTGGGCCAGGTAGAGGTAGTTCTGCCGCTCCAGCACGTGATCGGCGAATTCGTTGCCCAGGGCAAAGCCCACGCGCAGCACCTCACCGCCGTCACCGATGACGTAGAGGCCCACGAGTTCGGCTTCGTCGCCGCCGTCCAGCGCGAACGACGGCAGCGTGATGGGCTGCTCCGGCGGCGCGATCCAGCGGCCGTCACCTTTGTAGAACCATTCGGGCTGCACGCCGATTTCACCCGGAGCGGGGCGTCCGCCTTCCAGGCCCAGGCGGAACATCTTCATGGAATCGGTAAGGTTGTCGGCTTCGGCCTGAAGCTTGGCGTGCATGGCGTCACGCGCCTGCGCGCTGCCCAGGTGATCGAGGCCGGTGCCGCTGAGGATGCAATGCGCCGGATCGGGGTGATCCAGGGGCGGCAACAGGCGCTTCTGGGCGATCAGCGCATCGTAGCTGGTGCGCTTGTCGCCGGTATGCACGTCGACGAGCGCGGTGAGTGGCTGTCCGCGACGGTGGGCGGTCAGCGCCAGATCGTAGACTCGCGCCACGCCGTCTAGGATGTGAATGTCTTCGCCGGCATCATCAACCCGACCCACACGGCGTTCGCCGCGCTCGTCGGTGAATTGGATCAGTCGCATCGTCGTTGTCCTCGTGTGGGGTGCGGTGGATTTCGATGCGATCAGAGTATCACAGGTTGGGGATGGGCGAAAGCAGATCGCAATAGGTTCACGCTGTGACGCATGCCAAGGCGCAGAGCCACCAAGCCAACATAGAATCCTTTCCAGGTCTACCCGACACCTGAGTAGTTCATGCGCCCTGCCACGCCACGGCGGATGAAAGTCGTGGACACGGATTGGCGGAAACACGGATTCTTTTGCTTTGATCTGTGTTTTGCTCAATCCGTGTCCACAGGCTTCTTTCAGGGCAGGATGCCTACTCCGCCTCGAAATCGTGAATTACTGAATCAATGTGATTGGGCCGACGTTTTTCGCTCACTTGAAGGTGATTGCGTGGAGATGGTACTATCTCTGCACGGTTCTCGGTAACGCTACCTATACGTCCTGGCCGACAGCCAGGTGACTCCAGCGACATTGACGGTGGGTGGACGAGGCTCGGTATTGCACGGTCCCAAGAATGCTATCCTCTTCAGAACGCCAGACGGGTACAAGGAGATGTCAATGTCCATCATCGATCTGTTTCTTGGTTTTGCCATCAATTTGCTCATCACGGTCACGATTGTGCGAGGCATTTACTACCCCGTCAAGCAGGACAAAAACTACGTTTTTACGTACATTGCCTTCAACACGGTTATCTACTTTGCCATGACGTTCTTGGCTAGCGCCGAATTGAGCGTGGGTGTTGGCTTTGGTTTGTTCGCCATCTTTTCCGTGTTGCGGTATCGTACGAGCACCATCTCCCCACGTGAAATGACCTATCTTTTTGTGGTGATTGCATTGCCTGTGATGAATTCGGTGTTGATGCGAGCGGATGCGTGGATGATGTTGACCGCCGTCAACGCATCCGTGGCGGCTGTGTTGTTTGTCCTCGAACGGGAATGGGGATTTCACTATGAATTCGCCCAGTCTGTTCGATACGAGCGCATGGAGCTGATCAAACCCGAAAAGCACGATCTGTTGTTGGCGGATCTACGCAAACGTACAGGTCTCCCCATCAAGCGTGTTGAGATTGGTCGCATCAACTTCTCCAACGCCACCGCAGAAATGATGATCTACTATGACAAACCCCAAGCACGGGCTTGGTCGAGCGAACGAGAAGTTGGCTATGTCGACGAACGCGACTAGTTGGTAGCGTGGCAGGTTGCAGGCTGTTTCAGGACAACGAGAGGGGGAGATTGTGGCAGATAGAGAATTGGTGGACTTTGACATCTCTATTGAGGCTTTGGACGGGACCGGTCGCCAGTACCGCGTCAAAGTCTTGGATGCACCGGCTGGGACGGGGAGCCATGTGTTCACCTTCCCATTCGAAAAGTTGGAGCGCGAGAACTATCTTCTGCGCCTGGGGCCGGCCCGGCGCGGTCGCCGCAGGCTGGAGACGATTGAGTTGCAGTTGGCCAAAGAGTTCGGCGGACGCGTCTTTGAAGCGGTATTTGGCGGCGAGATTCTCTCCTGTTGGCGCAGCAGCTTGGATCTGACGGCGCGCAATCAGCAACGCCTGCGGCTGAAAATTCGTCTTTCCGACGCGCCAGATCTGGTGAATCTTCCCTGGGAATATCTCTACTCGCAAGCCACCAATTCGTTCCCTGCATTGTCTGTAGACACGCCCATCGTGCGCTATCTGGACTTAAGCGGTTGGACGCCACCCTTGCTGGTTCATCCTCCGCTCAAAGTGCTGGTGATGATCTCCAACCCCATCGGCATCGCAGCGTTGAACACCGAAGGCGAATGGCAAAGAATCCAAAAGGCTTTCTCCACCTTGACGGGCAGGGGGTTGGTGCAAGTTGAGCGCGTTGACCCAACTCTTCCTGCTCTGCTGCGCGCCCTGGATCAAGACGAATACCACATCTTTCACTTCGTTGGGCATGGCGCGTATGATGCAGGCGTGGAAGATGGTATTCTCGTGTTGGAGCAGGAGAACCGCTCGGAGCAGATCGTCAGCGGGCAACGGTTAGGCGCGTTGTTGGGCGATGAAGACAGCATTCGCCTGGTGGTGCTGAACGCCTGTGACGGCGGACGATCATCCGACGACGATCCCTTTACCGGCGTGGCACAAAGCCTGTTGCAGCAGGGAATACCAGCGGTTGTGGCCATGCAGTTTGAAATCTCCGACGAGGCGGCGTTGGTCTTTGCCGAGGAATTCTACACATCGCTGGCGGCCGGCCATCCGGTAGACATCGCATTGGCGCGAACCCGCAAGAGCATGTACGCCATTGGCGATTCCGCCGAATGGGGGACGCCCGTCCTGTACCTGCGCACCAAAGAGGGACAGCTATTTGATATCGATGCGTCTGACATACCAGCCGTCAAGCCGGTGACGGAATTGGTGGAGGACGACGTACACAATTCACCAAAAATGCCGCCACGCTCTAGGAACTTGTTGATGGTGGTCGGTTTGCTGGCCCTGCTTATAGTCTTATACGCAGTTGGGAGGCTATTTTGGCCTATCGACGAAGGAGGAACTTCGCCAACGCTTACGCTTTCCGCCCAGGTATTGGGCTTGGCGTCTGCAACACCCACTTCCACACCGCCACCTGCAGATGAAGATTCTACAGAAAACGGCGGCGAAGTCGCTGGCGCCGGCATCACCGGTGCATCAGCAGCCCAAACCGCGCCCCCGCAACCGCAGCCAACAGCGACATCAACGTCAACTGCCACGCCGACATCGACAGAGACACCAACTTCTACTTTGACGCCTTCGGCTACACCAAACATCGAAGCCACCCAGGAATCGGTGCGGGCCACCGTTACCGCTGCCGCCAATGCTACGTCCGCGGCGGTGGCGAGGGCCAACGCGCTTGCGGCCACTGCCACGGCCACCCATCTCTCCCTCTCGGGGCCGATATCAATGGCTGGCGCTACAACGATGGAAGGATTGACAAACGCCGTCTTGGCCAGTTACCGATCCGTTGGCTTCACCGGCGCTATCCAGGCCAACTACGTCGGAACAGGGAGTGGGTTCAGCGATTACTTCTGCAATGCAATTCAACTAACTGATCTCGCGCTTGTCACCGGGGCCGACAGAGAGGTGGAATATCGCGCACAGTGCAGTACGCTTGGACGAGATCCTATTGGATTCCAGGTTGCATGGGGCAAAGTCGATGTAGACAGCGCAAATGAGCGATACGAACCAGTATATCTGTTCTCAAGTGCCGATGTAATCGCAGCAAAGCCTCAGGTTGCTGCGTTTATCCGCTTCTATCTCACCGAAGTTGACGGCATTCTGCCCCAGTTCGGTGATTTCTATACATCAGCCGGCCAGAGCACACTACAGCGAAGTCTCCAGACGCTTGCCGAGATTGCGCCCTAGCGTTTCGATATGATGTCCTAAAGTAACAACATGTTGCCGGGTTTGCGTGCAACAAAAAGGACAGAAGACCGGCGCATCAATCGGTACCGATTGATGCGCCGGTCTTCCGTCTGTTTCTATTCGTGGTGACGTCTGCTCTACCGCGGTTCCCACTTCACCGCGTCCCAGGCGATGAGACGCGAGAGATACTGTTCGTAGGTGACGTCGGCCAGGGAGACGTAGTCTTCCTGGTTGCCGCGGAAGGTGTAGGTGCCGAGGGAAACCCAGCGGTTGCCGTTGGTGGATTGGTTCACCGTGCGCTGAGTGTAGCCGCCGGCGTGCGAAACCCAGTAGCGGGCGCTGCTGGTGGTGCTGTAGCGCTCAGGAATGTAGACGAAAACCTCGTAGCGACCGTTGGGTACAAGCTGTGCGTACCAGCGTCCCCAGTTGTAGCCGCTCTGGGCGCGGTAGTTGTTGCGCGACCAGTTGAGTTGACCGTTGTAGCCTTCGTAGGCGGTCTCCCAGCCACCGGCGTTTCCACCGCGCACGAAGCCGCTGTCCTGATTGTCCACGATGACGGCGTTGTAGACGGGCGGCGGCGGCGTGGGTGTGGGGTAGGTGGGTGGGTTGGACCCGAGCAGCGCCCACAGCAATTGAGCAGCGGCCACTTCTGTCTCCTCGAAGTATTCCATGCGCACGTCGAGGCGACCGCCGGTGTGGTAGATTCGGGTTTCGTAGGTGGTGCTGGGCTGCACCTTCCAGGCGTCGATCACGGTGCGCCCGCCCAGGATCAACCGTCCGCCGTCGTCCACGGTCATGATGAAGCGGTACCAGCCCGCGGGCAAATCGAGGGTGCGCGACCAACGCGCCGAGAAGTTGTCGTTGGGGATCACGCCAGACGCAGGCGATCCGGTACCCCAGTTGAAGTCGATGAATTGCTCATTGCGCGTCACCGTGGGGTTGCCGGCGAGGTCGCGGTTGTTCCAGTACTCGGCCCGCCACTCACCGTAGGACGAGGGCGGCGTTGGCGTCGGCGGCTGCTGGCCGTCGATGCGCTCCCAGGTGAGTTGGGCGGTGGCGCTCTGGTTGCGCTCGAAGTATTCCATCTGCACAGTGATGGGGCCGCCGGGCAGGTAGATGTCGCCGGTGTAGGCGGTAGGGCCTTGTTCCTTCCAGGCGTCGATCAGCGTATGACCGTTGACAAAGAGGCGTCCGCCATCGTCGACGGTCATGCGGAAGCGGTAGTTGCCGGCGGGCAGATCGATGGAGCGGATCCAACGCGCCGAGAAGAGATCGGGCTGCACCTGCGGGCCGGGGCTGCCGTATCCCCAGTTGTAGTCGATGGTCTGTTCGTACCGTGTGAGCGCGGGCGGACCACTGAGCGTGCCGTTGTTGAAGTAGTCGGCGCGCCACGGTCCTGTGGATGGCGGGTACGGCGTGGGTGTGGGCGGCTGCGGCTGCTGATCCAACTGCCATGAGACTTTGGCCACTGCGCGCTCGCGGAATTCGTAGTATTCCACCACCACCAGGTGATGGCCTGGGCCGAGGTAGAGGACGTTGCTGTAGGTGTTGGCGGGCTGCTCGCGCCATTCGTCGATGATCTGCCGCCCGTCCACCCAGACGCGGATGCCGTCGTCGGCCACGGCGGTGAAGCGGTAGTTGCCCGGCGCCACGTCGATGTAGCGAGTCCAGCGCGCCGAGAAGTTGTCCTCGCTAATGCCGTCGGCCGGGGCGTTAAAACCCCAGTCGAAGTCGAGGGCGCTGTCACTGCGCACGACGGCGGGCTGTCCGCTCAGGGTGGTGTTGTTCCAGAATTGGGCCTGCCAGTATGGATCCGTGTGGCGAGGCGTTATGTCCTGGGCCAGGGCCGACGACGCGCCTGCTGCGGCAAAGAGCAGCGCCAGCAGGCCGATCAGCCATACAAAACGTGTCTTGTTCGGTGAGTTGGAAAGTGATCTGCGCATAACGCCTCCTGTATGGGTCGAACCGGGATGGGGAAAACGATCAGTCGGGCGATCCCGACGCAGGATTGGGATTGGACGTGAACGTTGCGCCTACGTCTTCAAACTGTTCGTGCGGACGCCCCGGCACTTCGTGGCAGGCGCGGCAGCGCGCTTCGTAACTCTCGCTACCACCGACGAGGATGATGGGATCGTCGTAGCGGGCGGGGCGACCATCGATCAGCCGCTGTGTACGGCTGGCGGGTATGCCGCACACCACACAGATGGCCTGGAATTTGTCAACGCGCTCGGATAGCGCCATCAACAGCGGCATGGGGCCGAACGGTTCGCCGCGGAAGTCCTGATCCAGGCCGGCCATGATCACGCGCTTGCCCTGATCGGCGAGTTCGCTGCACACGTCGGCGATGGCCCAATCGAAGAACTGCACTTCGTCTACAGCTACCACTTCGGTGTCGGGCTGCACCAGACGCAAGATCGTGTGCGCATCCTCGACGACGACGGCGTCGTTGCGGACAACGCCATTGTGCGAGGCGACGCGTTCCAACCCGTAGCGGTTGTCCAGGCGCGGTTTGAAGATCTGAATTTTCTTGCGGGCAATCTCGGCGCGGCGGATACGGCGCAGCAGTTCCTCTGTTTTGCCGCTGAACATCGAACCGCAGATCAGTTCCAGCCAGCCGCCATGTGTTTGATAAGACATGTCGAAAACCTCTGGTGCGAGAAGAACTCTTGTGTTGCACCAGTGTAACAAGTCGATAGACGGATGACGAACGTAAGGTCTGTTTTGTTCCCAAATTCGGCAATGTTCGTCCAGTCTATGCGCTTTGTATGCACTGGATGCGCTTTGTCGTATTTCTATTGTATCGAAAACCGGAGGTTAGGCGCAATTCAAGTTGAACAGGGGATGTGTTTCTGGTGATATACAAAAGAAAGAGCCACCCCAATTGGAGTGGCTCTTGTCTTTTCGCAGTAGGGTGGACAGCTTACTCGGCGGCTTCAAGTTCTGCTTCGTAGCGGGCCATGACTTCGGCGGCGGCCTTGTCGGGATCGTCACCACGGGCGCGGGCCTTGCGGGCGGCCTCTTCGGCCTCGCGGCGCGCTTTGGTTTCGATCTGCTTGAACGCCGCTGTCTGCTGGCGCACTTCGAGGCGCTTCATGAAGCGCTCGACGCGACCAACGGTGTCGACGATGCGCTGTTCGCCGGTGTAGAAGGGATGGCAGGCGCTGCAAATGTTCACCTGGATCTCGGGCTTGGTGCTGCCGGTGAGCCAGCTATTGCCACAGGTGCAGGTGACCCGCGCATTGGGGTAGTATTCGGGATGAATGCCTTCACGCATGTTATTCGCCTACTTTCTCCGGGTAAACGCTGACGCGCTTCCGGTTCTTTCGTTCCCATTCAAACTTCACAAAACCATCGGCCTTGGCAAAGAGGGTGTCGTCTTTGCCCTTGCCCACGTTCAAGCCGGGGTAGATGCGGGTGCCGCGCTGACGGACGATGATGCTACCGGCGGTCACTTCTTCGCCGCCGTAGCGCTTGACGCCGAGACGCTGGGCATTGGAATCGCGATTGTTGCGGCTTGAGCCACTACCTTTTTTGTGAGCCATTGTGTCTCTCCTTGTAAAGGGCCGCTCGGTTTGAAATTTCTTTCAATCCGAACGCCTGCCTGTTGCAATCGGGGTTACGCCTCGTCTAAGCCTGAATCGTCTCGATCTGCAAGCGGGTCACGTACTGGCGATGGCCGCGGCGTACGCGAATGCGCTTCTTGGGCCGGTAGCGGAAGACCAGGATCTTCTCGCCCCGGTATTGCCCGGTAATCTTGGCGGTGACGTTGGCCCCTTCGACCTGAGGCTGACCGATCTTCACCTCTTCGTCGTCAACAATCATTAGCACGTCGTCGAGGGTGATGCTGTCACCGACATTCCCGTCGAGCTTTTCGACTTCGAGAATTTGACCGGGCGCAACGCGGTACTGCTTGCCGCCGGTCCTGATCACTGCATACATGAATTTCTCCCTTTCACCGCGTCCGACAAGTCGGAACTTCTACGGGCGGCCCTGCAGGCGCACCTGCAAGAAAATTGAGTGACGGAACCTGTCCAGTCAGGACAAAAAATTGTGGGCAGCCGCACAACTGCCGACTCCACCCACGAACGAGAAGGATAGCACAGGAGGGGCGGTTCGTCAAAATCGGGGCTTTCACTGTTGGATCATGTTTGGGCGACGGACAACCGACGACCGACGACAGACGACGGGTGTTACCCAGTCCCCCGTCCTCTACAAAAATTCTGTGCGCGAGATGGACAAAATGATGTACAATGATTGCCAAAGATCGGCGCGGCCAACAGCAACACAGCCTACTTTCAGCCGCGGCGTTTGTGTACTACAATTCGTTAAAACATGGACAAAACATGAATTTTCGTGGATTTGTCCAGATTGCACAGTATCAGTTTTGGCTGCGGCGTGGCTTGCTGCGGACCTTCAAAATACTCACAAAGCGAGGAAAATCTATAGATGTCCAACATTATCGTCATCGGTTCCGGTTTTGGCGGCTTGAGTGTGGCGGCGCGCATGGCCGCGCGCGGACACAAGGTGACGCTCTTCGAGAAGCGCAACAAGCTCGGCGGGCGCGCCTACACCTACAAATTCGACGGCTTCACCTTCGACGGCGGGCCAACCGTGATCACGGCGCCGTGGCTGATGGATGAGATCTGGGAACTGGCGGGCCGCAAGCGCGAGGACTACTTCGACCTGATCCCCATCGATCCCTACTACCGCATCTTCGATCACCACGGCCGCGGCTTCGACTACAACGGCGATCACGAATTCATTCTCAGCCAGATCGACAAGTGGAACCCGGCAGACAAAGAAGGCTACACCCGCTTCATCGAGACAACCAAAGAGATCTTCGAGAAGGGCATGGCGCTCATCGACAAGCCCTTCCTGCACGTGACCGACATGCTCAAGGTCGCGCCCGATCTGATTCGGCTGGAGAGCTACCGCAGTGTCTACGGCTACGTCTCCAAATTCGTCAAAGACGAGTTCCTGCGTCGCTGTTTCTCATTCCACCCACTGCTCATCGGTGGCAACCCATTCAACGCGTCCTCGCTGTATGCGCTGATCCACTACCTGGAGCGCGAGTGGGGCATCCACTACGCCCGCGGCGGCACCGGCGCCATCATCGACGCCTACGAGCGGCTGCTCGCCGAACTGGGCGTCACCATCCACACCAACGCCGAAGTAGACGAGATCCTGGTGAGCGGGCGCAAAGCCACCGGCATACGCATGGCCGACGGCACGGTCCACAAGGCCGACGCCGTGGTCTCCAACGGTGATGTGGCGTGGACCTACCTCAACATGATCCCCGAACACGCCCGCCGCTTCAACAGCGACAGCCGCATCAAGGGCAAGAACTACAGCATGTCGCTCTTTGTGATCTACTTTGGCACAAAACGCCAATACCGCCACGATTCTAAGCTAGTGCATCACAACATCATCCTCAGCGAACGCTACAAAGGGCTGCTCAGCGAGATCTTCGGCACCAAGGGGCTGCCCAAAGATTTCTCGCTCTACTTGCACATGCCCACCATCACGGATCCGTCGCTGGCGCCGGATGGCTGCGAGTCGTTCTACGTCCTGTCCCCAGTGCCGCATCTGGGCGCCGACATCGACTGGACCACGCAGGCCAAGCCCTACCGCGACGCCATCATGAACTTCCTGGAAGAGAACTACCTGCCCGACTTGCAGGAGAACATCGTAGCCGAACATTACATCGATCCGCTGCACTTCGAGGGCGAATTGAACAGCTACCTCGGCTCCGCCTTCTCGGTGCAGCCCACCTTGCTGCAAAGCGCCTGGTTCCGCCCCCACAACCGCTCCGAAGACTTCGACAACCTCTACTTCGTCGGCGCGGGGACGCACCCGGGCGCGGGCGTGCCGGGCGTCATCTCCTCGGCCAAGATCGTAGACGAACTCATCGGCGCGCCCAAAGAAGCAACGGCGTCGGCGAGGACGGAACAACCGAGTGCGCAGCAAGTAACCGTTTAGTGAACCCGAGATGATGGGATGGTGGGGATGATGATGGTTTCAAGTCCATCATCATCCCCACCATCCCATCATCTTCCTCCCCCAAAGGAGCGCCTGATGAACCGCGATATCTTCCGCCAGATCCTCGCCGTGGTCACCTTCATCGCCACGGTGACAGTGAACAGCTATGCCAACATTGCCGCCATCGGCACCATGTCGGTGGCCGAGATTTCCGACAGCTTTCCCAACTACTTCACGCCCGCCGGCTATGTCTTCTCGGTTTGGAGTGCCATCTACCTGGGGCTGCTGGCTTTCAGCATCTACCAGGCGCTGCCCAGCCAACGTGAGAAACCGTTGATGCGCCGGCTCGGCTGGCTCTTCATCCTCACCAACGTTTTCAACGGCACCTGGATCTTTGCCTGGCAGTTCCTGCTCTTCCCGCTGAGTTGGCTGATCATCGTAGGCTTGCTGATCACGCTACTCGTCATTTACCTGCGCCTTGACCAAGAACGCGGCGTGGTCGGCGCGGCCCAAACCTGGCTGGTTCACGTGCCGTTCAGCCTATACACCGCCTGGGTGACAGTGGCCACCATCGCCAACACCACCGTCCTGCTCCAGGATCTGGGCTTCGAGGGTGGGCCGATTGCGCCGCAACTGTGGTCGGCGGTGATCATCGTGGTGGGTGCTGCGATTGCCGGCTATGTCATCTACACGCGGCGCGACATCGCTTTCACCGCGGTGATTGTGTGGGCCTACGCCGGGATCGTGGTCAAATACCTCGAAGACAGCAACCTCGTGGTGTACACCGCCGGCGTCATGGCGGCGGCGGTCATTGTTGCCCTGATCGTGGGCTTGTTGCGCAATCAACCGCCCAGTGGACGGGCGACCCCTTCCGGTTTGTCGGCGGCATAGCGCGTCGTAGTCCGCTTCTGCGATCTTGGGAGAAACCAGAGAAATAATGATCCACGAATCCACACGAAGAAACACGAAGGCAGAAAAGAACAAGCAGAAAGCTCTTCCGCTCTGTTGTCCTGCGAATCCTGAAATCCGTGTCCCTCTTTTCCCTCTTCGTGATGCTTCGTGTGCTTTCGTGGATCAACAAAATTCTGAAATCTCCTTATCCGCGTTCAGCCAGGCACTGACGAGTTGAATCACACCCCATCTCCTCAAATCGATTGATCCGGCCCGCCCACTGGAGTACAATGGAGTTGAACCACATCCTCTTTACTTGATGGATGCCTGGGGATACCCATGTCGACGCTGAAATTGCGCTTTCTCGGACCACCCAGCATCGAAATCGACGACGAACCGGTGACATTCAGCCGCCGCAAGAGTCTGGCGCTGCTTGCCTACCTGGGCGTCACCGGCGTGGCGCAGCAGCGCGATACACTCGCGACCCTGCTGTGGCCCGACAGCGCGCAAGGACACGCCCGCGGGTTGCTGCGCCGTGAACTGTCATCGCTGCGCAGCGCGCTGGGCGGATCCTGGATCACCGTTGCCGGTGACCAGGTTTCGCTGCCGCCGCACGAAAACATCTGGCTGGACGTGCAAGCGTTCGCGGATCTGCTGAACAAAACCCACGATGCACAGCATGACCTCGACGATCTCGCAACCGCCGCAGATCTCTACCGTGGCGACCTCCTAACCGGCTTCACACTGGGCGACTGCCCCGAATTCGACGACTGGCAGTTCTTCCAGGCCGAAGAATATCGGCGCCTGCTCCTGCACGCGCTTGATCAACTGGTAGACGGGTACAGCCGCCCCGGCGAATGGGACACTGCCATCGCCTACGCCCGTCGCCGCTTGACGTTGGATCCCCTGCACGAGCCGGCCCAGCGCAGCCTCATGCGTCTCTACGCCCACAACGGACAGACTGCAGCCGCGCTACACCAGTACGAGGAATGTGTACAAGTCCTCCATCTTGAGTTGGGCGCCCCGCCCGAACCCGAGACAACAGCGCTCCACGAAGCGATCCGCGCACGCCGCTTTCCGTCACCTGCACCGGCGGCGCGCACGGTAGATCGTCTTGTCGCTTTGCCCAGCAACAACCTCCCGCCCCAATCCACCTCGTTTGTGGGGAGGACGGAGGACATTGCCGCGATCTTGGAACGGCTGACCACGCCAGAATGTCGCCTGCTTACCATTGTGGGGGGCGGCGGCGCAGGCAAGACGCGCCTGGCGTTGGCCGTAGCCGAACAGATGACCGATCAATTCGACGGCGTCTACTTCGTGCCGCTCATCGGTGTGGACGATGCGCGCTTCCTGGCAACGGCCATCGCCGACGCTGTGGGGCTGCGCACCCCCGCTCGTGACATGAGCCGACGCGATCAACTTCTCGCCTTCCTCGGCCAAGAAGCATTGCTCCTGGTGCTGGACGGTTTCGAGCACCTGAGCGACGCCGCCGGTTTCCTGCCCGAAATGCTGGCGGCAGCGCCACACGTGAAGATCCTGGTGACTTCGCGGCAGGCGCTGGCGCTAAATGAAGAGTGGCGCTATCCACTGCATGGCCTGCCCTACCCCGACGCCGACGCACGCACCGATGATGTCTTTTACCCTGCGCTGGAGCTATTTCGCCAGCGCGCCAGGCAGATCGAGCCGGATTTCGCGTTGACATCTGACAGCGAGACAGTTGCGACAATCTGCCGCCGACTGGACGGTATGCCGCTGGGGATCGAACTGGCCGCGGCGCTGGTGCGTGTCCTCTCTCCGACTGAGATCAACGCCGAATTGACCAACAACATCGACATCCTCAGCACCACCGCCCGCAACGTTCCCGAACAGCATCGCAGCCTGCGCGCCGCGTTTGAACGTTCCTGGCAACTGCTCACAGGCGAAGAACAGGCCGCGCTCTGCGCACTCTCCATCTTCCGCGACCATTTTGATCGCGAGGCCGCCGAAGCCGTCGCGGGGATCACCCTGGCGCAGCTTGCCGCGCTGGTGGATCGCTCCTTCGTGCGCCGCCTGCCTTCTCACCGCTACGATCTGCACGAATTGATGCGTCAGTTCATCGCCGAGAAGATGGCAGCAACGCCCGGCGCAGTGGAGACCGGGGGGCGGCGGCATTGTCACCATTTCTGCGGGCGCCTGGCGCGCATGTCCTGGGTCTTCGAGCCGGGGAAGGAACCGGACGGATTCCACCTGTCCGTGCTAACACAACGGGTGGGCGCCGACATCGACAACTACCGCGCCGCCTGGCTGTGGGCAATCGCACATGTCGACGTGACAGCGCTGCGGCAGGCCATGAACGTCCTCGCCGAGTACGCCACGGTCAACATGCCCGAAGAAGGCAGGCACCTCTTTGGCGCGGCCATCGAAGCCGTTCAGGCGGACGCGGATCTGGCCGTCGCCGAATCCGAAGCGCTCATCGCATCCCTGATCTTGCGGCGAAGTTGGTGCTGGCAATGGAATCACCTCACAGAAACCGTGCAGGATCTTACCCGGAGCCTGGCCATGTTGCGCCGCTCTGCTCCAGAAAACTACGTCGACATCGCCGCCAATCTGGTCTGGCTGGGCATCACCGTCGCCAGTACTGGCGACAACGACAAAGGCGAAGCGTTGATCAACGAGGGGATCTCCCTATTTCGTCGGCATGATCACCGCGCGGGGACAGCTTGGGGCCTGCACTTTGGGGGGCTCCTCGAAGCGGGGCGCGGTCACCTGCTGCGGGCGAGGGACCTGCTGGAACAGTCCCTGACGCTCTTCGAGGTCTGCAAGAACTGGAAGTGGCGCTCGACGGCCCGCGAGAACCTGGCGGATGTGGCGCTGTTGCAGGGCGATTTCCGCGGCGCAAAGCGGTTGTACGAAGAATCTCTGGCCGAAGCAGGAAACGAGGACAGGCCCGAGCTGATGCGCTTCTTGGGAGAAAGTTGCGCCGCGCTAGGCGAATTCGAACAGGCCGAGGCATGCTTTGCCCAAGCCGAGGCACGGTTCACCCAGATCGGAATGCCGTTCGGCATGGCCCTGGCCTACGCGGTGACACCGGGCGTCCTGGCGTGGATGAGAGGCAATCTGGCCGAAGCGGAACCCCTGCTGGTGGGCAGCCTGGCGACGGCCCGCCTGGTGGGGTTTGAGCAACGGCTCGCCACCAACCTGCACAACCTGGCCCGACTGCGCCACGATCAGGGCCGCTACGACGAGGCCATTTCCCTACTCCACGAAGCACTGGCAATCTCGCGAAGAATTGGCTTTCGTTTTGCTACGGGGTTGGTCCTCTGCCAATTTGGACACACGGCCACCGCCCTCGATCTGCCCGAAGCGCCTGCCTACTACGCCGAAGCGCTCCAAATTGCACTGGAAAACGAAATCGATCGCGTCTCCACCGACGTTCTGCGTGGCGTTGCTCGCCGCCTTGCCAATCACGGGCGGCTGGAAGATGCGGTTTCGTTGCTGGCCCTGGCGGTTGATCACCCCGCAAGTGATTGGGAGACCCGCCAAAAGGCACAGACATTGCTTTCGGAACTGGCCGCCGAACTCCCGCCCGAACGGTTCACCTTCGCCGTGGAACAGGGTCACAGCGGCGATCTCCACTCAGTCGCCGCAGAACTCCTCCGCAACGAACTGCTACAGTGCATCTCCTGATCTGTCGCGTTCCCAAACTGTTCGGTGATCGTCATCATCATCTCATCATCATCGCTTCGCCCTCACAGCGAAATCAGTACAATCGCCCCCAAGCAGATGACGACGCCGATCCACTGGCTGCGCGAGATTCGTTCGTGCAACAGCAAGGCCGACAGGATCACGGTAGACGCCGGATACAGTGACGCAAGAACAGCGGCAATATCCAGCCGCGTAAATTGCTGTGCCAACAAGAAGAAAATGTTGCCGCCCGCGTCCAGCACACCAGCCACGATAGCCACGGGGTTGGCCGCAGGCCCCACAAAGGACAGACCACGCAGCCGCAACATCAACGCCGCCGCCGCCAACGACACCAGCCGCGCGATCACCAGCGGCGTGAAGACTTTGCCGTCTTCCACCTGAGCAATCAGGATGAAGAAACAGCCGAAGCCGATCCCCGCCAACACCGCCAGGAACAACCCACGCTGCGAAATGGCGTGCTCCGCCTGTTCCGGCTGCGACACCAGCCAGATCCCGCCGAAGGCCAGCACAATTCCCACCATCTGCTGCGGCGCAGGCAGCCCCTCGGTCACCGCGCCGAAGAAGACAGGCAACGCCGCGCTGATCACCGCCGTGATCGGCGCTACCGTGGCCGCCTGCCCCATGGAAAGGGCGCGGTAGAGCGCAGCGATCCCCACCGCACCAGCGCCACCCGCCAGCATCGACCACAACACGCTCATTGCGCCTGGCAATGTCTCGCGCCAAAGCAGCGCGCAGCCCACCAGAAGCACGATCCCCGTAAGCGAAGACAACGCCAACACCTGAAACGGGCTGTGGCGGCGTGTCGCAAGGCCGCCGCTGAAGTCACCACTTCCCCAAACGGCGGCGGCGGTCAGTGCAAAGAGGATGCCAAGGGCATTGGCGGGCATGGTTTTGTCCTGGTGATTGGTGGTTGGTGGTTGGTGATATGTGATTGGGGGCTGTGGAATGGTCACCAATCACGTGGCAATCGTCACATTATACAGAACCACCGCGTAGCGTCGTAATTCTTTGGGGTTCTCAGGTTATACGATTAGGCTCTTGGATTAAGTGTTGACTTAATTAAGTAAATTCTTTACAATCCCATTATGGACATGTTTTCTGCACTTGCCGACCCAACAAGAAGATCGATCCTCGAAATGCTGGCCAACCAGGGCGAACTGTCGGCCACAGAAATCAGCGACGCGTTTTCTGTGACGCCACAGGCCATTTCGCAGCACCTCAAGGTGCTGCGTCAGGCTGAATTGGTGCTGGTGGAGAAGCGCGCCCAACAGCGCATCTACCGCATCAACCCCCAAACTATGCTTGAAGTCGAGGACTGGGCAACGCGCCTGCGGCAACTGTGGGAAGCGCGTTTCGACGCGTTGGATCGAGTCTTGCAGGCCGAACAATCAGCCGAGCAAGCATTACCCGAGCAAGCATCAGCCGAACAATCAAAGGAGAAAAACGATGGGCAAGAATAACCTGGTGGTGGAACGCGATCAATTGGCCTTTACCATGTCGCGTGTCTTCGATGCGCCGCGCGACCTGGTGTGGAAAGTCTACATCGATCCGGCGTTGGTGCCGCAGTGGTGGGGGCGGCGCGACAGTGTCACCAACGTCGACAAAATGGACGTGCGCGTCGGCGGTGAATGGCGCTACGTCGAAAAAGGCGCAGACGGCGTTGAGCACGCATTCCGCGGCGTCTACACCGAGATCCACGCGCCCGAATTGCTAGCCTACACCTTCGAATATGAACCGATGGCCGGTCACGTATCAGTGGACACATTGACCTTCGTGGCCCTACCCGGCGGCAAAACCCGCATCGACATCCGCACCACCTTCAACAGCCTGGAAGACATGGAAGGGATGCTGCAATCGGGCATGGAAGAAGGCTCCACCGAACTCTATGATCGTCTGGAGGAGTTGCTGGCTGAGATTCAACTGGAAGGATAGAACGCGTTATTTTTCACAAAATCCTGAAAATCCGTGCAATCTGTGGATGATTTTCTGCCGTGCGTTTCCAAACTAGAATCGGGAAAACCGAACGTGTGTTCTTGTGCGAATTGGGTTAGAATAAATGTGATTCCCGGCAAGCATACAAAGGAGACCCCATGAACCTCGAACGATTGAAACAGGCGGAAGCGGATTTTCTGGCGCAGTATCCAGGCGGTTTCGATCACCCGGAAATGGCGGCGTTGGGACGCAAACACAAGATGGACAAGATGGTGGAACTGGCGCAGGAGGGGTTTGCCCGCGACAAGTTCCGTTCACCGGCGCTGATCGTAGAGAATATGGTGAAGGTGGTCAGCCGGGCGTCGATGGTGTCGGTCTTCGAGAAGCCCAAGTTCCGCGATTACGCCCGCGCGCTGACGCTGGACGAGATGGACGTCCTCTCTACAGGGCTGAAAGAAATCCTTTACGGCCCCGAAGACCAGGGATTCGAGAAGATGCTGGCTGTGCTCAAGGAAGGCAGCATCGCCAAATGGCCGCTGATGACCATCTGCCAGACCTACTTCCGCCCCGATGTGGAAGTCTTCGTGAAACCGACCACCGTGAAAGGCGTGATCGAGCGTTTTGAACTGAAGCATCTTCAGTACAAGCCGACGCCGTCCTGGGCGTTCTACGCGGGCTACCGCGATGCCATCAACGAGATGAAGCGTCACGTCGATCCGTCGCTGTCGCCGTCCAATGCAGCGTTTTCGGGTTTCCTGATGATGGCGATGGAGCAGGTTTAGTCCGTAGGGTGGGTTTCGACCGCTTGAATTCGCGCTGATCGTCCTGCCAAGATCAGCGGTCGAAACCCATCCTACAAGTCACTGACTTCGTTTCTTCGTGTGCTTTCGTCGATCAACTTCGTGGATCAACTCTTCTCTGGTTTCACTTTGATTCCAGTACTGCGCCACTGAGAGCGGCCAAACGCAACACTGTCCCCGCGCCCAGCGCTGCGTCCTCCGTGGTGGAACACAAAATGCGTTGTTCTCCCACCGAGATCTCCTGCGTATCCTCGCTCAAGTTGAAAATCACCTGTAGCGCCTGCCCATCCTCGTTGATTTCGTAAGCGAAAATCTGTCGCACCGCGTCCACAAAAGAAAGTTGCCACCGTCCTGTGCGTAGTGCTTTGTGTTGGCGGCGCAGCGCGATGAGCGTTTTGTGGAATCCGAGCAGATCGTGATGCCACACGGCAGGATCCCAGGGCATGTCGCGGCGGATCTCGTGATCGCCGCCGTAGCCGCCCGCGTCTTTGTCCTGTTGCTGCGAGAGGCCGATTTCGGTGCCGTAGTAAAGCGCAGGCGGATGTGGCATGGTGAAAAGGCAGAGCGCCGCCAATTTCAAGCGGCGCACATCCCCACGGGCCACGAAGAGGAAGCGGTTCATGTCGTGGTTATCGATGAAGGTGACCCGACCCGGCCCGCTCTGCATGAATCGCTGGTACGCGGCCAGCGCGCCGCCGACTTCGGCCACGCCCCAATCCCCGCTGCCGAAGCCCATGCGCACGATCTGCGCGAACGGAAAATCTAGGATGCCCTGAAGCTGCCCGCGGTAGTTGCGCAACATCTGCGGCGTGTCGGTGGCCTCGCCAAAGAGGACAGCGTCGGGTTTGGCGGCCTCCACGGCGCGGCTGAACGCCACCCAAAAATCGCTGCCATGCCCGATGGAATGGTCCAGGCGCAGCCCGTCGAAGCCGACATCGCACAGCCAGAAGCAGGCGCTCTCGGCGAGGAAGCGGCGCAGCCCTTCGTCGTTGCCGTTGAAGGAAATCAGCGAAGGCACCACCCCCAGGAAAGATCGGTATTTGTGCGGCCACTCATCAAAGACAAACCAGGAGCGGGTCGGCGCATTGACGTCGGTCTGGGCGGCGACGAACTGTGGCATCTCCCACGAGCCGTGACTGGGGACGAAGTCGAGGATCAGCCTCATGCCGCGGGCGTGAGCTGCCTGCACCAGCGCGCGCACGTCGTCCAGCGTCCCCAAATCGGGATCGACGGCGAAGAAATCGCGCTGATCATAGCGGTGATAGCTCTCCGACGGCCCCAGCGGCGACAGCCACAAGCAGTTGACACCCAGATCCTGCAAATAGGGCAGCGCCACCATCACACCGCGCAGCGTACCGCCGTGTTTCTCCTGCGGTCCGCGACCTGCGGGGAAGTCGCCGTCTGCCGCGCCCGAATGGAAACGGTCGAGGATGATGTGGTAGATCACGGCGTCGTCCATCCACGCCGGGAAGAGGAGCGGCTTCTCCGCCACTCGATAGGCAAACACAGTCAGCCCGGCCTCCCCGTACTGATACCAGAAACCGCTGCCGTCACAGGCGAAGTGAGTCGGTATGGCGGCGTCCGTGGTTGTGAACCCGGCAATCCGATAGCGGACGACGGTCCCCGCAAGCTGCGGCGGCAGCGTCCCCTGCCAGTGGTTGAGGTAGCGAGTGTCCACGTTCCATTCAACGTCGGTGAGCGCCATCGGAACCCGCGCCGAGGATGCGTCGGGCAGGCTACCGTCGACGGTGTACCAGATTTCGGCGCGAAGCAGGGGTATCACCGCTCCGCTGGTGGCCGTCACCGTGACAGGTTGGCCGGGGCGCGGATCCGAAGGATCAAGCTGGTTGTCGTGCCGGAATTGCGTGGCGCGGCTGCGGCTACGATCTTGGAGCATGGAGAGGGGCAGGTCACCGGGCGCTGAGGCGATACCCGAGACGTGATCTTTGGCCGGAACGGAGGTGGTCATGGTCTATTCCTTGTTGAGTGTAGGGGCGCAGCATGCTGCGCCAGAACGACCGACTACAACAAACCTGTCACTTTAGACTTGACGCGATGCTAGGACAAACGTGACTTGGCCTGCTGGCGCACGTGCGCCAGCAGATCGCCAAGCGTTCGTTGATCGTCGTCACTCAGCGTGGCGAAGACCTGCTGCAAGTAGTCTTCGTGGACGGTAAGGGCCTGGGCGCGTAGGGCGTCGCCGGCGTCGGTCAAGCGCACCAGCCAGGCGCGGCGGTCCTCTTCATCGCGACGGCGTTGCACCAGCCCGCGCCCTTCCAGTTGATCCACCATGCGCGTCATTTTGCTGTTGTCGCAGAGCAGTCGATCACAGAGCACACCCATGCGCTGTCCTTGCTCGGTGGAGAGCAGACGCAGCAGATCATAGTGGGCAATCGACAGATCAAATTGGGCAAGCACATCACTGCCGCCGACTTCAAGGTAGACAATCGTCTCGCGCAGGGAATTGTACAGGGTGGTCGGTTTCACTTGTCTGTCCTGATAAATTTATTATCATTCAATATATTCTCACATGATAATAAATTTTCATGGAAATGTCAATGGCGAACCTGATCTTGACGCTAGTTCAGTTAATTCTCAAGGCGCGGTACAATAAATTCACTGCGCCGCCCACTTTGTCGGCGCCCACACCCCGACCCACAAAATAGAGAGGAAGAAAGATGGCTGCTCCTATCCAGACGCCTGACATCACACGCCCGCCCAAGGAACTTTGCGAAGCGCTGGCCGAAATCGGCAGCGCCACCGCCGCCGGTGAACTTTCCAAGCTGGGGATCCGCAATCCGCACCTCGCCGGGCTTACGGCACGCACAGCCGGCGCCTGCTATGCAGGACCGGCGCTGACACTGCAATTCATGCCCAAGCGCGAAGATCTGTACGAAGTGGGCGAATACAAAGATCCCGAAACCCAGTTGCACCGTCATGTCCTCTACCACACGCAGCCCGGCGACTTTGTGGTGGTCGACGCTCGTGGTGATCTGACGAGCGGTGTCTTCGGCGAGATGATGCTCACCTATTTCAAGGGCCAGGGCGGCGTCGGCGTGGTGATCGACGGCTGCATCCGCGATTACCCCAAGGCCAAGGATCTGGGGCTGGGCCTTTGGCTCAAAGGCGTCACCCCCAACTTCCACACGCAGACAAACATCATCCCCTTCGCGGTGAATGTGCCGATTGCCTGCGCCGGTGTGCTGGTGATGCCCGGCGACATCATCGTGGCCGACGAAGACGGCGTGGTGTGTGTGCCTGCCAAACTGGCGGCCGACCTGGTGAAGACCGCCAGCGAGCACGCGGAGTGGGAAGAATTCTCGCGTATGCGGCTCTCTCAGGGCGGCGATCTGCGCAAGTACTATCCGCTGCGCGAGGACGCGCGGGCAGAGTACGAGGCGTGGAAAAAGGAACAGGGGAAGTAGGGATTGGAGATTGAGCGATTGGGCGATAGAAGGATTAGGAGATCTCAGATTCTGTATACGATCCCCAATCGCCTAATCGCCCAATCACCTAATCTCTACCACCCTCGGAGGCTTTATGCTGACAGACAATCAACGCTCCAGACTGAACCTCTTCTGCGCCGCACTCATCGATCAAGAAGCGGCGCGGGTGGTGGTGGCGCCACAACAGGCGGCCAGCGGATTCTGGTTCGGTGGCGGCAATCTGGCCGAAGCGCCAGACGGCGCGTTCTACCTGTGCGGGCGCTACCGCAACGCCGGCGACTCGCGCACCGGTCTCGGCGCAGGGGAACGCGGACTCGAACTGGCCGTCTTCGACTCCCGCGATCGCGGACAGCATTTCGACAAGCTGCTCGCCTTCTCGAAGGCCGATCTGAGCTACCCTGGTGGCGAGGTGCTCTCCATCGAAGGGTCGGCGCTGCACTTCACCGACGACGGCGTAGAACTCTTCGTCTCCAGCGAAAAGGCCGACGTCTACTACCCTGCGCATCTGAGCGAGTTCCAGAAGCCTGGCACAGGCGTGTGGACCATCGACGTGCTGCGTGCGCCCACGGTGGAAGCGTTGCGCGATGCCACGCCGACGCCGCTGTTGCGCTGTGACGATCCACGCTTCCTGCACGTGAAAGATCCCGTCGTCTACAAGCGAACCAACGGCGATCTGGTGCTGGTCTTCTGTACGCATCCGTTCAACTGGAGTAGTTCCAACTCGGCCTATGCCGTGCGCCCAGCGGGCAGCGACGCGTTCGAGCCGCCGGTCTACGATTTCTTTGCACGTGGCGTCACCTGGGACGTGGCCATGAGCCGCATGACCGCGCTGCTCGACGTGCCGCAGATCGGCGCCTTCGCCCAGGATGGTCCGCGCGCGTTGGCCTTCTATGACGGCGGCGAGTCGCTGCGCCAGTACGAAGAACACGGCAAAGCGGTGCGCCGTGCGCGCGGCTACTCGTGCGAGGAGATCGGCGGCGTGGCTGTCCTCGATCCGGCGGATCTTGGCACCGAAGAGCGGCTGTCGTTGCTCTTCCCGTCGTTCGTTTCGCCCACCGGCACCGGATGCAGCCGCTACGTGGACGTGCTCACGGCGGCGGAAGGGTACTACGTCACCTGGCAGCAATCGCAGGTGGATCTGTCTCAGCCGTTGGTGATGAATTTTGTGAGCAAGGCGGAGGCAGAGCGGATCTTGGTGGGGTGAGAGAACGTAGGGCGTGGTGCGTGTACCGGTAGAGGCGGTGACGCTCGATTGGTACGTTGCGCCGATGACTATCTATAAAAATCGGGGACGATCTCAGTTGAGATCGTCCCCGATTTCATTATCTTGATGTGAGACAACACACGAACGCGCTGCCCCTAATCCCCAATCCCTAGTCCCCAATCACCAACTCCGCCGGCTTCTTGCGCCCCTTGACGAAGTACGCAATCGGCCCAACCCAGTTGATGAAGGCGATGGCTGTCCACAGTTTCTTGCTGCCGTTGATCTCTTCGGCGGGGCGTTTGCGGATGTCGAGCAACGCCGCGGCCAGCAATGATATCTGGATCACGGTCATGAGGATCGTGCCGACCTTGGCAGGCCCAGACAGTTCACTCCACTTCTTTTTCTTGGATTCATTCTTTGATTCAGGGGAAGACATGTGTAACCTCCTGATGAAGACGGAACGGCGAGAACGAAGGACAGGCCCGAGCTAGATGCTGCCGCCGGATGTTCGTCTTTCGTCCTGTGTTGCCGTCGATGGGTAAACGATACAGGGCTGACAGTGCAAACAAAACAATTGCGCCGTCGTGCGCTACTTCCACTACGCTCGCATCGGCCAGAAGTTGCGCTGTTGTTCCAGTATCGCGCCCAACGAGGCGGTTGTCGTCGGAGGAAAGTTGGAGGCAGGCGTCATCACAGTGTTGACATCACCCGCTCCCATTCCAGACGCGAGTGCTTGCAGGCGGCGATGAGCGATGGCGCAAAGAGCGGCCCGCGGCTGGGATCGTCCAGGTGCATGGCCTCGTGATAGTCGGCGGGCAGGTAGAAGCGTTTGACCAACGCCCCCAGCACGGGGATCAGGTAGACAGCGTGGATCCAAAACGGCGCCTTGGCGGCGTAGACGCCTGCCGTCCCCTGCGGATCGAGGCAGAGAATGGGGTCGTCGGCGTTCCAGGCGACGGCGTCGGCGGCGCACAGGTGCATCCAATTAGAATGCGAGTAGAAATCCTGGCGCGTGTGGAGCAGGCGACCCATCGCTTGTAGCGCGGCCACACGATCCCCGCGGCGGAAGGCGTCGGTTGAGCGGACGCGTTCCTCGACGATGTAGGCTTCGGATTGGGCGAAGAAACGCCCGTCGTAGTGGCGTTCCGGCGTTGTCAGCCAGTTCATCACCCGATCCTGGCCAATGTTGGCAAGGATCACGATTTCCAACTCCTCGGCGCTCAGTTGATCGGCCAAAGCTTCGGTCGTCACCTGGCGGTGAAATTCCTCATTCATGGCTACCCCTTCAATTTGACGAAATTCAGGCCGGTTGCTATACTTCTTTCGTTGCCCGCCCGCAGGCGCGGGGGCAAGAAAATGGGGCTGTAGCTCAGCTGGGAGAGCGCTACAATCGCACTGTAGAGGTCAAGGGTTCAAATCCCTTCAGCTCCACCTAAACGCCGCAATTTGACGAAATCCAGCCGCTACGTTACACTTGGGTTCTGCTGGATTTGTCGGCAAGATCTCCGCAGATCACAGAAGTAGAGAACAGAAGCAAACAGTAGAATATGGGGCTATAGCTCAGTTGGGAGAGCGCTACAATGGCATTGTAGAGGTCAAGGGTTCAAGTCCCTTTAGCTCCACCAAAAGACTGGCATATGCCAGTCTTTTTTGTTTGTCTTTCTGCTTGCACCTTTTCGGTTTCCCCTGTATTATTTCAATCGGTAGGCTAAACAGTTTAGCGTGTTCAGCCGCCGTAGATTCCCCGAAAAACGCACAGAAAGGATCCCCACGTTGCCACAGGTCGCGCGCGCTGCCGATGAACTGCGTCCCGTTCAGTTTGAACTGGATTACACCATGTACGCCGAAGGTTCTGTGCTAGTCAGCATGGGGAACACCAAGGTTCTATGCACGGCGACTGTGGACGACACACTGCCCCGGTGGCTCCATCGCTCCAGCCAACGACACGGCTGGATCACGGCTGAATATGCCATGTTGCCCCGCAGCACGCAAGAACGTGTACAGCGTGAGATCAACTATCCCAAAGGACGCACCCAGGAGATCAAACGCCTGATCGCCCGATGCCTGCGCGGGGCGGTGGATCTGCACAAGCTGGGCGACCGCCAGATCATTGTCGATTGCGATGTGATCCAGGCCGACGGCGGCACACGCACCGCCTCGATCACCGGCGGCTTCGTGGCGATGGCGATGGCGATCAAGCGGCTGGAAGCCAAGAAGAAGGTGCAACCGGGTGTGTTGCAGCACGTTGTGGCCGCCGTCAGCGTGGGGTTGGTCAACGGGAAGGCTGTGCTCGACCTGGATTATGCAATGGATCAGGCCGCCGATGTCGATTTCAACGTGGCGATGACTGAGGGCGGTCACTTCATCGAGGTGCAGGGAACAGCCGAAGGCAAATCGTTTAGCCGCGCTGCGCTGAACGCCATGATTTTGTTGGCCGAAATGGGCATCGCCGATCTGATCAAAAAGCAAAGGGAAGTGCTGAGCAGCGCCGGCTTCCAATTGGACATCCCTGCCTGAAATAATGCAGCCCTGAAACCAATTGAGGCGCAACAGCCCTCTATCATCCTCTGGCTGTGCGCGTGATTCGACGTACTATCTGGCCCATCCCCCCGCCAGATCCTATGCGCCATCGATTTACCTACAAAAAAAGTGAGGGACGAACCTGTGGCCAAGAAGAAACGAGTCACATTGCGCGATGTGGCCAGACATGCCGGCGTATCGCCGACAGCGGTTTCTTTTGCGTACAACGCGCCCCATCAGTTGAGCCAGGCGACACGCGAACGCATCCTAGATACGGCGGCTGAATTGGGGTATCAGCCGCACCCTGTGGCGCGCACCCTGGCTACAGGACGCACCAACACGATTGGGCTGGTGGTGCCTACCGGCCTGGACTGGCTGCTGCACGATCCATTTTTCAGCATTGTGCTCGGGGAGATGGGCGCGGTGTGCGATGCACAGAAGATGCGCATCCTGTTGGTGCCGGCCACCGGCGAAGTTGCCCCCAACGCGCTGGCCACAATTGCCGCCGACGGCTTCCTTTCGTTCGCCATTCACCGTAGCCATCCGCTGGGCGTCGCCGTACAGCGGACAAGCCGCCCAGTTGTAATGATCAACGGCGATGAAGCGCTGAATGTGCCGATGTTCAACCTGGACGACTTCGACGGCGCCTATCGGGCGGCGCAGCACCTGATCGAACGGGGACACCGGCGCATCGCCGTGGCGACACTCGGCCCACGCACCGACGGCGTCGTCATCCCAGCGATGGAAAGGCGGCTGGCCGGTTATCGGCAGGCTGTGGATGATGCCGGGTTGCCGTCGGACACGCTGAAGATCGTCTACACCCCGGGGATCCAATCAGCCGGACACGAAACATTCAACAAGATCTGGTCGCTCAACCCGCGGCCCACCGCCGTCCTCTGTGTCAGCGACGTGCGTGCCTTGGGCATACTGGGCGGTGCGCGCAAGGCAGGCGTCAGTATTCCTGATGACCTGGCCATTGTCGGTTTCGATGGGCTACCCGAGACTGCGGTCTCCTTGCCGCCGCTCACCACGGTGCAGCACGACGTCACGGGGCGCATTCGGCGGGCGCTGGCGCTTCTCTTCGGCCTGATCAACGAGCAGATCAACGAGGCCGACATTCTGTCGCCGGATATCACACCGGTGGAGCTGGTGGTAAGAGAGAGTACGTAGCGTCAACGCGACATCTACAACGCGACATCTACAACGCGACATCTACAACGTGATTCTCAACCGCAAACCTCACTCTCCCCAACCCCACCACCCAAGGAGCAGCGTATGCAACGATACGGTATGGTCATCAAAGTCAAACCCGACATGTTGGAAGCGTACAAGCACCTGCACGCCAACACCTGGCCGCAGGTGTTGCAGAAGATCACCGCCTGCAACATCCGCAACTACTCCATCTTTCTGCGCGATGGTTTTCTCTTCAGCTACTTCGAATACGTGGGCGACGACTACGATGCCGATATGGCGGCGATGGCGGACGATCCCGTCACCCAGGCGTGGTGGAAGTTGACCGATCCGTGCCAGCAGCCCATCGAGAGCGCCGTCGAAGGCGAGTGGTGGGCCAAGATGGAGGAGGTTTTCCACCATGACTGAGCAAACCCGCTACATCGACACTCACGTCCATTTTTGGGATCCGGCAGCGTTGCGCTATCCCTGGCTGGAAAGTGTACCGGCAATCAACCGCGCCTTCCTCCCCACCGACCTGGACGAAGCCTCTGCCGGTTTAGGACTTGAGCAGATCGTCTTTGTGCAGGCCGACTGTGCGCCGGAGCAGATGATCGAAGAAGCCGCCTGGGTGACACAACTGGCAAACGACGAACCGCGCATTTCCGGTATCGTTGCCGGAGCCAGTTTGGAGCGGGGCGAGGCCGTGCGTCCGCAACTGGAAGGGCTGAGCCAATACCCGCTGGTCAAGGGCATCCGTCGCCTGATCCAGGGCGAAGGGCTCGGTTTCGCCACCCAGCCCGACTTCGTGCGCGGTGTGCAGATCGTGGCCGAGTTCGGCTTCAGTTTCGACATCTGCATCTTCCACCCACAAGCCGCCGACGCGGTGACGCTGGTGGCCCAATGCCCCAACGTGTCGTTCGTCCTCGATCACATCGGCAAACCCGACATCCGCAACGGCGTCATGGAACCGTGGGCCATGCACATGCGCGAGTTGGCGGCCTTCCCCAACGTCTGCTGCAAGCTGTCGGGCATGGTCACCGAAGCCGATCCCGAAGCGTGGACAGCCGCCGATCTGCGCCCCTACGCCGAGCATATCTTCGACGTCTTCGGCGCGGACCGCGTCATGTTCGGCGGCGACTGGCCGGTGGCGACGCTGGCCGCGTCCTATCGCAGCTGGTTTGAGACGGCGTCAGCGTTCATTGCAGAGTTGGCGCCGGGTGAACAAGAGAAAGTTCTACGCGAAAACGCGATTCGATTTTACCGACTTGGAGATTAAGGGATTGGGGGATTAGGGGATTTCAGATCGTGTGCATGCATGATCTGAAATCCCCTGATCCCCCAATCGCCTAATCCCCCAATCTCTTCCCCATCAAGGAGCCTTAAATGAGCAATTTCACCCCCTCCGCCGCCGATAAGTTCTCGTTTGGCCTGTGGACCGTCGGCAACATCGGGCGCGATCCGTTCGGTGAACCGGTGCGCGCCCCTATCTCGCCCGTGGAGATCGTACACATGCTGGCCGAAGTGGGCGCCTGGGGCGTCAACTTCCATGACAACGACCTCGTCCCCATCGACGCCACAGCGCAGCAACGGGACAAGATCGTGGCCGATTTCAAGAAGGCGCTGGACGAGACGGGCGTCGTTGTACCCATGGCCACCACCAATCTCTTCACCGATCCTGCCTTCCGCGACGGCGCTTTCACCAGCAACGATCCCGACGTGCGCGCCTACGCCCTGCAAAAGACGATGAACGCCATCGATCTGGGCGCGGAACTGGGCGCGTCCACCTACGTCTTCTGGGGCGGACGCGAAGGTACCGAGACCGACAGCAGCAAGAACCCGCTCGACGCGCTCAAGTGGTTCCGCGAGGCGCTGAATTTCCTGGGCGAGTACGTCATGGATCAGGGCTACGGGATGCGCTTCGCCCTGGAAGCCAAGCCCAACGAACCGCGCGGCGACATCTTCCCCTCCACCACCGGCCACATGCTGGCCTTCATCGAGACGCTGGATCACCCTGAAATGGTGGGCGTCAACCCCGAAATGGCCCACGAACAGATGGCCGGCCTCAACTTCATGCACGCCGTAGCCCAGGCCTACGACGCCGGCAAGCTCTTCCACATCGATCTCAACGATCAGAACTTCGCCCGCTACGATCAGGACTTCCGCTTCGGCTCGCACAACATCAAGCAGTCGTTCTTCCTGGTCAAGTTCCTCGAAGACGTGGGCTACGACAACCCCAAGCACTTCGACGCCCACGCATACCGCACCTCCGACTACGAAGACGTCAAAGCCTTCGCTCGCGGCTGCATGCGCACCTACCTCGTTCTCAAAGAGAAGGCGCGCCAGTTCCGCGAGGACGCCGAAATTCAGGCGTTGCTGGCCGAGATCCGCGGCGGCGAGAGCCAGGTGAGCCAGTACTCTGCCGAAGCCGCCGCCCAGCTCAAAGCCCGTCAATTTGACCGTGTCGAATTGGGTAGCCGCGGCAAACCCTACGAACGGCTGGATCAGATGGTGGTGGATTTGATTTTGGGCGTTCGGTAGATAAAAAAGTGATTGGTGACTGGTGATAGGGGCAGAGAAGAGATCCGCCCCTATCACCAATCAAATCACCACTCTCCATGTTGGAGGCGCTATGCCATACGTGATTGGTATTGATTCGTCTACCACGGCCACCAAGGCGCTGCTTATCGACGAAACGGGCGCGATTGTGGCTGTGGGCGCGACGGAATACGGTTACGAAACCCCTTATCCTCTTTGGAGTGAACAGGACCCCGACCTGTGGTGGCAGGGGACGATTCAGAGCATCCGCAGTGTGCTGGTTCAGTCTGGCGTAGATCCGGTGGACGTGGTGGGTGTGGGCCTGACAGGGCAGATGCACGGCCTGGTGCTGCTCGACGAAGCGGGCCAGGTGCTGCGCCCCTCGATCTTGTGGAACGATCAACGCACCGCCGCCCAGTGCGATGACATCCGGGCGCGGTTGGGCAAAGATCGTCTTGTGGCCGTCACCGGCAACGACGCGCTCACCGGCTTCACTGCGCCCAAGATCCTGTGGGTGGCGCAGAATGAGCCGGAGATCTACGCCCGAGCGCGGCACATCCTCTTGCCCAAGGACTACGTCCGTCTTCGACTCACCGGCGAGTACGCCACCGACAAAGCCGGCGCCGCGGGGACGCTCCTCTTCGATCTGGCGGCGCGCGACTGGTCGCCGTCGGTGCTCGAAGCGTTGGAGATCCCCGCCGATTGGCTGCCCCCTACGTACGAAGGACCGGCGATTACCGGCCACATCAACGCCGCCGCGGCAGAGGCGACGGGTCTCCACGCGGGGACGCCGGTGATGGCCGGCGGCGGCGATCAGGCGGCAGGCGCGGTAGGGACCGGCGCTGTCAGCGAAGGCATCGTCTCGCTGGCGTTGGGGACGTCGGGCGTGGTCTTCGCCACCACCGACAAGCCGTTCATCGAGTCGGAAGGGCGATTGCACGCGTTTTGCCACTCCGTCCCTGGCAAGTGGCACCTAATGGGCGTGATGCTTTCCGCCGCGGGCAGCTTGCGCTGGTACCGCGACACGTTGGCGCCGGGCATGGTCTACGACGATCTGCTGGCGCCTGCCGCCGATATTCCTGCCGGCAGCGAAGGATTGCTCTTCCTCCCCTACCTCACCGGCGAGCGCACGCCCCACCCCGATCCGCTGGCGCGGGGCGCGTTTGTGGGCCTGACCGTGCGCCACAGCCAGCCGCACATGACCCGCGCCGTCCTCGAAGGCGTGGCGTTTGGGCTGCGCGACAGCTTCGAGCTGATGCGCAACGCCGGTCTAGGACAGGTGGATCAGGTGCGCGTGGCCGGCGGCGGCGCCCGCAGCGCGCTGTGGCGGCAGATCCTGGCCGACGTCTTCAACGCTGAACTTGTCACCGTGAACACCACCGAGGGCGCGGCCTACGGCGCCGCTCTCCTCGCTGCCGTCGGCGCCGACTTCTGGCCCGATGTCGAAAGCGCCTGCGCCGCCACTGTCCAGATCACCGGCAGCACCCGTCCTCACCCCGAGAACATCGCGTTCTACGATGAGGCGTATCGACGGTATGGGCAGTTGTATCCGGCGCTGAAGCCGATCTTTCATTCTTGATTTACGATTTGCGATTTACGATTGGAAATCGTAAATCGCAAATCGTAAATTTACCTTGGGGGTTCTTTTGCGCGACAACTCATCCATCATCTATTCAATCTACATCCCCACATTTTTGCTCGCATTCTGTCGTGGGCTGCTGGTGCCGGTGTTGCCGCTGTACGCGGCTTCGTTCGATGTTTCGTATGCGTTGGTGGGGTTGGTGCTGGCCAGCGAGGGGTTGGGGACGCTGGTGGGTGATCTGCCGGCTGGGATATTGATCGGGCGGCTGGGGCGCAAGCGGTCGATGATCATCGGCATTGTGACGATGATCGTGTCGATCCTTGCGTTTGGTCTGGCACGCAGCGCCGTGGAATTGATGATCTACGGCTTCTTCCTCGGGTTGGGCGGCGCCATGTGGAACATCTCACGCCATGCCTACCTGGCCGACGCCGCGCCCAGTGCCGGGCGCGGCAAGGCGATTGCTGTCTTTGGCGGCATCAACCGCATCGGCACGTTTGCTGGTCCGCTGTTGGGTGGGGCGCTGGGTGCGGCATTTGGGCTGCGCGTGCCGTTTTTCCTCTACGCTGCGGTGGGGGCAATCGCCCTGTTCTTCCCGCTGCGCTTTGTGGAACGCCGCGGCTACCGCCCACCTGAACGGGGGACGATGAAAGAGCACTTCGCCCTCACCGGCGCCATGATCCGCGAGCACTTCCGCTCGCTCACCACCGCCGGCTCAGGACAGCTTTTCGCGCAGATGATCCGCTCTGGGCGCAACATCGTGATCCCACTCTACGCCGCCGATGTGCTGGGGCTGAGCGTGGATCAGGTGGGCCTGGTGGTGGGCGTCGCCGCCGCCGTGGACATGAGTCTCTTCTTTGTGGCCGGCTACGTCATGGATCGCTTCGGGCGCAAGTTTGCCTACGTCCCCTCGTTCGCCATTCAGGGGATCGGCATGGCCCTGGTTCCCTTCACCGCCGGGTTCGGTTCGTTGCTGGTTGCGTCTTCGATCATCGGCCTGGGCAACGGTCTCGGCTCAGGCACGATGATGACGTTGGGCGCGGACCTGGCGCCGGTGGAATCGCGCGGTGAATTCCTCGGCGTGTGGCGCTTGATCGGCGACGGCGGCAGCGCCGGCGGCCCCATGGTGGTTGGCGCGGTGGCGGACCTGTTGGGGCTATCCTTGGCCACGTTTACGATTGCCGGGGTGGGGTTACTGGCCGCGGCCATGCTGGGGACACTGGTGCCGGAGACGCTGCAAAAGAAGATCGTTTAGTGGCTACATCTCGATCAAGGAGATCCCACTGCTGGTGAAATAGATGATCGTCATGATCACCCCCAGCCCAAGGAAGAAGACGCTCACCACTTTTCGCAACGTCCGATCCCGAATGTGGTTGGCCACAATCGCGCTGACCACCCCACCCACCGCGGCCCCCGCCCCCGCGATGACGCCGTCGATCAGGTTGACGTCGCCCTGAAACGCATAGCCGATGGCGCCCGATGTGGCGGTGAAGGCCATGATCAGCGTGGACGTGCCGATGGCGTCGTGCATCGAGAAGCTCAGCACCAACACCAGCACCAACAGGATCATCAATCCACCGCCGGCACCGGTGATGCCTGTCGCAATGCCAATCAAAACGCCCAGCCCGATCGCGGCGAGTATTTCCTTGAGCGGGTGCGCCAAAGCCCAGGCGGTGTCTGGGTTTAGTTGTGGAATCAAGCCCTGGCCGCGGCGCTTCCACATGATCGCACCGGTAGCAATGAGCGACAACCCAAAGCCTGCACCCAGATCCGTTTCTGGGATATAGGCGGCGATCAGCGCGCCCAGTTGCGCCCCGCCGATGGACCCCAGCGCGATCCACGCGCCCGATCCCACACGCAGGTGACCGTGCCGATAGTAGGTATACGCGATCACCGCCGACGCGATGACATCCACCACCAGGCTCGTGGCAATCGCCTCGTGGACGTCGAACCCCAAGATAATCGACAGCAGCGGCACGATCACCGCCACGCCGCTGGCCCCCGTCAACCCGGTGGTGACGCCGGTGACAAGGCCGATCCCCAACATAACCAGATATGGAAACAGAGATTCGGGCATGTGCCTAGCGCCCCACCAGCGCCAAAACGGTGTGCAGCAGGACATTCGCCCCTGCTACCAGGTATTCAGGATCGGTGTGTTCTTCGGGGCCGTGGCTGCGCCCATTGTGCGAGGGGACGAACAACATCGCCGCCGGGGTGATGCCGGCCAGCAGCATGGCGTCGTGTCCTGCGCCGGAAGGCAGATCGAGGACGGCGTAGCCGCAGCGATCCGCCGCCGCCCGAATCGCGCCCTGGATGTCGCCGTCCATGGGCGTGGGGACGGTCTCGGAAATCACCCGGCGCGTGGACGTGGTGAGCGTGGGCAACGTCACCTCACCTGGAGATGGTTGAGTTTGGCCTCGATCCCGTCCAGTTCGCCCAGCGTGGCGGCGCGGAACTCGATCCACACCGTCACCTGGTTGGGGACGACGTTGTAGACGCCGGGTTCGACGACGACATTGCCGCAGGTGACCACGGCATCGGGGAAGTGATCCGCCACGATCTCCTGTGATCGGGTGATGAAGTGCGCGCGCAGCTGCCAGCGCATCGGCACGCATGGATAGGGGCGTGGTCCCTGCATGGTCGGGCCGCCCGTGGAAGGTGACATCCCACGATCTGCGCCCAAAAATAGCGCTGACCACGCCGATGGGCACGTGCGCATCTTCCAGCCGTGGCCCCTGTTCAATGTGAAGTTCCACATAGCCCGCCAGCGAGGACGGATCGCGACACAACGAGCGGATCTCGTCCAACGTCAGCCCGCCGGGGACGATTTCGCGCATGGTCGCCAGATCCTTGGGGTGGGCGGCGGCGTTGCGCAGGAAGGTCTCGATGTGTTCGTCGCTGAGTTGACCGGTCAACGCGCCGCTGCCGAAGAAGTGGCCGAAGCGCCCTTCCTCGTCGGTAAAGTCGATCACCTCGACGTGGCAGGCCAGCGGGATGTTCTGATCCTTGAGCGTGCGCAGCACTTCCAGCCCGGCCAGCACGCCCAGCGCCCCGTCATCGCGCCGCCATGCGGCACCGTGTCCAGGTGCGAGCCCATGAGCACGGTTTGCGCCTCAGGATCGCCGCAATCGAGCCGCGCCGACAGGTTGGCGGCGGCGTCCAGCGTCACCGTCAGCCCTGCGTCCTCGGCCTCACGCTGGAAATACGCCCGCGCCGCCCTGTCCGCCGCGGAGAAGGAATAGCGATCCCGTCCGCCGCCCTGTTCGTCTGGCAGCAGCCCGATCTGTCCCATCTCCTCGACGGTGCGCAGAAATCGCGTCTGATTGATCTCGATCATACTGCACTTCCCCATGCGGTGGTTCTAGCCGTTCGATAGAACGCGGATTGAGCGGATTGGGCGGATAAAACGGATTTCTCCAGAGAAATCCGCTTGGATCTGCTCAATCCGCCCAATCCGCGTTCTATTCTGCCGCGTCCTATTCTGCCGACAGCCCCAATCCATTCACAATCTCTTCAGTATACCCGAAGATGGCCGGCGCGCCACCCGTGTGAAGGAACAAAATCGGTTCATTTGGATCGAGCAGCCCGCGGCGGATGTGATCGAAGAGTGCGGACATGGCCTTGCCCGTGTAGACGGGATCAAGCAGGATACCCTCGGTGCGGGCCACGAGGCTGATGGCGTCCAGCCCGGCCTGGGTGGGGACGCCGTAACGCTCGCCCACGTAAGACGCGTCGTTGTCGAACTCGTCGACCGTGAAATTGACGTCGAGATCGAGGCGTTCGGCGGCCTGATTGGCCATGCGCGCCATCTCGATCATGCGATCCGGCATATCCTCGCCGCCGAAAGGACAGATCCCTTTGACGTGGATCGGGCTGCCCGACGCCTTCATCCCCAGCACGAGACCGGCCTGCGTGGTGTCCAGCGCGGCAGCGTAGAGGAAGCGGGGCGCGATCCCCAGTTCGCGGCACTGGCGCACGATCTCCAGCGCGCTTTCTGCGTAGGAGATGGCGTCGAGATCCACTGTGTCCTCGCGGCGGGGCCAGTAGACGTTGCGGCCCTGGCTGCGCAGTTCCTCGATCTTGGCGCGGATAGCGGCTTGCTGCTTGCTGCGGTCATTATCAGGCAGGGTGGTGACGTGCGCGCCTAGCAGCCGCTGCACCAGGTTGTTGCCGCTGATGTGATCGCGGTCGAATTCCCGCTCTGGGCGCAGGATCAGGTGCAGATCCAGCCCTAGCTTGGCGCACGCGCCTGCGATCTGGCGGCAGTAGTTGGATTGAACCGCTGCGCCTGTGACGACAGTATCCGCGCCTGCGGCCAGCGCGTCGGCCATGCTGAACTCCAGCATACGCGTCTTGTTGCCGCCGAAAGCCAGCCCGGTGAGGTCATCGCGTTTGATGTAAATCGGCGGACCACCCAGCGCCTCGCTCAGCCGCGGCAGCGCTTCGATGGGCGTGTTCTTCTGTCCTAGCGGTACACGGGGAAGATGATCGATGGCGGCGGCGAGGCGGTCTTCTTGGGTGAGGGTGGTGGTCATAAGGTGGTCTCCTTTGATTTTGAGTTGACAATCTCCAATCCGCAGTAGTTCATGATTCTCTGACAAACAGCGGGGAGAGCATCCTCAGATGCGGCTTGTTCCGGTCTACCCGGCATCTGAGGATGCTCTCTCCGCGTCAAAATCGTGAACTACTGCTCCTGTTGTATCAGATGCTCCCAAAATGCCAACGCTTGCTGCTCCATCTCGGCGGTCACAATCTTGGCGTCGGGCATGATGACGGTATCGCCATCTGCCCATAGATCGCCAACCGGTTCCAGCGTGCGCACGGCAAGTTGTTCATACAGCCGAAACTTTGCGTTCGATCTTGTTCGCTCACAAACCGTTGAAAGAGGACGAGATAGTCTGGATCGTGCGCTTTCAGGTAGCGGATGGCCTGCTTGTCGCCGTTCCAGCGCAGATGACGGGCGCGGAAGTAGTTGAAAAAGAGATCGGCGGGAGCGTAGAGCGCCATGCGCAGATCGAGTGTCTGCAAGTAGAGCGGGTCTTCGGCGGCGACCAGACGCCGCGCCACGGCAAGATTGTAGTTGACGCCGTTCCAGGCGTGAAGGCGTCGCCGGCGGTCATCCTGAATCCATGCGCCGCTGTGCGCCTCGCCTGTGCTGTCGCAAGAGGCCGCTACGGTCGAAAAGAATCTCTCCCACTTCAAGCCAACCAACGAGGCGTCCCGTCCACTCGAAAAACGAAAACGGCTTGGTTGCCGCCAGAAATTCTTCCACTTGCGTCGTTGTGTGAAAGACCAGATCGGCGAAACGCCCGTCGATTGAGGTGACACCCACATGCAGCGGCATTGGTGACTCCTTGAGAACAATCACCAGATCGTAGTCGCTGACCGGCGTCATGGCGTCTTCTACGGCGGAACCGACCAGGATGACCCCTTCAACTTCCGCTTTGTGCGACAGGCGGTCAGTTACCTCAAGCAGCGTCAGCGTAGGTCGAGGATGGATGTTTGTGTGGCATGAAAACCTCGTAAATCGTAAATTCTACGGCTAGCGTCTCTTCCTCTAGCCCAATCTCCCAGTGTTGCGCCAGACTTTGTGCCTCGACCATGCGGGCGTAGCGGCCGTTCTGGGCGACGAGTTCGTCGTGGCTGCCCGCTTCGCTGATGCGGCCGTCTTCGAGCACGAGGATGGTGTCGGCGTGGCGGATGGTGGAGAGCCGGTGGGCGATGACGAGGGTGGTGCGGTTCTGGGTCAGCCGGTTGAGCGCCTGCTGGATCTGCCATTCGGTCTCGGTGTCCACGGCGGAGGTGGCCTCGTCGAGGACGAGGATGGGCGCGTCTTTGAGCAGGGCGCGGGCGATGCTCAGCCGCTGCTTCTGCCCGCCGGAAAGGCGCACACCCCGCTCGCCGATGACGGTGTCGTATCCTTGCGGCAGTTGCACGATGAATTCGTGGGCGTTGGCGGCGTCGGCGGCGGCGAACATGGCCTCTTCACTGGCGCCGGGGTTGCCAAAGAGGATGTTCTGCCGCACCGTGCCGTGGAAGAGGAAGACGTCCTGCATCACCATCGCCACGTTGCGGCGGATGAAATCGAGATCGAGCGTGCGCAAGTCGTGGCCGTCCAGGCGCACGGAGCCGCGTTGGGGATCGTAGAAGCGGGGACGAGTTTGCTGACTGTGCTCTTCCCCGCGCGGTGGGGCCGACCAGCGCCATCTCGCCCTCGCCGATCTCGAAGTTGATCCCTCCAGCACAGGACCATCGTCGTTGTAGGCGAAAGAGACGTCGTCGAACTGGAGCGTCCACCGCGGCGATTTGGGCGTGACGGCGTTGGGTGGGCTGACGATCTCAGGTTCTTCGTCCAACAACTCGTTGACCCGATCCAGGCTGGCGACGGCCTTTTGCAGCGTGTCGCCGATGTCGGCCAGGCGCAGGATGGGCTGGTAGATGTGTCCCAAATAGACGATGAAGACGAAGAGATCGGCCACGCTCATGCCGCCGTTCAGCGCGAAAGAACCGCCGAACCAGACGGCCAGCAACGATCCGATGCCGCCGGTGATCTCGATGATGCCGGCGGGGAGGAGCGAGATGCGGTTGGCGGTGGTGATGTTGTCGCGGTAGGCGAAGGCGTGGTTGCGGATCAGCCCGGCCTGCGCCGCTTCCTGGCCGAACGATTTGATCTCGCTCATACCGGAGAGGTTGTCCTGGAATTGGGCCACGAGTTTGCCGATCTCGCCGCGCACGGCGCGCCACGTGGATCGAATCTGGCGCATGAAGCGGTAGACGAAGTAGCCGGCAACCGGCAGCGGCGCGAGGACCAACAACGCCAGCGACGTGTTGATCGTCATCAGCACGATCAGCATCGTCACCGGCACGATGAGGGCCAGCACCATTTCGGGCACGCCGTGGGCCAGGAAGTCTTCCAACGTCTCGATGTCGTTGACGGCGCGGGCGCTCATTTCGCCGGTGCGCTGCTGGTTGTGGAAGCGGTGCGACAGCCGTTGCAGGTGGCTGTAGGTGCGTACCATCAGGTCGGCCATCACGGCATAGGCCACGATGTGCGAAAACTGGCCGTAGGCGTAACGCGCCGATCCTCGCGCCAGGTAGACAACACCGAGCACGCCCGTCATGGTCAACAGCGCCGCGGACGAGCCGCCGCCCTCGGTGATCCAGGCGATGAGTTGGCGGATCAACAGCGGTGGGATCAACGTCGTCGCCGCGAAGACCAATCCACTCAGCACCGACGCCCCCATCAAAAGACGCCGGCCTGCCAGCAATCGCCACAGGCCGACGAAAAAGTTTTCCTCTGGTTTGTTGTTCATTTTACTTTCAACACAATCTTCCCGATGTTTTCATAAGCGCGCATCGCGTCGTGCGCGGCCTGCGCCTCTTGCACAGGATAGATGCTGCCGATGATCGGCTTCATCGAGCCGTCCTCAAAGTGGGACCAGAACTGCTGCCGGAAACGCCGCACGATCTCGGTCTTTTCGGCCACAGGACGCGCCCGCAGCACAGATCCAATCAGACGGGCGCGCTTGCCCATGAGTTGCCCGATATTGATCTCGCCCACGGAGCCGCCCAGCGTGGCGATGAAGACGAGCCGCCCTTTGATCTTGAGCAGGCTGATGTTGCGCGCCAGATAGGACGCGCCCACCATGTCAAGGATCACGTCCACGCCGGTGTTGTTGGTGAAATCCTGAGCAGCGGCGACGAAATCGTCCTCGTTGTAGTTGATCGCCAGATCCGCGCCCAGATCGCAGCAGACTTGCACCTTGTCCGCCTTGCCCGCCGTGGCGATGACCGTGCCGCCTGCCGCCTTCACCAGTTGGATGGCCGCGGTGCCCACACCGCTGGCCCCGCCGTGGATCAGCACTGTCTCACCCGGCTGAAAGTTGGCTTCCATGAAAATGTTGAGGAAAGCGGTGAGGTAGACTTCGGGCATGGCCGCCGCCGTCTCAAAATCCCATCCACCGGGGATCGGCATGAGCATCGCCGCGGGGACGGCCACCTTTTCAGCGTATCCACCACCCGCCAACAGCGCACAGACCCGATCCCCGCGACGCCAGCCGGTCACGTCCGCGCCCACTTCGGCGATCACACCGGCCATGTCCAGCCCCAGGATCGACGACGCGCCCGGCGGCGGTGGGTAGTTCCCCGCGGCCTGCGACAGATCCGCCCGATTCAGCGCCGTGGCGTGGACGTCTACGAGCACTTCGTCCGGTTGAATGGTGGGATCATCGGCTTCGGCCCAGATGAGGCGGGGGGTGTTGTTTTCGTGGAGGATCTGGATCGCGTACATGGGGTTTTCCTTTTTGGGATACGGGATGATGGGATGATGGGGCAAGCCTCGTTCATCATCTCATCATCTTTTCCAACAAATCTCATCCAACCCGCTTCAACAGCCCTCTCTGCCGATAGACCACCGCCGCCTCTTCCACAAACGCAGCGTTGACGGGCGCGTTGTAGTCCTCGCTCAGGGTGCGGGCCAGGGATTGCAATTCCTCGTAGCTGCACCGGTGCGGACGCAGTTGGTTGTACATCGCCAGCAGCGTCTCGTTGGGGACGGCGGTCAGCTCGGCGGCGCGTTCCAGGTTGGCGGCCAGGTCAGGATAGCCGCCCTGCCGCGCCATTTCGGCCTGCCGACGCAGCGTGGCGGCGTCGATGCGCAGATCGTCTGCCGTCAACTCGCCGGAGACGGCTGCGTCCAGCGAAATCTCGCCGAAAGGACGTCCACTGGCGGCGCGCAGCGATTCGGCGGCGTTTTCACCTAAGGGGTAAATCGAATCACTCATCATTTTTGCCTTTTGCACTTTGCCTTCTACACATCCGGTTCCCAGTCGAAGATCACCTCCGTTGGCGGCTGCTCGCGGACGTCTTCGGTTTCGCGGCGGTGCAGCAGCGTGGTCTTGACGATCAGGCGCAGACGGGCGGTATTGTCCACTTTGACGCCGACTGGCAGCGGGGCCAGTCCTTTGGCATAGCGGGCGGCGTTGCGACCGATCTTCTGGTAGATCTCCAGGGTGAGGCTGGGCGACTGCGGGAAGAGTTCCAGGTTGTTGAGCGGGGCCAATCCCTTCTTCTGGATCACGGTGGTGCCGCGCGATTGGATGCCCACGGCGATGCCCGATCCGCTCAGTTGCGCGCCCACATGACCCAAGGCGGCGCAGTCCGCGCTGTGGTGAACCTTGACGATACGCGCCACCAGCCCTTCCTCGGCCACGCCGGTGAGGAGCGACTCCAGCACCTTGTCGTGAGGCAGTTCGCCGATGGTCTTGATCAGCCCCTTGCCGAAGGCAGGGCCGACGGCGACGACGATCTCATCGGGGTTCGTCCCCACTTTCGCCGTGCCAATTTCCACCAGCGTGCGTAGGGGATCGCCCACCTGAGCGTCGATGAAGTCGTGAGGCGGCCTGGCCTGGGGAATACGCTGGATGGCGTCCCAGTCGTCGCCGGTGAGGCGGTAGCCGGTGCCAGGACCAGCGTAATCGTTGACGTCGTTGAGCGCGCTGCGCACGCGGAAGTCGCGGTCGAAGATACCGGACGGCTGGAGGTAATCGCCCGCCACACGCTGACGCCCCATTTCGAGGATGTTGGCGGCCACGTCTTCGAAGCCGCGGGCATGGAGGACGCGCACCACGGTGAGCAGGTTGGCGTCGCCGGCCAGGAACTGGTCCGCGGCGGTGATGTCGGCCACAAGATCGCGCTCGGGCATGTCGTCGCTGCTGTGGGCCACGGCGGCGGCGTCCACTTCGGCGTCGGTGATGGGCGGGAAGCCCAATTCGGCGTAGACAGCCTGGATCGCCCGCGCTGCCTTGCGTCGGATCGCCACAGTTTCGTCCTCGCCCACAGGACGGATCCCGGCATTGACCTGCATGTCGCGCTGCACCACCGTCCAATCGTCGAAGTCTTCGGCGTCGTAGTTACCGCCGCCGAACATGTTGTCGCGCTTGGGTACGGCGCTGTAGCCCGACGTGATGAAGTCGGTGCCGGGGATGAATTGGAGCATGAGTTTGGCCGTCTTGCGGATGGCGGAATGGGAGGCCAGGGCGTCGTTGCCCGAAGCGACTTCGAGACCCAGCATCGCCGCCATCAGGTTCTCGGCGAGGACGGCGCGCACGCCGCCGGGCAGCGCTTCGGGCAGGGCGATGCACGAGATCGAGCCGTTCTGCACGCCCTGACTGCCCGCGCCTTTGGTGATGAGCAGACAGCGCGCTTCGAGGTAGAGCATGGAACGTCCTTCGGCATAGCCCATCAACGCCTCGGAGCCGGTGCCAGAGGTGAAGCGAATCTTGATGCCGCGTGAAGCGTAGGCCGATGCCAAAAACGCCTTTGACCAGGGCGTGTCGTCGCCGTCGACGAAGGAGCGTTCACTGCCGTAGATCGACAGCGTCTCGGCGTAGGATGTCATGCCCTTGATGCCCAGGCGCAGGCCCAGCGCTTCTTCCACGGCGCATTGGGTGAGCACGCCGCCCCGTCCTGTCTGCGTGCCGACGCGGACGGAAAGCGCGTTGAAGGGCGCAGCGCGGGCCACGCGCACCGTGGTTTCCACTTCGGCAAAGCCGCGTAGACCGGCTTCGGCGGCGTCGGCGGCGAGCAGCGCCGGGTTCTCGCGCCAGTTGGTGACGTGGGCCTGGTTGGCGGGTGTGCGGCGCACGCGCATCTTGGTCAGCCCCATCATCATCTCAAGCACGTTCATGTGGCGGATGACGTCGCACAGTTTGGCCGGCGTGCAGCCCACCACCAGCCGTCGCACGTCCCCGGCGGAGACGTTGATGTCCACCAACATACGCGCCAACTCACGTGACGGCGTCGCCATCGCCGTCTCGGCCACCGACAGATCGAGGGCGCGGTCGGCGATGAAAAGGTCGAGCATATCGAAATCGGCGCGCGGCTTGCCGTCCATCTCCACCACGCGTCCGTCCTCGACGCGCAGGCTGGGCTGCGGATCGAAAGGACTGTCCACCACCTGGAGACCGGCCTCGGGCCACGGCTCGACATACGTTTCTTTGTTGATATCCCGCTCGGCCAGGAGGGCGAAGCGACGGGATGTTGAGGAAGTCATTGGGGATTGGGGTCCTTTGGGTGAAGGCGTAATGCGTAATACGTGATGCGTAATTCGTTGAGTCCGTCCCGTTTCTATCCAATGCCCTCGGTCAATGTAAACGAATTACGCATTACGCATTACGAGTTACTTCGTCCATGACATTGCTTAAACTTCCGCCCGCTGCCACACGGACATGGATCGTTGCGGCCCACGCCGGCAAATTGGCGGCGGCGGGCGGCTTCTTCTTCGGCCAGGATGCGCATGACGTTGGCCGGTGGGCGGCGGTGACGCAGTTCGCCGGCCATGATCTGCATGGGCCGGTTGACGTGGTTGAAGAAGGCGCGGTAGCCGGCGCAGAGGTAGTTGAGGCCGGGATCGCCGTCGGGTGTGGTGATGAAACGGTTCTTGGGGCAGCCGCCGTTGCAGACGAAACGCACTTCGCAGTCGAGGCAGTATTGGGGCAGGAGATCGCGTTTGTCCTGGCCGAATTTGCGCTGCTGGGCGGAGGCGACCATCTCGATCAGCGGGATCTCCTGAATGTTGCCCAGGCGGTAGTTGGGTTCCACAAAGTGATCGCAGCTAAAGAGATCGCCGTTGTGTTCCATTGCCAGGGCGCTGCCGCACGTCTCCTCGAAGATGCAGAGACCGGGGCGGTTGCCCGTCCACGCGGCGAGGGCGACGTCGAAAATCTGCACGAAGACGCGCCCCACGTCGCGGCGCACCCACTCGTCAAATATGCCGATGAGGAAGCGCCCATACTGCTCGGCGGTGACGGAGCGGTTGGTGGGCGTGTCCCCTTCCTGGTAGCCGGTGTCGTTGTCGCGCTCGACGATGGGGATGAACTGCATAAACTGCGTCTTCGCTTCGTCGCGTAAGAAGCGGTAGACCTCAAGCGGATGGTCGGCGTTGGCGGCGTGGACGGTGGTGAGGATGTTGAATTCCACTTTGTGGCGCTGCATGAGGTGCATGCCCGCCATCACCTTATCGAAGGTGGGCTTGCCGCCCTTGTCCACGCGATAGGCGTCGTGCAGTTCACGAGGACCGTCCACGCTGAGGCCGATCAAAAAGTCGTTGTCGTGGAAGAAGCGGCACCAGTCATCGTCGAGCAGCGTGCCGTTGGTCTGCAACGCGTTGTGGACGTGCATCCCCGGCTTCTTGTATTTCTGCTGCAATTCAACGGCGCGTTTGAAAAAGTCGAGGCCCATCAGCGTCGGTTCGCCCCCCTGCCAGGCGAAGGTCACCTCGGGCACGCGCTGCGCCTCGATGTATTGTTTGGTGTACTCTTCCAGCAGATCATCGGCCATGCGGAAGCGACTGCCGGGGTACATGAACTCCTTGGAGAGGAAGTAGCAGTACTCGCAGTCCAAATTACAAATCGCCCCACGCGGCTTCATCATGATGTGGAAGGCGGCAGGCGTCACCGCGTCCTCGCCGGCGGAGAGGAACGTCTTGGCTTGGGGCGGAAGGGTCAGATCAATCTGGGTCATATTGTTGTCGGCCTGGATAGAATGCGTAATGCGTAATCCGTAATTCGTCGAGTTTGCCCTGTTCCTATCGAACGTGGCGGAATCGACGAACCCGAATTACGCATTACGAATCACGCATTACGGTTTTCTACGCCATCGGTTCCTTGCGCTGCACGAACTGCAACGGCACGTTCCACGGGTCGCGCAGGAAGAGCAGTTTGTCGCCGGCGGGGGTTTCGGTGATGTCGCCCACGACGGTGGCGCCGGCGGCGACGAGGGCGTCGCGGCGGGCGGCGATGTCGTCTTCGACGTAGAAGGCGAAGTGCAGGTTGCCGGGGTGCATGTTGGCGTAATCGGGCAGGGGAATGTCTTTGTTGCTGTAGAGTTCGAGCATGCTGCCCTGGCCGTCACCGATGAAGGTCATGTACGGGGGGACGTCCCCGGCGCGGATGACCTTCATGCCCAGGTTGTCGACCCACCACTGGGCCGCGGCCTTGACATCTTCGACGTTGATGGCGACGTGTTCGAGTTTCATGGTGTGATCCTTGACGAGTGGTTGAGTGGATGGTCGGAAAAAGAGATAAAGCGATTGGGAGATTAAGCGATTGAGGGATTGGGGATTTCGTCTCGACGATCTGAACACCCCTAATCGCCCAATCGCTTTATCTCCATGAATCTCAAAACTTCAAACCGGCAGCGTCACCGACTTCCCCGCTGCCAAACTCTCCGCCACCGCCTCCGTAAATTCCATGTACTTGACGCCGTCGTCGAAGGAGGTGTGGGTGATGGCTTCGCGGCCGCGGATGGCGTTGATGAATTCTTCTTCGACGCGCCAGCCGCCCTGAAGATCGGATGGGATCTCGATTTCGGAGAGCGATGTGTCTCCCTTTTGGCCGCCCAGCAGCTTGTTCTGGGTGAATTGCAGGGTGCCGCGGCTGCCGTAGAGCGTGGCCCGCGGCGCGCCCGCCAGCCCGGTGACCGACGAGATCTGCATGTGCAACTGCGCCCCGCACACCATCTCGCCGATGACGTCGATGTGCTCGGGGATGCGCACCGCCTTCAGGCGTCCGTCGGCGGTTGGGCGCATTTTGGCATAGGTCTGGCCGGAGGCCATCACCGTCTTGGCGGTGCCTGCCCAACGCATGACAGCTTCGTACCAGATGCCCATGCCCATGATGTTGAGGCCGCTGAGATCGCTGTCCTGGCGCCAGTGCATGGGCGAATCGGGATCGAGGAAGTCGCCACCGGCCACCACATCCACCACGAGGACGTCGCCCAGGTAGCCGTCTGCCAGCAGATTTTGGATCATTCGGTCCACGCGCAGGGTCATGGGCGAGGGGACAATCTGGGCGATCTGCTGCGGGTGGGCGCGCGCCGTGGCCCGCATCTGATGCGCTTCAGCAGCGTTCATGGCCATGCGCGCTTCGCACATCACGTGTTTGCCGGCTTCGAGCGCGGCAAGGGTGGCGCGGGCGTGCATATACGGCCACGTGCCGATCACCACAGCGTCAACGTCCGAATCGGCAATGACGTCGGTCCACTCGGCGTAGGCTTTGGGGATGCCCATTTCATCGGCGGCGCGCTGTGACGATGCCAGGCTGCGATTGCAGACGCCGACGATCTCTACGTTGTCCTGTGCGCGCAGGCCGGGGATGTGCTTGTCTCGGGTATTGCGTCCGGCGCCGATGACGGCGACGCGGATGGTATCTTCGGTCATGGGGGCGACTCCTTGTGTGGGCGGACGACAGGCGAAGCGCGTTGGGCAAATCGCTCTGTGTTTCGACGCGTGCATTCGCCTGCAGAACTGGTGTGCAGACATTATACCTGATTCACTTGGGAACGCACAGGAGAGGAATTATTCTACTCGTTGTGGAGGGAGATCTGGAGGTGATCGCCTACTTGGGTGTCGGTGGCGTCGACGGCGCCGGCGGGGACTTCGACAACGCGTTTTGCGCCGCGGTAAAAGCCGCCCATGCGCCAGGGGCGTAGGTCGCGGTCGACGCCCACAACCTGATCCTGCTTATCCAGATAGATCACATCGATGGGGATGGACATGAAGAAACAGTGGACGCTGCCACAAGGATCGATGAGCAGTCCATCGCCCTCAGCCAGCTCTTTGCGCCCGATCAACCCGACGAAACGAGTCCAGAAGTTGTCGGCCACAGCGCCCGCGGTGACGAGGTGGGTCTGCGCCCGTGGGTTGTAGACGGTGAGCAAAGCGGGCATTTACGTCCTCCGGTCGTGTCGGCCACTCGATCAGCGGCGACGCCGGTTGAGGTTGGCTGCCGAGAAGAGATTGGTGGGCAGGTTCACCTGGTCGGCCTTCATGCGTTCGAGCACTTTGGGGCGAATGCCAGTGGTGCGCAATTGGCCGATGATCTTGCCCTTCTCATCCACACCTTCTTCCTCAAAATGGAAGATATCCTGGGTGAGGATGGTTTCGCCTTCCATGCCGAGGACTTCGGTGCAGTAGACGGTGCGGCGGCTGCCGTCGCGCATACGTTCCACATGGACGATGACGTCGATGGCAGCGGCGATCTGCTGGCGGATGGCCCGCAACGGCAGGTCCATACCGGCCATGAGCACCATAGTTTCCAGGCGGCTCAACGTATCGCGCGGGAGTTGCTGTGCGCCGTGGACATCGATCCATCGTGGCCGGTGTTCATGGCCTGGAGCATGTCCAATGCTTCGCCGCCGCGACACTCACCGATGACCAGGCGATCTGGGCGCATACGCAGGCTGTTGATCACCAGATCGCGGATGGTGATGGCGCCTTTACCTTCGATGTTGGGTGGGCGCGTTTCGAGCCGTACCACGTGCTCCTGGCGCAGCTGAAGTTCAGCGCTGTCCTCAATGGTGACGATACGATCTGTAACGGGGATGAAGCTACTGAGCACGTTGAGCAGCGTCGTCTTCCCAGAACCGGTGCCACCACTGACGATGACATTCAGGTGAGACACAACGGCTGCCTCGATAAACTTGGCGAATTCTTCGGTGAAGCTGCCGAAGCGAACCAGATCCTCGACAGTGAGCGGCTTCTTGCTGAATTTACGAATGGTAACGCTGGGGCCGTCGATGGCAAGGGGTGGAATGATGGCGTTGACGCGGCTGCCGTCTGGGAGGCGAGCGTCGACCATAGGGCTGCTCTCGTCGACGCGGCGACCAAGCGGCGCCAGGATACGCTCGATGATGCGCAAAACGTGCGCGTTGTCTTGGAACTTGACGTCGCTCAGCGTGAGTTTGCCGGAACGCTCCACGTAGACTTGCCCGGGGCCGTTGACCATCACTTCGGAGACGCTTTCGTCGTCGAGCAATGGCTGAATGGGGCCGAAACCGAGGATATCGGCGAGGATCAGATCGAAGAAATGCTGCCGTTCGACGCGGCTAAGCACCAGGCCCGATTCGGTGATGGAACGGGCGAAAATCGGCTCGATGAGGATGCGGCCATCCTCCATACTGATGCGTTCGGTATGGAGGTTGGCATCGCGGATGAGTTCCTGTTGCACCCGATCGCGCAAGATCACAAAGGCGGACGGTAGATCTTTTTCACGCCCACTGATGGTGCGCGGAGTGGCAGGGGGGGCGGGTGGCCTTTCGGGGACAGGGGGCGCGGGTTTCTGAGCCGGCGCCGCCGGCGTTTGAACTGGTGCAACCGTATTGTAGCCCGGCGGCGCCGTCATGCGTCGCGTCGTCTGTGAAGGCGTCCGATTGAAGAGTCCCATTCCCGCCTGCTTTGTTACTGTTCAGCCTGGTACTTGTCGGGATCAAATAGCTCTACCGAGTTTTGATCCTTGAGCACCGGCACTTCACGTCGAGGTAGAATCCACACAGGATCCCAGTCGTTCCACTCGTTGTTGCTGAGGTTGCGCTGACTCGTACCGTCGGCATTCATTGCCCAGATCTGTGCTCGCCCAGAGATGCGATTGCTCCAGAAGGCAATGGTTTGGCCATCGGGGCTGAACGTTGGGTGCTTGTCCCATTCCCAATCGTTGTTGGTCAACCGTATGGGGGTCACGTAGCCGCTTGAATTGAAATCGGCAAAGTGGAAGATGAAGATCTCGTCTCCCCACAGGCCAATCGCATGGTCTGGAGGACCTGATCCACGTTGCGATGTAAAGACGACACTCTCCCCATTGGGCGAATAGGCGACCTGGTAATTGATGGCGCTGTTGTTCAGCAGTTCCACCCGTGCATCTCGCCAGTGAGCAGGGACATCATAGCGCCACATGTAGATCGCCACCGATTTGCCGCTGCCATCGTCCTCCACCCAAATGCGCTGCTGATTGTCGGGCGACCAGGTGGCCTGAATCTTGAGCGTATTGTAGATGCCAGTGGGATCGTTGACCGGCGTCTGTTCGCTGCCATCTGGCCGCATCACCCAGAAGCCGCTCCGAGAACCAGGCCGGTCGCTCTTGAAGGCGATCCAACCGGTGAACTGCTCGATGGGCGAAGGTGTTGGCTCGATCATCCCGATGATCGCCTCAAACGGATCCGGCGTAGGCGTCGGGGTAATGGTTGGCGTCGGTGTCGGCGTCGGCAGCATGGCCATCTCCACCTTACGCGCCCGCAACTTGGCTTCGATGGCATTGGCGACGGGCAACGAGGCGGCGGCGTTGTACTGCACCAACGCGTTGGGCAGATCACCATCTGCCTCGAATTGTGCACCATACCCTACGTATGAGTCAAAGAGCGCCTGCACGCCGTCACCGCCCAAGAAGTTCGGCGCACTGATGTACAGGTTTAGGAGCAACGGGATAGACTGATTGAATTGCTGCACTGCCATGAACGCCTTGCCCTGTTGATAGACACTGATCAGGTCGAGTGTCCCCTGTACCAGGGCATCACGCGGGCGCAAGCTCAGCGCCCGCCGGTAGAGTTCGGCGATCTGATCCACCTGCGGCAGAGATAGACCTGATTGGGCAAGCTGATCGTTGGCCGATTGGTTATAGCTGTCGAATAGATGCTGCTCTACCGTTGCCGGCTCGTACACGGCAGACTGCTCACGGATCTGATTATACAATAGAATTGCGTTTGACCAATTGCGATCCTGGTATGCGCTTTCTGCTTCCGTGAACAGATCATGCACCTGCGTCAGCGAGCGGATATCGGCGACCCGCTCAGGGACGTCCTTGTAGTCGGATTCTTGCATCAACAGTTCGTTGTACAGGGCAAGCGCCGCGGTGGTGTCACCGCTGTTCTGCACCGAGACCGCTTCTTCGTACTGTTCATTCAGGCGGATCTGTCGCTGACTTTCGTTAAGGCCAGCCAGCGCACTCGCATTCTGCGGCTCCATTTGCAGCACTTTCTCGAAGAGCGGTACGGCCTCATCATACGCGCCTTGGGCCAGTGCCAGTTCCGCCTGCGTGAGCGCGTTGGCGAGTTCGTTCTGAAAGCGCTGTATTAGCTGCATCGGTTCCACCCAGCGCCGATAACCATACCAACCGCCGACGAGGACGGCGATCACCAATACAGCCACTGCCATGTAGGCAAGGCGGCGGCGCTGGGTCAGCGCAACCATGATCGGTGAACGGCCCGACACCGGCTTCTGTTCCAGATCCACTTTCATCTGGGTGCTCTCGATCAGAAACTGGATCTCGGCGTAATCTGGGTAGTCTGTCTGCAAATCACGCAATTTTTCCAGCGCAGCTTTCCATGCACCTTCCTGCACGTGTTGCGCTGCCTCTTGGTAACGTGGATCTCGCCAAGCAGAAGTGTCTACAGCCATTGTATTGTCCCTTTCCGGAGGGGAACCCTATCCCACGGTTCTTACAGACCCGAGAATGTATCGATCAACACAGGGATTGCCGGGCCAAGGATCACCGCAAAGAGCGCCGGCAAGATAAACATCGCAATGATGGGCAGCATTTTGATGGGCAGTTTGTTGGCCTGCTCTTGAATCCGCTGGCGCCGCCGTAGCCGCATCTGCTCGCTCTGTGTGTGCAGGATCTCGGCTACCGAAATGCCCAGGCTGTCCGCCTGAATGAGGACAGCCACGAATGTGCGCAACTCGTCGATGTCGTTGCGGTCGGCCAGATTACGCAGCGCATCGACACGCCGAACACCCATGTTCATCTCGTTGATCATGCGTTCAAATTCCTGGGTCAGCGCATTGTGCCACCTGTCCGACAGACGCAGGAGCGCCATGTCGAAGCCAAGGCCGGCATCGACCATCGTGGTCAGCATATCCAGGGCATTGGGCAGCGCACGGCGCATCTCTTCGCGTCGTTTCTTGATCTTGTTGTTCAGCCAGAAATTCGGCAGGTAGGTGCCGATCAAGAAGCCGCACAACGTGAATGAGACAACCGAGATCATGGGCATTTGGGCCAAAATGAAGACATAGACGCCGATCAGCCCGCCGATGACAAGGCCGATCAACATCTTGATCCCCAACAGATCGATGACCACCAAATTGTTGGGGTTGCCCGCCATCGTCAACTTTTGGCGCAGTTGTTCAAGATTGCTCCCCGGCGTCATGCGCCCCAGCCCGGCCAGCAGTGAACGCCCCATCGGCACGAGTACACGCTCCGAGAAGCTCTCCATTTCCATGCCATCTTCGGCCTGATTGGCCGAAGCTGTCACCTGACGCAGACGTCTTTGGATTTCCCAGTAACGATACTCGCGGTAAATGCCAAGACCTGCCAGCAGCAGGGCCATTCCCACAAAAGCAGAGGCATAGATCGTGATGGCAAAAGGCGTCCGCGCCGGTGCCGAAACCGAAAGCAGCATGTCGAGGATCTGCTGAAATTCCATAGTTGATTTCGCTCCCTACACCTCAATCGACTTAACCATTCTGGAGATCATAATCAGCCCGACAATGACACTGAAGACAGCAAACCCAGGAATGCAAACCCAAGGCATTACGAAGACACGCATCATGTAATCGGCATTGAACATGAGCAGAATGACACCCAAAATGAATGGCAACGCGGCCAGCATGTAGCCTGTGGCCCGCTGCATACTGGTGATGGCGCGCACTTCGCCTTGAATCTGGATACGTTCGCGGATGGTGCCAGCGATGGTCGCCAGGATGTCGCCCAGGTTACCGCCCACCTCATGCTGCACCTGGATCGCGGCCACCACCATTTCCAGATCAGCGCTTTCCATGCGCTCCACCAGCCGACCGAGCGCCTTGGTGGTAGAGACGCCGAAGGCAATCTCTTGCGTAACGCGTTCATATTCTTCGGCGCTAGGGCTGGGCATCTCTTGCGACACCAGCCGCAAAGCCTGCATCAAACCGTAGCCGGATCGCAGACTGCCCACGAGCAGATTCAGCACATCGGGCAGTTGATCTTGAAAGAGACCCAACCTTTGGTCCTTGCGGCGCTTGAGCCAGATGCGAGGGAAGCTGGCAGCCAGTAATCCCAGCCCAAGGCCGGAGTAGATATTCCTACCGATCAACCAACCCAACGCAGCGAACGCCACGGTCAACCCCAGGTTTATCGCCACAAACTCAACGGCAGTGAGTTTCACACCAGCCTGAAACAGGGCGAGGTTCAAGTTTCCTCCCCACTTGCCGCGCACGAACTGCTCATTCATGCGTCGTTTCAATTCGTCGCGCCCCGAATCTGCATCTGCATCCGCCATCATGGCGTTCTGTGCGAGACGATCTTCAAGCGCGTTGTCCGGCCCCAGGGTAAGAAATATGCCAACGAAGATGATGACCACGGCAACCATGATCAGCAGCGTAATGATCAGCGCCACAATGAATACCTCCTGCCAAATACAATCAGTGCATCAATGCAGATACCAGGCGACGATCTGGGCGCCATGTAAAAGCACAATCACGGCGCCGGCACACAGGTACGGCGCGTAGGCAATGGACCCCGTGCGTTTCACACGGCCTGTGATCATGAAGATCGCGGCACCGATACCACCGGCGAGAACGCCAATCACCAGAGCGGCCACAACATACGGCAAGCCGGTGATGAGGCCGATCAGCCCAGCCAACTTGATGTCCCCGCCCCCCATCGCGCCAGGACGTATCAAGCCAATGAGCAGAAAGCCGACAAACCCGATGCCGCCGGCGACGATCGCGCTCAACAGCATCTGAGGCGATTGCAGCGCCGCCGCGGACAGCGCCACGATTGCAGCCGGGCCAACCAGCAGATTGGGGACACGTCGCTGTTCGAGGTCGATCACCGTGATCAGCGACAACAGGGCAAGATAGAAGAAGAGCAGTGGTAGCGGCGTACCCAGCCCTGCCTCCGGCTGCGCACCGACAACCCAACCGGCATAGACAAAAAGCAGCCCAGCGAGTAGAAAGGCCCCCAGCCGGCTGGGTTGCTGCATAAGTAGATGACGCAGGGAAACGCTTGCCATGTCTATGCCGTGCTCCCTTGAATCATGGTCGACAGCTTTCCGAACAATCCCTTCTGAGACTGCTTGGCGTTCTGCTTCTGATCGGGGATCATCTGTTTTGTGAGCTTTTCGATGGTGCGCGCCACCGCGCTGCGCGGATCACTCAGCACCAGCGGCACACCCCGGTTCAACGAGTAGGTGACCAACCCCATGTCCTCGGTGACAGCAGCGATCACCTGCATGTTGAGGTGATTGCCCACGTCGTCTGAGGCCAGGCCACCTTTGATGCCGTCGCGGTTGACGACCAGATAGAGTTTTTCGCGGGGGAAACTGCTCTCGTCGGCAGCCCGGAGGAAGAGCGAAGTGCGATGCAGCGCCGTCATTTCGGGCGTCACCACAAGCAGCACCTTGTCTGCCAGACTAAGCGCCACGCTGGTCTGCTCTTCAATGATGGCGCCGCCGTCGATGACCACATAGTCGTATTCGGCTGCAACGATGGAAAGCATTTTCTCGAATTGTTCGACACCAGCGGGCGATGTCTCCTCCAGGTTGCGTCCACTTACCAGAACGTGCAGCCCGCTCTTGTGAACCACCATCATGCCGGTGATCAGGTCCAGATCCATGCTGGCGCCCTGTGCCAGCAGATCACTGCTGGTAAACTGTGCGTTCAGGTTGAGCACCGTCTCCAGATCGCCCAGGCTGCCATGCCCATCGATCAGCGCGACGCTGCCGTTGGTCAGTTGGCGCAGCATCACCGCAGTGTTTACGGCCAGCGTCGTACAGCCAACGCCACCCTTGGGGCTGATGAAGAGGATCACCTGGTTGCGGCGGCCACCGGGGCTACGGTTCACCATGCTGTCTTGCCGCAAAGACTCGATCTCGACAAGTTGGCTCAGCGTCGTAAAGACGTCGGCTTCGTTCAGTGGCTTGAGGATGAAAGCACGTGCGCCAGCCAGCATTGCCTCGCGCACATAGGCGACGGCGCGCTCATCGGCAAGCGCCACAATCGGCGTCAGCGGAGAAAGCAAGGTCAGTTTGCGGATGGCCTCTAAAGGTGTGACATCTCGGATCGTGTCATCCACAGCGATGACACGGAGGGCATCCTGGGCCAGCGCTTTGAGCGCATCCTGTGCGGTGTTAACAAAGCGAACCGAGAATCGCTTGTCGGTAGATAAGATGCTCTGCAAGCGGTTCACAGTGTCGGCGCGATCTGTTAGCACCAGAACCTGGATCGTCTCACTGTTCTTTGCTGTCCCCATGATCCATCCTTTATTTATACGCTCATCTCGCACACAGTACGAGGAGCGGCCTCATTTATATCGGGAATTGCCAGATCGGGCGGCGTTGGCCGATGCTACTGGCCAGATGCGTCGTTCACCGGCGCTTGCGCCGCAGCATTGTTCTGCTCGACCGTACCTGCAACGCCCGCAACATCAACCGGAGTTGTCTGGCTGAGTGACTTGGTGGTGGCCAGCGCCTGATCGGTTTCAAGCTGTAGCTGGAAGCGATCCACCAGATACTGCGAGTCCACCGGGATCACCGGTGACAACGCCTCATTGCCAGGCGCCCGCAGGAAGAAGTCCATCGGTGCGCCGATGTCGATCAGATGCTTCAGCACCAGTGCATCCTGTGAGGTGACGGCCAGCAACAGCGCGTCGGGGCCGAGAATCTTGGTCGTGTCGTCGGTGGGTGATTGCTTGCGCAACAGGCCCTTTACTTCCAGATTTTGCAGGCTCAAGAACGTAGTTGCCGGCTGAGCGTCGGTGGTTTCCTCATCGTCATTGTTGACATTGAAATCGAAAGACACGGTGTAGGCGATGTCAATGTGATCACCTACCGACAACATGCCGATCTGACCCAGTATGGCAGATGCGGGGATAGAAATCAGCACATGATCTGCACTAATTTGATAAAGAACCGGGGAATCCGGATCAGTAGGATCGCTCAAACGCTGCTGTAGCAAGATCTCGCCCGCCACAATCGGTACGCTGGACATCTTGAACATGACCGATTCGGTAGATTGCAGGTATCCTTCGGGGGCAAGTGCGGCCGGCACCTTCTGGATCTGCACCATCGATGGATCGATCAACTGGCGTGCAGGGATGTTCTGCGCCGCCACCAAGACTTGCAGCGTAGGTCCGCTGTCTGAACGAGCCGCCTCTGCATTGCTACTCACCTCGTTGATCGTGCGAAAGGTTAGCAGGCCGGCAATCAGCGCCATCAGTATGCCTGCGAAAAGCCATATCCAACCTCGACGTTGAGCCACTGTGTCACCTCGCTAAAATCGCTTACAAAATAGTCAAAAATTACCTATATAAAATTTATCTATATAGCCTAGATATCTCAATAGTACTTGTGTTTTCGAGTGATACGATTTGAGGTATGTAGCAAGCAGATCACCAGCGCGTAATAGATGGTGTTTATCTTGAGGTTACGGCCCTCAGCCAAAGTCATTCGTAAGTGTGGGCGGTTGCAGGTTTGCAGGTGGCAACCCCGTATTCATTTCTGAGTGGTCCATCGTCTGTGGTCCATCGTCTGTGGTCCATCGTCTGTGGTCCATCGTCTGTGGTCCATCGTCATGGCCCAGTGCGTGGCAGAATGCCCCTGATGAAGTCGTAGAGAGAGAGAAAGCAAAAAGGGAACCGATGGCTCCCTTTTTTGCTGAATCTTTGTATTCTGTTGTTGGCGATTTGAGTTTGCGAGAGCGCAATCGCCGTTTCAGGCCTCAGCCGCCCAGAGCCGTCACGACTTCCTGGAATTTGGCGTTCAACTGGGTGCCCAGCAGACCGAGGGTGGCCAGCACGGCAATCGAGACCAACGCCAGGATCAGGCCGTATTCCGCCATGCCCTGTCCTTCTTCGTCCATCACAAACATGTTCTTGACATAAAGATAAACGTAAGCCAGAGTGTTCACAGTATCCTCCTAGGATCAGAATCAAAGTAGCGCCGATGAAAGATTATGTCTCTGCAGATTGTTGGCTCTTCCTTATCAAGTTCTTGAAGAGGTCAACCTCGCTTTGTGACTCCAGTGTAAATCGCTCTTTCCTTGTCAACAATGGTACTCTCGTCCTGTATCGCGTGTTTTATTGGCTAAAAACGAAACTTACGCATTACTAAAGAGGACCGCAGCACTATGAACCCGCCTTCTTTCCTATTGAGGAAGTTTCCCCAGCTTGATACGATCCACTCGAATATATGCTTTCTTTGAAACGCTGGTTCCGAAGTAATGTTTTAGCTTTGCTGAGTACAGGTGTACGGCAGACTTACAATAGCGAATCGCGGTGAACAGGAACTACACGTGGACAAACAACATCGTGAAACCCGATGGGCGCACCTTACACAAGTGAAAGGTCTTTGGGTTAGACCACCCCACACAATGCGGCACGGCGCAACAAGAAGCTGGTGGCGATTATGGCTCAAGCGATTCAATACCACGGTCTGTCGGCGTCTGCTGAAGATACGGTTCAATGAAGCAGGACAGAGCTTTGCGGAGTTGGCATTTGTGTTACCCGTTCTCTTGCTGGTGTTGGCCGGCGTCTTCGATGTAGGCCGCGGTGTGCAGGCATACGTGGTGGTGCTGAACGCCAGCCGCGAGGTGGCCATGCGCGGCGCAGCGAACAACATCGAAACAGCCACCCTCACTCAGTTGGCGCTCGATGAAGTTGATCGTGGTGGGCTGGACTCAGACCTCGCCCAGGTGACGATCCAATACCAGGGCCGCGGTTTCCCGGCCGAGAACCACATCATCGTGCAGGTAGACTACCGGATGCCGTTGATCCTGGCCGTTCTGTCCTTCGACAACATTCGCTTGGGCGCTCACACGGAGATGGTTGTTTTCTGGTAACACAATGTAGAAACACAGAACAAAAAGGAACCGCCCACCGATGCATCGGTGGGCGGTTCCTTTTTTGCGCACCTACCCTACAGTGAAACCACTTCTTAGCCACACATCACTTTGGTTATTCGGGCTGATTCGCGCCGGTTGAGTAGCGCAGCGTATCGAAACCAAGCGGGTGTGTGAGACAAGCCACTTTGGGCCTACCACAGCCACACAAAAGACCTACCAGGTTTGGGCAACCTGGCAGGTCTTTTGTGTTACGGATTCACTTCAGGCGTCGATTCTGCCGATCTACCGGGCGATACCAGGCAGGTAGAGCGTTCGCCCTGCGTCGGGTACATGCCCACCACTGCTGTTTTGCACAGTGCCGGGCAGATAGAGCAAGAAGCTACCCGTCGTCGGCAAGCCGAACATGCTGAACTCGGTAAGGTGACAGATCTCCACCGAGAAGGTGTTGTTCTCGGGATCGCGATCATACACAGAGGTCGGCGTACAGCTCGTCGCCGCATCGATCCAGAGTTCACCGTCCCAGAAGGGCAGAATCAGCTCGTCTTCGTTGAGACCTTCGGCCTCATCTTCGGTGTACTGGATGGTGACCCGAATCGGCTGATCGAAGACGAAGTGATCCAACGGCTGACCGTTTTGGTAGGCGTCGAGGCTGAAGCCGCGCCCACCGAAGACGAAGTCCGGCTGCCATGCGTTGACGGTTGTCATCGCCGCGTAGTGCAGGCTCGTCTCGGTGCCGACAGAACCGGCCGGGATCTCGATCCGCGTGCTGCCGTTGCCGTCGGGCGCCAGGTATTGCAGCGTGCTGCCGGCATCGGGATAGACGACGGTGCTGGCGCCTTCTACGATGTTGACGTAGACGGTGCCGCGCGAGACATCGGTGAGCGCTGTGACCTTGGCCCGACCGAGTTGCAGGCCGGCCGTGAGGACAGTTTCGGCGTGTCCTTGTGCGTCGGTGGTGACAGTCACCGGGCTGATGGAGCCCAGCGTCGTCTGGAACGAGACCAGCTTGTTGGCGATTGGATTGCCAGCAATGTCCTGCACAGTCAGCGAGAGATGGCTGGTGCTATGACCGTCGGCCACCAGCGCCGTGGGGTTGGATTCCATGACGATGGGTGTGCCGATGTTGGCATCGTAGACGCCGGCATCCAGGTTCTGGTAGATCTCACCCAACGAGAGCGCCCGATTGTAGATGGCCATGAGGTGATACTGACCATCCCACACCGAATTGCCCGTCAGATCGTTGGCGATGGTCAACCGGAAGCTGTTGTCCCAGTTGGTGATCAGCCCATCGATGGTGGCATTCGCCACGGGGACGCCGTCGATGTAGATGCGTTCCTCGCCCGCAGCGTCGCGGGTGAAGACGAGTTGCACCAGTTTCGCTTCCACCGAATCCTCCGGCGAAGACAGTGCAGGCAGGCCGCTGATGCTGGTTGCGCTTGTCTTCAAGGCCATGTGGTAGCGGTTGTCCTGCTGCCACAGTGAGAAGTTGCGGTCGGTGCTGTCCTGTGCCAGCGCTGCGATGACGGCGTTGGCCGCGGCAGGCGACGCGGGCGGCACAACCCAGGCCTCGAAGGTGAAGGCGCTGTTCCAACTCACGGCGTTGATCAGCTTGGTGGCCGCGCCTTCTGTGGCAATGAGGGTGGCGCCGTTGACGTCAAGGCCGCCGTCGATCCACTGGATCTGACCAGGATCGGCGATGACCAGATTCATGGCAGTCCCCACACCGGAGACGTCGTAGATCGTGTTGCCGTTGCCTTCGTTGAAGGTGTACAGCGCCTGCAAGCCATGATCCACACGCGGGTTCTCTTCGTACGGCGCACCCGACGGCGGATCGTTCGAGGTCGGGCAGAGGCCGTAGACACCGCCGGAGGTGGCGAACTCGACTTCGAGCCAGTGGGCGCCTTCCACGTCGAGGAAGACTTCCTGCACGCCGTTGTCGCCCACCGAGGCGATATTGACGCTGGTGATCAGCGAGCCGTCTTCGTCGAAGGCGCGTACCACACCACCGCCGCTTTCCACATCCACCACGTAGATCGAAGTGATGTCCTGTGGGCTGTTGAACTGGAAGTACAGACGTCCGCCGGCGGCCTCGTCGTCGGGATCGTCGATCAGCCCATCGTTGTTGGCGTCCACATCGTTCTCGGCGATGATCAGCAGGTTGCCCAGGGCGGCGTTGTTCTCGCCTTCCTGGCCGCTGCGACCACCGTCACCGATGCCGGGGCCGCCGAAGTCTTCGTTGGGCGTGCCCAGGTCGACGTCACCGCCGGTGGGGTTGCTGCTATCGAAGATCACGGCCAGGTCGGGGTGACCGGAGCGATCATTTTCGGCACGGATCGACACACCGTTCACCTGATCATTCACGATCAGCCCAGCGGGTAGCCCGGCGAAGGTGATGGGGCTTGGCCCCATGCAGAATTCGGCGGGGCCGACCGGCGTCGGCGGTACTGCATCCGTGGTAGCCGGGGTGAACGTCGGCGTTGGCGACGGTGTGAACGTCGGTGTGTTGGACGGCGTCGGCGTTGGTGTGAACGTCGGCGTCGGCGTGAACGTCGGTGTGTTGGTCGGGAGCGGCGTGTTGGTGGGCAGCGGCGTCGGTGTCGGCGTCGCCTCCAACAGCGGCACGCAGCCCACGAACGGATAGTGATGCGCTTCACCGTAGCCATTGGCCATCGAACGGGCGATCAGGGTGCCGTTGATGTGGCCGTTGCTGAAGTTGACCACGGCCTGTGGCGCCAGGATGCTGCCCTTGACGCCGATACCGCTGATGTTCAGCGTGGTGGCCTGGTGGAAGTTGAAGAGCACCCGATCCTGCCCAGGCGGGGTGTCACCACCGTCGCCGTTGATGAACATGCCCATGTACTGGAAGTTCACCGTTGCGCCGTTGACATTGATCAGCGCAGTGGCGTCTGTCGGCACGTTGATGCGCAACGTGTTGGCCGCGCTCAGATCGGCGCCGTTGACAGCAAAGACATTCTGCTTGCTGTCGGAGCCGGTGAGGGTGAGAATGCCGTACTGGAATGTCACCGAGCCGTTGGCGGGCATTTGCGCAATCTGCGCCGAGAGCAACGGCATGTCGCTGCGCGCCAGATCGAAGTCGAGCACCTGGCCCTGGTAGGCAGTGCCATTGGGGATGCCGACGTTCTGCTGGATCACGGCGCTGTCGCCGTAGGCAATGTTGCCCCGATGAACCTGACCGTTGCTGTAGTTCAGGTTGCCGCCCACGATGAGATCATCGCGGTTGCCGTTGGAATTGGAGAGCATGACGCCGACGCCGAAGCCGGTGAGCACGGCGTTGCGTCCCACAGCAACACGCCCTTGGGCGTCGGTGTACGATCGATAGAGATCGTTCAGCAAGAAGAGGTTGTACTCGCCGGCAATGCCCAGCGGTGCGATGGCGCAACCGTCGATGGCGCCGGGCATGGGCGTCGTCGGGAGGCGTGTCATCGTCACAGTCGGCGTCGGTGTAACAGACGGCGCCGGTGTCGACGTCGGCATGGGTGTCGGCGTGGGCGTGGGCATCACGGCGGTCCCTGGCCCGAAGATATCGACGATGTAGATGTTGCGTCTGTCTTTGATGCCGGCCTGGATCTGCCCCAGCGAGTAGTTCTTATCCAAGGTGAAGTAGTAGTTACGCACTTCCCTGTCGTCGAACGATTCGCCGAATTGCAGGCCGTTGATCTGCATCGAGTTGTCGTATCCGATGAAGGGATCGCCCTCGCCTGGCTGCCGGTCATTCTGATTGGCAACCCAGATGCCGGCGCCATTGGTGCCGCCGACTACCTGGTGCGGTCCGCCTTCCTGCGGCAGGTTGAGATCGAAGTCCACGTAGCTGATCGAAGGTCGTCGGCCCGATTCCACGGTGTAGTACCAGGTCGACTGCCCTGACTGCGGATAATCGTAGCGTACCCCGATGAAGGTGATCGAGTGATTGCCCGCGTTCACCACCGCCGGAGTCGGTGACGGTGTAGGCGTGGGTGGCTCAGCGCACATGGGTACGCCTGCCGGTGGTTGCGAAGCTGCACCACAGTCCGCGGGGCCGAGATAGATGGCCGAGATGCGGTTCTGGTTGGGCAACTTGTAGTCGGTGATGCGCACACTGGCGAAGCCGGACACACGGTAGTTGGCGTTGTTGCCCTGATCTTCAGCCTGATTCCAAACCGGCACCACGATGTCCTGTTCCATCAGATCATCGAGGGCGGCGCGCACGTTGCTGGCGTTGGCGACGCCGGGCGATCCTTGCACCCAATCGCCGATGGAGATCGAGTGATCGGCGGCGTAGTACGGATTCACGTACGTTTCGCTGTCGCCGGGCGGCGTCAGGCTGGTGACCAGCGTCGGCACGTCGGGGCTACCCTGCCAGGTGAGCCAGCCGAAGTTGCCGGGCTGTACGCCGTTGTAGATGTCGATCAGTTCTTGCCCCACAGCCATGCCCTGCAACGATTGGTTGTGCAGCGCAATCGGGTAGAGTTCGCAACTGCTGGGCGCCGGCACGTAGCAGAGTTCCGGCGTCGGTTCGGGCGTGGGTACCATGTTGGTGGCGGTGAGGCAGTCGGAGCCTTCGAAGTCGCGTAGCGGCTCGGTAAACTGGCCGACCAACGTCACCACGCCGGTGTGCTTGTCCACGCGGTAGAGGCCGTTGGTGGTGGGGCCGCTCTTGCCAGTGGAGGCGTACAGTTCGCCATCGTTGAAGAAGCTGAGTCCTTCGATGTCCTGCACCATGTTGCCGCCGGCGTCGACAAAGTCGCCGATATAGACAATGTCGCCGCTGGTTTGGTCGATCACAACCAGCTTGCTCAGCGTGTCGCTGCCTTCGTTGATGGCGCCGTAGAGCGTCCCGGTGACGGGATCGAAGGCGATGTCGTCGACGTCGTCGAGGTTACCGATGGCGTCTACTTCGACGAAGTCAACGCGCTGCCCCGGTCTGTGCGGATCGGGGAAGGCGTCTGGCACGAAGCTGCCCGTGGCAACGTTGATGCGGAAGAGCAGATCGTTGCCGCTGCGACGGTGGGTGCCGTACAGATCGTAGGTCACCGAGTTGAAGCTGAGGCTATCGACATCGCTCAGGCTGATCGAGCTGATGCTCGTGCTGCCGTTAAGATAGCCACGCGCCGTGCCGAAGCCGTTGCCGATGGCCGAGAAAGCGCCGCTCTTGAGGTTCAGCGTGCCCAAGCGGCTGCCGTCGGCGGCGTAGAGCACCACGCTCTTGGGCTGGAAGGCGACGGCCTCGATGTTGTAGGCGCCGGTGTTGCCGACTTTGCCGTTCACCGATTCGGTGGCGCCGGTGAGCCGGTTCAAGAAGGTCAGCGTGTCCAGTTGGCTACCGTCGTTCGAGTAGATGGTGCTGTCGGCCACGCCGTAGCAAGCGTCGGGGTCGGGCAGTTGGTTGACGTCGGGTGTAGCGTTCGGCGTCGGTGTGGGCGGCGGCGGCGGCGACGGTGTGGCTGTGGGGATGCCGTTGGCCGTCAGACAGTCGGAGCCTTCGAAGTCGCGCAGCGGCTCGGTGAACTGGCCGATCAGCGTCCCTTCTGCCGTGTACTTGTCTACGAGGTAGAGGCCGTTGGTGGTGGGGCCGCTCTTGCCGGTGGAGGCGTACAGCCCACCATCGTTGAAGAAGCTCAGGCCCTCTACGTCTTGGATCATGCGACCGCGGTTGTCGACAACGTCTCCAATCGTTGTGATGGCGCCGCTGGTCACGTCGATGGTGACGAGCTTGACGCTGGTTTCGCTGCCTTCGTTGATCACGCCATACAGCGTGCCGGTGATGGGATCGAAGGCGATGTCGTCAACGTCGTCCAGGTTGCCGACCGAACCGACCTCGACAAAGTCGACATACTGGCCAGCGCGATAAGGATCAGGGAACGCATCCGGCACCAGGCGTCCACTGCTCACATCGATGCGGAAGAGCAGATCGTTGCCGCCGCGACGATGTGTGCCATAGAGATCGAAGTTGAGCGGGTTGAAGCTCAAACTGTCGATGTCGCTCATGGTGATGGTCGTTTTGTTGGTCGAGCCATCAAGGTAGCCTTCACCTGCGCCGAAGGTATTCGGCGCCGCGGTGAACGCACCCGTTCTGATATTGAGATGCCCCAACCGGTTGCCGTCGGCGGCATAGAGTAGCAGGCTACCGGGCTGAAAGGCAACCGATTCGATGTTGTATGTACCGGTGTTGCCGATCTGCCCGTTCACCGATGAAGTGGCGCCGGTGAGCCGGTTGAGGAAGGTGAGTGTATCCAACTGAGCGCCGTCGTTGCGAGTGCTGGTGCTGTCGGCCACGCCATAGCAGGCATCCGGATCGGGCAATTGCTCGATGTCCGGTGTGGCGGCAGGCGTCGGCGTCAGCGTAGGCGGCGTGGTTGGTGTCGGCGTCGGCTGGGCGATCATTTCACACGTCTTGAATGTGTGGACGCCGCCGGAGCCGATCAGTTGCACCTCGATGCGCTTGACGTTGCGCACCTTCACTTCGACTTCTTGCACGCCGTTGTCGCCGGTGGAGACGATGTCAACCGTGTCGAGGAGTGTGTTGCCGGTGTCGTAGAGCCGGATGTAGCCGCCCACTTCACCGCCATCAACGTCGACCACGTGCAGTGTGTCGAGATCTTGTGGATCGGTGAACTCAAAGTAGAGTTTGCCGCCGGAGCCTTCGTCGTCGGGGTTGTCGACGCGCCCGTCGGTGTTGGCGTCGGCGTCGTTTTCGGCGATGATCACCAGGTTGCCCAGCGGTTCGCTGTTCTCGAACGGCTGCCCCGCGCGTCCACCTGCGCCGACGCCCGGTCCACCGAATTCTTCGTTGGGCGTACCGAGATCGTAGTCACCGCCGGTGGGGTGCGAGCTATCGAAGATGATCGCCTTGTCCGGGTGGCTACTGCGCCCGTTTTCGGCCCAGATCACCAGGCCGGGGATCTGATCATTGAGCACGGTACCGGCGTCCAGCCCGTTCAAGCTGACCGACCAGGGTTCTTCCACGCAGAAAGGCGTAGGCGTGAAGGTCGGCGTCACCGTTGGGGTATGGGTGAACGTGGGTGTCGGCGTGGGTGTATCGGTCGGCATGGGTGTCGGCGTGGGCGTCGGCGTCTCAAATACACAGCTTGTATTGAAGACGTAGAGATTGGAGCGGACGTCGATCATCAACAGCCGTCCATTGGCCGGCACCACTGGGATTTCCACAGAGGTCTGCGGCGTGTATTGCCAGATGGCCTGCCCACCCTGTTGCAGATCGAAGGCCACCAGGCCCACCGCCGACGATACACGATACGCCAGCCCATTGGCGCCCGAAAGCCACCACCAGCCAGCGTCGTCACCGTTGTCGGTGTATTGGACCCGCTGTACCTCCTGCCCCGAGGCCATATCGATGGCAACCAGATACTTGTTGGTGGTGTCATCTGCCGCCAGCACGAAGCCGTAGATCGACGAACCGCTCATCATCAGCGACGAGCCGAAGAGGGTTGCCGGCGCCTGGGGTTCGTACTGCCAGAGTATCGTACCCAATGCGGCGTCGAAGGCGTAGAGGCGATCCTGGTATTCGGCGTACTCACCCAGATCATAGAGGACGAAGACACGCCCGTCTTGGATGTGCAGGTAGCCGTCAAAGTTGACCAGCGCCGTATTGGCCTCGGCGGGCGGCGGCTGCTGCCAGATGATGGCGCCTGTCAGCGCGTCCAGGGCGTAGACGCCGTCCACGGTGGTGGCCACGAAGACGCGACCATCGGCGTAGACAGGATCGGAGATGACGCCGACTTCGGCCTCTTTGATCGAGACATCGGTCTGCCAGAGCAGCGTACCGTTGGTGCGATCCAGGGCGTAGACAGTCTGGCGCCAGCGCAGATTGGCGGCATCCCAGTATTCAGCGGTGATGAAGAGCTGATTGCCGTAGATCACAGGGGAATGGACCGTGGGCCAGTAGGTTCTGGGGATGATGCTTGTCCCCCAGGCCACGGCGCCGCTCTGCTTATCCAGCGAGTAGACGTAACCCGCCCAGGTACCGAAGTAGACACTGTTGTCGACGACGGTGAGGCTGGAGAGGTCGTTGTCGCCGATCAAGGTACCGCCGAATTGATCGGTCTTGTGCGACCAAAGCACCTGGCGCACGCCCAGGTGCAGCGCATAGATGCCGTCGTAGGCGCCCAAGTAGGCCACGTCGCCGACCACGGCCGGTGTGCTCAGGTTCCATTGGCCTGGGAAGTTCCAGTAGAGATCCAATGGCGGCCACAGCCTCTCTTCGGCGGTGTTGTTGAAGCTGTGGTTGGCATTCTGCCCCAAGGTGGGCCAGTTGTTGCTGACAGGGCCACAGCGCGGCGCGCTGGCAGCACTCTGCGCAAGCAGTTCGCCCATCGGCCCAGACTGCGCCGGCGGCGAGACATCCGGTGCGATACGCACGTAACCGGTGCGGAGGGCGCCGGTTTCGTCGCGCATGGTATGCACCGTCACCTGTTGCCCCACCGCCAACGATGCTTCGCGTTGAACAGCGCTCTTGTCGGCTACAACTTGGGTATGTGGTTCCATCAATACTTCTATGACGGACCCATCCGACGCCTGTAATGTCAGGATCGATCCATCGAGCGACACAATCTGTCCCTGATATGTCTGTGTCTGCCAGGGTTCATCTGCGTAAACGACATTCGTCGCCACAGACATCGCCGGCAAGACACCGCAGATCAGGCTGAACAGCCCAACAACCATTGACCAGCGGAGGCGAGTGAATATTCTCATATGGCGAATCTTTCTGTATAGCGCATTCAAGTGGTTGCGCGCACAAGGACAAAGCGAGACGATCAGATACATCTGCAAAGACAAAGCGAGTAGTACAGAAGGCATATTTATGCCGGATCATGTTATACGGTTCCTAATTCTTAGCTTACGCCTATGTTATGAACAGCGAAATAGTACGCTAATTCTAGTGACCATAGTACTTCTTCCATGTATGGCAATCTGGAAATTTCTATAAAATGGGTAATGGAAAGGTAGTTCCGTTTGGCTATGTGCCGAAAATCGAACTTGCATTCACAGTGCTGTGGATTTGCGAATAGGAGATTGGGCGATGAATCAAACAACACGATTGCCATTTTTCAGATTAGTTCGCTCCGGTAGAAGGCTCTTGAACGAAGAAAGCGGCCAATCGATGGTGGTGGCGGCGCTCTTTATGATTGCCTTCATCGGTATGCTTGGCCTTGTCATTGATATGGGGATGGGCTACGCCAAATACCGCCAAATGCAGACAGCCGCCGACACAGCCGCGCTGGCCGCCACTCGAGAACTGGCGTTGGGCAATGGCGATGCAGCCGCCATCGACCGGATCACGCAGACTTTGCTGGCCAACGGCGCTGATGTCGATCTCTCGGAATACACACTAACCGAGGATCACGCCGAGGTGACGGCGCGGACACGATACACGCCGGCCTTTACGCCTATCTTCGGCCTCACCGAGATCCCCGTGAACGCCGCCGCCGACGCCCAATATGGCCGACAGGCGCAGAGTGGCGACCTTTTGCCCTTCGCCGTTGATCAAGATCTGTGGGTGTTGGATCAAGAGGTGAACATCTGGATCGGGGAGACCGGCCCAGGCGGTAACTTTGGTTGGGTGCATTGGGGCGGGCAGTCGCAGAGCAGTTCGGTGCTCCGCGCCAACATCGACGACACGTCGAACAGTGGTGTCGTCACCATCGGGGATCAGATTGCCGGGAAGACCGGTGTGTCGATCAGTTCGGTGCGCGGCAGTTTGAACAACCGAGTGGGCGAAGTGATCGATGTCTTCTTCTACGATCCCGATGAGATCACAGGATCAGGCGCCAACTTGCGCTACACGGTCACCGGCTTTGGCAAGTTCCGCGTCACCGGGGTGACGGTGCGCGGACGCAGCCAAATCCGCGGGTATTTTGAACAGAGCGTGGTACTGGGTGGCAAGATCATCCCCGGTATGACACTTGGATCGATGGCGGCTGGTCTGGTGGACTAGGCAGGTGGCAGGTGGCAGGTGGCAGGTGGCAACCGCATTCGCTTCTGATGTCGTGGGGGGGTGTGGTGCGCCGTCGAGGCTGAACTTTATGACTTTGACCGTGCTGGGGGTCATTTGCTTTGCAGCGCGACAACCGTAGGTTGGGTTTGTGCTTACGATCAGCTTGTCAACGGAAGGTGATTCCGGCGCAAACCCAACAGAGGAGGCGAGGGCCTGGATCCTCGCCTCCTCTGTTATTTGTCGATTACATTGCCGCGGGCCAGTTGGCGATTCTACGGGAAGACGCCTAGCAGTTGCATACGCGCTGCTCGCTCCAGCAGCAGGCCGTCGGTGCCGACAATCGTTGAGAGCATCGGTGTCACTGGCACGAAGACGTAGGTGATGCCCACTTCGGTGTAAACCTCAGTACGCTCAATTGATATCACAACATCACCCGGCGCCACACCGACCAGTTCGCCTTCAACGGCCTGTTGAATCCTGGTGAAGTTCGCGGTGACAGCCCCTTCCCGTGCGCCTTCTTGTACGGCGGCGCTGAACATTGTGTTCAGGAAGATCACACGGCCTAGATCGACTACGCCCAGCGTGAGCAACACCACAAACGGCACAACGATGGCGAATTCAACAATAGATTGCCCCAGTTCGCTGCGTTTTTTTGGAGACGGAATTGTGTTCATGAGTTCAGTTTACACAGGTCGCCCTTCACCCATAGTAGGCCATTGGTCCCAGACGCCGTAGTCCCAGACGCTGTAGTCCCAGACGCCGTAGAACTCGCAACAGGATAGAAACCACCCTGACAATGAAAAGCACCCTCAGGCGTTGCAGAATTTTCCCCCAGTCGCCTCAGCGATTTCTCGGTGTCAGCAAGGGGTTTCAATCCACCAAACGGGTTCTAATGTCCGCATTTCGACTCGGCGTGGCAGCGCGGACAAAGGCCACTGCCAGGGTGAAGTATGTCTGCGGCCACGACGGCATCGCAGGTTGGGCATGTGGCCAACCGCCGAAGTGCTTGCTTGCCGGTGTGCAACAGTTGATCAAGGCGCAGCACCTTCTGGCGCGACGCCTCCTCCTGCGCCTTCATGCCTCTTCGGCGCATCGACACCAGATTCATGAATTCAGTGGAAGAGATGGTATACATACATTCCCTCGTGATAGACCCTCATGATAGACTACGTTCTATCAACATGCTCAATGCGGTCTCGTGGTACGTTGTCGACTGAAGCCGATTCAACCCCGAAAGAGCCGCCAAATCTCAACAAATCCGAATACGGCTACGTCTGTGTGGGCGGCACTTGTGTGAACTGCCGCTGATTTGACAGCATGAATATCTGGTAATCAGCGTATGCTTCCCCAGAACGGCTGCCTATAGGAAATTCACCCCATATCGATCATTGGAGAATCGGAGCGAAGGGCAATGGAACCGACGATCAAGCTCGATCAGTTTCTCAAGCGCGAAGGGTTTGCGTTTTCTGGTGGAGACGCCAAGCAGATGATCCAGGCAGGCAATGTCCTGGTAAACGGCGAAGTGGAGACGCGACGAGGAAGGCAACTCAAACGGGGCGATAGCGTGACCGTTGAAGATGTCACCAAAGAGGTGGACACGCTGCGGGAGGATTAGGAGATTTCAGAATTTTTGATCCACGAAGGCACACGAAGCACCACGAAGAGGAGACGAAAGGGACACGGATTTCAGGATTAGCAGGACAGCAGAGCCTGTGGACACGGATCAGAGCCAGCGCGGATCAAGCCAAAGTGATCCGCGTTTTCCCAATCCGTGTCCACAGTCTTCATCCGCCGTGGCGCATGGCTACATTGCTAATCGGCCGGCGCGGCGGCTGGGGTCGGCGCTTCGATGGGTTGCACCACAACATCGGTGATGCCGTCCGCCGCGAGGACAGGCTCAAGCGCGGCGATGGCGCAGGCCACCATCTGATCGTCCGGCTCGCGGGTGGTGAGTTTTTGCAGCCACAGGCCAGGGGTAATCATGGCCCGCATAATCGAATTCTGTTCATGTGCGGCGCTGAAGCGGATGATCTCGTAGGCGATGCCCGCCACAATCGGCACCAGCAGCAGCCGGCTCACAAAGCGCAGCAGCAGCGCCAACCAGTTTTGCTCGACCCAAGAGAAGGTAAGCGGCGCAAACAAGAAGATGCTGATCACCAGCACGTAGAGTAGAAAGCTGGTGCCGCAACGGGTATGCTGCACGCTGTGCTTCTGCACGTTCTCCACCGTTAGCCGTTCGCCCGCTTCGTAGGCGTTGATGGTCTTGTGCTCGGCGCCGTGGTAGCCGAAAACCCGGCGAATGTCGGGCATCTGCCCAATCGCCCAAAGATAGGCTACGAAGAGAATCAGGCGGATTGCCCCCTCCATCACCGCGCCGACAACCGCATGTTCGCCGAAGAAGCCGGCCACCCACTTGCTGGCCAACGTCGGCACGAGGAAGAAGAGACCGATGGCAAACGCCAGGCTGGCGGCAATCGTCGTCCACGCCACAGGGCCGGTGAACTCTATCGGCTCTTCGTCACCGTCTTCCTGCACCGCCACATCGGCGCTCCACAGCAAGGCGCGCATGCCCAATCCCAGCGCATCCCAAAGCAGCGCCAAGCCACGCACAAACGGCCATTGTCCCCACTTACTGGTGTAGATTTTGGCCGTCAGAGTTTCTTCGTGGAGCACAATCTCGCCTTGAGGGTTGCGCACCGCCACGGCCATCGACTTGCGGCCGCGCATCATCACCCCTTCGATAACAGCCTGTCCACCGTAATACTGTTTGCTCACAAGTACACTCCGGATTCGTCACAAAAAGAAGGGACAGCCGCGCTGTCCCCGTCATAAACGTATCGGTTCAAGATCGACGGCAAGCCGCCAATGCCACGCGCAGGTTCTGGATCGACTGCTCCGCCAGATCGAAGACTTCGTCGACCCAGGCAGGGGACCGGCCGACCGGCAACAACGGATCCGCGCCCAGCGCCTGACACTCGATAACAACCGGGCCTTCGTAGCCGATGGCGTCCAACGAAAGGCATACTTCGAGCCAATCGATATGTCCGTCGCCCAGGGCGCGCCGGTTGCTCTCCACCGCGTACAAAAGACCCAACCGTCGGCCAACTTCTTCGAAGGTCGAGCGAAAACCGCGCTCTTCCACATTCATGTGGTAGGTGCTGAGGGCAACGCCACTGTGCGGATCACTGCGCTCCAGGAGAGATAACGCTTCCGATGCTGTATTGATCAGAAACCCCTCGTACCGATTCACCGGCAGGAAGCAGATCTGCACGCCAACCGACATGGCGCTGTGCGCCAACGCCCGCCAAGACTGTTGCAGCACGTTCCATTCTTTGAGCCGCCCCACAATTGGCCGCATCCGGCCAGGTTTCTCGCGCAGGATCAACCTGGAACAGCCGATCTCAACACAGTATTCGAGCAGCGAGCGCACCATCTCCATGCTTTCCTGCCGCATGGAGTGCAACGGATGGGCCAACACGATCTCGTACACGGCGACCACCGAGAGAATGCTGAGGCTGTACTCTTGGCTCAGCGTAAGCACCTCAGATGCCGGCGGTCGCGCAGAATCGCCGATCAACTCAAAACCTGTGTACCCCATCTTGGCCAGGCGCGGCAATGTGTCGATCAGAGGGGTGTCCCCAAGTGTCCAGGTAGCAAACCCGATTTCATTAATCAAGATTAGCCTCGCCCACAGGTGCTGGAACAATGATGAACCCAGTATACCAAAGCCGCTAGATCGATTCCAAAATGGCTTGATCGCGCTCCGGCAACGATGCTATAATTTAAGTATGACAGCACAACTGGTTGAGAAATGCCCCGACAAATTGCGCAGAATGATCGAAGCATCTCCTCAAGCTTCGTACGATCTAATCTTGCGAGTCTCCGAGGTGGGCGACGATCAACAACAGCAGATCGAAGACGCCGGTTTTGCCGTGCGCAGACGGATCCGGCTCGTCCCCTCGTACGCGGTGACCGGCCCAGGTGGCTCGTTGCTCGATCTGCTGTCGTGCTCCTGGCTGCTCGCTGTAGAACCTGATCAGCCGGTTCGCATACCCTACAGATCACAAATGACATGAGCCAGTTGGCACACCCAACCCAGCATCGCGCCCTTCGTCGTCTTCATCCCCACACCCGGGTACATCACGCCAACGCAATCCGCCATGCCCACTCAACGCGTCACGCCGACGTAAGAGGAGAGCACATTCATGGCCCCAGGCAAAGTTAGCCCGCGCGCTCGAAGCATGGCGACGGAAGCAGCGAATCGCGGCGAGCAGATCCCTGTGATCGTCCGGTTCTGCTCCGGGCATAGCAAGGCCGAATTTCACCGTCACAGTGCAGAATCGGCAGAGTTGACGGCACAGAGCGTGCGCAAAGACTACACGTTGATCCCAGCCGTCGCCATGTCGGTGCGGCCGGATGAGATCGACGAATTGGCCGGAATGGAGGAAGTCGACGAAGTCTGGTACGATGAGCCTGTCCACTCGGTGCTCAACTCTTCCATTGTCGGCATCAACGTGCCACAAGTCTGGTCTACGCTGGGCATCGAAGGCGAAGGCGTGACGATCTGCGTATTGGATACCGGCATTGATGTAGATCACCCCGATTTCGCCGGGCGCCTGCTCGCAGTAGAAGACTTCACCGGCGTCGGTACTGTGGCCGACGACTACGGACACGGCACCCACATCGCCTCGATTGCAGCCGGTTCGGGTGTGGCTTCGCAAGGGCTTTACCGGGGCGTAGCGCCCGCCGCATCGCTGATGGTGGCCAAGGTACTCGACGACCGGGGCAATGGGCGCATGAGTGAGGTGATGGGCGGCATTGAGTGGGCCGTGGACAACGGCGCCGACGTCCTCGTGCTCTCGCTAAGCACCGAAGACAGCAGCGACGGCACCGACGCGCTGTGTACGATGGTCAACGCGGTGGTGGATCAGGGCAGGATCGTTGTGGTTGCCGCTGGCAACGGCGGGCCGTCGCCCTACACCATCGGCAGCCCCGGCGCCGCGGACGGCGCGATCACCGTTGGCGCAACCATCGACGACGGCGACATCGCCGAATACAGCGGGCGAGGCCCCACCGCCGACGGGCGGATCAAACCCGAAATCGTGGCGCCAGGCTCCAATGTCACGGCGGCGCTGTCTGGCATCACCCGCTTCGGCGCACCGGTGGACAAATTTTATACCAGCGTCACCGGCAGCAGCATGGCGGCGCCCCACGTGGCCGGTGTCTGCGCGCTTGTCTGGTCGGCCAACCGCTCGCTTCTGCCGGGCGACGTCAAGGCGATCCTCATGGACACAGCCGTCGATCTAGGACGCCCACCCAACGAGCAGGGGACTGGACGAGTCGACGCGCTGGCCGCTGTCGACGCGGCACAGGACGCGCTGGCAAACCGCCCAGTGGATTCGTCACATTCGGCGGCATCGCCCGACGCCTCCGCCGACGTGGTGTCCGTTGTCACCGATGCACAGTCGACCGGCGACAAGCCATCCAACACAGCACTGGGGTGCCTGGGCGCCATACTCAGCCTGATCGGTGTGCGCTAAGGCAGATCCAGAGAAATGATGATCCACGAAGGCAGAGAAGATCAGACAAAAGGCTTTTTCGCTCTTCTGTCCTGCTAATCCTGAAATCCGTGACCTTATCTTCTCCTCTTCGTGGTGCTTCGTGTGCCTTCGTGGATCATTAAAATTCTGGAATCTCCTAATCAAAAACAGATGGTAGTTTTTCGTTGTCATCATCCAGCAAAGCAGATCATCTCGCAGTTCTTGGAGCACCATGACTACATCGCTGTCACCCGAAGAAGAACGCGCCCGCAAGCGTGAAGCGATTGGGCTGGATGCGCGTCGCCCTACAGCCAGGAACGAAGTGCAGCGCCCGCCAGAGAGTGGACGCAAACGCAACCTGGGTTGGTGGGCGGTCTTCCTGATGCTGGTGGTGGGCGCGGCGACGGCCTGGATGCTCTACGATGCAACGGAACCGGCAAACAGTGCGGCCCCTGCCGATCCGGCGCCACACTTGATCTTGGACGACGACTTCACACGTCCACACCTGGATCTTGGCACCGGGCGGGTGGAAGGCCAGTGGGATTCGGGTTTTGCCGACGGTGTCTATCGCATCCAGATTCAGCAGCCGGGCAACCTCACCTGGTCGACGTTGGGGCTGGTGAACGTGAGCACCTACCGCCTCGAAACGGCGCTGACCCTCGACGGCGATTCGGCGGTTGAAGGCAATCCGGCCTTGTTGGGGTACGGTGCGCTGTTGGTGCGCTACAACAACGAACGCAATTTCTATTTATTTTCCGTTGACGCGCAGGGCTCATACCAGGTGCAGTTGCAGCGGCAGGAGATCTGGCAGATCCTACAGCCGTGGACAGCATCCTCGGCGCTGCGGGGTGTCGGCGACGACAACCGTCTTGTCATCGAAGACGACGGCAGCGAGATACGTTTCTTCGCCAATGGAGAATTGCTCTACACGGTCACGGATCCGCGGTTGCCCGCCGGGGATGTCGCATTGGGCGGCGGCGCCCGCAGCCAGGGGACAGTCTCGGCGCGGTTTGACTGGGTTCGGGTGTTTGCGCTGCCCGCGGCGACATTACCGCCGCCATGAACGGCGGCGTAAACGTCTAGTGTTGCATTTTGTCGCGTACAAAAAACGTCCACACTTTGGGGTGTGGACGTTTTTGATCAGCATCAACTTCGCCAGCAGCGGGCAGTGCTCAGCGAAGGCTCAGGTGTTCGCGAACCTCATGGCGGGTCTGCTCAAACGATTGGCGCAACATCAGATCAGACATTTTCTCGGCGGCGACGGTGCGTCGGGCACAGGCAACACAGCCCAAGGATGCTTTGTAGCTGCTCTGGTCACAGTTCAGGCAATCGCACAGGCGAATCATCATCAGCGAAAAAGCGAGTGTGTCTTCGTTTCCATCTCTCTGATTCGACACCTGGTCGACCAGATCTCGCCATTCAGTACCCCTTTCCTTGCGCAATGGGGCAATCGCACGGTAGGGAAAAGAATCTCGCTTTCAGGATACATGGACAATCCCTGCGCAGTATAGTGGGTGGATAGATGGCAAACTCTTGTGTTGTCATTGGGGAGTTTGTAGGCAGAATTACACTTACCTAAACTGATGGTAGCATAGCTGCAAAAACGGTGTCAAAAAGTCGTAGAGTTTTGTGGTATCGAAAGCGAAGCGTTTAGATCACAGCCAAAACAAACGAGCCAAGCAGCAGGACGGCCACGAGGAACGCGCAAAAAGTAGAATGAGGGCGGGCAACGCCACCGCCAACCCCGAATGCAACAGCGGCAATCCTGTAACGTCCTGGTTGGCGCGCACGTAGACACGGCAATCGCCCAGATCACGCCGATCAGCGAGGCCAGCGGGCCGAGACAGGCCACCGGCGCAAATGCGGTCAAGAGCAAGGGGACCACAGCATAGCCGGTAGCGGCGTAGAAACGTTGCAGCGTGCATGTAGCCCCCAACGCCACGTTCACCGCCATCACCAGTGCGCCGTAGACGATCCATCCACCCAGCCAGTTGATCGGTAGCGACAGCCACACGCCCAACGAACTCAGGCCACCCGCCAGCCAGCCGGGCAACGGTTGTGGCAGACCCGCCAGCGTAGCGTACAGTTCGGCGATAGCACTGGGGTTGACGCCCGGCGCCCCAACAAAGAAATCGGGCAACGATGCGTCCATGCGGATACCGGCGCGCGCCGCCTCGGCCAGGGGCAACGCTGCATTCATACGCGTTGCGCCTATCCAGTTCACCACAAACGGGAGCAGACCGGCCAGCAAACCCAGCGCCCGATCATACCCAGCGCCTGTTGCATGGTGGTGCGTGTGTACCGCGCCAGGGCGCAACTGCGCGGCGTCGCTCATCTGCTGGGGGATCGGCAACCAATCGTGCCAGTTCATTGCGCACCTCCTACCCAGGCGGCAAAAGCCGCTCCGAACGCCGCCACCACAAACGCAGCAAGCATCAACGCGAAGACGGGGAACACCGCCGCCGTCGCTGCCTTGCGCATGCCAAATCCGTGTGCAACTTCCAACCCGCGATAGGCGATCAACATCCCCCAAACTTGCAACAACAGGCCACTCACCGAAACGAAAGGCACGCCCGTGGCAATCAACAAGACTGCGCAGGCCATGCCCAGGGGCAGTTACCCCCATCGTCTGGCCGACGGAAGCGCCACCGCCCAGCGCTTTTGCCATAACGTGGCACGCCACCCGTAGAGCGCCCACTGCAAGATGAGCGACAACGGCGTCACAATCAAGAGCAGCAGCCGCCCAACCATTCCCAAAGTTGTAGATCCCGGTGATCCACGGCCTACCACATGCGGAGACTGTCTTCGATAGCCGCGAGATCGGCGGCGCTCATCTGGGCAGGGCGCGAGTGATCGATCAACTGCAACACGGCTTCCAGCATCGCCGCCGGATTGGGCAAGCTTGCCGTTAACAAGATTCCACCAATCACCTGTGCAATCGCGGCCACGAAGCCAATCACCATGATGAAAAACAGCCCCTCGACCCAGGGGTTGTCATCGTCGACCATAGCCACGGCTGGATCCGGCTCGAAGACCAGTGATTGTCCGATCATTTTGGGGTAATTCTGAGGTTGCAACATAGCAGTTTAACCAATCCAGGAAAGGCGTTTGGGTGGAAAGGGTGCGCCTGCATAGTATCCGTGTAAGCTAATCTACAGCTTTCAACCATTGATATCATAGCATAGTCGAACAGGCCGCTGCAATTCAATATCCACGGACAAGATAGGGCAGTTTGACAGCAAAAGACAAAGCGATTAGCCTTTCAGAAGGAGCTGCCTTTCGGCAAGTCGGCCCTAACCCTCAGCATCGAAAAGATTGCCCTCGATCCAAGTTAGCGGAAGAACCACATGCAATTACACCTTCACATACCCGCGGGGAGCGTACGCCTTGCCTGGCGTCTGGCCTCGGTGTGGATTGGCCTGCTGGTGCTATTCGTGATCTCCGGTCACGGGGCGCGGCTACAAGCAAGCGTGGCGGCACAGGAGATGGAAGAGCCTGTACACGTGGTGGCCGCTGGGGAAACATTGAGCGAAATCGCCCAATCGTACGATGTGCCGATGGGTGATGTGATGCGCCTCAACGGCATATCCGATGCAGATGCCATCTACGTGGGGCAGCATCTGCGGATCCCCGCGGCATTGGATGCGATCACCGTTTCTGAGCCGGTGGACGAAGATACAGCGGACACTGAGGTTGCTGCCAACGAAGATACCGGCGTCGAAGTCGCCAATGCGGCGATTTCGACGGTTGCAATCACAGCCTGAACCCCACCTACACCGTGCGCATAGGAGATACGATCCCTGGCATCGCGCTGCGCTACGATCTCAGTGTGGCGGCGTTGCGCAGTGTCAACGGCCTTGCGCCTGGCGATCCACTACGCGCAGGCCAGGCGTTGATCCTACCGGCAACTCGTGACGAGTTGCAGTTTTCACTCGCGCCGATCCGCTACACGGTGCAGCCCGGCGACAGCCTCGGCCTGATCGCCCAACAACACGGCACCACGTTGAACGCGCTGATGACGCTTAACCGCATCAGCAACCCCGATCTCATTCAACCAGGTCAGGATCTCCTGCTCCCAGCCTCAAGCAGCAGCGAACCGGCGCCACAAATCGGCCCGGTGCAATCGGGGTTCTACTATCACACCGTGCGCGCCGGTGAAACCCCGAGCGAATTGGCGCAGCAGTTCAACAGCACGCCACAGGCACTCGTCCGCTACAACGGCCTCCCCGATGTAGCCACACTCTACGCCGGCCTCGAAGTGCGCATTCCTTACGGGCCGCCCATTCTGGATCGACGAACGCCGCCGTCTCCCCGCTCGGGCAGCGAATTTGTGATCAGCATCAGCCGTCAACGCTGCTGGGTGATCCAGGGCGATCTAGTGCGCTACGAATGGAAATGCAGCACCGGCCAGGGAGAGTGGGTCACCCGCACCGGCACCTTCTTCATCCAAAGCAAGTTCGATGTAGCCAAGAGCAGCGCCTATCGGCTGGACATGCCCTATTGGCTGGGGTTGTACGACGTGGGTGAATTTGAGAACGGCATTCACGGCATCCCGGTAGACTGGACCACGGGTGAAAAACTGTGGGATTCGTTGGTCGGTCAGCCGGCCACTTTCGGCTGCGCGATGCTGCTGGACGAAGACGCCGTCAAGCTCTACGATCTCGCCTACATCGGTATGCCTGTCTACATCGTGGATTGAATTCCCGGCGTTCCCTGTGATCGTCGACACAAAAATCAGGTTCTTTCGATCATTTCGTTTCCTGTGTGCGGATCGTATCATCTGCTGCGGCCATCCATGCCGTACGAAAACGGTCCGATTTCTGTAGCAACACGATCAGAGGATGGTCCAACTACTGCGTTTGGCGACGCGTATATTGGGCGCACATCTGGGCCAAAAAGGTTGTTCTCATTAGCAGAAGTTCGCAGTACGCTGGTCATATTCAACAGCATCCTCTCGTTTGTTATTCGAAGCGATTTCCCGGACGGCCCGCCGGTGCTTCTGCACAGAAAAGCGGAAACACGAATGGTGAAGAACCAAGACTATCAAATCACTGATCTAATCCTAGCGCTGGCGTTGTTGGTGGTTCTAGTCATCAGCTCCGGCGGGCGATTCCTGGGCATGTAGGTTGTCGCGTTTCAGCCCAACCCGTCGGATTCCTCTTGCAGCATGATCCGCCAGGCGTGAAGGGATCTCCCCCGCTGTGTGCATGAATCATCGCCCAGCTCGCCCGCACGTTGCGCCAGGACACCAACGATTGGCCCTGGATCATGCAGACAGAACAGCCCAACCCAACACACGCAACCACCGCGACCAGCACAGCCGCATCTCCGTTACCGGCGGGGAAGGTGCCGGCACCGTTGCTGGCCAGTCTGCTTGACACGCTGCCCACCCAGCATCCACAATTGCTGCTCGGCCCTGGCATCGGCGAAGACGCCGCCGTCATCGACTTCGCGGCGGACAAACTCCTCGTGGCCAAAAGCGATCCCATCACCTTTGCCACCGACGAAATCGGCTATTACGCCGTCAACGTCTGCGCCAACGATCTGGCCGTGACGGGCGCCACGCCGCGCTTCTACCTACCCACCCTGCTCCTGCCCGAAGGCGCAACCACTGCCCACACGGTTGAAAGCATCTTCGCCCAACTGGCCGCTGCCTGCCGCCAACTGGGGATCGTCGTCGCCGGCGGTCACAGCGAGATCACCGCCGCCGTCACCCAACCCGTCATTGCAGGGATGTTGCTGGGCGAGGTGGATCGCGCACGCGTCGTGCGTAGCGGCGGCTGCCGCCCCGGCGACGTCGTCCTACTGGCCGGTGTCTGCCCAGTGGAGGGGACAAGCATCGTCGCCCGCGAAAAACGCGCCGATCTGCTGACGCGTGGCTGGGCAGCGGAACGCGTCGACGCCGCCGCTCGCTATCTCTACGAACCAGGGATCAGCGTCCTCGCGCCGGCGCTGGCCGCGGCGAACGCGCAGTACGTCACCGCCATGCACGATCCCACCGAAGGCGGCGTCGCCACTGGTCTGCTCGAACTGGCCATCGCTTCAGGCAACGGCCTCGAAGTCGATCTCGACGCCATCCCCATCCCCGCGATTGCTGCCGAACTGTGCGCCGTCTACGGCCTGGATCCATGGGAACTATTGCTTCGGGCGCGCTGATCGCCACCGCTGCTCCACACAACGTCGGCGCGCTCCAATCCACGTGGCACAAAATGAAGATCGAAAGCACCGTCATCGGGCGTATCCTGACCGCGGACGAAGACATCTACGCCAGCTCCGTAACGGTGAAGCGCGTGGATATGTAATGTTAAACCTGCAGATTGGGGGGGATTGTTGAGGTATATCGAAGGAATAGGACGTAATTCGTAATTCGTAATTCGTAATGCGTGATGCGTAATTCTGCTTCGCCTGTATCGTCACGTTCAAAAAGGACGAATCATACTCAACGCACCACGAATTACGCAACATCCACAATCGTCTCCGCAATCAAATGCTCCACCACCGGCTTCAGATCCCCCTCGTGCGCGTCGTGGACACGCAGTTGACGGTCGGCGCTGGTGCCTGTCTGCAACATGCGGTAGATCGGTTCGATCTCGGCGCGGGAGCCGAGTTCGTCGATTTCCTCGGCGAGGAGGTCGAGCAGTTCGCGCACAAGGGAGCGGGCGGGCAGTTCGATCTGCTTACCGAAGTCGATGAGTTTGCCATCGAGACCGTAGCGGGCGGCGCGCCACTTGTTTTCGTCGAGCAGTTCTTTGCGATAGACGCGGAACGAGATATTCTGGCGGCGCAGCTTCCAGTGCCACAGGATCATCGCTTGGCAGAGCGCAGCGATTGCAATGGCCTCGTCCACACGGGTGCAGATGTCGCAGACGCGGAACTCCAGCGTGGGGTAGTTGTGGTGCGGGCGCACGTCCCACCAGATCTTGCTGGCGTCGGGGATGCAGCCCGTGTCCACAAGCGTGCGGATGATCCGTTCGTATTCGGCGGGTGAGCGGTAGATGTCGGGGATGCCGCTGCGCGGGAAGTCCTCGAAGACGACGGCGCGGTAGCTCTTCAAACCGGTCTTGCGCCCCGACCAGAACGGACTGCTCGTGCTCAACGCCAGCATGTGAGGCAGCATGTAACGCACCACATTCATGGCGTCGACAGCGAATTCGGGGTCTTCGATGCCGATGTGGATGTGCATACCGAAAATGAGCAACCGCTGCGCCAACACCTGCATCTCTTGCATAACGCCCAGGTAGCGGGGGAAGGGTGTCACCTGTTGCTCGCCCCACTTGCTCATGGGGTGGGTGGCGGCGGCGACGATGGCGAGTCCTTTGTCGCTGGCCAGACGGTGGATGAAGGCGCGCTGCTTGATCAGTTCCTCTTTGGCCTGGGCGGGCGTCTGGCACACGGGCGTGCCCAGTTCCACCATAGACTGATGCAATTCGGGCTTGATCTCGCGTTCCACCATCACCACTTTGCCGTCTTCGATGAACTGGGTGATGAACGAGCGCAGCAGCCCCGTTTCGGGGTCGACTACCTGATATTCTTCTTCGATGCCGATGCTCAAACTTGGGCGGTTGATCATGCCAATTTCTCCGTCTCTGCGATCAGATAATCGACCAGCGCTTTGTTGTCCTGTCCATGTTCCTGCCAGTACTTCACCTGCAAGTCGGCGCTCGATCCACGATTCAGCATGGTGTGGATGTGTTCGATCTCGGCGCGGCTGCCCAGGCGGTCGGCGATGGGTTCGACGCGCTCAACCAGTTCGCGGATGAGATCACGCACGTCCACTTCTTGCTCGATGCCGAAGTCGATGAGTTTGCCTTCCAGCCCGTAGCGCAGCGCCCGCCATTTGTTCTCGGCGATGAGGATGCGCTCGTAGAGGCGGAAGGTCATGTTGCGCTGGCGCAGATCGACCATCCAGGCGACGATGGCCTGCACCAATGCGGTCATGGCGAGGACGTCTTCGATATTGGGCATCATGTCGCAGATGCGGATCTCCAGCGTGGGGAAGCGGTGATGCGGGCGGATGTCCCACCAGATGTGGCCGGGGCCGGGGATGCTATTGGTGCGGATCAACGTTTCGACATATTCTTCGTAGGCGTGGTAGCTGCGGAATTCACCGGGAATGCCGGTGCGGGGCAGGGCGTCGAGGAGGACGGCGCGATAGCTCTTCAGCCCGGTGTTGCGCCCCAGCCAGAAGGGCGATGAGCTTGCCAGGCAGAGGATGTGGGGCAGCAGGTAGCGCATGCCCGTCATCACGTCGATGGCGAGATCGCGGTCTTCGACGCCGATGTGGATGTCCATGCCGAAGGCGAGCAGGCGGCGCGAGATGATCTGGGCGTCTTCGAGTAGAGCGCGGTAGCGGTGGGCGAGGCGTCGCGGCTGCTCGACGCCCAATGGCTGAACGGATGTGTCCCCGCGGCGGCGCACTTTGAAGCCGTAAGTCTGCCCCAATTCGAGCATCTTCGAGCGGATGCGCACCAGTTCGGCGCGTGCGCCCTTCACGTCTTCGCAGACGGGGGTGCCAACTTCAATGGAATCGGCGCCGATGCGGTGGGCAAAATCCAGATCAGGGCGTCGCTCACGCACCAGCATCTGCTCCCGACTCATGGATTGGCTCAGAAAGCCCAGCAGTTCGCGGCTGTCGGGATCGATGAGCTGATACTCTTCCTCGATGCCGATGTTGAAGCTCGGCTGCTTGTAATACGCCATACTTCTCTCCTAAAGTTACTTCGGCTCTACCACAAAGACGGGCACGATCGATCCGCCGCCCGCGGTGACGTTGAGCAGCGTGACGCTGCTCAGCCGCGTGAGGCAACCGGTGACAGAGTGGCCGCGGAAGAGGAAGGGATCACAGTCCACCAGCCGCTGCGAAATCACGAGTTTGCCTTCAACATCCATCGTGGGGAAGTCTTCGTAGGCGATGACGGCGCGCTCTTGGACCACACTGGGGTTGGAGAGCGCATCTTGCAGGGCGGCGTCCCATGCGTCTTGCGGGGTTTCCCAACCGATGATCACACCTTTGCCGCCGTACTCGTCGTTGGGTTTTAGGACGAGGTGATCCCGGTTGTCGCTGGCCCAGGGCAGCAGATCGATGGGGTTGCCGTCCACGTCGAAGGTGCTGCGTTCCTCCACGGTGCGCGTCCACGGCACGTGGGCCAGGATCGTTTGGCGTTCCTCGGGCGTGAGCAGGTGGGCGTTGCGCTCGTCTGTGGCGACGGCGAAGCTGGCTTTCTTGTGCAGCACCTTGCACGTGTACGGGTTCATCACGCAGATGGCGCGCGCTTCCAGCGCCCGCACGATGGGGTGATCCAGCCCATAGCGTTCGAGGAGTTCGGTGATGAGGACGCGTTTGTAGATGAAGTCCACGGCCACGCCGTTGGCGAACATCTGTCCGTGCTCGAAGGTCAGCTCGTCGGGTGTGCAAATGACGGCGTTGACGCCGTTCTGCGCGAAGTACTCGACGAAGAGGTGGAATTCGGTGGTGGTGGGTACGCCGTCCCAGTCGACGATGGCGATGTCGGGCAGTTTGTCGCGGTTGCCGCGCCATTCGTAGTAGATGCTCAGGATCGCTTCCAGCGCAGCAAAGCGGCTTTCGAGCAGACGCAAGTTGTAGCGCTTCGCCATCTCCTGCATCACCGGGATCTGACTGAAGCGCGCGCCCAACACGTCTTCGTAGGCCATGCCGGCGGGGCTTTCACCGTTGAACTCCACGTAGTTGAGCACGCGCGAGCCACCGCCGTTCCTGGCAAAGAAGCTGTCCAGCCGCGCCGTGGGGATGGGCGTGGCGTAGCCGTGATCCAGCCCGACCAGGTATTCTTCGTCCGCGGTGAGGTGAACCTGGCGGCGCAAGGACTTGTCCTCAAGCATCATGCGGCCCAGGCGGTCGAAGGCGCGCAGCACCACCGTCGTCTGCTGCTTCAGGTACTCCCATTCTGCCGGGCTGTAGAAAAGCGGCCGCAGCACCGTACACAGGGGACGCTCGCCGAAGGTGAGTTTGTCGGCGCGCAAGGCGGGGATCAGCGCGTCCCAGCTATTCTGGGCCATGTCGCCGCGGTGGAGGATGTCGTGGTAATGGTGAATTGGGTCTGATGAATTCATGACAGTTGGCCGTTCACTGTTAGCAATTAAGGCAGATCTGGTAAACTCTATGAATGGATGACAAGCTGCCATCAATGTCTAGCCAGAGTCTCAGATGTTTATAAAAATATCTTCGGGGTGTGCCCCGCAATGCGTGGCACACAAGACTGCGTACAATCAGGTCGTGACAACTGCGTACTGCCACGAGCTTACTCCGTTACTACTTGCTTACTCCGTTACTACTTTTTGAATGCGACAACACTCTAGAAGCGAAAACAACATCCTCGACATCTACCTGCCAGTTGCTACCTGCCAGCTGCTAACCAAGGAAACGCGCCCACCGAATTTCCTCGCGCTGTGGAATCGGGTTCAGCGCCCGTGAGATTGCCAGATCGGCCATCTTCTTCACCGCCCACTCGAAATAGTGCGGCGTCAGGCTGTTGATGTCCATGTCGGGGGCGGGGTTGGTGAAATCGATGGCGTAGGGGACGCCGTCGCGCACGGCGAATTCGATGCTGTTCATGTCGTAGCCCAGGGCGCGGTTGATCGTGCGGGCGTCTTCGATGATGCGGTCGCCCAGTTCGGGCGTGAGGTGGTGATGATCGATGTGGTATTTGCGTTCTTTGGGATCGTATTTGATGGGCAGGATCTCTTCCTGGCCGATGCAGACACAACGTACAAATTGATCCCAATCAATGAATTCCTGAAGCATCATGCACAGGGTGCCGGTCTGGTTGTAGTGGTAGAGCAGTTCTTCTTTGGTATGCACCACGTAGACGTGCTTCCAGCCGCCGCCCCAGGCATCCTTGAGGATGGCGGGAAGGCCCACGTAGCCGATCAGTTTGTCCCAATCGATGGGGTATTCGAGGTTGCGCAGGCTCTCGTTGACCACGCCGTCGACGTAACTGTGCGAAGGCAGCGCCACCGTCTTGGGCACAGCTACGCCCAGTTTCTCGGCCAGGGATGTGCCGAAGAACTTGTCATCGGCGCTCCACCAGAAGGGGTTGTTGATCAGGTACGCGCCCTGCAACATGGCATTCTTGAGGTAGGTGCGGTAGTAGGGGATCTCGTGGCTGATGCGGTCGATGATCACCGCGTAGGGGCAAGGTTCGTTGGCCTGCGTGCCGCCCAGCTTCACATATTCAGCAAAGACACCCGCATCACGGCGGTTCACTTCCTCGATAAAGGCCGGTGGGAAACTCCACTCGCGGCCCACGATCAACCCGATCTTCTTGATTTCGGCCATGATGATCTCCTTGCGCGCCGGTTAGCCGTCGATGTAAATCGTCTTTTCTGCGAAATGAGTGATTCGTGATCCGTGACGAGTAAGTTGCTCAACAAGATCTCTGGATTACGCATTACGGATTACTCGTTCTGCATTCTGCCTACGCCCCACCAATGTACGCCCTCACCATCTGCTGCCAATACGGCCAATCGTGCGCCCAGCCGTCCCATTCGCGTAGGGCGTTGCCGATGCCTTTGGCCCACAGTTCACCGCTCAGGCGTCGATTCTCGTTGATGTGTGGATCTGTTTTGCCGATAGCCAGGATAATGTCCAAATGCTGCAATTGACCGATCACATTGGGATCGCTGAGCCGCGGCACAAAGTGAAGCGGCGTGTGGTAGTAGATCGTCTCATCGTAGTAGCCGTCGAAGAAGCTGGTCATGTCATATTTGCCGCTCATGCCCAGCACGCGCCCGAACAAATGCGGATGACGCAGCCCAATGTTGACGGCGTGATACGCGCCGAAACTACAGCCCAACGCCATTAAGAACGGGTTGTCGTTGATCTGACGCGTCAACGGCAGCACTTCGTTGAGGATGTACTCCTCGTACTGCACATGACGTTGAATGCGCCCCGACGGGTGCGCCCAACGGCAGTAGAAGCTCTCGTCGTCCACACTATCGAGGCAGAAAAGTTGCAGCGCGCCGCCGTTGAGCTGATCCGCCAGCGCGCCCACCATGCCCCGATCCTCAAATTCAAAAAAGCGCCCGCGACTGGTGGGGAAGACCAGCGCACGCGCCCCCGCATGACCAAAGATCAACAACTCCATGTCCCGATTCAAACGGGGACTGTACCAGCGATGATGCTCCCGATACATGATAACCTGCCTGGATGGATTGAGTTTTCTAGATGTTTATCACGCTATGAGGATGTCGAAAACCGCTTTCGGCTCGCAGCGCGTTTTCGGCGTCACAGATCCAGCGCACGCTGCCGTCGGCGTCGGTGATCCAGAATCGGTAGAGGTAACCGCCGGGTGGCAGGAGGAAGACACCGTGCCACCAACCATTGCGCGCCGGCTGGAGGAAAATCGCATCGTGGCGCCAGCCGTTGAAGGAACCGGTCAGGGCGACACGGTGCGCCGCAGGCGCCAGACAGCCCAGGTAAACTGCGGCCCATCGATCATGATCCACATCGACCTTGTCCGTTGTTGCTACTTTAACCGGGATCGATAGATTGCGCAACCCATTCGCCTGGAGCCGCTCCCCACTGATGGGATAGCCGTAGAGGAGGCCCCCAGAGGCCCGCAACGCATACGCCACCGCCGACGCGGGAACCAACAGCCCCTCACCTTTGCGCTCCGGCGGCAGGTGATAGAGTGGGTGCGCCGACGCCGTGATCAGTTGCTTGATCTGATACGGGTTCAGGTTGGGATTGGCTTGGATCATCTGCGCGGCCACGGCGGCCACCTGCGGCGCGGCCACGCTGGTGCCGTCCACATGCTGGTAATGACGGTGGATGAACTTGTGCGCGTTCATGCGTTCCAGCAACGCCTGGTGAAGTTGTTCCGCTCGGGCCTGGCGGATCTCCGGCTCGAAATCCAACACCGTGCGCCATGTGTACGCAATCTCGGCAGCGGTGTTCACGTTGCCGGCCACGAACGCATCCCACGCCTGGCCCAAGATCCACATCTCACGAAAGATCGGGCTGACGGGCAGCACCGGCGCGGGGACCCACTTTGCCGGCGCCACCACTTCGGGCTTGGCAATCTGCAAAGAATCGACGTAGACCGGCCCCCAATTGTGGTGATAGCCCTGGTAGCGCGCCGTCTCGTCAGGACGATCCAGGCGGATGCGGCGGTTGCCGTCGTCCACGCCGCCCACGGTGACAGCCGACGGCGCCTGCGCTGGGGCGACCAACTCGCCGCGGTTGCTGTTCCCAGCCGCAGCGACAACCACCACACCGCGACGGGTCAACTCCTCCACGGCGACACACACGTCATTCTCCCACCAACCCTGCGGACGGTCACCGCCGACGCTGATGTTGACCACGCGCACGTCGTAGCACAGCCAATTGTCCTCGCGTAGGAGCCACTGCAAGGCGCGGGCGATCTCATGTTCGGGGATGGCGCCGTCGGCACGCCCAATCTTGATGGGCAGCAACTCAGCCTCAGGAGCAAACCCGCGATAGTAGCCGCCGCTCAGAAGACCATTCCCCACAGCCACGGCGCTGGTCATCTGGCCGTGCCAACTGTTGGGCGCGTCGCTCCACAAGCTGGGCGACTCGATGCCGGTGCGTTCGCTGCCCTCGAACAGGTTCAGGTACTCACGGATACGCAACGGTTGCTGTTCGAGCAGCCGACGCGTGCGCCCGACATCGGCGTTGCTGTGTTCCAAATCGAGGACGGCGGGCCTGCCGTCGATCAAATCGGGGTTGGGGTAGTAGCCGCTGTCGATGAAGGCAATGGTGACGCCGCGCCCAGTGAAGTAGCCGTGATCGGGCAGCCGCTCGGGCAACGACAGGATGGTCATTTCGTTGGGGTGATAGTAGGGAAAACCGACGGAATCGGGGCCGTCGTAGTGCAGCGTTTCGGCGGAACGGAGGGCGATCTGCCGCTCGGCATAGTGGACAGCGCAACCGGGGCAGATCCCCTGGCTCGAAAACCAGCCTGGATGCTCGTCCTGGACGCGAAGGATTACAGCCGGGGTCAGTTCAGGGTGCTGCGCCAATCTCGACAGGGGATTGGGTTGCCCGCAGAGAGGGCAGTGGATCACTACGGCGTCTCCTCGTCGTCTTCGTCGGAGAAGAGTTGAGCCAGGCCGACGCCGAAACCGGCGTCACCTGCTTCGGGGTTGCGGAATTCGAGTACCAGGTCAAATTCCTGGCGGTCGAGCGTCTCGGTTGCCTCGCCGAAGCCTTGTGTCAATTCAGCCACCATGCGGTAGGTTGCGCCGGGCTGGATTGGATCCTTGAGGTGGAAGGTGTTGTTGAGCCGAACATCGGTCTGCGCCAAGAGGAGCAGGCTGTTGTTCTCGCTGCCGTTGGGGTTGAGCAGGCGAAACTCCACATTGGGTTCCGCGCCCTGCTTGGCGGGCAGCCACACCCGTACCCACAGCCGCCTCAAATCGGGGTAGGGGTAGATCAAAATGTGTTTGAAACGCAGCGGTTCGGCGTCGTCGAAGAGATTGATTTCGGTCATGGTGGTTGGCGTGATTTGTGATTGGTGATTGGTGATTGGGGTTCTCAATTGGCGAACGGGTGGACATTCAACGGTCTTGTAGCGCGACGATGCACAGCGCGCACATACCCGTTCTTAGTCCAAATCACCAATCTCCAATCCTAAGGAGATTTCAAAATTTTATTGATCCACGAAGGCACACGAAGAGGTGAAGAGAGGGACACGGATTTCAGGATTTGTCGGACAGCAGAGCGGAAAGGCTTTCTGCTTGTTCTTTTCTGCCTTCGTGTCTCTTCGTGTGGCTTCGTGGATCATTATTTCTCTGGTTTCTCCTAATCACTATTCGTCGGGAAGGCATGGGAGTCGAACCCACCGCCGCCGGCTCTGCGCCGCCTGCCACTGATTTTGAAGACCAGGGCGCCCACCGGGACACATGCCCTCCCGCCGACAATTGTACCGGATGGAACGACCGCGGACAAAAACGGCGACGACGGACGAATTGTCACCTGCATATTCGGCCACTTGCCACCTGCCACCCGATACGTGATAAAATGATCCCTTGTTGTCTTCATGTGTTTCACCCTGCTTACTTCGCGTTCGTCCGAGGAAAATCTATGAAACCGTTGTGGAAAAACGTCACCCTGTGGAGTTTGACGCTGGGCCATTTCAGCGTGGATATGCTGGCCGGCGCCATGCCGATTGTGGTGGGTCTCTACCTCAAAGAGACGCTTTTGCTCGATCTGGCGCAGATCGGCCTGATGTTGGCTGTCTTCAAGATTGCGTCCTCGTTGACACAGCCGGTCTTTGGCTACTACAGCGATCTCTACGGTGGACGCTGGTTTGCTGTGGGCGGTGTGCTGTGGATGTCTCTGCTGATTGCCATCATCGGTTTCTTGCCCGACTTCAACACGGCGCTGATTATTGCAGGGTTGGCCGGTTTCGGCTCGGCGGCTTTCCACCCGCAGGGTGCGTCGGGGGCGAATGCAGCCGCCGGCCCGAAGAAGAAGACGGCGGGCGTGGCGATGTTTATGCTGGGCGGCAACATGGGTTACGCCGTAGGGCCAATCCTGGCGGCGCTGATCATGGAAAATGTGGGGGTACGCGGCACGGCGCTGCTCTCGCTGGTGTCGCTGCTGACGGTGCCGATGTTGTACTTCTTAACCGGTCAAGCTCAGCGCAGCGCCGGCGCCGTAGAACGCAAAGCCAGTTGGAAGATCGAACTCAACCCGGCCTTTACGATGCTGGCCATCGTGGCGCTGATCCTCACCATGTCGCTGCGGGCGTGGTCACAGGAATCGTTCTCGGCCTTCCTGCCCCAATATTTCGTGGATCTCGCCCAGTTCAGCCGCGAACAGGCCAGCCTGCTCTCGTCGGTGATGCTCTTTGTGCTGGCCTTCGGCTCGGTGACCGGCGGCATGTTGTCCGACCGCTTCGGCGGCGTGCGTCATGGTGACGTCGATGCTGATCTCCGCACCGCTGATGGCGTTGATGTTCCAATTGGGCGACACACGGGCCTTCTTGATTGCGCCGTTTGTGGGGTTTGCGTCGGGCGCAGCGTGGCCGCCCATGATCGTCATGGCGCAGTCGCTCTTCCCCAAGAACGCGGGCGTGGGAACAGGGATGGCGCTGGGCTTTGTCTTTGCGATGGGTGCGCTTGGGGTCTCGTTCACCGGCTGGCTGGCTGAACCGGTACACTTGGGGCTTTACGCCGCCATGCTCATGCTCTGCGTTGTCCCGGTGATCACGGCGCTCACGGCGATGTTCCTCCCCAATCTCAACCGCGCCGAAGCGCCGAAACCGGCTGTGCAGCCTGCCGGCGCAGACTGAGGAGAAGAAGAAAGAATAAGAATGAAGATAGGGTAGACGAAGTTGGTTGCGTAGAAGCGCCCAACTTCGTCTACCCTATCTTTATTCTTCATTCATTTCTCGTCATTCTTTCACAAACGCGAGGACCAGCACCACCGAAATCCCCACACACACGGCGGCCACCGGCCCCAACCCCATCACGCCGAACTGTGTGTACGCCCAAGGACCAGTCAATCCCGCCAGCGTGGAGGCGGCCAGCGTGAAAGCGGCAGAGAGCGTCATCACCTTGCCCCGTTGCGCGGGGACCTGTTCGCTGATCAACGAGATGTTGCTGACGATGCCGAACTCGAAGAAGAAACGCATCAACGCCAGCGCCACCACCACCGGCAGCAGCGCCACATTGAACAGCGGCAGCGTCGCATAGATCACGAAGACGCCGATCATCCCCGCCAGCACCGAACGCCGCTTGCCCACACGGTCGGTGATCAGCGAAACCAGCACACTCCCCCCAGATCGGCCACCCCTTGAATCAGGGCGATTGTCCCTAGCAGTGCCGGAGACAATCCGTACTCCGCTTGCAGCCAACCGCCGTGGATGATCAAAATATGGAATTGGGCGAAGAAGAAAAACGCGTTGGCGACGATCAGGGCGTAGGCAGAACGGTTGTTGCTCTCCAGGCGAAAGAAGGCACGCAGGCGTTGGGGTAGATCCGCTATGGAGGACGCCGACACAGGTTCGGGCGGCGCGAGGGCGCCGTCTTCGCGGGCGCTGGGCATGAAGGCAAAGGCCACGAAGCCCACCGCCATCCCCGCCGCCATCACAAAGAAGGGGGCGCGCCATCCCTGCGCTTCGAGCCACAACCCCAGCAGCGACAGCCCCACGATACCGGCCAGCGCCCAGGCGTATTCGAGCACGCCGATCCCCTGGGCGCGGCGTTCGTAGGGCAGCCGCGCGCTGACATACGCCTGCAACGTCGGCACAAAGCTGCTCAGCCCCAGCCCAGATAGGATCATCCCGGGAATCAGCGTCCACATGCCGTTGCTCAGGCCGATCAGCAGCGTCCCCGCCGCCGCCATCAACAGCCCCAGCCGCATCACGCGCCGATAGCCGCTACGATCCGCCAGCGCGCCGAAGAATGGTGACGCCAATCCCATAGCGCTGCGGATACTCACCAGCCGCCCCAACGTCACCACATCCAGGCCCACGCCCGCCGCCACCGTGGCCAGGAAGGGGTTGAAGATCTGCGTTTTTGTGTCGATCACCAGCCGCGTGGCGATGGCGACCGCCATCAACTGGCGGAAACCAGCCAGTTGACGTCTCGGTTTTGGTTTTTGCGACAAAGTGGACCTCGAGCCGTGGGGTTAGTCGTCGATACGGTTGACCACGATCCCGGCGGGTGGCACAAAGACGAAGGTGGCTGGATCGATGGTTTGGTTGAACTGGACGCTTTGGAAACGCAAGGAGAAGCCGCGTTCGGTCTCGATCAGCAGCGGATAGTAGAATTCGCGATCCAGGCCGACGGTCAGTTGCTGGGCATCGAAGGGAGGCAATGGCTGCGCCAGGAGGATCTGTACGCGCAACATGGTGCGCCCTGCCACCCGTTCTTCGCCAAGGATCTGGATATCGGCGGCATTTTGCAGCGCCGCCAGCACCGCCTCGGGCATCGATTCGAGGATGGATCCGCCCACATCGACGTTGGCTGCCGGCGAGTAGCCGGCGCGGCTGGTGACAGTGGCTACGCCCAGATTGGGGTTGTAAAACCAGGCTTCTTCTTCCGAAAGCACCAACGTTGTCTTCTGATTCGGCCCCACCGGCGCCAAACCGGGCGGGCCGGATTCAACCTCGGCGCGCAGACGCAGCGGTCGATGGATCCACAACTCCTGATCGATCACCACAGCGCCGTTGACCAGTTGGATCGTCCCCTGCACCGTGTCCACGCGCGACAGGCGTTGATCCATGCGCACCGCCAGGTCCTCGGCGCTGGGGATGCCGTCATCGGCCCGGGTGACGAGCAGCCAGGCGATCACCAGCAGCACAACGCCTACCAACACCGCGGAGGCGACGAAGGCAGGCGAACGGCGATCCAGGCGCAAAAGGCGAGATCGGAGGGACACGGGCATCCTTTAGCAATGAGATAGTGGTGATACCGCGACAGGTGCGACGCACTGGCCGAGATCAGATGCGAATGCCGGATGAAGTCCTAGCCAGTGCGTCGCACCTGTGTGGTCAGACGGGATTCATGAGATGGGGTAGAAAGTGCCATTCTACCGCTTCCGATCTGGGATGACCAATTTCGCTACTTCCATCACCACCACCACCGACGCGGCCACGCCGGCAGACAGCAGCCAATCGAAGAGGGTCAGCGGCACAGTCTCGAAGGCCCGTTGCAGCGGACCAACGTAGACAACAGCCATGTGCAGTAGCAGACTCGCGGCCACGGCGATCCACAGCCAGCGGTTGTTGAACAGCCCATTGGCAAAGATGCTGCGCCGTTGGCTGCGCATGTTGAAGACGTTGAACATCTGGAACATCACCAAAGTGGTGAACGCGGCGGTGCGCGCGTAGCGCATCACCAGTTCGCTGTCATCCGAGAAGGTGATCAACTCGAAGAGGCCGCCGGGCAGGTAGCCGTCGAGCACGAAGAGCGTGCCCAGCATCATCACCAGCCCTACCAGGCCAATCGTGGTCCACATGCTCAGATCGATCACCGGCTCGTTGCGGTTGCGCGGCGGACGATCCATCAAGCCGTCTTCGGCGGGGTCCACGCCCAGCGCCAGCGCCGGCCCGCCATCGGTGACAAGGTTGATCCACAGGATCTGCACCGCCAGCAACGGCAAGAAGAGCGCGCCGCCTTGGCCGATCAACCCCAGCACGCCAGCCAGGACAATGCCCACGAACATGGTCATCACTTCACCGGCGTTGCTGCTGAGCAGATAGCGGATGAATTTTTTGATGTTGTCGAGGATGCTGCGCCCTTCGGAGATGGCGGCGACGATGGTGGCGAAGTTGTCGTCGGCCAGCACCATGTCGCCGGCTTCCTTACTCACGTCGGTGCCGGTGATGCCCATGGCCACGCCAATGTCGGCCTGACGCAGCGCGGGCGCATCGTTGACGCCGTCGCCGGTCATGGCGACCACTTCGCCGTGCTCTTTGAGCGCGCGCACGATGCGCAGTTTGTGCTCGGGGTTGACCCGGGCGTAAACGTTGACGGTGCGCACCACATCGGCCAGTTCGGCGTCGTCCATGCGCGCCAGTTCCTGCCCGGTGACAGCCTCGGCGTCCTCTGCGGCGATGCCCAGTTCTTTGGCGATGGCCAGCGCCGTGAGCGCGTGATCGCCGGTGATCATGATGGTGCGGATGCCCGCGCCGTGGGCCTGTTTCACCGAGTCCTTGGCCTCGGCGCGGGGCGGATCGATCATGCCCATCAGCCCTTCCCAGATCAGATCGCGCTCCAGATCTTCGGCGTCGAACTCGGTTCGCCCGGCCATTTCGGCGGGGATTTCGCGTGAGGCAAAGGCAAGCGTGCGCAACGCGCCGCCGGCAAATTCCTCGTTGACGGCAAGGATGCGCTGGCGCAGATCGTCGGTCAAGGCGATCACTTCTTCGCCGCGGCGCACGTGGGTACATAGATCGATCACCACATCGGGCGCACCCTTCTCAAAGGCGATGGGGCGATCCTCCAGTTTGTGGATGGTGGCCATGCGTTTGCGTTCGGAGCTGAAGGGGATTTCGCCATCGCGCGGCATGTCGCGACGCAGTTCTTCGGGGTCGATGCCGGCTTTGCAGGCGGCCACGAGCAGCGCCCCCTCGGTGGGATCGCCGTCGATGGCCCAGCGGTCTTCGTCATTGCGCACCAGGCGGGCGTCGTTGTTGAGCGATGCGCCGCGCAACAACGCCACCAGATGCCCATCGTCCTTGTCGAAGGGATCGCCTTCGGGCGTCTGGAACTCGCCTTCGGGTTCGTAGCCTTCGCCGCTCACGGTGAGCACCTGATCCACGCCCAAGAGGACGCGGCGCACAGTCATCTGGTTACGGGTGAGGGTGCCTGTCTTGTCGCTGCAGATCACGGTGGCGCTGCCCAGCGTTTCCACGGCGGGCAGGCGGCGCACGATGGCGTTGCGTTCGGCCATACGGCGCACGCCCAGGGCCAGCACCGCCGTCACCACAGCGGGTAGCCCTTCGGGGATGGCGGCCACGGCCAGGGCCACGCCAAAGAGGAACATGTCGATCAGGATGTCACTGGTGATGGTGCCCTCGCGTAGCACGCCGGTGGCGGTGACAATCGCGGCCACAGCCAGCACCAGCACGCCCAACTGCTTGCCGATGCGCGCCAGCTCGCGTTGCAGCGGCGTCTCTTCTTCTTCCACGCTCTGGATCAGCGTGGCGATGTCGCCCATTTGCGTCTTCATGCCGGTGGCCACCACCACGGCTTCGGCGCGCCCGTAGGTGACAGCCGATCCCATGTAGACCATGTTCTTGCGGTCGCCCAGCGGCGCGTCGGGGTTCTCCAGCACGTGGATCTGCTTGTGAACCGGCACCGATTCGCCGGTAAGCGCCGATTCTTCCACGTTGATGTTGGCGCTGTGGATCAGGCGGGCGTCGGCGGGGATGCGATCCCCGGCTTCCAGAATGAGCACGTCGCCCGGGGTCAGGTCGCGGGCGGGGATGTCGCGTACTTTGCCGTCGCGGCGCACGGTGGATTCGGGTGAGGCCATCTTCTTGAGCGCGGCCACAGCCTGTTCGGCTCGGTATTCCTGGAAGAAGCCCAGCAGCGCGTTGAGGATCACGATGGCCAGGATCACGATGCTGTCGTAGGGCAGCGGCTCGTGGCCGGGGCTGCCCCGTTCCACCAGCCACAGCACAGCAGAAACCACGGTGGCGGCAAGCAGCACAATGACCAGCGGCTCGGTGAACTGCTGGAGCAGGATCTGCCAGGGCTGGATGCGTCCCTCTTCGGTGAGTTCGTTGGGGCCGTGCTGTTCGAGGCGGCGCTGGGCTTCTTCGCTGCTCAGCCCCTGTTTGGGATCAACTTCGAGCGCGGCGGTCGCTTCGTCGACCGTCATCATGAACCATTCGCGCCCGTTTGGCGCTAGATCGGGCGTGGCGGGTGAGGTACGAGGGATCTCACTCACAGTCACGTTCCTTTCGGGTTGTATTGGTGATTTGTAAATGGTGATTGGGTCAGAGGCGATCTGGACAAAACGTCACTGGTCTGTCGTCAGTGGTCTGTCGCTCGCCTCTACATCCAGATTTTGGGTGTATCGTCGTCGTCGCCGATGATGCGCGGCTTGATGGGTGGGGACGATTTGGGCGGTTCGGCAGGGGACGGTGCGGCGCTTTTGGGATCTTCGAGGTAGACGACGCGCCCCTGTGATCCGCCTTGATCGGGGCCGAGAATGCCGGCATCTTCCAGTTGTTCCACCAGCCGGCTGGCGCGGGTGTAGCCGATGCGCAGACGTCGCTGGAGCAGGGTCACCGATCCGCGGCCCGCGGCCTGCACCACTTCCACGGCGGCGTCGAAGAGATCGTCGCGGCTGTCCACGGTCTTCATCACTTCGATCTGCTCGAAGAGCGGCTGCACCATTGGCTCGGTGGCAGGCAAGGCGTTGTCGTCGTCGTCATCGTCCTCCCAGACTGTGGGCGTGGACTTGCGCGGCGGCTCGGGGACGTAGTCGGTGGCCAGCGTCTCGGTGACGTCGGGCAGGGCGGGCGGCGTGTAGCTCTCCAGGCTGCGGATGCCCTTCCAGTAGCGCACGATGCGGTTGATCTCGTCGTCGTTGAGATAGGTGCCTTGCAGGCGTTCCAGTTTACTGGAATCCGGCGGCATGAAGAGCATGTCACCGCGACCCAGCAGTCGCTCGGCCCCGGGGACATCGAGGATCACACGGCTGTCGGTTTGGCTGCTCACGGCAAAGGCGACGCGGGTGGGGAAGTTGGCCTTGATCAGGCCGGTGATGACGTCTACAGACGGGCGCTGTGTGGCGATGAGCAGGTGAATGCCCACGGCGCGCGCCATCTGCGCCAGGCGGCAGACGTGCTTTTCCACCTCTTCGGCGGCGGTCATCATCAGATCGGCCATTTCGTCGATGATGATGACGATGAAGGGCAGGATCGGCTCGTTGCGCTTGCGCAGGTATTCGTTGTAGCGTTCCAGATCGCGCGTATTGGCCTTGTTGAGCAGTTGGTAGCGCCGCTCCATCTCCTTCACCGCCCAGTAGAGCACACCCGATGCCTTGTCCACTTCGGTGACGACGGGGCTGAGCAGGTGCGGCACGCCGTTGTAGTTGGTCAGCTCCACCATTTTGGGATCGACCATGAGCAGGCGCAGCGTCTCGGGCGTGTGGCTGAGCAGCAGGCAACTGATGATGGAGTTGATACACGCCGACTTGCCCGAACCGGTGGCGCCGGCGATGAGGGCATGGGGCATTCGCGCCAGATCGGTGACCACGGGCTTGCCTTTGACGTCTTCGCCCAGGGCGATGGGCAGTTTGGCCTTGCGCTGGATGGCTGCGAACTCGTCGCTTTCCATCAATTCTTTGAGGCCGACGACGTTGCTCTCGCCGTTGGGGACTTCGACGCCCACGTAGTTTGTGCCTGGCACGGGTGCTTCGATGCGCACGCTGGGCGCGGCCAGGGCCAGGGCCAGATCGTTGCTCAGCCCCGCGATCTTGGCGACTTTGACCTTGGTCTTCTTGGTTTCGCCGCGCACGGTGCGCTCGATGTAGCCCGGTTCGATCAGATATTGGGTGACGGTGGGGCCGATGTTCACTTCTTTGAAGCGCGCGGGGACGCCGAACAGTTCCAGCGTCTTCTCGATCATCTTGCCGCGCTCGCGGATCTTCTCGTAGCTGTCGATGTAGCGATCCCAGTCGGAGAGCATGTCGTCGATGCGTGGGAGTGTCCACGATTGGACGCCGCCCACGACGCGAGGCGTGAGCGTGCCTTCTTCGCTGGGTTTGGTCAACGGTGGGCGCGGACGTGTGTCCGCGGCGGGCTGTGCTGGGTCCGGTGCGGCAGGCGCAGGCGCTTGCGGCAAGGAACGGGCGCGCACGGCGGCCGGCGGCAATTGGATCTTGGGTTCGTCGTCGGCGCGGGGTAGCGACGGCTTGGGGACACGTTCGAGCATACGCTTCCACCAAGGAAGCTCGCCGCTGGCCAGGGGGAACTCGGGTTGCAGGTCGATGGCGCGGTCCTGGCGCTGTGCGCGGGCGCCGTCCATCATGTCGGCGGCGATGTCCCAGCTATCGAGCAGGAAATCCACGATCACCCGCCCAGTGAGCAGCACCAGGCCGGCAGCGGCCAGCACAACGATGATCACCCAGCCGCCCCACACGCTCAGCCCCGCTTCCAGACCATCGGCCAGCCACAGCCCCAACTGCCCGCCCAACTCGCCGGCGCGGGCGAGGTCACCGCGCAGCGAAGAGGGCGAGGCCAGCGTCACCCCGGTGATGTAGGCCACGAAGAGGAGGAAGATCCCCACGGGACGCTGCCAGGGCAGATCGGGCATCTTCTCAATGGCGCGGATCACCATCCACAGCCCCACCGAGCCGGTGATCAGCGGCACACCCCACACGCCAACGCCCGTCCACGTGCGCCAGACGTCGATCCAGAATCCGGTCAGGCTGCCGCGGCTGTCGGTAAAGAGGCTGAGCAGCGTGAAGACGGAGATCACGATCAATGTGAGGCCCACCACTTCGGGGCGCGCCAGCACCTTGAGTGCATTGGTCACCTGGTTGGAGAGCGATGGTTTCTTTTTGCGGCTTCTGGGGCTTCGTTTAGCAGGCATTTTGGTCAGCAAGAACAAGGAAATCCACGAACACATGTTCGCCCGAGTATAGCACAGGCGATTGGGCGCTATCAAGATCCTATCGGGGATTGGGGCGCACGTCAAGCGGGGGCGAAGTCTCGGGTGTATTTCATGCTGGGGGCGAAAGTGCCGGGGACTTCACGATGGACGTGGCGACAAGAGCGAAAACCCCGTCTCGCTGCCGCGAAAAGTCCCCGGCACTTGACCTGCCCCCAACGTGAAATACACCCCGAAGTCTCTACGATCTTGGGTTGACGGGGATAGAACGCGGATAAAGCGGATTGAGCGGATCGCGGCGGATTGAACCAGAAAACCTGTGATATACTGACTGGCCATCAATTTCAGTACTTCACGATTCTGACGCGGAGCAGGCATCCTGCACTGAGAAGAGCTTTTGTAAACACCGATGGAAAGGAACACGGATTCATCTGAAGAAATCCGTGTTCTCTACAATCCGTGTTTACAATTTTCATCCGCCGTGGCGTAACCACGAAGAGGTCACTCATGCCGCACTCCTTCCCCTGCCCCGAAGACCGTATCGCCCGCTACACCGCCTACGCGCGGACACCCCCGCGCATCGACGGACGACTCGACGAAGCGTGTTGGCAGTCCGCGCCTCGTTCGCCTCGCTTCGTTGATCTGATCAGCGGCAAGCCCACCGTCCACGCCACCCATGCCGCCGTCCTATGGGACGATGACAACCTCTACGTGGGCTTTTGGGTGGAGGAACCCTTCGTCGGCGCCTTCCTCACCGAGCGCGACGCCCCCATCTACACCGACAACGACGTGGAAGTCTTCATCGCCGGCCAGGACGCCTACTACGAGTTCGAGATCAACGCTTTCGGCACGGTCTACGAGGTCTTTTATGTTTGGGAAGAGGCGTATGATCGGGGTAACTTCAGCCGCTTCCCCGGCCTGCAACGCAATGCGCCGGGCATTCACCCGTTCAACGGTGTGGGCTTCACCAATCATCCCCGCGGACCACGCCTGGGCTTTGCGCAGTGGGACTTCCCGGCCTGCAAAGCGCCGTCTTCGTGGACGGGACGATCAACCAGCACGATGACCGCGACCGCGGTTGGACGGTGGAACTGGCCTTCCCCTGGGCGGGCATGGAAGCGCTGGCGCACAGCGATGGGCGGTCCTTGCCGCCGCGGCCCGGCGACACCTGGCGCATGGACTTTTCGCGCTTCAACCAGTACAAAGAAGCGCCCCCCGCCGACGACTCCGGCGGCTGGGCGTGGACACCCCACGGCGTCTGGGATTCGCATGTGCCGGAGTGCTTCGTCCATGTGACTTTTTCGGAGGAGACGGTGGCGTGAAGTCAGGTCAGCAGGTACGGATTCGACCGTATCAGGTGGGCGACGCCGCTACGGTCTCCGCGATCATTCGCACCACGATGCGCGTTTCCAACAGCGCCGACTATGCACCCGAGCGACTACAACCGCTCATCGACTATTTTTCGCCGGCCAAAGTGGACCAGATCAACGAGACGCGCACCTGTCTTGTGGCCGAAGTGAGCGGCGTGCTCGTGGCGACGGCCGGTTTAGAAGACGATGAACTGGTCACCTTTTTTGTGCTGCCCGAGTGGCAGGGGCGCGGCATCGGCGGCGCTGTTGGCCGAGTTAGAACGGGCGGCACAAACACAAGGGATCACCGAACTGAAGGTGGACGCCAGCGTCACTGGCGCGGCGTTCTATGCGCGTCATGGCTACGGGCGCACGGGCGAGATCCTCGACGGTACGGCCGGTCCGCAGGTGTCGATGCGAAAACGGCTCATCTGAATCGATCACCGAATCGATCAACGTACTGATCAGCGAAATGTGAACAATTGAACCAGCTTTGCCCACCCCAAGCGCCATCGGCTTGGGGTATTTTTTGCGCGTCGGCTGGGTGGGAAGTTGCGCTGCCTGGCGCGCGACATGGTCTGGTAGGCGAAGAGAGTGGCTGGGGTTTTCATGATCATGCTCCTTGGGCGTCGGCTTTGGGGTCGGCATCGTGCGTGACAGCAGTCTACGCGATGTCGCCTGTCCGCGGCCGGCGGCCAACGAGCATGATCGGCTCAAATTGGCTCAACAAACGCCATTCTATTGATCCAGGACCAGTTCAGGCAGGTAGATGTGGTGATCGAGCTGCGGCCCTGTCGGCGTGCCGGTTGCCTGGGGTGTCAACGTCGCCGTGGCTGTGGCCGTCGGCGTGGAGGCGGGAGAAGTGGGCGTCGCCTGCGATGTCGAGGTGGCTGTCGGTGTTGATGTGGCTGCCGGTGTCGATGACGGCGTGAATGTTGCGGTAGGCGTGGCTGAAGCGTCCACATCGCCGTAGGTGACGGTGAGCGCGGGGCGTCCGGCGGCGTTCCAATCGCCGGTGTCGGCAGAGACGAAGTATTTGCCACTGTGGTATTGGCTGTCGGCAGAGTAGAGGACCAGGCGCAGGGGAATTCCTCGCGCGTAGGCGTCGGCGACGGCGTGGGTCACATCCCAGCGATACGGGATGCCCGGCCAGGCAGGCGGCTCGGTGACACGCGAAACCCAGGTCGCGGAGACATTCTCCAGCAGGTACGGGGCATTGTTCCAGGTGATCGTCCCTTCATCCCAGGCTTGATCGGCGATGCCCACCTGGATCAGAGAAGGGATCGGATCGCCCCAGTCGCCGCCGCCTGCGTTGCCGAAGAGGTGCAGCGTAAGCGTGGCCGAGACGATCCCCTGCGCGGGCGGCAGTTGATCGAGTGGAAAGGTGACGTAGTACTTCGAGTAGCAGGGCCAGTCGGCAATGTCGGACTGGTTTTGGATGTTGAAATCAGCGCGGCCGGCGTAGTTGGTATCGCCCCATTCATCCCAGAAATCCAGACCGTCGCCGCAGATGGCGCCGCCGCCCACGGCGGCATCGGGCGCGCTTGCGCCCTGGAGCTTGTCGGCAATGGTGATGGACTGTGGATTGTTGACCGTGGGCGGGTTGTAGATTGCCGGTGCAAAGACGAGTTCGCCCCAGGTGTCGACGTCTTCGGCGGCGAATTGACGGGGCCAGATCTTGGGGGCGCGCACAGGACCGGCGGCGCCGTCGCGATCATGCACAGTGACGCCAAAACGCCACGTTGCATCCGCCGCAGGCGGGCCAGACAGGCCAAGCGCAGCAAACGGGATCTGCGCGGAGATGGCCCAGCCTCGCTCATCGGCGCTGTTGTCGTTGGGCAAGTCACCGCGCCAGGCGCGCTGCACCGAGTAGTCCAGGTTCGACGGCGCCCAGCCGGAGCCGTCATCTTGCCAGGCGGCCTGGTAGGCGGCGCCCTCCTGCCAGTGGGTCACCTGTGCGGTGATCCGATAGCGCGTGGCATTGTCGCCAGTTGTCAGGTAAAAGGTGACCGCGTCCCAATCGGTCAGGGTGTCGCGATCTGCGGCGGCGGGGTTGTACCACATCTGCCGGTCGAAGGCAGCGGTGTAGATGTAGAGCAGATCGTTGTTGTAGCCGATGCGCGTGTCGGCGTAGTTTTCATTGCCGTTGACCTGGCCGAACCAGAAGATTGCGGTCTCGGCAAAGCGGACAGGGTCATTCCCACTGGTTTCGGGTACAAAGGGAACATGAATGCGGGGAACATCGGGGAAATTCTGGGCTGCTGCACCTTCCTGAGCCAGCACAGGATCAGCGGCGCTCCCAGGTGCAGTGAGTAGGCTGAACAACATGAAAACAACAAACCAATGCACGTTGCGCCACCTTCGCGAGATAGCTTTTGGCATCGTACGCTCCTTGTAGATAGAGGCCGGTGTGTACGCGGTGAACGGTTCACCGGCCGGGTTTCTACACAAGCGTAGCAACGACATCCGCGCAAGACAAGACGATCAACACGTAGATTCCAGAGAGAAGACACCGCTGTATAGTAGACGAACGTCACTCGCCCATCGTTCGTTGCCCAATTGCCGATCAGACGCAGCGCGGGGGAATGATGGAATTAAACTGCCGTCGTGTACTAGCGACGGATGCGGCGGCCAAGGCGGCGCATTTGGTGCTGGAACCAGGAGCGCCACAGAATGGGCCGCAACAGTTGCCAATTCTGCGCCAGATCGCCGGCGCTGTCCTGTTGGCCGTTCAACTGACGCGGGGCGAAGCGATGGTGGACGTAGATATCGGTGATGCGGTCGATGTAGGGTTCACCGGGCGGGATCTGCCGCGATAGATCGCGGCCGCGTTCGTAGGGCGTCTGGCTGGTGGGTGTGAGGATGCCCAACCGCTGTCCCCACTGCACGAGCCGCTCGTAGAAGAGATTGGGCGGCTCGGCCTCGAACGCGTCCGGTCCTTGATAGAGTCGCCGACGGAGCAGCCACCAGCCGCCCACGAGCGCCACGACGGTCAGCCCGACGCTGATCCAGATCCAATTGCGGTTGGCGACACCCTGCGCGTCCTCGAAGAAGCCGGGGTCCATGTCTTGGAACTGATCCAGGTTCTGATCGGCGAAGTCATCGGGAATTGGCTGTTCGCCGGGGGTCTGGTTGCCTGCGTTGCGTGGGGCGTCGTCCTCTTGTGTAGGATCGATGCCTTCGGGGCGATTGAGGATGCTTTCACCGGCGGTCGGCTCGAACTCGATCCAGCCGTACTGCGGGAAGTAGACTTCGACCCAGGTATGTGCGTCGCGCTCGGTGATGATGAAGGTGTTGGTTTCGTTGTCGTAGTTACCTTCGGCATAGCCACTGGCAGTGCGGGCGGGGATGCCCAGGCTGCGCAACATCACGGCCATGGAGGTGGCGTAGTAGTCGCAGTAGCCCTGGCGAATGTCGAAGAGGAAATACTCGATTGGATCTTGCTCGGGCGTAGGGGCGGCGATATCTTCGTTGTATTCGTAGTTGCTGCGCAGGAAGCGTTCCAGGGCTTTGGCGATGTCGTAGGTCGACGTCTGGTTCTGGGTCACTTCCAGGGCCAGATCGGCCACACGGGGCGAGAAGGTTTCGGGCAGTTGCAGGTATGTGTCGGCGATCTGCGCCGGGTAGTCGACGCCGGCCTCGCGCAGTTCGCGGATGGTGACGGCGGTGTAGTTGCTGGCCACGGTGTAGCGATCCCCTTCCCCCAGGGGCGTGCGCGAGCGACTCCAGGTGAGTTCGGCCTCGCCCGGGGCGATCTCTTCTGCTTCGGGTATGCTCAGCACGGGCGTTTCCAACCCGGCCAGCGGCACAGACGTGCGCACGATGTCTGGCGCGCCGAAGAGGATGTTTCCACTGGGCGCCAGCATGGTCACCGTTTGGGTGACGATGCTGCGCGCCGTCCAATTGATCACGGGGATCGTCTCGTTGGCGTCGTATTCAACTTCGGCGGCGGCGGTGTTGAGCCACTGCCGTCCGGTGAACGTGTCATAGGCCACGGCGCGCCAGTAGCGGCCTTCCACCGAGGCCACCTGCATCACCGGCTGCGCGGTGACATTGCGTTCACCGCCCAGCGTCAGCGAGCGGCCAAACGCTGTCTGCACCGGGATCGTCTGCCGGTTGATGCCCTGATACAGCCGGTTCCACTCTTCGGTGGCGCTTTCCCAGCGCTGGTTGATCGGCGCCAGCCACTGGTTGAACTGCGCACTACGCCCGAGATTGGGCGCGATAAAGGCGATGGAGATCACGACGATGGCGTAATAAATGCTGTTGCGCATGAAGTCGAAGGCGATGTCCTGGTTGAAGCGGATGCGCTCAAAACGCCAACGTTGCCGGTTCGACACCAGGTTCGTCCAGGCCAGGAGGAGCAACGCCACGATACAAAAGGTGACAAGTAAACCGATCACCGGCTGGGGGGCGTAGTAGCTGTTGACGAGTATGGCGACGCCGGCCAGCATCACGCCGCGCCACACAAAACCGTGACGTAGCACTGTCCACGCGCCGAGGTAGGCCAGCCACCAGAGCAAGAAACTGATTTCGAGCATGAAGACGTAGTTGTCGTTGCTGGCTGTGCCAGTGAGCGCCGCCTCTACCCATTCGAGCCAGCGTTCCAGCAAGAAGTAGGCGCGCGCCTGCAAATCGGGGATACCATGCTCCACGAAGACCAACACGCGCGGTTCTTCGCTCACCAGGCGCGTCATCCAGAAGAAGACCCAGGCCAGGCCGGTGGAGAGGCTGTGCGAGAGCATAAAGAAACCGTCGAAACGGCTGTACGACATGAGCACGCCCATCGCCAACGCGCCAAGTACCACAGGGATGAGGATCCCCATATTGGCCACCCAGCCGGCGGCGTCCAGAGAGAAGGCCAGCAGTAGGTAGAGCATCCCCAACAAGAGGATGATCCCGGTGATCCCCTCTCGAAAATGGGCAAGGCCGAGTCGGGTGTCTTCGGCAGCCGCAGGCCCGGGTTCGGGCGCATTGGGTTGAGAGCGAAGCGGTGGCCTCTGATCGGCACGATTGAGACCACGTTGGTTTGCTGTGATTGTCATAGGGATGGGCTGGCTTTCAAGGGCAACCGTGGGTGGGGCGACGGCCGCCGGCAACACGTAGGGAAGTACAGTGTACCGCAGCTTATGTCTGCTACGAAACTAGATCGATTATCAATCAATTCTGATCTGTCTTAAAGCAATAACCAGAGTAGACCAGCCAGGGCGAGGAGTGCAGTTAGCAGGATTACTACGGCCAACAGCAATCGCGGTCCACTGAGCACTTCGGTCTGGAGCGATAGCGTCTGCGGTGCGTCGTCGAGTTGGGCGATCCAGATTCGAGCCGGGGTGTCGGCGCTGTTCGGTGCCATCTGGATGCGGATGGCGCTGCTACGCACGGCGTTCTGCCAGATCTGCGCTTCGCGGATCAGGTAGATCTGGCGCAACTGCTCGCTGATCTCCGCCTGCACAGCGTCGATTGCCTGTGCATTCGTCGCCTGGGCGTTCGCTGCCACGAAGGCAAATTGGATGTCGGCGGCCTGGCGTTCCAACAGCGCCGCCACCCCGCGCCACTGATCCGAAACAGCGCGCAGATCCATGCGTTGTGAAATCTCAACACGTTCCCAAAGCCATTGATGGCTGCGGCTAACGGCCGGATCGAGCGAGGTCAGCAAAGTGCGTAGCAATGCCCAATCGGCCAGCGGCGGCACCGACTGGGTCAGGGCAAGCCGGTGCTCGGCCAAGGCGACGCCTGAGAGGTCGATGGCAAGCTGACCATCCCCCAGAAACGAAACGTTCGTCCCCTGTACGTCTGCGTTGAGCCAGGCCTGAGCCAGTTGGTTGGCGACGAGTTGAGCCGTTTCCTGGCGTCCTTCCACCGGCGCGGCAGCGAGGTGAAGGGTTGTCTCATCGGCGGCCAGGGTCAATGTCACCTGCCAAGTGGCGAAAATGGCGCGACTTTCTGGCGGCGGCAACATGGATTCATTGAGGATATCGGCGCCGGCGAGGGTGATGGCGGCGTCTTGGTTGTCCTGTTCCAGGAAGGTGAGGGCCTGCTGCAACTCGATCATTTGCCGTTCAGAAGCAAGCCAGGCGGGATCGAAGTTGGGCAGTGCGGTCATCTCTTCCAGCACAACCGATGCCTGCGACCAGTCGGCCTGTTGCTGCGCCAGGCGAAATTGTGACTCCAATCCCTGTGCAAGCCACTGGGTTAGTTCAGCGCGGAGGCTGTCGTCGGGCGGCAGGGCATTCAGCGCGCGCTGCACTTCTGCAACCATCAGATCGATGTACGCAGGATCGATCCGCCCATCTGCGCCGATGCTGCGGCTGCGGTAAAGGGAGGCTAGGGCGCGATGCAAAGCCGTCATCTGCGCGGGTGGGAGTCCTGTCTGTTGCCCAAAGGCAACACCATCGGAATAAGCCGCCAGGGCCTGGGCATAAAAACGCAGTCGTGTCGATCCATTGGCTTTGGGCGATCCATAGAGGCGATTGTAGAAATCACCCAGGGCCAGGAAACGCGCCGGCGTCGGCTCTGTGCTGAGCGCTTGTCGGGTTTCGGCCAACGAACGCCAGAGCGTCGGCGCGATCCACTGTAGCACGAACGGTTCATCGGGGAACGCACCTTCTTGCAGCCACTGCAAGCGGTCACCGTTGTAGGTCCACGAAGCCGGGGAAGTCGACACCCAGCTTTCGGAAGGCAGCCATCCTGAGTTTTCACCAGGAAGATCAATGGTGATGCGCCAGCTTTCAGGGCGCCCCGCCCAGGCATTCAGCAACTGTGACGTATAGCGGAAGATACCGAAATCATCGGCGCGGATCTGCGTTTGATAGCTCAACGTAAGCTGACGGCGGGCATCCGCGGCAATGGAAATCTGCCCAGTTTGGGGGAATCCTTCACCGGTTGGCTGCAATGTCAATGCCTGCCCGTCGATGCTGAGATTGACGCCTTCGGGCATTGGTTGGGCTGATTGTGTTGGCGACGGGGAGACTTGCAGCAATACAGTCTGGTTCTCGGTAGTCGCATTGTGAAGGCGATACCCAGCCACCACGCGCAGGATCGTCGCTTCGTCTTCGCTGCGGATAGACACATCCAGTGTATGCGTGAGCAGTCGCACCGGCGTATCGGTCAGCGGCAACAGATAGAGATGCACGGGATCTGTAGACGATGTCTGGGCCGGGATCACGGCGGGGATCATCCGTTGCACCGATGGCCAACTTGACGCCGCGACGCTGCGCGCGCCCAATAGGGTTCCTGTGCAAAGCAGCAAGAATCCCAGACAAAGGCGAATTGTGCGAGGAGTTGCAAATCTGATGGGCTTTTGGTATCGTGGCACTGTTATGCTATCTGCACAAAAGGCTGAATCGAAAGCGCACAAACACAAGTAAATGACGGTGGAACTGCCAAGGCGGAAAAGGTGCATGTATTATATTAAAACGGCACTGGAAATAATGTGAAATACGCCACCGAGGAGGGGTATTCGTTTCCATGGTCAGGTTGTTAATGAAGTGGGACATCAAAGTGGGACGTGAACAGCCCTACTTCGAGTTTGTTATGCGCGAGTTTGCACCAGGCTTGATGCAGTTGGGCATCGAACCGGCAGAGGTGTGGTACACGATCTATGGTGACGGCCCCCAGATGCTTACAATCGGTGAGGTGAGCAGCCTGGATCGCGTCACCGATATTCTGCAGAGTAACGATTGGAAAAAACTGCACGGCAAGCTACTACTGTATGTGACGAACTACGCACAGCGAATCGTTGCCCACAACAATCGCACATTTCAGATATGACCGGCTACCAGATATGACAGCCAGAAGCCGACATTTGTAGCACACTGCTCATTCCCCCGAATCTCCGCAACATGTCCTCGCAATGCGCCTCACTCGAACCACAAACGAGATAGTACCTCCGTACGCGTTTATTGCGAGATCGCTTACGTATTTTGTCAGCAAAGCGTAATCGTATGTACTTGCAATATATTTGGACCGCTTTATGCTAGAGTAGAGATCTCGAAACATGCCTTACCCGTTCGAGATGACAATCGCTTAGATTCTATCCTGAAATTCACAGCAGGTCGGCAAGTCTAGTTTCTCCAATTCAGAGTGAACATTCTGCTGGGTACCGTAATCTTAGGATAGAGACTTTGTGCGTTCTCACTTGTCGAACGCTCGCAATCGAGGATAGGTAAATGGCAAATCAGTGGTCTAACGTCACGCAGGGGCTCCATCGCACGCATTGGTCTGATCCGTTGGCGAGCGCTTCCATTCTGTGGTTACGCGCGCGCAGCGAGGCAAGCGAGCGAGTGGTTGCCGTGCAGAAAGCAATCAAGTTGCAAGGTTTGAAGCTGCACGTGGCGGATCTCTTTGAGGTTTCTTCCAGTCAGTTGACCGAGGCGGATCTGATCCTGTTGGATGGTTTTGATCGGTTGGATGGAACGATTGAAACGGTGTTGACACGTATCCGCATGGAAAACCGCGTGCCGCTGGTGATTCTGACCAACGGCTACTCCACCGACCAACTCGTAACTGCGTTGACAGCCGGCGCCGACGCGATTTGGGCCGCAAGCATACCTGTCGAAGTCCTATTGGCCCGTTGTAAGGCCATTTTACGCAGAGCGAGCAACACACAAAGTCACCGTTAGGCATACAAGCGGTGTAAGTAAATCGAAATGAATATGGTATTGAAGACGCCGGCCCAGTGTGGCTGGCGTTTATTTGTTGATTTATTGGCCGCTATTGGCGGGCATAAACCTCTCCGTACCGAATTAGTGCTAATGCACTACCTACGTTAACCCAGATAATGCTTAGCCTTACGCCAAAGTACTATAGGGATTTCATTACGCGACTGTTACACTGCAAATCAACAGCACGGAATTCTGGTAGAGATAGAAGTTGTCAGTATTGTCAGTGTAATTGATTACGGAAAACGAAGCACATTTGCGGATCTAGGCATACGCGCTGCCAATCAATGGAGCGCATGGAGAGAGAAAATGGCCTTGTTTGTACGTGAGTTGACGAATGAAGAGTGGGAAGAGCTTGAGCACCTGACGCAGCAATCGGAGCCTGAGGTTCCTGAGCAGCGTCTGATGATCGTGCTCCTGTCGGCGCAAGGGCATCGTGTACAAGAAGTGAGTCGCGAGGTCGATCTGCATCCGATCAACGTGCGCAAGTGGATCCACCGCTTCAACGAAGACGGCATCGATGGCTTACGCAGCGGCAAATCACCGGGGCGGCCACCGGTCTTCTCTGGTGAGCAACGCGAAGAGATCGTGGAAATTGCCGCCAGTGATCCTCGGCAGTTGGGGCTGAACTTCTCGCAGTGGTCGTTGCAACGGCTGCGCAAGTACCTCATCCAAAACAAAATTGTCGAGCAGATCAGCGTCGAGACGATTCGCCAAGTTCTGCGAGCGCACGGGATCAAGCATCGATCCAGTCGCGGCTGGCGTCGGGATTCCGGCCTTCTACGCAGCAACCATCGGCTGCGCCAAAATTAAGCCTGCGGCAGAGCCCTGCCCGGTATTCCATGCAGAAGTTTTCCGCCGGCGTGAGTTGAGTAGATTCTGTATAGAAAGGTCGCAGGGCGGCGATCCGATAATAGTACTGTACCTTGCGACACGAAAATCTTTTATGGAGCCGGCTCCCCTAAGGAGTCGGCTCTGTCTTTCAGCAGATGGCATGTGGGGGCGAATCCGCCAAAAATACTACGCATAAATCGGCATTTTTCAGGTATTATCTATAGAAACCGAATACGACTATCGCTCCAGAAAAGGCAAACTCATCGAAAGGTGAGGACGCAAAGCTACGGGTCTACAGCGCAATGCTACGACAGCCGGGCCACCTCGGATTGGATGTTGGCCTATCCCGAACAGCGCCTGTGTATTGCCTCTGGTAATTGTGAGCGTGGGATAGGTTTTTTGTGGAAACTGTTTTGTGTCGGCGAGTGCGTTCAAGTCTGGCGGCGTGGTCGCTCAGCGGATTGTGTCGATCAGCGGATTGTAATGTGCAACTCTATCAGGCGATTGTAATGTAATGAGCGTGGCTGCATGTCGATGCTCACAGTAAGAGCTAATCTCGAAAATAGAACGTGCGCTCTGCAGTGGCAGATGTCGCTGGGATGCTGTGAATTTCGGAAGAAAAGCCAGATCTCAATCTTGAGATTTTTGATCTCCTAGTCGGGAACAAGCGGGACGCAGATTGAGCCGACACATCGAAAGGCATAACCTTGGCTTATACAATGTCGCAACGATACGAAGAAGAAGTCCCCATTACGCAAAGCTCTGTCTCGGCGCGGTTGCTACAGGAGACCTTCGAGAAAGTCGAACAGGCGAAGCAGGAATGGGAAGCAACCATGGATGCACTCCCGCAACTGATCTGCCTCATCGATGAAGAAGCTACGATCTGGCGGGCAAACCGAGCAGTCGAACGGTGGCGATTGGGTGTCGTGACCAGGGTCAAGGGGAGGAAGTTGCATGAGTTGCTTCACCCGGAATGTGACGATCCCAATTGTACGATGCAACGGTTTCTCAATCATGCCCTCAGGCATTCGTCGACCAGCGAGATGGAACTCTACGATCGACACTTGCAGCGATACATCCAAATTAAAGTCCAGCCGGTAGATGTGCGCAATCGGATGCGTTCGCGCACCAGCGCAGTCATTGTGAACGATGTGACGCAATTGAAAGCCGCCGAAGAAGGTCTACGCCTAAGCAACGAGTCGTTGCACAGGGCGCTACAGGCCAAGCAAGAGATGCTCCAGAATGTATCTCACGAACTGCGCACGCCACTGGCGCTGATTCACGGCTACACGCACCTGCTCAAAGACGAAGTACTGGGACCCCTCTCGGACGAACAACAGGATGCGTTGACCGTGTTACAAGAGCGTACCGAGTACCTCAAGGGCATGATCGAGCAGTTGCTCTTGCTCCAATCCATTTCCAGCGAGCATATGCACAAGACGACGGTGGAACTGGTATCGCTGATTCAGACGGCCATCCGCCAGACGCAGGCACAAGCCCTGAAAAGGAAGATCCGGCTGGAGTGGCTTTCTTCCAGCATTACCGAAGTGGAAATCTTAGCGGATGGTACGCTCCTGATCCAGGCACTCATCAACATCATCGACAATGCCATCAAGTTCAGCTACGAAGACAATGCAGTATTGATCCAGATGGTCGTAACGACGGACGAAGTCGTGATTGCCATTTCAGACCAAGGCGTCGGGATATCTCAGGAGAAGCAACGTACGATCTTCGAGGAATTCAGCCAGGGCAATGGATCGATGACGCGTGTCTTCGGCGGGATGGGCGCCGGCCTGGCGCTCTGCCAAAAGATCGCCGAAGCACATGGGGGCCGGGTTTGGGCGGAAAGTGCAGGGGAAGGTCTGGGTAGCACCTTCTACTTAGCATTGCCGACATCGGATGTCGACGAAGATGCACAGCAGACGCCGCCGGCGTTTGGTTAGCTCGATAAGAAAGGGCGAGGAGTACTGAGATGTCGAAGCGCACATGGATCTACCTCTGGTCGGTATGGCTTACTGCCGTTGGCCTGACGGTGATCGCGCAATTGCTAATGCCAACAAACGACGCCAACGTAGTGTCGATCCTGGTTTGGATTGTCCTTGGCATCTATGGGCAATTCTTCGAAGTCAAAGTGCGCGCTAGCCGTCATTCCTACTACCCGCATCTAGTTCCCTTCTTCGTGGCGGTTGTGTTGCTGCCGCCATATGCCCTCTTTTTGGTAATCGCCATTCCGCATGTAACCGAGTGGGTCAAGAAACAGCTAGACGGAGAACCCTACACCTGGTATGTACAGCCTTTCAATATCGCCTCGCATGTTATCGCAGGCATCCTTGCACAGCAGGTCTTTCAGCGCATCGGCGGCACGTTGGATTTCACGCAATTTGGGCTTCAGTCCACACTGTTGGCGGTTTTGGCCTCAATCGGCGTCTACACACTGGTCAACCACCTGCTGATTGGCCAGATATTGACAATGGCGCGCCAGATCTCCTGGGCCGAATCCGGTGTGATGGAGATCGAAGATCTGATAACCGACGGCGTCATGATGACGCTCGGCTACATATCCGCTTTGCTGTGGTCGCTCAGCCCGTGGCTTCTGCCACTGGTGATTGCGCCCTTTGTGATGCTCTATCGAGCGCTGCAAGTGCCGGAACTGGAGAAAAAGGCCAATACCGACGAGAAGACCGGCCTTTGGAATGCAAGCCACTTCAACCAGGTATTGCAGGCGGAATTGCTAAGCGCAGAGCAGAATCACCGGGTTACGTCGGTGATCATGGCAGACCTCGATCTGCTGCGCAACATCAACAACACCTACGGCCACCTGGCCGGCGACGTGGTAATCGCCGGTATCGGCGGGATCATCCGCAAGTCGGTGCGCAAACAGGACACACCCAGCCGTTTCGGGGTGAAGAGTACGCGATTCTGCTGCCCAACACACCCCGCGAACAGGCAGTCGCGATAGCCGAACGCATCCGCCAAAATGTAGCAGATACAGCCTTTGAGTGCTCCACGGTGAATGGATCTCTTCATGCCACGATGAGCCTTGGCGTGGCCTGTTTTCCATCCGACGCCGACTCGCTGGAGAAGCTGATCTACGAGGCCGATGTTGCACTTTACCAGGCCAAACTTCAAGGCCGCAACCGAGTGATCCAGGCATGCAACGTGCCGCGCTCCGTCAAGATCGACGCGGCAGATGCACTGGCAGAGAAACGCGGCACGCTGCCACAAATGGATTCACAGCAATCAGCGCCGATGATCCCCGTGGCCGATCCCGATCCAGCGCAGGATCCACAAAATATACCCAGCGAAACAACCATCGACAAGTCGCTTGCTGCGCCTGAGGAGCAGCGGAAACAACCTGCGGAAGCACCTGCCCAAGGGCATACGCGGCAACCGTCGATGGCGCTCTGGTTGTACATCGAAGGCGTCATCTTGCTTGGCATTCTGCTGGGCATATTAACCATGGAACCGCGCCAACCCCCAGTTGGTCGAGCCTTGTGGTTTTCGGGTTGTTGGCACTTGGCGTGCAATGGCTTCAATTCAACTTGTATGACAAAAGCTCCATCTCCAGCGCAGCAGCCATTGTCTTCGCCGCAGCGTTGGTCAGTGGCGGCGCCGGGGTGTTGGTCACCAGCACCGTCATTGCGTTGGTACACTACATAGGTGTGCGCAATCAATTCTACAAAGCGCTTTTTAACCTCTCGACACACATCCTGGCCGGCATGGCGCCGGTGTTGCTGGCCTATCAGTTTCACGGCATTTTCCACGAAGCGATATCGCTGGAAGTACTCTGGATTTTGATTCCCGGCACAGGTGTTGCAGCCATCCTGTACTTCATGGTAGAGACAGGGCTTGTGGCAATTGCCATTTCGCTTTCCGAAGGGCTTCGACTACGCACGGTTTGGAATGAACAGTTCCGCTGGTTGTTACGCCCGTATGTGGTGCTAGGCGTGTTGGGCATGTTTCTGGCGCTGGCCTACATTTCGATGGGCATGGTAGGCGTTTTCGTCTACTTGCTGCCGGTGCTTGGGCTTCATCACCTGCAACGCATGTACGTGGATCGCACACAGAACTCAGTGCGAGAGCTACGCCGCATGAATTCAGAGTTGGCCGAAGCCAATCAGCAGATCAACATCGGCAAAGCTTCTATCGAACGCATGAACCAGGAGCTGATGCTCACGCTTTCACGGATCATCGATGCACGAGATCCCTTTGTCTCAGGACATGCGTCCAAGGTCGCCGACTATGCTCGGGCGGTTGCGGTACACCTCGATCTGTCAGAACAGCAAATTGATGCTATCTACCAGGCAGGACTGTTACACGATATCGGCAAAATGGGCATTCCTGAGCGGATTCTGCTCAAACCCGGCGCGTTGACAGACGAAGAGTACGAGATCGTCAAACAACATACGATCATCGGCGCCGATTTCTTATTGACGAGCCAGGCGTTGCAGCATCTTGCGCCAGTGATCCGCTCACACCATGAACAATGGAACGGCGGCGGCTACCCTGCCGGCCTGCGCGGTGACGAAATCCCACTAGAAGCTCGCATCCTTTCGGTGTGCGATGCCGTGGAAGCAATGGCGTCGGATCGACCCTACCAGCGCAACAAACCAATCCAGGCCATTCTCTCAGAATTGCAGCGCTGCGCCGGCGAGCAGTTTGATCCGGCAGTGGTCGAGGCATTCTTAGCGGTTGTCGAAAGTCAACCGCATCTCATCGGCAACTCTGCCGAAGATGTTGTGCAAACATACAGCCAAATGACTTCGCCACTGAATGCAAAGCGTATCTCTCGATGGCATGGGAAGCCACAGCTCGCTGTAGAAGTCACGTGATGCGTTCGATTTTTTCAACAACTGAATACTGCTCCATTGATTACTGCTTCATTGCGTTCGATTTACCGAAGTAGCGCGCAAATCCGTAGTCAGCATTTCCGCGAACCGAACCAGCATCGATACCGTAGCCCCCCGAAGCATACAGTATCACCCTCAGAAGTACGGAGTAACTTATGGAAGATCATCTGTGGTACGGACGACTCCCAAACCTCAGCATGGCAAGGAGATTGCGGCGCCATCTATTGCAGGTGTTGATGGTGCTGCAATTGTTGGCCCTGCTACCGCTAACCAGTTGCAGCGCGCCGAACACCGCCACACCCAACGTTGGCGTGCAGGCAGCGCAACACAAAGTACAACCCCTACTGCTCAATTTGGCCGCCAAAGAACCGAACCTTGCCCCCCGGCTGATCGTGCAGATCGCCGGTGACGGCGCGGCAATCGCCGACGCCATAACCGCGCTGGGTGGGCGGCTCGTCAACAAGCTTGGGCTGCTTAACGCCCTGGTCGTCGATTTGCCAGCCCGCCAGATTCCCATCCTGGCGGCGAACGCCAACGTACGCTGGATCAGCCTGGACGCGCCTGTACGCAAGAGCGATGAACCGGGCGCCGACGTGGTTCTGCTCGAAGAATTCTCGCTGATGGAAGCAGGCAGCACCCGTGACGTCAACTTGCGCTGGGCCGAGATCGGCGAAGAAGACGGCATGGAAGAAGGCAATGTCGCACTCACCATGTTCTACGGAGGCCAGCAAGAGGGTCTGCGCATTCAGAACGGCGGGTATGGCATCGAAACCGAGATCGATCTACGGCTGAGTTCAATGGCAACAATGAACCTCAGCTACCGGCGCAAAGACTTCGGCGCAGCAGACGCCATCCGCATAGAGATCTCTACAGACGGCGGCGCAACCTGGCACACGCACGAACGCCTCACCGGCCCCATCACCGATGCCAACCTCATGATTGCGGGCTACGATCTCAGTGCCTTCGCCGGCGCCAAAGCCAGGCTGCGTGTGATCAGCGAAGCCGATATGGACGTCGCCGCCCGCTTCTACCTGGATTATGTGCAGATCAGCTACGACATTGCTGAGCCAGTCGCCACCTACCACGTCCACCTGCCCTACGTCACCACGAGCGAACCGACCACGGAGCGCACAGCGCAGACGGTACACAGCGCAGGCAGCATCGTCAATGTGCGCGATGAGTTCAACACGATCTCCTACCAGAACAACGATGGATCGTCGGTCTGGAAGAGGTTTTGGATCGAAGAGGATCCCTACGGCCACACCGGCCCCGGCGGCGGCGACTACGTAGGCGTGAACAACGGGCGACTGCAATTCCACAACATCTACCGCAACTACGAAAGCGCAAGCCGCAGCGTTGATCTCGCCCACGCCGAGAACGCCGTGCTTAGCTTCGATTGGCAAACCAAAGGGTTGGACAGGAACGAACTTCTCTCGGTGATGGTTTCTACCAGCGCCAATGGGCCGTTCGTGCTCCTCACCACCCTGGGCGGCACCGACACCGGTGTCTATTCGGCAGACATCTCCGCCTACATTTCCGACGACACCACCATCCGCTTCGCCAACCGCAACTACAACTGGGAGTGGGGCGAATACGCCTACATCGACAATGTTCAGATTGAATGGACATCGACCCAGGGCAACAACACCCAGCCGCCGGTGACCGTCTGCACCGACTGCATCGACACATCCTCGTTGCAGACAGTCTACCCACAGGCCATCGGCGCCAGTGACATCTGGAACGACGAAGTGCGCAAGCAGGGCGAAGGCGTCACCGTCGCCGTCGTCGACAGCGGCATCGCCGTTCACCCCGACCTCACCGACAAAGAAGGCTTCAGCCGCATTCTTGCCCACGTCGATTTCACCAACGACGGTATCATCGACGACTTCTACGGCCACGGCACCCACGTTGCCGGCGCGATTGCGGGCAACGGCAAGAAATCGTACGGCAGCTACATCGGCGTAGCCCCCCTGGCCAATCTGGTGGATGTGAAAGTGACCGACGACTATGGCGTCGGCAGCACATCCAGCGTTGTGTCTGGGTTGGCGTGGATCCTGGCCAACAAAGACACTTTCAACATCCGTGTCGTCAACATGTCGCTCAACAGCACCGTGGCTGAGTCGTACCACACCAGCGCGCTCAACGCCGCCGTGGAAATTCTGTGGCTTAACGGCATCGTCGTGGTTGTCTCCAGCGGCAACAATGGCGACAACGAAGACGCCGGCATCCTCTACCCACCGGCCAACGATCCCTACGTGATCACCGTAGGCGCATCGGATGATCGGTCCACCCCGGGCGTCGAAGATGATGTACTGGCGCCCTTCACCGCCTTCGGCTACACGTCGGATCGCTTCACCAAGCCCGAGATCATGGCGCCAGGGACGAACATCATCGCCGCCCTGGCCAGCGACGACGCCAATCTCGTCACCAGCCATCCCGATCACCTCGTTTCAGACGCCACCGGCGCCTACTACTTCCGCATGTCCGGCACGTCCATGGCTTCTGCCGTCGCCGCGGGGACGGTTGCGTTGCTGCTCAGCTCTGAACCGACGCTGACGCCGGATCAGGTCAAGTATCGGCTTGTGTCAACAGGCAAGCCGTTCGACGAAGAGATGGCCAATGAGACCTGTGATCTCAAGGTTTACACCGAGCAGTTGGCCGTAGGCTGGTCCGCTGCTGTGAACAATGCTTCAGCCGATCCCAGCGACCAAGGGCTGGCCGTTACCTTCCATGCACCCAGCGCCGCGCTCTACCTGGATGCCGATGACGTTGTTGACACATCTACACGGTTCACGGCGCTGCGATTCCTGGCCTACGGCAGTTCGCAAAGCAACACGCTCAAGATCACCACGTACGACGCCGACGGCGTCATGAACAGCACGACACCGTACTGGCGATTCTTGTCGCCGAACCTGTGGACGGAAGTAGTGATTCCGTTGAGCAGCCTGGGGGATGTGCGGGAGATCAAACGTATTGTGATCCAAGAGGGCGTCAACACCAGCCAACCGACCTTCTACCTCAAGAACCTGGCGATTGCCGCACCGTGTGCAGGCATCAGCTACCTAGATATCAAGGCGGCTGTCCAATCCACCGATACAACCTACGCCAATCAGGATGTTGTCCCGAACATGGTGCTGGCGAAGATGGCGCTGATCGCATTTTGGGCCAGCCAGAACGGCGGAGATAGCATCGACTGGTCCAGCGTCAACTGGAATTCGGTGAATTGGAACTCGGTGAATTGGAATTCAGTGAACTGGAATTCGGTGAATTGGAACTCCGTCAATTGGAATTCGGTCAACTGGAATTCGGTCAACTGGAACTCCGTCAATTGGAACTCGGTGAACTGGAACTCGGTGAACTGGAATTCGGTAAACTGGAACTCCGTCAACTGGAACTCGGTGAACTGGAATTCGCTCAAACGCAACTCGGTCTACTGGGGAGAGTGAGGTAGCGCGCAGGGTCGTGGTGTTTGCAGGTTTGCAGGTTTTAACCGCAGTCACTGCTGATGTTGGGGTACTTGCTTTGCAGCGGGATAAGTGACTGCTTGAGATTGGGAGATTGAGAGATTAGGCGATTGGAGGAGAAGTTCAATCTCCTAATCGCTTGGCGTTATCTTAAACCACTGAACGACGACAAGACATTGTAGACGCTTCATCAGCCAACCTGCGCCTGCCAGTTGACCCAATCCTCGGGCGAATCTAGATCCAGCGCCAGCGCAGCCGATTCCATCTCGTAAACTGTCAGCCCGGCCATTTCGGCCAGCGCGCGGTGACGCTGCAAACTCTGCGGCCCGTAGGCGAAGTCGATGGCGTGGGGCGGGCGCACGAGGAGGGCGTTGGTGCCGCCGTCGCTGCTGCCGGCGAGGACGACACAACGATCTTGCTGCGCGCCCAATGCGATCAGCGCCTCAATGTCGTGGGCGGTGAGGAGCGGCAAGTCGGCGGGGAGCACGAGGACGGCGTCGGCGCCCCGATCCGCGGCAACGGCGCGCGCTTGGCGCAGGGCGTGGTTGAGCCTGGCTTCGGGGTCAGCGAGCGTCTCCACCGTCGTCTCCACCGTCATCGAGCGCTCGACCAATGTGGAAGCGCCACATTGTCGGGCCAGCATCAAGACGCTTTCATCGCGAGAGATGGCGATGATCCCCCCCAGATCCTCGACAGCGGCGACGGTCTTCAACGTCTGCAACAGCAGGCTGCGCGCCAACGCCGTCCTTTCCTCCAAAGAAAACATGGGAGCCAACCGGCTCTTGCCCAATGTAAAGGGCTTAACAGGCACGATTAGCCAAAGTCGCATCAGCGGGCGGACGGGGTATCGGCGGACGAGATGTGGTTGGATTGGGTGGTCAGCCCGAAGTCGACGACGGCGCGGGCCAATCTGGCCTTGCTCGCCACATCGCGCATGATGGTGTCGGTGACGAGGGCGGGCAGGACGACGGCGTCGGCCAGGTCGGCGTCCTGCTCGTCAATGACGAAGCCGTCGAGCAGGTCGCCCAGATGATCGACGACGGTGAGCGGGCTGATCATTTCGCCCAATTCCTGCATCATCTTGGCGGCGGGGCCTTTGATGGCCTGCCCACTGACGATGGGGCTAACGCCGATCTTAGGCGCTTTGGCCTGGCGCAGCCGCTCGCGCAACCCCGGCACCGCCAGGATGGGATCGATGCTGACGTAGGGGTTGCTGGGGCAGAAGACAATGAGATCGGCGCGGTCGACGGCGCGTTTGATGTCTGGGTTGAGTTTGGCGCGGTCGGCGCCGATGAACGAGAGGTCGATCAGCGTGGGTTCACAACGCCGACGCACGAAGTAGTGTTGAAAAGGCAGATCGCCTTCGTCGGTGTGGACGAGGGTGCGGATCGGCTCGTTGGCCATAGGCAGAATGGTGGACGGCACGCCCAACATGCGGCGCAGGCGATCCGTCACCTCGCTGAGCGGGACGCCGTCGCGCAACCACTGGCTGCGGCGCAGGTGCAGGGCCAGGTCTTTGTCGCCGACGCGGAACCAGTCTTCGCCGCCGTAGCGTTCCATCTCGGCGAGGACGTTGAAGTCTTCTTCGGCGCGGCCCCAACCGTATTCGGGGTTGTTCAGCCCGGCCAAATTGTAGAGGACGGTATCGAGATCCGGGCAGATGTGCAGCCCCCAGTGCTCGAAATCGTCACCGGTGTTGACGACAACAGTGAGCGCGCCCGGTTCCAGGATCTGCTGAAGCCCCATGGCCAGCTTGGCCCCACCCACACCACCGGCCAGGGCAACAACGCGAATCTGCGACAACGAGGGGGATGCTGCGGTCATTTCCTATCCTTTGACTGAAAAAAGAGTTTGTCCACAGATTTCACGGATTCAACGGAGTTCTGGCATCTTATTTAGCGCCAGATGGTTCTGTGATCCAGGGGGACGCGCTCTTTTTCTTTGGTTTCGGCGGGGTAGCCGAGGGTGATCAACGCCTGCGGGTGCCAAACGGCGGGCAGTTCGAGCACCTCGCGCACCAGATCAGGGACGAAGAGCGGCGCACACATCCAACACGCACCCAGGCCGACCTGGTGTGCGGCCAGGAGCAAGTTCTGGCAGGCCAACGCCGTGCTCTGCACCGCCATGATCCACTCGGCGTCGGCGCGTTTGGCGTCGGGGTAGATGTCCATGTCTTCCATTGAGACGCAGGCAATGATCAAAGCCGCGGCCCCGGTCAGGCGGGCGTGGCTGATGGCGATGCGTTTTTCGATGACAGACGGATCGGCGCCGTCGTGGCCCAAGTCCTGCCGCCACTGCGCGCTCATGCGCTCACTCAGCCGCTGTTTGACTTCGTCGTCGGTGACCACGCAGAAACGCCACGGCTGGCGGTTGTGCGCCGACGGCGCCCACATGGCCGCCGTAAGGATCTGCTCGATCACCGCCCGCGCCACAGGGCGATCCTGGTAGCGGCGGATCGAACGCCGTCCTCGGATCAGGCGCTGGAAGGCGTCGTCCGTCAGCCTGTCGATCTCCTCTTCAAACGCTCCCATCTGGTCCATTTGTCGATTATAGCACGCCCTCCTGCGCACCCAAACTTACCTTGACGCTCAAGAAAGGCGCGGGGTACAATGGCGACATCGAGTTGTCAGACAATGATTGGGGGGCTGGGGACTGGGGATCGGAGACTGGGGATTGGGTGGAGAAAGTTGGCGGTGGGTTAGGTAATGGTGTTGTTGCGATGATGAAGATGATGGGATGATAATTTTGACGTTCATCATCCCATCATCTTTATCACCACTCTCCCCAGAGCCTCACCTGCCATGCAATCAATGTGTTCAACCCGATCCCCAGTCCCCGATCCCCAGTCCCCAATCCCCAGTCCCCTCTCTGAAGGAGTTGCCCCATGACCGAAACGAAGTACACACGCGTGGCCCTCTATTTGCAGGATAAGCACCCTATCCGCGAGGGCATGGAGTATGTGCGCTATGCCGAGGAGAAGGGCTTCGAGGCCGTTTGGCAGGCGGAAAGCCGGCTGGTGCGCGATGCGATTGTGCCCATGGCCGCCTTTGCCGCGGTGACGGAACGCATCAAGATCGGCTCCGGCGTCATCAACAATTGGACGCGCAACATCGGTCTGCTGGCGGCGACCTTCCTCACGCTGGACGATCTGGCCCCGGATCGGGTGATCTGCGGCATCGGGGCGTGGTGGGATCCGCTGGCGCGCAATGTGGGCATCGACCGCCGCAGGCCGCTCACCGCCATGCGTGAGACGTGCGAACTCTTGCGTCGTCTGCTCAACCTGGAGAACGTCACCTACGACGGGGAATTCCATCACTTGAACGGGGTGGAACTGGATGTGGTCCACGGGCGGCGCGAGCCGCGCAATGTGCCGATTATGATCGGCGCCACCGGCCCGCAAATGCTGGAAATGACGGGCGAAATGACCGACGGCTGCGTGCTCAACTACTGCGTTCCGCCCGAATACAACCACATGGCCCTGGAACGTCTGGAAGCCGGCGCCAAGAAGGCAGGCCGCACGCTAGACGACATCGACCGCCCGCAGTTGATCGTCTGCTCCGTCCACGAAGACCGGCAGACCGCGCTGGACGGCGCACGCGAACTGCTCACCCAATACTTGGCGCAGCAGCCGCACATCGCCAAAGCCAGTGGCGTCAAACAGGACGTGGTGGACAAGATCCAGTCGATCCTGGGCTGGCCGGCCACCAAGGAACAGGTGCGCGAAGCCATGCACTTCGTCCCCGACGACTTGGTGGAACGCATCACCGCCAGCGGCACCCCCGAGGATGTGAAAAAGAAGGTGCGCCAGTACATGGAAAACGGCGCTACCTGCCCGATCCTCTACCCGCTGGGCGACGTGAAGCTGATGATCGATACGTTTGCAGGAGGGTTTTAGGGATCGGGGACTGAGAATTAGAGACTGGGGACAGGGCAGAGTGAGTTAACCTGTCCCCAGTCCCCGATCCCCAGTCCCCAGTCCCCTGCCGTTATGTTCAATTTCCTCACATCCACCCTCGCTACTGCTGCTGCGCTTCAGGTGTTTCTGCCCTGGGCGCGGGGACGGGCGGAGGGGCAGATCGATAAGATGCAAGACGCCGTCTTCAATACGCCGGGCGCCGAGTCGCCGGTGACGCCCGATGTGGCGGTTGCCGGCGTCGGTTTTTTGGGCGTCCACTTTGTGCTGGGGCAGAAGGTGCTGGGTCTGCGCGGCTGGCAGGCTGTCCTCAGTTTGCTGTTGGGACTTGGCGTTGGGGTTGGCCTTTTCCTACAAATGAAAGGACCCAAACGATGATCGTGCGCAAGATGGGGGATGGGCGGCTGCTCTGCGTCCACCAGACCACCCACGCGCTGATGGCGGCGCAGTTCTGCCGCTTCTGGGGAAACGACGACTTCGCCGCCCCGCGCCCCTACGCGCCGGTGATGATGGCGATTGCCCAACACGACAACGGCTGGGCCGAGTGGGAAACCACACCCAAGCTGTGCGACGACGGCTTCCCCATGGATTTTATGACCTTCACCGATCAGGCAGCCAAGACACGGCTGTGGCAGGTGGGCATCGAGCGCGCCTGGGGACAGCACCCCTACGCCGCCCTGATCATCGGGCGCCATGCCTCGATCCTCTACGAGCAGTTTCAGGCGCGCGACGCCTACGATCCCGTCAACAATGCGGAGGTGAACCGCTTCCTGGCCGATCAGCGCCAACTGCTGGAACGGGCGCGGCGATTGCTGGGCGACGATCCTGAATTCGTCCTGGCGCTGCAGCCCGCGGTGATCGAGATCAACGCCCGCCTGCTCCAGTTCGGCGATCACGCCAGCCTCCAGGTCAGCGTCCCCTGGGCCGAGGACGCCACCCTCTCGCACTGCCCTGTCGACTACAGCGGCGCCGAAACCGACATCCGTATGCGCTACGACGACGCCCACATCACCTTCGATCCCTGGCCCTTCGGCGTCGACCAGTTCGACGTCTCCCTCGAAGGCTACCTGATCGACGGGGAACGGTTCGCCAACGAATGCGCGTACCACGAGGCGCTGGCGAATGCGACGTTTTATCGAAAGACGTGGAACGTAATGCGTAATTCGTGATGCGTAACCCAGACGAGATCGTCGAGGCGCGACCGATTCGCGGTTACGAATTACGCATCACGCATTACGCATTACGAAGGACACCCCAATGTACAAATTCTACCTCTCCCCCCTCACCCTCGCAGACGCGTTGACGTTGAAGGCGCAGCACGAGGACGCGGCGCGCGTCATCGCCGGGGGGACGGATCTGATCATCGAGATGGATCGTGGCGTGCGCTCGGGGCCGGATGGCGGCGAGTTGGGCGTCATCGACCTGACGCGTGTGCCTGGCCTGGCCGAAATCTGGGAAGCGGACGGCTGGATCCACCTGGGCGCGCTGGTGACACACAATCAGTGTGTGGCAAGCCCCCTGATCGTGGACAAAGCCTTTCCGCTGGCGCGGGCGTGCTGGGAAGTGGGCGCGCCGCAGATCCGCAACCGCGGCACCGTGGCGGGCAACATCATCACCGCCAGCCCGGCCAACGATTCGATTGTCCCCTTGCGCGCGCTGAATGCCACCGTCACCGTGCAGAGCGCCACTCGCGGGGAACGCACCCTGCCCATCGAAGACTTCGTCACCGGCTTTCGCCGCGTCGACCTGGCCCCCGACGAGATCGTGACGCGTATCTCCTTGCGGTCGATGACCGAGCACGAGCGCGGCAACTTCCTCAAATTGGGGCTGCGCCGCGCCCAGGCCATCAGCGTCAACAGCGTGGCGGCTGTGGCCGAGATCGATCCGAACACGGCGGATTCGCCCACGCCGATGACGCTGAATGCCCGCATCAGTTTGGGTGCGGTGGCTCCCGTCATCGTGCGGGCGGATGCGGCGGAATCCTTCCTTGCGGGCAAAGCGCTCACAGATGACGTCATCGCCGAGGCGGCGCGCCTGGCGACGACGGCGGCGAGTCCTATCGACGACATCCGCGGCAGCGGCGAATACCGGCTGGCGATGGTGGAAGCGCTCACGGCGCGCGTCCTGCGCCAGATCCGCGACAGCGTCACCGCGCAGGATGGCGTGAGCGTCCTGTGCTGCTGTGGGGCGACGGACGGCAAGTGGCCGGTGGATAAGGAGTTACGAATTGCGGATTTGCGGATTGCGATGATGCCACGCGAAAGCGACAGCGACGACGATGATCGCAATTCGCAATCCGCAATTCGCAATCCGTCGTCCGCCACCGTCAACGGCCAACCCGTCCCCCTCGCCCCCAACATGACGTTACTCGACAGCCTGCGGGCCGCCGGCTTCGTGGGCGTGAAGGAAGGTTGCGCCGAAGGGGAATGCGGGGCGTGTACTGTCTTTTTAGATGGAATTGCGGTGATGGCGTGTCTTGTCCCCGCGGAACGGGCGGCGGGCAGCGTGGTGATCACCGTGGAGGGGCTGGCCGAGGGCGAACGGCTGCATGGGGTGCAGGCGGCGTTGGTGCAGAGCGGCGGCGTGCAGTGTGGATATTGCACGCCAGGCTTTGTCATGTCCGCGGCCAAGCTGCTGGAAGAACGTCCTCACCCGACGCGGGGCGAGGCGCAGGAAGCGCTCACCGGCAATTTGTGTCGTTGCACGGGCTACCGCAAGATCTCGGCGCGGTGGTGTTGGCTGGGAACATTGACAACCAATAACAAAAACAAAGGAACTCCCCAATGCTATTCGAACTCCGTCAATACCGCACCCGGCCCGGCAAGCGCGAGGAATGGATGCGCTGGATGGAAGAGGTAATCATCCCTTTTCAGATCTCCAAAGGCATGGTGGTACTGGGCAGCTTCACCGGCGAACAAGAGGACGATCTCTACGTGTGGATTCGGCGCTTCAACGATGAGGAAGAGCGCAAAGCCCTCTACGCCGCCGTCTACGAGAGCGATTTCTGGAAGAACGAATCGCTCCCAAAGTCCCGAATACCTGGACCACGAAAAAACCGTGGTGACGCGGCTGAACCCCACGCCGAAATCAGTGCTCCGGTGAAGCAGGACGGCCAGAATTTTGATCCACGAAGGCGCACAAAGATACACGAAGCAGAGGAGAAGAGAGAAGGGACACGGATTCCACGGATTTCCAGGGCTTTTAGATCAAGTCCGAGGAGAACTGCTCCGCTTCAGGTGCGTTGCATCTGCATAGGTGTGACAGGGAAGTTTCTCTCTCTGCCGTCCTGACAATCCTGAAATCCGTGTCCTCTCCTCTCTCTCATCTCTCTTCTCTGCCTTCGTGTATCTTTGTGTGCCCCTGTTGATCAATCTTTCTCTAGATCCGCGTTACATCTGCTCGAGGAAGACATACCTGGCGCGGTGCTGATCCACGAGGACATGCGGCTCCACGTCCCACACCATGTACTGCATTTCGTCGCCTTGGTCGGCGCGCGGCCAGGTTGGCAGGCCGGGTCCATTGGGATCGCCGGTCTTGACGAAGTTGGCGTAGTAGCCCTGCATCAGTTCGGAGATCTGCTCGTCTTCCCGCGCCCAGGCATAGACGAGGTTGGTGGCGAGGTTGCCCATCGCGTACTCGATATCAGCTGAGTGGACCGCACCCTTGGCCGGCGGCATGACATTTGCCTCGGCAGCATCAGGATCACGGATCACGCCGCCAGCCAATCCGGCCACGGCGTCGCCCATCTCGGGGACCATCGGCGGGCGCGGGTGGGCGTAGTAGTAACGGTACACAGGGCAGCCGGTTTTACGGTGCTCATCTGCCCACGTCCACGTGCTGTGGACGAGAAAACGATCCCCCGCCAGCTCCGTGGCCGATTGCTCCACCAGCTCCGCAGTTTCGCCGGGGTAGAGTCTGAGCACTTCGTCGGCTTGATCCCCGTACAATTTCTTCACCGCCGCGGCGTAATTCTCGGGCGTGGGTTTTCGTTCACCCAGCAGGGCCGCGTAGTTCATCTCCTCCGAATTCCAACCGATCATCAGGGGCACGCGGGCCTGTTCACCGGCGGTCAGCATCGCGGACGGCGATTTGGGGAAGAAGTAACCGTCGATTGTGCTGGGGAACTCGTGAGCGCCCATGCCCGCGGTGGCCTTCAACAGCTTGTCGGCAGGCAGGGCGCGCAGCTCGGCCAACGACGGCGCGCCCACTTTTTCGGCGAAGGATTGCCACGTCCTCTCGACTTCGGCCAGTGGACGCGGCGGCAGCGCGTCGAGTCCACCGCTGGAGCCGATTGCGCCGGCGATCAGGTCTTTCGACAACGGCGAAACCATCTGCGCGTGGACAGACATCGATCCCGCCGACTCACCGGCGATGGTCACCCGGGCCGGGTCGCCGCCGAAGGCTGCGATGTTGTCGCGCACCCACTTGAGCGCCGCGGTCTGGTCCAGGAAGCCGTAGTTGCCGGAGGCATTTTGCGGCGATTCGGCGCTCAGTTCGGGGTGGGCAAAGAAGCCGAAGATATTCAGCCGGTAGTTCACCGTCAACGCCACGATGCCTTTGCGCGCCATCTGCTCGCCGTCGTAGCGCGGCTCGGAGCCGTCACCGGCGATGAAGCCACCGCCGTAGAAGTAGACGAGCACCGGCAGCTTTGCGGTGGGCGATGGATCGGGTGTCCACACGTTGAGGTAGAGGCAGTCTTCGCTCATGCCGTCTGAACGAAAGTTCATGTCCCCGAAGACGGGCAACTGCATGGCACGCGGACCAAAACGCACGGCTTCGCGGACACCGTCCCAGGGCGTCACCGGCTGCGGCGCGCGCCAACGTAGATCACCGATGGGCGGGGCAGCGAAGGGGATGCCTTTGAAGCTGTGTACGCCGGTCTTCGGATCGAGTGCGCCGGTAATTTGGCCGTGAGCGGTCTGGACAGGAGATGTCATGGTGTTTGTCGTCATCTTTCTCTAGGTCGGCTAAGGAGACATCAGACTTTTCATGATCCACGAAGGCACATCAAGAAACACGAAGAAAGAAGAAGAGCAAGGACACGGACTTGCAGGATTATCAGGACGCAGAAAGGGCATATTGTCTATTCTCTGCTGTCCTTTTCGTCCTGAAATCAGTGTCCCTCTCTCTCCTCTTCGTGTTTCTCCGTGTGCCTTCGTGGATCATCCTATTCCTGGACTGTCTGCACCGGGACTTTGACGATGGCGCGGGTGCCTTTGCCGGGTTTGGAGGTGAGGATCAGCCCGTAGGCCGATCCGTAGAGACGGCGCAGGCGGCTGTCTACGTTGCGCAGCCCAATCGCGGGGCGGTCGCGCCCGTTGTCTGAGGATGTGTCGGGCGCGGCGGCGGTGAGCAACGGCGGATCGAAGCCGACACCGTTGTCGTCTATCTGGATCAGCAGATCGTCGCCCACTTGGTTGATCACGATGTGCAGCGCGCCGCCTTCGGTGCGTGGGCTGATGCCGTGGATCACGGCGTTCTCCACCAGCGGTTGCAGGATCAAGGTGGGGACGGGCAGATCTTGCTGGTCTTCGGCCAGGTTGGTCCACACGATCTGGAGACGTTCTTCGAGCCGGGCCTTTTCCAGGGCCAGGTAGGCTTCCACATGGTTGATCTCCTCGCGCAACGACACAAATTCCCCCGCGCTCAACGACCGCTGGAAGATCTCCGAGAGCTTGGTGAGCAGTTCGCGGGCGGTCTCCGGCTCGGTGCGGATGAAGTAGCGAATGGTGTTGAGTGAGTTGAAGAAGAAGTGCGGGTTGATCTGGGCGTGGAGGGCGCGCAGTTCGGCGTGTGCCAACGCCAACTGCGTCTGCGCCAGGTCGCGTTCGGTTTGGGCCAGCGTGAGGCCGGCGGCTTCGGCCTGGCGGCGGGCTTCTTCTCCTTGCACGTCCCGCGCCATCAAGGCCACGGTCACCAGCGCCAGTCCTGTCATGAGGGCGCTGGGGAGGAAGCGATCCGAGTAGTAGCCCAGATCGTCGAAGCCGATGACGACGGTGACGGCGATCCCCAGGTGCAGAATCAGGGCGATGAGCAGGGCGTAGCCGGGGTTGAAGCGCCGTCTGGGCGGCAGCCAGTCGAAGACATGCCCGGCCACGAAACCCAACCACGGTGCAACCACCACCGACAGATTTTCCAGGATGGCATAACCGAAGAATTCGGCCAGCGAGAACGATTCGATCCAATCCCACGTGAGGTATTCCTGGGCGCCGATGCCGAACATGGCCACCACCCCGGCGATCAAGCCGATGCGCCACCCGCCCAACAGCCCCGCCGCGAGGACAACGAAGTAGCCCAGCATGGTGCTGTCTTGTATCATGCGGTCGATGCTGTGTTGGTAGAGAATGGCGGCCACCTGCAACAGCGCGAGGACGAGCAACAGCCTGGGCGCGTCCTGTGCGTCCACTGCGCCGCGGCGGGTGATGGCGTTGACCGTACGGCGAAAGAGCGCGGTGCGGCTGAACAACAGCAGGAGCAGCACCGGCAGCGCCAGTTCCAGCGCCGAAACACCTAACCAGTAGGGGTTGAAGTTGATCGCATCCAGCCCCGTGAAGGGCGGATCCCAGTCCACGCGTCCTGAGCGCACCGACAATGTCCACAGCGCCAACAGCGCCGTCGCCCCCGCAAACGCCAATCCGCGCCGCACCCCACTCGTTATCCTCACCATCTTCACCATCCTCATCATCACGTCATCGCACCATCCTTCTCCACCCACTCACCAATCCCAAATCACCAATCACCTGCCCACCTCGATCACCTCCCACGTCTCGATGTTGACGAGGGCGGCGAAGAGTGAGCGATCTTGGGCGGCGAATTCCACCGTCCACAGGGCGTCGCTTTGCTTTTCGGCGTAGGTTGCCCAATTATCTACGCCCTCGATGGCGACGTCAATGCCGGGGGCTTCCCACGCCAGCGAAATGGCGCGGTTGCGCTGATCTTCCAGCGCTTCGGCCTCGTCGAAACCGTAGGGATCGTAGATCGAGTCGACGTAGATGTTGTCCCCATCCAGGTAGATGGCCACGACGAAGGCTTCCAGTCCGCGTTCGTAGTAGGCTTCCCACACACCGTCCCAGCGATTGTAGTAGATGCCTTCGTACCAGAAATCGGGGTTGGGGGCCAGGCGCGCCTGCACCTCGGGATCGTCGTCGAGGAAGGGCTTGACGCGCGCCAGACCGGCCTGGAATTCTTCGGGCGTGAGATCGCGCGGCGCGTAGTATTCGAGGACGACGTTCTGTGCCAGGTCCACGCGGCCATTGCCCAGCCACTCGTCCGCGGCCTCGCTGTAGAAATCCACGCCGAAAATCGTCTCCTCATCGTTCTCGGCCCAGGCGTTGCCCGTCCAATCGGGGTAGTTGGCCAGGTGCAGCGCCATGTCGGGCACCGCCGCCACCAGCGCGATGGCGCTTCGGCGGGCGTCTCGGTGGGATTGTTGACAGCATTCCGCCCAGCCGCCACGACGCCGGGCAAAAAGACCGACGTCCCCTCCTGCGCCCACGCCGCCACCGACGTGCTTACCAGCACAGTCAACGCCAAAATCGCAATAATCATGCGTCGCATACCAGGATTCCTTTCTCAGATCGAATGTACGAGATCGAGCGCGCGGACGCTGTGACCGGGGAAGATCTGATCCAGCGCGGTGTTGCCCAGGCGCCCGTTGACCACGGCGGCGAGGACGTCGCGGTAGTCGATGGTGATGGCGAGATCGCCGTCGTCCAATGCGGTGGGGGCGAGGGTAGGCCAGTCCGCGAAGACCTGCCCGCCCTTGACGCCGCCACCCATGAGGAACATGACGTTGCCGTGTCCATGATCGGTGCCGCTGCTGGCGTTTTCTTGCAGGCGGCGGCCAAACTCGCTCATGGTGACCACGCTGATGTGGGCCATGCGCTCGCCCATGTCGGCGTAGAAGGCGCTCAAACCGTCGGCAAGTTCGGTGAGCAGAGTGTTGAATTCGCCGTCGGTCGTACCCTGGTTTTCGTGGGTGTCCCAGCCGCCCAGGTCCACACAGGCGACTTCGAGGCCTACGTCGGCTTTGATCAACTGGGCGATCTGGCGCAGCCCCAGCCCAAATTCGGTTTCGGGATAGGCGGCGTTGTTGTCGGGGCGGTAGCCGACCGCGTCCATCTTGGTGAGCATGTCCAGCGTCTCGAAGACGAGACCGGCCTGCGTGTCCAGGGCGTCGGTGGGCGCGTCGACGGTGTAGAGCATGGCCAGCGACTGTTGCAGGCGGCGCAGTTCGTCCTCGCGGCCCTTGAAGTGGAAGTCGGCGATGGAGCGGATCGAGAGCGGCGAAACCGGTCCGCGCAGCGCAGCGGGGACCATCGCGCCCATGCCCACGGCGCGGAAGGGCGAGTTGTTCTGCCACGCCGCGCTTTGCAGATGACGGCCAATCCAGCCCGTGCTCAGCGTCTTGTCACCGGGGACGCCTGCTTCCATGAACTGCATGGCGTCGAAGTGCGAGCGGCTGGGATCGGTGGAGCCGGTGGCGTGGACGAAGAGCAGATCGCCTGCGTCGAACGGATCCTTGAGCGCGGACATGGTGGGATGCAGCCCAAAGCGCCCGTCCAGATCGAGGACGCCGCCGGCGCGGCCTGGCTCGGCCACGGCCTGACTGGGGCGGGCGTCGTAGTAGTTGGCCCCCTCGCTGTAGGGGACGACCACGCTCAGCCCGTCCATGCCGCCGCGCAGGAAGATGTTCACCAGCACGTCGCCGGGTGCGCCGGTCTGCGCCTGTTGCACATCGCGAAAGGCCAGCCGGGGCATCCACGCCGGGAAGATCGACTTGCTCGCCCCCAGCACCCCCACCGATCCCATCGCGCCCAGGAAATCGCGGCGATTGAGTGTTGCGAGTGTATTGGTTTTGGTCATGGTTGTTCTCCTTCATCTCCACTGAAAATACGGCGACGCCAGCATCAGCCCGTACAGGCTGGCCAGCTTTTTGCCGAGGGTGATGGACGAAATGGGCGTGTCCGCGGTGGCGGTGTCTTCGACGTAGCGGATGAATTGGTCGCGGGCTGGGCCGGTGACGGGCGACCCGAAGACCTGGGCCGACACGGCGTCAACGAGGGCGCCGGCTGTTTGTGGGTCACCGATGCGGCTGCGCAGGTCGGTGAGCAGGGCGTAGCCGGTGTCGTTGCTGTCGCTGTGGGCGCTGTGGGTGAGCAGCATGGCGATGTTCCAGCGCGCCAACATGCCGCCGGTGTTGATCCACGCGCCGGCCACGTCGGGGTAGCCGTTGGGCGGCGACCAGCCGTAGGGTGGCTGCCCCAGGTCGGTGAGGATCTCGTCCATGCGCCACCAGCGCAGCACGCGGGTGCCGGTGGCGCGCAGCGCCGACGAGGAAATCCAGCGGACGTCGCAACTTTTGCCCCGCCGACGCCTTGAATTCGTCCGATTGAAAGAGCACGCGCAGCACGGGGACGATTTCGCCGTCGGTCTGTTGCCACGTTTCGGCCATGCGCTCGATCAGGCTTGCCGGTGGACGGTCACTGACGAAGCGGATACAAAGTTTGGTGCAAATGTAATGCGCCGTGGACGGGTGACGGGCGACGATGTGCAGCACGTGGAGCGCGCCTTCGATGCCGCGGCCGCCGGGCAGCGCATGGCCGAGGACAGTCTTGGGGTCGCCGTCGTGTTCGACGGGATTGAAGTAGAAACCGTCGCGGGTGCGCGGGTGAACCGTCCACCCCGTGAAGGCGTGGGCGATCTCTTTGACGTCGGTTTCGGTGTAGCCGCCGTCCACGCCCAGAGTGTGCAGTTCCAGCAGTTCGCGGGCGTAGTTCTCGTTGGGGTGCGCCGCCACGTTGACGTAGTTGTCCAGGTAGTAGAGCATGGCGGGCGCTTTGGCCGTGGCCAAGAGCAGATCGCGAAAGCGTCCGAAGGCGTGTTTGCGGATCGCCTCACGCTGGAAGATCACCAGATCGGGGACGTAGGCGTCGGTGGAAATGTTGAAGTGATCCGCCCAGAACTCGACCACCGCTCAAGAAGCTGGCGGCGGCTGTGGACAGTGCGCGCCAGGAAGCCGTCGATCAGCGCCTTGCGGCAGCGGTCGTCGTTGTTGTGCATGCGGTAGAGTTCCGCCCGCGACAGCCCCAGGATGGCGACCTTGGCGATGGCGGCGTCACCTGCGGCGTCTGCCAACGATTGGGGCGCGAGCTGTTCTTCGAGGAAAGCGTCGTAGCCGATGGTCTCGGCGTGGGCCACTTCCTCTGGGCGCGGCCCCCAGGTGATGCGGTTGAGGAGATGCAGGATCTGGTCGTCGGCGGCGAAGGTAGGTGGAAATGAGCGATCCTGGCGTGGCGCGTCCCTGGCGGGTGCGCGTAGCGTCAGCAGCGAACGTCTGGAAAGCGTTGTCATGTGTGGCGCCTCCGTGATGGTGCGGCGAAGGGGTGAAATCACGAACCGTGCAGCAACACGGCATGTGCGCCAGCATAGCACGAAGCGCCAATTGTGTATCGAAAACGCGGACAAGTGGTTGTAACAAAGGATGAGTGGTTGTGGGCGAGGATTGACGGCAACAAAAACCTGCCGGGTTGCAGAAAACCCGGCAGGCTGCTAATCGTCCATCCTCGGCGATACGCCGTAAGTCAATTACGGATTACGTATCACGCATTACATCCCTATCGCATATGCGGGAACCCATCGATCCCCGCGTACAGCGCGATGGCGTCGAGTTCTTCTTCGATGCGCAGGAGCTGGTTGTACTTGGCGACGCGGTCACTGCGGGCGGGGGCGCCTGTCTTGATCTGGCCGGTGTTGAAGGCGACCACGAGGTCGGCGATGGTGGCGTCTTCAGTTTCGCCGGAGCGGTGGCTGACCACGGCAGACCAGCCGGCGCGGTGGCTCATCTCGATGGCGGCGATGGACTCGGTAAGCGTGCCGATCTGGTTGACCTTGCACAGCAGCGAGTTACACGCCTTCTCGTGGATGGCGCGCTCGATGCGGTTGACATTGGTCACCAGCAGATCGTCGCCCACCAACTGCACCTTGTTGCCCACCTTCTGGTAGAGCATCTTCCAGCCGTCCCAGTCGTCTTCGGCCATGCCGTCTTCGATGGAGATGATGGGGAAGCGGTTGACCCAATCGGTCCACAGATTGGCCAGTTCTTCGCTGGTCAGTTCCACGCCTTCGATGGGCAGCTTGTAAAGGCCGCTGGCTTCGTCGTAGAGTTCGCTGCTGGCGGGATCGAGGGCGATGTAGACATCTTCGCCGGGGCGGTAGCCGGCCTTTTCAATCGCTTTGAGGATCACTTCCACCGCGGCCACGTTGCCGCCCAGGCTGGGGGCAAAGCCGCCTTCGTCGCCCACGTTGGTGCTGTGGCCGGCGTCGTGGAGCACCTTCTTGAGCGACTGGTAGATCTCGGATCCCCAGCGCAGCGCCTCGCTGAACGAATCGGCGCCCACCGGCATCACCATGAATTCCTGGAAGTCGGTGCTGTTGACGGCGTGCTTGCCGCCGTTGAGGATATTCATCATGGGGACGGGTAGGGTGCGTGCGCCCACACCGCCCAAGTAGCGGTAGAGTGGAAGTCCCAGCGCGTCGGCGGCGGCTTTGGAAACAGCCAGGCTCACGCCGAGGATGGCGTTGGCGCCCAGGTTGCCCTTGTTCTCGGTGCCGTCTAGTTCGATCATGAACTCGTCAATGGCCACCTGATCCAGGGCATCGGCGCCCACAAGTTCCTGCGCCAGCACGGTGTTGACGTTGTCCACGGCCTGTTCCACGCTCTTGCCGCCGTAGTTGGCCTTGTCGCCGTCGCGCAGTTCCACTGCTTCGTGGACGCCGGTGCTGGCCCCACTGGGTACGGCGGCCCGTCCCAGCGCGCCGCCTTCGAGCACCACATCCACTTCCACCGTAGGATTGCCGCGGCTGTCCAATACCTGACGCCCGACAATCGCTTCGATTGTTGTCATAGAACCGACCTCCTAAGTCGTTGTCAAACCAGTTTTGAGTTGATGCCGGCAGATCTGCCGAGGCGATTCAGCCGCGGCACAACGCCGCCAGCCCAAATCGTCCATCGTTTACTATAAACCAGGCGATGCGGAATCTCCAATGAAAACGTTGTCAGGTTGTGGACTGGTCAGGAGGTGGGGATCGGAGGTATCCCTAATCCGCCGGCGATTCCGCCGGTTTCGTCTGGACGTTGACAGCTTCCTCTTCTTCCTCCGGCCGGGCGTCGTGGAGGGCGCCCAAAGCGCGCAGCCGCGGCGAAATCGCAGCCGTGACTGCGACGACGATCAGCGTGCCGATACCGCCGCTCACCACAGAGACAACCGGCCCAAACGCCTGCGCCACCGCGCCGGATTCAAAGCCCCCCAGTTCGTTGGACGCGCCCACAAAGACACTACTCACTGCGGCCACGCGCCCACGCATGTTGTCGGGCGTGAGCAACTGTTGCAACGTCTGCCGAATGATCATGCTGACGTTGTCAAAGGCGCCGGTGAGGAAGAGCATGGCGAACGACAGCCAAAAGTTGGTGGAGATGCCGAAGATGATCGTGGCGACGCCAAATGCGGCCACGGTCAACAGCAGGTTGCGCCCGGCGCGCTGCATGGGTGGCAGGTAGATCATGGCGGCAGCCATGCAGAAAGCGCCGATGGCCGGGGCGGCGCGCAGCCAGCCGAAGCCCGTAGCGCCCACGTTGAGGATGTCCTCGGCGTAGATGGGCAGCAGGTAGACGGCGCCACCCAGCAATACAGCGAAAAGATCGAGCGAGATCATGGCCAGGATGATGCGCGTCTTCCACACAAATTGGATGCCTGCGCCCAATGTTTTGAGCGACGCCGCGCCGGTGGGCTTGGTGTCGGGCTTGAAGTTCAACCGCGACAGCATAAAAATGAACAAAACCGAGCTGGCTGCTGTGATCACATAGGCCAACGGCAGATTCACCACCAGCACAAACCCGCCAATCGCCGGCCCAAGGACAGCCGAAATCTGCATGAGGCTGGTGTTCCATGTCACCGTGCTGGGGAAGACCTCGGTCGGCACCAGTTGCGGTACCAGCGCTACCCGCGCCGGTCGCCCAATCATCACAGCGGCGGCGTCGAGGAAGAGCAACAAGTACATCAGGTTCACGGATCCCTGCGTGTACGAGAGCACAGCCAGCCCCAACGAAGTGACCGTCATCGCCGAGAGGCTGATCATCACCAACTTGGGGCGGTTGTAGCGATCCGCCAGATAGCCTGCGGGCAGTGCCAGCAACATCGTGGGCAGCGCCTGCGCCAACCCCACAAAGCCCAAAGACAGCGCTTCACCCGTGCGTTGGTACATCTCCCAGCCAATCGCCACGCTTTGAATGCGCGTGCCCAGCATAGCGATGAACCAGCCGACAATATACGCCCGATAGTACGGCACCCGAAACGCTGCATACGGATCATGCACAGGACGCTCGGATTTTGTGCCAGTTTCCTTGGATGACTTGGACATATCGGTCCTTTTCAAGAGACAGAAGCGCGAACAGAACTATACCGGTTTACAGGGAATTCCATCATTGTAGACGCCAATCCCCCGAAGCGCAATTTCGGTCCAATTCCCCGTGTGTTGACCCGTGTGGGGCGCGGTGCTAGAATCGGGCGAGCGCAGAGATCGGGGATCGGGGACTGGGGACTGGGGACTGGGCTAAGTAGCTTGCTTGATGAAGATGATGGGATGGTGGAACATAATAGGCCCCATCATCTTCATCATCCCATCATCTCTCACGAGCAGCACACCGTCTGCCAATGCAGTCTCCAGTCCCTGATCCCCAGTCCCCCACGAAAGGAACACACCATGACCATCTACATGGATCATTCCGCCACCACGCCGGTGCGCATGGAGGCAGTGGAGGCGATGTTGCCCTATTTGGGCGAGTTTTACGGCAATCCGTCGAGCATTCACCGCGCCGGACGCAAGGCCCACGCCGGTTTGGACGAGGCGCGGCGCACGATTGCGCAGATCCTCGGCGCCAAGACCAGCGAAATCATCTTCACCGGCTGCGGATCAGAGAGCGACAACGCCGCGCTGCGCGGCATCGCCCTGGCGCGGCGCGAAAAGACCGGCGCCAACCGCATTGTCACCACGCCCGTGGAGCACAAGGCCGTGCTGGAGACCGCCTACGATCTGCGCGATCACTATGGATTCGAGGTGACCATCGTCCCCGTTGACGGCGAAGGACAGATCGATCCTGCCGCCGTGGAGGCTGTCCTCGGCGACGATGTGGCGGTGGTCAGCGTGATGTACGCCAACAACGAGGTAGGCACGGTGCTGCCCGTCGCCGAAATCGGGGCGCAGTGCCGGGCCAGGCAGATTCCATTCCACACCGACGCGGTGCAGGCGATGGGCAAGTTGCCCGTCAACGTGGACAAGTTGCAGGTGGACGCACTCAGCGCCACCGCGCACAAGTTTTATGGCCCCAAGGGCGTCGGCTTCCTCTACCTGCGCCAGGGGACACCGTATCACAGCGTCCTCACCGGTGGCAGCCACGAAAACAGCCGCCGCGCGGGGACAGAAAACGTCCCCGGCATTGTGGCGCTGGCCAGGGCGCTGGCGCTGGCCGAGGCCGAACGCGCGGACGAGATGCAGCGTCTTCAACTCCTGCGCGACCGGCTGATCGGCGGCGTCCTCGAAGCGGTGGACGGCGCTCAGTTGACCGGCTCGCCGACGCAGCGCCTGCCCAACCATGCCAGCTTCGTCATCGACGGCGTGGAAGCAGAAGGCATCCTCATCGCCCTGGACATGGCGGGCGTAGCGGCCAGCAGCGGCAGCGCCTGCACCAGCGCCGCGCAGCAGCCCAGCCACGTCCTCGCGGCGATGGGCATCGCCCCGCAACTGGCGGTAGGCGCACTTCGCCTCAGTCTGGGATTGAGCAACACGGTTGAAGATATCGACTACGTCCTCGAAAAACTGCCGAGCGTGGTGGAGCAGATCCGCGGGGCGATGTGAGATAGTGCGTAGTGCGTGTGCCAGTGGCGTATGCGAAAACGGGATTGGTATTTAGCTCCGTATGCCAAATGGATGCCAATGAGAGCATAGGTGCTCAACCGGCACACGCACCACGCACTACACAATCAAAGTACACCCCTAATTCACTTGAGGATTCTCGTATGATCCGCCCAAAGCACCTCCTTTTCCCCAAACTCCGCGCCGTTGAGGTACATTCACATCGACAGAACGGAGCGGACTACTATCTGCTGCGCGATCCGTTGGAACTATCGAACGGCTCACTGCTGGTGCCGACGTTTTTTGGTCCGCTGCTTTCGCTTTGTGACGGCACGTTGGAAGACGCTACCGCGCTGGCCTCGACGTTGACCGTCCGTTACGGGGTGGGCATCGACGTGGCGACGATTGAGGAAGTACTGACGGCGCTAGACGAGGCGTTGCTGCTTGAAAACGAACGGTCGGTGGAGGCGTTGCGCGCCAGGATCGAGGCGTTCCGCCGCCAACCTTTTCGGGCGGCGGCGCTGGCGGGACTGTCTTACCCAGCGGAGAGACGAGAACTGGCGAAGCTGCTCGACGATTACCTGGCGCAGACTGGCGCGCGCCGCAATGGAAACGGCAACGGTCACAGTGGACGCGCCGCCCGCCCCGGCATCTTCAGCCCACACATCGACTATCCACGAGGGGGGCCGGTCTATGCCCATGCTTGGCAGGCGATGCAAGATGCCGTAGACGGTGCGGATCTGGCCGTCCTCATCGGCACCGATCACCACGGCGACGATCTGTTCACGCTCACGCGCCAGCACTACGCCACACCCTTTGGCACGCTACCTACCGAAACCAGGATCGTCGATTCCCTGGCCGCGGCCTTGGGCGAAGACGATGTCTACGCCGGCGAACTGCGGCACATCAACGAACACTCGCTTGAGCTGGTGGCGGTGTGGCTGCACCACATGCGCCAAGGACGTCCACTGCCGGTGGTGCCGGTGTTGGTAGGATCGCTGCATCGCTTCTACGGCAAAGAGCGCAGCCCTGCCGATCACTCGCCCGTGCAGACTTTTTTGCAGACGCTGGAAACCCACCTGCAAGGGCGCGATGTCCTCGTGGTGGCGTCGGGGGATCTGGCACATGTCGGCCCGGCCTTCGGCGGCGCGCCGCTCACAGCCCAGGATCGACTGCAAGTGCGCAGCGCCGACCGCACCCTCATCGATCACCTCGTTGCCGGGGACGCCGAAGGCTTCTTCCAGGCGGTGGGACGCATTCGCAACCGCAACAACGTCTGCGGCGTTACGCCTGGCTACCTGGCACTCAAGCTCATGGGCGACGTCCGCGGTGATGAGATGGCCTACCAATCCTGCCCCGCCGACGCCCAGGACACGTCCGCGGTAACGGTGACAGGCATAGCGTATTGGTGAGTTGGTGATTGGTGATTAGGCTTGTCGATTGGGTAGTGAAGGGCAAGGCGTGACTTTGCTCAACCATATCCGCGCTTCGGTTTGGCGACTCTTCTGGACACCCAATCACAAATCACCAATCCCTCCATCTTCAAACCGCTTGCGCCGAATTGCCGCCGCCCACACCAGCGCCCACGCGAAGATCCCCGGCAGCATCTGTGCGCCCAAGACAAGCAGTCGATCAAACAAGGTGACGTAGACTTCGTTTGTCGCCGCGGCGGATGGCGCACGGTGCGGCGGGCGACCTGCTCCGGCGTCACGCCCTGCATCGGCGTGGCGTTCGCCCTGGCGGTGCTCCGCCCCCGGCACGCTGACCAACGCGTATGTTGCGAAAACTCGGTTTCGGTCAGCCCCGGCCGCACGATGATCACCTTGATCTTGTCGCGCTTTAGCTCTGCGCGGCAGCGGCGCTTGCCCCTTCCAACGCGAACTTAGTGGCGGTGTAGCCCCCGCCCATCGGCGACGCGAACTTGCCCACGATGCTGCTCACGTTGACGATGACGCCGCCGCCCCGTCGCCGCAGCGCAGGGACAACCGCCTGCATGGCCTGAATCGCGCCGAAGAAGTTCACATCAAAGACGTGACGCAGATCGGCCAATTTCACTTCGTCCATAGATCCATAGATGCCCATACCGGCGTTGTTGATCAAGATGTCGACGCCGCCGAACTCGGCCACAGTGCGTTGCACCATGCGCGTCACCGCGGCGGGATCGGCCACGTCCGCAGCCAGGGCCAGGGTGCGCACGCCGTGGAGTTGGTGCAGCCGTTCCGCCAGCGCCAGGCTCGCGTCCTCGCTGCGCGCCGTCAGCACCACATGGCAGCCTTCCTGCGCCAGTTCCGCCGCAATCGCCGCGCCGATGCCACGGCTGGCCCCTGTCACAATCGCGACTTTGTCACGCAGATCCATGATGGATCCTTTCTGTAAAAAGAGCAGAGATGCTCCACGAAGCCACACAATCCCATCCCCAAAATCCTGAAATCCGTGTCCTCTTGTGTGTATCTTCGTGGATCAAAGCAGTTTTCGGATTCCACGTCCAGAGTTTGGCGACTCTCGACCACAAAAGCTATAATCATGGTCCGATTTTACTTGTTTTGTCTTGCGCAAAGAAATCGAGCGCGCAGGTAGGGCGGTTTGCACGTTGGGGAGAACCCAACGATTCTCCCGTCCAATTGTGTGATTCAGACCCGCGCCCGGTGCTTTGACCGCGCGCCCCGAAGTTGAAAGTGACCCGTACCGATCTTTTCTTTGATTCGTTTCTCGTGCCGATTCATGTTTGAAGAGGGAGTGTAGATCCATTATGACTCAGGGTTCCAAGAAGACATCCAGGCCGGTCGGCTCATCAGTCGCAGCACCGAAGCGCAAACCCATCCCCACCAGGCTGTTGATCGTGGGCGGTGGCGCGGTGATCATCCTACTGCTGGTGGTGTTGTTGGTAGTCGCCAATCAGCCGACCCCGGTCTCCGCCGAGGTGTACGAGGGCTTCCCCGAAGAATGGGTGACGCGTGATTCGTTGGGCAACCCCGATGCACCCGTCGTGATCCAGGGTTGGGAAGATTTCCGCTGCCCCGCCTGTTCGCAGTGGACGCGCACGATCAAGCCCCAGTTGATGGCAAATTACATTCAGCCCGACGGCGCGGTAGATGCAGGCAGCGTGCGCTTCGAATATCACTACTTCCCGCTGACCAGCCACGGCGAAACCGCCTTCCTGGCCGCACAGGCCGCAGAGTGCGCCGCCGATCAAGGTGGCTTCTGGGTCTACCACGATCGCCTCTTCAACGCCACCGACGAAGGGCCGGCCGGCTTCACGCTGGATCGGTTGCAGTCTTACGCCAACGAGGTAGGCTTGGACGGCGCGGCGCTGTCGCAGTGCGTGGTCAGCCAAAAGTACGCCGAAGAGGTCAACGCATCGGTGGCCCAGGCCATCTCGATGGGGCTGAACAGCACGCCGTCGATCATCGTCAACGGGCAGTTGATCGAAAACGGGTTCGATTATCAAGCCCTTTCCGCTGAGATTCGCCGCCTGATCGAACAAGCTGACTAACAGCCATGAACGACACCGATACCAACACCGACACCAACACATCGTTGACATCACGGTTCTACCATTTTGGATACTACGGCGCGCTGATCACGGCGTGGGTCGCCATGTCGGGCAGCCTTTATTTCAGTGAAGTTCGGCACTACGTTCCCTGCGCGCTGTGCTGGTATCAGCGCATCCTCATGTACCCGCTGGCGCTGCTACTGATCGTGGGGCTGCTACGTCGGGATCGGCACCTGGCCTACCTGGTGTTGCCCTTCTCGCTGATTGGGCAGGGCGTCTCCACCTACCACTACCTGATCCAGAAGACGACCATCTTCGGGGCGCCGACGGCGTGTAGCAACGGCGTTCCCTGTTCCACGGCGTGGATCAACTGGTTCGGCTTCGTCACGATTCCCTTTTTGGCCATGATCGCGTTTATGATGATTACGGTGTTCTGCATTGCGGCCATCTACCGCGGCGAACTGGCCGATGGCGAAGACGAACCGATGCCGTGGCAGCCGGTGGCCGCTATCGTGGGCGTGGTGGTCATCATCTTCCTGGTGATGGGGCAGATGGCTTGGGCACACCCGCAACCCAGGCCAGCGAGGGCTTCATCGTGGAAACCGTCGCCGAAAGTGACCGGATTTCGCCGGTGGAACCCCAAGACATCGATCCAGCGTTGATTGCAGAGGGCAAGACGCTCTTCGAGCAGGCGTGCGCCGCCTGTCATGGGCAGGATGGCGAAGGCGTCGCCAACCTGGGCGTCAGTTTGACCGACTCCGAAGTTGTCCTTGCCCACGAGGAAACCGACGTGCTCGACATGATCCGCGAAGGACGAATGCCGGGCGATGCCGAAAACACCAGCGGCGGCGTCATGCCTGCCAGTGGTGGCCGCCCAGACCTAACCGACGAGCAGTTGTTGGCCATTGTGGCCTACTTGCGCAGCAAACCTAGCGAGATGCAGTAAGAAAACATGAAAGCATTATCTTCAAAGATTACCCAGAGCTTGAACCACGAAGACACACAAAGAGCCACGAAGTCTTCTTCTGCCCTTCGTGGCTCTTCGTGTACCTTCGTGGATCAACTTCTGGCCAGTGTTGTTTTGTCCTGGCGCGTTGGGTTGGCGCTGATGTTGTTGATTGTCCTCAGCTTGGGGACTGTCACGCCGATCCTGGCGCAATCGGGATCGGGGATCACGTCACCGGCGCCGGGGAGTTCGGTGGGCGGCGCCGTGCCAATCATCGGCACCGCGGCTATCGACTCATTTCAACGTTACGAGTTGTACTACAAACAAGAACCCAACGGCGACGACGCCTACATCTATTTCGATGGCAACACACGCTCGGTGACCAACGGCCAGATCGGCGTGTGGCAGACGGGTGACCTCGCGCCGGGATCTTACACGATCCGCCTGCGCGTGGTGAAGGCCGACGGCAACTATTCGGAGCACTTCGCGCCGAACCTGATCGTGAATCAGCAGCCGCCCACGCCCACCCCCACACCGACGCCGGACGAACCGACGCCCACACCGATCCCCATCGACACGCCCACGCCGGTGCCGCAACCCACACCGGCTGTGGTGGAGGTGCAGCAGCCCAACATCGGCGGCAATGCATCAACCCAGGACGCCCAGGCCGCAGCCGAACCATCGCCCACCGCCGCACTCGTCGCGCTAGGACAGGACACCGCCGCGACTGAATCGTCCGCGGTGGACACGACAGCGGCGACGGAGCAGGAGACCGGCGTTACCGCCGGTTTCACCGAAGAACTGGGCGCGGCCGTGGCCGTGGATCGCTTACGCGAACGTTTTATGACAGGCGTACGCTACAGCGCGGGGATCTTCCTCATCGTCTTCGCCGTCTTTGCGTCGAAGCGCCTGTTGGAATGGATCATCAGTCGAGCAGGCTAGGCTGTGTCGACATTTCACAGGTCTCCTCTGGTCGCACGCTCAGATGTCGCCGACTTGCCAGGAGACCGCACTGTAAATGTCAACAGAACCTAATAGTTGGGCAGGGTAATGCACTTTCTGCGCAACCTGTTCTCGAAAAAACAGCCGGATCGGATCGAACCGATGGCAAAAATGAAAGCGATTGTGGGCCTGGGCAACCCAGGCCCACAGTATGCGCGCAATCGACACAATTTAGGCTTTCAGATCGTCGATATCCTGGCCCAGCGCCACGGCATCGAGCTTTCCAAAATGCAGCATAAGGCGCGCATCGGCGACGGCTGGCTCCAGCGCGGCGGCATCCGCGAAAAGATCCTGCTGATCAAGCCGCTCACCTACATGAACAGCAGCGGCGACGCCGTGGCCCCGCTGGCGCGCTACTACGACATCGATCCCACCGATATGCTGGTGGTGGTGGATGACATCGACCTGGCCTCGGCCACGCTGCGGCTGCGCCCCAACGGCAGTTCAGGCGGGCAGAACGGCATCAAGTCGATCATCCAACGCCTGGGCACACAGGAATTCCCGCGTGTGCGCATCGGTCTGGGCCGCCCGCCCGGGCGCATGGACCCTGCCGCCTACGTGTTGCAAAACTTTTCGGCCCAGGAAGAAGAAGTCTTCGGTCCGCTGCGCGAACGCGCCGCCGACGCCGTCGAATGTTGGATCTTCGACGGCATGGAGGCCGCGATGAACAAATTCAACGGAACCTGAACATGAACCTCTCTGGCCTGCTTCCGCTGTTGCGTCAGTTGCCTGCTTTTATGCAGTTACTCGATGAAGGCGGCAGTGCAGACAACGCCGAACCGCTGGCGTTGTTGGAAGCGGCGCGCCCATTTGTGGCTGCCGGGCTGGCTATTCAGCGCCAGGCCCCACTGGTGATCGTCACAACGAACGTCGAGCAGGCCCAACGTTGGATCGAACGGCTGCCCAACTTCCTCCCCCCACCCGAAGACGGCGGACCTGAGCCTCTGTTCTTCGCAGACCCCGACGCGCTACCCTACGAACGCATCTTTTGGAGCGACCGCACACGCCAGCAGCGGTTGACAGCGTTGGCCGCGCTGCAAAGTCGATCCGGTCCACCGCCCATCGTGGTCACTTCGGTGGCGGGGCTGATGCAGAAGACGCTGCCCGCCAAGGAACTGCGGCTGTCGCTGCGATCACTGAATGTGGGGTCCTTTGTGCGCCTGGATGAACTGACGGAACGCTGGGCGCAAAACGGCTACAACCCCGTGGAAGTGGTGGAAGAACCGGGTACCTTCGCCCGCCGCGGCGGCATCGTGGACATCTGGCCGCCCAACCTGCCCCATCCGGTGCGCATCGACCTCTTCGGCGACGAAGTGGACAGCCTGCGCGTCTTCGATCCGGCCACACAGCGATCCGAGCGGCGCGTGGACCGCATCGAGATCGGCCCCGGCAGCGAGGCGCTGAGCAAATACGGCCCCAAAGCCCTGGAACGGCTGGCACACGGCGATGGGCGTGTCCCCTCCCACGTTGCCGTCTCGCCGGTGGACAACACCCTGCTCAACGATCCGAACCTGCTGCTGGCGGTGCGCGAGGAGATCCGCCAGGAGGCCGACGCCCTGTCCGACAGTCGCAGTTTCCGCGGCATCGAATGGTACATGCCATATATATATAGTCAGCCGGCATCCTTACTTGATCACCTGCCCGATAGCGCCATCTTGATCGTCGACGACGGCGCGGCCGTCTTCACGGCGATTCAGGAGACCGAACGGCGCACCGAACAGACCCACGCCGAACTGCTGCGCACCGGCGAAGTGCCAGAAGGCTTTGTGGGCGGCTTCTTCGGCGCGGACGAGATCAGCAAGCAGTTGCGCGCCCGACGCCCGCTGGTGCTGGGCTTCGGCGACATGACGGGCAGAGCCGAAAGCGCGGACACGCCGCTGGCCCGCGCCTTTGTCCCTGGGCCGACGTTCGGCGGCGAAACGAAGCGCCTCGTGCGTGAGGTGCAGAAGCACATCAAAGCCGGGCAGGGCGTCGTTTTGGTGACGCGGCAGGCCGCCCGTCTGCAAGAGGAACTGACCGAAGCCGAGATCCCCGTGCATCTGCAAGCGGAGTTGGCACAGCCGCCCGCGTCCGGCGTCACCTTGTTGCAGGGCATCGCCGGCGACGGCTTCGTGCTGCGCGGCAACGACAACACGCTGCATCTCTACACCGATGTCGAGTTGTTCGGCTGGCGCAAGTCGGCGGCGCGTAAGTCGCGCAGGGCACAGTCCACCGTTGCGCCCGAACTCTTCTTCGCCGACGTTAAGTCGGGCGATTACGTCGTCCACATGGAGCACGGCATCGGCCAGTACGAGGGGTTGATCCGGCTGGTGCTAGGCGGCGCGGAACGCGAATATCTCCAGGTCAACTACGCCCAGGGCGACAAGCTCTACGTCCCCGTGCATCAGGCAGATCGGCTCAGCCGCTACGTGGGCGCAGGTGACGGCGGAGTGCCGCCCTCGATTACGCGCCTGGGTACGGCGGACTGGCAGACGGTGAAGGAGCGGGCCAAGAAGGCGGTGGAAGACATCGCCGAAGATCTGCTGGCGCTCTATGCCCAACGCGAGGTGGTGCCGGGCCACAGTTACAGTCCCGACGGCGCCTGGCAAGACGAGATGGAGGCCGCCTTCCCCTTCCAGGAGACCGAAGATCAGCTTCGCGCCATCGAAGAGGTGAAGCACGACATGGAATCGCCACACCCCATGGATCGCATTATCATCGGCGACGTGGGCTACGGCAAGACCGAAGTGGCGATTCGCGCCGCGTTCAAGGCTGTCACCGACGGGCGGCAGGTGGCCGTCCTCGTGCCGACGACGGTCTTGGCGCAGCAGCACTACCGTACGTTCAGCCGCAGACTGGCGCCGTTCCCCGTGCGCGTGGAAATGCTCTCTCGCTTCCGCACACAGGCGCAGCAGGAGAAGGTGCTGCAAGGGCTGAGCGAAGGCCGCGTGGACATCGTCATCGGCACGCACCGTCTGCTCAGCCAGGATGTGACGTTCAAAGATCTGGGGTTGCTGGTGGTGGACGAAGAGCAGCGTTTCGGCGTTACGCACAAGGAACGGCTCAAACAACTGCGTACACAGATCGATGTGCTCACCCTGAGCGCCACACCTATCCCGCGTACGCTGCACATGAGCTTGAGCGGCGTGCGCAATATGAGTACCATCAACACCCCGCCCCAGGAACGACTGCCCGTGCGCACCGTCCTCTCGGAATACGACGAGGTATTGATCAAGCAGGCCATCCAGCGCGAGTTGGATCGACAGGGACAGGTCTTCTTCGTACACAACCGCGTGCAGGGGATCGAGCAGATCGCGGCGCGCATTCGCCGTCTTGTGCCGGAAGCGGTGGTTGGGGTTGGTCACGGCCAAATGTCGGAACGAACGCTGGAAGAAGTGATGATCCGCTTTGCCGAGGGCGACATCGACGTGTTGGTCTGCACCACCATCGTGGAGAACGGGCTGGACATCCGCCGCGCCAATACGATGATCATCAACCGGTCGGATCACTTCGGTCTGGCGCAGCTTTATCAGTTACGTGGGCGGGTGGGGCGCAGTTCGGTGCGTGGCTACTGCTATCTGCTCTACGAGAAGCATACGTCGCTCTCGTTCGATGCGCGTCGGCGTTTGGAGGCGTTGTTGGAGAGTAGCGAGGAGTTGGGGGCGGGTTTCCGCATTGCCATGCGCGATCTGGAGATCCGCGGGGCAGGTGAATTGCTGGGTGCTCGCCAGCATGGGCAGATTGCGGCTGTGGGTTTCGATCTCTACACTCGTCTGCTGGCCCAGGCGATCAACGATCTACGAGACAAGAAGGCCCGATTCGACCGCATGGCCGCCAACGATGACGCCGGATCTGCGCCTGCGACAATCGAACCGAAACGCCCTGCGCCCCGCACCGACGACGACGGCACGCCGCTGGCCTTTGCCCTGGACGATCCGCTGGCCCCGCCAGTGATCCTGGATCTGCCCATCGTGGCCGAAATCCCCCACGACTACGTGGCCGAAGAGAACCTGCGCCTGCAACTCTACCGCCGCATCGCCGGCCTCACCAACCAGGAAGAGATCAGCGCCATGCGCCAGGAGCTACTGGACCGCTTTGGCGCTGAAGACGAGCGTGGCCGCGTCCCCGACGCCGTGGAAAACCTCTTCTACCAGATCCTGGTGAAGGGATTGGCGCTCAAGGCCGGCATTGCCAACATCGGTCGGCGGCGGGATCAGGTGGCCATCTTCATCGAAGACCTTGGCGACACGCGCCGCCGCAAGCTCCAGCAGCAGTTGCGCATGTCTTTGGGCCACACCAACGACGCCGGTGAGTTTATCCCCGAAAACGCCATCCATGTCGGGCGCGAAGCGGTTTATGTCCCCATTGACGAAGACGAGTTTTGGCGGGTGCTTTTGGTGAAGGCTCTGGAAGTGTTAGCGGTAGAAATGAAGTTTGTTCCTGAGCGGCGGTAGACTTGGCAAGTAACATCGAGAACTCTAAGTTGAATGCGCATCGGTCATAAGTGATCACAGTATAGGCCGAAAGTCCTAAGAATCACCCTTAAGTACCATTAGAATTTGCTGAGAGTTCGTAAAGTAAATAGGAGACACTTTTCATCAAGTAAACCTTGCTTTTCTGTTGACATCCAACATCATTTTGATAACTAACCCGTAACAGATCCCCTTACCTTACATCCTCTTTGCGCCTCCCCCACCTGACCAGCCACCCGACCAAACCGTTGACTAGCTGCGATACCGAACAATAGACGGTACTTGATTCTGGTCCTCACACCTATTCTTGTACAAGTGACAGTAAGCCCACTAAGTTCTTGTTGAAGTCTATATTCTTTTCAGTTCGTCACACACCAAAGGTGTCAGGCGTAATGGTTACGGCTGGCCGTTTGGAAGGAGAAACAAATGTCTATCGCTCAACCTGAATCCCCCGCAAAAGCATCCGCCAACGATGGAGCCAAGTGGGTCTATCTCTTCGACGAAGTCGACCAGGCCGAGGCCAAAGTCGGCGACGACTGGGAAAAGGTCCGTGGGCTGCTGGGTGGCAAGGGCGCCAACCTGGCCGAAATGACCCGCATCGGCGTGCCTGTGCCGCCCGGATTCACCGTTACCACCGAAGCCTGCAACGCCTACCTGGCCGCGGGCGAGCAGTTCCCTGCCGGCCTGTGGGAGCAAGAAATCGCTGCACTGCGCAAGGTGGAAGAACTCACCGGCAAGACGTTCGGCGACCCCGAGAATCCGCTGCTGGTCTCCTGCCGTTCCGGCGCCAAGTTCTCCATGCCGGGTATGATGGACACGGTGCTCAACATCGGCCTCAACGCCGAAACCGTGGAAGGCTTGATCCGCAAGACCAACGACGCCCGCTTCGCCTACGATTCCTTCCGTCGCCTGATCCAGATGTTCGGCTCCGTGGTCATGGGTGTACCGGATGACCCGTTCGAACACGTCATCGAGCAGTATCGCCGCCAGCGTGGCGTCACCAACGATGCCGATCTCACCGCCGAAGACTGGGAAGCCATGACGGTTGAGTTCAAGAAGATCATCTGGCGCTTCACTGGGCAGGAATTCCCCAGCGACCCAATCGAACAGCTCAAGCTGGCCACCGAAGCCGTCTTCAAATCTTGGAACGGCCGTCGTGCGCGGACTATCGCAACGCCGCCGGCATCGCCCACGACCTTGGCACCGCCGTCAACATTGTGACGATGGTCTTCGGCAACATGGGCAACGATAGCGCCACCGGCGTCGCCATGTCCCGCAATGCCACCACCGGCGAAAAGAAGCTCGAAGGCGACTACCTGATCAACGCTCAGGGTGAAGATGTTGTGGCCGGTATCCGCATCACCGATCCCATCGAGAAGATGGCCGAAGTGATGCCCGAAGCCTACGGCGAATTCGACGCCATCGCCCGCCGCCTGGAAAACCACTACCGCAACATGCAGGACATGGAGTTCACCGTCGAGCACGGCAAACTCTGGATGTTGCAGACACGCGACGGCAAACGCACTGCGCAGGCCGCCGTGCGCATCGCCGTGGACATGGCCGAAGAAGGCATCATCACCAAGGCCGAGGCCGTGCAGCGTGTGACGCCCGATCAGATCGACTTCTTCCTGCACCCGCAGTTCTCGGCCAATGCCAAGAAACTGGCCAAGGAAAATGGACGCCTGTTGGCCACCGGTTTGAACGTCTCCCCCGGCGCCGCCGTGGGTGTGGTCGCCTTCGACGCCGACCTGGCCGAAAAATGGGCCAAGGAAGATGGCAAGAAGGTGATCATGGTTCGCCCCGAGACCAAGCCCGACGACGTCCACGGTATGCTGGCCGCCCAGGGTATCCTCACCAGCCGCGGTGGACGCACCAGCCACGCCGCCCTGGTTGCCCGCCAGTTCGGCAAGCCCGCTGTTGTCGGCGTCCTCTCGCTGGAGATCGACCTGATCAACCGTGTCATGCATGTGGGCGACACCGAAGTCAAAGAAGGCGAGTTCATCGCCATCGACGGCACCATCGGTGAAGTCTTCATTGGCCAGATGGACACCAACGTCCCCGACATCTCCGACCCGTGGCTGATCAAGCTGCTCGGTTGGGCCGATGAGTTCCGCACACTGGGTGTGTGGGCCAATGCCGACTACCCGCACGACGCCCGCCGCGCCCGCGAGTACGGCGCACAGGGCATCGGCCTCTGCCGCACGGAGCACATGTTCTTCGAAGCCGAACGTCTGCCCATCGTGCAGAAGATGATCATGACCGATAGCCCCACCGAACGCCGCGCTGCACTGGAAGCGCTGCTGCCCTTCCAGCGCGACGACTTCAAAGGTCTCTTCAAGGCCATGGACGGCTACCCCGTCATCATCCGCCTGATCGACCCGCCGCTACACGAGTTCCTGCCCGGTCACGATGAACTGGCCGAAGAGATCGCCGATCACAAGATCCGCCTGAGCAAAGCCGCCACGCTGCAAGAGATCAACGATCTGCTGCGTAAGCTCGAAGAAGAAGAACACATCCTGGCCCGTGTCGAGAGCATCCGCGAAGCCAACCCCATGCTGGGTACCCGTGGTGTGCGCCTGGGCATCATCATGCCTGAACTGACACAGATGCAGGTCCGCGCTATCTTCGAAGCTGCCTGCGAATGCGCCCAGGAAGGCGTCGATGTGCATCCCGAGATCATGATTCCGCTCACCAGCCATGTCAACGAACTGAACGTGCAGCAAGAATCTCTGGAAAAGATCGCCAAAGAGGTGATGGAAGAAAAGCGCACCAAGGTCGATTACAAGTTCGGCACCATGATCGAGATCCCGCGTGCTGCCCTCACCGCCGACGAGATCGCCGAAAAGGCGCAATTCTTCTCCTTCGGCACCAACGACCTGACCCAGACCGTCTACGGCATCAGCCGCGATGACGCCGAGTCTGGTTTCTTGATTGAGTACCTGGAACGAGGCATTCTGCCCGAGAATCCCTTCGCCAGCATCGACGAATACGGCGTTGGCAAGATCATGGGCATTGCCGTGCAAGCTGGTCGTGCCACCCGCCCCGACCTCGAAGTGGGCATCTGTGGTGAGCACGGCGGCGATCCGAAGTCGATTGGTCTCTGCCACAAGCTGGGCTTGAACTACGTGAGTTGCTCCCCCTTCCGCGTGCCAGTGGCCCGGTTGGCAGCCGCCCATGCCGCTCTGAATGGCGAGAGCTAGACTTCTGAACCGTCACTCAGCCCGAACCGTCCAAAACGGCGGGCTTTGATCCACGGCGACCGTCCTGAACCAGACTAACGAGCATAGCCCTCAGTCAACACGTCAGGACACGCCAGGCCAGGTCCTCCATCTTCCCTCCTGTGAAAGCGGGGTGTGGGCAGTGCCCACCCCGCCGCCTCGTCCATCCCATCCCGTTTGTGAAACTAGTCACAAGGCTAGGCGCTTCACCCATCCATTGCCCGACGTAGAAACAGACCACTCAGCCTACACTAGCTGGGAGGCGGATCCCCGCCCGTTTTGTTGTATTACCTTCTGGTTCTCCAACAGGACCCCCTGTCCTGCACACCCTCAAAGGTATATCGTATAGGAGGTACCGGTGCCTGCACCCACTAGCAACACCATTGCTCCCCCCACCGACGATAAGCGCTGGCGAATCGTCGAAGCCACCATGCGCCGCAACGGCTACCGGCGCGACTCGTTGATCGAAACCCTTCACACCGTGCAAGAATCCTTTGGCTTTCTAGATGAGGAATCTTTACGCTACGTGTCGGCTTCGCTCCACGCGCCGCTGAGCCATGTCTACGGCGTCTCGACTTTCTATCACTTTTTCCGCCTGAAGCCTGCGGGTGCGCACACGTGTGTAGTTTGCACCGGCACGGCCTGCTACATCAAGGGCGCCTCAATTTGCTGGCCACGATCAAAGATCGCTATGACGTCGGCCCAGAGGAGACCAGCGAAGACGGGCGTTTTTCCATCCTCACGGCGCGCTGCCTGGGATCGTGCGGGCTGGCCCCGGCGGCAGTTTTCGATGGCGAAGTGGCAGGCCGTCTCACTGGGCCAGCGTTGCTCGAACGCATCGAAAGCTGGCAGAATGGCGGCGGTAGCGGTATCACTTTGGCAAATGACGTCGAAGAGACGGAATCTGCGCCGGTTGCCGCAAACGGTGAAGGGGTTGACCGACTATGCGCGAGAAACTGAACGAAATCACGGTCATAGAAGAACAGGCGCAGGAACAGTACGAGCACTCGGTCAATGTGTGTATGGCTGCCGGCTGCCTGTCATCTGGCAGTGAAGCTGTCAAAGAAAGTTTGGAAAAAGAGATCGGCCGCGCCGGCCTCGAACGCTGGTGCCAGGTGAAGGGCGTCGGTTGCCTGGGCCTTTGCTCTGCCGGACCACTGGTGGAAGTGAAGCCAGAAGAGACCATGTACGGCAACGTCGCTGTGGACGACGTGCCTGATCTGATCGCATCGTTGAACGAAGGCCCCCTGGAACGGCTTCAGCTCCCCAGCGATGCGCCGTTCTTCCGTCGGCAGACGCGAGTGGTGCTGGAAAACAGCGGACGCATCGATCCCGAACGTATCGAAGACTACATCGCTTCCGAAGGCTATTCGGCGCTGGTGACGGCGCTGACGGAGATGACACCGGCGCAGGTCATCGACGAAGTGATGCAGAGCGGACTGCGCGGCCGTGGCGGGGCAGGTTACCCAACCGGCCTCAAGTGGACGACGGTGGCCAAGGCGGCGGGGACGGAGAAACACGTCATCTGTAACGCCGACGAAGGCGATCCCGGCGCGTTCATGGATCGCAGCGTGTTGGAAAGCGATCCGCACCGCGTCCTCGAAGGCATGACGCTTGCCGCCTACGCCATCGGCGCCAGCCAGGGCTTCATCTACGTGCGCCGAGTATCCGCTGGCGATCCAGCGCCTGAAGACGGCCATCCGCCAGGCGCGGCGATTGGGCATGTTGGGCCGCAACATCTGCGACACGCCTTTCAGCTTCAACATCGACATTCGCCTGGGCGCAGGCGCTTTCGTTTGTGGCGAAGAGACGGCACTGATCGCATCCATCGAAGGCAAGCGGCCAGCCGCGGCCCCGCCCACCCTACCCCGCCGAAGTGGGCCTGTGGCGACAGCCTACGCTGATCAACAACGTGGAGACCTTCGCCAACATCGCCCCGATTATCCGCAACGGGGCAACTGGTTCGCCGGTATCGGCACCGAAAAGAGCAAGGGCACCAAGGTCTTCGCACTGGCGGGCAGTATCGCCAACACCGGCCTGATCGAAGTGCCGATGGGTACCTCATTACGCGAGATCGTCTACGATATCGGCAGCGGTATCCCCGGCGGCAAGGCGTGCAAGGCGGTGCAGACAGGCGGCCCGTCCGGTGGGTGTATCCCCGAGGCATACCTGGATAGTCCGGTCGACTACGATTCGTTGATGGCGCTTGGCTCGATCATGGGATCAGGCGGCATGATCATCATGGACGAGAGCGCCTGCATGGTCGACGTGGCCAAATACTTCATGGAATTCTGCATGACTGAATCATGCGGCAAGTGTATCCCTTGCCGGTGGGTACGGTGCAGATGTACAACTTGCTCGACAAGATCTCCAAAGGCGACGCCACGATGGACGATCTGGCGTTGTTGGAAGAACTGTGCGAAGTGGTGCGCACCACCAGCCTGTGCGGCCTGGGACAGACTGCCCCCAACCCGGTGGTGAGCACCCTGCGCTACTTCCGCGACGAGTACATCGCCCACATCGAAGGCAAGGAATGCCCGGCCGGCGTCTGCAAGATCCACAAACCCCAGGTGCTGGAGGTGGCGTGATGAAACGTGGTTCGGTGAAAATTGTAACCCTTAAGATCGACGACAGAGACATCGGCGCCCGCGAGGACGAGACCGTCCTCCAGGTGGCGCGTGAGAACGGTATCGAGATCCCCACGCTTTGCCACATGGAAGGGCTATCGGACATCGGCGCCTGCCGCCTTTGCCTGGTGGAAGTCAAAGGATCGCGCAAACTGTTGCCTGCCTGCATCACTACGGTGCAGGAGGGCATGGAAGTGATGACCCATTCTCCCAAGCTGGATCACTACCGGCGCATGATCGTGGAGATGCTCTTTGCCGAGCGCAACCACGTCTGCTCTGTGTGTGTTTCCAACGGCCACTGCGACTTGCAGAACCTGGCCATCCAATTGGGCGTTTCGCACGTCACTGTGCCGTACCTCTACCCCAAACTGCCCATCGACGCCTCCCATGATCGCTTTGTGCTCGATCACAACCGCTGTGTGCTGTGTACGCGGTGTGTGCGCGTGTGCGGTGAGATCGAAGGCGCCCACACCTGGGACGTAATGGCGCGCGGCGTCAACAGCCGTGTGATTACCGACTTGATGGAACCTTGGGGACTGTCGGAAAGCTGCACCAGTTGCGGCAAATGTGTTCAGGTCTGCCCCACCGGCGCACTCTTCGAGAAGGGCAAATCGGTGGCCGAAATGACCAAACGGCGGCAATTCCTGCCCTACCTGGCCGCCATGCGCGAGGAGGAAGAATGAGCGATCTGGTTGAACGTGAAGAAGTGAGGACCGACGGCGCACCGGCGCCGGCCAAGGTGACCATGGCCACCGTGTGGCTCGACGGCTGCTCCGGCTGCCACATGTCGTTCCTGGATATCGACGAACGCATACTCGACCTGGCCCAGCACGTCGATCTGGTCTACAGTCCGCTGGTCGACAACAAAGACTTCCCAGAGATGGTGGATGTGACGTTGATCGAAGGCGCAGTGAGCAACGAGGACGATCTGAACAAGATCCGCAAAGTACGGGCGCACACGCGCATCCTAGTTTCGTTGGGCGACTGCGCGGTGACGGCGAATGTGCCGGGCATGCGCAACCCCTTCAGCGTGGAATCGGTGCTGGCGCGGGCGTACATCGAAAACGCCCAGCACAGCCAGCAGATCCCCAACCAGGTGATCCCGCCATTGCTGCCCAAGTCGCAACCCGTCCACGAAATTGTGCCTGTCGACGTCTTCGTGCCGGGCTGCCCGCCGCATCGCGACGCCATTTTCTACGTCCTCACCGAACTGGTGGCGGGGCGCACACCCGAGCCGCAGCAGTTCACCCGCTTTGGGAAATAGCCAGGAGGAAAGGTCACTATGCCCAAGACAATAACCATCGATCCCATCACCCGCATCGAAGGACACGCCAAGATCACGATCCACATGGACGATCAAGGCAAGGTCGACGATGCCTTTTTCCACGTGACCCAATACCGCGGCTTCGAAAAGCTGTGCGAAGGACGTCCTTTCTACGAGATGCCGTCGTTGATGGCGCGCATCTGCGGCATCTGCCCCGTCAGCCACCTCATGGCGTCGGCCAAGGCGTGTGACGCGCTGATGGCGGTGCAGATCCCAGAGACAGGGGCCAATCTACGCCGCATCATGAACCTGGCGCAGATCGTACAATCCCACGCGCTGAGCTTCTTCCACTTATCCTCGCCCGATCTGTTGATGGGCATGGACGCCGATCCGGCGCAGCGCAACATCTTTGGCGTGGCGCAGCAGCACCCGCACCTGGCCAAAGACGGCATTGCCCTGCGCAAGTTCGGCCAGGAGATCATCGAATTGCTGGGCGGCAAGCGCATTCACCCGGCGTGGGTGGTCCCAGGTGGCGTCAGCGATCCCTTGAACGAAGAACGCCACGCCACGATCATGGCGGCGCTGCCCGAAGCGCGGCAGATCGCCATCCGCACGCTGGATTGGTTCAAGACCGTGGTGGACAACTACCGCGAAGAGATCCGTAGCTTCGGCAACTTCCCCACACTCTTCATGGGCCTGGTCAACGAAGACGACAACAGCCTGTCGTTCTACGATGGCCGCATCCGCATCGTCGACGCCACCGGCAACATCATCGCCGACCGGCTCAAGCCGGAGAAGTATCGCGACTACATCGAAGAATCGGTTGCGCCGTGGACCTACCTCAAGTTCCCCTACTACAAACCGATGGGGCCAGAAGGCGTCTACCGTGTGGGTCCGCTGGCCCGCCTCAACCTGATAGATCGCTGCGGTACGCCGTTGGCCGACCAGGAGTGGGCCGAGTTCCGTTCGTTGGAGCGCGGCGCGGTGCTCAGTTCATTCCACTTCCACTATGCGCGGCTGGTGGAGATCCTCTACTGTGTGGAGCGCGTGGAGCAGTTGCTCAATGATCCCGAGATCCTCAGCGATCATGTGCGGGCCTATGCTGGCCCCAACCGCAGCGAAGGCATCGGCGTCTCCGAAGCGCCGCGCGGCACGCTCATGCACCACTACAAGATCGACGACAACGGCCTGATCACCCACGCCAACCTGATCATTGCTACCGGCCACAACAACACGGCCATGAACAAGAGCGTGAAACAGGTGGCCAAGCATTACATCAACGGCAGCAAGATCGAAGAAGGCATGCTCAACCGCGCCGAAGCGGTGATCCGCACCTTCGATCCCTGCCTGAGCTGCTCCACCCACGCCATCGGCCAAATGCCGCTCCAGATCCAGCTCATGGGGCCGGATGGGGAAGTGGTAGACGAGTTGCAGAGATAAGGAGATTGCAGAATTTTATTGATCCACAAAGGCACACGAAGAGGAGAAGAGAGGGACACGGATTTCAGGATTAGCAGGACAGTAAAGCGGAAAGCTTTCTGCTTGTTCTTTTCTGCCTTCGTGTCTCTTCGTGTGGCTTCGTGGATCATTGTTTCTCTGCTTTCACCTTAACGGAATTGAAGGCCAAAGGATGCTCATGTACGACTCTCCTCTCTCCGATTCCACCCTCGTTGTCGCCTATGGCAACCCCTTGCGCGGCGACGACGGCGTGGGCTGGCAGGCCGCCATCCTGCTTGCCCGCGAACTCAAGGATCAGGTACAGGTGCTGGCCCGTCACCAGTTGACACCCGAACTGGCCGAAGCGCTGAGCACGGCTTCACGCGTCATATTCATCGACGCCGCCGCCGACGGCCCCGCCGGCGAAATCGCGTGTCACCGCGTTGAGCGATCCAAGAAACTGACGGCGCAGCCCTTCACGCATCACGTGGCCCCCGCCGATCTGCTCACAGCGGCGCACACCCTCTACGGTCACGCCCCCGACGGCTATCTGATCACCGTCAACGGCTACAGTTTCGGCTACACCGAAAGTCTATCCCCCGTGGTCGAGGCGGCGCTGCCGGGCGTCCTGGCGCAGGTGAAAGAGATCCTCCCCGCTCCAGGCCAAAACAAGTTGGCTGAAACGAGTCCATGAAATTCTGCGGAGAGAGCACGCCCTCGTGCGTGCTCTCTCCGCAGGTCACCTGAATACTGTGATTCGTTTGTACCGCCGTGTACTCCCCCCTCAACCAAGGTGTGCTGTACTACATAATTCTGCGTTTGACGAGACTAGACTTACTGCATATAATGCACTATAGAAAATATAGTGCCTTGCCGGAATTGACCGGTCGGGGTACACTGTTCACGTCATTCGTGACTTATAAACGTCAAGCGGAGGAGATACAAGCATGGCAGTGCAGCAGACAGATACAAACGTGGAAAACACCATCGTCATCGGCAGCGGGCCGGCAGGTTGGACGGCTGGTTTGTATACGGCGCGCGGCAACCTGAACCCCTTGCTGATCACGGGCAACGATTACGGCGGACAGGTGAGCGTCACCTATGAAGTTGAGAACTACCCTGGCTTCCCCGAAGGTTTGAGCGGGCCGGAGTTGGTGGACAAGATGAAGGTCCAGGCCGAGAAATTCGGTCTGCGCGTTGAATACGATCACGTCAGCGAAATCGTGGTGGACAAGCACCCCTTCGAGGTCCACACGGCCAACGGCAAGTCTTACCAGGCCAAGTCGCTGATCCTGTGTACGGGGGCCAGCCCACGCTACTTGCAGGTTCCCGGCGAAAAGGAATTGACGGGCAAAGGCGTCAGCTACTGCGCCACGTGCGATGGCTTCTTCTTCCGCGACAAAGACGTGTTGGTGGTGGGCGGCGGCGACAGCGCAGTGGAAGAAGGGCTCTTCCTCACCAAGTTCGCCAAGCGAGTTCGCATTGTGCATCGCCGCGACGAACTGCGGGCCAGCAAGATCTTGCAGCAGCGCGCCCGCGACAACGAGAAGATCGAATTCGTGTGGAACAGTGTTGTCACCGAAATCCACGCCGGCGAAGACGGCAAAGTCAACCGCGTTTCCACCGAAGACACTGTCACCGGTGAGGCGGGCGAACTGCACACCGACGGCGTCTTCGTCTTCATCGGTCACGTACCCAACAATGCGCTCTACGTCGATAAGCTGGACCTGGACGAAGACGGTCACCTGATCGTGGACAGTCGTATGCGCACCAACATTCCCGGCATTTTCGCTGCGGGCGAGATCATGGACAAGGTCTTCAAGCAGGTTGCCACCAGCGTAGGCCAAGGAACGGCTGCCGCCATCCAAACAGAGAAATGGCTGGGCGAAATGGAGGCCGAAGGCTACGAAGGTGTGGATCACGATCCGCGTGAATGGCCGGCTCGGGCGTACCAGCCGATGGCGACGCGGGAGCCTGTGGCGGCGTAGACAGAAAAAATCGAGAGTGGGAGATTGAGAGAAAAGGGGATCTCAGATCGCGTCGAGCGGCTGAGATCCCCTTTTCGCGTCTACTCTCTTCAGTCCTGTCCTGTCAATCCTGAAATCCGTGTTCCTCTCTTCTCCGTGTGGTTTCGTGGATCGTCAATTCTCCGCTTCTTCTGATCCGCCTGTATCCGCTCAATCTGCTTCATCCGCGTTCAATTCTCGCTTCCAGCATCTTGCGTCGCCTGTGCTACAATCCTCTTTATGCCCTCCGTACACCGTCCACAATCTCAACTCAACGATTCTGAACCCGCCCCCACCACTCAGGGGACAAGTCTCTTTCGCAGCGCGACGTTGCTCTCGATTGGCAACGTGGCGAGTCGCGTCCTAGGGCTGGCGCGGGAGGTGGTGATCGCCAACATTTTCGGGCCGAGCGGCCTGGTGAGCGCGTTTACAGTGGCGTCCATCGTGCCGACGATGCTCTACGATTTCTTGATCGGCGGCATGTTGAGCGCTGCGTTGGTGCCGGTGTTGAGCGACTACGCCCGCCCCGAACGCCGCACCGAGATGATCCGCCTGGTAGGCGCGTTGACCAGCCTGTTGGGGCTGACGCTGGCCGCCGTGGTGCTGCTGTTGCAGGTCAGCGCGCCGCAGGTGGCGTGGCTGCTGGCTGGCGGGTTCGACGAGTTCGATCCCCAGTTGTTGCCGCTCACCGTGCAGTTGATCCGCTGGATCAGCCCGGCCGTCTGGTTCTTCTCGATGGCCGGGCTGCTGACAGCTGTACTATACGCCTTGCAGCGATTCACATTTCCGGCGTTGGCCACGGCGATCTACAACCTGGGGATCGTGGCGGCCGCGCCACTGTTGGCCGACCGGCTGGGCATTATGAGCCTGGTGGTGGGTGTGCTGGTGGGCAGCGCGGCCCAGTTTGTGATCATGGCCTGGGACGTGCAACGCGCCGGCGTTCGCTTTCGCCTGGTGTGGAGCCACCCGGCGCTGCGCCAAATCGTGCGCCTGTACATTCCGATTGCAGCTGGGCTGGTGGTGGCGCAGTTCCAGGTGGGGTTGGATCGGCGGCTGGCCAGCGGTACCGGCGCAGAAAGCATTGCCTGGATGCGCAGCGCCACCACGTTGCAGCAACTGCCGTTGGGGCTGATCAGCGTGGCGATTTCGTTGGCGGCGCTGCCGCGGCTGAGCCAGTTCTTCGCAGCCCGCCGCGAAGACGACTACCGGCGTACCCTGGCCAACGGGCTGCGCATGGTGCTTGTGTTGATTGTCCCCGCGGTGGTGGGGCTGTGGTTGCTGGCGGAACCGGTGGTGCGCCTCATCTTCGAGCATGGCCAGTTCAATGCTGAGGACACGGTACAGGTAGTGCAGGCGTTGCGCGTCTACCTGGTGGGTGCGCTCTTTGCCGCGATTGACTTCCCGCTGAACTACGCATTTTATGCGCGCAACAACACACTGCTGCCCGCGCTGGTAGGTGTGCTCAGCGTGGGCGTCTACGCGGCCACAGCCGTCGCACTGATCGAGTCGATGGGCTATCTTGGCTTGGTTTGGGCCGACACAGCCAAGCAGGCAGGCCATGCATTGGTGATGGTGGTGCTGTTGCTGTGGCTGGTGGGCCGGCTACGCGGCGAAATGGGACGCGCGATTGGATCCGTCCTGGCAGGCGCGGCGGCGATGACACTGGTCACTGGCTGGCTGGGGCCGATTTGGATCAACCGCGTCCCCGTAGAGGGGACAGCAGCCGATCTGGTGTGGCTGGTGGGTGCAGGCGGGAGCGGCGCGGTGGCCTACATCCTGGTTTTGGGAATGGTGGGCATGCCCGAAGTGCGCCGAATCCGTATGGGGTTGTGGCAGCGTCTACGTCCAGCCAGGCGGTGATCGAAAACAGAGGCATGAGACTTTTCCTCTACACACGGGGGAGACGGTATAATTGCTGTGATCTTATCCGAATTGCCCCGTCAGAAATCGTCATATCCGTTTCATATCATATCGTATCGAGTAGCAGAGAGGACTGTTCACGATGGCCAAAAACACGAAAAGCTCTCGCCAGCGGCGCAGCAAGATCGACACCGGCAATCCGCGCAGCTACAGCGAGTTGATCAAAAGCGAGCGTAACGCCACTGCCCCGGCGCCGGAAGTGAAAGCCGCCGTAGCCACGCCCACACCGACACCTACACCCACGGCCAAAGCGGACAACATCAACTGGGGCACGGAATATGCCCAAGTGTTTGCCGATCTGCGCCAACTCCTGATCATTTCGGCGGCTTTGATCGTCCTTATGGTTGTCCTTGGATTTGTGGTGTAACCTCGGCGCAACGCTCACTGAGGAACGGCGCTTGTCGGCTGTGGGCGAGTACGTTGACCAAGCAGGATTTGGGTGCAGGCGTGTAGTAGCCAGGCCAGCCAGAAATTGCGGGTGTAAAGGAAGAGGATCGCCGTCGTCAACAGAACCACACTGGCGATTAGCCGCTGCGACGTACGCTGATATTGGGTAAAGATGCCCGGCAGGGCCAGCATCGACGCGATCCACACCGACCAGTACGCCGGCTGCGGGTAGCCGACAGGCGCAGACAGCATCAATTCCCAGGTGCCTGCCCGTAGAAACGTCCAATGGAATTCCTGTACACCGGCGTGAATGACCTGATGCAGCCGATCTATCGGGGAAGCCGGCGGGCGCTCATCTACCGTTATTTCGTCGAGATGCAGCGTGGCTCGGATCAGCAAGAGGATCACGAGTACAGCAAAGATCATCAACACGCCAGTACCCAGGCCGGCCACCCAGTCGATGTCGCTCAGCCCCATCAAGCGCGGAGAGATCCCGCCGAAAAGCAGACCGAGATAGGGAATTGCAAACCATCGACCGAAGCGCAATTGAGCGTATCGTTCGGGCCTGATAAAGCGGCGTAACGCCAAAACAATGAGGCCGGTAAGGAAGCTGAGCAGCATCCAAAAGCCGGGTTGTTGCCAGTGAAGTTGCGTCAGCAACCAGTCGGTAGACATGGCTACGATTCTAGCAGAGAACGCAGCAATCCGAAAACAAGTGCTTTCTACGCAAACAGGGACAGGTGATCAACCTGTCCCTGTTGTTTGGTGAATGTAGCGAAGAGGAACAACTGTGCGGTTACGAACGCTGATACTTCTGTTGTTTGTTGTAGTGCTGTTGATGCTTTGGCGCCCGAAACAGATTCTGGCCGAATTCCGCCGCATCCAGAGCCAATGGGACACGATTCTACGCTTGCTGGTGATCGTGATCATTGGCTACATGCTCTACGGCGTGTACCAGGTATGGTCGGGCAACGTCAGTTGGTGGCCGTACTGATTGGTCGACTTTTACAGTGCGGTCTTCTGGCATTTCGTGGGCAGACGTCGATGTTGCCGAGACAAGCTTGTGAAATGTCGGCCTAACCAAGCATCTTCAGCGCCAGATCGTTGCTGTCGGTCGGGCTGATCTTGTACTGAGCGTCGGCGATTTTCCCCGCTTCATCAATGACAAAATGGCTGCGGGTTACACCCATGTACGTGCGCCCATACATCGACTTCTCGCCCCAGACGCCGTAGGCTTCGGAAATTGCATGATCCTCGTCTGCCAGCAGCGGAAAGGGCAGTGAGAACTTGTTCTTGAATTTCACATGACTCGCCACATCATCGGGGCTGACACCGAGGACGACGGCGTTCTTGTCTTGGATCACAGTGTAGTTGTCGCGGAAACCACACGCCTGTGTGGTGCAACCTGGTGTATCATCTTTGGGGTAGAAGTAGAGGATCACTCGCTTGCCGCGAAAATCGGATAGCTTCACAGTCTCTCCGCTATCGGTCGCCGCCTCAAAGTCGGGCGCAACGTCGCCCACATTCAATGTCGCCATGTCTGACTCCTTCATCTTTATTTGAATGAACAGATGGAAGTACCGATGTCGAAGCACAAGAAAATGCGCTACGATCGCGTGGTACATTGGGAAGACCATTTTTGATCTGTAGTACCATTGTAGCGAAAGTGATGTGTGTTCAGTGTAAGCTGGCTCTAGAACATCTTGTTCCTCGATTCCGAATTGTGCGGAATCGACGTGTCATGGGGTAGAAAAATGTTGAGCAAACCAGATGTGCGGCTCTTTCGACGTTTCAGTGTATTTCTGATCACGGCGATCCTGCTTGTGTCGGGTATTCTACCGGCGGGCGCGCAAGCACAGGAAAGGCACTGGGCGCCGGTGCATCCGGCGATCTTCTCGTCGATGGCGCGCAGCAACGGTGCGGCGTCTTTCCTGGTGATTTTGGCGGATCAGCCGGATCCGCAGGCATACCTTGCCCAGCGCAGCCTACGCTCGGCGACGCTCGAAAGCAAGCGCGAGTCGCTCTATCGCTACCTCACAGCGTTTGCGCGTGAGCGTCAACAGCCTATGTGGGCCTGGCTCGACGCACAGGGCATCGACTATCGGCCGTTCTACATCATCAATGCAGTGGAAGTCTACGGCGACACCGAAACGGTGACCGCGCTACGCCAGAGGCCGGAAGTGGCGCGCCTGGCGGCCAACCCAGAGATGCAGATGTCGGAACCTGTAGACGTCCCAGAAGCGGAACGCAGTGCAGCGAACAGTCGCATTGCCGCCGACGCTGAATCACCCTACGGCATTGTCTTCACCCGTGCGCCGGAAGTCTGGGCGATGGGCTATCGCGGATTCGGCGTGGTTGTCGCCAGTCAGGACACCGGCGTCGACTGGGATCATGCGGCGCTGCGCGACAAATACCGTGGCTGGGATCCCTTCACCGGATCAGTGATACACGAACTCAACTGGTTTGATGCCTGGGGCAGCGCCAATCGAAGCGGCTGCGACAGTGATCCCCAAGTGCCATGTGACGACAATGGACACGGCACCCACACCGTCGGCACGATCCTGGGCAGCGACACCACAGCAAGCCCCGATCTTTTCATCGGCATGGCGCCGGGCGCACAGTGGATCGGCTGCCGAAACATGCGCAACGGGGTTGGCACACCGGCCAGCTACACCGCCTGCTTCGAGTTCTTCCTGGCTCCCTACCCACAGGACGGTGATCCGTTCGTCGACGGCGTTGCGGCGCTGGCGCCGGACATCATCAACAATTCGTGGTACTGCCCCCCCTCCGAAGGATGCGATTTCGACTCGTTGCTTCAGGTTGTGCAGACCGTGCGGGAAGCGGGCCAGTTGGTGGTTGTCTCCGCGGGCAACAGCGGCCCAAGCTGTGAATCGATACGCTATCCAATCTCCGCCTATGCGGACGTGTTCAGCGTGGGCGCGCACAACAGCGGCGGCACAATTGCCAGTTTCAGCAGCCGCGGCCCGGTGACGGCTGATGGTTCGGGCCTCATGAAACCGGAGATCACGGCGCCTGGTGTGAGCGTAATGTCGGCCGACAACGGCGGCGGCTACGCCAGCCTGAGCGGCACCAGCATGGCAGCGCCGCATGTGGCCGGCGCGGCTGCGCTGTTGTGGTCCGCAGCGCCGGCCTTGAAAGGACAACTGAACGAGACCGAGCAGATCCTCATCAAAAGCGCTAAGCCCGTGTCCGCCTCACAGTGTATGCCTGAGGGCGCGCCCCTGATCCCCAATGCCACCTATGGATACGGCCAGCTAGATGTAAAACAGGCCGTGGACATGGCACTCAGCCCAGCAATGATCACCGCCGTGCTCAGCGACACGACCGGCGCACAGAGCATCAGCGCCCAAGTGACCATCACCGATTCGCTTACCGGCGCGGTCTACAGCCTCGATACAGCCGGCAGCGACCCGATTCGCATGTACCCGGGCGCTTACTCGATCCGCGTCACCTGGCAGGAGCAGGAGTCGACGGTCCCGCTTAATTTGACCACAGGCGAAGACTGGGCGCAGACGTTCGACTTTGGCCCGAATGTGATCCTGTCGCTGAACGCCGCATGGGTGGATGAGACACCAACCCTGGACAAGTCGATGTTCCTCCCCCTGATACAAGCGCCATAGGCGCAACACAAAAAAAGCGGGCGCATGAAGCGCCCGTTTTTTTTGTTGAATGTGGGTTCACGGCAACGATGAACTCGTTGGGAATGTGTCTACACTCGCTTGAATGGGCGAAGTAGCAACACCGGCACGTCGAGGCGGTGGATCAACTCGGACGCCACGCTGCCGAAAAGCAACCGAGAAAGGCCGCTACGCCCGTGGGTGGTCATGGCCACCAGATCGATCTTACGAGATCGGATGAAGTTCACAATCTCCGCTACCGGCTCGCCAAAACGCACCGCCAGATCAACTTCATAGCCCCAGGCTTCCAGTTGCTTGAATACGTCTTGCATTGCGCTGCGAACAGCACCGTATTTGCTTTCTTCTTCTTGCGAGGCGTAGATCGGGTGATGCGCCCGCAAAGCGTCCTGGTGACTGTTGTACATCGGCGTGTAGGCGCCCCCGGCAGCCGCAGCCGGCTGAGATGGCCCAGCGATGATGCCCATCGGCTCCGCCACAACCTGCAACAGGGTCAATCGGTGCTCTTCGGGCGGCAGGAACTGCTTTACCGACTCAAGTACCTGCAAGCTAAACGGCGAACCGTCCAGCGGGATCAGAATCTGCTTTTTCTCTGACATATTTCTCTCCTTCGAGAATGAACAGGGTGTTCTCTTTTCTCCGTTGAAAAGATCAGCCCTACCCCATTTTACAGGGATCCATGTCGGCGTACTATACGAGAAAAGACCAGGATTCAGCCTGTCCATCCGCCTAGGTAGAAAGCAGAGAAAAAACGATCCACGAAGTCACACAGAGATACACGAAGGCAGAAAAGAACAAACAGAAAGCTTATCCGCTCTGCTGTCCTGCTAATCCTGAAATCCGCGTCCCTCTCTTCTCCTCTTCGTGGTGCTTCGTGTGTCTTCGTGGATCAATAAAATTCTGAAATCTCCTAGGTGGTATGGTGCGCTCCATGAGCCGTGGTTTTGTGCTCGTGGAAGACGCCGTTGTTGTGCATGCGCTGGTGCAGCCGATTGTACGCACCTTCGAGGATCGCCCGCATCTGGCGCAGGCGGGCCGGGTTGACGTTCGGCGCGAGGACGTCGAGATAGGCCATCGAACCTTCGATCTGATCGAGGACGGCGGCAGCGTCGGCCTGCGAGAAGAGGGGCGCGTCGCCCACCGTCACCTGCACGGCGCTGGTGTGGGCGGCGATGTCTGCGGGGTTGCCCTGGTAGCTGCCGCGCACGCGCAGCGCGATCCAGGTGGACTTGTCCACGCGCACCTGGGCGCTGCCCGCAGCGGAAAGAAGATGCTCTACCTTGACACTGTCCACCGCCAGGCCACCCACCACGATTTCAACAGCGTCGACGGGCAAGGATACTGATTCCACCTTCCACGTAACTTCGACTGTCCCCCCAGAAGGTGGCAGATGCAGCGCACTCCCTGGCATGTGACCGTCGACGCGGATTTCGGCCAGCGGGCCAACGGTGACGAAGGTGTTGCCGGCCCTGGTGGCGGCCATCCAGTTTTCGTAGGTGAAGTCGCGGTCGCCCAGGTGGGTGTAGGTGCGCACGCCCCCCAACAACGAGGACGCCGCCATCTTGTCTGATCCGCCGCACACGGGGACTTGATAGCCCAGGTTGAGGAAGCGATACCAGTCGGCGATGCCGTAGGGGCTGATCTGGGCGTTGAACGGGTTGAAGGTCATCATTTCGATGGCGTTAACCAGCCCAAGGACGATATCGGCGGCGCGTTCGCCCTGCGGGTTGGGGCCATGCGGCATCACCACCAGGCCACCCTGATCGATGCAGCGCTGCGCCCACTCGGCCATGATCACTTCTTGCGGGTCGCCGATGGCCGACTCTGATGGGCCGCCAGTGCAGAGTGGGTTGATCATGCGCCCGCTGTAGCCCAGCAACGAGATGTGGCCGAGCGCCTGCATTCGGTTTTCTGTGCCAACACGGACTAGGAACTCGCCGTCGCCGCCGAATTCTTTGGCGCCGATGGTGGTTTTGCCGTCGAAATCGGTGACGTTGCTGAACATCTCGCCCCACTGACTGGCGAGTAGATTCACCACGTTGACGCCCTCGGCCTGACCTTCGAGCAGCGCGGTCTGCGGCGAGAGGAAGTGGACGTGTGTGTCCGCCGTGATCCAGCCGTCCTCGCGCCAGTGCAGCACCTTCTCCATCTCGAAGACGATCTCGTCGGTCTCGGCGGTCACCTCGACGACGGTGCGTAGGGGCTTGACTTCGTAGCCGCGGGTGATTTCGACGTAGATTTTGCCCAGCGGCAGGTCCACGTCCACGTCGCCGTCGACGTAGCTGTACTGGTTGCGGCTGTTGGCAAATTCGCCGTAGTTGTCTTCGAACCAGAATGGGTTGACGCGACGATGGTGGTTGCGTGGGGGCAAGTATTCGCCTGCCGCGCCGTGCAGGTGCAGGCGCACGGAGACCGGCTGCCCCGATGCTTTTTCCACAATGCGCAGCCGCACAGGACGGTGCGCCGGCGCGACTTCGACGATTTCGTCGCCGGCCAGTTGGGAAAGTTCATAGACTTTGCGCTGATCGCCGTTTCCCACGAAGAGCCGCGCCGCCGGGTGGGCCGAGAACTCGACGACGACAGCGTTTTCGGCGCGGGCGGGCTGCACGTTGGGATCGGCGCTGAGCCAGCGGGCGTGATCGTAGTCCAGCGCGGCGCGGGCGGAGATAACGTAGCCCAGGTCGATGGCGATGTCGTCCACTTCGCCGATGCGGTTGACGGCGACACCGTGGGGCAGGGCCAGGCGCGCTTTGCGGCGGATGCCGGCGCGCAGGGGATGGTCCGCGAGCGTGGTGGCGCTGATGGCGTAGACGGCGACGCGCTCGTCCCCCGCGGCGAGGCGCAGGCGACGGATGGGCCGATCCGGGTGCGGGTTGGGCAGGGCGTAGAGCCAGAGTTGTCCGCCACTACGGTTGCGCATGGACTCGTGGCGCGTCTCGCCGCGGCCATAGTGTGTGGTGGGCATGCGCCCCAGGATGATCTCCTCAGTGACGCTGTCGACGATTTCGTGCGCGGCCGCGGGGATGCACTCGAACGGGCTGGCCCCCCAGCCGATGTGACTTTGCTGGATGGCGAAACGTCGCCGAATGGGCGTGGCCACGCTTTCGCCGTCTTCATACTCAAGAACGTAGTCGGCGACGGGTTGGCCGATGAGGTTGCCGTCCGCAGCGAAATCGGCCAGGCCGTCGGCGTAGTTGGTGATGCGGTCCTCGACGGCGTGGAGAAAGATCAGGTAACTTGCGTGGCGCGATCCTAGATCGAGCACGACGTCGTTCTGGTCCACCAGCAGCACATTGGCCGCATCCGGCGATCCCAGGTCAAAGGGCATGCCGATCAACGACTGCGCCATAGCCAAACGCGTCGGGATCGGCGAAGGTGTCGGGCAGGTCGGCGCGCTTGTGGGTGTAGTGAGCGGTCAGCGAGATAGGTGTGAAGTGGGGCGATGGCGGGATGGGGTACATGGGAACCTCCTAGGGAAGATTGCGGATTGCGGATTGCGAGTTGCGGATTGCGAATTGCAGACTGAGGAGAGCGCTTAGATGGCGATCTCTGCATAATTCGCAATCCGCAATTCGCAATCCGCCTCACCTCTGATACAACTCCTCAAATGCGTGTTCCGGCGCCCACCCCAACAACCGCCTGGCCTTGTCGATGGGGAAGACGCCGTGGGGCAGGTCGGCGCCGATGTGCATGTATTCGTAGGGCGACGGCATTGCGGAAGCGGCGACGGCGCAACGTAGGGCGCGGGCGGCGTCTTGCCACGAGACGCTGAGCGGGTGGATGTAGCGGTTGTTGTGGACATCGGGGTTGCGGAAGGCGCAGAAGGTGAGTGTTGGCACGCTGAGGCCGTGGTTGACGGCGAAGACGCGGCAAATCTCCTGGCCGAGCAGCTTGCTGGGGATGTAGACCCAGCCGGTGCCGGGCCGCGCGGGGACGTCGTCGACGACGTAGTCGTCCCAGTCGTAGCCGCCGGCGCCGCGTTCGCCCAACATGAAGGGGCCGGTGTGGACGACGCGGTGGATGCCGTGGGCCACGGCGGCGCGCATGACGTTGAACGCGCCCAGGGTGTTGACGCGGAAGGCGTCGGCAGGGTCGTGGCGCACCACGGAGACGTTGATGATGGCGTCCATCCCAGCGCAGGCGGCCATCACCTGATCGGCGTCGCGCACGTCGACGATTTCCCACGTGTGCGGAGCGGACGGCGACTTGGGCAGCGGCGCGCCGGGTGACTGCGGCGGGCGCTGCGCCAGTTCTTCGGCGGGGGCGATGTCGGTGAGACGCACGGTGTAGTGCTGCGTCAGGTCCTCGGCCAACTGGCTGCCCAGCGGACCGCCCGCGCCGAAGACGACGACGTTGCGGATCGGCCGCGCCGGGATCGGGGTCGGTTTGGTGGGCGACTGCGGCGGCGTGGCATCGGACCAGACGTGCTGTGAGGTGAAGTTCAGCGGCTCGTCGGCGGCGCGGGCGAGGGGGACGGCGGCGTTGTCACCGGAGGCGATGTGGAAGATGCGCCAGCCGTCCACGTCCGCGGCCAGGGCGCTGCGGATGGCGGCGACGGCGTCGTCCACGTGCAGGTGACGGGGATCGGCCAGTGCGCCGTCTACAAGCGTGCCGAAGCGCAGGCAGATGGCCGGGGTCCGTGTCACCCGCACCACTTCGCGGGTGGCAACTTCGGCCAGGTAGGCGCAGAGCACCGGCAAATCCGTGGACGGCTGCGGTCGCCACACTTCGTCGACGCGGTAGCGATCCCAGAGCGGGGCGAAGAGATCGAGCGTGCTGCCCAGGATCACACGAGCGCCGCGTTCGCCGACAGCGTTGATCAACTGGTAGGTGCCGCGGGTGGCGTGATCCAGCGTGTCGCTGTCGTTGCCGAAGCCGGCGGCGATGGGCGACAGGTGGATCACCGTGTCCACGCCGTCGACGATGGCGTCCACGAACGCCTGATCACGCAGATCGCCGGTGCGGGCTTCGACGGCGTTGAGCGGCGCGTCGAAGGCGATGTCCACGGCGCGGATGGGTTGGTCCTTGGACAGGGAGGCAAGCAGCAGGCGCGCCAGGGAGTGGTTGGCGCCGGTCAACAAGATCATCGAGTCACCTCAGAGTGGATGGGCGGGAGGATTCGGTGAAGGAATCTTATCACGCCCAGAGAGGAGACTCAACCGGCGATTGTCACTCCCACTTCAACGCGCCCACGATGTTCAACCCCGCGGCGTGCCGCGCAGGCAACAGCGCTGCGAGGACGCCGAAGATCAGCCCCACCGCCACGGTGATCACCACGCCCAGGTACGGGAAGTAGTAGGGCATGATAAAGCCGCTCACGTTCATCACGCCGATGATGACGTAGCCCAGCCAGATCCCAGCGAGGACACCGACGCCGATCCCCATGGCGGAAAGCAGCAGACTTTCGGCGATGATCATGCGCTGCACCTGTCGACGCGTGCCGCCGATGGCGCGCAGCACGCCGATTTCACGTGTCCGCTCGAGGACGTTGATCCCCAGCGTGTTCGCCAGCGCCAGCAGCGACGGCACCGCCAGCAGCACCATGAGCATGTAAAGCGCATAGCTACGGGTGTTGTTGCCTTCCAACTGCGCCGCCCGCCAGCGGTCGTACGAGAAGAGCGAAAAGGCTGGATAGTTCACCAGCAGATCGCCTAGCGCGTCTTCCACCTGGGCGGCGTCGGCGTTGGGGGCGCGGTTGGCCATGAGCAGCACGTCGCTGGTCTGGCCGAAGTCTGCGGCCAGGTTGGCCTGAGAAACGTAGATCGACGGCACCTTCGAGTTAAGGTAGTCGATACCCACGGCCATCACCGTGTACGTCTGCGGCCCGTTCACCGTGGACAGCGTCACCTCGTCGCCCACGGAGACACGTCCTTGCGTGGACAACATGCCGTTGACAATGGCGAAGCGTCCTTGGGCGAGGGCGGCGTAGGCTTCCTCGGAGTCGCCCGCCGAAAAGACCAACCCCGCCAGCGCCGGGTAGCTCTGCGGATCGACGCCGATCACCTGCGTGGTCAGGCCGTCGATCTGCGTTTCGCTCTGGCGCACCGTGGTCAACGCTTCGATGCCAGGGACATCCGCCACTTGCGCCGCCAGTTCAGGACCCGCACCCACGTTGGCGCCCGTCCCCAGCACCAGCGCTTCGGGCAGCAGCATGTAATCGGCGCGCATGGACTGATCCAGATAATTCATCATACCGTCGGTGAGCGACGTGGTCAGCCCGCCCAGCGCCACCAGGATCGCCAGGCTGATGGCGATTGTCGACGCCGTGATGGCGGATCGGCCCGGCTGACGTTGTAGATTGCCCTGCGCCAGCGATCCTTCGCGGGCAAAGGCGAAGGCCAGCAGGCGGCTGAAGAGTTCCGACACCGGTCGCACCAGGATCGGGCTGATCACCACGATCCCCACCAGGAAGAGCAGCACGCCCACGGAAACGACAGCCAGGTTGGCGGTCAACAGCCCCAACAGCGCGATCCCGATCATCCCCCCGCCGATGAGCAGACGCCGCCGCGAAGATCCTTCTTCGCCGTCCAATTGCGACGGGCGCAGCGCTTCTAGCGGCGAAACCCGCGCCGCCGCCCGCGCGGGGACGTATCCACTGAGCAGCGGCACGCCCACGCCGAGGACAATCGAGAGCACCCACGTCCACAGCCCGAACTGCGGCTGCCCCAGCGGCGCGCCAAAGAACTGTTCCCACGTGGGGTTGAGCAGCGGCAGCAGCGCCCGAATCAGCACAAAGCCCACGAGCATCCCCAGCGCCGTGCCTACGATGCCCTGAATCAGCCCTTCCACCAAAATCAGGTTGAGCACCGTGCGCCGTGACGCGCCCACCGCCCGCAACATGCCGATGTCATGTTTGCGTTCCACCACGACGGTGCGGAAGGTGTTGAACATGATGAAGCCGCCCATGGCCAGCGCCAGCACGCCGAAGAGCGTGAAGACGAGGTTGGCCATCTGCAAAGCGGTCTCCCACTCGCTGCCGCCTGCTTCCACCGAACCGGCCTGGAAGCCCGGCCCCAACCGTTCGAGGCTGGCGGCGCGCACCGCTTCGCCGTCCGCTCCTTCGTTGAACTGCCCGGCGATGGCGTTGATCTGCCCGGGCAGGTTGAAGACGTCCTGTGCCGTGGACAGGGGCATGAAGATCTCCTCATCGCCGAGCACCGGCCGCGACGGCAGGATGCCCACGATCTCGAACGTGCGCACACCGGCGGCGGTGGGCAGGTCCACAGTATCGCCCACCCCCAGCCCCGTAGACTCGACGAAACTGCGCCGCACCATCACGGCATTCGTGTCCTCCGCGGTGAGCCAGCGTCCTTCTTCAGCCTGGAAAGGAAGTGTCTGCGCCGCCGAGGATGGCTCCCAGCCATTCACCGTGATCCGGTCGAGGATCCCCTTGTCCGCGGGCAGCGCCAGATCAGACGGCAAAAGCATCGGCCGCTCCAAGACCGGGGTGATGGCGGCGACGCCGGGTGTGCTCGCCACGATTTCCGCCCGTTCCGCCGGGAAAGTGCCGCCGGTTTCGTGGGTGAGCACGAGATCGACGGTGTGCGCCGACATGGTCATGTTCTCGCCGAACGCAGCCTGGATGGCAGGCACCATGCCGTTCATGCCGAAGATGATCATCACGCCGAAGACAATCGCCAGCGTGGTCAAGACTGTGCGCAGCTTGCGCCCCCACAGATAGCGGGCGGCCAGCGTCAATTGCATGTTCATCGAACACCTGCTTTCTCCAATACCGGCGCTTTCTGCGCGCCGTTGACGGTGTCACCCGCGGCGATGCGTGTATCGTCGACGATGGTGCCGTCTTTGAGGAAGATGATGCGGTCGGCGTAGGCGGCGATGCGCGGATCGTGGGTCACCATGAGCACGGTGCGTCCCCATTCCGCCGTGATCTGCTTCAACAGCGCCGCGATCTCGGTACCCGCCGCCGAATCGAGGTTGCCCGTCGGCTCGTCGGCCAGAATCAGCGCCGGTTCTGTCACCAGCGCACGCGCAATCGCCACTCGTTGCTGCTGTCCGCCTGAAAGCTGATTAGGGCGATGGTTAAGCCGCGCTTCCAACCCCATGCGTTTGAGCCATTCCGTGGCCTTGGCGCGTGCTTCGGCAGGCTTCACACCGTCCAGAATCATCGGCAGCGCCGCGTTTTCGGTTGCGTTCAACACCGGCAGCAGATTGTAGAACTGAAAGATGAAGCCAATCTGCCGCCGCCGCACTGCTGTCAGCGCGTCGTCGTCCAACGCGGCGATGGACTGCCCCGCCAGCGTCACATCGCCCGACGTGGGCCTGTCTAATCCGCCGATGAGGTGCAGCAGCGTCGACTTGCCGCAGCCGCTCGGCCCCATCACGGCGACAAATTCGCCCTCGCCCAGGCGCAGGTTGATCCCCCGTAGCGCGGTCACCGCGGTGTCGCCGCTGCCGTAGATCTTGGTGAGGTTGGTGGTTGAGATGATAGTCATGGGAATCTCCTTATTTTCGATTGACGATTGACGATTTGCGATTGTCTGGTTGAGGTTGCGAATGGCCTACAGGATCTTTCTTAGGACTTACGCACTGTTTGGCGGTAGGGGCGCAATATATTGCGCCCTTACAGGCGTGGCTTGCGTAGGTCCTATTTCTGTTAAAAGTCTACCTGGCAGAGAAAAGCCCCCAATCGCAAAACCACTGGCTCAACACGACAATCGAAAATCGTCAATCGTCAATCGAAAATCGTCTTCGGTCTACCCCGCAGGCGCTTCCGGCTCCGGCACAGGTTGGCGTTTCAGTTCATCCAGGCGGACTTCCACCATGTCGAGCCAGCGCAGATCGGCTTCGAGGTGCAGGATGGTTTGATCCATGTGCAGGATGCGGGCCAACTCGCTGCGTGGATCGGCGGCGTTGCGTTGGGCGGTGGCAGCGTGTAATTCACGATATAGATTGGTGCGTTGGGTGTAGAGCACCCGGTAGGGATCGGCCGCGCCGACGGCGAGGCTGATCATCAGCTTCAGAAAGAACTCGTCCCGTTGATGCAGCGTGGGGACGGGCGTGGACAACCACACCTGCAACTCGTCGATGCCCTGCGCCGTGATGGCGTAGATCAGTTTTCCGGTCCACCGTCCTGTTCTACGGCTTCTTCTGCGATCAGGCCGCCCTGTTCCAACCGGTTCAGCGTTGAGTAGACCTGGGCCGGCTTCACTTCCCAATTCTGCTTGCCGCCCACCATCGCTTCAAAGGCGGCGTGCAGTTCGTATCCATGGCGCGGACGCTGCGCCAAAGTCCTAAGAGTGCGTTTTTGATGCTCATAGATAATTAGTAACTCAGTTAGTAATTTACGATATTGGAGTGTACGACGGTTTTCGCGAGGTGTCAAGAGGCAGAATTGGGGAGAGGAAACGGAAGACGAAGGACGAACGTCAAGGTGATTGGTGATTGGAGTGGAGGCAGATCTTCGCACCAGTTGCCAATATCCGCTCACCGACTCGGCGTTCGTCCTTCGTCCTCCGTCTTCTCCAAACGAATCTGTGTGATAATAATCACGTACCACCCCCGACATCCCACTAGAAAGAGAAGACACAAATGACGGAACAAGCGACCAATCCCAAACGCGTGCTGGTGACCGGTTCCACTGGCGCGATTGGGGAACCGGTTTGTGAGCGCTTGATGGCGCGCGGACACTTCGTGCGTGGCTTTGCGTAGGCGTCCTAGCCCGGTGGCGCACGAATTTGTACAGGGCGATCTGAACGACCGCGACAAGGTCTACGAGGCGGTGAAGGGCATGGACGTGGTGATCCATCTGGGCGCGTACCCCAACCCGGCGGATTTTATCGACGTGCTGTTGCAGCCGAATGTAGTGGGTCTTTACTACATCTGCGAAGCGGCCAAAGACCTGGGCGTGCAGCGCCTCGTCCTGGCGAGCACGATGCAGACGGTGAGCGGCCACGGCTGGGAGGAACGCAAAGTCACCATTGAGGAAGGCCCCGCGCCGGTGAACCACTACGCGCTGACCAAGGTCTGGGCCGAGGAAGCCGGCGCGATGTACGCCCGTGTCCACAACCTGTCGGTGATCAACGTGCGCATCGGCTGGCTGCCCCGCAACGCCGAAGAAGCCGAACGGCTCAACAGCCGATCCCTGGGGCCGGACACGTTTTTCAGTCACCGCGACGCTCAGCTTTTCCACCAACTCTGCGTGGAGTCGCCCAACCCTGGCCCCGGCGAAGCGGTGACGCTCTTCGCCACCAGCCGCCCCAAGTACATCGAGCGTATGGACCTGGAGCCAGCGCGGCGCGTCCTCGGCTATGAGCCACAGGATGTGTGGCCGGCAGGGTTGCCGTACGAGTTGCCGTTTGAAGTGGAATGATGAAGATGATGGAGATTATGGAGATGATGGAGATGATGGGATGATGCGTCGAGATCATCATCTTCATCATCTCATCATCCCATCATCACTCTCCCCAGGAGACAACCCCATGACAAGATCCCTAACTCCCCCCAAACTTCGCCCCCCTCCCCTCGGCTCCGTCCGTCCGTTGGGGTGGTTGAAGCGTCAACTACGCTTGCAAGCGGACAGCCTCAGCGGTCATCTCGACGAGTTCTGGCCCGATGTGGCCGAAAGTCGCTGGTTCGGCGGTGAACAGGAAGGCTGGGAACGCGCCCCCTATTGGCTCGACGGCGTGTTGCCGCTGGCTTTCCTGCTCGACGACGAGAAGCTGAAAGAGAAGGTGACGCGCTACGTCGACTACATCCTCACCCACCAGCACGAGGACGGCTGGTTGGGGCCGAAACAGTCTCACATCAAGGCGACGGACCAGGCGCGCTTCGACATCTGGTCGCTCTTCTTGGCGCTGAAGGTGCTGGTGCAATTCCACGACGCCAGCGGCGACGAACGCGTCGAGGACGCCGTGCGCCGCTGCCTGCGCATGATCGACCGTCACATCGACCGGCAGCCGCTCTTCGACTGGGCGCAGTTCCGCTGGTTTGAAGCGCTGATTGCGATCTTCTGGCTCTACGAACGCAGCCCCGAGGATTGGCTGCTCGATCTGGCGGTGCGGCTGCATGCACAGGGCTTCAACTGGGCAGAATTCTTCCAGCGTTGGCCGTACACCGCAAGCGTGGAAAAAGGACGCTGGAGCTACGACAGCCACGTGGTCAACAATGCGATGGCGATCAAGGCGCACCCCCTATGGGCGCGGCTCAGCGGCGAAGACAGCGACCGCGCCGCCGTCTACGACATGATCGACAAGCTGGATCGCCACCACGGCATGGTCACCGGTGTCTTCACCGGCGACGAGTGCCTGTCGGGCCTCAGCCCTACGCAGGGGACAGAACTGTGCGCGGTGGTGGAATACCAATACTCGCTGGAAGTGCTGCTCTCTGTCCTCGGCGACCCGTCCTTTGGCGACCGGCTGGAGAAGATCACGTTCAACGCTCTGCCCGCCACCTTCTCGCCCGACATGTGGGCGCACCAGTACGACCAGCAGGTGAACCAGATCCAGTGCAGCGTGCAGGCCCACCACCCGTGGACGACCAACGGCCCCGAATCCAACCTGTTTGGGCTGGAGCCGAACTACGGCTGCTGCACCGCCAACCTGAGCCAGGGCTGGCCCAAGTTCGCCGCCCACCTTTGGATGCAGGACGCCGAAGACAATCTCGCTGCCGTGGCCTACGCCCCCAGTTCGGTGAAGGCGCAGATCAACGGCGTCGACATGGAAATTCGCCTGGAGACCGACTATCCTTTCGATGACACACTGCACTTCACCGTCCACGTTGACGAACCTGTCACCTTTGGCGTGCAGTTGCGCATCCCCGCGTGGGCAGAAAACGCCGTCCTCCAAACGCCGAACGGACAGACCGAAATGCCCGCCGCAGGTGGTTTCCACACGCTGCGCCGCCGCTGGCAGGGGACGGAGCACTTCACGCTCACGTTGCCCATGTCAGCAGTGGTGGTGGATCGCCCGAATGGCGCGGTGGCTGTGCAGCGGGGTCCGCTGGTCTACGTGCTGCAGATCGGCGAAGATTGGCAACGCGTCCACGAAGATCGACCGCACCGCGAACTACCTCACGCCGATTGGGAAGTCTACGCCACCACGCCGTGGAACTTCGCCCTGGCGCTCAACACCGATGATCCGGCACATGCGCTCACGTTCGAGCGGCGCCCCATGCCCGAACTGCCGTTCGATCCGCACACAGCGCCGGTCCTCGCGCACGTGAAGGGTGTCCGCGTCGACGGTTGGCAGGCGCAGAACGGCTTTGCTGCCCCGCCGCCCGCCGGCCCGATCCAAACCGATCATCTGCTGGAATCGTTGATCCTGTTGCCGTATGGATGCACGAATCTGCGTGTGGCGGAGTTTCCGGTGATTCGTGGTGCGTGAGTCGTGATACGTGGGTAAAGGACGGGGTGTCCTTTACCCACGAATCACGCACCACGCCCCCACCCATCCCAATGCGTAATCTCGTCCATCGGCTTGCGTTCTGCTGGGCGGAAATCGTCGCCGGTGAAGTAGGCCACGGGGAGCAGGGCGGCCTGGGTCACCGTTTCGGGGATGCCGAGGAGTTGGGAGACTTCCTTCTCGTAAGCCAGGTGAAACGTGGTCCAGGCGGAGCCGATGCCGCGGGCGCGCAGGGCGAGCATGATCGACCACGTGGCCGGGAGGATCGATCCCCAGAAAGCGGCTTGCTGGTTGCCTGGTCGCCCGTCCACGCGACCTTCGATGCAGGGGATGATGTGGACGGGTACCTGATCGAGGACTTCCACCAGGTATTGGGCGGAACTGAGGACGCGCTTCATCTGCGCCGAGCCGACCCGCTGCACCGCCTCCGTCCTGTCGGCGAAGTAACTGGCCGATGCCTTCCGGTAGAATTCGGCGATCTGGCGGCGCAGGTCCGCATCGGTGATCACGACAAAGTGCCATCCCTGCTGGTTTGATCCACTGGGCGATTGGGTGGCGATTGCGAGACATTCTTCGATCACCGCCCGTTCGACAGGACGTGTCAGATCCAGTCGTTTGCGCACGGAGCGTGTCGTGGTGAGCAGATGGTCGACGATTTCGAGGTTATGCGGGGTCGAGAGATCCATGATTTCCTCCTGATATGAGTGAATGTGCAAAGAAAGCAGCAATAGAACGCGGATATGGCGGATTGGGCGGATTTCTACGGATGATCCTGCGGGTTCTGCTTTGATCCGTCAAATCCGCTCGATCCGCTTCATCCGCTTCATCCGCTTCATCCGCGTTCTATCCTGGCTTTTGGGAAATGTGATGGGTTTGTTGACAAAAACAGCCTGTGTCGATATGCTCTGCCGTATCGTGCCTAAAGTATTCCTTATTTGACAGGAGGAGAAACACGTGAATGTTACGACTTCGTGGCGACAGGTGACGGTTGTCCTGTTGGCGCTGCTGGCGATGATCCTTGCGGCGTGTGGCGGCGCACAGGACGAGCAAGCGCCGTCCTTTACGTTGACGGGCGCGTCGGGAGAGCAGGTGTCGCTGAGCGACTATGTGGGCAATCAGCCTGTGCTGCTCTACTTCCACATGGCCGTCGGTTGACCACCTTGCATGGAGCAGATCGTGGATCTGCAAAATTCGCCTGACTTTCAGGCATTGGATGTGGCGCTGGTGAGCATTGCCGCCGATTCTACCGAGCAACTGGTCGCCGGCGCACAGGAGTATGGGATCAGCGGTGTGCCTCTGCTTTCGGATCCGGATACCGCCGTCTCTACAGCGTACGATGTGATGCAGTGGGCCACGCCAGGTGGCGAACCCAGCCATACTTTTGTACTGGTGAACCAAGACGGCACCATCGCCTGGGTGCAGGACTACGGCCACCCCAGCAATCGCGGCGTGATGTACGTCCCCGTGGACGAGTTGGTTTCGGAGATCAGTACACACTTGAAGCAGTAAGCCGGTTGCAACTTTCCGCTTGTGCAGACGTATAATCTTGAGGAAAGGCATTCGCTTTCCCCCGAGGTTTGAATGTTCTCACATCCACCCAACGTGGCGCATTGTACAATGCAGCACGTGGTGGACGTCACACAGAGGAAGGTCAAAATGAATCGCAACCTGGACACACACATCAAGATCGTAGGTTGGCTCAATATCGCATCGGGCATCCTGCTGCTGCTGATCGCGGCGTTGGTCTTCTTCATCCTGGTCTTCGCCGGCATCATCAGCAACGATCAGGACGCGATGCTGATTACCGGATTGGTGGGCGTCTTTGTGGGCGGCTTCCTGGCCGTGCTCTCGATACCGGGTATCCTGGGCGGTTATGGGCTACTGCGCGGACTAAGCTGGGCGCGATATCTCACGTTGGTGGTTAGCTTCCTGAACCTGTTCAACGTCCCCATCGGCACCGTGGTTGGCGGCTACTCGATCTGGGTGCTGCTTCAGCCCGAAGCGCCCGAAGCGTTCCACTGAGGGTGATTGGCCCTGGCGGCATCTTTGCCCGGACTGAAGAATCTGCGAACGTAACGTGCGTTCGCAGATTCTTTTTTGTATGATTGGATGTAGATTCCTTCTCTCCCACGGGAGCATCGCATGGACGGTTCGACTGTAATTGAAACAACCAATCTGACCCGCCGCTTCGGTGACGTCACCGCGGTGGACAATTTGACGCTGGCAGTGCGCGGCGGCGAAATCTTCGGCGTGTTGGGGCACAACGGCGCAGGTAAGACGACGACTGTGCGACTGCTCAACGGCGTCTTGGCGCCAACCACCGGCTCGATGCGCGTCTTGGGGCTGGATCCAGCGTTGGACGGTCCTCAGTTGCGGCGGCGCACCGGTGTACTGACCGAAACCCCATCGCTAGACGAGCGATTGACAGCGCGAGAGAATCTGGCCTACTTCGCAGCGATGTACGATGTGCCGCAAGACGAAATCGCACGCCGCGTGGGGCAGTTGTTAGAGACATTTGATCTATCTTCCCGCGCCGACGACTAGACCGGTGGCTTTAGCAAAGGGATGAAGCAACGGCTGGCCCTGGCGCGGGCGCTGATTCATCGCCCTGAACTTCTATTTCTCGACGAACCTGCCGCCGGGCTTGATCCGGTGGCGGCGCGCCAACTCCACGAGTTGATCCAACAACTGAGCCGCTACGAAAAGCGCACGGTGATCATCTGCACCCACAATCTAGACGAGGCCGAACGTCTTTGCGACCGGGTGGCGGTGATGGAGCAAGGGCACCTCGTCGCCGTCGGCTCGCCCGCGGAACTGCGTCAACGGCTCGGTGGTGCGCTGCAACTAGTGTTGGAAGTGGAACCGGCGTACATGTCCACGGCGCTGTCCGTGATCGGCAGGCAGCCGAAATTGCGAGCAGAACAGGAAGGAGCGGGTACCCTCGCGGTGCTGGGCGCCCAGCGTGAGCAGATCCCTGCCCTGGTAACGGCGCTGGTGGCGGCATCGGTACCCATCTACCGCGTGGCGCTGCAAGAACCCACACTCCAGGACGTCTACTTCTCGCTTCACAGCAACGCAGATGCACGCGGGCGCACCGCAACCACTCAACCAGGCGCACAGGGAATTGTTGAGGCGCAACGATGAACAGAAGAGCCATCGCCACTTTGATTCGCCGCGATCTCAAGATCGTACTACAGAGCAAAGGCGTCACCATTCCCTTGATCATCGTACCGGTGATCATGCTGATCGTGCTGCCTGGGCTGGCCGCGTTGGCCCCACTGGCCGAGGACGCGTCCGGCGGCGCCATGTCTGATCTCACCACGATGCTGGCACAGATGCCGGCCAGCTTGCAGGCGCAGTTTGCCGGCTATTCGCTGGCTGAGAGCATTGTGATCCTGGCCGTGGTCTACCTGATGGCGCCGATGTACTTGATCGTCCCTTTGATGGTGGCCAGCGTCATCGCCGCCGATAGTTTCGCCGGTGAAAAGGAGCGCAAGACGCTGGAGGCGCTGCTCTACACACCGATCACAGATCGCGATCTGTTCGTGGCCAAGCTGCTTTCGGCCTGGCTGCCCGCCGTGGCTGTGGCGTGGGGTGGGTTTGTCCTCTACAGCGTGGTGGCCAACATCGCGGGCTGGCCGACCATGGGGCGCGTCTTCTTCCCCAACTGGATGTGGGTGGCGCTGGCCTTCTGGGTGGCCCCCGCCGTGGCTGGACTGGGCTTGGCTGCCACCGTCATCGTTTCGGCGCGTGTCAAGAGCTTTCAGGAAGCCTACCAACTGGGCGCGATTGTTGTGTTGCCCGTGGTGGCGTTGTTGATCGCACAGGGCGCGGGTGTCATGTACTTCAGCCTGGGGCTTGTCATGGCACTGGGCCTGGTGGTGTGGCTGATCGACGCCGCCCTGATCTGGTATGGCAGCCGCTCCTTCCGCCGCACCGATCTGCTTTCACAGCTATAGAGCACCGTTTCGACACTGGGTTGTGGACACTGATCAAAGCACACACAGATCAATCTAAAGAAATCCGTGTTTTCCCCAATCCGTGTCCACAATTGACTCTACTGCAAAAGGTCGCTCAAGCGCAAAAGTCCGACTTCTCTCAGGAGGGGAGCAACCGCAAATCACACAGAAGTCGGACTTTTCGCAGTGGAGTCACAATTGTGCAGGCTATCTTTGTAGGGCGGGCGTAGGCGAACCGCTGACTAAGCGAATTTTTGTGGTTTACAACTACGCGATATGTGCTATAATTGGTGGCAATTTGCCGCAGACAGTGCAACGGTTTGCGCACCTTGATGGTGCCTTCCACAAAGAGCCGCCTGGTAGGCGATCTCAGTAGAAGAACACAGTGGAAGAACATCATCACCATCGGTTTCCGTTTTCAGCGAAAGGCCCGCACATGGACGACCTGGACCCTCGCCCCACCGCGTGCGTATCCGTGGATGAACACTCCGCACAGATCGCCACGACTCCTCAGAATCATCGCCGGAATCACCATCAGAGTAAACTGTATCGCTGGTTCGGCAGCTTGCTTGTCATCGTGCTGCTGGCTACGATGCTGGCGCCGGCTGCCACCGTCTTCGCCGACGAAGACGGCGTCTACATTGTGCAACGCGGCGATTCGCTTTCGACGATTGCGCGTCAACACAATGTCAGCATGGCGGATCTGGCGCGCAGCAACGGCATCTCGAACCCCAACTTCATCTACGTGGGGCAGCGCCTGGTGATCCCCGGCACAGATGCTGCGGCCAGCCGCGGCGTAAGCAATGCCACAACGCCGATTGGTGACGGCTACTACACCGTCCAACGGGGCAACACACTGGCGCAGATTGCCCAGAACCACAACATGACGGTCAACGATCTGTTGCGGCTGAACGGCTTGACCAATCCCAATCTGATCTGGGTGGGGCAGAAACTGCGGGTCAGCGCGCGGGCGGCTGCACTGGAAGTAGACGAGAAGGTGGCCAAGCCAAGCGTAGCCGATTCGATCTACGTGGTGCAGGCCGGCGACACGCTGGCGCAGATCGCCGAGGACAACGGCACAACTGTGCAGGCGCTTCTCGTGGCCAATGGTCTGCCCAATCCCAACTTCGTGTGGACGGGTCAGCGCCTGCGCGTGAACAAATCAGCGCCGGCCACCGGTTTCCTTACCACCAACGCCCCGGCAGACGGTCGGCGATGGATCGAGGTTAACCTGTCGAACCAGACGTTGACGGCGTGGCAGGGGAACGTCCCCGTGCTCCACACCTACGTCAGCACCGGCACCTACCGCACGCCAACGGTGACAGGACGTTACCAGGTTGGCCTGAAGTACACCAGCCAGCACATGTCGGGGCCTGGCTATAGCCTGCCCGGCGTGCCTTGGGTGATGTACTTCTTCCAGGGCTATGCCATCCACGGCACCTACTGGCACGCCAACTTCGGCACGCCGATGAGCCACGGCTGTGTCAACATGCGCACCGAAGAGGCGCAATTCCTCTTCAACTGGGCGCCGGTCGGCACCGAAGTCTACGTCCACTACTAAACCAAAACTGCTTGCCCCAAAGGGCGGCGTGACACGCCGCCCTTTGCTATTCCCCTCTGCTGGGTTCGACGGGAGCCATCTCAATGCCCAAAAAGAATCATCATCTACTGCGTCTACTCATCGTTGCATTTATCGGCGCCAGCCTGGGCATCGTGCTCGTGGCGACGCCGTCGGTATTGGCTGCCGAGGGCGAACGCACCGGTCCGCCGCCATCGGTTCAGGAGACGCCAGGGAGCGACCGTGTGCCGCTGCCCAATGACTCGGCGCCTGTGCCGCCCATGAGCCGAGCGTACATGGGCGCGCCGCTTGCCGTCTTCGATACCGATCAAGACACCAGCATCCTCCACACCGAAGACCGCTGGATCGACGTGGACCTGAGCGAACAGACCGTGATCGCGTTCGAAGGCGCCCGGCCAGTACGCCAGTTCATCATCTCGTCCGGTTTGCCTGGCACCCCCACGGTGACAGGGACGTTTCGCATCCGCGCCAAGGTGCGCACGCAGACGATGTCGGGCGAAGGCTACAGCCTGCCCAACGTGGAATGGGTGCAATACTTCTACCAGGATTACGCCCTGCACGGCTCTTACTGGCACAACAACTTCGGCAACCCGATGAGCCACGGCTGCATCAACATGACCAACGAAGACGCCAAGTGGCTGTTCGATTGGACTGGCCCCGAGTGGGACGGCGAACGCTGGATGCACATCCCCAGCGGCGAGGGGACCGTCGTCGTCGTCCACGAATAGCCAAACACGAATAGCCAAACACGAATAGCCAAACACGAGTAGCCAACCACGAATAGCGGACAAGCACATCAAACAACACGCTAAAGGAATCCTATGCGTCTGTCGGAGAAAACTGCATTGATCACCGGCGCAGGCAGCGGCATTGGCCGTGAGTCTGCGCTTCTGTTTGCCCGTGAGGGCGCTTCTGTAGTGGTTGCCGATGTCGACGAAACGGGCGGGCAGGAGACCGTGGCCCAGATCAGGGCTGCGGACGGGCAGGCTGTTTTTGTGCGCGCCGATGTCTCACGCGCCGTAGATTGCGCTCAGATGGTGGAAACGGCGGTGACGCGCTTCGGCGGCCTGCACATCCTCTTCAACAACGCAGGGATCATGCTGGCCGCAGACGACGACGCCGTGGCCACCGAAGAGGCTGTCTGGGATCTGACGATGAACGTCAACCTGAAGGGGGTCTACCTGGGGTGCAAGTATGGCATTCCAGCCATGCGTGCAAGTGGCGGCGGATCGATCATCAATGTGGCTTCGTTTGTGGCGCTGCTGGGCGCGGCGACGCCACAACTGGCGTACACGGCCAGCAAAGGCGGCGTCCTCTCGATGACACGGGAACTGGCGGTGATCCACGCGCGCGAGGGCATCCGGGTCAACGCGCTCTGCCCGGGTCCACTGCGCACCGAATTACTGATGAAGGTGCTGAACACTGAGGAAAAACGGCAACGGCGGCTGGTTCACATTCCCATGGGGCGTTTCGGCGAAGCGGCGGAGATCGCCCAGGCCGCGCTCTTTTTGGCGTCGGACGAAGCGTCTTTTGTGACGGGGGCAACTTTTACGGTAGATGGTGGCATCACCGCGGCCTACGTCACGCCGGAGTCACCGCAGGCCAGCAGCTAGTACAGAGTGGCGCAAATGAGTCGCTGTATTCAGTTGAACGCGGAGTGAGCACGCCCACGGCTGCGCTTACCGTATAGCGCCGCACGTGGGCGTGCTCACTCCGCAGGATTTCATAGACTCTTTTCGGCCACCTTGTCCTAGGGACCGGCAACCACGCGGACGGCAGGTCGATCTTTGCGGGTGCGGTGGGCGAGTTCGTGGGCAACCAGCGCGAACACCGCGGTCGCGGCGAAGGTGATGGTCATTGCTTCCAGGCCGAAGGTCTTACCGATGGTGCCGATCAGGCCGGGCAGGATCGCGGACCCAAGTCCCACACAGACCATTTGCAGGCTCACCCCATTTTCGGCATGTTCCAGGCCCATGCGGCTTGGTGTGGTCATCATCAGCATGGCAAAGATAGGCGCTTCGGCAAAGCCCACGATCACCAGCCCCGCCAACCCCACCATCGGCAGCGGATTCCACGCCAGCAGCAGCGTTCCCACAATCGTCATCACCAGACACCAGCGCAGAAACGAGGTAGGGCGGAAACGATTGGCGATGAAGCCAAAGAAAATGCGCCCGCCCGTAAACACCCCCCAATAGACGCTGACCCAGGTACCCGCCTGCTCCGGCGAAACACCGCGCGATTGTGTCAGCAGTGTATACGCCCACTGCCCGATCCCGATCTCCACGCTCACATAGGCCAGGAAGGTGAGCATACTGAACCAGAGCACCGGCAGGCGCAGGGATTCACCGAAACCGGCGCGGCGCACCGGCGTGTTCTCTTCGCTCTGGAAGCCTTCGTTGCGCCACAGCCGCCGAGTTGCGGCCAGCAATGCCACAATCGCAACCAACACAACGCCGGCCACGGCGTAGCCGACGTGCCAGCTCAGATTCAGCGCGCAGTAGGTCATCAGCAACGGGCCGAGGGTGATGCCGATACCGAAGCTGGCATGGAGCCAGTTCATGGCGCCTGCAGAATGGTACGTGGTGAAATACATGTTCAGCCCGGCGTCGATGACACCACTGCCAAAGCCTGCAACCAGCCCAAACAGCACAACCCACGCCCAACCGCCGGATGCCGCAATCGCGAACATACACAGCGCCAGGATCAGCGTACCGCCGATCAGACTATTGCCGCTGCCAAAACGCGCCATCAACCGCCCGATGGCGAAGCTGGCCAATGTATACGCAATCGTCTGCGCCAGAAGCAGCACGGTCACCGTATCCAGGGCGAGATTGAACTCTTCTTGCATGTACGGCCAGGCCACGCCGAGCAGTCCGGCGGACAAGCCCAGCCCAACGAACGTGAGAAAGGCGATCAGAATCGTCTGCGTACCAGCGTTTTTCAATGTCATGGGTGCGCCTTCAGTGGTGGTAGTGATTCTGTTGGCAAACTCGCAACGGGATCTCAACCCCATGAACGAGTTCGCGATCTCTCAGATCCAAGGCATGTTAACACAGCCCGATCTCAAATCACCAGCCGTCCGGTTCAGCAGGGTGTATTTCATGCTCGAAAGTGCCGGGGACTTCACGATAGACGTGGCGACAAGAGCGAAAACCCCGTCGCGCTGCAACGAAAAGTCCCCGGCACTTGGCCTGCCCCCAACTTGAATTACACCCGGTTCAGCAGGGGTGAAAGTAACAACATCCTACCCCAAACATAGGAACATCTTGGGCGTCGCCAACGTCTACACAACGAGCGACGCGACTTTTGTTGTACATGGTTCGCGCCCTAGTCCAATGTAGTGAAATCGCAAACAGTGTATACTTGATCTCAGGCAATAGCGTACGCTGCACCGTTGCCAATCCCCCGAGTTTGCACGATTTACAAAGAAAGAATGTGAGGCCATTGTGAAACACTGGCAAACCCTCAAAACCAACCGATTGTTGTTGCTCTCCACGCTGTTTGCGGCGCTGCTCTTCGCCGGCGGCTGTACATGGGCGCCGGTGATCGCGGAACCGGCCACGCCAACGCCTGGCCCCGCATACTCGCTGCAAGTGGAACCGCTGGCCGCCGCCCCAGGTGACGCGATCACCGTGCGCGGTGACGGCTGGAGCGCTGGCGCCGTCCTCATCGGCTTCAGCGATCCACAGTCCGGCGCGCCCGCCCCCGTCGTGCGCCGCGCCTATGCCCGCGCCGATGTGACGGCAGACGGCGCATTCACGTCTACGCTGACGCTGCCCACCGACGCCGATTGGATCGGGCAACCCGCCGTGCTCGTGCTGGCCTGGAACCCCGACGCCGACGAAGAACTCACCACCGAACTGTGGCTGCTGCAACGCGGACCCGATGCCGACACGGCAACGCCCACGCCCATCCCATCGGCCACGCCGACGCTCGAAGCCACGCCCACCCACACCCCCACCACCATTCCCACCGTCACGCCGACGCCGCGGCCCGGCCAGACGGCAGCGCCCACACCCACCCGCGATCCGTGGACGGCCTACGTCACCTCCAACGCGCTCAACCTGCGCCGCGGACCCGGCACCGGCTACACGGTGATCACCGCGCTGGGCAACGGCACACGGCTCGCTGTGCTTGGTCAGAACGACAATGGCTCCTGGCTCAAAGTTCAGGTGACCAGCGGCAACGCCTACGGTGAAGTGGGCTGGCTGGCGCGCTCGTTCACCGACTACCGCTTCGAAGCGCCCATCGTTGCCACGCCCCCCCGCTCGGTGACGTCCACGCCCACCCGCACAGCGCAGCCAACCGTCACAGCGACGCCGATCTCCGGCTGGCGTGGCGAATACTACGCCAATCGCTCGCTGGCCGGCAGCCCCGTCTTCGAGCGCACCGACGGCCAGATCGACTTCAACTGGAACGAAGGATCGCCCGGCGTCGGTATCGCAAACGACAACTTCTCGGCACGCTGGCGACAGAGCATTTTCTTCAACGCCGGCGCCTACACCTTCCATGTTCTTGTAGACGACGGTGTGCGCGTCTGGATCGGCGACGATCTGGTCATCGACCAGTGGCGAGAGACGCCCACCACCCAATACTCGGCCAAGCGTCAACTCAACAGCGGCAGCTACCCCATCCGCATCGAGTACTTCGAGGGCAGCGGCGCCGCCCGTATCCAATTCTGGTGGACGGCGAAAGCAGCGCCAACCGTGGCGCGCCGAATACTTCCCCATCGTCTCGCTGAGCGGCAGCCCTGTGGAAACCCGCTCCGATGACTACATCAACTTCGATTGGGGCAACGGGTCGCCCGGCGCCGGCATTCCCAATGACAATTTCTCGGCGCGCTGGAGCCAGGACTTCTACTTCGACGATGGAACCTATCGCTTCCACGCCGTGATGGACGACGGCATGCGCGTCTACCTCGACGGCAACCTGTTGCTCGACGAATGGCGCGACGGCGGCACCCGCGAGGTCACCTTCGAAGGGCGACTCAGCACCGGGCAACACAACCTGCGCGTGGAATACTACGAACGCACCGGCGGTGCTGTGGCCCGCTTCTGGTGGGAGAAGATCGACGGCTTCACCGAGTGGAAAGGTGAATACTGGAGCAACCCGCGCCAGGAAGGCAACCCCGTCCGCGTGCGCAACGACAGCAACATCGACTTCAGTTGGGGTACCGGTTCGCCCGACGGCGCTGTGCCAGCCGACAGCTTCTCGGCGCGCTGGAGCCGCGATCTCTACTTCGATCCCGGCTTCCACCGCTTCACCGTAGAAGTGGACGACGGCGCCCGTGTCTGGCTCGACGGCGTGGTGATCCTCGACGCCTGGCAAGATGGCACAGATCGCATCGTCACCGCCGACGTCGACGTAAGCCAGGGCATGCACGCCGTGCGCGTCGACTTCTACGAACGCACCGGCGGCGCGCGGATGCGCTTCAACGTCGAACGCCTGACCGTCACCGCCACGGTGACGCCTGCGCCGCCCACGCCCACCCCAACGACTACCGCCACGGCGACGCCTACCGAGAACCTGACGCCGATCCCGTTGCCCAGCCTCGTGCCTACATCGTCGCCCACGCCGACGCCCACACTCACGTGGACGCCCAGCCCAACCGCGACGCCGACACAGGCGCCTACCGACACGCCCACAAGCACAAACGCCGGCCAGAGCACGCAGACGCCAGTGCCGCTGCCCAGCTTCGTCCCTTCGGCCACGCCCACGGACGAGCCAACTGCAACGTCGACGCCGGAACCGACCAACACGCCCACCGAGGCGCCCACCGAGGCGCCCACCAACACGCCGACACCTGAGCCAACCCAAGCGCCCACCGATACGGCCACGCCGCTCCCGCCAACGGCAACGCCCACGGTTACACCCACGCCGCCCGCCATCGAACGGCCGCTGCCCACCAAGTTACCGCCGATTGAGGCGCCAACAGGCACGGTGAGCGGCGCGATCTGTCGTCCCGCGGGTACAGCGGCGCCGATGACGCTCTTCTTCAACGAAGTCAACACCGGCGCGGTCGTGCGCGTCAACGTGGCAGCGAGCCAGGACAACTACCTCACAGAATTGATTGGCGGCACCTACCTCGCCTACACCTGGCTGAACGACGGCTCCGACGCCGCCGGCTACACCGCCGCCGTCGTCTGCGGATTGGGCGATGCCTGTACCGATCACACGCTACAGCCGATCACCGTTACCCTCCAGCGCCCGGCCACCGGCATCGACATCTGCGATTGGCAGGCCGAAGATGTGCCGCCGATGGGCAGGTCACCGGTTGCAAGGTGAGGAGATGACGGGATGATGCGATGACGGGATGACAGGAGGATGCGGAGAAGTGGACTAGATCTGCTTCTCCGCAGACTTTTTTGCCCTAATCGTGTTTGTTCCGCCCGATGAGTGATGATAGAGTCTTCTGAGACTTTCACATCACAGCCGCATCATCCCCATCATCTCATCATCATTCCCACACACAGGAGTACCACCCATGACACCACCCATCGAAACCGTCCCCGTGGGCAAGACGACGCTGCGCGTGCCGCGTCTCGGCGTGGGGACGGCGCCTATGGCCAATATGTATTCGCCGCTTTCCGATGCACAAGCTACCGAGATGATCCAATGGGCGCTGGAAAACGGTATGAATTTCTTCGACACCGCGCCGCTTTACGGCGCAGGGCTGGCCGAACGCCGGCTGGGACTGGCGCTCAAAGACGTCCCCCGCGACGCCTTTGTGTTGCAGACCAAGATCGGTCGCCTCGTGCGCGAGGACGGCACGATCCACTTCGATTTCAGCCGCGACGGCGTACTGCGCAGCATCGACGAAAGCCTGCAACGCCTGCAACTGGATCGCATCGACAGCATCCTCGTGCATGATCCCGATGGTCCGCGTGAACCGGAGCAGTTCAAGCAGGTGCTGGATGAGACCTTCCCTACCCTGGCCGAATTGCGCAGCCAGGGTGTGATCCACAGCCTGGGCGCAGGCATGAACCAGTGGCAGATGGAATGGGACTTCGCCCGCAATTTTCCTGTGGATTGCTTCTTGCTGGCCGGGCGCTACACCCTGCTCGAACAGACTTCGCTGGATTTCCTCGCCTACTGCCAGGAGAACAAGATCAGCATCTTCCTCGGCGGCGTCTACAACAGCGGCATTCTGGCAACGGGGCCAGGACCCGGCGCACGCTACAACTACCGCGAAGCGCCCCCCGAGATCATGGACAAAGCGCGCCGCATCCAGGAGATCTGCGAACGCCACGGCGTCTCGCTGCGCACGGCTGCGATGCACTTCGCCGCGGCGCATCCCGCCGTTTCGTCGCTGGTGCTCGGTTCCGTCAGCAAAGACGAAGCCGCCGACAATCGACACACCTGGGCAGCCGAGATCCCTGGCGCGCTCTGGCACGAACTACGCGCCGCCGATCTCATCGATCCCGGCGCGCCGCTGCCCTAACGCCAGGCATAAATGACTCCACTGCGAAAAGTCCGACTTCTGTGTGATTTGCGGTTGCTCCCCTCCTGAGAGAAGTCGGACTTTTGCGCTTGAGCGACCTTTTTGCAGTAGAGTCATCGTTGCGCAAACGGTAACCTGAAACCAGTGCTGCGGCACCCAAAATCGGCCATCCCACGGAACAGTGATTTCTGCATTCACGTTGAATTCAGGGTACAATATCCAGCAGTGCCGTTTGCCCGTCTTCCCCACGTGGAGCGTCCACTCAACCGTCGAGGGCCTTACAATGCCTGGAATCTGGTTCGCTTTGTCAGTCGCATGTTGGCCGGTTTGGGTCGCCTGATTGCGCGTATCTTGCTGAAGGTGGAGATCATCGGTCAAGACAACGTGCCGCGCAACGAACCGCTGATCGTCGTTTCCAACCACTTTAGCTGGTTCGACGGTCCGCTGCTCACGCTCCTCCTGCCCGTGCAACCGGCCTTCCTCATCGCCACCGAATCCATGCGCCTGTGGTATTGGCGACTTTTCATGCGCTTCTTCACGCTGATCCCCATCTGGCGCGGTCGCGTGGACCGCAAAGCCCTGGCCGCCGCGCTCAAGGTGCTGCGCAGTGGCGGCGTCATCGGTGTTTTCCCCGAAGGTGGCATCGAACCGTCTTTGGCCGAGAAACGCGCCCGCGGCGAACTGATTCAAAACGTCATCTTCGCCCGTTCAGTGCCGGAACTGGCCGAAGCCCGCCCCGGCGCTGCATTCCTGGCAGTGGAAAGCGAAGTACGCATCCTGCCCGTCGCGCTCAGCGGCACCGAAAACATCTGGATCAACCTCTCTCGTTTTCGTCGTACACCCGTCACCATCACCATCGGCGAAGCGTTTGGTCCCTTCAAACTGGAAGCTGAAGCCCGTGGACGCACCCGCCGCGAGCAACTCAACCACATGTCCCACATGATCATGCGCCGCATCGCCCGCCTCTTCCCACCAGAGAAGCGCGGACCGTACCGTGGTGATTCGGAAGTGGAAGCCGGATAAAAACTGTACAACCCTCCGCCCTCCTTGCTATAATGCCCTGAACTTTTCCTGTCGTTTCAAACTGCTTCCGCTGGAAAGGATTCGGGTGTGGACAAACGCAAGCTGCTGGCCGTGGCGCGCGGGGACGAAAAAGCCGACCTGCTCCTGCGCAACGCGCGGCTGGTGAATGTCTTTTCGGGCGAGATCGAAGAGACCGACATCGCCGTCGCCGGGGATCGCATCGCCGGCATCGGTCCTGGCTACGTCGCCCACCACGAAGTTGACCTGGCCGGTGCTTACGTCGCCCCCGGCTTCATCGACGCCCATGTCCACATCGAAAGCAGCCTCTGCACGCCACCGCAGTTCGCCGCCGCCGTGTTGCCCCGTGGCGTCACCACCGTGGTCACCGATCCACACGAAATCGCCAACGTCGCCGGTGTAGACGGCATCCGCTTCATCGCCGAGAGCAGCCGCGATCTGCCGCTGCATGTGGTGGTGATGGCGCCATCTTGCGTGCCCGCCACCGACATGGAGACCAGCGGCGCCGTCCTCACCGCCGCGGACCTGGCCCCCTTGCTCGCCGACGGCACCGTCCATGGCCTGGCCGAGATGATGAACTTCCCCGGTGCAGCCGCCGGCGCGCCCGACGTGCTGGCCAAGCTCGACGCCTTCGCCGGGCGACCCATCGACGGCCACGCCCCCGCCATGACGGGCCACGCCCTCAACGCCTACGCCGCCGCCGGTGTGGGCAGCGAACACGAATGCACCACCGTTGCCGAAGCCGCCGAAAAGCTGGCGCGTGGTTTCTACGTCCTCATTCGCGAGGCCACCAACGCCCACAACCTGCACCCGCTGCTGCCGCTGATCACCGAACAGAACAGCCGCCGCATCTGCTTCTGCACCGACGACCGCGTCCCCGGCGATCTGCTCGACCAGGGCAGCGTCGACTACATGGTGCGCGAGGCCATCGCCTACGGCATCGATCCCGTCACCGCCATCCGCATGGTCACCTTGAACACCGCTGAGTGGTTCGGCCTGCACGACCGCGGCGCGGTCGCGCCCGGTCGCGTCGCCGATTTCGTCGTCTTCGACGATCTGGCCGCGCCGCTGGCCCGTCTCGTTTATGTCGGCGGACGTTTGATTGGGGAAAAAGGCGATCTGGTTGAACCCCTGACGTCGGCCGCGTCTATCCCGTCGGCGGTGCGCGCCACCCTGCGCGTGGACTGGTCTCGCTTCGATCTGCGCGTCCCCGCGCGTGGACGGCGCATGCGCGCCATCGTCTCGCTGCCCAATCAGCTTGTCACCCAAGAGCGCGTCGTCGAAGCCCCACGCCAGGACGGCTACATCGTGGCCGATCCCACGCAGGATCTGCTCAAAATGGCCGTGGTGGACCGTCACAAAGCCAGTGGATCGATGGGCCTGGGCTTCATCATGGGCGTGGGGCTACACCGTGGCGCCATGGCCGGCAGCGTGGCCCACGATCATCACAACCTCGTCATCATCGGCGCGGACGACCTTTCCATGACCACCGCTGCCCGCGCCGTGGCTGAAATGGGCGGTGGCCTGGCCGTGGCCGACGGCGATCAGATCCTGGCTGCGCTGCCCCTGCCCGTGGGCGGCATCATGAGCGATCAGCCCATCGCCGCCGTGCGCGCCGGCTACGACGCCGTCCTCGGGGCCGCCGCCGAACTTGGATCACCGCTGCACGATCCCTTCATGGCTATGAGCTTCATGGCGCTAGAGGTGATCCCCAAGCTTAAATTGACGGATCGAGGACTCGTAGACGTAGAGAAGTTTTCGTTCGTGGATTTGTTTGTAGACGAAGGATGATGGGATGATGGGATGATGAGGCTCGTCGTTACCCATCATCTCACCATCCCATCATCTTCTGCGCCATCCCACACCACCCAATTCGAGGTACGATCATGTTCGAAACCATCACCCCTGCCCCGCCAGACGCCATCCTTGGCCTGACCGAAGCCTTCAAAAAAGACGCCAACCCCAAGAAGATCAACCTGGGCGTGGGCGTCTACAAGGACGCGCAAGGACGCACGCCCGTACTGCCTTCGGTGAAAGAAGCCGAACGCCGCCTCGACGCCACCGAAAACACCAAGAGCTACCTGCCCATCGACGGGTCGCCCGAGTACGCCGCCGCCACGCAGAAGATGGTGCTGGGCGCGGGTTCGTCGATCATCGCAGCAGGCCGCGCTGTCACCGTGCAGGCGCCCGGCGGCACTGGCGCGCTGCGTGTTGGCGCCGACTTCGTCAAGCGCTTCCTGCCAAACGCCACCGTATGGCTGAGCAGCCCCACCTGGCCCAACCATCCCAGCGTTTTCGAATCGGCCGGGCTGAAGGTGGGCACCTACCCCTACTTCGACGCCGCCAACAACCGCGTAGACATTGACGCCATGCTGGCCAAGCTGAACAGGCTGCCCGTCGGCGACGTGCTGCTGCTGCACGGGTGCTGCCATAACCCCACCGGCGCCGACATGTCGGTTGAGCAGTGGGAACAGGTGGCCGCCGTCGCCAAGGAACGCGGTCTGTTGCCCTTCCTCGACTTCGCCTACCAGGGCTTTGCCGAAGGGCTGGAAGAAGACGCCGCCGGCGTGCGCCTCATGGCGGAAGCCTGCCCCAAAGCCTGATCGCCAGTTCCTATTCCAAAAACTTCGGTCTCTACAACGAACGCGCCGGCGCGTTGACGCTCATCGCCAAAGACGACGCCGCCGCCGAAGCCGCCCTCAGCCATGTCAAGCAGGTGGTGCGATCCAACTACTCCAATCCCCCGGCGCACGGGGCGAAGGTGGTGGAGACGATCCTCACCGATGCGGCGCTGCGCGGCCAGTGGGAAGCCGAAGTCACCGAGATGCGCGAACGCATCAACCGTATGCGCGATCTCTTCGTGGAAACGCTCAACGAAAAGGGCGTCGACCGCGATTTCTCGTTCATCGCCCGCCAGCGCGGCATGTTCTCCTTCAGCGGCCTCACCGCCGACCATGTCAAGAAACTGCGCGACCAGTTCGGCGTCTACGCCGTCGGTTCGGGACGCATCAACGTGGCAGGGATGACGGAGGGGAATATGGAGTATCTTTGTGAGGCAATCGCGGCAGTATTGAGGGACTAGGGCCACCAACCATGAAAACACTCTCCACACTCGTCCAATCTGTCCCCGGTTCGCCCACGACGTTGATGATGCAGAAGGGTCGCGAGTTGAAGGCCGCCGGCAAAGACGTCATCAACCTGGCCGGCGGTGAGCCGGATTTCGACACACCCAAGCATATCCAAGAAGCCGGTTTTGCCGCCATCCGCGCCGGTGACACACACTATCCGCCGTCGTTCGGCTCGCCGGCGCTGCTGGAGGCGATCACGGCCAAGCTGGCGCGCGAGAACAACGTCCACGTGACGCCGGATCAGATCATGGTGACGCCCGGCGGCAAGTGGGCGATCTACGCCACCCTGGCCGCGCTCCTCGATCCTGGCGACGAGGTGATGATCCTAGACCCGGCGTGGGTGAGCTACGCGCCCATGGTGCAGTTGAACCGGGGTGTCCCCGTGCATGTGCCGCTGCCCGCGGCGACGAACTTCCACGTCACCGAGGCGCAGTTGCGCGAGTACGTCACCGACAAAACCAAGGCGTTGATGGCGACCAGCCCCAACAACCCCACAGGCCGCGTGCTGCAACGCGACGAGATCGACGCCATCTGCACCGTGGCCAAGGAGTTTGATCTCTACGTCCTCAGCGACGAGATCTACGAGCACATCCTCTACGACGGGCAGGTACACCATTCGCTGGCCGCGGAGCCAGGCATGGCCGAGCGCACCATCATCATCAACGGTTTCAGCAAAGCCTACGCCATGACCGGCTGGCGCCTGGGCTGGCTGGCCGCGCCCAAGCCGGTGGCCAAACTGGCGCGCACCTACCAGACACAGAGCATCACCTCGGCGGCGAGCTTTGCCATGGCCGCCGGTGTCGCAGCGCTCAACGGTCCCCAGGACTGCGTCAAAGAGATGATGGCGTCGTACACCGTGCGCCGCGACTTCCTCCTCGACGCGCTGGACGAGATCCCCGGCATCGAGAGCAGCCCCATCGAAGGCGCGTTCTATCTCTTTGCTAAGTTCACCGACACCGACAAAGACAGCCTCACGATTTCTCAGATTCTGTTGGAAGATGGCCTGATCGCCAGCACCCCCGGCATCGCCTTCGGGCAGGCCGGCGAAGGCTACGTCCGCTTCAGCTTTGCGGAGAAAATGAGTGATCTGGAGAAGACGGTGGAGCGGTTGGCGAGGATTGTACCGAATTTGTAGGGATTGGGGACTGGGGACTGGGATCGCCTGATTGGTGATAGATCAGTGAAGAGATGATGGGATAATGGGATAATGAGATGATGGGTCTCGACACAGCCCATCATCTCATCATCCCATCATCTCTTCTCACGGAACCGTTACGAATCAGACGATCCCACTCACCAATCACTACTCACCAATCACCTCGCCGGCGCCGCATTGAAGATGCTGCGCAGCAGATCGGCGCGTTCGGCGGGGGTGGTCCAGCGCGGCTGGGCGTAGTCTTCGAGGACGGCGGTGAGGATCTCGGTGCTGAGTAGTTTGCCCTGGTAGATGGTGTGGCGCGCCATCAACTCGGTGCGTGTCTGCCAACTCCACATCTGATCGAAGAAGAGGTTGCCCAGGCCGTAGACGATGATGCTTGCGTTGCGGTCGGCGTTGGGGGCGTAGGGTTCCATGGCCTGCGGCACATGACTCTGCACGCCGGTGACGATGTCCACGCCCTGTTCGCGCAGTTCGCGGAACTCGATCACCTGCTGCGGCGTGGGGTACGGGTTGTAGGTCTCCAGGTATTGCAATTCCACAGCCACAATGTCCACCTGCGGGCGCACTTCGGCGATGAGATCGAAGATGCGCTCTTTTTCGTTGTAGTAGTAGCAGGCGCCGGGCTGGTCTTCGGTGGCCCAGGCAAAGGATGGCTCAAAGGCCAGCGTCGCGATGAAGGCGAAGGTGTTGCCGTTGTGCTCCCACATGAGCGGCGCACAGGCTTCTTCGATGTTCATGCCGCCGCCGTAGATGGGAATGTTGTTGTCGCGGTACCAGGTGATGGAGCGGCGGGCGCCGTCGCGCCCAAAATCGTTGACGTGGTTGCCGCTCAGCCCCACGATGTCGGTGCCTACCGCTTCCAGCGCGGCCCAGTAGGTAGTGTCGCTGCACAGGACCAGGTTGTTCTCGCTGGCGTTGACCACACAATCGTCGAGGAAGGGGACCTCGTTGCTGATGTGGGTGATGTCGGCCGCGGCCAGCGTGTCGGAGATCACCAGTGCTGGGTAGGTGTAGCCGCGCTGTTCCATACGCAGCGCCGTCACCCGCGACATGGCGGTGACGCCGGTCATGATCAGTGTGGTCAACTGGTCGGCGTGGCGGTTGGTTGTTTCGGGCGCCAGCCCTGCCAGTTGTGCGGAGAGGGCGGCGGCGCCGTCGCCCTGCGTCACCAGCGCGGCTGCCAGCGGATAGCTGACCGCGTCCAACTGATTGCTGAGGACGTTGGCGCCGTCCACCGCCAACACCTTGAAGCGTGGGTGCAGGTCGTCGAAAGCCACGATGCCGATGGCGCCTGGCGAGGCCGTCAGCGCGTCGAAGATCAGAGCAGCGCTGGTGACGTTCACGCTGTCGGCGGGCGGCACCCCGAAGATGCCCGTCAGCTCGGCCAGTGATTCCAGTGGCGCGATCAGGCCGCCGTCCTCTTCGCCGCGCCAGCGCGCCGCCAGTTGCGCCAGCGTCGTCTCATCGTTCACGGTGTCGAAGGGGACAACCGGCGCGAAGTAGCGTTCGAGCAGGATGCTGTCCGCTGCCTGTGGGCGGGGAACGAAGGTCACCGTGAGCGCGGCGTTCTCGGCGCGATCCAGGAGGGTCACCGGGCGAGGGCCGCTGTCGGTGGTCAACTCGGCGATGGAGATCAACGTCGGCATCAACCACGAGGTGTCCCGTTCGCCCAACAACGGCGAGATCCCAACCGTCAGCGGCGGATCCGGGACCTCGGCAACCGGCGCATCTGTGGGCATGGGCGAAGCAACTGCGTCCACATTTTCGGCAACAGGGGTCGACGTATAAGTGGGAACCACGTTCTCCGGCGTCGGCGTCGTCGGTACGCGGAGCGGGGTGACGCAGCTGGCCAGGAGCACGACGCCCAGAAGCAGACCGGCAACGAAGAAGAAGGAACGATACCATCGGGAAAAGACACGCTTCGATCCGTTCACATACGGCTCCTTGGGAGAGTGGTGATTGATGATTAGGGATTGGTGATTGGGGGATCTTGTAGGCAATGATGTTGGTCCGTCGTGTGCTATCACTTGACCGGAGATTGAGCGATTGGGAGATTCGGCGATTGAAATACGCGACATGATCCCAATCACCAATCACTTACAATTTGTGTAAAGAACCTATCGATGATCGTTGGTATTCTACCGTTTCGCAAATGAGGCTGCAAAGCGCTCGCAATCCCGTTGACATCTCCAAATGGCTATGACACAATGCGTATCCGATAAATAGTGCTAGGTGATTGGTGATAGGTGAGTAGTGAGTGGTGATTGATGATTGGTGATTTGGGATCGTGTAGACGATATCGACTCGTCGCGTGTCCAATCACCTAATCGCATGTTGCCGGTAGTCTACTCGTCAAACGCTCTCAGATTCTCAACAAAACCCCAGTCACCAGTCACCAATCACCAATCCCCATCTTCAATGGAGCACAACTGTATGTCGATTCACACCCCCGACTGGGTGAAAAACGCTGTTTTCTACCAGATCTTTCCCGACCGTTTCGCCCGCGGCAAAGACACAAAACCGCTGCCCGGCGTCACCTTCAAGGTGTGGGGAACACCCCCCGAAGAGGACGGTTTTCAGGGCGGCGATCTGCGTGGCATCGTAGACAAGCTCGGCTATCTCAAAGATCTGGGCATCACCGCCCTCTACCTCAACCCCATTTTTGCGTCGGCCTCCAACCACCGCTACCACACCTACGATTACATGCAGGTGGATCCGCTGCTGGGCGGCGATGCGGCATTCCGTTATCTGCTCGACGCCGCCCACGATCACGACATCCGCGTGGTGATCGACGGCGTCTTCAACCATGCCAGCCGCGGCTTCTGGGCCTTCCATCACATCCTGGAGACAGGCGGAAACTCGCCCTACATCGATTGGTTCATCGTACAGGATTGGCCGCTACGGCCCTACCAGCACGACGAAGACAATCCGCACAACTACGACGCCTGGTGGGGCTTGCCCGCACTGCCCAAATTCAACATTCAGAACCCAGGCGTGCGTGAATACCTGCTCGACGTCTCACGCCACTGGATCGAGTTCGGCGCCGATGGTTGGCGGCTCGACGTGCCAGAAGAGATCAAAGATCCGGCGTTCTGGCGCCAATTCCGCACCGTGGTGAAGCAGGCGAACCCTGAAGCCTACATCACCGGCGAAATCTGGCGCCGCCGAAGCCTGGCTCAAGGGCGATATGTTCGATTCGGTGATGAACTACATTTTCAGCCGCGCTGCACTGGGCTTCTTCGGCGCCGAGACGCTGCACACCGACTACAAGCCCGGTGGGTTTCCACTGAAAAAGCTGAACACGGAACAGTTCGCCAAGAGTATCGATGAGATGCTCAGGCTCTACGACTGGGAGATCAACCTGGCCCAGCTCAACCTGATGGACAGCCACGACACGGCGCGTACACTGTGGACGGTGCGCGAAGACGAAAGCGCGTTGCGCCTCTGCACCCTCTTCCAGATGACCATGCCCGGCGCGCCCTGCATCTACTACGGCGACGAAGTGGGCATGACCGGCGCCAACGATCCCTACTGCCGCGGCGCCTTCCCCTGGCACGACAGGGAAAGCTGGAACGAAGACCTGCTCGACTTCCACAAACGCGCCATCGCCATGCGCCATGCCTACCCAGCACTGCGCACCGGCTCGTTCGAGGCACTGCTGGCCCGCGGATCGGTCTACGCCTTCCGCCGCGTCCTCGCCGACGAAGAGATGATCGTCGTTTTCAACGTGGCAGAGGAACGAGTATCCGTCGATATTCCACTGGGCGAAAGCTCGACGCCCGGCGCTTACACCGCAGTGTGGGGCGAAGGCACACACACAGCGCAGGCGCAGCGGCTCCCTGGCGTCACCATTGGTGGGCGCGGTGCGCTCGTCCTCAAGCGAGCCGGGTGATTCTATCGTTACCCATCTACCAAGGAAGGTTGCGTGGACAAAATCTTCGTAGTGCTCAACCCCAAATCGGGGCGTGGCAGTGGCGGACGGTCGGTCGAGGCCATCCGCCACACCATGAACGCCGCCCGCGTGCCCTTCGACCTCTTTCAGACGACGCGCCCGCGCGAAGCCATCGAAGTGGCGCGCGAGGCAAAACGCGCCGGCTACAACATCGTGGCGGCGGCAGGCGGCGACGGCACCATCAACGAAGTTGTCAATGGGCTGGCGCAGGCCGCTGCGCCCGGCGAGCCGGTGGGGCCGCTGGCCATCCTGCCGGTGGGTACGGGCAACGATTTCGCCACGATGGTCGGCACGCCGCCGCGTCTGGGCGAAGCTGTCGACGCCATCGTGCGCAGTAAAACCGCGGCGTCGATCTCAGCCACGCCCAGGTGCGCACCGAGACCGGCTTCCTGTCGCGCTACTTCGACAACAACCTGGGGCTGGGCTTCGAAGCGCAGGTGACCGTGGAAAGCTACAAGATCGCACGGATCCGCGGCTTCGCCGTCTACCTGCTGGCGGTGCTCAAAGCGCTGCGCACCTACGAACATCCACACTTGCAGATGCGCTGGTGTACCCCTCAAGGGCAGATCCGGCGCGTTGATCAACAGGCGCTTATGGTCAGCGTGGGCAACAGCCGGCGCACTGGCGGCGGCTTCACGTCACCCCCGACGCCGTCATCGACGACGCCATGCTCGATCTGGCGATTGCCCGCGGCCTGAACACGCCGCAGATCCTGGCGCTGCTGCCCAGGTCATGGTGGGCGCGCATCGCAACCACCCCGCCGTACGCCTGGCGCCTGTTGCACCGCGCTGACCATCGTCAGCAATATCCCGGCGCCGCTACACGCCGACGGCGAAGTACTCACCGAACAGGCGCTGGCGCTCTCGATCACAATGGAACCGGGGCGGCTGCAAGTGAGTGTATAGGTCTGGTTTCCCATAACGGTTCAACCTCTGCTATAATCGCCTTTGGGTGTAAGCCCATGCAGCGCATCGCAAGTGGCTGCGTGGGTTTCTCATTTCTAGATGATTAGGCGAATCATGTGAAGGGAACCTCGATGCAGCGTGGCGGACCGTGGTCGGCCCATGCCTCACCTCAGTGGAACGCAAGTAGCAGCGCTGTCCTCGATGGGCGAATCTGGCTCGAACGTTCCCCTTGGCGGCTGGCCGGTGGCTGGTCGGTGTTGGCTGCGCTGCTGAGTACCGGCTTTCTCAGCCGGCTCGAAGGCATTGATCTACCGCGGATGCTCTTGTTCTTCCTGCTCGTGGATCTGTTGTGGGGTAGCATCTGGGGATCGATGACCGTTCCCAACAGCGTCCCCAGCCTCGAAGACACACAGCAGCGTCAGCGTATCTGGATGCCCTACCTGCGCCCAGGATCACCGGCGGCGCGGCTCTTCGGCACCGACGCCCCAGGCATCTTGCCGGTGGTCGGGCGTATTGCTTTGCCAGGCATCGTTCTATCGCTGCTCGTAGCGCTGACGCTCGACAGCGTGTTGTTCTGGTTTACGCTGGTGATCGTGATCATCAGTGTGGCAGGCTGGCTCCACCGCCACATCCCCCTCATGCCGGTGGTATTGTTACACAGCCTGATCAGCATCACGTTGCCCTGGTTGGCCACACTTCAGTTCTACGACAGCGGTGTCACCCCATCCGTAGTCGGCCCCACGATCCTGGCCGGCCTGTGGACGTTGTACCTTTGGGGTGCTAACCGCAACCTCAACCATTCGGATGATCGATTGGGGCTGGCCGGCGTAGCGCTGGCGCAGATCGGGATCAGCATCCAGATCATCCTGGCACAGACGCCGCTGTGGTTGGCGCTGGTGGGTATCCTCTGGCTGCCCACCTGGCTGGCCGTCTACCGCAAACAGCCCTTGCGTCGAGCTGAACTCTGGTGGCCCATCGCCATGTTGATCAGCGCCTTTGCGATTGGGCAAAGCCTGTTTATCTAATCCAAGCAATCACTTGGGAAACGCTCCCGCAATCAACCAATCATGCATGTATCAGAGACAGACGCCACCTCGGCACCGAATCCAGCGCCGTCGTCGCTTACCATCGACGTGTTGCGCAAAGATCACGAAGTGATCGCCTTCGTGCAGCAGGCCAACGAAAGCCTGCGTGCGCTTGGGTACACCGAACATGGACAACGCCATGCGGGCCTCGTGGGTCACATCGCCGAGAACATCCTCGACCGGCTCGATTTCGACGAGCGCACCTGCCAACTGGCGCATATGGCCGGCTACATCCACGACATTGGCAACCTGATCCACCGTGAAAACCACGCGCAGAGCGGCGCCTTGATGGCGTGGCCGTTGTTGCAACGGCTGGGTATGCCGGCAGACGAGATCGCGCTGGTGATGAACGCCATCGGCAACCACGAAGAGGAACGCGGCACCGCCACCACCCCAATCGCAGCGGCGGTGATCATCGCCGACAAGGCCGACGTACACCGCAGCCGTGTACAGAACCCCGACATGGCCCAGTTCGACATCCACGACCGCGTCAACTACGCGGCCACACGCAGCTTCGTGCGCGTGCTGCCCGAAGACAAGGTGTTCGCACTCGAACTGGAGATCGACACCAACTTCGCGCAGGTTATCGAGTATTTTGAGATCTTCCTGAGCCGCATGACAATGGTTAGGCAAGCGGTACAGTTCCTAAACTGTGAATTTCGGTTGATCATAAATGATGTACGCTTTTCATAGATCAGATTGACCATGACCATGATCAATTCAACCACCGACCAAGGGCGGAACTACCTATGCGTATAGTACGTTACGTAACGAATGTGGACGATAGCCGAGGGAAACCCACTTGGGGCCTTCTGCTGGAAAAGTATGTCTATCCGCTGCGCCGAGCGCCGTACGAAAGCCCGCGATTGGCGCGGATTTTGCACCCGAAATCGACGGCGCGCCGCTGCTGATGGACGACGTGAAATTGCTGCCCCCTGCGATCCGCGCAAGATCATCTGTGTGGGCCGCAACTATGCAGCACACGCCGCTGAATTCGGCAACGAAGTCCCCGAAGAACCGGCCATCTTCCTCAAGGCAGGAACCACGCTCATCGGCCAGGGTGAATCGATCATCCTGCCCTCGATCAGCCAGCGTGGATCACGAAGCAGAACTGGCCCTGGTCATCGGCAAACGGGCGCTACCTTAGCCCGCAAGACGCCCACAACATCATCCTGGCTACACCTGCGCCAACGACGTCACGGCGCGCGACCTGCAGAAGAAGGATGTGCAGTGGGCGCGTGGCAAGAACTTCGACACCTTCGGGCCGGTCGGCCCCTGGCTCGACACCAACTGGGATCCCGAAGACAAGACGATCCGCTGCCTGGTCAACGGCGAAGTGCGCCAGGAGAGCAACACAAAGCTGTTCGTACACTCCATCGGCAAGGTACTCGCCTTCGTATCGCAGTTTATGACGCTGGAACCGGGCGATCTCGTGCTCACCGGCACGCCTGAAGGCGTCAGCGCCCTGCATCCGGGCGACACCGTCAGCGTTGAGATCGAGGGCCTGGCCACGTTGACCAACCCGATCATCGCCGGCGTCTGATCCGATCACTGCTTATCACACTCGCACGCACCGAACGAGGAAACACCTGTGTCTGCCATTCCGCGGTTGCAACATTTCACCGACCTGAACGAGATCAGCAGTGAACAACTCTGGGGGCTGCTGCGTCTGGCCAAGCGCCTGAAAGACGAGCGCAAGCAGCTTGGCGCCAACGAACCCATCCTGGCCAACAAATCGCTGGCCATGATCTTTCAAAAACCCTCCCTGCGTACCCGCGTCAGCTTTGAGATGGGTATGCAGCACCTCGGTGGCTACGCCTTCTACCTCAGCCCCCAAGAAGTCGGCCTGGGCAGCCGTGAAAGCGCGCCGGATGTGGCGCGTGTGCTCAGCGGCTACGTCGACGGCATCATGGCGCGGGTCTTCGAGCACCAGCACATCCTCGATCTGGCGTCGTGGGGCAGCATCCCGGTGATCAACGGACTCAGCGATTTCAGCCATCCCTGCCAGGCGCTCACCGATGTCTTCACAGCGTGGGAGCACCTGGGCAGCCTCGAAGATCGCACAATGGTCTACGTGGGCGACGGCGACAACAACGTGGCCACCAGCCTGATCATGGCGGCGGGCAAAGTGGGCATGAATGTACGCATCGTGGCGCCCAAGGGCTACACGCCATCGCTGGACGTGCTGGGCACAAGCGAAGGCGAAGTTGTCATCACCGATGATCTGGACGGTGTGATCGGCGCCGACATCCTCTACACCGATGTGTGGACGAGCATGGGCCAGGAATCGCAGCGAGAAGAACGCATGCGCATTTTCCCACCCTACCAGGTGAACGCCGAACTGATGGCGCGCACCCAGAACAGCGACGTGCTCGTGATGCACTGCCTGCCCGCTCACCGCGGCGAAGAGATCACCGACGATGTGGCCGACGGCTCGGCCAGTATCCTTTTCCCACAGGCGCACAACCGGCTCCATGCCCAAAAGGCAGTGCTGGCCCACCTACTGGGGAACGTGCCGCTTGAATAGATTCGTCACCGGTGCAGTGAACCGGTCCCCCACCACATGAATGATCTGCTCCCTGTACTCAGCCGGCTATGGGATTGGCAGAGTCTTGTCGATCTGGCTTTGGTCGCGCTGTTTTTTTACGTTCTACTGCGCCTCTTTCGCGGCACACAGGCCGTTCAGTTGTTGCGCGGCATCCTGATCATCGCCCTGGTGGTGGCCGTCATCTCGCGGACAGTGCAGCTTACGGCGTTCAGTTGGCTGTTACGCAACAGCTCGCTCGCCGTTCTCGTAGCCATTCCCGTCATTTTCCAGCCGGAACTGCGGCGCGCCCTGGAACGAGTGGGGCGCGGTATGCCCTTCCTCAATCGCCGCGTCGAAGGCGCCTCCACCCAACAGTTGATCAACGAGATCGTCAAAGCATGCGAGCAGTTGGCCGACAACCGTTTCGGCGCGCTGATCGTGCTGGAAGGCGCCACCGGACTGGGCGAGTACATCGACCGCGGCGTCCCCATCGAAGGCGAAATCACCGCCGAGTTGCTCACAACGATCTTCTTCCCCAAAACGGCGCTGCACGATGGCGCCGTGATCGTGCGCGATGGGCGCGTCACCGCCGCCGCCTGTGTGCTACCCCTCACCCACCGAGAGCTTCTCGATCCGCTGCTGGGTACGCGTCACCGGGCCGCTATCGGCGTCACCGAGCAGTCCGACGCGCTGTCGATTGCCGTCTCCGAAGAGACAGGCGCCATTTCGTTTGCCCGCAACGGCCGTATCACGCGCCGGCTCGACAACAACCGTCTCCGCCGTGTGTTGACGGAGTTTTATGATCGCCGTAGCACAGAAGGTGACGCGGAGCAGGATGAAGTCAATGTCGAGCAGAGTGTTCAAACTTAACAACCGCATGCGTGAAAACCTAAGTACAGTGATCATGTCGGTGCTGCTGGCGCTGATCGTGTGGTTTTTTGCCATCGACCAGGAGAATCCCCTGGTGCGCCAAGAGTTCGATCAGCCTGTCCCCGTGGAAGTGCTGGGGCTGGCCGACGGCACGCAGACATTGCAGGATCTCACCAAGCGCAACGTCTTCCTGACGCTGCGCGCCCCCGAAAGCACCTGGCAGAACATGTCGCCCGACGATTTCAGCGCCTACATCGACTTGAGCGGTCAGGCGCCGGGCAGCTACGAGGTGCCCATCATCGTCGAACCGGTGGACATCGACGTTACCGTGGTTGATCAACAGCCGCGGCAACTGCGCGTACAGATCGAAGAAGTGGTCACCAAGACGGTGGACATCCAGGTGGAAATCATGGACAGCCCCGCCTTCAGCTACGAAGCGCAGACGCCAATCGTCGAGCCGGCGCAGGTGACGGTCACCGGGCCGCGCACGCAGGTGGATCAGGTTCACAGTGCCGTGGCCGAGGTCTTTCTGCGCAGCGCCAAGAGCCAACTTGAACGCACGCAGACGCTTTCGGCGCGCAGCGCACAGAACTTGACGGTGGATCGGGTAACGTTGGATCCGCAAAACGCGCTGGTGGTGGTCCCCATTGTGCAGCGGCCCGGGCGCAAAGAGGTGGCGGTGGTGGTCACCGTGGAAGGGCAGCCGGCGCCAGGCTATCGCCTCACCAGCATTTCGTCGGAGCCAGGTACGGTGATCCTGCGCGGTAGCCCCGAAGCGCTGCTCGACGTGGGCGGCTTTGTGGAAACGCCTGTGCTCAACATCGAAAATGCCACCGCCGACGTGCGCGAACGGTTGCCGCTGATCTTGCCGGCCAACGTCTCCACCATGGGTGAAACCAGCGTCAACGCTGTGGTGAGCATTTCGCCCATCCTCAGCAGCATGTCGTTGACGCGACAGCCGGTGATCCAGGGATTGGACAGCAGCCTGCGCGCCGTCGTGTCGCTGTCGCGTATCGATGTCATCGTCAGCGGGCCATTGCCCCGGCTCGATGCCCTCACAGATAACGATGTACGTGTCACCCTCGATCTGTCGGGCCTGCTGCCGGGTAGCCACATTGTGGAACCCAAGGTTGTGCCGCCAGAGGGCTTCGTGGTGGAAGGCGTCATCCCGCAAACCGTGGAAGTGACCATCGAATCCACGGTAACGCCGGAACCGGACGGCACGCCCGGCACCCCCACCCCGGGCGGCACGATCCCCGTGCCGTCGCCCACACCCACGACGACGCCGGAAGGGTGGATGCGTCCGCAACATGTGCCGGTGTGAGATCATGGTGCGTAGAGCGTGTAGTGCGCACTACACACCACGACCACTTGTCTCACCACACAATTAGGCGCGGCGGGTCCGTCGCGGTACAATATCCCTGATGTAGTTCGACTGCTGAAAGCGGTAGCACGTGTGGCGCCGCTTTTTTATTGCGATATTCACGAAAAGCAAACCAAACATGAGTAAGCGAAAGCCCGTGGTCGCGCTGGTGGGGCGACCCAATGTGGGCAAATCCACTCTTTTTAACCGCCTCACCGGCACCCGCACCGCCATTGTGGAGGATCTGCCAGGGACGACGCGCGACCGCATTTACGGCGAAAGCGACTGGAACGGGGTCGGTTTCATTGTCATCGATACGGGGGGGCTGGAGGCGCAGTCCACCGCCGAATACCGCGCCCAGATTCCCGGCGCCGCGCCCCTGGCCAAAGACTCGGCGCTCTTCGTCGCCGAGATCCAGAACCAGGCGCAGTTGGCGATGGAAGAGGCCGATGCCATCATCCTTGTGGTCGACGGCAAGGAAGGTCTCACCGCCGCCGATCTGGAAGTGGGCGAAGCGCTGCGCCTGAACACAAAGCCGCTGTTCGTCGCCGTCAACAAGACGGAGAGCAAAGAGCGCCAGATGAACGCCGCCGAGTTCTGGCAGATGGGATTGGGCGAGCCGATCCCCGTCAGCGCCTATCACGGCGACGGCGTGGGCGATCTGCTGGACGAGTTGGTGAAGGTGCTGCCCGAGTTCCCCATCGACGAGTACGAAGACGAACGGATCAGCATCGCCATTGTGGGGCGCCCCAATGTGGGCAAGAGCAGCCTGCTCAACGCCCTGCTGGGTCAGGAACGCGCCATTGTCAGCGAGATCGCCGGTACCACGCGCGACTACATCGACACCGAACTGATCTACGAAGGCCAGCGCATCCGGTTGATCGACACAGCGGGCATCCGTCGGCGTGGCAAAGTGGAGCCGGGCATCGAGAAGTACAGCGTGTTGCGCAGTATGCAAGGCATCGACCGCGCCGATGTGGCGCTGTTGCTCATCGACGGCGCCGACGGCGTCACCGCGCAGGATGCGCACGTGGCTGGGTACGTCCTTGAGAAGCAGCGTAGCGTGGTTGTGGTAGTGAACAAGTGGGATGCGGTGGAAAAAGACAGCAACACGATGGTGGAGTACACGCGCCAAATCCGCCAGGATCTCAAGTTCCTCGACTATGTGCCGGTGATCTTCATCAGCGCGCTGACCAAGCAGCGCATCCACACCGTGCTGCCCACGGCATTGGCGGTGGCGGCGGAACGGGAATACCGGATCTCCACAGGTGAGCTGAACCGGCTGGTGCAGGAAGCGTATGATCGCAACCCGCCCCACAGCCGCACTGGACGGCGTCTGCGCATTTATTACGCCACACAGGCCGACACAGCGCCGCCGACCTTCATCATGTTCGTCAACGATCCTGATCTGGCGCACTTTAGCTACGAGCGTTACCTGGAAAACCAGATTCGTGAGTTTCATCCATTCTTGGGTACGCCCATTCGCATCTTCATGCGGCGGCGCAACAAGAAGGACGAGTAAAGCGAGCCGAGGCTTTCGACGTGCGTTGGTTTCGATCACTGGGCGCCTACACAACTGAACTGTCGCTGATCGCAGCCTTGTTGGCGGCGATTGCGTTCTTTGTCTACCTGGGATATGGCCTGATCAACCCGGATACGGCGAATCCGAATTTCTCGGGGCAGCAGGCCATGATGCACGTGACGCAGCAGATGGGCTACGGCCCGCGCTTCACCGGTTCCCCTGGCAACGAAGCCGCCGGCGATTGGCTGATCGAAGAATTGGGGCAGGCGGGCTGGTCGGTCTACATTCAGCCCTTCCGGGTGACCGAAGAAGAGATCCCGGCGCGCAATATCATCGCCGTGCGTGGCGAAGGCCCCACAGCCATGATCACCACCCACTACGACAGCCGCCTCTTTGCAGACAAGGACGGCACCGACGAACGCCGCGCCCAACCGGCGCCCGGCGCCAACGACGCGGCATCTGGGGCGGCGGTGCTGTTGGAACTGGCGCGTACGCTGGTTGTCAATGAGGCGGGGAGCGAGGTGTGTCTTGTCTTTTTTGATGCGAGCAGCAATGGCGGTATTCCCGGCTGGGAGGCCGACATGGGGATCCGCTACTTCGTCGATCAACTGGATGCGCTGCCTCGCTGTGGAGCGCCGCGGACGGTGGTCATGGTGCAGGGGGTGGGCGACATGGATCAGCAGATCCTGCGCCCGATCAACGGCGACGCAGCGCTGATCGACGAGCTTTGGCAGGTGGCGTCCACACTCGGCTACGAACAGTGGCGCGACGAAACCGCCGAAGCAGCGGACAACGCCGACTCATTCCAGATCGACTATTTTGCGGCGCTGGGCATCCCCACAGTCGAAATCAGCGACGCCACCTACCGTCACAGCGCAACGCTTGCCGACACAGCAGACAAACTCAGCGGCGACAGTTTGCAGCGTGTGGGCAGGGTGCTAGAGGTATGGCTTGAAGAAGGGCAGGGGAGTGGAGACTAAGCGATCAGGGGATTAGGGGATTTCAAATCCTCGTCGAGACAAAATCCCTTAATCTCTCAATCCCCCAATCCCGTAATCTCTTTCATGCAGAAAACGCGCACTCATTCAGCAGCGAGGAGACAACGCATTTATGAATCCGGTAATCTTTCAGATTGGGCCATTTGCCCTGCAATGGTATGGGGTCTTTATTGTGGGTGGGGCCGTGGTTGCAGCGTGGTTTTCGTCCCGCTATGCCGAACGCGACGGTCAGGACCCCGATCACGTGTGGAATCTGCTGGCGTGGACGCTGATCGTGGGCATCATCGGTGCGCGGTTGTATCACGTGTTCAGTTCGCCGGCAGACGCGGCGGGTTGGTCGTACTACCGCGAGAACCCGCTGGACATCATCAATTTCTGGAACGGCGGTTTCCGCGGGCTGGGGATCTACGGCGGCCTGATCGGCGGCATGATCGCAATTGTGGTCTACAGCTACATTAACAAGCTGAATTTTATCGACTATCTCGACTATATTGGCCCCAATGTGTTGATCGCACAGGCGCTGGGTCGCATGGGCAATTTTGTGAACCAGGAACTCTACGGTCCGGCCACGGACGCGCCTTGGGCGTTTCACATCAACCCCGCCTATCCGTGCCAGCGCCCGCCCAACATCCCCGCGGACATCGGCTACTGCGGCGCACCGAATCTGTCGGCTGAGTCGATTGCGTGGTACGCCAACAACGGATTCCACCCCACGTTCTTCTACGAAGCGCTGTGGAACCTGGCGATGTTCGCCGTGCTCTTCCTGGTGATCCGCTACTATGGACACAAACTACGCACCGGCGACGCCGCGCTGCTCTACTTCATCGCTTATCCTGTGGGGCGTTTCTGGGTGGAAATGTTCCGCCCCGACGCATGGACGATGGGCGCGCTGGCCACGGCGCAGTGGATCGCCATCATCGCTGTGGTGCTGGCTGTGGCGCTGCTGATCTGGCGGCACATGGGCTGGTCGGCGCAGAAGAACCCGAAAGACACGCTACGCAATTTGAGCGTCCACGCCGGCGCAGCGCAACCGGCCAAGGCAGCCGCCCGCCGTTGACTGAGAAGCGACCAAGAAAAAGCCCCTGAACGTGTGTTCAGGGGCATTTTCATTTCAGGTGCTTCACAAAGACCGCCCGATCAACAGGAGAACATGCTTATGCACACAGAACGTAGGCAATACGGCTGTTCAGGCGGATCCTACTTATGCCGTTGGTTGCCGTTATGACCGTTGCCATTGTGGCCGTTTCCGCTATGACCATTGCCTTCAGCCGCTAGTGGACGAGAAACGGACCTGGTATACGATGACGCCGCAACGGGTTGCACGGCGATGTCTTGGCTAGGGGCCGCCCCGTTGGTGGTCAGCCGGAAGGTGGCGACGACAGCCTGCAAGTCGGCAGACATGGACGAGAGCGACTGTACGGCCGTGGTCACGGCTTCGACTTGTACGTTCACTTCGTGCGTCGTGGTGCTGATCTCGTCCACCGAAGCGCTGTTCTCTTCGGCTGAGGCGGCGACCTCCTCGGCGGCAGCGCTGTTCTCTTCCGCCACACTGGCGATCTCTTCCATGGCCTGCTTGAGTGGTTCGTGGCTGGCTGTCAGCTCGTTGGTGGCGGCCATGTTTTCTTCGATCACCTCGGCCACCTGCTGCATGGCGCTCTGTACATTGGTGCTGCTGGTGCTGAGATCGGCCACAGCGCCCTGAAGCTGCTGCATCTGATCGCCAACCTGGAGCATTGCGTTCAGGATGCCCGCCAATGCATCTTCGGCGTCGCCTGCGGTCTCTAAACCTCGGCGCACCTGGCGGTCGTTTTCCTCCATTGCAGAGACAGCCTCTTTGGCCGCGTCCTGTACTGTACCCACGAGTTGTGAGATCTCTTCCGCCGATTGGGCAGACCGATCGGCCAGTTTTCGCACTTCATCGGCCACAACGGCGAAGCCCTTGCCGTGTTCACCGGCACGTGCGGCCTCGATGGCGGCGTTGAGTGAGAGTAGGTTGGTGCGCTCGGCAATTTCGTTGATCACCCGTACGATTGTGCCGATCTGCTGCGAACGTTTGCCCATTTCGCTGATGCGCTGGGTGACATTCGCCGCCGTCTTGGCAACGGAGTTGATACCGTCGATGGTATTGGTGACGGCGCTGGAGCCGGCCTGCGCCGCCTGCACCGCGGTGGCGACGGCTTCATCGCTGGCGCCGGTGGCCGTTTCCACGAGGTTGATGGCGGCGGCCAAACTGCCGCGGAAGACCTGATCCGCCGCGTCGATTGACTGTGTCTGGCGCACCGATCCTTCGGTGATACGCAAAATCACCTTCTCTTGATCGTCTACGATGAAGCGTGAGCGCTCCATCACCGATGCCTGCTGCGACGCGCCCAGCGCCACCTGGCCGATGGTCTGCGCCACCTGTTGGCTCATGCCGGCCATCTGTTCAATCGTCTGCGTGATCTGGCGTGTCGCTTCACCGGCCTGTTCCGACGCCTGGTTGAGCTGTTGGCCAGCCGCCAGGACACGATTCGCATTCGTCTGAACTTCGGTGACAGACGAACGCAGATGTACGATCATCTTCTGTAACGAATTGCCCAGCACGTCCTGGTTGGACATGGGCTGGATGGTCACGGTGAGATCGCCGTCGGCAACCTGATCCACCACAGTGGCAATGTCGTGTTGATAGCCCAGCATCTGCTGAAAGGCGTTGCCCAGTACATCTTTCTCGGATTTGGGCGCCACCTGTACCCCCAGATCGCCGGTCGCCAGGTGCGACGCAGCAGTCGCCATTTCCTGCTGATAGCCGATCATCGCCTCGAAGGCTTTGGCCAGCTCACCGATTTCGTCATCTCGCGCCTTGTCGGCAATGTCCACGTCAATTTCGCCTTCTGCTACGTGGGCGGCCACGGCGGCCATGCGCTGCATAGGACGTACCACCAAGCGGTCGAATGTATACCAGACGCCGGCGGCGGCGACAAGCAGTACGATGACACCAATTGCGATGGCGAGATTGCGGTTCCCTGCGATTGCACGCAACGCGGCATCACGCGACAGCGTGATTTCGACCACACCGAAGACATTGTCGGCGTAATCGCGGATCGGCAACACCATCACATCGTAGTTGCCGCCTTGCCACTTGAAGGTCGAGTAGACTGGTTCCCCACCGGCGAAGGCATCATCTCGCCACGCGTCCTCGGTGGCGGGCGGTTCTTCCAAAGTTGAGACATAGGCGCTGTACTTGCCGTCTTCGTTGCTTTCTGCTTGCGGCAGGTAGACGGTGAAATCGGCTTCAAAGGTCTCGGCCAGCAGGTTGAGCATCTGCTCATCGAAATTCATGCCGATCTCGAATGCGCCTACGTGTTCCTCCTGGTAGTAGACAGGGACAACACCACGTATGCCAAATCCCAGCCGCCCTTCTTCCAGCCCGCGCACAACCGATTGGGTTTCGTTCGATGCAACAATCGTTTTGCGGATGGCGCTGAGATCATCGCCGTACTTGTCGAGTGCGTGGAGGCGCAAAAAAGATGTAGCGGGTGGCAGGTGAAACTGCGCCTGGGGGACGCCCATGAATGCATCGGTTGCCAGGTAGCTCTCGTAAAGCAAATCGATCAACGCCTCGCGATCTTGTTCGGCGAAAGCCTGCTGCACGGCGGGCATGTTGGCGTAGGCTGTCGCCAACAAGACTGCGGCCTGCCCTTGTTCTCCGAGTTGTTTCTCAAACACTTCCCCCAGCATCTGCAAGCGTTCTTCTTCGTGGCCGCGGAGTGTTTGATACTGAGCGACGATACTCACCGTGGTCAACAGCGCAACCGCCAACGTGACGATGGATACCACGACGACCAACAGCTTGGTTCGAATATTCAATTGTTGCAACTTCCTGAACATGGACATGAGTTTGATCAGCCTTGATCTATTGGTTTGTATTTGATATACCGGCAAGCATTAGATTGTGAAAAAGGCAGCAAGCTGTTTACGTAAGCTGCCTTACTCAGTATATCGGAGCACAATACGTACCAATCCATAAGCGATTTATGCTATTTGGCACACATAAATCTCATATTCAGGCCAATCAGTTGGGAGATCCGGCTATTCGATCATCTCGATGAAGTAGTCGATCAACTCGGCGTCCATGCGCCAGCCTTCGACGCGGTTGGCCGCCAATTGCAGTTGACGGTGCGCCAGCGCGCTGTTCTGGCTGACGCAGACCACTTGCAAGACGGCGCGGGTGTGGACGTCTTGCGCTTCAGCCTCGCAGACGGAGACGTTAAAGTCGCGGCGCAGGCGCGCGATCAACGGCTTCAAGATGCCACGCTTTTCCTTCAAGCTGTGGACGAGGGGGAGGTAGAGTTCGAGGGTTAAGAGTCCGATGGCCATTTTTGCGGGTTGCGGATTGCGAATTGCGGATTTGAGAGGCTATCGACGCAGCGACAGTACGGCTTCCCCGCAATTTGCAATTCGCAATCCGCCATTTTGTTAGCGGTGTTGTGTCCATGCGGGGGTGGCATACTGCTCGCGGATCAGGGATTCGGTGCATTCTTGTTCGGCAGCGGTTAGCGCGCCGGGGACGAGTTCGAGGTTGAGCGTTTCGGCGAACCCGGCGGCCATGGCCGCGGCGACGTGTGCAAAGCCGAGCAAGGACGAGTCTTCGGCCACGCCAAGGGCGTCGGCCAGGGTGAGGGCGCGGCTAGAAAGCTGGGCGCGCAGGGCGGTGGCTTCGTCCGCGGGCAGGGCGAGCACGTCGACCAGGCGGGCGATATCGCCGACGAGCGGGAGGCTACCGTGCTGCAAGACGTATCCTTGACGGCGGCTCTGGGCGCTGCCCATCAACTTGCGCCCATGTGCGGTGATCTCGTAGGCGCTGGGTACCTCGAAACAGGCCGCAGAGACGTCGCGCCCTGCCCGCACGTCGGCTCCGGCCTTTTCGGCCTGGAGACCCAAGGCTTGCAGCCCACTGAGCAGGCCGTTGCTCAGGCGGAGGTAGGCGTCCATCACGCCGCCGGCCATGCGCGGTTCGTCGGCGTGGGCGGCGGCGGAGTAGGTCAACTCGTCGGTGTGGAGGATGGCACGCCCGCCGGTGGTGCGGCGCACGAGATCGTAGCCCAGCGCAGCGATGCGATCCACGTCTACATCGGCCACCTTTTGATGACGGCCCAAACTCACCGCCGGTGGCGACCAGCGATAGAAACGCAAGGTCGGCGGCACGTCCCCGGCGGCGGCGGCGATGGCGATAGCTTCGTCCACGGCCATGTTGGCCGCGCCGGTGCGCGGTTGGTCTTCGATGATGAGGCGCCAGCGGGAAGAAGGGAAGGAAGTCATGATGTAGTTGCGAATTGCGAATTGCGAATTGCGAATTGCGAATTGCGAATTGCGAATTGCGAATTGCGAATTGCGAATTGCGAATTGCGAATTGCGAATTGCGAATTAAAGTGTCACGCCACTGGTGTAAAGTGTCAAGTGTGAGTACCGAGGATCACCCCTTCACCTTGTCACCCCTTCACCTTGTCATTCTTTCACCTTGTCATTCTTTCACAACGACACGTTGACCGTTCGCGTCCAACACTGTCCCTGCCACGTTCTGAGGACGTTTCACCACGGCCAAGGCGATAGGCGCTCCGTCGCGTGGACTGTACGCCGCGCTGGTGACCTCGCCCACGTTGCGCCCGTCGGCGGTGAGTGCTGTGCCGGGGGCGAGCAGTTCATCGCTGCGCACGGTGACCAGCGTCTTGGTGACCTTGTCGTAGGTAATCTGGCGGGCGATGATTTCCTGGCCGGTGTAACAGCCTTTGTTGTCGGCGCAGGTCCAGGCCAGGCCAGCTTCGAGTGGGTTGTAGGATTCCACCAGTTCAGCCCCCGCGCCAGGACGCCCCAACTCGATGCGATGCACGTTGTACGTGTCGGCGTCGACGGTCACCGCGCCACCTGCCTCGAAGCGGGCGAACAAGGTGGCAGCGTCCTCGACGGGGGCGATGATCTCGTAGCCAGGGACACCCAACGCCTGCTGGTTGAGGACGATAACATTGTCGGCCTCGGCGAAGGTCTCAGCGTCGGGTGTAGGCAGGTTGGCTTGGGCGAGCAATTCGGCGGCGGCGGGTCCCATCAAGCGCAGCCGACGGTGCGATTGGCTGAGATCCGCCACTTTGACCTTGTCCATGAAGAAGATCTGCCCGCGCAGGTGACGGGCCAACTGTGCGCCGTCGTTGCCCGCGGGGAGCAGCCACAGATCGTCCTCGCGCTGGAGGACGGTGAAGACAAACAGCATACGCGCCACCGGGCTGGTCAGTACCGTCACCGCGGACTGGCCGGGCTTGAGCACAGCGATGTTGTTCGTGGTCATGCGGTGGACAAAATCAACGCGGTCGGCGTCGGTCAACTGCAAGATGCCGAAACCGGGGCGATCCATCACCGCGGCGCCGGAGGCGAGGGCGGTGTAGGCGCGTTCGTCGATAGTGGTCTGGGTGAGTGTCATGGTTCCTCCGAAGAAAGGAAGATGAATAAAGAATTATGATTGGGTTGAGGTTCATTCCGCCCTGATACTCGACGCGGCAATTTTCCAATGAAAGAGCAGCATCCTCAACCCATTCTTATTCTTCATTCATCTCTGTATATCTCTCGACAAAGTTCAAAATCAGATAGTACATCTCTTTGCCTGCTTCGCTCAGGTCGGTCCCAATTTGCAGGTAGTGGCTGACGTCTTCGTAATAGAATACTTCCACGGGCACGTCGGCTGTCCGCAGGGCTGCTTCCAGTTCGTACGCCTGCTCGATGGGGATGATGATGTCGGCGTCGGTGTGGATGATGAGCGTAGGCGGCAGGTAGGCGGCGGTGTAGACGGGCGAGTAGCGCAGGTAGCCGAGCGGGTAGAGGTTGGCAGATCCGAGCGCGGGGATGACGAGACGATACTGCTCGGGCAAGGTGATCGTCCCCGCGTAGAACTCCGACGCGCCGCGGAAGGCGCTGGTGATGCCGCCCGCGGTGATCCAACCGCGGAACTGTTCGCCTTCGTCGCGCAGCAGCCGGTGCAGGATGGCGCTGCTGAAGCTGCCGCCCACGGCCACCACCGGCGCAGTGGACAGATCCACGCCCAGGTGACCGCCTCGCGCCAGCGCCAGGGCCACGCGAGCGTCTTGCGTGTGCGCTTCCACATCGAGTCCGCGCGCGCCGATGGGCGAGATCGCCACCAGGTTGTAGCCGGCATACGCAAAGGCCACGCTCACCGGCTCCCAGCCCTGCACCGTCCCCGGATAGGACGCGAAGATCAGCGGCAACTCGGTGGACACGCCGGTCTCGCCGAGCGGACGGTACAGCCGCACCGAGCTGACCACCACGCCTTCCTGCGTAAATGTGAACGGCTGCGAAGTGGCTATCGCACCGTCGGGAAAGGGCGGTGATCACCCGCGACGGGCCGATCTGCAAATCGACGGCGGCGGGCAGCGGCGACGGCAGCGCCGCGGGGACGTGACGCACCATGTCGATGGGCGGCGCTTCCTCGGTTTCGCCTGGGTCCAGCGTAATCAGCCAGGGGACGCCGAACGATCCGGTCAGCGCCACCTCGTCGAACCCCTCGCCCACCGCCGCGGGGACGTACTGCCCCGGCGGGATGCCTTCGATGCGATAGCGTCCGTCTTCGCCGCTGACCGCGCTGTAGGGCGTCCCCGTGCGCTGGGCCACGACCACGGAGACGCCGGGCTGCGGCTGTCCTTGATAGCGGACGACGCCGGTGAGGGTGGCGGTGTCCTCGCCTGCGCCGAGCACGAACGGCCCACCCATCTGCCGTTCGAGCAGATAGCCGACCACGTTGGTTTCGTCGCTGGGCGCACAGCCGCCGAGGAGGATGAGCAGAAGCAAGCCAGGCACAAGCAAGCGCGTTGATAGTTGCATCGCAATAAGCTTCAGTTATGCATTAACAGACCTGTCGCAAAAATCTGCCCGTACTATACCACAACTCCTGCAGATCGGTCGCGCCGATCCCCAGTCCCCAATCCCCCATAGGCGTTAACTTAAGCGCTGTACGACCAAGTGCCGGGGACTTTTCGCCGCAGCGAGGTGGGGCATTCACTCCTGACGACACGTCCAACGTGAAGTCCCCGGCACTTTCGCTGGTCCTGAACTTAACGCCTATGCGCCGATCCCCAGTCCCCATTTTTTTGCCAGCCCTCCCAAAAACCCGATATACTACACTGTCGCAGAGGGCACATCGGCATTATCGATGATCCACGAAGGCACAGACAGAACCACGAAGAGGAGACAAGAGGGACACGGATTTCAGGACGATCAGGACAGAAGAGCGAAGAGCGAATAGCCAGCCATCTGTCTGCTTTTTCTGCCTTCGTGGTTCTTCGTGTGCCTTCGTGGATCATCTTTCTCTGTTTTCTCCTAAACGGCTGGATTTCACATGACGCGCCCCACGCGCGTCTTTTCTTGATACGAGGAACTGAATGACTTCAGGCTATTACCGCTTCCCCACGATCCATGCGGATTCGATTGTGTTCGTCTCCGAAGACGATCTCTGGCACGTGCCCACAGCGGGCGGGGTAGCGCGCCGCCTCACCAGCAACCTGGGCGCGGTGACCTACCCCACGTTCTCGCCCGACGGCAGCCGCCTCGCCTTCGTCGGCCGCGAGGAAGGCAACAGCGAGGTCTACGTGATGCCGGCGCAGGGCGGCGTGGCGCAGCGCCTCACCTACCAGAGCAGCGAGTGCCGTGTGCTTGGCTGGAACGCGACGGGGACGCACGTGCTCTACTGCTCCAACTACGGGCAGGCGCACAGCAGCGACTATATGCTATACGAAGTGGCGGCAGACAGTGTCACCGGGGCGACGCGCATGTTGCCGTATGGGCCGGCGCGGTCGATCAGCTTTGGGCCGAACAATGCCACCGTGCTGGGCCGCAACACCGGCGATCCAGCCACGTGGAAGCGTTATCGCGGCGGCACCGCCGGTCACCTGTGGATCGATCACAACGGCGACGGCGATTTTCAGCGATATCTGGCCGATCTGGCGGGCAATATCGCGTCGCCCATGTGGATTTTTGGGAAAAATGACGAAACAGGCCGCGTCTACTTTGTGAGTGATCATGAGGGCATTGGCAATTTGTACAGCGCAAGGCCCGACGGATCGGATCTGCGCCGCCACACCGATCACGAGGACTACTACGTGCGCAACCCCGCCACAGACGGCGCGCAGATCGTCTACCACGCCGGGGCCGATCTCTACGTCTTCGATGTGGCCGCCGATGAAAGCCGCCTGGTAAACGTGGACTACTACAGCCCGCGCGTGCAGCGCAATCGTCGTTTTGTGAGTTGCGGCGGCTACCTGGACAGCGCGGCGCTGAGTCCGCGTGGGAATGCGCTGGCGGTGACCAGCCGCGGGCGCGCCTATACCTTCCACAACCACGAAGGCGCGGTGCTCCAACTGGGCAAGGTCAACGGCGTACGCTATCGCCTGGCCGATTGGCTCAACGACGGACAGCGCATCGTGCTTGTCAGCGACGAGCCGGGCGAAGAGGTGCTGGAGATCCACAGCCGCAAACCGGGGACGCCCCCGCGGCGGCTGGAGAACATCGAGTTTGGCCGCGCTGTGGATCTGCTGGTGTCGCCCGCCGAAGACAAAATCGCGCTGACAAATCACCGCCACGAGTTGCTGCTCATCGATCTGGAAGCCGAGACTGTGACCGTAGTAGATCGCAGCCCACACCGCCGCATCGCCGGGCTGGACTGGTCGCCGGACGGGCGCTGGATCGTCTACGGCTTTTCGGCTACGCACCAGACCACGGAGTTGCGTCTCTACCGCCTGGCCGAACCCGACGCCGAGGACGAAGCGCTACACGGCGCGGCGATGCACCGCATCACCGCGCCGGTGCTACACGACATGCGCCCCACGTTCGATCCGGCGGGGCGCTTCATCTACTTCATCAGCTACCGCGAGTTCAACCCGGTCTACGACAGCCTGCACTTTGATCTGGGCTTTCCGCGCGGGGCGAAGCCGTATTTGGTGACGCTGCGCAAAGATGTGGCGAATCCGTTTGTGCCACAGGCGTTGGATGATGATGAGGAGGATGAGGGAGATGATGAGGATGATGAGCGCGATCATGAGGATGGCGGCGATCATGGAGACGACGGCGACGGCGACGATCTGGGCGACGAATATGAGTACGACGACGAAGGCTACGATGATGAGTCCGACGAAGGGGACTTAGACGACGGGGCCTTCTTTAACATGGATGTGCGGCGCGGACAGTTTTCTGACGGGCAGGAGCAGGGCGCGGGCAAGCAAGCTTCTTCCGAGTCTCCCAAATCTGCAGAAGGCAATGCCGACAAGGAGAGCGAGCAGGAGAAGAAGAAGGAACCGCGGCGTCTGCGCATCGACTTAGACGGCATTGCCCAGCGCGTGCTGGCGTTCCCGGTGGCGGAGGGCCGCTACGGCGAGATCATGGGGACGCCGGAGAAGGCGATTTTCACGCTCTACCCGGTGCGTGGCACGCTGGGCGGCGAAGAACAGGACGACGAGGAAGGCGGCAGCGGTGGTCTGCTGCGGGCGTACGATTTCAAGGAGTTCCGCAGCGAGACGCTGGCCGATGAGGTGGATTGGTTCGATCTGTCGCGCAGTTGCAAGAAGTTGTTGTACGGCAGCAGCCGACGGTTGCGCGTAATCGCGGCAGGAGAGAAGGCGCCGGGCGGCAGCGGCGGTCCGCGCAAGAGCGGGTGGATCGAGTTGGGGCGCGTCAAGGTGTCCATCGATCCGCAGAGCGAGTGGGAGCAGATGTTCCGCGAGGCGTGGCGGCTGCAACGCGACCAGTACTGGACCGAAGACATGTCGGACGTGGACTGGCAGACGGTGTACGAACGCTATTTCCCGCTGATCGAACGCACGAGCACGCGCACCGAGTTCAGCGATCTGATGTGGGAGATGCAGGGCGAATTGGGCACCAGCCACGCTTACGAGTTCGGCGGCGATTACCGGCCGCGTCCCTTTCTACAGCCAGGGCTTCCTGGGCGCGGATGCGGTGTGGGACGACGAGGCGCAGGGCTACCGGCTGGACAATTTCGTCCACGGCGATCCGTGGGACAACCACGCCCATTCACCCCTGGCTGCGCCCGGCGTGGACGTGCAGCCCGGCGACGTGCTGGTGGCGATCAATGGGCAGCGGCTCAGCGAGGAGATCAGCCCGGCGCAGTTGCTGGTGAACCAGGCCGGTGAAGAGGTGCTGCTGGCGATACGAGACGGAGAGGAAGAGGCGACGACAGAGGTTGACGCGATGGCGGACGAGGTTGCGCCATTGGCAACCGCTACCGACAAGTCCGCTGCTGTCGGCGACGATCTCGCCGCCTCGACGCCTCCTCGCCTCGCCGCCTCTTCCTCTCCGTTCAAGCTGGTGACGGTGTCGACGTTGTACGAGGAGCGCACGGCGCGCTACCGGGCGTGGGTCAACGGCAACCGGGCGCAGGTCCACGCGGCGACGGGTGGACGGGTGGGCTATGTCCACATTCCCGACATGGGACCGCGCGGTTACGCTGAGTTCCATCGTGGCTACCTGGCCGAGGTGGACAAGGAGGCGCTGATCGTGGATGTCCGCTACAACGGAGGTGGGCATGTGAGCGCGCTGATCCTGGAGAAGCTGGCGCGACGGCGGCTCGGCTACGACGTGCAGCGTTGGGGCAGTTACGCTCCCTACCCCGAGGAGTCGGTGGCCGGTCCGCTGGTGGCGTTGACCAACGAGCAGGCGGGCAGCGACGGCGATATCTTCTGTCATAGCTTCAAGCTGATGGGATTGGGGCCGCTGGTGGGCAAGCGCACGTGGGGCGGTGTGGTGGGCATCTGGCCGCGCCACGCCCTGGTCGACGGCACGGTGACCACGCAGCCGGAGTTCAGTCATTGGTTCCAGGATGTGGGTTGGAACGTGGAGAACTACGGCACCGACCCCGATATCGAGGTGGACAATACGCCGCAGGATTACCGGGCTGGGCGCGACGCACAGTTGGAGACCGCGATTGAGACGGTCCTGGCGCAGTTGGCGGCCAACCCACCGCTGCAACCGCCGGATCCGAAGAGCCGTCCGAGCCGGGCGCTGCCGAAATTGCCGCCGCGGGTGAAGAAGGAAGAATGAGGATTGAAGAATGGGTGGAGGATCTTGACGGGTCCTCCGCCCTTTTTTTATTTACAGATCGATGTCCAGTTCGAGTGCTACCAGCAGTGCTTGATGCAAAGCCGCTATCTTGTCGTCAGACAAACTGCCGACATAGTTGGTCAACATAGACTTTGGAATGCTCATCAACGCGCCGCAATGGATACTGGAATCGTGCTTCAAGCCTTCGTCGATGCCTACGGCAACCTGTGTAGACAGACCGTCGTGCATGGTGTAGATCGGCGCAGATAACGGTTGAAAAACGCGAGTCTATCAGCGCAGGCCGACTCACGATCACGAAGTAGCGAAACTGCTTAGGATCACCGCCAGGCGGTTTGGCAATACGGTAGATTTCGCCACGTTTCACATTGCCACCTGATAGCCCAATGCATCGTTGACTTCTTCATTCAGGTAGTCGGCGCGACGATTAAGGATTTCAAGATCGCGAGCAGCCTGTTCTGCTCTTTGTAGTTGGCGAATATACGCCCATGCCGCCGTTTCAAGGAATAGTGAACGATTGCCGTAGTGATCAGGCAAGTGATCGATAGTTTCTAACAGTTCTTGCGATAGAGTAATAGATGTCTTGACTTTCATACCACCAATATATTCCTCAAAGTGTGATGTGTCAAACTCCCCAACTACCTGGGGTGCAGTTCAATCTGGGAGCGAAAGTGCCGGGGACTTCACTTTGGACGTGGCGACAAGAGAGAACGCCCCGCCTCGCTGCAACGAAAAGTCCCCGGCACTTAGCCTGCCCCCCAACTTGAATTACACCCAACTACCTGAAGCACTCATCCACAGGAAAATCCAGTCGCGTGAGCATGACGATGGCTGCTATACCGACGACCAGCAAGTAGGCGGCCAGGACAGACAGAACAATGTTGGCTGCAAAGAAGAGCAAGACGTAGGGGTTGCCGTCCTGTGGGCGGAAGTAGTGGAAGACGGTTGGCACGCAGCCGAAGACGATGCCCACGCCCATGATCAGAAAGGGGATGCACAGCGCGCCGTAGTAGACGCGCAGGATTCTGGCGTACCAGGCCTGACGCTGTGGATCGTCACCAGCCAGGCGACGTGCGCGCCGACCCGCAATCACATAGTTGACCATGTTCACAAGGACGAAGAGAATCCAAAACCAACGGGCGACGGATGTGAGTGGGTCCATGATCGTGCTCTGGACGCGAAATGAATGCGAATATGAAAAAAGCTTGACAGTGAAACCAATATGGTTGCACAATGGTGCCAGAAAAACTACATAAAGGAGGCAAAATGGCGACCATCACGATCAAGAACATTCCCGACGATCTTTATGCACAGTTGAAAGACGTAGCCGAAGCCAATCGACGCTCCATCAACAGCGAAGTGATCATCTGCATTGAGCGCAGGCTGGCGACGCACAAGCCAAACCCGAACGATATTGTGCAAAAAGCACGCCGTTTGCGCACGATGACGGCGGCACACCCCATTTCTGAACAGGCGCTCGAAGACGCCATCGACGCAGGTCGGCCATGATTGTGGCTGACACAAACCTGATCAGCTACCTGCTGCTGACAGGGTCACATTCAGAGGTGGCGGAGCAGGTGCTGCAAAAAGATGCTGAATGGATCGCGCCGCTGCTGTGGAAAAGCGAGTTTCGCAATGTGTTGGCGTTGTATGTGCGGCAGACGATCCTCACCCTTGACGAAGCGTTCAGCATCCTTGACGCCGCCGATGAACTAATGGCCGGCAATGCGTATGAAGTTTCCGCGTACCGTGTGCTGCAACTCACACAACAAAGCGGTTGTTCGGCCTACGACTGCGAATTTGTGGTGTTGGCCGAAGACATGCAGGTTCCGCTCGTCACCTCGGATCGGAAGATCCTCACAGCGTTTCCCAATCTCGCCGTCTCTCCACGGGAATTCTGTGAACCATCAAACCCGGAGAAATATTGATCCACGAAGCCACACGAAGATGCACGAAGAAGAGAAATCAGATTTGATCCACGGATTACACGGATTTTCAGGATTCAGAAGTAGAACTGAAAATCCTTCTGATCATCCTTATAATCCGTGAAATCTATGGATCTTTTCTCCTCTTTTCTGCCTTTGTGTATCTTCGTGTGGCTTCGTGGATCAAATCTTTCTGATTTCTCCTAAACCTGTTTTACATACTTGTGGACTTCGCGCTTCTCCCGCGGGCCTAACGAATCGTAGAGGAAATTGGAGACGTTGGGCTCGGCGCGGGAGGCGATTTCGACGAGTTTGATGCCGTCGGCCTTCATGCGCCGGAAGCACTCCTGGTTGATGGCTTTGGCGAAGCCGCGGCGGCGGAAGTCGGCGTGGGTACCCACCGGCTCGACGAAGCCGCTGTGCGCGTTGCGGTGATCACGCCAGCCGATGCAGTAGGCCACCTGTCGCCCGTCCGTGGAGACGACGGAGAGATCGTACTCGGCGATGTAGTCGGGCGACGCCATGAGCCGCTGCACATTGTTCTGGTTGAAGTGGGTGTTGTCGAAGGCGCTGCGCACCAACGCCACCCGGCCCGCCACATCCGCCAATGCCGACAACGTCTGAATCGTGAACCCGTCTGGCAGCGTGTAGTCGAGGTCCGCCTGCGCCAGATCGTAGACGCGCTTGTTCTCGAAGTGCGATTGAAAGGTGAACCCACGGGCTTCGAGGCGCTGGATCTTCTGCACGTCCGCGCCGAAGACGTCGATCTCGATGGACGGACGGCTGGCGGCCCAGGTCTGCTCCACCCAGTCGAAGATCTCGGGGTAGAGGTGGAGGTAGGCCGGCCGCACTTCGATGAAGAGGTCATTTCCGCCGTATTCGGAGATACAGAGGGCGACGATCTGCTCGTCTTCGGCGCGCCAGAGGTGTACGTTGTGGCGGAAGAAGGGATCGTGCGCGTCCTTGCCGGCGTGGACGTTGTAGCGCCAGAAGTTCATGCGTCCTGATTCCCAGTGCATGAACGGGTCTTCGGCGGCGAGGGTGTCGAGGAAGGCGCAGATGGCGTGGTATTCGCTGTCCTCGTTGGTGTAGGGGGCGTGGTGGGTGGGCATTATGGTGTAATCCATTTCAAAAGATCGCCTCAAAGGGGTTCCGTGGGAACACATTTCAGCGGAGACGATGCAACGTGTAGAAGAGACGTTGCGGATGTTGCTTGATATGTAGGCACAACGACCTGCATCAGGCGCGTTTCGGAGCACAGCGGAGCAACGTCGCCTGCACGCGATTGTTCGCCCGCGCTTCAACTATCCAACAGGCGGAAAGGCATTGACGAAGGCCTCAGCACTAGCGACGGTGCCAAAAACCCCATTTTCAATCTTCACCGACTCGATGGCCCACGTGTGTAGACCGTCATTGACTGCGCCGCAGCAATCTTCTAGAAGCAGGCATTCGTAATCCAGGTCGACGGCGGCGCGTAAGGTCGAATGCACGCAAACGTCGATAGTATTCCCGCAGAGTGCGAGGTGTCTGACGCCCTTGCTCCGAAGAACGCGGTCAAGCTCACCAGAGGCGAAGGCACTGCTCGTTGATTTCTCGATCACGGAATCCGCCGCATTTGGAAGCAGACCCGGTACGATCTGCCAGCCGGGTTCTCCTTGTGCGGCCGTCCTCGGGGCAGGTGGGATAGCCACGCTCCGTTCCCGGTTGGTAGTGTCAGGTTGGTGGGTATCAGGTACGCGACCGTGACGGGTATAAATCACATGTAGACCACTGCGACGGGCTACCGACAATGCGTTGAATCTGTTCGATTGGCTGACGTAAACGCGTTGTGTCATAACCGGCCTGATCCATGTAGTAGCCTGGGGAGCAGTAGTCATGTTGCATGTCGACCACAATTACAGCGCACGCCGTGCTCGGTGTCTTCCCATCTCGCGCCACGAGTGCGGATCGCCTTGGACTTGGAAGTACATAGCTTTTCTCCAACCGGGTTGACGATTTATTCAATAGCGGGCTAACTATTGATTATGCGGAATCAATCCGCATAACACCCCCAAATCATACCCAATACCGGAAAGAATTCCGCATACAACGAGGATCATGGTGGATATCTAGGGCATAATCCGCATATCGTTCTTCAACAAGGCAGACGCAACGTATTTATCAGGCAAGACACCTTGTCTTGACAACATTTCCTGCGCCCAACTATATCCACAACCTCGCTGCTAGTCAATCAAAGCGCAATAACCCGCAAAAACAAAAAGCAATACGCGCATGTTAATGAGGTGGAGGCCCAGCGGCGTCCTCTGCCGCGAGGACCTTCTCAGCGCGCAGACGTGTCCTGGCGCGGGGTGGGGTTGTCCGCTTTGTTGGGGTGGTGGTCGGCGGCGTCCTCTGCCGCGAGGACCGTCTCAGCGCGCAGACGTGTCCTGGCGCGGGGTGGGCGAAGCAGTCTAGGCCGTTACAGTGCGTTGTTCACTCGACGGCGACACAAATGCGAGCACGATCTTGTCTTCGGGGATGCCGCGACGGATCAACTCATCGAGGATTCCCTGCTCGATGCCGTCGTATTCGATGTACACCTTGTCGTCGCGTAGGATGACGTAGATCAGGTTGCCGCGCACACGAATACCCCGATCCCAGCCGGATTGCATGAGTGCATAGCGGCCCTGTTGATCATCGAAAACCGTATCCAGGCGAATTGAACCATGCGATGGGCGCAATCGTGCATACTTGCCGAGTACACCCTTTATGATCTCTCGGTAGGACGTTGGGGTATCCATGTTTTCACCTCATCCTCTTCAACATCAACAACCAGCAGGTTGAGTGGCAGATCTTTGATCACCAACTCACCGATCGGCTCTGAAAACAACTCGCGGTAGGCCTTTTTTGGCACGGCAAGAAAGAGAATTCGCTCCGGATCCACCTGATTGAGCAACAAGCGGTAAAGTACATACTGACCAATTGCTTGCTCAAGTTCTGAAGGGATAGGGGCGCACATACCCTTCTTTGCCGTATTCCACGTCGCTCCACAGGCCGTTCCCCGTATCCACCGACTTTTCGAGGTTCGCCTCGCCAATTGAGCGCATGATCGCCTGCGTCAGGCGTAGATCCATGTCGAAGTAGCGGGCGGCGTGGGCAGGATCGCGGGCCAGGTTGTGCTGCTCGTGCGGGTCTTCGGCGCGGTTGAAGAAGTGAACCTCGCCGTGGGCGTACTTCACCAATTTCCACACGCCGTCGTAGATCATCCACCCGCCGCTGGTGACGCCGACGATCTCGTCGCGCTTGCGCGAGCCGGGCAGGCCAAGCCCAGGCAGCGGGATCGAATCGTAGTAGCTCGGCAGATCGTGCCCGGCAATGGCCATGATCGTGGCGGTGATATCGCCCAGTTCCACCAGATCGGGCCAGGTGGACGGAGCAGCGCCGCCGGGCGGGCAGACGATCAGCGGTACATGGATGCTGGCCTCGTAGAACGTCCCCTTGCCGATGAGATCATGATCCCCAAGGTAGTCGCCGTGATCGCTGGCAAAGATGATCCACGTGCTCTCCAACAGTCCCTTCTGGCGCAGCGCATCCATGATCTGGCCGACTTCGTAGTCGATCTGCTGAACCGAGGCGGCGTAGTGGGCGCGGATCTTGCGCTTGTGATCGGCGGTGAATTCGGTGTAATCGACGCCGTTCCAGGCGCGGCGATTGCCGGCAATGCTCTGGGCGCGAATCCGCGCCACATTCTCGTCTACGGCGGGGATCGCATCGGGCATGGCGGCGGCGTCCACCTGATCGAGGAACTCCTGGTTCGGATCGTAGGGGCAGTGCGGCCCAGGGAAGCTGACCATCGCTGCAAAGGGGGTCTCCTCGCCGTAGATGCGGACGAAGTGGGCGGCTTCCTGGCCCACAAAATGATCCACAGAGAGTTCCCAGGGCAGGCGGTTGACGATGGCGCCACGGTTTTCGTAGTACCCGGCGTGCTCGTTGCCGTGGTACTTGCGTTCACCGCGGCTGCGTAGGAAGCGATAGTAGTCGTCGCGCACGTTGATCCAACGCTTGTCTTCGGCGATCACGCGCATCCGAAAGCCCAAAGACGCATCCCACGGGTAGAAGTGCATCTTGCCGATGGCGGCGGTGAGCGTTCCTTGCGCGGCCAGCATCTCGGGCCACGTGTGTACGCCGCAATCAGCCAGATCAGCGCGCAGCCACTGCCCGTTGCTGGTGACGCCTGTCTTGATCGGGTTCATGCCCGTGAGCAGCGACGCGCGTGCGGGCACGCAAATGGGCGAGATCGAATAGGCGCGTTCGTAGCGGATACCACGGGCGGCCAGGGCGTCGATGTGCGGCGTCTGCACGAAGTCGGCGCCGTAGCAGCCCAGGAAATCTGCGCGCAACTGATCAGCGATGATGAAAACGATATTCGGTTGGGTGGGCATGGGACCCTCCAAAGGTGACTGTCGGTGGACGGAAGGGTGGATGGAAGGGTGAACGGAAAGGTGGACAGCCGGGCGACCACACGCCGGAAGACGACGATCAATATAGCACATTGGCTGGTTCTGCCCAATTTGTGTTCAATTCCTGCACATGTGGGCCGCAATCCAGTACGGCAGGTTAGGCGCGACCTGTCCATGTGGACATGTTCGATGCTCAAACCTGGACGTAAAATCTAGACAATGTCCTTTGTGTCTTTTACTTGTAACACACTTCGCGCTTTACCACCTTCTGCGTTTCCCGAAACAACTACCCGAGTTTGCAACATAGCGTTGCCCGATCCTCCGAATAAGCGAGGTCCATATGTACTACGACGTACCGGTGAACGAACTCACCTACCAAGATCGATTGGACGCACTGCGCGCCACCAAGTTGCAGCAGACGCAGGAGAAACAGCGGGTGATCGGCTCAATGGATCATGACGATTGGGCGCTGATCCTGCCGCCGCCGTCGAAACGCAAGATCGTGCAGGCGATCAGCGGCTCGGGTGTTCTGATCAACGACTGCCTGATCGAAGGCATCAACATGATCACCAATCACCCCAATGGTGGTTTCTACGGCCCCAAGGCATGTGGTGAAAATTTCCGTCGCCTGCTCGACGCCCACCCGCCATACGTCGATCCCAACTGCTCGCTGGCGGGCGCGGTGATGGCCAATTTCACGTCTTACCGCGGCCCGGCTGGAATCCAGATTTCGACTACGCTTTCCTGCACGCCGATCAGGAAAATACCAGCTTTCCCACGGCATCGGCGGCGCAGCACCGTCTTGATCTGAGCATCGGCCTGTTCTGGCTGGGGCGGCATTCTGGAACAGATCCGGCGCTACTGTCCACTGCACGGGGTGGAGGCCGAAGCCTTCTACGATGGCCTGGAATCAGTGGTCACCGGCATCCAGACCTGGATTCGCCGCCACGCCAAAGAGGCGCGCTGCATGGCGGCCCACGAGAAGAACCCGCAACTGCGCACCAACCTCGAAGAGATCGCCGAGATCAACACCTGGCTGATCACCCAGCCACCGCAGACCTTCCGCGAAGCCTGCCAGTGGATGGCCTGGTATTTGATGGCGGCGCGCATGTACAACGGCAGCGGCGCGCTAGGACGGCTCGACGTGCTGCTCACGCCTTTCTACGCCCGCGACGTCGCCGCCGGCAAACTCACCGACGAAGAGGCCATCTTCCACGTTGCCTGCCTGCTCCTCAAAGACACCGGTTACGCCCAACTCGGCGGCCCCGACGAAGCCGGCCACGATGTCACCAATCGCGTGTCGTACCTGGTGCTCGACGCCATCGACGCGCTGAAGATCCCGGCCAACATCGGCGTCTGTGTGGGCGAAACTGTGGATCCCGGCCTGCTGCGCCGCAGTGTGGAGATCCAATTCGCGCACAAGATGGGCTTCCCCAAGTTCCTGGGCATCGACCGCACCATCGACGGCCTCGTGGCCAATGGCTTTGAGATTGAGACGGCGCGCACCCGCGCCTACGCCGGCTGCCACTGGAGCGCCATCCCCGGCCGCGAGTACACGATGAACGACATCGTGAAGATCAACTTCCTCACCGTCTTCGATGTGGCGCTGCGCGAGATGATGGCCGACCGCAACATCACCCCCAGCGTCGACGAGCTGTGGCGGCGCTTCCGCGGTCACCTGACCCGCGCCATCGAGGTGACGGCCGAGGGCATGGCCTTTCATCTGGAGCACATGCACGAGGTCTTCCCCGAGCTGGTGCTCGATCTGCTCTGTTACGGGCCGATTGAGAAGGGATTGGACGCAACCCACGGCGGCGTGGAATTCTACAACCTGGGCATCGACGGCGCTGGCCTGGCCAATGTGGCCGACGCTTTCGCCGCCATCGAACAGCGCGTGGAACGGGAACGCCTGCTCACGTGGGAGAAGTTGATGCACTACCTCGATACAGACTGGGCCGGCCCCGACGGCAAGCACGCCCGACTGATGATGCGCGCCGTGCCGCGCTACGGCGCCGGCAACACCGCCGCCGACGGCTGGGCGCAACGCGTCGCAAAGGCTTTCGCCGACCTGGTGCAGAATCAACCTACACCCGGCTTCAAGCTGACGCCCGGTCTCTTCTCGTGGGCGTCGACGATTGCGCTGGGTCGCAAGTTGGGCGCCACGCCCGACGGTCGCCAGTCCGGCGAGGCGATTGCACACGGCGCCAACCCATCTCCGGGCTTCCGCCAAGACGGCGCCACCACCGCGCTGGCGGTGGCGATTGCGTCGGTGCAGCCTGCGCTGGGCAACGCGGCGCCCATGCAGCTCGAACTCGATCCTGGTATGGCCCGCGAAGACGAAGGCGTCGAGATGGTCTCCAGCCTGATCCGCACCCACTTCGATCTGGGCGGCACGCAGATCAACCTCAACGTGCTCGACAAGGAAAAGGTGCTGGAAGCCCACAAAGATCCATCCAAGTACCCCGATCTGATCGTGCGCGTCACCGGGTTCAGCGCCTACTTCGCCAGCCTGTCGCCCGAATTCCGTCAACTGGTCGTCGACCGCATTATTGCGAAGGGTAGGAGCTGGGTGATCGTGATTGCGATTGTAAAATTGAGACAGATCGTACGTCCGCGGATCGATGTACGCTCAGCGACCGTGATGGATTGGGCCCACGAATAGGCCAACCGACAAGCCACTTAATCACCAATCCCCAATCCCTCAAAGAGACGCCATGCAAGGAATCATCACCAACATCCAACGTTTTTCGATCCATTTATGGGCCGGGTATTCGCACCACGGTGTTCTTGAAGGGCTGCAACCTGCGCTGTTTCTGGTGCCACAATCCCGAAGACATCCGTCCACAGCTCGAGATCCAGTTCTTCCCCGAGCGCTGTATCACCTGCGGTGTGCGGCGTAACGATAACCAACGACGCGCTAATGCCACGCGGCAACGGCATCCACATCTATCTGCGAGATCGCTGCACCGTGGGCGCAGGCCGAGACCTGCTACGCAGGCGGCGTGGTGCGGGCAAGGTGGTAGACGTGGAAGATGATGGCTGAAATCCGCCAGGACGTTGCTCCTGGCCGCGCTCGGGTGGGGTGACACCAAAGGCAGTGAGCCGCTGCCGCTGCAACTGGACTTCGCAGGCGATTTCCTGCTTCGTCGCGCCGAGGGCATCCACACAGCCATCGAGACGGCGGCGAACTTCCCTGGCAGCGCGCGCTGAGGCGATTCTGCCGCATGTCGATCTGGTGATGATGGACATCAAACACATCGACTCCGGCGCGGCATCGCGAGGTCACCGGCGTGCCGAACGAGCGCATCTTTGGAGAACGCGCGCCGCTCTGGCGGAGTAATCGCTGCCGCTGATCGTGCGTACGCCCGTCATCCCCGGCGTCAACGACAGTGCGGGAGGTCATCGATGTGCCATATTGCCGCCTTCGTGGCCGGCCCGCCCAACGTGATCCACTACGAGCTGCTGCCCCTACCACCCCATGCGCGCAGGAGCAATACGACAGCCTCGATTCGCACCTACCAGGCCGCTGATCTCATCCTGCCGAAGGCGCAGATGGCGTTGGCGGAAGTAGAAAGATTATTGTGGCGCGCTGGCGTGAAGAAGAGATTAGGAGATCAAGTTTATCACGCGATCGTAAATTTCAGATCGGCGCCTGATCTGAAATCGCCTAATCGCCAGTCCCCAATCCTGTCCCCTAAAAAAGTGATACTCAACTTCAATCCCGCCGAATTTCCTCGATCTAACCGTTTTCGATGGTTCGCAAACGAGAAGGTGTTGTTGCCCAGCCGGGCATAGGTACACCGGCAGTAGTCCGCTCCAGGCGGTGACGTCGCCGAGGACGGGGTGACGCTGGTGATGGTCAATCCACGCTTTCTTTTGCGGGTAAAGCCGACGGCGAGGAAGCAGTTGGTGCCGTCAGTCAGGAATCAAGTTGACAGATCCAGCCTTTGTTTATGGAGAGCGGGGTTTGCTCAGGTTGACCTGGCATTGAGAAGCGGCAGAGGCGGCCATCGACCGTGGGGGCAGAAGGATGCGGGAACCAGCGCACAGGCAACGGCGCGGTGCTCGATCTGGTGCGCGCAGTCGAGGTTGCGTCCGTTCAGCGTAATGTGGCGGCGCGCCAGCCGGTGTGGACCAGGAACGCGCTTCGGTGCGCATGGTGATGGCGCGGTTGAGCTTCCACCGCTGTCCACGGCAGGAACTCGATCAACTCCCGTTAGCACAGAGAACGGTTGCTCGCCGGGGTTGGTGCGCATTTCCCACACCGATGACGCCCACTTCTGCCGCCGACCGGCGGGTGCCCTGCGCCAAGGGGAGTGGCAAAATATCCGGCGTTTTGACCGTCGAAGACGTCGGGGTAGGGCTTGGGCCATCAGCCCGGTGAGCAGGGGACCGTGGGCATACCGATCTGCAGTAGATAACCACCGACGCAACAGCGCGATCCACAGCGCGTTCCAAATCCTGCGCTGATCGAGGACCAAAACCGACAACTCGCTGTTTTCGAGTACGTACATGATCGATTTTCTTTTCCGTGAATGTGGGTGATGTGGCGCAACGCGGTAGCGTTTCGCGTCGAAATTATACTGAACAACAGGCCTATTCCCCGCACCCAGGGCGCACATCCAGCGAGGGTGAGTTTGGGGCGGCGAACCTTCCAGGAAGCTGTTGCTCTCGGAAGGTTTGGCTCTCAATCTGAATTACAACCCTGGAGCGAATAGCGATTGCCATGCAGCCAGCGGAGGCGTATACCGGGAAAGCTAAAATTTCCATCCCGCCATGGTGAGGCGTGTTCGCTGATTCACCCTTCAATCGCCTGGAAAGCAAATCCCCGCGTCTGTTTTTTTGAAACGATTTCCCGCATGGTGCAGCCGGAGAAGAATGAGAAACTCCGCCGCCGCTGATTGGCTGGCATCCGCCCGGAAGAAGTGATCCTGGTGACACTGGCCGTGCTGGTTGGACTGGGTACGGGGGTGGCGACAGGCATTCAAGGTTTCGTGATCAGCGTGATCACGGTATGCTGCAAACCCGGGGACGGATGGGGCTTTTGTACGCCATGATCGGCGCGGGCGTCGCTGGGTTTATGGTGGACGTGGGCATCCGAAGCCAAAGGGCACGGTGTGCTGAGAGGTGATGGAGGCGACAGCCGCGGTGGACGCATCCAGCTCTGCGCGGCGATTGCCAAAGTCCATGCCGTGTCTTCGTTGACCATCGGGTACCGGTGTTTCGGCCGGGCGGAAGGGCTGATTGTGCAGGTGGATCTGCGCTGGGTTCTACCATCGGTCAGGGTGCTCACCTTTTTCCAACGAGCGGGTGCGCACGCTGGTGGCAGCGGCGCCGCCGATTGCCGCCACCAATGCGCCCATCGCCGGCTCTGTCTTCGTTGAGGTTGTTCTTGGCACCTTCACCGTGCGCTACTTCGGCGTAGTGATCGCTGAGCGGGCGGTGTCGGCCAGTGTGGTCAGCCACGCATACTTGGGCGACAAGCCGTGCTTGCGGTGCCGCGGCCTATCCGCTGGCACACCCGGGCGAACGTCATCTACCTGCTGCTCGGCTTGGCGGCGTTTGTGGCGGTTTTGTTCATCCGGGTATGCTCTACCGCCGAAGGCTTCTTCGACGGTTGGAACGTACCACAGCCGCTGAAAGCCGCCATCGGCATGGGGCTGATGGCTGCCGGCGTTGTTGCTCGTTAGGATGCAGGCAGACAGGACCTGGCCTTTCAGCCTGATCGGCGAAGGCCGAGAACTTCGCCATCCTGCCAGGTATGATGGCGCTGTTGCCTCATTCTAAACTGCTGGCAACGACGTTTACGCTCGGCTCAAATTCGGGGCGTTTTGCGCCGAGCCTTACATGGGTGCTGTATTGGGTGGCAGGGCAGTGTGGCGCACAGCCTCGTGGCCCGATGTAGCGACGTGAATCCCGGCGCCTATGCCATTGTAGGGGATGGCGGCTGTCTTCCGGCGGCGCGCGTTGATGACGTCGATCCTCATCGTCTTCGAGATGTCCAACGACTACAAGCTAATCCTGCCGCTGATGCTTGCGACGGGGCTTTCTGGCATTACTGGCAGAACGGCTCTTCTCGTTCTCAATCTACACGCACGTCAAACCAAACTCGAAGGCATTACACCTGCAAGGAGGACGCGACGATGTGCTCAATGCGAGCAGTGAACGAAGTCATGGCGGCGCAACATAAGCACGGTGCCTATGGACAGCGACGTTGCCCGAACTCTCCGACGTCTGCACCACGGCGACACGGGCTGTTGGTGCTCAATCACGAGGGCAAACTCTGGTGGGGCATCGTCACGGTGACAGATTTGACCCAACCGTCCGCGGCGGCACCAGCGCCGAGATCGGCATCCTGCGGAGCGCTGGTTGTGCTCACCCTGACGAAACAAAGGGCGAGGCGCTGGCGCGCAGGCATCCGCGGCTACGGACGCCTGCCGGTGGTCGACCGCAGCAACCTTGCGGAGCGTCTGCTGGGCATTATCCGGCGCACCGACATCATCCGCGCTTACAACATCGCCCTGGCCCGTCGTTTACTGAACTGCAACACCGAGCGCAACGCATAAACTGCGCAACATCGACGGCACCGAGTTCATCGACATGAGTCTGGAACAGAGCGACAGCGCTGGGGCAAGTCGATCCTCGAACTGGCGCCCCATTTCAAAAGACGCCATCTTCGTCTCCCATCCGCGAAGAGAAAATGTTAATTCCCAATGCTAATACCATATCTCATGCCGGGGATCAGTTACCGCGTTCGTGCGTTCACAGGACGAGGCCTATCTTTCATTGACTGAAAACGGGGTGAGACCGCCGCAACATAAACGAGATTTAATAGGGTGTGAAGTTCACAGAACTTTGTGCGAACACGATTTGTAAATTGAAATGGTCTTCGGCATGAACGCGGCTTTCGACTGCTTTGAGGAGTCTACGCGACATCATCTATATAGATGCGACTCGCCATAGCCAGATCAACTGATCCCAACCACAAGTCGCGACTCGGGCAGTACTTCACGCCTGAATCAATTGCCAGATCTCTACGGTGTTGTTCGACGGAGAAAACGTAGGCAGTGTCGGCTGTTGGATGCTGGAGCCGGTGTCGGTTCGCTGTCAACCGCCTTCATTTATGCATGGCTTGTCGGCGATCTGGATTTGATGAAGTTGAAGTCGATGCATGCGATCGACGAAAGGCTGCACCGTATTTGAGAAAATCGTTTGCCCGTACCAGCGCCGGGCAGCAGACCTGCAAATATCCGATCTGGTGATTTTGTTCATGCGGCGGCGAATACCTTCCGGCAATCTCTTTACGTTAACCGTTACCCCTCCTACACGCACGCCATCCTCAATCCCCCCCTACAAGAAAATTCGGCAGCGACTTCATCGTATCGAGCGGCGTTGAGCCGCTCCGGCATCGAAACTGTAACTGTATTCGGCGTTTGTCGCCCTGGCGCTGCTGCTGGCCGATCGCGGGAAACTTGTGGCGATCATCCCACGCAGCTTCTGCAATGGGCCGTACTCACCGTCCATTTTCGGCGTTTGATCCTTTGTGAAAATTCTGGCGATTCAGCACATCCACCTGTTCGCATCACGGAATAAAGCGTTCAGCACAGACGATGTTTTGCAGGAGAACATCATCATCCTGAAATTAGAGCGAGGCGCGGATCAGGGTCAAATACAATCGTCGAAGGCCCACAGATGCGAGACATTCTCAGGATTCTGAAAGCCATGCTTATCCCTTCCAGCGCATCGTCTTTCCCGATGATAGTGACTGTTTCATCCATGTGCCTACTTCTCCAACGCGCCTGTTCCTGAACGAGCCGACTCAGTTCGCTACTCACTGGCAGATTTGGGGATCGGGAAGCATCAACCGGACCCGTTGTCGATTTTCGCATGAGGGAACATTTACGCGACATGCCGGTGGAACAGAGCGTACCGTTGCTCTATCCTGCGGTCACTTCCAAGTAATTGCGGAACGCAACGTGGCCGAATCCATCATTGCGAGCGCCAAACGCAATATTGCTAAACATTCAAACACAAAATGGTTGTTTCCCAATGCCCACCATTGCGTTGTGCGCCGATTCTCTTCTAAAGAAGAAAAGCGACGGATCGTGGCTACCGTTGTTAACCCACAGACCTTCCCCGACGCTGAGTTTCTTGGCTTGAAAACCACCTCAACGTCTTCTTCCATGTCGATAAACGTGGTCTGCCCGAGTTACCTTCGCCTTTCTTTCCATGGGTTGACCACATTCCTCAATTCGATGGCTGTGGGACGAATATTTTCGGCGGTTCACCGGCACACTCAGGTCAACGCCACGGATCTGCGTCTACTAAAATATCCAAGCCGTGGCGTTCCTGCATACCCCTCGGCACATGGGCAATGCAGCACCCATCATGTCGCCCCAGGCGAATCGACACCGGCGAGAAAGACTCATCCTCGCACGACAGAAGCATCCGAACAACGATCCAAGAGGATGCAGGTAAAGTCCTCGGCGCCTTGGGGTTACCCTGCGCAACAGAACGGAAAGATCGGTGCGCTGTACTCGCTGGCGCTGTTGATCTGCCGCCTGCCGCATCATGGCGAGAGGCGTCCGATCCTGCTGATGGGGATCACGCCGATCATGGATTGATCCGGCACATCGGTAGAGCCTATGCGCCAAAACAATGGAGACCATCCGACGGCACACAATCCATCAATTCGTTGATGCAGGCGTCGTTGTGGTAAGCAACCTCGATGATCCCAACGCCCCGTGAACAGTCCGCGCGGTTTATCAGATTGAACCATCCACCCTATCACCGGGTTAACATTGTACCGGTGGTGGACGATGGCAGACAGCGTTGAAGACTTATTTGCGTAATCGCACGACGCTTGTCAAACGTTACGCGCCAGGAACGTGGCAACATGCACTGCCTGTGCGAACTTAACGACGGTGTAGAAATCACGCTCAGTCCGGGTGAGCACAGTGAGTTGATTCGCTCTGTAATCGAGGACTTCGCCCTGAAAATTTCAATAGCCACCTCGTCTACGTGGGAGACACAGGTGACAAATGGGCACACTTCGATGGCAAACCGATTGGCACGATTGGGCGGCAACATCAACGTTCATGGCAAAATGCCGGATCTTGTGCTGTACTTTGCAGACCGAAACTGGCCCTGCGGAGATCACCAGCCACGGGCCATGACGGAAACGCCACGCCGAATTGGCGGATCTGTTTTCAGGCGTTGAGGCAGGATCGTATACGTGACAGCATTCCCAACACGTTCGTTAATGGCTCGCTACGTCAGCGAGATTGCCTGGGAAACCGAAGTCTGGATCGCCGAATCGCCGTCGCACCTGATCCACTTCGACGGCGAACGATTCTTGGGGCCTTATTCCCAGTAGAGGTTTTCATGCAAGAGGAGACGCAGCGCCATGATATTCGATCAATCGGCCTTCGATGTACGCTGTGAGTGGGGGCTGCAAGGCGTCGCCCAGTTGACGCCCGCCAGCGATGTGGTGATCATCGTGGATGTGCTGTCGTTCACCAGTTGCGTGGAGATCGCCACGGCGCAGGGCGCAACCGTCTTCCCGTACCGCGGCGACGATGCCGCCGGTTTCGCTGCATCCGTGAACGCCGAACTAGCTGGGAAATGGGGCGAAGGCCGCTATTCGCTCTCGCCTCACTCGCTGTTAAACCTGCCCGCCCACTTGCGGCTGGTGCTACCTTCACCCAACGGGTCGACGCTCAGCCTCGCCACCGGAGACACGCCCACCCTGGCCGGCTGCCTGCGCAACGCTCACGCCGTGGCCGCCGCTGCCAAACGCTACGGTCGGCGTATCGCCGTGATCCCCGCGGGCGAACGCTGGCGCGAAGACGGGTCACTGCGCCCATCCTACGAAGATTGGCTGGGCGCGGGCGCCATCCTCAGTCATCTGAGCGGCCGGCTGTCGCCCGAAGCGAGCGCGGCCCGCGCCGCCTTCCTCGACGCCAAGGACGATCTCCCCGCGCTGCTCGCCGCCTGTGGATCGGCCAGAGAGCACATCGAACGCGGCTTCCCGCAGAATGTAGATCTCGTCGCCGCGCTGAATGTGAGTGCTTGTGTGCCGGTCCTCGCGGACGGGGCGTATCGGCGCACATAACAAAAACCCGCCAGGTTACAGAAAACCTGACGAGTTTGCGAACGCCCTCACGGCCTCAACCCCTTGAGCACCTCATCCCATCCACGTTCTGCCTAACCTGCCTGCAACCCGATGAGATCGAGGACAGCCGGCAGTTCTTGCGAGGTGGCCCACGCTGTCGCCTGTTGCCACACGGCAGGAGCGATACCCTGGCGCAGCGTCTCCACGTAATCGCGGACCTCCTGGGCCAGCGCCGGATGCGCCAGGACAAACGCCAGCAGCCGCGCCCCAGGCAGCGGATCGTCCTGTTCGCCCAAGCGCAGGCAGCCGTAGCCCGCCACCACTTCCAGCATCAGCTTCACATCGCCCACGGTGCGGGCCAGTGTCAGCGCTTCGGCCAAATGCGCCGCCGCGGTGACGTGGTCTTCGCCGGCCAGCGCCACGTCGGAGAGGCCGATGAGGGCCACAGCCACACCGCGCTGATCGTGGATCTCGTCTTTGAGCATCATGCTTTCGCGCAGCAGCGCCTCGGCTTCGGCCAGGTTGCCCAGCTTGCGCGACAGGCGTCCGGCGTTGCCCAGCGTCGTGGCCGCGCCGTGGATGTGATCCTGCTCGCGGAAGAGACGGCTGCACGTCATGTAATGCTCGTGGGCGGCCACGTAATCGCCCTGCGCCTGCGCCAGGTTGCCAAGGTTGTTCAGCGACATCGCCCTGCCCAGATCATCACCCATCTCCAGGTAGATCGCCACGGCGCGGTTGAAATAGTCCGTGGCCAGCTCGTACTCGCCCAAAGATTTGTGCGCGATCCCCAGAAAGTTGAGCGCAAAGGCGATGCCATCCTGATCGCCCGATGCTTCGTCCAGGGCCAGGCTTTGCTGTGTCAACTCGATGGTGCGCGGCAGATCGCCGCTGTAGTAGGCGCCCATGGCCCGATAGCCCAGGATCGTCGACCGCCGCGCCGGGCTTTCGACGTGGTGCAGGTAGGTGAGCGCTTCGTCTAGCGCCCGGTTGGCCTGTTCCAGTTGGCCGATGTGGATCTGCATTCTGGCCCGACGCCCCAACAACTCGCAGCGACTCTGCGCCAGCACAGGCGGCATGTCGGCCTGGGCGGGCAGATGCGCCAGCGCTTCGTCAAAGGCGTCGATGCCCTGACGAAACCAACTTTGCGCGCTGAAAAAGCTGTGTAAAATCGGCGACGCCGTCATGATCTGGGCGTGGTTCTGCTGCGCCGCCGCCCACCGCCACGCAGCGCGGACGTTGGCCAGCTCGCCCCGAATCGCCCGCCGCTGTTCCAGCGAATCGCCGCCACGCAGCGCGGACAGCATATCGAAGAAGAAACCAGCGTGCCGCGCGTGGACGTCCTGGCTGTGCGCCATGTCCAGCGTCAGCTTCTCCGCGGCGAATCGGCTGAGCATCGGGTGCATCTCGTAGCGCCCGTCGTGGACGCGCAACAGGGATTTTTCTACAAGCAGCGCCAGGTGCGCCGACTGCGCCGACGCCACTGCCGCGGCAGCGTCTGCGTTGAAGCCGCCGTGGAATGTCGCCAGTTGCGCAAAGACGGATTGACTTTCCACAGGCAGCAGACGCCACGTGTACTCAAAGGCGGCGCGCAGGCTGCGGTGGCGGGCGGGGGTGTTGCGCATGTTCGTGGTGAGGAAGTCTAACCCACTGCCGATCTCCTCGGCGATCTGCGCCGCCGAAAAGTGACGAATCCACACTGCGGCCAACTCGATCCCCAGCGGCATCCCCTCCAACAGGTGACAGACCCGAGCGATGGCCTGGATATCGGCGGGCGCAGGCCGGTAGCGCGGCGACAACCGCTGCGAGATCCGCAAGAAAAGCTGGACAGCGCTGTAGCGCACCAACTGGTCATCGTTGCGCTCTGCCTCGTGCGGGGTGGCCAGCCCGGCCAGATCGATGATCCACTCCTCGTGCAGGTGCAGCGCTTCCTGTGATGTGATCAGCAGTTTCACAGCCGGCGCCGCCGCCAAAATCTGCGCCACCTGCTCAGAATCCTCTACCAGCTGCTCGAAATTATCCAAAACGAGCAGCATTTCTTTGTCGCGCAGGGAATCGATCACCAGCGCCAGCGGCTCATCCTGACCGGAGAGGGGTACACCCAGAGCTTCGGCCAATGCCTGGCCCAGCAGGCGCGCCTCGCCTACCTCTTCCAACGCCACAAAACAGACCCCGTGCAAGAACTGACCGGGGTGCTGGGTCAGCAGATCGCGCACCGTCTCCACAGCGAGGCGCGTTTTGCCCATGCCGCCGGCCCCCAGCAAGGTGACCAGCCGACAGTTGGGATCGCGCAGGCGCGCCGCCAGTTCGGCCTGCTCCTCGGCGCGGCCCAAGAAATGGGCGGGCGCGGGCGGCAATTTCGGCGGGCGCGTCTCGCGCGCGGCCAAAATCTGCTCGCGCAACGCCACAGTCTGCGCCGACGGCGGCACCCCCAATTCGTCGTCCAGTAGCTTGCACAGGCTGTCGTACTGTTGTAGCGCCGCGTTGAGCTGGCCCGTACGCGCCAGGAGCAACATGCGGGCGCGGTGGGCGCGCTCGCTCAGATCGTCGAAGCGCAGCAGCTTGTCGGCGTAGCGCAGCGCGGTGACGTAGTCACCCGCTACCGACGTGGCCTCGATCCCCTGCCAGAAGAGATCAACGGCGAGGCGCTGCAACCGCTCACGCTCCAAGATCGCCCATTCCTCGAAGCCGATGCTCTCGCGCAGGTAGAAGCCTTCCAGAAAGTCGCCGCGGTAGAGATCCACTGCGGCCTGCAGGGCCGCCGTCCGCTGGTCACCCGGCAGGCGCGCCAGTGCGTCGATCTGCTGGGTGAAGGCGTCCACGTCCAGCCAATGATCACTGCTGCGGTCGAAGGCCACCGTCTGGCGCGTCACCAGCAGGTGATCCTTGAGCACCTTGCGCAGGCTGGAAAGGATCGAGCGCAAGTTGGCCAACGCCTGATCCTGCGAGCGATCATCCCAGAGCAGATCGGCCAGCACCTCGCGGCCAATCGGTCTTTTCTGGCAGGCCAGGTAGGTTAACAGCGCCTCGGCTTTGCGCGTGGGCAGACTGCCCACAACATCTCCGCCCAACCTCAAATCCAACCCGCCAAACAGGCGGATTTCCAAGCGATTTTTGTTCATCTCACAATTTCTGATCGTTTTTTGATCGTTTTGTCACTACGATTAACCACACTGACCGACGCAAAGACGCCAAATCTAAAAGTCTGTTCTCTGGTCCGGCAAATCCTGTGGGTCTGTGTCCTGTTGCGCATCCATTTTATACAAAACCTAAGACACAGTGTAGCCGCGTCAGACGATTTGAGACAATCCCGCGAGCAGTTGGGCAAATGTAAGGACAGCGCACACGATGACAGCCAAACCACCCAACTACCACGCCTATCTGCTGCGACTCTGGCGTGAAGATGAACACGCCCCCTGGCGCGCCGAACTGGTTTCGCCGCACACCGGCCACAAGCACCATTTCGCCAGCGAGACCGATCTCTACCGGTTCCTGGCCGATGTCCTGGCCGATGCCCTGGCCGACGAGCACGAGGATACAGAACCGAAATAATCTACGAAGGCACACGAAGACACAAGAGAAACGAGAAGAAGAGAGAAGAACCGGACACGGATTTCAGGACTTGAGGGACAGAAAAGACGGAATCTCAACTCCGTGTAATCTGCGTAATCCGTGTCCCTCTCTGCTTTTTCTCCTATCTCCATGTGCCTTCGTAGATCAACAGTCTGCGAACGCTTTCCACCGAGGAGAATTCAATGTACGTTAGCAGGAAGTGGTATCGAATCGTTTCCATCTTGGTCTGCCTGAGTTTGCTGGGGCAGACGCTGGGGATCGCCGCGTTCGCGCCGCAACCGGCCGCGGCAGCGATGTTGCCCGCGCCCCAGCCGCGCGAGGACGTCGCCTCCGCGCTGCCAGCACCCCTCGCGGACCCGTTGACAATCTCGCGCGTGCAGTCGCGCTACAAGACGGGCGGTGCAGTCGAGATCACCTACGCGCTGCACAACAACCTCGCCCCCACCCGCGCGCCGGAGACGACGGCAGGTGCGCCCGTCACCGATACGGTGGCGATCCTCACCGCCTTCGACCCCGCCGACGACATGAACGCGCTGCGCTCCGTCGTCGTCAGCACCACGCTGGCAAGCGGCGCCTCTTTCGTGGACAGCACCGGCGCGCCAGCGCAAAGTGGGGATACGCTCAGCTGGTCGCTGCCTGCCATCCTGCCGGGGACGAGCTACACCTTCACGATGACGGTGCAGCCGCCAGGCGTCGCCGCTGATTTCACGCTGCTGGAAGACGGCCTCACCGCCGCCGCCACGCTGTGGGACACCACGGTGAACGCATCGGCCCGCGCAACTCGCGCCCGACGGCGTCCCCGCCGAGACGGTGCAGGCGAGCGCCGAGGCAGATCCCACCGACGCCGACATGCTCTGGTTCAGCAGCAAATTCGGCCAGGACCCCCTGTCCGCGTTTGAGGTGGTGCAGGCGATGGCCTACGAACCGTACCGCGGATCGCTACGCGGCACACGCGGCACGCTGTGGAGCAACGGCGGCAACAGCCTCGATCAGGCGACGCTGCTCATCGCCATGCTGCGCGCCGCCGGCGTCCCTGCGCGCTACAAACACGGCGCGCTGAGCGAGGCCGACGCCAAGACGCTGCTGGCAAGCGCCTTCGCCACACCAGCGGGCCTGGCCGGCTATCGCCCCGCCGAAGTCGCCGCCGCCGATCCCGTCAACGATGCCGATCTCATCGCCATTGCCCAGGATCACTGGTGGGTGGAGGCCAATCTGCCCGGCCAGGGTTGGACGAACCTCGATCCAAGCTTCCCCGGCGCGGCGGTGGGCGACTCGTTCGCGTCCGGCGGCCAATTCGACGGTGTGGCCGCTGTCCCCGCGGTGATGCAGCACACGATCACGCTCTCGCTGACGGTGGAGCAGTATACGGCCTTCCCCACCAACGGCACCTTTCTCACCGAATTCAGCCCGCTGTTCGGCACCTTCCCCACAGCGCAAGTGGCGGCGAAACGCGTCACCTTCGGCCAATTCGTCGAAGACGGGGGCGTGGCAGGTGGTGTCTTCGGCTCGCGCCAGATCATCTACCAGCCCTACTTCGGCATCGAAGAAAACAACGACGCCGTGTTGGGTGATCCTTTCCAGGATCTACTTACCAACTTCCCCTTCGGCACCCAGGCCACCACGGCCATCTGGATCGAGTACGAGATCACCGATCTCGACGGCAACAGCGAAACGTTCCGCCGCCCCATCAAGGATCTGCTGGGCGCGGACGTGCGCAAGAACGGCGGGCAGCCCAATCTGAGCATCGACGCCACCAACTCGCAGCCCTTCTTGCAACCCGACGAACAGTACGTCCACTGGGTGCTGCCCAACGCTGTGCCGGAGTGGGCATACAAACGCCAGGCAGTGACCGCACTGGATCCGCTGCTGGAGATCGGCGACATTGGGCGGCAGGTGCTCGACATGATCCCCGATCTGGGCGACAGCTATACCGCTGATCAGATCGACATCCTGATTCGCACCGCCGGGCTGCAAGTCTCAGCCAACCGCCAACAATTGGCGCTCATCGGCCTCGACTTCGCCCGGCAGAGCGACGCCGTCCTTGCCGATCTCGAAGACGGCCTGCGCACCGAACTCTTCTATACCACACCGCGTATCTTCGCCGTGGGCGCCAAGCTCGAAGACGAGGGCATGTCGGCCAACGTAGACCTGCGCACCACCCGCGTCGACGCGGTGGTGCATCCCGGCCAGTCACCGCGCGGCCGGCACCGCTCAGTGGATCAAAGGGCTGGTGGAAGCATACCTGGAAGGCGCGGCTCTGGAGACCATGAGCGCCGAACAGGCCGTGAGCGCGGCCCGCATCTTCGCCGAAATGGCCGCCGCCGACATCGAGCCTGTGCTCTTCCACCCCGAAGACATCGATCTGCTTGTCCACTACCCGTATTCGGCGGATGGCAAAGCCTACATGATCGAAGCCCTCACTGCGGGCAAAAGCGTGCTCGCCCCGTCCGCGCCGGTAACCATCGACGGCGCACCCGAACTGGCCTGGTGGCAGGTCGATCCAGTCAGCGGCGAAACCGATCAGCGTGGGCGAAAATGGACTACATCCGTCCGCGTTGGAGTGGCAGTTCATCCAAAATTCGGCGAACAGTTGCTGATCGAACTCTTCGAGATGTTCCTCAACAAATTACTGGGCGACATCAGCGGCGGCTGGCTGGGAACGCCGCCCGGTGGGGCAGGGTTGGCACAGCTTATCGCCCTGCTCACTCAGATCGGCGACGGCCTCAACAAGACGTTCATGACGCTGGCCGATGCCTTCGGCGGCTTGGCGCGCAGCGCGGACGCCGCCCAGCAGACGCCGGATCTCTCCTGGGCCTTCCTGCCCGCGCATCTCTGCCCCGTGGACAACTGCGGCGTGGAGCAGTTCATGCTGGCGCAGGCGGCAGGGTCACCGATTCCGTTGCCCGATGTACAGTTCGCCTACACACCCGCCGCGCGCCCAATGCCGTCGCCGGGACACAGCTCAGTGGCACCAATAGCCTGCCCACAGGCGCGCCCACCGCACAACTGAGCACATCCGGGTTCTTCCGCCACCACACCCGGGCAACCCATTGCGTGTGGACGCGGCGCTGGCGACCAATTTCGACGGCGAATTCAGCGCGCTGGCCTACGTCCCCGACGGCTGGGCGGTGGCGTGGGACGCGGGCAACCAGGTGTGCAGGTGACGCCGCCCACCACAGCGGGGACAGGCGACCACACCCTCCTCATCGTGGTACAGTCGCGCAGCACCCCGATCTGTTGCGCAGCGTGCGTCACACCGTCACCGTGGGCGGCGCGGCGCAAATGACAATGTCCTACGCGGCCGAGGCCAACATCACCGTGCCAATGGGCGCGGCCGGCTTCGACGCCGTCTCCAACCAGACCAACGACGGCGAAATGGAGATCCCCAACGCCGCCTACCGTCTCACCCTCACCAACAGCAGCGACCAGGCGCAGAGCGTCAATCTGGCGGTGAGCGGCGCGCCCGCGGATTGGCTCGTGCTCAATGGAACGCGTCAATCGGGCGCGAGCGTGGTCGTCCCCGCGCACAGTACAACGGATGTGGGCCTGTACGTGTCGCCCACATCGCCCCCCACACCGGGGACGTCGTTCAGTATGTCGGTGCAGATGACCGGCGGCGCAGGCAGCGCCAATGTCTCGATTCCGTGGAGCATGGCCACGCAGGCGTTCAATTTTGTCGAAGTGGATCCGTCCACCATCTACCTGCCGCCCAATGGCAGCGCCGACTTCGACGTCTCGTTCACCAACGTGGGCAACGGCGGCGGTGACTTCCCCGTGCGCGCCGATCTGCCCGGTGGCAGTTGGAGCCTGGCGTCGTTGCCGTCGTCGCTGTCGCTCTCGGTGGGCCAGCAGCGCAGTGAGCAGTTGACACTCACTGCCGCCGAAGACGCCATTTTGGGGCAACGCTACCGGCTGATCCTGGCCGGCGACGCGCCTAGCAGCTACACGCAGTACGCCCTGGCCGACGTGCAGGTGATCAGCGCGCAGGCCGGTCTGCTCACCGCTGCGGCCAACCGTTGCACCGTCAACCACACGCTGGGAGCGGCGCTCTCGGCCCTGGCCGAAACCGTGATCGAACTGGAATACTGGTGCGAGATCGGCGACTGCCCGCTGCCGCTGCGCGATCAGGTGGCCGCGGCAGGCCAGGACGTGGTCACCTATGCCCGCGACGCCGCGCTGCCCATCGATCTGCCCGCGTTGGCCGGTGTGGACAGCGCGTCCTCGGCGGTGGGCGCAGCCAACGGCGACGATGACATCCTGGCCGCGGTGGGCGATCTGGCCCAGGCCGTGGACGTCCTCAGCGGCGAGCTGTGCCAGGTGACCGATCACCTGGCACGCGCCCGCTTCACGCCCTACGTCGACGCCGTCCTCCTGGGCGACACCGCGAACTTCGCGCTGGACGTGACCAACCAGGGCGCGGTGACCACCACCTACGCCATCACCGTCACCGGGCTACCGGGCGCGGATCTCACGTTCGACGAGACCATTGCGCCCGGCGTCACCCGCAGCCTGCCCGTGGACGTGACCCCGGCGGCGCTGGGCAGCTTCGACCTGGCCGCCGCCGTCAATCCGGTTGTGCCGGATCTGACGCTGAATCTGCGCAGCGAGGCCAAGGCGCGCCTCAACACCGTGGACAAATTCGTGCAGGTGACGCAGGTGCTCGCCGATCCGCCCTTCGTGGAGACGGGGAGCAGCAACGCCGATCTGCGCGTGGAAGTGGCGAACCTCAGCGGCATCCTGCAAGCGTCCAACGTCGATGTCAACGTCCTCGATGCGGCGGGGGCGACACAGTTCAGCCAGAGCGAGATCCCCGTGGACATCCTGGCGGGCAACCCGCGCACCTACGATCTCGCCAACGTGGACACCTCGGGTTGGGCCGAGGGCGTCTACACCGTCACCGTGGATCTGCGCGACGCCGCCGGTGGCCTGATCCCCGACGGCAGCAGCTATGGCTTCTTCAGCGTGGGCCAGGGGCTGCGCGTGAGCCAATCGGTGTCGCCCGCCGTTGTCGTCCCCGGCGCGGTGACGGTGACCACCTACATCACCAGTCAGATCGACGGCGTGGTGATCCCCGCCGCGCGCACGGCGACCGCGGCCACAACCATCTACAACGCGCCCATGTGGGCCGTCTCAGCCGCGTCCTCGGCGGAGACGAGCCGATCCAACGGCGGCCCCACGGTGGCCTACCTGCCGTCGGTGCAGCACAACAGCGCTGCGGCCACCCCACCACCTACCGAACAGATCGCGGTGCAGGCTGCTGATTCCACCACCATTGCACCCGGCCTCGTCCGCTACGAGGAGACCGACGCCGGCATCGCGTACAACGGCGATTGGCGCGTGGTCAACCTGGGCTACTACAGCAACGCCTCGGTGTTGCGCAGTGAAGAAGTGGGGGCCACCGCCACCTTCACCTTCACCGGGACGTGGCTGGAGATCGGCTTCGGTGAAACCACCGACGCCGGTAAGGTCGAGGTGACCATCGACAGCGTCAGCCAGGGGATCTTCGATCTTTACGGGCGCGACGAGACCCGCGCCCTCGTCTTCGCCGGACTGACCAATGCCCAGCACGTGGTGCAGCTCACAGTCGTCTCCCAGGACAACCCGTTCAGCAACCGTAACTGGGTGGCGCTGGACTACTTGACCGTGTGGGACGGCACCGCGCTGCCCACCGGCGTCTTCGAGCACGATGATGTCCGCGTGCTCTCGTCCAATGGCTGGAGTTTGAACAACGACACCAACGCCAGTGCAGGCACCTACGGCACCCGCGCCGACAAGGTGTGGTTCTACTTCGAGGGCGATTCGGTGGGCATACAGATCGTCAACACCCCGTTCTGGGACGAAATGCGCATCAGCGTGGACGGCGAGTTCGTGACCAAGTTCGATCTCTACCGCACCGATATCGCCACCGAAACGCTCTCGCTCAATGGCTTCGGCCCCGGTCTGCACGTGCTCGAACTGGACGAATACCGCAACAACTTGACACTGGACACCTTCATCGCCCCCGGCGTGGCGCCCTTCTACCAGCCGCCAGTGATCGGAGGCTACACCCGCTACGAAGAAGACGACCCGGCGCTGCGCTACAACGGCGTCGCCTTCAGCGACACATCGGCTACGTGGAGCCTGGCGCAGCAGGCCATTGCCGGCAACCGCTACGTGGCAGGCAGCGGCACCCTCAGCGACACCGTCAGCTTCACCTTCGACGGCACAGCCGTCTTGCTGGGGTTCTACACCGACAGTTGGGGCGGCCTTGCCCGTGTCCAGATCGACGGCATAGAACAGGAGATCGTCGACACCTACAGCAACGCCGCCGGGCTGCTGACACGCCGTTACACCGGCCTCGCCGCGGGGACACACACAGTCACGGTGACTGTGTTGGATCAGCGCGGAGCTTTCGCACAGCGCGACGACATCCGCCTCGACTTCATCGACGTGTGGGACGGTACCGGCCTCGCCAACGGCAGCTACGAAGCCGAAGACCGCGACAGCGTCTTCACCAGCGACAATTGGAACGTCCTCAGCGATGCCGGGGCCTCCGGCGGCAGTTACCTGGAATTCGGCTCCACTGCCTGGTTCCCCTTCAACGGCGACAGCGTGGGCATCGTGCTGCCTAGAGATCGTTTCAGCAACGACATGCGCCTCTTCGTGGACGATCAGTTTGTGGGCTACCTGGAGAACTACGCAGCGGCGTTTGTCACCGAGACACTGTCGTTCGACGGCTTCGGTGCAGGCGTCCACCTGCTGCGGCTGGAAGGATACCGAGATCGCGCCCTGGCCGACGCCTTCGTCACCCCCGGTTCGGCGCCCTTCACCGATCTCGATACGCGCACGCCGGGCATCCACCGTGTGGAAGAGCACGATCCCGCCATCCGCTACAACGGTGTGTCCTTTGCACAGACGGCGCAGAGTTGGGTGCGTGTGAACAACATCTTCAGCGACCGCGCCAGCGACGGGCAGCACGTTTACTCGGCCACGGCGGACGACACCATCGAGTTCGACTTCAGCGGCACGTGGATCGGCGTAGGCTTCACCACCGACACCGACGCCGGGCAGGCCGAGATCGCCATCGACGGCAACGTCGTCGCCACGGTGGATCTCTACGCCCGCATCGCCGGCACCAAGAGCTACTACTTCGACAACCTGAGCGCAGGCGCCCACACGGTGACCATCACCGTGCTGGGGACGAGCCACCCCAACGCAGGCCGCGCCCGCGTCTACTTCGACTTCTTCGATGTGTGGGACGGTTCGGCGCTGGCGCAGGGCGTCTTCGAGGAGATGGATGCACGCGTCCTCTACAGCGATGGGTGGGGGCAGCGCACCGACGCCGGCGCGTCGGGCGGCAGCTTCACCGACAGCGGCGGAAACGCCACAGCCTGGTTCCCCTTCACCGGCGATTCGGTGACCTTCCAGGCATGGGCGCGATCCAGTTACCACTCCATCGAGATCAGCATCGACGGCGTATCGCAGGGCTACTTCAACACCTACAGCCTTGCCGCCGGTCCGCGTGCCTTCTCGTTCAGCGGCTTGGGTGACGGCCCCCACGTGCTCGAAGTGAGCGCGTACCGCAACGTCGTCACCGTGGACAGCTTCACCACGCCGTCCACAGGCGAAAACTACACCACACCCGCGCCCAGCGTCGTAATCCGTCTGGAGGAAGATCACCCCGATCTGCGCTACAACGGCTATCCCTACGTCACCACGCCGCAGAGTTGGAGCCCGAATGGCAGCTTGTTCAGCGCCAGCGGTGGCAACTACATCAACACGTCCGCAGCCGACAATGTGGCTTCGCTGGACTTTGAAGGCAGTTGGGTCGGCGTAGGCTTCGTCGCCGGCGGCACGGTGGAGGTCTACATCGACGGCACATCTCGCGGCCAGTTCGACACGTCCGCGAGCGTGGGCGGCGCGTCAAGCGTCTACTACGACGATCTGATCACCGGCACACATACGATCTCGGTGACGCCGGTGAGCGGCGCGCTCAACCTCGATTACATCGACATCTGGGACGGTCAACCCCTGGCCGCGGGCTGGTACAACGCAGATCTGGACGATTACAGCAGCCGTTTCCACTACACCAACAAAGACTGGTGGGGTCGATCCACCAACGAATACGCCTACGAGGGCGACTACCTGGCCCAGAGCCTGCCCAATGCCAACCCCAACATCTGGTTCAACTTCGTGGGCAAGGATCTGACGCTGCTGGGCCACAACCGGGCCAACTCGTTCCTGGATGTGGTGATCGACGGCCAGAGCATGGGCGAATTCGACATGACCGCGCAGTACACCAACCAGCCCTTCGCCCTGCACTTCCAAGATCTGGGAGACGGGCCGCACTCCGTGCTGGTACACACCCGCGCCTCGGGCCGCGTCGACGCCTTCCAGGTGAACCCACCCGACTTCTACAGCTACACGCCCGAAGTGGTGTGGCACGACGATACAGCCACAGAGGAACTGAACGCTGCCTACGGCACCGGCATCCTCAGCACCATCGGCATCGGTGACCTGGACGGCGACGGCAGCGTGGAACTGGTGGCGCCTGGCGTCAACGGGCGGCTCTACGTCTACCGCGGCGACGGCGCCGATACCGGCGACGGTGATCCCATCCTGTGGACGAGCGATGCGGTGGGGCCTGCCGCCGAACCGGCCCTGGCCGACATTACCGGTGACGGGCGCGCCGAGATCATCATCGGCGGCGTCAACGGCCTCTTTGCCTTCCACCACGACGGCAGCCTGCTGTGGCAGGAGAACAGCGTCAAGCTGTCGACAGTGGCGGGCAACACCTTCGGGTGGGGCGGCCCCACGCTGGCCAATCTCGACGCTGATCCCGATCCCGAAATCGTGGTCGCCGCCTCCGAGGACGCGATCTACGTGCTCGATCACCAGGGCAACATCCTCGACAGCGATCCGATTGGGCGCTGGCCCAGCGTGCCTGTGCTGGCCGACATCACCGGCGACGGCCTGCTCGACATCGTCACCGCGCAGGCGCACACGCTCAAGGTCCACGAGTTCGGCCCCACCGGCAGCCTGACGCTGGCGTGGAGCTACACCATGACCGACACGACCCCGCTGAGCGGCGTCTTCGGCTCGCCCGCGGTGGCCGATCTCACCGGCGACGGCAACCCCGAGATCATCATCAACTGGGGGCCACGCATCGAGGCGCTGCGGGCCGACGGCTCTGTGCTGTGGTCGTACTACACCGGCAACGACGACCACTACCGCCCCAGCCCCATCACCGTGGCCGACGTCACCGGCGACGGCGAGGTGAACGTGATCACCGCTTCGGCCATCAGCCTGGGCCTGGTGCTCTTCGATCACCTGCTCATGGTGCTCAAGGCCGACGGCACGCTGGTGTGGGAGCAGACCGTGGCCGACAGCACGGCGTCGGCTTCGGGCGTAGCCGCACAGGATCTGACCGGCAACGGCGCTTGGGAGATCCTGTGGAACGGCTTCGGCGACGGCTTCCTGGTGATCCGCGGATCAGACGGCAAACGGCTCTTCAACGAGCCGGTGACCCGCTCCGGCACGATCATGGAATACCCCAGCATGGGCGACGTCACCGGCGACGGTGTGGCCGACGTGGTGGTGGCCGGCGTGGACGGCCTCTACGTCATCAGCCACGTGGGGCGCTGGGTGGACTCGCGCCCGCTGTGGAATCAGCACAACTACCACGTCACCAACATCAACGACGATTGGAGCGTGCCTGCTACGCAGCCCAACAACTGGGACCTGAGCAACACCTACCGCACGCAGACGCCAGACCGCACGCCTGCGCCGTCGTTCAACCTGACCTTCACCTACACCGAGGATCTGCCCAACGTGGATCTACTGCCCGACACGGCATCGACGCCGCTCACGTCCACGCCGCCGCAGCACAGTTGGGCCTACCGCCAGGAGTGGGTGAACCCGGTGATCGTCACCACGTTCGACAGCAGCCTGGCCGACATGCAGCCCGGCGAGACGCGCCAGATCTCCAACGGTGCGGAAGTTTCGTACCGGTTGCCCAGCGGCATGAACACGCTGACGCTGCCGCCGCTCTACGTCACCGGGGCAGGGCTGGCCGAGTTGACACCGGCACAGCAGCGCGCGGTGATCGGCGGCTCCACCGTCTTCACGCTGACGTTGACCAATCCCACCAGCGTCGTGGACACGTTCACGGTGACAGTGGGCGGCGTCCCCGCGGCGTGGCTGACCTACAGCGACAGCGTGCCGATGGCAGCGAACGAGACCAAGGACATCGTGATCACCGTGGAGATCCCCGACGACGCCGCAGCCGACGTGCTGCCGCTGATCGTGGATGTGTCCACTGCGGGCGGCGGCGCGCAGAGCGTACAGGGCGAGTTGACCGTCTACACCGGTGTGGTCGTCGCCGTCAGCCCGGCCACGCAGTCGACGCAGCCGGGTGTGGCCGTCACCTGCACCGTGGCACTAACCAACGCCGAAAGCGTCACCCGCACCCTACGCTGACCACCGCGGACATGGTGACAGGGCTGCCCGCCGGCGAGATCGGCGCAGGCGCGAGCACGAGCTATACCGTCACCGCGATGTCGATGGTCTCTGGGCCACAGCCGTTGCGGGTGACGGCGCGCACGTCCGCTTCGGGCGCTGTGGGCGCGGCGGACGCGGTCCTCGATGTGGCGCAGGCGGCGCAGGCGGCGCTGCAACTGTCACCCGATCCACTGGTGACAGGCCGGGCGCCACGTCGGCCTTCGCCCTCACCGTCACCAACCGCGGCGACGCCACCGCCACTTCGACATCGCAGTCGATCTGCCCACAGGCTGGGGACATCGACTGCAACTCAACGGGAGCGACGTGGTCAGCGTGACGCTGCCGCCGGCTGTGCTCAACAGCGTGAACCTCACGCTGCTGGTGATGCCCAACGACGGCGCTGCCCTGGGCGACTACACGGTGACGGCGCGTGCCGTCGAACACGACAGCGGCCTTGTGGCAGGCGCAACCTCGGCCACGGCCACGGTGGTGGATCGAGGCGTGCAGGTGCAGATCCTAGGCGGGCCGGGCAGCATCGATCCCCGCGAGGGTGGCGTGGAATGTGCAGGTGCGCAACGCCGGGCAGGTGGAAGACACCTTCCGGCTGGGTGTGACCGGTCCTGTGGCAGGGCGGCGGGCCTGTCCGCCAGCAGCGTCACCCTGGCGCCGGGCGCGATGGAGACGGTGCAGCTCAGCGTGGGGAATCTTTCCACGATCATGCCCGGTGGCTACCCGCTGCAGGTGACGGCGACGTCCGACGGCAACAACAACGTCAGCGACAACGATCAGACAAGTGTCAACGTAAATGGATTCGAGGAGATCGACGTCTCCTGGCTGCAAGTTAGCCAGACCGTGGACGATGGGCTGTCTGCGCAGTTCACGTTAGTGGTAACGAATCGGGGCAGCAACAGCGCCGAATACAGTGTGGCAGTGGATGCAGGCGACGCCACGGCGACAGTGGCAGAGCCGTCGATCCAGTTGCCACAAGGCGCCACCATCCAGATCCCGGTGACGGTCACCGCCGAGGTCGGGGTGTACACGCTGGATGCGTCGGTCACCTCGGCGGGGACGTCGGGCAGCGCTGCGGCGTCGGTCACCTTGTGTTTGAGGACAACTACCCGATGTACTTGCCACTGGTCACCGATGGCAAAGCGGGTACGTCACCGTCCACCAATACTGGCGCTGTATCTGCCGCTGGTGCGCGGTGAGATACCCCCTCTAACTCCTCCCGCAGAAAAAGAAGCGGGGGAGGACTGTTGACGGGTTAGCGATGCTGATCGCGTTGCGGCCAGCGTCCAATGCACGACCAACTGCTCTCCCGTCAACATACCAGGGTTGGGGTGGGGTTCTGAAAGTAGCGAAAGAAAGACATGCACCATCAATCACCACAATCGGCAAGGGTGAGAAGGATGAAACGTTCAAATCAGTTTTCTAGAGCATCGAGAACTCGCCCCACCTGGCTAGGATGGATCGTAGCGGTGACAGCGATGCTGGCGGTTGCCTGGCTCATGGGCGTCAACGGCGCAGCGCCGGCGCTGGCACAGGAAGGCACCACCATCACCGTGGACACCAGCGCGATTCAGTCCCAGGCAGCCTCACCCACACCTGCACCTACACCGAAGGCGCGTTCTTCTTCCCCGCGGCGGATGGCAACTGCACGCTACGGCGGGCGTTGCGCGAGGCGTCGGCGCGGCCCGATGCTGATCGGCCCATCAACATCGTCTTCAACTTGCCCGCGAGTGAAGCGGTGGACGGCGTGTGGACGGTGCAGATCGAAGATGAACTACTGCAACTGTTCCGCAAGAACCTGGGCATCACCGGCGGCCAGGTGATCCTCGACGGCAACACGCAGCCGGGCGGGCGCACAGACGGCCCCAAGATCATGGTCGACACCAACGACTACAGTTTGGAAGTGCGCGTGGAGAACAACGAGATCCGCAACCTGGGCTTCAAAGGCGGCGGCGCCATCTTCCTCTACGAAGGCAACAACCTGGTGGAGAACATCTGGATGGGGCTGAGCAACGACGGACAACAGATCGTGTTTCGCGGCGGCGGCGATCCCAACAGCCGCATGGCCGGCGGCGGCATCTTCATCAGTTCAGACGACAACATTGTGCGCAACAATGTGATCACCGGCGCCTTTGCCAAGGCCGTGGACATCAACAGCGGCAACCGCAACAACGTGATCCAGAACAACCTCATCGGCACACGCGCCGACGGCACTGTCCCCACGCCGTTTGCCTGCACCGGCGGTGTCGCCGATTCGGCCAGTTGGTACGGCGGCTGGGGCATTGCGCTGGCCGGCACGGCGAACCAGGTGATCGGCAACCGCATCGCCGCACTGGACAACATCCGTTCGGGTAACGACACGCCGCCGCGCGCCATCGAGATCTTCGGCGCCAATCACACGATCCGCGACAACATCATCGGCGTGGACAGTGCGGGGAACAAAGTGGGCGTCTGCGGCCAGGGCATCAAGGTCAGCGACACCGGCACCGACATCCTCGACAACACCATCGTGGCCAGCAAGCAGGATTCGGAAGACGCGGAGAAGGCCGCCATCATCACCACAGGCAGCACCAGCGGGGTCACCGTGCGCGACAATATCGTAGAAGACAGCCCCGAACACATCTACGAATTCGCCGGCACGCAGGTACCGCAGGCTTTGCGCACCTTCAAGCCGGCGCGCATCACCGGCATCGACGGCGTCAACATCAGCGGCGCCAGCGGCGAGGGCAGCCCCTGCCCCAACTGCATCGTCGATCTCTACCGCGACGACGCCGATCTGCTCGACGAAGCGCTGGAATATCTAGGTTCGGCCACCGCGGACGCGCAGGGCAACTTCACCTTCACGCTCAGTTCGCCGTTGCAGTCGGGATTCGGCCTGCGCACCATGAGCACCACGCAGTCGCTCAACGTGATCCCCGGCCTGGGGTCCACCACCACTACCAAGAACTCGGTGCTCTACCTGCCCGTGAGCGCGGTGACAGTGACGCTGCCCACCACAGGCACCGTGGGCATGAGCGTGCCCGTCACCTTGACGGTGGCGCCGCTTGCCGCGGGCGCGTCGCTCACCTACACCATCGAAGCCACGGGGATCGAAGATGTCACCGGGGCTGTGGGTGAGGATGGCACTGCCAGCACCACGCTCACGTGGGACGGTGCGGGCGCCAAGACTGTCAACGTGACGGTGCGCAACGAGTTCAGCAGCGCGGTGGAGAGTACGCAGATTACGATTGTGCAGGGAGAATCGAAGATCTTCTTGCCAGGGGTGAGGCGGTAGGAGAAGAGATTGGGCGATTGGGAGATTAGGGGGATTAGGGATCGTGTCGAGTCGGTTGTCGCTCACTCGACACGATCCCCAATCCCTCAATCGCCCAATCTCTTCTGTTTCACACAGTCGCCACAATGAACAACCGCCGAAACGGGTACAACGTGCGCCCGTGGGCGCGCATGGGGTAGGTCTGGCGCAGGCGGCGGGCGTACTCGGCGAGGAAGATCTCGCGTTCGGCGTCTTCGAGGCCGTTGAGGATGGGGCGCAGACCGGTGCCTTTCACCCACTCCAGCACGGGATCGTCGCCGCTGAGTTCTTGCACGTACTCCACTTCCCAGATGTCGAGGGAGGCGGCGCTGCCAACCAGTAGATCGTAGTACGCTTCGGCGTCGTCCACCCACTTGCGCGCCACCGCGGCGCGCAGGTCCTCGCTGCCCAAGAATGCGCCATTCGGCCCGCCATCGGCCAGCGTCTCGCGCATGAGCCGATGCGACGGCATCCCCCAACTCAGCGGCATCTGCACGGCCAGGCAGCCCCCCGGCTTCAGTGCGCCCACCAAACGCGGAAACAACTCAGCATGGCCGGGGATCCAGTGTAGCGTGGCGTTGGAATAGATGAGATCCGCCGGTTGCGGCGGTGACCACGTCTCCAGATCGCCCTCGATCCACTGCACTGCGCTGGGTTCGGCGTCGGCTTTGGTGAGCATGTCGGGTGAATTGTCGAGGCCGTAGACGGTGGCGTTGGGCCACTGATCCGCGATCAGGCGCGTGATGTTGCCCGGCCCACAACCGAGATCATAGATCACCCGAGGATCGGCCAAGGGGACGCGCGCCAGCAGTTCCAGCGCCGGGCGCAGCCGGTGATCGGAAAACTTGAGGTACTGCGACGGGTTCCACTGCGTACCGGCCATCTGGCCTTGATGCGGTTGATTGGTCATGGGTTCTCCTCCGTGGGTGCTTTGCGGTTTGCTACAGCTTAGAGTACGAAGGCAGCAAGTTCAAGTCTGCCGGAAATAGAACGCGGATTGAGCGGATTGGGCAGATCCAGGCGGATAATCCCAGAAAACCAGCCCAAATGCGCTCAATCCGCGTTCTATTCTCACCCCATTTAGGATTCCTGCCAGCAGGGCAAAGACGCTTGCAAATGCAGATCGCCTCCCCTACAATGTTGACAGCCCCGCATCGCGACAACCACACGAATCCAATGCCGCATCCAGGCTCACCGGTCAGGCGAGGTGTCTATGATCACCATCGAACAGGTTGATCTGTCGTCGAAGGCGCAGGTCCGCCGCTTCATCCAACTGCCCTTTCGGCTCTACCGGCATGATCCGCGCTGGGTGCCGCCCCTACTCATCGACGTCAAACAGCAATTGAACAAGCAGGCGCATCCCTTCTACGAGCACTCTGACGCCGATTTCTTTGTGGCAGTGGCAGGAAACGAAATAGTGGGGCGTATCGCCGTCATCGAGAATCGGCGCTTCAACGAATGGCATGGCACGCACAAGGCGCATTTCTACTTCTTCGAATGCGAAGACGATCACACCGTGGCCGGTGCGCTCTTCGCCGCCGCCGCGGATTGGGCGCAGCGCCGTGGGCTGAACATGCTGATCGGCCCCAAGGGCCTCGGCCCGATGGATGGCTACGGGATGCTCATCGAAGGCTTCGAGCAACGCCAGATGATGACGACGATGAACTACAATCTACCGTACTTCGTGCCTCTGGTGGAGGGGTGGGGCTTCGAGAAAGAGGTGGATTTCCTCTCGTGTTATGCCAACAGCGCGGACTTTCACCTGCCGGAGCGCGTGCGCCGCATCGCCGAACGCGTGGAACGCCGCGGCGAGCTGCGTGTGCAGCGCTTCACGTCCACGAAGGAGCTACGCGCTTGGGCGCCACGCATCGGTGAAGCCTACAACAAAGCCTTCGTGAACAACTGGGAGTACCACCCGCTGACGCCGCGCGAGGTGCAGTTCGTCCTCGATTCGGTGCAGAGCATCGCCGATCCACGGCTGATCAAGATCATCGTCCACGGCGAGGACGTGGTGGGCTTCCTCTTCGCCTTCCCCGACATCGCCCACGCCATCCAACGCTCGCGTGGGCGGCTCTTCCCCTTCGGCATCGTGGACATGCTGATCTCGCTGCGCACCACCAGGTGGATCGCGGTCAACGCGGCCGGCATCCTCCCCGAGTTCCAGGGACGCGGCGGCAACGCCCTCCTCTACAACGAGATCGAAAAGACGGTGCGATCCCGGCGTTTCGAGCACGGTGCGCTCTACCAGGTGGCGGAGACGGCTGTCAACATGCGGCGGGATCTGGAGAATTTGGGCGGGATTCGGTACAAAAATCATCGGGTGTATCGGAGAGGAATCTGAAGCAATGAATGAAGAATAAAGAATGGTAGGAGCAAGTATCGCCTCCTACCATTCTTTATTCTTCATTCATTGCTTTGATCTCAAATCTGGTAGATCTGGATCCAATTGCCGCAAGTATCGTTGAAGACGGCGACGGTGGTGGGGCCGACGTTGGTGGGTTCCATGCTGAACTCGACATCCAGGGCCAACAACCGTTCGTATTCGGCCTGCACGTCGGTAGCCGCGAAGGCGGTGAGCGGAATGCCCTGCTCGAAGAGCGCCTTCTGGAAGACCTGCGATTCCGGCACACCCATTGGCTCCAGCAACACTTCGACGCCGCTGTTGTCCTCTGTCGAGGTGACGGTGAGCCAGCGCGCCTCGCCCATGTCGATGTCCTGCTTCTTGACGAAGCCCAACTTCTCCGTGTAGAAGGCCAACGCCTTGGCCTGGTCATCGACCAACACACTGCACAGCAAAATTCTCATCCTGGTTTCCCTTTCATCAATCGTTTGGTGGCGTCGCGACAACTGAGTCGGCGGAAGTCGCTGGGGCAGAGGCCGAAATGACGTTTGAACGCCCTGGCAAAGGAAGCATGGCTGTCGTAGCCCGCTGCCAGCGCAACTTCGGTGATGTCCACTGCACCCATGCGCAACTTGCGCCCGGCCCGTTCCATGCGCACAGCACGCACGTACCCGGCAATGTTCATGCCCGTGTGCGCCACAAAGACGCGGTGAAAATGGGGCACCGAAAAGCCCGCCACCTGCGCCAACACGGCGCGGTCGAGCGGCTGATCGATGTGAAGACGAATGTGCTTTTTCACCGCTTCGATGCGTTCGGCGTATGCCGGATCGGTCAGCGTTTGCGTCATGTGGGCCTACCTTACTTGAGGTGAACATCCGTTCGCTATGCAGAGTGTATCATGCCTGTTCGGTCCTGCGAAAGCCCAGTTCATGAAGAAGCGGTTTGAACCTATGATTTCACTGCAACAAGCAGCTTTTACCGCCAAGAACGCAACGATCACGAAGAGAGGAGTTCGAGTAGAGATCTCTTCTTCAGTTCGTCCCGCACGAAGACGGCGGCGCGCTCGACGAAGTCGGCCACCTGCGCGTCGGTGTAGTAGACCGGCGTGATCCTGGGTTCCTTGGCCGGATCGGTGAACCAGTGCAGCGTGCGCAGTCGCCAGCGGTCGATCTCGTGGGCGGTGAGCAGGGGATCGATGTCTGCGGTTTGCGCTGCGGCCAGCCGATCCCACACCAGCGGACGCCACGGCGCCTGGCGGTACGTGTTGAAGTCGATCTGATCCGTTTCGCGGTAGTAGAGCGCGCCGCTCGTCCTGGCTCAGCTCGGCAGGGATGCGATCCCGGTTGGGGATGGCCACAGTGTCGATCCACAGTTGGTCCGTGAGGACGTGCGCCACGTAGCCCGCCGTTAGTGCAGCAAACGGCGAGGGCGCGTCCACTGCCCGCGCCAGGATCGGCTCAATTTTGGCCCAATCGGGGTAGTCGTAGGGCAGGCCGAAGTGGGTGATCACCTTGTCGGCCTGTGTCCAGCCGTCGCGCAGATGAATGGCGTCGGGCGCGATGCTGCCCAGGAGGAATTCGGGCGAGATCGCCTGGTTGAGCGCGGCGTAGAGATCGACGGCGACGGCGAAGTGGACCATTGGCAAGGGCATGGCGAATCCTTTCGGCCAGGCAAAAGTCAAAGGGCAAAACTCAAGAACCCGCGCACAATCTCCACAACCCGCTCCGGCTGTTCATAGCGGATGCAGTGACCGGCCCCCGGCACGTTGACAACGCGCAGATTGGGCGTGGACGCTTGCAGTTCCGCCGCCGTCGCCGCGGAGACGACGACACCGCGCGCCTCGTCACCGGTGATCATGAGCACAGGCACGCCGAAGTTGGCGGCGTTCTTGCGGTAGTCGGGTGGCGGCGTCTTCAGCGCGTTGAAGATTTCCATGCGCGCTTCGTGTTTGGCCGTGGCCCAGTTGTCGAAGGTGTCGGGCGACCAGTGCGGGTTATCGGCCTTGCCCTTTGCCACCAGTTCGGCGTGGCTCAAAGCCTGAACGGCGGTGATTGTCGGGCCAGTCGCTGTTGGATTCGCCGGACGAGGCGCTGATGAAAGCCGGGTCTTCGAGGATGGCGGCGCGGATCAACTGCGGCGCTTTGGCGGCGACAATGGCGCAGACCGCGCCGCCCAGCGAGTGGCCCATGATCACAGGACGATCCAGCCCAAGCGCCTGGATGAAGGCGATGAGATCGTCGGCCTGATCGTCGAAGCTGTAACCATCTGCAGGGGCGCTGGTCTGTCCGTGGCCGCGGGCATCGACCATGATGCAGTCGTAGCCCGATCCCAGGTCATTGACCAGGCGCGTCCAGCAAGCGCCGTTGTCGGTCAGCCCATGAGCGAAGACGAGGGTGGGGCCGCCACCGCCGGTGCGATGGTAGTGGATGTCGATGCCGTTGGCGTGAATGAACATGGAGAAAGGTTCCTTTGTGGTGTGGGAAGGGGATGGAAAAACTCATTCGGCGGGTACGATTCGTAGTCTATCTCATTATCGGGCCGGGGATAGTATAGCGCGAAATGCCGTGATTCACGACTTCGATATCAAAAACCAGCGTAACTATTCAGGTGCGATGCACTGGTCAGGAGCGCGACTTGTATACGTCAACGTTTGGGCCAGTGCGTTGCACCTGAAGCTGAACAGTCCCTGCACCCGCCAAGTCTCGGAAGACCTGGCGGGTGCAGGGACACAGGGATCTGTGATTCAGGCGTCATGCGCTCAAGGGCGGGGGACAGCCTTCGGTAGGCGTCAAGCGCGGGACCACAGCACCTAGGCTACGGCTCATTCAAGAAGTCGAGCACGGCAGATGTCCATATCTCAGGATCGTCGAAAGGAGCGTAGTGTCCGAGATCGGGTAGCCACGCCAGCTCGGCAGTGGGCATCGCTTCGGCCATCTCTTCAAGGTGTTCGCGCAGGATGAACTCATCGTTCTCGCCGTCGAGGATCAAGACAGGAGAGCGGATGGTGGCAAGTTGCGCCAACGTGTAATTGGGTTCCGTCAAGAACATGGCGCGTATGCGCTCTGACATGGCGGGCAGATAAGACGGATCAGGCGCGGTTCGTGCATAGGCTTCGCCGAAGAAGGAGAACATGTCGTCTAGGCTGAGCGACTTCAACCAGGCACGATGGTCTTCGGCGAGACCGTCGACCGTGTAGTTTGGCGCGTAGGCGACGAGTTTGTCCACGCGTTTGGGGTAGCGCATCGCCACATCAAGCCCAACCACGGCGCTGTCGGCCCAGCCTACAAGGTGGACAGCCTCTAGGCTCAGCGCGTCCATAAACGCCTCCACGTCGTCGGCCATCAGTGTAAAGTCGAGCCGTTCGCCGGAGTCAGTGGACTGTCCGCGTCCGCGAGCATCCACCACGATGACCTGGAACTCTTGCGCAAGCCGCTCAGTCAAATCAGCAAAGTCGGCAGTACTCCACATACCGCTTGGCATAAGCAGAACCGGCTCCCCTTCGCCGTGGATCTCGTAATACATGGCGATGTTGTTGACAGCGGCGTATCTGCCGTCGGGGGACGCGTCCAGTTCACCGGCCAGGAACGGGATGGCATATTCGAGGTAGGTTTCGGGATCTTCGTACATGAGGTGATGACCGGTGCCGGGCAGGATCACCATACTGCTGTTGGGAATGGCGGCGGCCATCTGCCTGGCATGGTCGATGCGCACGGTGTCTTCGTCTTCGCCGTCGAAGACCAGCACTTCGGCCTCGATGCCCATCAGATCATAGACGGTGAAGTTCGGCTGCGTCAGGAACATGTGCCGCAGTTGTTCGAACAGAACGGGCAGGTGATCCGGGTCAGGCGCGATCTTGCGATAGTCGGCGCCGAACATGGCCTCCATATCCGCTTGGGTGAGGCTTTCCAGCCATTCAATGTTGGCAGGCAGCAGACCACCGACGTTGAAGTTCGCGCCGTAGCTGATGAGTTTGTCGATGCGATCGGGGTAGTGAATGGCCAGGTGCAGGCCGATCATAGCGCCGTCGCTCTGGCCTGCGATGCTCGCCGTCTCGATGCCCAACTCATCCATGAGCGCGATGGTGTCTTCGGCCATCACGGCGTAGGACAACATCACGCCTGAATCGGTTGACCGTCCTCGCCCGCGGCAGTCGAAGGCAATGGTCTGATAGCCTGCATCGAGAAAGGCCGGGATCACGGCGGCGAAGTCTTCGGTAGAACCCATTGCGCCGTGGATGAGCAGCAGCGGCTCGCCTTCGCCCTGCACTTCGTAGTACATCTCGATGCCGTTGACTTCGGCGTAGGCGCCGTACTCGGGGATGTCCTCTTGAGCGGAGACGGCTTGTGGATTGAGGAAAAGCAGCAGCACTACGACTGCAAGCACGATGAGATTTTGGGGTACGCGAAACATCGACTTGACCTCCTTTGCCTGTGCGTTGACTTTGGATCAGCCGGTCTTCCAATTATAGACAGGCAGCGTCGCAAAAACGTCGCAAGCCGACGTCAATTGCGCGGTCAATCGTGCTATACTTGTACAAGCAGTCTTTGTATCAGCGTGTGACGCATCCCCCTTCCACCGCCCCAACGCCTCAACCATCTTACGCGACGTAAATGGAGTCACACCATGTCTGAGCAGAAGTTGAGATTCACCCCTCAGGTTGTGCTGCAATTGGTGCTGGTTGTGGTTGTCCTTCCCTTCCTGCCACTCCTGATCACCCAGCAATGGGGCTGGTGGCAGGCATGGGCCTACGCCGGGATTTCTATTGCCGGGTTCATCCTCAGCCATATGTTGGCGGCGCAGCGTGATCCGTCGTTGATCGCCGAACGCGCCCGCTTCGCCGATCACAAGGACGCCGAATCCTGGGACAAGTACCTGGCGCCCGCGGTGGCGCTGGGCGGCGCGCTGATCCCGCTGATGGCCGGGCTGGACGTGCGCCTGGCCTGGGCGCCGCGCATCGACAACATCTGGATCATCATCGTGTCTCTGATTTTGGTGACGCTGGGGTATGTGATCGGGGCCTACGCGCTGATGGAAAACCGCTTCTTTTCGGGCGTGGTGCGCATTCAGCAAGATCGCGGACACCACGTGATCACCACAGGACCGTACGGCTGGGTACGCCATCCCGGTTACGCCGCCGCCGCGCTCACCTTCCTGGCCACACCCTTCCTGCTCGGCTCCTGGTGCGCCATCGGGCCGGCCGTCCTCGTGGTGGCGGTGCTGGTGATCCGCACCCGCCTCGAAGACGAGACACTGCAAGCGAAACTCAAAGGCTACCAGAATTACGCACATCACGTGCGCTACCGGCTGCTGCCCGGCGTTTGGTGAACGCGGAGCAGGCATTCTGGACACGGATTTCAGGACGGCAGAGATGAAAACATCCACAGATTAATTCTCTTCTCTGCCTTCGTGGTTCTTCGTGTGCCTTCGTGGATCATCATTTCTCTGCTGTTCTGGCGGGATCAGTGGGCGGGTTGCGATAGAAATCGAAGAGCGCATCACCCAACCGCGCCCAATCGTATTCGTCCAGCAATCGCCACCGCGCGGTGACGATCTGATCCTGCCGCGCCGCGGGATCGGCGAGTAGCTCGCCCACAGCCACGGCAAACGCAGCCGGCGTCGCCCCCGCAGGGACCAATTTCGCCGCGCCATGACCGCCGTAGTGCGCCTGTTCGCCCACGGCGCTTGCCACCACCGGCACGCCGTTGAGCAGCGTGGTAGCCAGGCGCACGCTGCATTTGGCCTGATTCAGCGGCACATCGGCGGCAGGGAAGATGGCGCATGTGGCCGTGGCGTAGAGGTCGGCCAGTTGCGCCTTGTCCACGTAGCCCGCCCACTGCACCGGCGACGTGTCACCTGCCAGCGCTTGCCGGAAGGCGTCCTCGCGGTGGGGTTGCAGCGCCTTGCCCGCCACCACCAGCCGCACACCCGGGCGCAGACGCTGAATCTCACGCCAAAACTCGCCCATCCACGCTGGCTCCACTTCCACAAAACGGCTGAACAGGAGAAGCGATGGATGTGCGCCCGTCGGCCTGTCGTCCGCTCGCAAGGACGTTGGCGGGGCTGCGATGCCATTGGGCAAGTACAGGATCGGCATCTGCGGGCGCCCCGCGCCGACAGTTTCCAGCAACCAGCAACTCGCCGCGGTGACCCCGTCGGCGTGGGTAATGCCCCAGCGTTCCTGCCAATCGAGAAAACGTGCTGTCAGCCGCGAGTAGCCACCAATCGCCGACCACGCCTGCTCCCAATCGTCCACATCGAGGATCAAACGCGGACCGCGCCCACTGAGCCGCCGCCACTGCCACAAGATCCACTGCACAATGCCTGCATGGGCGCGCGGCTTCACCACATGCACGATCTCCGGCTTCAACGCCCGCACCCGCGCCAACAACCGCGCCGTCACCAGGGGCAGCCCCCCGGCCAGAGACACATTCTCCACGCGTACGCCTGCGTCCACCCAGCAGCGCCCACTGTCCGCGGGCGTATCCCAGGGCGGGATCAGCACCGTCACCTGGCAGCCGCGTTCAACCAGCCGACGCGCCAGCGGCAGCGTCCGCGCCCAGACAGTGGTCTTTTGGCCGAGGCCGAAGGGGGAGACGAAGATGATGTTCATATGATATTGGTAACTTGATGCGTGATCCGTGATGCGTGATGCGTGATTCGTTGACCCAATGGCTCGCCAATTGGGAACAGTTATTGTTGACCAATTACGAATTACGCATTACGCGCTTCTTACCATCGCCGGCCACCCGTCCACCTCCGCCGACAACAGCGCCAGGACGCTCTTTTCCAACGCGGTTGGGTAGTCGATGGGGTGTATTTCCACCAATTGGGGGGCGTACCAGCGGTAGAGGACGATGAGGGCCACGGCCTGGCCGATCCAGCTTTCGGCTGTGGCGGCGCGGACGGGCAGGGTCTTCTCGAAAGCGTCCCGTTGCAGCGGCCCCAGGTATTGGTTCCGCGTGATGGCGAGGGTGGGCGATCCGCGCCGTTGAGCGCCACCACGAGATCGATGAGGACCTGGCGGGCGTCGTCCAGGCGCCGCGCCGCGGCCAGATGTTCTTGCCGGTTCACCAGCGCGGGCAGATGCGAGAGCGCGATCCAGAAATTCGACAGATTCGCCGCCACCGTGTCGACGTTCGGCGGCGTGAGCGCAGGAGCGGCGCGGCCAACGTCGTGCAATCTCGGCGGCAGCGACGGACTCGTCGCCAGCAGCCGCACCGGGCGGTGACGGTCCAGGTGCGCCGTCAACTGCGCCGGTTCTGCCCAGCGCAGATCGAAGTGGACGCCGCCGCGTTGCACGTCCATTGGATCGGGAATCAGCGTGAAGCCGCGGATCAGCGCGTCCTCGCGCAGCGCGCAGCGCCATCCTTCAGCCAACGCCAGATCCAGCCGTTCCACCAGCGCCGCCCCCACCGCAAAACTGGGATCGACGTCAATGAGCACATGCAAGTTCACGTTGCTCCAGCGGTCGGCGTCCCCGCGCGGACGAACCCGAAAGCCAAATGGCCAGGAGCCAGGGCGTCTGTTTCAGTGTCGGCAATACCCGCCGCAAGAAATCGTCCTGGCGCGGGGTGGAGAGAGAGTTGATCGTCATTCGGGGATTATAGCAGACTCCGCAGCAAAACGGTTTTCATCACAGAGACACGGAGAGGCCGGAGATCAGAAAGAGAAGAGAGGGACACGGATTTCAGGATTAGCAGGACGTTTCCCCAATCCCCAGTCCCCAATCACCCAATCACCCAATCACCCAATCACCCAATCACCCAATCACCCAATCAATGAGGATAGCAGATTACCGACAGTGGCGGGAAAGCAGTCAAGATATGAGCCAGGTTCGGAAGTTTGGTACAATGAAAGTGTTACGATGCATATGCCTGTGTATCGCTCATCAATTACATGCCCAGAAATTACAGTGCGCAGCAGCACATTCAGTTCAGGCAAATCGGCAGTTCAGGCACATCGCTTTCCCGGGCTGCTGTGAATTTCTGGATAGACTCTATCTGGACAAGGAATGGTCATGAGAGAACGAGACCCGTTTCGTGAGTTGATCGAATCGCTCAACGAAGAGGATTGGAAGAGCATCGAACAGGAATTGCTGGACAAGGACGGCGGCAACGGCGGCCCTGGCGACGGTGGACGTCGTCCTGGCGGCGGTGGTGGAGGTGGCAACGAGATCCCGCAGGGCAATCTGCGCGCCCTGTGGTGGATCATCATCCCCTTCCTGCTGCTGATTCTCTTCAACCGCAGTTTGGGTTACTACACCGATTGGCTCTGGTACCGGAGTTTGGACTTCGCCTCGGTCTTCACCACACGCATCACGGCGTCGATTGGGCTGCTGGTGGCGGGCGCGCTGATCTTCTGGATCTTCCTGGCGCTGAACGTGTTGCTGGCGCGCCGGCTGGAGCCACGCGGCCTCGATGACACGCCCATCAGCCAGATCGCCGAAGCTGTTGGGGTGCGCATCACGCCGGTGATCCTGCTGGCGGGCGCGGTCTTCGCCTTCTTCATGGGGTCGGGGCTGTCCACCGCGTGGGAAGAGCTGTTGCTCTACTTTAACCAGAGCAACTTTAACCTCACCGATCCGCTGTTCGGCAACGACGTGAGCTTCTACGTCTTCACCTTGCCGGTGTGGCAGATTGCACGCAACTGGCTGATGACCACACTGGTGATCACGTTGCTGGCCACGGCGTTGGTGAGCGGCATCGGCTGGCGCGGCTGGTATGCCAGCGCCGGCGTGCGCGCCCACCTGGGCGCACTGGGCGCGCTGATCCTGGGGCTGATCGCCTGGCAGTACCGCCTGGATTCGTACCAGTTGCTCTACAGCGCACGTGGCGCCGTCTTCGGCGCAGGCTATACCGACGTCAACGCGCAGTTGCCTGCCTACAACATCCTGATCGTTGTGACATTGATCGCGGCGTTGCTGCTGCTGGCCAACATCTTCTTCCGGCAGACGTGGCGGGTGATGCTGGGCGTGGTGGTGGTGTGGTTCGGCATCTCGGTGGTGGCGGGCAACATCTACCCCGGCCTGGTGCAGCAGTTCCAGGTGGAACCCAACGAATTTACGCTGGAACGCCCCTTCATCGAAGACAATATCGAGTTCACCCGCGCCGCCTACGCGCTGAGCGAAGTGGAGACTGTCAACTACCGCGCCGTGGAGGAAGTCTCCGCCGACGCCATTCTCAGCGATCCGGAGACCATCGCCAACATCCGTGTGTGGGACTACCGGCCTCTCTTCCTCACCTACAACCAGATTCAGGCGCTGCGCCAGTACTACGTTTTCAACGACATCGACGTAGACCGCTACGAGATCGACGGCGAGAATCGGCAGGTGATGTTGGCGGCGCGTGAACTGCTGCCCGAACAGCTCACCGACGAGGCGCAGACGTGGGTGAACCGGCGGCTGGTGTACACCCACGGCTACGGTGTGGCGATTTCACCCGTGGCCGAGTTGACCCGCGACGGCCTGCCCACCTTCCTGGTCAAGGATCTGCCGCCCACCGGCGTCCTCGAAAACACGACGCCGCAGATCTACTTCGGTGAGCGCACCGACGAGTACGTCATCGTGCGCACCAACACCCCCGAATTCGACTACCCGGCGGAAGGCGGCAACGTCTTCACCAGTTTCGCTGCCGACACCGGCATCGAAATCGGCAACCTGCTCACGCGCGTCGCCTTTGCCCTGCGCTTCGGTGACATCAACATCCTGCTCAACGGCGACATCACCCCCGAAAGCCGCCTGCTGTGGCAGCGCAACATCGCTCAACGAGCGCAAGAGGTTGCACCCTTCCTGCGCTTCGACGGTGATCCGTACATTGTCCTCGGCGAAGATGGCAAACTCTACTGGTTCCAAGACGCCTACACCACCAGCCGCCTCTTCCCGTACAGCACGCCGCTGGAACAGAACAACCCGCTGCTGCCGCGCTGGAACCTGAACTACATCCGCAACACGGTCAAGGTGGTCACCGACGCCTACAGCGGCGAAATGCGCTTCTACGTCGTCGACGAAGAGGAACCGATCACCGCGGCGTACCGGCAGATCTTCCCCGAACTCTTCTCGCCGTTCTCCGAACTGCCCGAGTTCCTGGTGCGCCACGTCCGCTATCCCACCGACATGTTCTCGATCCAGGCCGAGGTCTTCCGCACCTACCACATGGTCGATTCCGCGGAATTCTACAACCGCGAAGATCTGTGGGCGTGGCCGACTGAGGTGTTCGACAACAACACGGTGTTGATGGAACCGTACTACGTGCTCATGGAACTCCCCGGCGAAGACACAGGGCTGGACTTCATCCAGATCCTGCCCTTTACGCCGGCCAACCGCGAGAACATGATCGCGTGGCTGGCGGCCAAGAGCGATCCGGCCAGCTATGGCGAGAAGATCGTCTACCAGTTCGGTAAGGACACGCTCTTCTTCGGCCCCAAACAGGTGGAAGCGCGCATCGATCAGGATCCCATCATCTCGCAGCAGTTGAGCCTGTGGAATCAGCAGGGCAGCCAGGTGATCCGCGGCAACCTGCTGGTGATCCCCATCGGCAACGGCCTGCTCTACGTGGAACCGCTCTACCTGCAAGCCGCCAATGGCCGCATCCCCGAGTTGCGGCGCGTCATCGTGGCTACCGCCGATCAGGTGGTGATGGCGCAGAACCTGGGGCTGGCGCTGGCCGAGCTGTTCGGCCAGGACATCGCCAACGAACCGGTGCTGTCGGCCCTGTTCGGTGATGGCGGCACGCTGTCTCTGCCCGAAGACCTGCCCACGAACATCACGGGCGAACAACTCGGCCAGGCGACGCTGGAAGAACTGATCGTCGAAGCCAACGATCGCTACCAACAGGCCATCACCGCGCAACAGGAAGGCAACTGGGCCGAATACGGCGTGCAACTCGAAGCGCTGCAACGGGTGCTGGACCAGTTGGTGGAGATCACCGGCGTGGAACTCGTACCCGAAGTCGCACCGACTGACACAGTCGAACCCGACGCCCCAGCGGAAGAGACGCCCGCGCCGGAAGCAGAGAGCGGCGGGTAAGAGATCGACCCCAAAGGAGAACGCGCATGGGCATCGCCGCCGACATCGCCATCATCGTCGTGGCCGGGCTGGTCGGCGGGCTGATCGCGCAGCGCCTTAAGCAGCCGCTGATCCTGGGCTACATTCTGGCCGGAATCGTGGTGGGGCCGCACACCGGCGGCGTCACCGTCACCAACGTGGAAGACATCGAACTGCTGGCCGAAATCGGCGTGGCGCTGCTGCTCTTCGCCCTGGGCATCCAGCTTTCGCTCAAAGAACTGCGCCCCGTGCGCAACATCGCCCTGTTCGGGACACCGATCCAGGTGCTGTTGACGATGGGGCTGGGCGTGGGGATCGGGCGTCTTTTCGGCTGGAACTGGATCGATTCGATCTGGCTGGGCGCGTTGATCGCGCCGTCCAGCACAATGGTGATTCTGAAGACGTTGATGAGCCTGGGCCGCATGGGCACGCTCTCCAGCCGCATCATGGTGGGCATGTCTGTGGTGCAGGATCTGGCCGTGATCCCGCTGATGATCATCCTGCCACAGTTGAACGATCTGGAGGCGGGGCTGCCCGCGTTAGGGTGGGCGGCGTTGCGCGCCGTCATCTTCCTGGCGCTGATGATCTTCTTGGGGACACGGCTGATCCCGGCGTTGATGCGGTTGATCGCGGGGTGGAACTCGCGGGAGCTGTTCCTGTTGGCGATCACCGCGATTGGGCTGGGCATCGGCTACGTCACCTACCTGTTCGGGCTGTCTTTCGCGTTCGGCGCGTTTGTGGCCGGGCTGGTCCTCAGCGAATCCGACTACAGCTACCAGGCGCTCAGCGACATTGTGCCGCTGCGCGATCTATTCGGCCTGCTCTTCTTCGCCTCGGTGGGGATGCTGCTCGATCCGGGCTTCCTGATGCGCAACATCGGCGTGATCCTGCTGGTAGTGCTGATGGTGTTGGCGGGGAAGAGCTTGATCTTCGGCGTGCTGACGCGGCTCTTCGGCTACGTCAACGTGGCGCCGGCCGCGGTGGCGTTGACCATGTTCCCCATCGGCGAATTCTCGTTCGTGCTGGCCGGGGTTGGGCTGGCCGCAGGCTCCATCGGCAACGATCTCTACGCGCTGCTGCTCTCCACGGCCGTGATCACCATGATGCTCACGCCGCTGGCCGCGCGCGGCGCGGAACCGATCTACCGACTGAGCAAACGCTGGTTCCGCCACGAAGCATTGGACACGTTCAACCTGCCCAGCGAAGGGCTGCACAACCACGTGGTGATCGCCGGCGCGGGGCAGGTGGGCCAGTTTGTTGCGGGTGTGCTCAAAGAATACGGACAACACGCCGTGGTGGTGGATCTGGATCAACAGCGCGTAGACGAGGCGCGGCGGCGCGGCCTTGCCGCCATCTACGGCGACGTCAGCCATCCGCTCGTCCTCGAAGCGGCGGGGATCGACGAGGCGCGGCTGCTGCTGATCACCGTCTCGTCGCCCCAAGCGGCGCAGGCCATCGTGGAACACGTCCACCGCGTGCGGGCGGCGTTGCACATCGTCGTGCGCGCAGAAAGCGTGGAACAGATGGAGCGGCTCCACGCCGTGGGCGTCTACGAAGTGGTGCAGCCCAAGTTCGAGGCGGGGCTAGAGATCACACGCCAGGCCATGCTCCACCTGGACATGACGCCCAGCGAGATCCAAATCTTCACCGATAGTGTGCGCCACGATCACTATGCCCCACTCTACGAGGCTCACCCCGACTACCACATGCTGCATCACCTGCACCAGATCGAGCGCGCCATCGATCTGACCTGGGTGGAATTGACCGCGGACAGCCCGCTGGTGGGCTGCACCCTGGCCGACTGCGCCATCCGCAGCCAGACAGGCGTGTCGGTGGTGGCGATCTACTACGATCACGAAGTGATCACCAACCCGCCGCGCGATCATCGCTTCGCGGCGGGCGAGCGTATCGGCGTGCTGGGCAACGGTGAAGAGATGGCGGCGTTTCGCCGGTTGGCCGAGTCGGCAGACGAAAAGTAAGAGACTACTAATTGCGCCGCCGTGGACTAGCAAAGAACAAGCAGAAAGCTTTTCCGCTTTGCTGGGTTGTTAATCCTGAAATCCGTGTCCCTCTCTTCTCCTCTTCATGTGCCTTTTGCCATCTCCTTCCTTCTCACCGATAATTGACGGTTGAGTGATCTCACTCCATCGTCGCGCCGAAACCTGCCGCATTTTTCATAGAATCGAACCCGCCATGAACAAAGGCTTCCTGTACGCGCTTGTCTGCTACCTCACCTGGGGTCTCCTGCCCATCTACTGGAAATCGCTACACGAATTGCCGGCGATGGAGATCCTGGCGAACCGCATCGTGTGGTCATTGATCAGCGTGGCGCTGGTGCTGCTGGTGCGTCGTCATTGGTCGTGGATCGGCAAGATCAGCCGCAAGACATTGCTCACTTTCGTCGCCGTTTCCGTGCTGATCAGCATCAACTGGCTCACCTACATCTGGGCCGTCAACGCTGGGTTTGTGGTGGAATCGAGCCTGGGCTACTTCATCAATCCGTTGGTCAACGTGCTGTTGGGGTCGGTTTTTCTGGGCGAACGACTGCGCAAGCTGCAATGGGCGGCCATCGGCCTGGCCGCGGCCGGTGTCACCTATCTCACCATCAGCCTGGGCGCACTGCCTTGGATCTCGTTGACGCTGGCCATTTCGTTCGGATTCTACGGCCTGCTCAAGAAGACGGCGGCGCTCTCATCGCTCCAGGGGCTTTCGCTGGAGATGGGGCTACTCTTCCCCATCGCGCTGGGTTACCTGCTCATCATCGGCATGCGCGGCGATGCGGCCTTCGCCACAGTTGGGCTGGGTACCCAGGCCATGGTGATCGGCACCGGTGTGATCACCGCGATCCCGCTATTGGCCTTCGCCTCGGCGGCGCGGCGGCTGACGCTGACGTCGCTGGGGCTGATGCAGTACATCGCGCCCACCATGCAGTTCTGCCTGGGCGTATTCCTGTATCACGAGCCATTTTCCAACGCGCAGTTGGTCGGCTTCAGCATGATCTGGCTGGCGCTGGCCGCGTACACGACGGAAAGCATTTTCGTCAACCGGCAGTTGGCGCACGAGCGGATGGCCGTGGCGGCGCGGTGATCTCAGATTTGTGGACACGGAAAGCGGAAACACGGATACGTATGAGAACGGTAGATGGATATCAAGTGGTCACTGTGGCGGAGCGCGATGGGCTGGATGATGCCATAGACGCGATGGTCTACGATGTATGGCCGCGCTACGTGACCGAGGGGACGACACGCGGTTACTCAGACTACATCCCCGATTGGTACGGCATGTTTCGGCGCTGGCCCCACCTGCAATTCGGCCTCTTCGCCGAGGACGGGGAGATGGTGGCCTGCGGCAACGCTTGCCTTTGCGTGGGATGGCGACCCCGATTCTCTCCTGGATACCGGCTGGGATTGGGTGATGGATCAGGGTCGCGTGGACTTTGAGGCGGGCCGCGCACCCAACACGTTCGTGGGGCTGAGCGTGTCGATCCCCGCCGCGCACCAGGGCAAAGGACTGAGCAAGTCCGCTGTGCAGGTGATGCATGTTCTGGCGTGAACACGGCCTGACGCGGCTGATCGTGCCGGTGCGCCCCAACTTCAAAGCGCGCTACCCGCTGATCCCCATCGACGATTACATCTCGTGGACCAACGCCGACGGGCTGCCCTTCGATCCGTGGATGCGCGTCCACGCGCGGCTGGGGGCGCGGGTGCTCAAGCCCTGTCACCGTGCAATGACCATCGGCGGGCGCGTGGCCGAATGGCAAGAATGGACCGGGGTCCCCCTGCCCGGCAGCGGACAGTACACCCTGCCCGAGTTGCTGTCACCGCTGAGCGTGGACCGAGCGGCGGATCGGTGTGTCTATGTGGAACCGAATGTGTGGATGGAACATGTGGTGAAATAGCACCTGCACACCTGCACAATCAACTCACTCGACGGGAGCACTCTCCATGTCCCTCAACATTGGCCTGATTGGCCTGCCCAACGTGGGCAAGAGTACGCTTTTCAATGCGCTGACGCAGACGCAGCAGGCGGTGGTGGCGAACTATCCGTTTGCCACGATTGAACCAAACCGGGCGGTTGTGCCTGTCCCCGATAGGCGGGTGATGCATCTGCGCGAGTTGGTGGGCGTCGCCAACGCGATTCACGCCACCATCGAGTTCGTGGACATCGCCGGCCTTGTGCATGGGGCGAGCAAGGGCGAGGGGCTGGGCAACCAGTTTCTGGCCAACATCCGCGATGTCAACGCGATTGTGCATGTGGTGCGCTGCTTCGACGATCCCAACGTGGTACATGTCAGCGAGACGCCTGATCCACGCGCAGACATCGAGGTGATCGAGTTGGAGCTGATTCTGGCCGATCTACAGGTCCTTGAGCGGCGGCTGGAGCGGATGGTGCGCGAGGTGAAGGGAGATCGCAAACTGTTGCCGGTACAGGAGATGGCCCACGCCATCCAAGACTATCTGGTGCAGGGGAAGTCGGTGGCGCAGTACGTGGACGATCATGCTCTGACCGACGATGAAACCTTCGCCGCCTTCGACAAGGAAATGCGCTTCCTCTCCAACAAGCCGATCATCTACGCCGCCAACGTAGACGAAGACACCCTCACCGCGCCCGAAGACAACGCACACGTTGCCTCGATCCGCGATTTGGCAGCGAAGCGCGGCGCCGAAGTGGTGGTTATTTGCGCCAAGTTGGAAGAAGAAATGGCCGGCCTGGCCCCCGAGGAACGCGAAGAGTTCCTGGCGCTTGCCGGCATCGAGGAAAACGGCCTGGCTCAGGTGATTCACCACAGCTTTCACCTGCTGGATCTCATCACCTTCTTCACCATGAACGAGAACGAGGTCCGCGCGTGGACGGTTCGCCGCGGGGCCAAAGCGCCGCAGGCCGCCGGCGCCATCCACACCGACTTCGAGCACGGTTTCATTCGCGCCGAGGTGATCCCCTACCCGATCTTCGCGGATCACGGTAGCCACGCCGCCGTGAAAGCGGCCGGGGCGATGCGGCTGGAAGGCAAGGAATACATGGTGCAGGACGGCGATATTCTGTACATCCGATTCAATGTCTGAGCAAAGAAAGCAACCAAAATGCAATACACCACACTCTTGACGAACAGCCGCCTGTGGATCCGCGCCGGGGATCGGCTGCTGGGCGGGTACGCGGCAAATGCGCTACGCAGCTACGTTTTTCCGCTTTACACGCCTGCCGGGGTGTTGGTGGTGCAGGAAGCGCCCGCCGATCACCCGCACCAGCAGGGCATCCACGTGGGTCTGAGCGTAGATGGCCACGATCTGTGGAATGCCGGCTCGTTCGACAAGGCGCGCCACCAACAGCGCATGGGAACGCCGCTCAAGGAACTCGTCCCCCAAGTCGATGAACAGGGGGTGACGCTGCTGCACACGGTAGCGTGGACGAGCATCGACGGCGACGCCCTCTTGCACGAGGATCGCAGTGTGCGCTTTCGTCTGGCCGAGAGCGTCACCCACGTCCACTGGCGTTCACATTTCCACGCCGTGGATCGGCCTGTACGCATCGATCAGACGAAAGAAGCGGGCATCGGTGTGCGGGTGCCGCCGCACTGGGAAAGCTACTTCGGGGGGCGCATCCGCGACGCACGGGGCGGCGTAGGCGAAGCCGCCTGCTTCGACGGCGATTCGCCCTGGCTCAACGTGGAAGGATCGGCGGGGAATGGGGCCACCGCGGGCGTGGTCATCGCGGCGGCGAGCGCGCCCTGCCCCTGGTTCACGCGGGACTACGGTGAGCACATCTACAACCCCAGCCGTCACAGCGCAGTGGAGCTGAAGGCGGGTGAATCCGTCACCTGGGCGGTGGATGTGATCGCGTACGACGGCGCGCGGACGGTGGGAGAGATCGAAAAGATGCGATGAGACGGAGAGGCAATGATGGGTTGAAAGCACCATCATCGCCTCTCCGTCTCATCGCATCTTCAACTAAACGGCAACAGCATCCAGAGGAGCGGAGATCGTCTCAGCGTTGCCTTTCCGCCGATAACGCACGATCGCCTCGCTTGGGTGATTGGCTCCCAATCCGGTGACCACACGCGGATCTTGGGTGACCAGTTCCACGTCGAACTGCTGGAAGAGCAGGGCGACGACCACAGCCATTTCGTTCTTGGCGAAGTTCATGCCGGTACATTTGTGGATGCCGCCGCCAAAACCGATGATGTTGAAGGTGTTCTTGCCTTCGTCGCGGCCCGGCGCAAAGCGCAACGGATCGTACTGTTCGTTCTCGGCGAAAGCGGCTTCGTTGTGATGGCTGGTGGCCGCGCTGACTTTGATCAACCACCCCGCGGGGACCACCACGTCGCCCAGATCTAGGTCTTCTTCGACGATGCGCATCTGCATGGGGGCCGATGGCTTGAGCCGCGTGGTCTCTTCGATGGCCCAGTAGACGTGCTCCAGGTTGCGCAGCACACCGCCGTCGATGGCCTGACCCGGCGCGACGACAGCACCGATCTCGTCCTGTACCAGACGCAGGTAGTCGGGATTTTGCAGCAGTTGGATCACCGTCCACGCGGCCTGGCCGGCGGTGGTCTCATGCCCGGCGAAGAGCAGCCCCATGAACAGGCGCACGATGTCCTCGTCGCTGGGCGCGCCGCCGTCCTTTTCGGGCTGGGCGAGCACCTGGGTGATCAGATCGTTGTACTGCTCGGGGTTGCGTCGGCGACGGTCGATCACCGGCTTCAGCGCACCGATGATGCGTTCCCTGGCCCGGTCGCGGCGGATGAACTTGGGCAGCGGCCAGTTTGCGGGCATGATGGGATCAATGGAGCGGCTGATGTCATCGTAGTCGCCAGAAATCGTCGCCCAACTCAGCCTCGTAGTTGGCGCCGACGAAGGCGCGGCCCGCCACATTGCGCGTCAGATCGAGCATGTCCGCCGTGATGTCTGTCTCCCGGCATCACCCAGGCCGTCGAGCCAGCGCTGTACCTCCAACTGCATGGCCTCCACGTATTCCGCCATTTTCTGCCGCGAAAAGATCGCCTGCAACAACGGGCGCTGATTCTGATACTTCTCCTTGGAGGCAATGAACAGCACCTCACCGAAAGTGGCCTTGAGGAAACCGTAGACGTCATTGATGTTGAGCGACTTGTCGGTCTCGGTGTAAAAGATCTTGTTGTACTCCGCGCTGGTGATCACGGCCACGTTCTTGCCCATCATCTTGAAGGCGAAGACGTCGCCATGCTCGGCTCGTCCGCGCTGATCCAAGCTGACGGAATCGCGCTGAAATTCCAACGTGTCCAACCACCGGCAGCGCGCCGGAAACGAAGGAAGGGTGGGTTTGGGCATGTTTGTTCTCCAGGTATTCGAAAGAAACACGGTTAGGCTGGGTGATTGGTGATCAATGATTGGCGACTGGGACAGATCTCGCTTCTGCCCCAATCCCAATCACCAGTCACCAATCCCTGCATCACTACGCGTAAGCTTCAACTCCGCCCGCTCAGGGTATAGTTTGGCGAGAAAGCTGAGGTTGTAGAGCGCAAGGAGCAGATAGCGGGCGACGTCGGGGGCAGGTTGGCGCAGGTGGAGTTTGCCGCCGGCAACCGCTGTTTGCAGGAAATCGGTGAAAAGCTGGGTGATCTCGTCCATGTAACTGCGCAGGAAGCCGAAGATGACGGGCTTGCTCATCCCTAGTTCCATCGCCGACTTGAGGGTGAACGAGCCATTGGGGATTTCCTCGCGCAGCAACTGGTCGATCATGTCTGCGAAGAGACGCGCCACCGTCGCCCGCGGATCGGCGCTTTCGGCAAGCAGACGGCGCACCATCTCCTTTTCCTCGCGGCTGTGACGCTCCAGCACGCGCAGGAAGATGGCGTCCTTGTCGCCGAAGGCGTTGTACAGGCTGCTGCTGTTGACGCCCACCGCCTCCACCAAATCGCGGATCGACGTCGCCGCATAGCCACGCTCACGGAACAACTGCATCGCCTGTGCCAGAACAATTTCTTCGTCAAATGCTTTGGTACGCGCCATGATTGAAGTATAGCACATTTTATAACGAACGTTACAAAATTTACGATTTGCGATTGACGATTTACGATTGTCGGGTTGAGGGTGCGAATGGGCAACTTGTGAAATAACTTGTCGACGAAGTCGGCCTGCCAATGCGCTGTCGTTATCTCAACGAGACAATCGTCAATCGTCAATCGCAAATCGTAAATCCAAAGGAGTCTCCATGCCCGAAACCATCACTTCCCTCGAACTCTTCCCGCTGGCGATTCCGCGCGATGAACCTTATCTTGGGCCGCTGGAGGCGGGGACGGCGGTGAATGCCCACGGTTATTTCGTGCGCCCCGGCAACAAGACGATCTACAGCACGCATGATCAGTCGGTGCTGGTGAAGGTGACCAGCTCCAGCGGCGCGGTGGGCTGGGGCGAAAGTTTCGGCGTCACCGTGCCGGATGTGGTGGCGCAGATACAAAAGCAGCTGATCGCGCCGCTGGTGCTCGGCCGCGATCCACATGACGTGGTGATGATCTACGAAGATCTCTACGACGCGCTGCGCGTGCGCGGTTTCTACGGCGGTTTCTGGGTGGACGCCATCGCCGGCGTGGACATGGCGATCTGGGATCTGCGCGGCAAGTTGACGGGTCTGCCCGTCTACAAACTGCTGGGCGGGCAGCGGCACGAGCGCATTCCTGTCTACGTGTCGGGGTTGCCGGGGCGCACCAAAGAGGACCGCGCCGCCGTGGGCAAACGCTGGGTGGATCGGGGCTTTTCGGCGCTCAAGTTCGCGGCCGCCGTGGCCGACGAAGGCGAATTGGCCGAGATGAAGGCGATCCGCGCCGCCGTGGGGCCGGACGTGAAGATCCTGGTCGATCTGCACTGGCACTACACGGCGCTGGAAGCGATCCAGCTTATCCATAAATTGGACGAATACGATCTCTATCTGGCCGAAGCGCCCGTCGCCTCTGAGGACATCGATGGTCAGGCCCAGGTGGCGCGCTCGGTGACGACGCAGGTCGCCATCGGCGAGGAACTGCGCACCGTCTACGAGTACCGTCCGCGCTTTCTGGCGCGCTGCATGAACGTGATTCAACCCGAAATGGCGCACACCGGCATCAGCGCCTTCTGGCAGATCGGGCAACTGGCGCAGGCGTTTCACTGCAAGGTCATGCCCCACGCCACCGTCAACGTGGGCATCGTGCAGGCGGCCAGTTTGCAGGTCTCCGCGGCGTTGAGCAACCTGGCCATGCACGAATACCAGCACTCCATCTTCGACCGCAACCTCAACTTCCTCCACACGTCCATGCGCTGCGCCGACGGCTACTTCACCCTGCCGGAAGGGCCGGGGATTGGGGCGGAGCCGCGGGAGGAAGTGTTTGAGTTTGTGATCTCGTAGTGCAATCAACCCACCAAAGGATCTCCCCCCATGAAACTCGGCGTCAACGTAGCCATCATCCAAGACAACCGCATTCTGCTCACCCAGCGCGAGGACTTCGAGGTGTGGTGTCTGCCCGGTGGCGGTGTGGAAGCGGGCGAATCGCTGGAAGAGGCGGCGCGGCGGGAGGTGTTCGAGGAGATCGGGCTGGATGTGGAAATCACCCGCCTGGTGGGCATCTACTCCATCCCCGAGGACGGTGTGGGCAGCGGACACATTGCCGTTTTCGCAGGACGTGCCACCGGCGGCGAGTTGACGCTCGATCCAAACGAGGTAATCGCGGCCGACTACTTTTCACTCGACACGCTGCCCGACGCAATGCTCGATTGGCACCGTCCCCGCGCCGAGGACGCGCTCAGCGGCGTCGGGGGCAGCCTGTATCGTCGCCAAACAGTGCCCTGGCCCTTCCCTCAACTCAGCCGCGGAGAACTCTACGCGCTACGAGATCGGCTGGGGCTGCCCCGCGCCGAGTTCTACCACCGCTACTACGTCGCCGGTGATACCGTCCCTGCGGCGGCGCTGCCGCTGCGCACCTTCCTGCTCGACGCGCAACAGCTTCGATACACCAAACAACGTCTCACCGACAAGGATGCCGATCTACAAGACGCCTACACGAAGCTACTGGCCGACGCCGAAGACGCGCTCAACGCCGGTCCCTGGTCGGTGATGGACAAGCCGCACACCCCGCCCAGTGGCGACAAACACGACTACTATAGCGTCGGCCCCTATTGGTGGCCCAATCCCCAAAGCGCAGACGGCCTGCCCTACGTGCGCCGCGACGGCGAAACCAACCCCGAACGCGCCCGCTACGACAGCGATCCGCTCAAGGATCTGGTGGACACTGTGGACATCCTCGCCCTGGCCTACTTCTTCAGCGACGACGAGCGCTTCGCCCGCCATGCCGCCTACCTGCTGCGCGTCTGGTTCCTCGACGACGCCACGCGCATGAACCCGCACCTCAACTTCGGCCAGGCCATCCCCGGCATCTGCGAAGGCCGCGGCATCGGCATCATCGACACCCTGCAACTGAGCCGCACCGTCGACGCCATCGGGTTGCTGGCCCCTTCCATTCACTGGGGAAACACGGATCAGCTCGGTATGCTGGATTGGTTTCACCGCTACACCAATTGGTTGCTCCAGAGTCAACTGGGGCGAGACGAGGCCCGCCAGCACAACAATCATGGCGTGTGGTACGACGTCCAATTGGCCGCCTTTGCCCTCTTCGCGGGGATGAAAGAGGTCGCCCGCACCGTGTTGATGACGAGCGCGCCGCAACGCATCGCCGCCCACATCGCTGCCGACGGCAGCCAACCCCACGAGTTGGCGCGCACCCGCAGCCTCAGCTACAGCGTCATGAACTTGCACGGCCTCATGGATCTGGCGCGCCTGGGCGATCACTTCGATCTCGATCTGTGGCGCTTTGTGGGCCGCAATGGCAGCGGTATCCAGGCAGCCCTCGACTACCTCATCGCCCACGCCGTCGACGCCACCTGGGATCGGCCACAGATCACGCCCTTCGATCCTGCCGACCTGCTGCCCCTGCTGCTGCGCGCCGCCGCCATCTACCCAGAAACAGAGTACGCCGCCGTTACCGAGCGAATCGGCAATTCTATGAATGATCAGAATAGAACGCAGATTAGGCCGATTTCGGCAGATTTTCTGCGTTTTCATCCGGCTGGATCCGCTCAATCCGCCTAATCCGCGTTCTATGGTGTAATTCAAGTTGGGGGCAGGCCAAGTGCCGGGGACTTTTCGCTGCAGCGAGACGGGGTTTTCGCTCTTGTCGCCACGTCCATCGTGAAGTCCCCGGCACTTTCGCCCCAAAAGTGAAATACACCCCGCGTTCTATGGCGGCTATACGCCACAGTAGAACCATGCTATACTAAGCCAGATTGTGAATTATAGAACTTTCGGGCGCCCATGAATCCGATTTCTGCCTTCTTCGTTCGCAACATCATCGTCGTCTTCTTCTTCTACGGCCTCACCTTCTTCGCGATGGGCGTCGCCCTGCTGCTTGCCAGCCGAAGGCAGTCGTCTTTTCGCTTTGCGCGGGCGATTCAGCCGTTGGCCGCGTTCGGGCTGCTACACGGCATGCACGAATGGTTCGAGATGTACCAGAAGTACGCCGCGCTCACCGGTGGGTATACGCCGTCGATTTTTGAGGAAGAATTCCGCCTTGGGCTGTTGGGCGCATCGTTTGTGGGATTGGCGGCTTTCGGGGTGGCGCTACTCAACTCGGACGGACCCAGCCGCATCCAGCGTTACTTGCCGCTCATCGGCATGGTGTTGCTGTGGTGGTCGGGTATCGCTGTGGTGGCCTGGCGCTTTCAGCCGTCCGCGCCGGATCTGATCGCTGTGGGCGATGCGCTGGCCCGCTACAGTCTGGGCATCCCCGGCGCGCTGCTGGGGACGTGGGCGCTGATGGCGCAGCAGCGCACCTTCCGTGAGCACAACATGCCCCAGTTCGGGCGAGATCTGGTTTGGTGCGCCACGGCACTCTTCCTCTTCGGCGCGGTGGGTCAGATTTTCGTGCGCCCCACCCTGCTGGCGACGACACAGATCCTCAACAGCACGCTCTTTTTGCAGTGGTTCGGCATCCCTGTGCAGCTTTTCCGCGCCGTGATGGCCGGTGTGATGACATTTTATATGGTCCACGCGCTGCGGGCGTTCGAGGTGGAAAATCAGCAACGGCTGGAACAGGCGTTGCAGGCCGAGCGCAAAAACCGTCATGAGGTAGAGCGGCTCAACGGCGAGTTGCGGCTGACCGCGCGGGAACTGGCGATGATGCTGAGCCTGTCTAACGACCTGGCTGCGCCTGTTGGGTTGCCGACTCGGCTGGCCGGCGCGCTGGATGCCGTGGTCGACAGTCTCGTTTTCCCAGACGCGGGCATGATCCTGCTCGTCAATGGAGACGACGGGGCGATGGAGGTCCGCGCGGCAACTGGTTTTCAAGGCGAGGTGGAAGATCTACGCTTTCTCCAAGCGCAAGAACTGGGAGAACAGAGCATCACGCGCAGCGCGGCAATCTGTCGCCATGCAGATGGACAGATCATCGATCTGAACCTGTCCGCGGTGACGATGGGGCGCCAATGTTTTGAGTATGCCAGCCCCACCACGATGCTGGCCCTGCCCCTGCACGGCGGAGAACAGGTGACGGGCAGCCTGGTGCTCGTGCGGCCAGACGGGGAAGCGCGGTCGTTGCCCTTCGAGGAGTTGCAGTTGATGGCCGGCATCGCCCGTCAACTGGCGCTTTCTATCGAGAATGCGCGGCTGATGTGGCGAGCACAACGACACGAAAAGCTGCTGGCCGAATTGCTGGATCAGGTGGTGGACGCCCAGGAAGCCGAACGCACGCGCATCGCCCGCGAACTGCACGACGCCACGGGGCAGTCGTTGACCGCCATCTCGTTGGGCTTGCTTGGCATCGGTCGCCTGGTGGAAGATCAAGCGCCCACGGTGGCAACACAGTTGCGTGAGGTAGAATCGTACAGCACAAATGCGTTGGGCGAGCTACGCCGCATCATCGCGGACCTGCGCCCTTCACAACTGGACGATCTGGGGTTGACGGCGGCGTTGAAGTGGTATGTGCAGTCGTTCGAGCAGCGGTGCGACCTGAAGGCGGAATTTGTGACGCAAGGCGAACCGGTGCGCCTGCCTGCGGAGACCGAAACCGTGCTCTTCCGCATCACCCAAGAAGCGCTCACCAACGTTGCCAAACACGCCGAGGCGTCCCACGTGACGGTGCGCCTGATCAGCGAACCCGACGCGGTGATCGTAGAAATCGAAGACGATGGGCGGCTTCGAGGCAGGCAAGGTCCTGCACAACGAGCGGCCTAGCCTGTCGGGCTGGGGGCTGCTGGGGATGCGTGAGCGCACCCGTCTACTCGGCGGCGAATGCACGATCCAATCGACGCCGGGCGCGGGCAGCCGCGTCCGCGTGCGGATTCCAATATAGGAGACGGTTGATGTCGAAGATACGCTTGTTGCTGGTGGATGATCACGAGATTGTACGCGCCGGGCTGCGCATGCTCTTTTTGGCCGAGCCGGACATGACGATTGTGGGCGAAGCCGGCAGCGGACAGGAGGCGCTGAAGCTGGTGCGAGAGTTGAAGCCCGATGTGGTGCTGATGGACGTGGCCATGCCCGGCATGACGGGCATCGAGGCCACGCGCCAGATCAAGGAAGCCAGCCCCGACACCGCCGTCCTGGCGCTGACGATGTACGAGGACGAGCAGTACTTTTTCGAGATGATCCACGCCGGCGCGGCGGGCTACATCCCCAAACGCGCCGCGCCCGACGATCTCGTCTCTGCGATCCGCGTGGTGAGCCAGGGCAACGTCTTCCTCTACGCCAGCTTGGCACGGTATCTGGTCAATGAGGTGATCAACCAGCCTGAGGTCGGCGCGTCGCCGTCCGCCGCCGATGAACTCACCACCCGCGAGCGCGAGGTGTTGGTCCACATCGCCGAGGGCAGCACCAACCGTGAGATCGCCGAGAAACTGGTCATCAGCCCGAAGACGGTAGACCGTCACCGTGAGAACATCATGCGCAAACTCAATCTGCACAACCGGGTGGAGTTGGTGAAGTATGCGATTGAGAAGGGGCTGATCAGAGTGGAGTGAGTGGTGATTGGTGATTGGGGAATGGGGTACTTCCCCCACACCGAAAGATGTGGCGTTGACCCAATAGATTCTTCTCCTCGGGCGTGTTACGCTGGTGACAAGTAATCATTGTCATTGAGGTATGGAAGCAGGTTACTCATCACAGTGCAGAGTGAGCATCCTCAGATGCAGCTTTGCTCGGTGAGACCCGCATCTGAGGATGCTCACTCCTCACTTGACCTCAATGACGGTAGACAAGTCACCACGAGTGAGGAGTTTCGGTATGGACGGTGTACTGACGACGTTGGCGGTGGTGGGGTTGTTCGTCCTTCGTTTGGGCGTGCCGGTGGCGGTGGTGGCGCTGGTGGGCTACGCGCTGCACCGCATGGACGCCAAATGGGAAGCCGAAGCGGACGCCTATCGCCGCCAGTCGATGCCGAAGGTAGAGGTGACGCTCCGTCCGGTGGAGCAGCCATGCTGGGTGTTGAAGAACTGCCCCGAGGAGATGTACACGCACT
>JAWKOL010000005.1:0-312071 GCA_041391225.1 Caldilineaceae bacterium
TTGTGGAAGTGGCTGCTCAACGCCGATTTCGGTCTCGTAAACCAGGCGTTGCGCGATCTGGGCATGGCCAATCCGCCGGGTTGGTTCAGCGAGCGATCTTGGGCGATTCCCTCGCTGATCTTCATGGGCCTGTGGCAGGGGATCGGCGGCACACGCATGATCATCTTCCTGGCCGGTTTGCAAGGCATCCCCGAAGAACTCTACGAGGCTGCCAGTATCGACGGCGCCAACGCCTGGCATCGGCTGATCCACGTGACGTTGCCGCTGCTCACGCCCACCATCTTCTTCAATATGATCTTGGGGATCATCAGTGGCTTGCAGGTCTTTACCGCGGCGTTCGTGGCCACCGAAGGCGGGCCGGGCTTTGCCACCTGGTTCTACAGCCTGCATCTCTACAAACAGGCATTCGACTATTGGAACATGGGCTATGCGTCGGCGCTGGCCTGGTTCTTCGCCGTGATCATCGTCTCGTTGACCATCTGGCAGATGCGGCTTTCCAATCGCTGGGTTTTCTACTACGGAGGATAAGGCATGGCCACAACTGCTCAGGCGCCCGCACAATCCCAAGCGTTGACAGGAAAGGCGAAGCGTCGCTCGTCTTTGCGGCCCGTATTGTTGCACGTGATCCTCGCCATCGCCGGGATCACCTTCGCCTTCCCGCTCTTTTGGACGGTCTCCAGCTCGTTGCAGACATGGCAGGAGTTGCGCTCGTTCACGCCGCACCTGTTGCCCGAAGTGCCGCAGTGGGGGAACTACGTCAAGGTCTTCACAGCGGTGCCTTACGCGCGCTGGATGATCAACAGCTTCACGATCATCGCTATCACCATTCCCGGCACACTGATCACCGCTTCGTTGACGGCCTACGCCTTCGCCCGCTTCGACTTCAAGGGCAAAGAATTTTGGTTCATCCTCATGTTGGGGACGATGATGATCCCCACCCAGGTGACGCTGATCCCGCAGTATGTGCTCTTTTTCAAGCTGAAGCTGGTGAACACCTACTTTCCCCTCACCATCGGGGCGTGGCTGGGCGGCAGCGCCTTCATGATCTTCCTGCTGCGCCAGTTCATCATGAGCATTCCTCGCGATCTAGACGAAGCCGCCACCATCGACGGCGCCAGTCCATTTCGTGTGCTGTGAGCGTGCTCATGCCGCTGATGAAACCGGCGCTCACCACCGGCGATCCTGCACTCAACGACTGGAACGAATTCGCCCCTTCCATCTACCTGAGCCGCATGGAACTCTTTCACCGTTAAGCCGTGGGTTGCGCTTCCAGAACCTGCCCATGGAGACCACCGAACCGCGCGATCATCTGCCTGCTGGCTGCCGCCACCATGACTGCGCCGGTGTTGCCCTCTTCGCCGTGGCGCAACGCTACTTTATTCAGGGTGTGGTGCTGTCGGGGTTGAAGCCGGACGTAGACCGAAACCATTGTAGAATGCGAAACGCTTGACTGCCTCAGATGATTGAATTGAAGTCGAACGAATCGGAAGTGCGCGCAGCAGGTCGATCTATCATTCGCCCCTACTACATTCGAGATATGCCGGCCTGATCTTACGCAAGACGTACCTGAACTGCTCAAACGCTGGGTTTCATCGGCATGATTTATGAAGATATACCCACTGTAGCGCCCTCAATTGCCGGTTTCAAAACCGCACTCGTGTTGCCAAATACCGAGAGACGGCCGCGCTACATACCCAGCCAGGCAGGCGCATTCCATGATCGGCCTGCGTCGCATGGACAACTTGCAAAGCTGTATTGAACAGGCTCTGACAATACGATCACGTCCCCGGTGATCTGATCGAGACGGGGGTGTGGCGAGGGGGGCTTCGATCTTTCATGCGCAGTGCTGAAGGCATACGATGTGGTGGATCGTACCGTGTGGGTGGCGGATTCGTTCGAGGGGTTGCCGACGCCGAATGTGGAAGTCTATCCACTCGACGCCCATTGGTCGAACTCGCCGGAAGCATTGCAATTGATCTGGAAACAGTTCGCCGCAATTTTGAAAAGTACGGACTTCTGGACGATCAAGTGCGCTTTTGAAAGGATGGTTCAAGGATTCTGCCAGGCGCACCTATCCAACAGTTGCCGATGCGGCTCGACGGCGATTACTACGAATCGACATGGGACGTGCGCCAGACCAATCTCATCCCAACCTCAGCGCCGGCGGTTTCGTGATCATCGATGATTATGTCTATGAGTCATGCAGTCAAGCCGTACACGACTATCGGCGTTTCCACGGCATTGACGAACCGGATCCCGGATATCGACGGAGCGTTGAAGCTACTGGCGACGACAAAAGTGAAGCTGCCGTTAAGGCTACGCTATCCATTGTGCCGGTTGCAACGTAGAGTTCGCGGGTCCTGGGGCGTTGCCACAGGTTTGGATCAAGTTCGAGCGCCCAGTTGTAAGAGGTTTCGGCTGTCTGCTCGGTGGCTGTGTCGATGGACCCAGGCCATCCACAGCAGACGCCGAGCGCAGTCCACGTTGATCTCCTCAACTGTCGCTGGATCAGGCGTTCCACAACCAAGTAGCGCCTCATGGATCGTTGCGCAGATCCGCTACAGGCACATGAGATCGGCGACCTTGTCAACCGTACACCCTGCACAGCGTGATAGAAGACGCCAATATCGTTGAGTGGTGCGTTCAGAGATAGACGTTCAGCCATCCGCAATATGAGCAGCCAAACCTCGCCCTGTTGTGCCAAATGTCCGTGCCAGATATTCACGCTCGTGGAGCTGATAGGTCACGAGCGTCTCCGGTAGATTTGTAATCCCCGTCTGTGCAATCAACTCCGCCCAAAGGACACAAGCCGTTGGCATAGCGCCAATGCACAGAATACCCGCCCACCCAGCCAACAAACTCCGCCGAATCATGGCCGCCGAATGCACCGGTGTGGCAAAAGGATCGTCCAGCGCGACAACGCACAAGTTGTTGGGAACGGCATGGTTTGCGGACCTTGCCTGTGCTGTCGATCTGGTCAACTCGCGCGCCGATCAGCGATTATCTGGATGTGCGTCCAGAAAACAAACCTGTTTTTCCAAACTGCGGGATAGGCGATATCGTCCGCGCCTAGGATGGCGACGACCCGCTGCGGCAACGGCGTGAGTGGTGGCGTTGATGGCCGCGCTGTGGTTGACATGCCTGAGATGCTGATGGGCACAATGCGGTCATCTTGGGCAGCATACTGAGACATAATCTCCGGCGTACTGTCTGTGGATGCGTCGTCGACGAGCAGATACTGGAAATCTCGGTAGCTCTTGGGCAAGGACGCTTCGAGGCCTCGGCCACATACCGCTCGCTGTTGCGAACTGTGGTGATCACCAAGCAGCTGCGGCGCGCCACCTGTCATGGGACAGGGCATCCTCAGATGGCTGCCACCACCGCGGCAATGTCTCCAATCCGGCGTGTACAGACGCACCGACGCTTGGGCCAATGCTGCGAGCGAATTAAATGTGGAAGCTGTATGCGATGTGGATAGCGGGATCGTGCCGAAACGCTGGTTCATCAGGGCATTTAAAGCGCGGCGGATGGGGAGAGTTCTTCGATGGAGATTTCGCTGCAATGCGGATCACGCGGCATCAAGGAGACACAGATCGCCGCCAATGGTAACGGTTCTGAACAGTAGGCGCCTGACCCGGCGCAACCAGGTGCTTGCCGTCTTTTGCCTGTCCAATACGTAGCCAAGCTTCCGCAGGTTCTGGCTCACCGGCATACTTGTGGGCCAGATAGCCGCGGCGGCCCCGGCAAAGCAGAATCGCCCTGCTCATCCTGCCTTACCACCAGGTGATCATCGGCCAGGATGGCGGTTGTCGCCCAAAACGCACCGGCCAGCGTCGATTTCCCCGCACCGAGACGCCAAGCACTAATCGCTTTGCTCAACACTTCACTGCACTGCCGTAGTATCGTGGCCATGCCGTTGTGACCGACGGCATAGCCAAGGATACTGCCCCAAGATCCACCCCGAGAGATCCGCCCAGTATGCTTCGGTGTTGATCTGTTCTGAACGCGGGCGTATCCAGATCCGCGCTGCCGAACGACCTCAAAAATCACGGCTTCATCAGAATGCAACCGTGTAAAGATGCGCAGCACAGCATCGGCATCGTCGGGGGCGTGGCATACGGAGATATGCCAGCCCGTCCCCGACTCTTCTTCTTCACGACTTTCCAGGGAAGTTTCTCCCAGGCACAAGGCGCAGGCCTGGGAAACAAGCTCGATGTCGGCGTCTGGTGTCGGGTCTATCGCAGCAAGGGTAAACACATGCCAAAGCGGCAAATGAGCGTGCAGCCGCAACGAATAGACCGAATAGATCGGCATCAGGCTGCTGACGTATACTCCGGCCCCGGCATCAGGAATGAATGGGCCAGTGAAGGGGCGCTACGGGTAAGCTCATTGACAGCGCCGTAGTCTTCGATCTGAGGTGTGTGACAGGGCTTGCGGGTGCCGGTTTCCGGCTGCTCTGGGGCTTTGGGTGGTAGGTTGTTTCAGGCATTGGGATCTCCGTTGTGTGTGTACGGATGTATGGGCTGACATAAGTTGTTGCGTTGTCAACTGGCAACCACTATGCAAGAATTGTATTATTATATAACATGGGCAACGGCTAAGTAAATCGGCAAAATGGGCCATATCGGTGTGTCGCTACGAGAAGAATTTCGGTAAACCCTAGGAGAAAGCAGAGAATAGATGATCCACGAAGGAGTGAAAAATGAGCGCCATCTTCGGGCTAATCCATTTTGACAATCAACCCGTTGCCCAGGGCGACCTGGCGCGCATGGACGCTGCGCTCGTCCGTCATGGGGCGGAGGGGCGACTTTGGTGGCATGGCGCTGTGGGCCTGGGGCAGCGGCAGATGCGTTTCACCCCCCAAGATGCTTGGGAATACCAGCCCCTTGTCAGCAATGATGGTCTTTGTGTGCTGGTGGCCGACGCTCGATTGGACAACCGGGCAGAATTGTTGAGCGGATGGAAAAGCGAGAGCCAAGACCACGTGTTGGCCGAGCAGCCGCATATGTTGTCCGGCCTTCAATCGTCGGTCCCTGAGTTGCCGGATGGCGCGCTGATTCTGCACGCTTACCACACATGGGGAATCGACTGCGTTCACCATCTCGTCGGCGTCTATGCCTTTGCGCTTTGGGACGCGCGGCGCCAGATCTTCTTCGCTGCGCGCTCGCCGATCGTGGCGCCTTCGCTGGTTTACACCGAGTCAGCGCACTCTTTTGCCTTTGCCACGACGCCCAGCGGACTGCACGCCTTGCCCACCGTGCCACGCACCCTGGACGATGCCGGGCTGGTGCGTCTGCTCACAGGATTGGGGGGCGACGGCGCCACAACAATCTACCGCGATATTGCCCAACTGCCATCTGGTCATCGTATGTTGATCAGCAATGGCAGCGTTCGTGTTGACCGGTATTGGCAACCCGACCCAGACCACGAAATTCGTTTTCGCAATGATGCGGAGTACCTGGAAGCGTTCCGGCATCTGTTTGATCGTGTCGTCGATGATCACCTGTCCAGCGCGACGCCGGTTGCCCTGCAGATGAGCGGTGGATTGGATTCGTCGGCAATCGCCGCAGTGTCCGCGCGCTTGTTGGCCGACCGGGGTGAGCAACTCACCACCTTCACCGAAGTACCCCGCCCGGGCTTCGAGGACAAGGTGTTCCAGTGGGGGTACGCCGACGAAACGCCGCTTGTGCAGGCGGTTGCCGCCATGTATCCCAATATCCGTAAGCACCTAATCCACACAGATGGGCAACTCTTCCTAACAGATCTCGACCGCACGTTTGCTCATCTCGAAATACCGTTTTACAACACTTCGAACCGTGTCTGGATCGAGGCCATTCTGGCGGAAACAAGCAGCCGAGGCATGAAGGTTCTCCTCGACGGCACACAAGGCAACATCACCATGAGTTGGCCCGGGCATGCCTGGTTGGCGGATCTGCTGTACAAGAGGCAGCTGGTGCGCCGCTCCGCTGAGGAGATGGTCGCGCTGGCGAGGAACCGAGGACTGAATGAAGCGGTCCGTGTCGTCCGCGCACACGCAATCGCCTCATTGCTCCCCGAACATGTGGCACAGTTCGCTCGCCGTCTGCGCCGCCGTTCACAGCCTGCGCAACCATCCTGGCAGCTCGCGTCGCCGATCCATCCTGCTTTGCAGCCGAGCACGGTGTGCCGGACCATGAAAATGACCGGCGTATCCGCTATCGCAGCGTCGCCGACGGGCGTCGTATCCGCTACGAGGCGCTGGCCGCGCAGGATGGAGGCGCCTATTTATCCGCCTATCGCGCCCAGTACGGCGTGGACATGCGCGCACCCGCCGCAGATGTGCGGCTTGCCGAGTTCACCATCGCTTTGCCCGAGGATCAACACTGGCGGCGACGGCGAAGCCCGTAGCCTCATGCGCCGGGCCATGGCCGGTCAACTACCGGAAAGCATATTGACGAACCGCAAACGAGGTCTGCAAGCCGCGGATTGGTACGAGAGACTGATGGGCGCACGCGCTGAGATAGACGCAACGCTGACGCACATCGAACAGAACGAACTGGCGCAGCGTGTACTCGATCTACAGCGGATGCGCCACCTGTTTGAGCGTATGCCGACGGTGATTGAGAACGGAGAAGATTACATTGCCTACCTGCGATTTCTGCAGGGCGGTTTGATGATCGGAGCGTTTCTCGACTGGTTTGAACGAGGAAATTGAAGGGCGGATCCTATTTGTCGACGACTCGCCTGATCAGCTCACGGGCTTCCATCTCGGCCATGAGCGCGGCAAAATCCCGGCGCAGCGTTGCCTCGTCCACGGCGTACTCTTGCAGCATCTGGTGGATCACATCTTCAACATTGCCATGCTCAATGATCAGTTCCCACATGCGCGTGGCAATATCGTCGAGTCCATAGTAATGGTTGTCGTTGAGGTTGAGGAGAACCGCCTCATCCACAACAGTCTGAAAAAGGACATTTTCGTCTACTTGAAACTGGACTTGCATTGTGACACCCTGTTCAGAATCTATTGATTGGTGAATGAGTCCACTGTAAACAGTCCGACTTCTGCGTGGTTTGCGGTAGCTCCCCCATGAAAAGAAGTCGGACTTTCGTGCGCGATTGATCGTCCTGTGCTGGTGTCTTTACTGGTATGCCAGCGATCCATCCTCGCGCAAGAGCACAGATCGACGCCACGGCGCGAAGTCGTACTTTTCCAGCGCCTCCACGTTGAGATCGATGCCCAGTCCCGGCGTTTCGGGGATCTCCAGGTAGCCGTCCACCAACTTGATCGGCTCGGTGACGATGTCACGGCGGATGCCGCTGTCGTCGGGGTGGTATTCGAGGACGATGAAGTTCTGCGTGCTCGCCGCAAAGTGGACGTTCACCGCCGTCGCCACGGGGCCGCACGGGTTGTGTGGGGCCACGCTGGCGTAGTGGACCTCGGCCATGGCCGCGATCTTCTTCATCTCCCACAGCCCGCCGGTGACGCAGATGTCGGGCTGTACGATGTCCACGGCGTGGTAGCCCAACAACTCGCGGAATTCGTGACGCGTGTAGAGCATCTCGCCGGTGGCGATGGGGACGCGCACCTTTTCGCTCAACTTGGCCATCGCCTCGTAGTTTTCGGGGCGTAGCGGCTCTTCCACAAACATGGGGTTGAACGGAGCTACCACCTCGCAAAACTGCGCCGCCCGCCCGATCTCAAACATGCGCGCATGGGGATCGATGCCGATGTCCACGTTGTCGCCTACGGCTTCGCGCACGGCGGCCACCCGCTTTTCCACGTCCTTGAGGACGGCGTTCCACGGCATCGCCTGCCACCCCGGCGGGAAGACAGACGATCCCATCTTCAGCGCGGTATAGCCGTAGGTCTCCACCAGGCGCACCGCGGTGTCGGCGGCTTCCTCGGCCGTCTTGCCGCCCACGCCCTGGTAGACGCGCACCTTGTTGCGCGCCTTGCCGCCCACCAGCCGGTAGACGGGCAATCCGGCAGCCTTGCCCGCGATGTCCCACAAAGCATGTTCGATGCCGCTGATCGCGGCGTTGAGCACCATACCGCCGGGGAAGCGCGACCCGGCGTACATCAGATGCCAAAGCCCCTCGATATCGCGTGGATCGCGCCCGATCAGCCAGCCCTCAAAGTCGTGGATCGCCGCCACTGTGGCCTTGTCCGGCCCACACGAGTAAGCTTCGCCCACACCGTAGATGCCTTCATCCGTCCACACCTTGACGAACGGAATGTTGCGACTGCCCATGTTGACCAAGTGGGTGTCGATCTTGGTGATCTTCATAGATCCTCGAATCGGGTGGAATTTACGATTTTCGATTGACGATTTTCGATTGTCTCGTCAGCAACGTAATTTCGGCGTTCGATGTTATCTCGTTGCCGATAAGTCTCCTGCGTGGCATTCAGATCCTCAACACGACAATCGTCAATCGTCAATCGTCAATCGTCAATCAAACTAGCCCTTCAGCCCCGTCGTCACGATGCCCTGAACGAAGTATTTCTGCGCCACAAAGAAGAGGACCAGCGGCGGCAGGGCCACGATCAGCGACGCTGCCATGAGGATAGCCTCACGTGGCTCGTCGCTCTCGAAGGGCGAGGCCGTGAAGTAGCGCAGGCCAATCGAAACCGTGAACTTCTCCGGCGTGTTGAGGAAGATCAACGGCCCGATGAACTCGTTCCAGTGTTCGATGAAGGCGAAGATGGCAACCGTCGCCAAGGCCGGCTTGGCCAACGGCAGCAGGATGTTCCAGAAGATGCGCAGCGAGGACGCACCGTCGATCTTGGCGGCTTCGTCCAGATCCTTGGGAATGGTGAGGAAGAACTGCCGCAACAGGAAGATGTAGAACGCGCCGCCGCCGAAGAACGATGGGACGATCAACGGCCAGTAGGTGTTGATCCAATCCAGGTAGCGGAACATCAAAAAGGTGGGTACGATGGTCACCTGCCAGGGCAACATCATGGTACCCAGCACCACCAAAAACAGCATATCGCGCCCCGGAAAGCGGAAGCGGCTGAATCCATATGCCACCGCCGACGCCGACAAGATCTGCCCAATCATCGCCAACGCCGTAATGTAGGCGGTGTTGAGAATAAAGCGCCAGAACGGCGCAATGCGGAATACATCGGCATAGTTCGCCCAGCGCGGTTCAGTGGGCAGGAGCGTCGGCGGGAACTTAAAGATTTCGGTAATCGGTTTTAGTGAACTACCAATTGTCCACAAAAAAGGCAGTGCAAAGAGAATGCCGACGACGGTGGCAATCGTGTAGACCAAGACATTCGTCAGGAGTTTGGGCCAATTCACGGATTTTGTACTCTGTGGTTGCGTCCGCGCCGGCATCACTGCGGGGGCGCGTTGTGGCGTCGTGGCCATGCCAATCTCCTTAGCTGAACTCGTAGTAGACCCAGCGGTTCGAGAGCTTGATCTGAATGAACGAGAGAATGAATATGATGAGGAAGAAGATCCACGCCAGCGCCGAGGCATAGCCCATCTGGAAGTAGCTGAAGGCGTTGTAATAGAGATGGAGCATGTAGAACCAGGTGGCGTAGTTGGGGCCGCCTTCGGTGGCGATGTAGGCTACCGAGAAGACGCTAAAGCTGCAATCACACCCAAAATCACATTGAAGAAGATGACGAAAAGGGCGAGATCAAGGGCAGGGTGATGTTGAAGAAGCGCTGGATGGCGTTGGCCCCGTCGATTTCGGCGGATTCGAAGAAGTTCCTTGGGTACGCCCTGCAAACCGGCCAGGAAGATGATCATACGCCCACCGCCGATACTGGCCCACAACCCAACCATGATCAGCGCCGGGATGGCCCACTCGCGGTCGGTCAGCCAACCTGGCCCCTGGATCCCCACCTGGTAGAGCAGCGAGTTCACCAGCCCCACCTGCGGCTGTAGCAGCCAACGCCAGAGGATGGCAAGCGCCACCACAGGCGTCAACGAAGGCAGATAGTACAGGGCTCGATAGAAAGCGCGTCCTTTGATATTCTGGTTTAGCAAAATGGCCGCTGCAAGTGAGAGTGAAACGCCTAACACCACCAGTGCAACCGAGTAATAGACCGTGCGCCATAGCGATGGCCAAAATTGTTTGTCCACGAAGAATGCCTGGCGATAGTTCTCCAGGCCAATCCACACCGGCGTACCGGCAATCTTGTACTCAGTCAGGCTCAAATAGGCCGACGCGATGATCGGCCCCAGCGAAAAGATGAGAAAGCCGATCACCCAGGGCGAAATCCATAAATAGCCTTCAATGGCTTCGCGTCGTTGAAGGGGAGAACCCAGCCAGCCTCGCTGGGTCGATTTTGCAGTACTCATGGGACGTCCTCTCAACCGGTGCAACGAGATTTTGCGATAGCTAAATCAGTGTAGAAAGGTAACGACCGCCAGAATCGGCGGTCGTTACCTTCTCATCACATCCGCAGATTACGGGCGCGGTTTGTCCAACACATCCTGCACGGCAACGGCGATAGACTCCATGTAAGCATCGGTGGGTTCCTCGGTGCCGGCCCACAGCGGCTGACACATCTGCGCCAGCACGCTTTCCGCCTCGGCCTGACGCCAGTTGCCCACCACGCGGCTGGCCTGGGCGTTGTCCATCAATTCCTTGAAGACCTGGCGGAAGGGGAATTGCAGCAGACGCTCGTCGCCGTAGACGTCGGGGCGACCGCCAATGGTGCCGCCGATGATGCCCAACTGCACGCCGCTCTCGTGGTTGCACAGGTATTCCACCCACTTGAACGCTTCGTTGGGGTTCTCAGAGGCGCTGGTGACACAGAACGCGTCGACCTCGTAGTCCGAGCCGCCGACACCCGCCGGACCGTTTGCGTTGCCCACGGCCATCCATTCGAAGGTGTCGCCGATGGCCGAGTCGGCCACAGAGCGGAAGGTGCCGGCCTGGTTCATGGCCAGCGCACCGGCGATCCACATCTCGTTGACTGTGCCCAGGATCTCTTCGGGCTTGGGCGCAACGTTGTGGACATTGAACATGTCCCATGTGTATTGGACGGCCTGTCGGGGCGCGTCGTCCATGAGCAGGAACTGCGTGCCGTCTTCGTTGAGCAACTGGCCGCCATAGGCGCGGGTGACACACAGGAGCGCCTTCCACGCATTCTCGAACGCACCGGGCAAGTAGCCGTAGCGGACGGTGCGGTCACCTTCCACCTTGTTCAGCGCCTTGGCAACTTCGATCTGGTCGTCCAACGTCCAATCGGCGGAGGGGACGTCGAGGCCAACTTCCTCGAAGGCGCTGGCGTTGTAGTAGGTGACAGCCCAGCCGGGGTGCGCCTTGAAGGGCAGACCCAACAGGTTGCCTTCCATCGTAATCGCGTTGAGGCAGCCCTCGTACCAGCCGGCCAGGTCGACGCCGGCAGCCTGCACCAGTTCATCGATGGGGGCGATGGTCCCTTGCGCCCACTGGAAGTAGATGGTCGCCCCACCCAGCGCGCTCCACATGGCGTCGCCCAGGGTGCCACCAGCCAGCATCGTGGAAACCTTGGTCTGGAACTCGGCGCCGGGGAAGGATTCGCGCACGATTTCGATGTTTGGGTTTTCTTCCATGAACTTCGGCATCATCATGTCGTAGAGGGTGTCCTCTTGCTGACCGATGCGCGCATGGAAGCGCACGGTGACCTTCTCGGCAGCCGGCGCAGCGTCACCGCCACCGGAGGTTTCGGCGGACGGTGCAGCAGGCGCTGCCGCACATGCGGCCAGGGTTAAGCCCATAGCGCCAAACGCCGTTGTGCGCAGAAAATCGCGACGACTGATTGTTCTTCCCTTACTCATGCTGTTTCCTCTCCTTGTGTGTGAAGAAATGGAGCGACGGCAGTAAAACTACAGCAGTACAGCAAAACAATATGACAGGCGGGGTGGGTGCCGCCGTGACAACTGGGAAAAACTGAACGATTCGATTGGTTGAATTCGGGAAAGCTGGTGGAAGATGGCAAATGCACTGGAAATTACTCACATTCACCTGGGGAAAAACTACCATGCCTTGCAGATCGTGTCAACTTGGTCTCGCGTTTTTGTCAGATGGTCAAACCAATGTTGGTAGTTGAGGACTGGGGATCGGGGACTGGGGATTGGGTAGAGAAGTTTTGAGCTGTAATGGCAAACCGGAGCCATCACCGAAGCTGTCACGCTGCAGTGGCGTGGCCTACGTCGGTCGTAGATGCGGTTATCAACCGCAAAGCACTGTAGACGACAATTGGTCCCAGTCCCCAGTCCCCAGTCCCCAGTCCCCAGTCCCGGTCACGATCCCCAGTCCCCAAGTAGGATCCTGATATAGATTGACAGAGTCCTTTCGAGCAAAGGAGACTCTGAAGAGATGACAAAACAGGTATTGAAGTACAGTGTGGCAATATCAAACGGCGCATGGTGTCGGAGTACGAACATTGGCGAAAGTGCGCGGAATGCAAAGAAGCGGTACGGAATCGGAACACGGAACGGTAGAGCGCTGGATCGGGAATATATGGACGAGAAGGGTTAAGGCATCAGGTCATACCCGAATTGGCAACATGTAGACGAACAAGAACGGGTGAAAGAGCTGGAATCCGTGTAAAAGAGCTGGAATCGGCGTTGGCGCAAGTGACACTAGACCGGCTGATGTATCAGGCGAAGTTGGTGGAAGTGGCGGAACGTGACTACGGTTTGGATTTGAAAAAAAGTCGAAGCCCAAGTCATCGAACACGCGAAAACGCTGAAGCAGGAATAAAACGAGCGCCCACGGTCGATGCGTCTGCTGTGGTGCGGCATCAGCCGCCAAGCGCATCACCAGCAAGTGAAGCTTGAGCAGGCACAAGCGCGGAAAGCGCAGAGATTCTGTGCCGAAGTGCGCAAGGTGCGGCGCTATCATCCCAGAATGGGCGCGCAAGCACAACATGTGACAGAGCCCCAGTTGAAGCTGGCTGGGATCACAGATTAGGGAGAGACCGCCTGAGATTCTGAAGGAGAACGATCTGCTGGTGGAGCCCGAAACAGGGCTACCGCACCACCTATCCTGGCACCTGGCGAGAATCTGTTGGCAAACGCCATCATCCTTGGGCCGAATCAGGCCTGGTAAGCGACATCACCTATCTGGTGACCGATGAAGGCTTCTGTTACCTGGTCTTGGATCACCGACGTCTACAGTCGCTACATCGTTGGCTTCGACCTGAGCACCTCACTCTGTGGAAGGTGCGGAACGAGCACTGCATCAAGCCATCAAGGCACAAAAAGAAGTGCCTGAAGAGGCTCATATCACAGTGATCGGGGTGTGCAGTACACCTGTCGCAGCTACCGTCGCAAGCAGAGAAGCATGGTATGCGTTCTGCAGCATGGGCCAGACGGGCAACTGTTACCCGACAACGCCCTGGCCAAGGCGGGTCAACAGCATTCTCAAACAGAGAGTACGGTCTGGATGGTCACTTTGCGACTGTCGCTCTCAAGCCCAGGAAGCTGTCGTTCAGGCCATTTGGCTCTACAACCAATGGACATTATAACTCGCTTAAGAAGCAAACACCTTATGACGTCCATCAGCATCAGTTGCGCAAGCGATGGCCTCGGTCAAATCCAGCATTTTCGGGCGCAGGGGCGAAGGTGCTTTCAGTCGGGTTGGCTGCCTGAGTCAAGGGTTGTATCTTTCAGGCCAACTTGCCAAGCCCTTGACTTCGAGGTAAAAGACAGCCACGACCACACTCACACCGCCCTAAGAGTCCGAATTATGCCCTCACTTCCCGCTCTTTGTCGGCATATTTCGGACGAGCACCAGTCCCCACCTCGCCTGATTCCCCATGCGCGGCGCCACGAAGGTCCGCTGATGGCGCGGACGAGAGCACAACCAACTCCAACAATGTAGCCCCAGCAAAACCGAAGACCAGCGGCAGGATCTCATCGTGGGCCACCACGGGCAGCAGTGGGGGCAGCGGCATGGGGCCGTCGCCCGAGACGCGGAAGAGGGGGACGAAGAGTTCGGCGGCAAACGAGCCGATGACCACACCGCGATGGCACTGCAGCCGAGGCGGCGGTGTATGTCCAGCAATACTTGTACCAAGAGGGGCCTTGTCGCAGCATCCCCACAGCGCCTGCGAGACCAGAACTGGAAGAGTCGTTCGTGTAGCGAAGAAGCATAGCTGTAGGTGAGGAGACCGAGCGCCGCCATCAGCGCCGACATCAGGAAGCTGACCGACAGCGTGCCGAAGACGCCCACCCGCTCCATCTGCGCCTGTTCACACCGTCACCGTGGCGGGGGACGTCGAGACTGGCGGATCATTGTCCACGCCCGTCACCGCAGGGATGGCGGCGAGCACCCGCTTCACTGTTCCGCCAGAGGCGAGCTTGAGCCAGATGTTGTGCGGCACGCTGGTAACGCCGAAGAACGAGAAGAAGCCAAATTGCCGTCACCTGGTCGTCGTAGATGGTAAGGGAAGTAAGGTGTAGACGCCAGCCACGGTGGGGTGCTGTCTACGCTGACCGGCGTCGGTGATCACGAGGATCGAGATCTGATCGCCGATCTGCAGCACGTTATCGTGAAGAAACGCTGCGAAACCAGCACAGCGTCCGAAGACGAGGCCAGCCGGTTCATCAACCCACCCAGCGATTCGGCACGCTGAAATCGAAGGAGGAACCATGCCGCATTGGAGAAATCGGCGCGATCCACGGCGAGGAATCGTCCGGCACCACGCACGCCGTTGAGGCAGGCGGATCTCGGCGGTGTATTCGCCGATAGCGTGGCGTCGGCCACCGGGGACCGTCTCGTATTCGCTGATCGGCGGGATCCATTCCGCGCCCGTGCCGCCGCTCATCGCCTGCACCTCTGAGAAGGGCTCGAACGCCACGTCATTGCCTGCGCTGCCAGTAGACGCGATCCACGAGCCATTGGTCGAAGGCTGGCCGCCATCGAGAAGGTGTAAACGCCCAGCGCCAACGACACACAATCACCAGCAACAACGGGTTGATGTAGGTGTGGCTTTGCCGTCCTAACTGACGCAGGGCCAGGTGCAGCGGCAGCCACGGCGAACGGTTGGCGATCCAATCGAGGAAGCGCATCACCCATGGGAAAGGACGCATGGCGATCAGCGACAGGCTGACGATGAAGAGCGCCGGCACCAGGATCAGCAGCGGATCTTTGTACAGATCGGCAGGGTTGTCCTGCACCAACATGCCCAGCGATCCTTGCGAAACGAGCTGATCGTAGGCGTAGGTAGTGGGCAGGATCAGCAGCAGATCGAGGTAGTAGCGATACCAAAACGGTCCTTGTTGCGGGCGGCTGTACTCGCGTTCCTGTGTGGCAACGCTCTGGCTGCTGGCCAGCGCCGCCGCCCACAACCGCGCCGCCAGGACGATCCCCAACGTGAGCGCAATCAGGCGCCAATTGAAGCCGTCCAGCGACACCGGCAGCGGATCGCGCTGGAGGAACGAGAGAAAACTGGCTGTGTACCCCATGAGTCGCGCCAACAACATCCCAAAGCCCACGCCCAGCGGCAGACCCAGCGCGAAGAGGATCAGCGCTTCCACCAGCGTAAAGTTGAGCACCGTCAGCCGCCCCATGCCACGGCTCACCATGATGGCGATCTCGCGACGCTGCCAGTAGGCGATCACCGCCGACGTGAGCACCAGGAAGTAGAGTAGAAAGCCCAGCCCCGGCACGTTGAAACCCAGCAGCAGCGTGGTCAACGTGGTCTGGCGGTTGACGAAATCGGCCAGGGGCAGCGAAGGCGTTGTCAGCCGCGCTTCGGGCAGGAAGCGATTGATCAGCAGCCCGGCGCGCTCAAAACCGGTGACGTACTGCCGTCCTTCGGAGGGGCGCGCCTGGCTCTCGTCCAGCACCACGCGCCAGGTGACGGAGCGCACAGGGATATCGGTCAACGGCTCGACGCTGATCACGTAGTCCTGGCGGCGCGTGATTAACTTGTCGGCCAGCGACTCGTCTGGATCGCTCATCCAGAACGGATCGTCGGCGTCGGCGGCGCGCCAGATGCCGGCGATGCGGATAGGCAGCAGGTTGTCGCCCACTTGGAGCGTGTGGGTTTCGTCCACCTGCATGCCGGTGCTGTCGGCCCAATCAGCGTAGATCCACACATCCAGCGCCTGGTTCGACGACCCCTCGGCATCGAAGTCCGCGCCTTCGAGGATGGTCATGTGCGGTGTGATGTTCTCGATGTAGATTAAATTGGTGTTGCGCGCCGATGCACGATTGACGTTTCCATCGTCGTCGAAGGTGACCAGCTTGACGATGTCGCTGTTCAATTGTAACGCCGTCTCCCGTTGTGGCAGCCCCACGGCGTCGCTCAGCGTGTTGGCCACCTGGCGGCCCAACGTCTCGGCGCGGGCCAGGCTCAGCGGCACACTCGCCGAGTGGACGGTGAAGACGCGCGCCGAAAAGGGCGGGCGCCCGGTGATGCGTGTGTACTCGGCCAGTTCCTGTCGCATCACCACCAGGTCCACAGCTTGCGAGAAGAAACCGGCGCTGGTCACCAGCCCCACGGCCAGCACGATGCCGATGAGCGCCAGCAGGCTCAACCCCAGTTGGTGACGTAACCGGCGTAACGAAAGGCCCACCAATCCCCAAGTTCGGTGCAGGGAGCGCAGGATCGGATTGGAGCGCGAGACGGGTGTAGTCGCTGCTGTGGATGTCAGCGGCGTTGCTCGGTTGGCAGCAGCGGCGGGAGGGCTTGTGGATGCGAAAGTGGGTTTCGAGTCAATGGACACAGGCAATCTCGCGAGGGAGGATCGAAAGTTGGCGAATGCGGATGGCGGGATTTCAATCCCGTTGGCTCAATACAACTGGCTCAATATAACACAGCCCACGCCGCTGCCCAACCTGTGCGCATTTTACTCATAGGCGATTTCGTGTCCCAAATTCCATTTTGACACCTACACGGTCCTGTCATATACTCGTTGTGCAAAGCAGTGAAACTCGACTGAGGTTTTCCACACGTTGCACAAGTTCAACGCGATTCTCAGCCGACTGAGTGTGTATTCACAGTGCATCCAGGCTGCTATTGCTCCCCCTATCACGTTGTTACAACCACATAGCGCTCCGTTCGGTGTTGCAGTTGCCAGATTTGGCTGGAAAGGAAGCGACAACCCACTTCAGTCGCCCCATAAGGTTCGATCCCAATGCCATCTTCCGCGCCTGGCATCATCGCCTGGCGTCTGCATATTCCTGTTGTCCCAACAATCTTTCAATGGAGGAAAGCTTGTGAACGGAAAACTGAATCGACGTGATTTCTTGCGCTTGAGTGGCCTCACAACCGCCGGTGTGGTATTGGCGGCCTGTGGCGCTGCAGAAACACCCGCCACTTCTGGTGGCGGCGAAGCAACAGCACCAGCAGCACCGGCGTGAAGCATCAGACGCCATGGCCGGCGTCGCTGATGTCGCCCGCGAAGACACCATTGTCTACATGTTCGGCGGCCAGCCCGGCCAGTTCGAAGACACCGGCCTGGGCAACCCCTACGCCACTGGCGCCACGCACCAGATCGGCAGCGCCGCGTTGTGGGAACCCCTCTACTTCTTCTCGGCCTTCGCCCCCTAAGCTGAACAGGAGATCCCCTGGTTGGCCACCGGCTACGAGTATAGTGAAGACTTCACCGAGTTGACGATCAACCTGCGTGAGGGCGTCGCCTGGAGCGACGGCGAACCCTTCAACGCCGAAGACGTCGTCTTCACGATCAACATGTTGATCGAGAGCGCCGACCCTGAGCCGTTCCTCTGCCGTCAAGGCGGCTGTGGCTTCCGCCGAAGTCGTGGACGATCTCACCGCCCTGATCAAGTTCAACGGCCCGCGTCCCCGCTTCATGTTCGAGTTGCTGATGTCCAAGTTCGACACAGGCATCTGGTGGGTGCCGGAACATGTCTTCAAGGATGTGGAAGACGTGGCCGCCTTCCCGTACTTCGACGTGGAAAAGGGTTGGCCGCTGGCCACCGGGCCTTACCACATTGTGGCCTGGAACAATACCCAGAAGTTCATCGACCGCCGCGACGACTGGTGGGGCGCTCAGACCGGCTTCGCCGAACTGCCCGTGCCGCTGCGCATCCTGGCCACGCCACGCGCCGACGACACCATCATGGTGCAGCGCATGATCAACAACGAAGTGGATCAGACGTTGGACCTGCGCGCCACCACCATCGGCGCCACCGTTGCCCAGAACCCGGCCATCGTCACCCACACCATGCGCGAAGCGCCCTATGGCTACATGGACTGGTGGCCTACCTCGATGTGGTTCAACCACGACGCCGAACCGTACAACGACAAGAACGTGCGTTGGGCCGTTAGCTACAGCATCGATCGCCAGCAGATGCTCGATGTGGCGCTGGAAGGTTCTGGTATCCTCACCGAGCTGCCCTTCCCCTACTACGAACCCATGCTGCCGTACGTTGAGGCCACGAAGCCGTTGTTGGAGCAGTACCCCACAATGGAGTTCAACCTGGACAAGGCCGCCGAACGCATGCAGGCCGCCGGCTACGAGAAGGACGGCGACGGCTTCTGGGTGAAGGACGGCGAACGCATCCAGGCCGACATCGGCGGTTGGAGCGTCTTTGCCGACATCGGCCCCGTCATCGCCGAGCAGTTGCGCCGCGGCGGCTTCGAGGCCCAGTTCAGCATGCCCGCCGATCACGGTACCCGCATCAGCGAAGGCACCGCCAAGATCTGGCTCAACGGCCACGGCGGCAGCATCGCCGATCCGTATACCACGCTGGACTACTACACCGGCAAGTACTACGCCCCCATCGGCGAGCCGACGGCCCAGAACTCCCGCTACAACAACCCGGCCTACGATGCCATCCTCGAAGAGATGGCGCTGATGATGCCCGATCCCAACAACGCCGCCTACATGGATCTCTACCTGCAGGCCATGGAGATCTGGCTGGACGATCTGGTCGATGCGCCCATCCAGCAGTGGATGCACCGCATTCCCATGAACACCACCTACTGGACCGGCTGGCCCACGGTGGAGAACCCCTACGTCAACGGCGCCATGTGGCACCTCACCCTGCCGTTGATCCTGCAGAAACTGCAAAAGGCCTAAGCTTCCGGCGTTTGATCACGTCAGCACCTGGCTTGGCTACGAACGACGACGAGGGGCGGGCATGTCCCGCCCCTCGTCTCTACACTGTATCCGGTTCAACATTCCGCGTATAGCACTCGAGTGATTGGTGATTTGTGATTGGTGATTAGGTCTACTAACTCACTTGGCGACCTAATCACCAGTCACAAATCACCAATCGCCTATCGGTAGGAGAGTTTATATGAGGTACTCGTGGTCCTTTTTGCTGAAACGATTCGGCTTGCTGTTGCTGATTATCTGGACCGCAGCCACGGTCAATTTTCTGATCCCCAAGATGACTCCGCGTAATCCGCTGCGCGAAAAATTATTGGAACAGGCTTCGCGGAGCGGCTACATCGAAGAAGGCTTCGATGAAATGGTGGCCGCCTACGAGGCGAGATTCGGCCTCGACCAACCACTGTGGCGCCATATCATTAATTACATGAGTGATATGGCGACGCCTGGATTTGGGCTACTCCATTTCAAGCTATCCAAAGACGGTATGGGAGATCATCCTCGAAGCAATACCTTGGACGGCGGGGCTATTGCTTACTTCGCTGCTGATCGCATTCAGTGTAGGTAGCCTGATCGGCGCTCTAATGGTCTGGCCCAAGGCCAATGCATTTGCCCGCTATGTGTTGCCGATGTTCCTTGGCTTTGGGGCAATACCCGCTTATGTGGTGGCGCTGGCCCTGGTCTACTTTTTCGCCTTCCGCGTGCAGATACTGCCCACCGGCGGCGGCTACGGGCTGGGGTCTATCCCGAATCTGAGTGTTGACTTCGCCCTGGAGGTGATCAGGCATTCGATACTACCTGCCATTGCGCTGATTATTACCCAGATGGGCGGTTGGGCGCTGGGCATGCGCGGCATGATGGTGACAGTGGAAGGCGAAGACTATATGACCTTTGCCGAGGCCAAGGGCTTGTCGGATCGACGCATGTTCTTCCGTTACGGGGTGCGCAATGCCCTGCTTCCTCAGGTGACCGGCCTTGCGCTAAGCCTGAGTTCCATCGTCTCTGGCGCGTGTTGGTTGAACTGGTGATGGGGTACCCGGGGCTGGGGACGAAACTACAGCGCGCATCTTCAACTTGATTACTTCACGATCTACGGCATCGTGTTCTTCATCATCGTCACACTGGGCGTCTCGCTGTTCGTCATCGATCTGCTCTACCCGTTCCTCGATCCACGCATCAGTTACGAGAAGAGCTGATCTATGTGTAAACAATCCACACCATTTACCTGTGGCGCCGACGTGTGCGCCTGTTTCTTGGGGAGGTTGTAGATGGCAGCGAGATACTTCTTTCCAGCCGACGGCGAATTTACCGTTCAGGCGAATCGTTCGTGGGCCGCGTCGGCACCTTTCTGCGCTATCTGCGCCGCAACCGGACGTTGGCCGCGGCCTGGGCATTTTGCTCCTGATCATCTTGTTCACGGTAATCGGCTATCTTCGCATTGATCCGAAACTTGATCCCTATCCGCTGGCAGGGGTACGGCCAGCGTCCCCCGACGCTCAACTACTGCCCAAAATCTGATCCAGAATGTGCGCAGACCGAGCCGGTTGCCTATCCCTTCGGCACCGACGGCCAGGGCGCGACCTCTACGCCGTGGCTGTGGTGGGTACCTGGATGACGATCCGCATCGGCCTGCTGGCTGGTGTAATCGGCCTTCTCATCGGCGTTGTGTTAGGCTTTACATCGGCCTTCTACGGCGGCGCATATGACACCTTCATCCGCTGGATCGTCGATGTGTTGTTAACGGTACCTGGTCTCCTGATTCTGGTCGTCGTTGCCTCAACTATCGGCGGCATCACCGGCGGCGGCGGCATCGATCTCAACCAGATGGCGTTGATCATCGCCCTAATCTCGTGGATGGGCCCGACACGCGTGATCCGCTCCCAGGTGTTGAGCATGCGCGAACGCCCCTACGTGATGATGGCGCGCCTCAACGGCATGTCCAACATGGGGATCATCTTCAAGGAACTCATCCCCAACCTGTTGCCCTACCTCGGCGCTGGCCTCGTCGGCGCGGTGACAGGCGCCGTCTTTGCCTCAATGGGTTTGGCGGCGATGGGTCTCGGCCCGTTGCGTGAGCCAACCTTGGGTGTCACCATCTACTGGGTGATCAACCAGAACGCCTTCGTGCGCGGACTATGGTGGTGGGCGATGGTGCCAATCCTGATCGTGGCGCTGATCTTTATCATGTTGTTTCTGATTTCCGTGGGCCTGGACGAACTGGCCAATCCAAGAGTGCGGAGGGCTAGGTGAGCAACGAACCAATTCTACGCATCAATAATCTAGACGTTCACTATTACACAGACGCCGGTACCGTGGTCGCCAACAAAGGCGTGACGCTGGATCTGCGCCCTGGTGAACGGTTGGGGCTGGTGGGCGAATCCGGCTCCGGTAAATCGACGTTGGCCCTAGCCATCCTGCGCATGATCAAACCGCCCGGCTCGATTGCTGGTGGCGAAGTCTTGCTTGGCGACACGGATTTGACAAAACTCAGCGAAGAGCGCATGCGCCACGTACGCGGCAACGACATCAGCATGGTGCCGCAGGGCGCCATGAACTCGTTGAACCCGGTCATGCGAATCGAAGATCAGATCGTCGATTCGATGGTGGATCACAACCTGGGGTTGAGCAAATCGCAGATGCTGGGAATGGCCCACGATGCCTTGCGCGCCGTGGAACTCGATCCCAAAGTGGGGCGCATGTACCCCCACGAGTTGAGCGGCGGCATGAAACAGCGCGCCTGTATCGCCATCAGCGTGGCCATGAACCCCAAGGTCATCATCGCCGACGAACCCACCAGCGCGCTGGACGTGATCACACAGCGCCAGGTGATGGAGACGCTAGGCAAGCTCCAGGATCAACTGGGCAGCGCCATTATCCTTATCGGCCACGACATGGGCCTGATGGCGCAGTTCGTGGATCGCCTGGCTGTGATGTACGCCGGTCGGCTGATGGAGTTGGGCAAGGTGAAAGACATGTTCACCGATCCGCTCAACCCCTACACCCAACTCCTGATCAAGAGCATCCCCGGCCTGAGCAACAAGGGCGACTTCACCGGTATCCCTGGCATCACGCCGCCGTTGACCGCGCTGCCGCCGGGCTGCGTCTTCAATGACCGCTGCCCGCACGCCATGCCGGTGTGTACCAGCGCCATGCCGCCGCTGCACGAGCACAAACCCACGCATTGGGCGGCCTGCTATTTATACGAAAACGGAGTCGAGGAGAAGGCACAGGATCATGGCCAAACTGTTAGAGCTTAACAATGTAACCAAAGTCTTCAAGGGCGGCACCGTCGCATTGGACGACATCTCCTTCTCCGTCGATGCCGAGTCGCCCAGCGTGATCACCGTGGCTGGCGAAAGCGGCAGCGGCAAGTCGACGCTGGGTCTGATCACCCTGGGTTTCCTGGAGCCGTCGGATGGCGTGGTCCACTACAAAGGACAGGATCTCACCAGCCTCAACGGCAGTGAACGCTTCACGCTACGCAAAGAGGTGCAGGCGATCTTCCAGGATCCCTTTGCGGTCTACAATCCTTTCTACAAAGTGGATCACCTCTTCGACGAGGCGGTGAAGAACTTTGGCCTGGCCAACAACCGCCAGGACGCCCGCCGCATGATCGAACAGGCGCTGGAGAGCGTGGGTCTGCGCCCCGACGAGACGTTGGGCCGCTTCCCTCACCAGTTGAGCGGTGGACAGCGCCAACGTCTGGTGGTGGCGCGTGCGTTGCTGCTTCAGCCGCGTCTGCTCGTGGCCGACGAGCCGGTGTCGATGGTGGACGCGTCCTTGCGCGCCACGATCCTCAAGAGCCTGCGCAAGCTCAACGAGGAATACAAGATCACCATCCTCTACATCACCCACGACCTCACCACGGCCTACCACATCAGCGACTACATTATCATCCTCTACCGGGGATCGATCATGGAGGCCGGGGACGTGGACGCCGTGATTCGCGATCCCAAGCACCCGTACACGCAGTTGTTGATCGACTCGATCCCCTGGCCTGATCTGCAACGCACCTGGGGGCAGCAGGAGATCATCATCCCCGACGGCACCGAAACGCTAGGGCAGGGCTGCAAATTTGCCAACCGCTGCCCCCACGTGATGCCCGTGTGCCGTGAGGCGCGCCCGCCGCTCTACAAGCCCGAAAACGGCAACCGTGTGGCGTCGTGCTACCTCTACGAAAACAGCCCCACCCTGCCTAAAGAAGACGTTGGTCAGCTCTTTGGGGCTGCCGCTAAGGGCAAAGTCATGCCGATGGCGGCAGACTAAACTGAAGATTTTTAGCGATTGAGGGATTAAGCGATTAGGGGATTTCAGATCGTCTCGGCGATCTGAAATCCCCTAATCGCTTAATCGCCTAATCTCTTCTTTGTTCACAGGAGAACCCGATGCCGAAGATCGCACGCTTGTTCATCCCGTTGTTGTTGCTTTCGTTGCTCTTCTCCGGCTGCCAGGGGCTGGCGCGGCTGCGATGTCGCTGTTCAACCTGGGCGTCGAAGAGACGGTGTCGCCGCCGTTTGCAGATGTCGAACTCGATATGGACGCGCCGCTTGGCATTGCGCCCGAGATCCGCTACGGCGTCCTCGACAATGGGCTGACGTACTATGTCAAGCGCAACACCGAACCGGTGAACCGCGCCGAACTCTGGCTGGCCATCAATGCTGGTTCCGTCCTCGAAGACGAAGATCAACTGGGGCTGGCTCACTTTTTGGAGCACATGCTCTTCAACGGTACCGAACGCTTCCCCGAGCAGGCACTCATCGACTTCTTCGAGCGCGTGGGCATGACCTTCGGCCCCGACATCAACGCCTACACCTCGTTCGATGAGACCGTCTACCAACTGCACTTCCCCACCGATGACGCCGAAATCGTGGACACTGCCTTCCAGGTGCTCGTGGATTGGGCCGCCTACGCCACCATCGATCCCGTCGAAGTAGACGCCGAACGCGGCGTCGTCATCGAGGAAGAGCGATTACGCGATCAGAACGCAGGCGGGCGCGTGCGTGAACAGATCCTGCCGGTGATTCTGGGCGACTCGCGTTACGCCCAACGCCTGCCCATCGGCGACATGGAGATCATCCGCACCGCCCCCGCCGAGACCATCCGCCGCTTCTACGAGACGTGGTATCGCCCCGATCTCATGGCCGTCATCGCCGTGGGCGACTTCGATCCTGCCGAGTTCGAGGCCATGATCATCGAGAATTTCTCCGATCTGCCAACACCGGCGGACCCCGCGCCGCGCATCACTTACAGCGTCCCCGATCACAGCGATACCCGCTACGCCGTGGTCAGCGATCCCGAATACCCCAGCACGTCGGTGGAGATCTCGTACAAGCTGCCCGCCGAGCAAGGACAGACGGTGGGCTTCTACCGTGATCTGCTGGTGCGGTCGCTCTTCAACTATCTGTTCAACTTCCGGCTCGACGAACTCAGCCGCCGGCCCGATGCGCCCTTCCTCGCCGCCTACTACAGCCGTAGCGGCCTGGTTGGCTCCACCGATAGCGTGGACATCGGCGCGCAGGTGCAAGAGGAGGAGATCTTGAGCGGGTTGGATGGCATTGTCACCGAAGTGGAGCGCATCCGTCGTCATGGCTTCACCCAATCGGAGTTGGATCGCGCCAAAGAAGCGCTTTTCAGCTTCTATCGCCGCGTCTACAACAACCGCGACAACCAGGACAACGAAACCTACGCCGCCGAGTACCTGCGCAACTTCCTCACCGATGAACCCATTCCGGGCATTGCCGCTGAACTGGCGCTGGTAGAGAACATGCTGCCCGGCATCACGCTGGACGAGGTCAACCGTCAGGTGGAGAATCTGGTGGGCGAAGAGAACCGCACCGTCCTCGTGATTGCGCCGCAAAAGGACGATCTGACCCTCCCCGCTGAGGACGATCTCGCCGCGATCATCAGCGGTGTTGAAGCCAAGACGCTGGATGCCTACGTCGATGTCGAAGTCAGCGGCGAACTGGTGGACGAGATCCCCGCGCCGGTTCCCGTGGTCTCCGAGCGCACCATCGACGAGTTGGGCGTCACCGAGATCGAGTTGGCGAACGGTGTGCGCGTGATCATGAAGCCTACCGACTTCACGCAGCAGGTTGTCTTTGCCGGTGTCAGCCCCGGCGGCTCGTCACTCGTCTCCGACGACGACTACCTCGAAGCTGAATTGGCCGGCAACTTTGTGGCCGAAAGTGGCCTGGGCGATCTCGAACGCACTGAGATCAACCGGCTGCTCACGGGCAAGGGCGTCGGTGTGTCACCGGGCATCGCCGAATTGAACGAGACCATCGGCGGCGCCGCCCCGCCCGACGAACTGGACGCACTCTTCCAACTCACCTATCTCTACTTCACCGCACCGCGCGTCGACGACACCGCCTTCACCACGCTGCAAGAGCAACTGCTGGCCTACGTGCGCAACCGCAACCTCACGCCGTCTTCGGCGTTGCAAGACGCGCTGATCGGCGCGCTCTACGGCGAAGACTCGCGCCAGGGCTTCCCCACGGTCGAAGAGATCGAGGCACTCGATCCGGCGCAGATGCTTTCGATCTACCAGGATCGCTACGCCGACGCCGGGGACTTCACCTTCGTCTTTGTGGGCGATTTCAGCGTGGATGTCCTCACCGACTACGCCCAGACCTACCTGGGCAACCTGCCTACCGTCGACCGCGACGAGACCTGGCGCGATCTCCAGGATGATCCGCCGGCGGGCGTGGTGGATGAAGCCGTCTATGCTGGGCAGGAAGCGCAGTCCATCGTGCAACTGCTCTGGGTGGGTCCCATCGATCCCAGCTACGAGAACTTGCTGCGCCTCACCGCACTGCAAAACATCCTCGACATCCTCATCCGCGAGGACCTGCGCGAGGCGCGTAGCGGCGTCTACGCTGCGTTCGCGTCGGCGAGCCTGGAAGAAGAACCCGATCCCCGCTACATGGCCAACATCGCTTTCAGCACCGATCCCGAGCGCGTAGACGAATTGGTGGGCGCGGTCTTCGAGATCGTCGCCAGTCTCAGCGCCGACGGCCCGTCCGCCGATCTCATGGAAAAGGCCACGGCCCAAATGCTGCGCAGCCACGAGGAAGCGCTGGAAGACAACGGCTATTGGCTCGATCTGCTCACCAGCTACGCCCTCGACGTCGAAGCCGACCCGCGTCGCGTCCTCGACTTCACCGACGACGTGTCCGCCCTCACCGCCGCCGAAATCCAGCAGATCGCGGCGGACGTGCTGCGCGAGGATGCGTATATCCAGGTGGTTCTGTATCCTGCGGCGATGGAGGGCGCGGGGGACTAGGGATCGGGACCCACAAGAAGAATAGCCGACTATTTTGTAACGAGAGGATTTTCTGATGCGCCAAAACGGACACATTCCGATTGATTCGGATGACCAATCGCTGTACGAGGTGACGACGCACGCCACGGGGCCGATTGGTGTGCTGCCACTGGACGAAGACTACCTGCGCGACGCACCCAGCGGTGACATTTTCGGCCTGAGCCAGAACGCGGGCATGGGTTGGACGCCGCGTCATCTGCGCCGTCGCGAGTTCTTGATCCTCAGCACGCAGGGTGGCATCCGTGGCGAAGACGGTTCGCCCATCGCCCTGGGCTACCACACCGGCCACTGGGAAGTGGGGCTGCTCATGAAGGAAGCAGCCGAGACCTTCACCGAGTTGGACGCGATCCCCTTCGCCGGCTTCGTCACCGATCCCTGTGACGGGCGCACCCAGGGCACCACTGGCATGTTCGATTCGCTGCCCTACCGCAACGACGCCGCCATCGTGCTGCGCCGCCTGATCCGCTCGCTGCCCACACGCAAGGGCGTGATGGGCGTGGCCACCTGTGACAAAGGGCTGCCCGCCATGATGATCGCGCTGGCCGCGCAGCGCGATCTGCCTGTGATCCTCGTACCCGGCGGCGTCACCCTGCCGCCCAGCCACGGCGAAGACGCCGGCAAAGTGCAGACGGTGGGCGCGCGCTTCTCCCACGGCGAAATCAGCATGGAAGAAGCCGCCGAACTGGGCTGCCGCGCCTGCGCCTCACCCGGCGGCGGCTGCCAGTTCTTGGGGACCGCGGCAACCAGCCAGGTGGTGGCCGAAGCGCTGGGCATGACGCTGATGCACGCCGCCCTCGCCCCGTCGGGACAGCCCATCTGGCTCGATCTGGCGCGGCGATCCGCCCAGGCGCTGGCCCACCTCGAAAGCAAGGGACTGACCAACGCCGACGTCCTCACCGACGACGCCTTGCACAACGCAATGGTTGTCCACGCTGCGTTTGGGGGATCGACCAACCTGCTGCTCCACATCCCCGCCGTCGCCTACGCCGGCGGTCTCGTTCGCCCCACCGTACAGGAGTGGGAATCGATCAACCGCATCACGCCGCGTCTCGTCGACGTGCTGCCCAACGGGCCGGTGGGCCACCCCACGGTGCGCGTCTTCCTGGCCGGCGGCGTGCCTGAGGTGATGCTGCACCTGCGCGATCTCAACCTGCTCAAACTGGACGCGCTCACTGTCCACGCACAGCCGTTGGGCGAATTGTTAGAAGAATGGGAAGGCAGCGAACGCCGCAAACGCCTGCGCGAGCGCCTCTTCAGCGAAGACGGCATCGACCCCGACGACGTGATCATGTCCCCGGCCCGCGCCAAAGAACGCGGCCTCACCAGCACCGTCACCTTCCCCACCGGCAACCTGGCTCCGCTGGGCTCCGTGGTCAAGAGACGGCCATCGACCCGTCCACGCTGGACGAGGACGGCGTCTACCGCAAAGTGGGGCCGGCGCGTGTCTTCACCAGCGAGCGCGAGGCCATCGCCGCGGTCAAGGGCAACCACGCCCACCCGATCCAGGCGGGCGATGTGATGGTGCTCATCGGCCGCGGCCCCTCCGGCTCCGGCATGGAGGAGACCTACCAGATCACGTCCGCGCTCAAGTACCTGCCCTTCGGCAAGAGGTGGCGCTGATCACCGATGCCCGTTTCAGCGGCGTCAGCACCGGCGCCTGCATCGGTCACGTCGGCCCCGAGGCGCTGGCGGGTGGTCCCATCGCCAACGTGCGCGGGCGACCTGATCCAGATCATCGTGGACACCGTCAACCTCACCGGCAGCATCGATCTGGTCGGTCACCACGATCACCAATACTCGGAGGAAGCCGGCGCGCAGGTCCTCGCCGAGCGGACGCCCTTCCCCGGCCTTGCCGCGGACCCACGCCTGCCCGACGACACCCGTCTTTGGGCCGCGCTGCAAAACGCCAGCGGCGGCACCTGGGGCGGCTGTGTCTACGATGTGGATCGGATTGTAGCGTTGTTGGAGGCGGGGAAGAAGGTTTTGGAGAAGGTGGAGATTGAGAGATCGGGCGACTAGGAGATCGGGCGATTAGGGGATTTCAGATCGTCGGTAAGGATCTGAAATCCCCCAATCGCTTAATCGCCCAATCCCCCAATCGCCTACACAGGAGATCCCCCATGTCCGACTGGATGATTCAAACATTCGACTACCACAACGCCACCGAGGACCAATACCGGGCGTTGTACGATTTCTCCGTGGCGATGCGCCAGGAACGTCTGCCCGACGATCCGCCGCCCGGCCTGGACGAGTACGTTGCCCGCCTCAAGAACATTCCCGATGTGTTGGAAATGAGCGGTATCGTTGCCAGGGCGGAAGACGGCGCCGTGGTCGGCGAGGCGAACACCTTCCTCATGCCCGGCCCCGACAATCCGCACTTGATGCAGGCATCCATCGATGTCCATCCTCACCACCGACGCCGCGGCATTGGGCGTCGTCTGCTCGGTTGGGTGGCCGAGGAAGCCTTGCGCCGCGATCGCACGCTGACGCTGTTGGAATCACACAGCACGGCGCCGGCGGGTGAAGCCTTTGCTCGCCGCATCGGCGCGTCCTTGGGCGCGACGGGCCGCACCAATCAACTGGTGATGGCGGATTTGGATCGTGTGCTTGTACAGCGTTGGTTGGACGCAGCCCCGGTAGAGGATTTTGAGTTGCGCTTCGTCGAAGGCGCTTATCCCGATGACTTGCTGAAACCAATGGCCGATCTGCTGAACGTCGTGGCCAACGATCAGCCACGGGAAAACCTGGATATGCAAGACGCCCACTTTGGGCCGGAGATCCTGCGCTACCTGGAGAACATGCTCTTTAGCGCCGGCGGCAAACGTTGGGCCGCCATCGTCATCGACAGCGCCAGTCGTGAATTCGTCGGCTACTCCGAGATCACCTGGAACCCCAGCCGCGGTCACATCGTGCAGCAACAAGGTACCGGCGTCTATCCCCACTACCGCGGACGCGGCATCGGGCGCTGGCTCAAGGCGGCTGTCCTCCACCGGTTGATCACAGAACGCCCCGAAGTGCAGTTCATTCGCACCAGCAACGTCAGCTCCAACGCGCCCATGATCCACATCAACGAAGCGCTCGGCTTCCGCACCTACTTCACCGACCAGATCTGGCAGGTGGAGACGGATGCGCTGCTGGCGTATTTAGGCTGACGGAAGACGAACGTCAAGCGTCTGATCTTGCTTAACGTTCGTCCTCCGTCTTTCGTCAATCTTCCGACACCACCGCGATACAATCCACTTCGATGGCGATGCCAGGAAGCTGTGCGCCCACGGTGGTGCGCGCCGGGTAGGGCTTGGTGACATACTGCTGATAGACTTCGTTCATCTCGGCGAAGTTGCTCAGATCTGCCAGGAAGACGCCCACCTTGGTCACGTTGGCCCAGGACGTCCCCGCGGCTTCGAGCAGAATCGTGAGGTTCTGGAAGACCTGCTCAGCTTCGTCGCGGAAACTCCCCTTCACCAACTGACCTGTGGCCGGATCAATCGGTCCTTGCCCCGAGATGTAGACCGTCTTGCCGCTGGCCACGATCCCCTGTGAGTAGATGCCGACAGGCTTTGCGCCTTTGTCGGTGTAGACTTCTTCGCGCATGTTTGTCTCCTTTGTGTGTAGTTGAGATGCGACTCTCTGCATCATCCAATCTTCTCCAATAGCCGCAACCAATTGCCATGACAGATCGCAGCGATGTCGTCCTCGCCGTAGCCGCGTTGACGGAGCAGATCGGGGATCTTCTGCAAGTCGGCGATGGTGTCGAGATCGGCGGGGGACTGTTCGAGGCCAAAGCCACCGTCGAGATCGGTGCCGATGGCGATGTGACGCGTGGAGCCGGTGATCTTGACGACGTGATCAATGTGATCAACCACGTGCTTGAGGAAGACGTCGCCCTTGCCCTGGTCCTCGAAGCGCCAGCCGGGGACCACCATCCAGATGTCCAACGCGGCGCCGATGACGCCGTCACGTTCGGCGATGGCGCGGATCTGATCGTCGCTGAACTGGCGCTGGTGGGGAACGAGGGCGCGGCAGTTGTTGTGGCTGGCCAGCACAGGACCGTCGTAGATCTCCAGCGTCTCCCAAAAAGACTCGTCGGAGCAGTGGGTCATGTCGCAGAGGACGCCGAGGCGGGCCATTTCGGGCAGGATGGCGCGTCCGAGATCGGTGAGTCCTTTCTCGGTGGCGGTGCCGCCGGCGTAGCGGCCGGGGCCGTAGTGGGTGAGCCGAGGGCGCAGACCCAGATCCACCCATTCTTCCAATTGCAGCGGATCGAGGATGGGGTCGGCGCCTTCCATGCTGATCACGAAGCCGAGCGGAGGTTCGTCACCGGCGACGGCGCCCGCGGCCTCCCAGGCTTCCCACGCCGCCCAGTGATCGGTGACATCACCGGGGCTTTCCAGCACGCGCACAACGCCTTGGCGTTCGAGCGCGCAGGTAGTAGGCGAGTTGTCCGCGCCATGCCGTGGGCCTGGGCCGGGAATCGAAGTCGATGTAGGGTGCGGGCGTGCCGGTGGAGCGTGAGAGCACCGTGGCGAAGCTGAGGGCAATGCGTCCGCTGCGCATTTCGGGGTAGGCAACGGTGCCTTGGGCGCGTCCTTTGCCGGCGATGCGTTGTTCGCGGGTGCGGATGGTGTAGACCGAAGCCAGCAGGTCACGGTTCCACTGCAAGGCGTTCATCGAGAGATCGAGGTGGGCGTCGATGATGAGCATGGGCGATCCTTTGGGTGGGAGAGGAGAAGGCAAAAGGCAAAAGGCAAAAGGCAAAAGGCAAAAGGCAAAAGGCAAAAGGCAAAAGGCAAAAGGCAAAAGGCAAAACAGGCAAAAGGCAAAAGGCAAAACAAGGCAAAAGGCAAAAGGCAAAAGGCAAAAGGCAAAAGGCAAAAACAAGGCAAAAGGCAAAAGGCAAAAGGCAAAAGGCAAAAGGATTGTATGGGGGCGCTGGAAATGTCAAGTCGCGATCTTGCGTCCATCCGTCGCTCACGTTATTAGCGTGCGGCTCTGCTTAACGAGACCGCATCTTTGAGCACGCGATCTCGTCCACCACAAACCGCACGCTGGTAGCGTGCAGCTACGGACGCGGCGATCACCTTGTCACCCCGTCATCTTGTCACCCTCTCCACGCTGCGCAACTGCCATTCGCCGCTGCCGAGATCATAATCGAACGTATAGATCGTATTCTCCACCTCGCTGGCGACGCGCAGGGTGAAGTCGAAGTCGATGGCGGTGAGGGTCATGGTGTTTTGGGCGTCGAAGGTGATGCGGCGGATTTTGCGGTTGTCGCCGTCGGGCAAGGACGTGGTGGCGAAGACCTGTTGCGGGTCACCGGCGAAGCTGCCGTCCGCGTCCAGGCCCACGCTGAAGAGTTCGGCGACGCGGGCTTTGGCAAAGTAGAGGCGTTTGCCGTCCACGCCGTTGAAGACGCCCACGCCGAAAGCGTCGACGTTTTCGATCTGATCGACGATTTCGCCGCTGTTCAGGTCCACGCGGAAGATGCGGCCCACTTCGTCAGTAGCGTTCGACCCCGCCACCGAGGACACGTAGAGGCTGCGCGTTTCGCAGTCGTAGGCCATGCCCATGACGCCGAACGGGTTGGCCGTGGACGGCGGCAGCGCCGACGGCAGTTCGAGGAAGGGCGTCATCTGGCCGTCCTGGCTGTCGATGCGCTGGATGATGTTTTGCTTCTCGGGCGGGTTGAGTTCCAGCGAGGCAAAGGGCGCTGGCCCCAGGTAGAAGTCGCCAAATTCGTCGTAGGCGTAAGCGCCGAGCGTGCCGGCGTCGTCCCACGTTGGGTCCTGGTAGAGTTCGCCCGTGGATGCGTTGACGACGGCAAACCCGGTAACCCCGCGGAAGCTAGTACCGATCAACGGTTGATCGCCCAATCCCAGGCCACTTACAAAGTCCGGCTGACGCACACAGCCGCCCACGTAGCCTACTTTCGGCGCGGGCGTCGGGCTTGTCACCGCCACCGCTTCGGGGCTGAGTACCGCCGCCGTCGGCGCGGACGGTTCCGGGCGCGGCCGCATGGACATGACCAGCACCGCAGCCACGATGATGATCGACAGCACGCTCAACACCGTCACCAGCTTGCGGGGTAGCCCGCGAATCGATTGATTGTTGCGTCGATTGCGTCGACGAGACATGGTTGATCCTTCCTCAAGAAAAGAGTGATGCGTGATGCGTAATTGGTCTACGAAGTTGGTAGCGAATTGGCAAGTGATTTCGTCTACGAATTACGCATTACGAGTTACGCATTACTCTCCCATCGGCACAAACATCGGCCCTGCCGCACACGGCCACGCCTTCGGCGCGTAGACGCCGTCTTCGAGGACGAAGTCGGCCCAGCAGTATTCGAGACCAGGGCGTTCGTCGTTCTCCTGCTGCGGCACGTACCAGAGGACGAGATCGTGGCCGGCCAGCGCCTCGGGCTGCGGTTCCACGAAGGCGATGGGGCCTTGGTGGTAGTCGCTGTTGCAGCAGGTGCCTAGCGTGGGCATGTCGGCGTCGCCCTCTTCGGGGTGATGCACGGTGACGTAGGTGAAAGCGTTGTCGCCGCGCCCGCCGTCGCCGAACTGGGCGCGGCCCGGCTCGATGTAGTAGCCGTCGCCCGCAGTGTTGGTGACGCGGAATTGGTAGCCTTCCTCGGTGTAGAGCGTAGACGTGTCTTGCAACGTCCAGCCTTCGATGCGCCATGGTCGCCACGACGATCCGTCCCAGGCCGAGAGGGTCTGCCCGCCGGGTTCGGGGTTGGCGAGGTCGATGCGGATGATGGGCCGGTAAACGCCGTCGGTGCCGCAGCCGCGGCCAAGGTTCTGCGCCACGACGCGGAAACGTCCGTCTTTGTAGAATTCGTAGCGCTGCTGGTAGCGGTAGTTGCACGGCTGCGGCCAGATGGGGTGGTAGAAATCCTGGATCAGGGCGAAACCGATGCCGTCGGCGACGACGCCGTCGTCACCGGCCAGGATCGGCTCGGTGTACGGGTCTTCGATGGCGACGACGGCCGACGAGCTGAACATGGGGCAGCCGATGCCGTCGCTGTAGCCGAAGTTTTCTTGCGTCGAATACTGCACGTGCCAGTCTACCAGCTTGGCGCTGTCGAGGACAGGTTTGCCCTGGAAGGTGACGTCGGAGATGCGCAGGCCGTCGGAACTGGTGATGATGTAGTCCATCTGCCAGCCGTCTTGATCCAGCGAGAGTGTGTGACGGCAGAAGCGCTCGAAGACCGACTGCTTGCGCACTTCGTCTTCTGTGGGGCGGACGGGCCACTGCCCGATGGACGCGCCCAGGTTCGTCCACTGCACACCGACGACGCGGGCGTCGGTCATGTCGACGATGGCCCACAGGGCGCGGTTGTCCACGACGACGGTGGGGGCGACGCAGAGGTGTTTGGACCGTTCGCAGGTGGTGTTTTTGAGCGCGGTTTTGGTGCTGGGCATCACGGTTTCGGCGTTGGGGACAAAGCCGAGGACGTGTTCCACCAGCGGATCGGCCCACGCGATCTGCATGGCCAGGTCCACAAGATAGGGCGGCAGTTCGGGCTGGCTGTCGGGCAAGAGGACAACGTCGAGCACGGCTTGGTTGTCTACATCGGTGTCCACGTCCACAAAGGCGACCATCATCAGGTTGAGGGCGTAGTTGTACATTTCCACGCGGTAGCAGTTCTGTGTGGCGCAGGCCGCGGTGGCGTCGGTGATATCGCTGTCGCGCATGGGGTAGACGCTGAAGATCTCGTTGCGCAGGGGCGCGCCGCTGTTGGGATCGCGCACGAACTGCTGAAAATCGGCGTCGGCGATGGCCAGATCCTGGGCGCGGCGGGCGTCGTCGTCGAGGCCGTCGGTCAGCGCGAGGATGGGCGGATCAAGCGCCAGCGCGGCGTCCACGGCGGCGAAGCGATCCACCAGCGCGGGGATCTGCTCGATCTGCGCCGCCCGATCTGGCGTGGGGGCCAGCACCGGCGCTTCGAACGTGGGCGTGGGGGTGGGGGTCTGCGTTGGTGCAATCGTGGGCGGCGGCGGCTGCGTGGCCGGCGGCGCGGGCGTGGGTTCGTCCTCGCCGCCGCACGCGGACAACAACATCGCCATGCACAGCACAGCTAACAACCAGATCCATCTTCGGCTCAACATCGCGCGTCCTATCTGCGTAGGTGCTGCGTCTGTCAATCTCTGCTCTCCTACCGTAACCACAAATGCCAAGCGCCAGGCTGAGCACGGTGATCAGCGCCTCGCTGCGCGTGTACTCCCCAAAGGATAGTTCCACCCACGGCGGCGCGCAAGTTCGGCCACGATGAGGTTGGCCACCGATCCCAGCAGCGTGAGGTTGCCCGCCAGTGTGGTGGACATGGCCAGCGCCAGCCACGTCTGCCGTGGATCGGGAAAAGTGGACACGAACGGGCGAAAGAGCAGCACCGCGGGGACGTTGGAGATCAGATTGCTGAGTGCCACCGCCACCGCCGACAGCGCCACGATCCCTTGTTCGGCCAGTGGCTGGAGCAGAGCGAACAACTGCGCGCTGAGGCCGCGCACTTCCAGCGTCCCTGTGACGATGAACAACCCGGCAAAAAAGACGAGCAACGACCAGTCGATCTCGGCGAAGATGCGCTCCGGTTCCCAGCGTCGGGTGACGAGCAACAGCCCCGCCGCCACCAACGCCGCCAGGGGAATGTCCACGCCGGTCACGAAGGCAACCAGCATCAGCGCCGTGGCCGCAGCGCACTTGCGCAGCAGCGCGGGCTGCGTCTTCACCTCGATACTTGACGTGTGCGCGAACGGTTGGTTGCTGATCTCCCTGCGGTAGACCAGCACGATCACCGTCCACGCAATCACCACACCGCCGATAGCCACCGGCGTCAACGCAGCCGCAAAGTCGACGAACGAGATCCCCGACGCGATGCCGATAATCATGTTTTGCGGGTTGCCCGTAATCGTCGCCGTGGACCCGATGTTGGCCGCCGTCGCCAGCCCAATCAGGTAGGGCACGGCGGGCTGTCCCAATCTGAGGCAAATTTCCACCACCAGCGGCGTAAAAATGAGGACAATCGTATCGTTGAGGAAGATCGCCGACAGCACGCCCGACGCCAGGATGATCCATGCCAGCAACTGCCGCGGCGTGCGCGCCAGCTTCACCACGCGGCTGCCCACCAGTTCAAAGAAACCGGCCAGCCGCAGATTGACGTTCAAAATCATCATGGCGAAGAGCAGCGTCAACGTGTTGAGATCCAGCAACCCATATGCCTCATCTAGCGACAGCGCGCCCACGGCCAGCAACAGCGTCGCACCGGCCAGCGAGATCGTGGCGCGGTTCATGCGCAGAAAAGGATAGCGCCCCAGCGCCACACCGATGATGGTCACCGCGATGATTGTCAACGTAGCTGTGTCGAGCCAGGGCATTGGTGGGTTTCCTCGGTGGATGGTGCGGCGTGGTGCGTAGTGCGTGTACCGGTGGAGACGCCGGACTTATATTGGTAACTACCACTGGCGAGCGTTCCCAATCAAGCACCAATCGACTGCACCGGTACACGCACCACGTTCTCCCAATACAAAACCCCGCCACCAATTCGGTGACGGGGCCTGTGTGATGGTAGCGCATACGGGATTCGAACCCGTGTCTCAGCCTTGAGAGGGCTGTGTCCTAGGCCCCTAGACGAATGCGCCACAACCGTGACTGCGAACTGGGGAGAGGGCCTAGATTTGTGTCTCGCAGACAAGTGAGAAGTGTAGCAGAGGGGGGGCGCGGTGTCAAATTAGGTGACGGATGACCGACGACGGACGATGGACGATAGACGACCGACAGCGGACGCGCTGAACCTGCTTCAGCAGGTTTTCCATTGTAGACGCCGAATTCATTCGGCGGGGCGTGCTCGGCGGCGTGAACCTTCATCTGGCAGGTGTCCTCGGCGGGTCTGTTCGGCATTGTACGCACAGATAGAGAGGAGGATTACCTGCACCGGCCGGTCATCCACGTAGGATCTAATCTACGTAGGATCTATCGGTAACGACGAAGCCAACGTAAATGCTTTCTCGGTCGCTGCGGCGACTTTTCTTTGTCAGCCGGGGATTTCAATCCTCTGAAAGGAGCACCTTCCCATGAACCTCACCCACGTCAAACGCTGGTCGCTGGCGCTGTTGCTTGTCTTTGTGCTGGTGATGAGCAGCGCGCTGATCATGGCCATGACCGCGCCGCCGGCTGCCTCATCGCCGATTGCCGCCACGTTACGCCAATTGGCCACACCCACCCCCATTGCCGAGGACGCGCCAAGCATCACCATCCGCTTCGCCATGCGTGTGCGCAGTGGACCGGGCAGCGACTTTGGCCAGGTCGGCACGGTGCGCCCGCGTGAGCAGTACGCCATCACCGGTCAGGACGAATCCGGGCGCTGGTGGCGCATCGACTTCGACGGTAGAGACGGTTGGGTCTATGGCGGGCTGGTTAACGCTGTCAATGCGGACGGTGTGGACGTGATCACCGATGTCGCCGTCCCCACGTTCGATCCGGCAACAGTGGACCTGGGGCTGGAGACCGTCTTCACTGGGCTGACGCTGCCCGTCTTCCTCACCCATGCCGGTGACGGCAGCGGGCGGCTCTTCCTGATCGAGAAGCCAGGACGCATCTACGTTGCCGCCGATACTGGCAGCAACCCCACGCTCTTCCTCGATATCACCGACCGCGTCGGCTCGGGTGGCAACGAACAGGGGCTGCTGGGCATGGCCTTCGCACCCGACTACGCCGAAAGCGGCTACTTCTACGTCAACTACACCGACCGCGGCGGCGACACCACCGTCTCCCGCTTCCAGGTGACCGACGATCCCGACGAAGCCGATCCCGACAGCGAGTCGGTTGTCCTCACCGTGGCGCAGCCGGCGCGTAACCACAACGCCGGTATGCTCGCCTTCGGCCCCGATGACATGCTCTGGATCGGCCTGGGCGACGGCGGCGCGGCCAACGATCAGTTCCGCAACGGCCAGAACGCGCAGACCATGCTCGGCTCCATGCTGCGCGTCGACGTCAGCGATCCCGGCGTCGCCTACACCGTCCCCGCGGACAATCCCTACGTGAACGACGATGATGTACTCGACGAGATCTGGGCCATCGGTCTACGCAATCCCTGGCGCTACAGCTTCGATGCCGAAACCGGCGATTTCTGGATCGCGGACGTGGGCCAGAACCAATACGAAGAGGTGAATCTTGTCCCTGCTGACACGGTGGCGCAAGGCGGGCTGAACTTCGGCTGGCCGGTGGTGGAAGGGCTACACTGCTTCACCTCTGACGGCTGCGATCAGAGCGACTACTTTGCGCCCGTCCACGAATACTCGCACACCGGCAACGGCTGCTCGGTGACCGGCGGCTACGTCTACCGCGGCGAGGACTTCCCCGAACTGGACGGCGTCTACTTCTTCGCCGACTACTGCACCGGCTATCTTTGGGCGTCGTGGCAGGGCGACGACGGCGAACGGCAGATGGAACGTGTCTTCGAGACGGGGCTGACGGTCTCTTCGTTCGGCGAAGATCAGGATGGCGAACTCTACATCATCGATTACAATGGAGAAATCCACCGCCTCATCGTTGAGTAAGTCAAAAGGACACTCCCATGACACAGACCGCAACCACCAAAACCGCGCCAGGACCGAAAGGGCTGCCGGTCATCGGCAATGTGATGCAACTGGGCGGCGCCGACATCCTCACCCGCTACATCGAACTGTGGAAAGAGTACGGCGACATCTTCTACCTGAAGTTGGGGCCGCTTGATTCGTTCGTATTGGCAAACCCCGAACACGTACACCACGTTTTGGTGAAGAACCAGACCAACTACATCAAGGGCATCGGCTACGACGGCTTTCGTCTGCTCGTGGGGCAGGGTCTTGTGACCAGCGATGGCGAACTGTGGCGACAGCAGCGCCGCCTGATGCAGCCGCCTTTCACGCCCAAGGCCATCACCCAGTTCACGCAGATGATGGTCGACGTCACCGCGCAGATGTTGGACCGTTGGCAGGCATATGCTCAACGCAGTGAAACCGTGACAATGGACGCCGAAATGATGCGCTTGACCATGAGCATCATCGGCCGCGCCATGTTCAGCATCGATCTGGGCGAGGAACTCACCGAAGTTGGCGACGCCTTGCACCGGGCGTTCGGCTTCATCCCCGAGCGGGCGCAGGGGGGAATCGCGCTGCCGCTTTCTGTGCCCACACCCAAACACCGCCGCTTCAAACAGGATCTGGAAATCATCGACGGCTTCATTCAACGCCGCATCGAAGAAGGCCGCCGCAACCCCAACCAGGACAATCTGCTTTCGATCCTGCTCCAATCCCGTGACGAGGAGACGGGCCAGGGCATGAGCGAGGAACAACTGCGCGACGAAGTGGTGACCCTCTTCTTCGCCGGTTTCGAGACGACGGCGCGCAGCCTCACCTGGGCGCTCTACCTCATCGCCCACCACCCCGAAGTTGCCGACAAACTGGAGGCCGAAAGCGACGCCGTGCTGCAAGGACGTGCGCCGGTGGTGGACGATCTCTTCAATCTCACTTACACGCGCATGGTGGTGGACGAAGTGCTGCGCTCTACCCGCCCACCGCCCTGCTGGCGCGCCAAAACGTAGCCGACGACGTCATCGGCGGCTATCCCGTGCCGGCCAAGTCCATGATCGTGTTGATCCCGTTCCTGATCCACCGCTATCCCAGCGTCTGGCCCGACGCCGAGCGCTTCGATCCCGAACGCTTCCGCCCCGAAGCCGTGGACGCACGACCGCGCAACGCCTACATTCCGTTTGCCAGCGGCCCGCGTGTCTGCCTGGGCAACAACTTCGCGCTCATGGAAATGACGCTGGCGCTGTCTATGATCGCGGCGCGCTACCGCTTGTCACAGGCGCCGCTGGAGACCATTCCCCACGAGTTCGCCGGCACCATCCGCCCCACCAAGGCGCTGCGCATGAAGATTGAAGCGCGGTGAACCAATCAAAAAGGCCGATGTGAAGTGTTCACCACCTCACATCGGCCTTTCTCTATGCCCGAAAATCAACCCCTACCACCTGCAAACCTGCCACTCCCCCTACGCCCGCTCCACCGCAATCGGCTGCTTGCGAATCTTGTAGCTCCCTGCCTTGGCCAGCACCTGATCCACGAACTGTTCGGGGATGTCCACCAGGCTGTGTTCCTGGCGGATGGCGATGGCGCCGATAGCCTTGCCGGGGATGTTGGCGTGGAAGGCTATCGTGCCCACGATGTCACCGGGACGGATGCCGTGTACCTTGCCAGCGTTGACGGCGAGGCGCACCATGCCCTTCTCCCGCGACTCAGTGGACCAGCGGCGATCTTCGCTGCGGTTGCCGCGGCTGTTCGGCGCAGGGCGTTCCTTGCGGTGCGCCGGTCTGGCGCGCTGTTCCTGCACCTCGCTGATCGGCGCAATTGGGCGCTGAGCGTCGTCGCCGCGGGCAAGTTTGAGCGCGGCGGCGGCGATCTCCAGCGGATCGTGGCCCTCCGCGACCAGGTCTTCGATCATCTGCTGCTCACGTGCGTAGCGCCCACGATCCAACTGACGGGCCAACTTACTCAGCAATTGCCCTTCGCGGTGACCAACGATCTCGTCCACGGTGGGCAGCGTGGCCTTGGTGACGCTCTGATTGCTGTAGCCTTCGATGCGGCGCAGCCGCCACTGCTCTTGCGGCGTCACCAGCGAAATGGCCACGCCACTCTTGCCTGCTCGCCCAGTGCGCCCCACGCGGTGGACGTAGACTTCGGGATCCTGGGGCAGATCAAAGTTGAAGACGTGCGAAACGTCGTCGATGTCGAGGCCGCGGGCGGCCACGTCCGTCGCCACAAGCACCTTGATCTGATTCTGGCGGAAGCGGGCCAGCACGCCTTCACGCGCTTCCTGGCTCAAATCACCGTTGAGGACCTCGGCCGCATAGCCGCGTGTGGTCAACTCGTTGGCCAACTCGCCGGTGCCGGCGCGTGTCCTGGCGAAGACGAGGCCGCGGGTCACCGGCTCCACCTCGAACAGACGGGTGAGCGCCGACAGTTTGTCCTGTTGGTAGACCAGGTAGTAGCGCTGCTCGATGGCGTCCACCGTCAACTGTTTGCGTTCGATGGCAATAGACTGCGGCGAGCGCAGGTAGCGGTCGGCCAGACGGCGGATTTCGGGCGGCAGCGTGGCCGAGAAGAGCGCCGTCTGCCGCGAGGACGGGGTCTGCTTGAGGATCGTCTCGATGTCTTCCACAAAGCCCATGCTCAACATCTCGTCGGCTTCGTCCAAAACGAGATACTGCACGTGGCTCAGATCCAGCGCGTGCTGGTTGATCAGGTCGATCATGCGGCCGGGGGTGCCGACGATCACGTCCACGCCCTTGCGGATGCGGCTGATCTGGCGAGCGTAGGGCTGTCCGCCGTACACGGCGAGGACACGCACGCCCAGGTGACGGCCCATCTCGAAGATGGCCTGCGCCACCTGCATCGCCAGTTCACGCGTCGGCGCAAGGACAAGTCCTTGCGGGAGCGACTGACCTGGTTCCAGCCCGTGCAGCATGGGCAGCGCGAAAGCGGCGGTCTTGCCCGTGCCGGTCTGCGCCTGGCCGATAACATCGTGGCCTTCCATCAGCACAGGGATCACGGCGGCCTGAATGGGGGTGGGTTCGGTGTAGCCAAGATCGGCTACGGCCTGCACCAGTTGGGGGTGCAGGTTCAGCTGCGAAAAAGCGTTACTCATTTGTCTCCTACTTGCGGTTATATCCCGGTTGCTTTCACAGCCGGCCCTGTCCGCAAGTAGCGAGCCATCTGTGGCAACAAAAAACCCGACCCACATGGCCGGGCGACCCGTTGCCTGCTTTTCCATCGGTGAACATCTCTCTGGCTGCAAGGCAACTTAGCCAGTTTATCACAGCGCATTCAAAATCGAAAGAATCGGATCGGCTTTTTTGCATTCATCTTTTGAGTTGATAAGATGAACATAATCAAATCTGAACATTACCGAACCAGCGACTGAGTCAACGCCATGCAAACCTACACCGGTCTCGATCTCCCCGTGTCTCCCGCGCCAGGACCGCGCCCCCTGCCCGTGATCGGCAATGTGCTGCGTTTCGGCAACGAGAAGAACATCCTCTTCCACTTCATCGATCTTTGGCACGAATACGGCGACGTCGCCCACGTGAAACTGGGATCGCTGCATGTCTACGTGGTGGCCGAGCCGGAAAACGTGCATCACGTGCTGGTGAAGAACCCCAACAACTACATCAAGGGCAATGGCTACACCGGTTTTCGCCTGCTGGTGGGCCAGGGGTTGGTGACCAGCGACGGTGACCTGTGGTGGCGACAGCGCCGCCTGATGCAGCCGTCGTTCACGCCCAAATCCATCGTGCAGTACTTCGAGATGATGGTGGAGACGACGGAACGAATGTTGGAAAGGTGGAACCCCTCCCCAACCCTCCCCGCGATGCAGGGAGGGAGTCTGATCATGGACGATGAGATGACGCGGTTGACGATGAGCATCATCAGCAAGGCCATTTTCGGCGTGGATCTGGGCGAGGAATCGGGCGAGGTGAGCGAGGCGTTCCACGACGCGTTTGCGTTTGTCACGGCGCGCACCATGAGCGCGTTCGCGCTGCCGCTGTCGGTGCCGCTGCCAAGTCACCGTCAATTCACACGCAGCCTGCGCATCATCGACGATTTTGTGGGCCGACAGATCGAGAAGGGACGCCGCCACGAAAGCGATACGCTGCTCTCCATTCTCCTGCGCGCCCGCGACGAGGAGACCGGCGCCGCCATGAGCGAAAAGCAACTGCGCGACGAGGTGGTGACGCTCTTCCTGGCCGGCTTCGAGACCACGGCGCGCAGCCTCACGTGGGGCTGGTACCTGCTGGCGCGGCACCCACACATCCAGGATCGCCTGATCGCCGAAGTGGATCGGGTCCTCGGGCAGCGGCGGCCCACCATTGAGGATCTGCATCATCTCGTCTACACCCGCCTGGTTGTGGACGAAGCCCTGCGTCTTTACCCGCCCACGGCGCTGCTCGGTCGCCAGATTGTCGAGGACGACGTGATCGGCGGCTATCGCGTCACGGCGGGTGGCATCATCATGCTGGCGCCGTATCTCACCCACCGTCTGCCCAACATCTGGCCCGATCCTGAACGCTTCGATCCCGAGCGATTTCTGCCCGAAGCAGCCGCGCAGCGCCCCAAGTCGGCATACATCCCGTTCATCAGCGGTCCGCGTGTCTGCCTGGGCAACAACTTTGCCCTCATGGACAAGACGCTTGCCTTCGCCATGACCGCGCAACGTTACCGCACCGGCCACCCTACCGAAGAGATCGGCGCGCCTTCCGCGGCTCCACCTGCCCGCTGCAACCAACGCGCCTACGCCTTGATCCCCGTCGTTAGCGGATGTTCCACGTCTAACCAATTCCTTTACCGCATCTGTAATGATTTGCGTATGGCAATTGTAAGTCGCGGTCTTTTGCCGTACAATTGACCTGTCGATTCGACCAGAAAATCGCGATTCATTGTCTGGATGTCATCAGCCTCACCGTCTCCGCATTCCATCCAGAGCCGCCTGTCCAAGTCTCTAGCCTGAAATCTCAGTGTGCAACGGCACATTCTTCTATTGGCGTATGCATCGCTGATCTGCTGCGTATTTCCCGATAGAAGTCAGGTTTTGTGAACCCTGTATCTTTCAAAACTGGAAACGATCATGAACCCTACCCTCGTACGCATTCGTCGATTGTCTGTCTGGCTTCTGTTGATCCTGGCGCTTTCGTTGACAGGCATCGAACTTGCCTACGCTCAAGGTGGAAGAACCGCCTAAACCCGGGCCGGAAGTGGCGGCTGGCGCTGTGGACGCGGCGTGGGCGGCTTGGGAAGCCCTGCCGATGGACGCAAAAGCGAAGCGTAGATCCACGGATTCTGGCCGAGTTTCGAGGTGAAATCGAGCCGACACACCTGGCCAGAGTCACATCCGAGCCGAGCGCGGACGGCGCTTCCGTCGGCCAGACTCGCTTCCGCTGATCTTGCACACACAGGCAAATGTGGAAGCCCTCTCGCAGCGTGTCTACGCATCTGCCGCCGAGCAACGCGCCGCCGTGGTGGACGAACTTAACGATGTGGCCCAGCGTGCTCAGGCGCCGCTGCGCGTCCTTACTCGACGGACGTCGTCGACTGGGCGCGGTGACTGCCTATCAGCCGTTCAGCGTGGTCAACGCTTTGGCCGTGGAAGGTGATCTGTCCACAGTGTGGCTCTCCTGGCGCAACGGGGCGACGTGGCGCGGATCGCGGCCAACTATCCGCTGGTGCGCTCGTGGGATCGGTCTTTTGCCGCGGATGACGAGGCTGGCGCCGCCACAGCCGCACAGACGCCTGCCTACCCCTGGAACATCCCATTCGTCGGCGCGGACCGTGTCTGGCAGACGCTTGGTGTGCGCGGCGAGGGCGCGGTGGTGGGTGGTTTCGACACTGGCGTCACCTTCGAGCACCCCGCCCTCGTCAGCGCCTACCGTGGCTATGTGGCGGAATCGGTGTTCGAGCACAACTACAACTGGTTCGAGCCGAACGGCGATCTCTACGCCGACGGCAACCTCGGCCCCAGCGCCAGTGACGAGCCATACGACTGCGACTATTTCACGCACGGCACACACACCATGGGGACCATGATCGGCGACGGCGGCAGCCAAGAAACGGCCATCGGTATGGCGCCTGCCGCGCCTGGATCGCTGTGCCGGGCATCTGTGGCAGAACCATGCCCGGTGATCTCTCCGACGATATCGGCGCATCAAGGCGTTTCAGTGGTTCCTCTGCCCCACCGATCTTTTCCGGCGATCTCGCCACGGCCGACTGCACCAAAGCCCCCGACGTGATCAACAACTCCTGGGGCAGCGCCAATCCCGTGGATACGCTGTTCCAGCCCGCGGTGCAGGCGCTGCGCGCCGCAGGCACCACAGTCGTTTTCGCAGCCGGGAACACAGGACGCCCTGGCAGCATCAGTTCCCCTGGTCATCTGCCCGAGGCGATCACCGTCGGCGCTGTGGACAGCAGCAGCAATCTGGCTTATTTCAGCTCACAAGGCCCTGCCTTCCACGATTTGGAGTTGAAGCCTAACCTCTCCGCCCCTGGTGTGTCGGTGCGCTCTTCGATTGGGCGCAGTGGTACGACTTCGATCCGGCACGTCGATGGCGGCGCCGCATGTGGCAGGGCTGGTGGCGTTGCTTGTGTCCGCCGATCTGCAAGACGACGTGCGCGACTTCACGGTGGACGAGATCGAGCAGATCATCCTCTCCACCGTCACCGATGCCGGTGTTTTCGGCCCTGATTATCTCTACGGCGAAGGGATCATGAATGCCTTCGCCGCCGTGCGTTGGGCGCTGACTGCCGGCGAATTGACCGGCGTCGTGCGTGGGACTGACAGCACGCCCATCGCCGCGGCGACGATCCATGGCGTGAACCTGGATACCGGCGACGTCTTCACCAACACCACCGACAGCCAGGGCTTCTTCTCGCTCTCCGCGCCGGCAGGTAAGTACAACCTGACCGTGAGCCACCCGTATTTCGAGACGAAAACCGTTGTGGATCAACGTGTGATCGCCGGCGCGCTGACCACGGTCAACGTGCCGATGGCGTCGAAGACCCTCGCTCTGTTCATGGGGCAAGTGCGCAACGGCGATCAGCCTGTTGCCGGCGCACGCATCTACTTCAAGGATCTGCTCACACTGGAAGCGACCTCGGACGCAGACGGCTACTTCAATTTCAATTTGCCGCCGGGGACCTATACGCTGGCTGTGGAAGCGCACGGGTACAAGTATGCGGAGCGGAGCGTCACTGTCACCGCGCAGGGGGCGGGTGTCACCTTCTCGCTTGTGCCTCGCGCCTTCGATCCTGCTCGTCAATGCCGACGCCTCAGCCGGCTGGTTCTTTGGCTGGCCTGTCCATCACTACTTCGAGTGGGCGCTGAGCGAGCACGACTATCTCTACGATCTTTGGGACATCCAGTACACCAGTTTCCAGGATCAGCAGCAGATGATCGATGGAACGATGGGGAGCGGCATCCCCTCGCTGTCCACGCTTCAGCGTTACGATGTTGTGATTTGGGTACACAGCGGGTGTGGCTATTACCGGTGCAGTTGGGGCAATCCGATGGCCATCAATGCCGATGACGTGCTCATGGATTTCCTCGACGGTGGTGGACGGCTGCTGATTTCGGGGCAGGACATCAGCTCAATGGACGGCGACAACGGCTTCTATGATCGCTACCTCAATGCCGATCTCCTGTCCGACGACGGCGCTGCCGAGACTGAGTCGATCACCGGACTGAACTTCCTGGACGGCCTGGCGTTGGAGATCACCAATGCAAGCCTGTATGGGTCGTCTAACAGCACTTCCTACCTGAGCCTGATGCAGTGGCCAGCAGCGGTGGATCTTTCCCCTGTGTTGACGTACGATGTCACAGATACAGCTGCCGCACTGGCTGTGGCCCCCTGTCGCGAAGACTACCGCGCCGTCTACCTTGCGATGGGGTACGAGAACGTAGCGCCGCGCGCCGATCTGCGCAGCGATGACATGTCGGCGCTGGTCGTTCGTTCCATCGATTGGTTGACGAACTCGCAACCGCTGCGAATCTTTCACATCAATAGCATGGTTGAGGAGCTTTCAGGCGCAGCGGATTCGCGCCAGGATTTCACGATTCTGTTGGAAAACAACGGCGTCGATCCGCTCGATGTGTCTTTGGCGCTCTCCGGTGCAAACTGGCCGGTGTCTTTGCTCTTCGAAAGCACACCTGTGGGCGATAGCCTGCTCATCGATGGATGCAGCAGCGCGCAACTTCATCTCTGGGTCGAGATCCCACACGATGCACAGATCGAAGAGACCGACACTGTAACGCTGACCGTGACTTCGCCGCAGTCGCTCATCCCGACGCAGTCGGCGACGTACGTCACCCGCATGATGCCGCAGTGGCAGGCCGGCAGCCCGATGCAAAACAGCTACAGAGATGCGATGGTGACAACTGTCCCTGGATCGCCCAATGTCTACATCATGGGTGGCTTCAGCGACTTCGAAGCCGTTGCCGATGTATCGGTCTACGATGCTTGCAGCGACGCCTGGTCATCGACGACATCGTTGCCCGTACCTTTGGCCGCCGCTGCCATCGGCACGATTGGGCGCAAGGTCTACGTGGCCGGTGGTGTGGCCAACTATGACCTGGACAGCCAGTCAACGATTTCCGACAAACTGTGGATCTATGACCTCGACACCGGCGCATGGCAAGAGGGGCCGCCGCTGCCGTTCCCGGTGGTGCCGAGTAGCGGCGCTGTGTGGCGAGATCGGTTCTATGTGCTCGGTGGCTACGACAGCAACGGTTACACGGAGCTTATGCTCTACTTCGATGTCACCACGGCCCAGTGGATCATCCTTGAGGAGCCGCTGCCGTTCAGCGACAATACCTATTCGACCTCCGCCGCCACGTTGAACGATGAGATCTACGTCGTCAACAGCGAGCGGTCGTGGGACGACATGAACGTCTACAGCCCTGCCGACAATACCTGGCGTATGGCAACCGGACACCAGATCTATCGCTATGCCGCTTCTTTGATTGCCGACGGCGGTTACCTCTATCTGGTGGGTGGCTACACGTCCAGTGGCTATGGCGCCGAACGCTACGATCCGGTGTTGGATGATTGGACCCTGCTTTCGTCGTTCAACTACCGAGATCGTGCCGGCGCCGCCGTCGGCGTGGCCAATGATCGGCTGATCGTGACAGGCGGTCGGGCCGGTACAGCACATACAGAGATTCTGGTGCTGAGCCGCAACTTCTGCGATTCGACCGCGCTGGCTGTCTTCCCTTCGGTTGGCGTTGGCGAAACACTCGAGCTAGAGATCGTACTTGAAACGAATGACGCGTCGGTCGTCGATGCGCGGTTTACAGCGCCGATTCCGCCCGAGATCACCTTCGATTCGTTCGTCGAGAACCCGTTGGGTGCAATCTATAACGCTGCCGGCCACAATGTCGAGTGGCAGGGGACCCTGCCCGGCGGCGCGTCGATCTCGACTCGGTTCTCACTGCGTGCGCCGAATGACGCGACGCCGGAGACAACGTACAACGGCACTGTCACCTTCGATGGCGCCGGCCATTCGTTCACGCGTTCCTGGTGGGCGCTGGTGCAGGCTGCCGACTTTTCGTTGAGCGAGAAGCTGGTCCACGCGCCCACCATCATCGAGGGTGAACGCCTCACCTACACCGTCGACCTGCGGACGAACCACCGTCGGCGGCGAAGTGAGTTTCCAGGATACGCTGCCCAGCGTGCTCAACCTGGTCCCCGATTCGTTGTCGGCCACCGTGGGCGAGGTTCTATTCGAGCCAGTGCAGAAGATGCTGACGTGGAGCGGCGTCCTGGTGCAGAATGTCGGCGCGATCTTCAATAGCACCGAAAATTACATGTGGGGCGACAGCGATGCCAAGGGCGACGTGCGCGATGTCCTGTTCACCTGGGACGAAGTCGCCGACACCGGGCGCTTCGTCATCAACGGAGATGATCGGGTTGAGTGTGATCAAGCAATCGGCTTCGACTTCCCGTTCTACGGCGAGACGCACACCGAACTCTGTATAAGCACCAACGGCTATATGACCCTGGGCGAGAACGCCATCTATTCGATCTATCCTTACTGCCCCTTCCCCAACAGCTACCCGGTGGGCATTATTGCCGGCCATGCGCAAGACCTGGTTGTGGTGGACGGCATCTACGCTGAGACCCTCGGCCAGGCGCCCAATCGGCGGTTGATCGTTCAGTGGAAGGACGCCCGCCGCTACGGGTACGACTATGAGCCGACCGTCGATTTCCAGATCGTCCTCTTTGAAACGGGGGACATCGAGGTGCGCGTACAGCGGACCCCCGCTGTGCGTAGTTCCGACGTGATTGTCGGCGTGCAGGCGCCCTCGGGCGCCCTGGGAACAACCTACGCCGGCGGCTCGCCGCCTCAGCATGACCTGTTGGCAGTCAAGTTCCTGGCGCCTGGCCGCAGCAGTGGCGGACCCAGCGCGCAGGTTGCGTACGCGGTCTCGTTGGCGCCCGGCGTCGACGCCAACACAACGTTGACCAATACTGCGTTGCTGCAAACGCCGTCGGGTCCGCTGGAGAGCAGCGTATCGGTGCTGGCCAACCCGCTTTCGTTCGATGGTTCCAGCGCGCAGGCGGCTCTGGACGAGGTGCCGGTGGGGCAGCCCCTCAACTACGAATTCGTTGTTCGCAACACCGGCCTGGTGACGGCAACCAACGCCCAACTGCGAAATGCGCTCCCGTCCGAGCTGGCCTACGTGCCGGATACGCTCACCTGCTCGATGGAAACGTGCAGCGCCACGGCCAATCGCATCACCTGGCAGGGCGCGGTCGGGCCGGGCCAGGCTGTGACTGTCACCTACAGCGCCACTGTGGACATCCGCGTGCCTGATCTCACCGTCGTCGAGAACACAGCACAGATCGACGATGGCTACGGCGTCACCACCGAAATTTCGGCGACTGTGCATGCCCGCCAGGCCGATCTGGCCGGCTCCTTCGTCGAAGTGGATCCGCCCATCGTGCGCCCCGGCGACACCGTGACCTACACCATCTACCTGCGCAACTCCGGCGGCGAAGACGTTGTTGTGGACGCCTACCACGCACTGCCGCCGGGCATGAGCTACATAGCTGGATCGCTCTGGTGTGGCGCGGGCGTCTGCGACATGCAAGACGATACCATCCACTGGCAGGGGCTGTTGAATCGGCGTGTGTTGATGCCTGTGCGCATCCGGGCGCAGATCGCAGCCGATGTTGCGCCTGGCTCCAGGGTCGTGGGTTCGCTGGAACTGCAACGGGCGGATCGCACCGAGCCGTACACAATGTCGACGCAGTTCTGGTTGGAGCAGCTTTTCTACCTCGGCGGTATCCTGGAAGTAGATTGGCGACTCTACCTGCCCATCACAAAGCAACAGCAGTACCTGGAAGTGGTGCCTGTCCCCTTGCCGACGCCGACGCCACTGCCCTTCGCCACACCGCTACCGTCGGTGTTGCCCACGCCGACGCCCCATAGGCGTTAAGTTGCGTCGTAGATACAAGTGCCGGGGACTTATCGCCGCAGCGAGGCGGGACATTCACTCCTGGCAACACGTCCAACGTGAAGTCCCCGGCACTTTCGCTGGTCCTTATCTTAACGCCTACGCCGTCGCCCTCCGGGTGATGTTCTGCGGATGCGGTAGACAATGGGCGCCTGAGATTGACTGTCAATCTCGGGCGCCCATTTTGTCTGCCGCATCAATCAATCGCCCAATCTCTTAATCGCCGAATCGCCAAACCACCTTAGCTGACCGGCGTATTCAGCTTCGCCATCAACTGCGTGGTCGACGGCTCGGTGAGCACGCTGCCATCGGGGAAGAGGATGGTCGGCACCGAACGGTGACCGTTGTTCAGCTTCTCCACCAACTCTACTGCGTCCTCGTCGTGGGTGATATCCACCTCTACAAAATTCACCTTGAGCGATTCCATCACCTTTTTGGCGCGCCAACAATCAGGGCACCAGGTGGTGGTGTACATAACAACTTGCGACTGCGCTGTTTGCAGTATGGTTCATGAATCGTGTTTCCCTTTTGTGCTGGTGGCATGTTCCGCTACAGTTCCGCCGTTATTCATCCGCCGTTATTCTATCGACACGTTCAGCGTACGTCGGTGTGCATTGCTACAAAAAGTATAGCGAACCCAAGTATAGCCAACTCCGAGGAAACGAACAAACATGAGTGCTCTTAGGGCGCCTGAACAGGCAGTCTTGGATCGATCCGCCTTTGTCGGCAGCGCAGCCGAGACACAAGAACTCGTAGCCGCGCTGCAAGCCGTGATCGAAGGAGAAGTCCGCTTCGACGGCTACAGCCGCATGTTGTACAGCACCGATGCCAGCCTCTACCAGATTCAGCCGGTAGGCGTGGTGATCCCCAAACATGGCGACGATGTGCAGGCCGCCGTCGAGGTGGCGGCTCGTTTTGGTGTGCCGGTGCTCCCGCGCGGTGGCGGCAGTTCTTTGGCCGGCCAGGCAGTGGGCGCGGCGCTGGTTATCGACACCAGCAAGTACATGGATCGCATCCTCGCCGTGGACGAAGAAGCCAGGACGGTGCGTACCCAGCCTGGCCTCACCGTGGGCGCGTTGAACCGTACCCTTGCGCCGCTGGGGCTGATGCTCGGCCCCGATCCCGCCAGCGGTGACCGCGCCACCGTGGGCGGTTCGGTGGGCAACAACGCCACCGGCAGCCACAGCATCCTCTACGGCATGATGGCCGACAATGTGCTCGAAACCGGCGTCGTGCTGGCCGACGGCTCTCGTGCTCGCTTCGGCCCGGTTGATCCAGCCGATCTCCCGGCGCGGGGTCGCGGTGATTCGCTGGAAGCTGCAATCTACCGGCAAGTGCCGCAGATCGTCACCGACGCGCTGGACCAGATCCTGGCGCGCTGGCCGCGTCATTGGCGCCGCGCCTCCGGCTACAACCTCGACCGCCTGGCCGCGCCGCTGCTGCCGCCCGAGGAACGACGTCGCCTCAGCTTCGACAGCCGCTTCCGGCCCGCTGTGGCCGATCCTGTGCGCCTGGATCGCTTCAACCTGGCCCAGTTGATCACCGGCAGCGAAGGCACCCTCGCCGCCATCACCGACGTGACGCTGCAATTGACGACGCGTCCGCGCAAGACGGGGCTGGCTGTCGTCCACTTCGACCGTCTGCTCGACGCCTGCGCTGCTGTTCCCGATGTGCTGGAGACGGAACCCAGCGCCGCCGAACTGCTGGACAAGATGCTGATGGATCTGGCGCGGGCGCAGCCGGAGTGGGCTAAGAAACTGCACTTCGTGGCCGGTGATCCCGAAGCCGTCCTCCTGGTGGAGTACTACGGCGTCGATGAAAATGATCTGCGTAAGCGGTTGGCCGCGCTCGAAGATCACCTCCAGCGCCGCGGCTGGAAGGGCGCTGTCGTCCAATTGCTCGAACCGGGGCTGCAAAACGATGTTTGGTCCGTTCGCAAGGCGGGGCTAAACATTTTGATGAGCCGCCGCGGCGATTTCAAGCCTGTCCCCGGCATCGAAGACGTGTCGGTGCCGCCCGAAACGCTGCCCAGCTATCTGGAACGTATCCTTGATTTCTGCCGAGATTCGGGCAGGGCGCCAGCGGTGGCCGTCTACGCCCACGCTTCGGCGGGCTGCCTGCACGTGCGCCCGTTGGTCAACACCAAAGACGCCGGCGGTGTGGCCATGTTGCAGGCCATGGGCGAATTCGCCTGCAACCTGGCGCTGGAGTACGGCGGCACCATGAGCGGCGAACACGGCGACGGTCTCATGCGCAGCGCGCTCAACCCGCAGCTCTTTGGGCCGGAACTCTACCAGGCGCTACGCGCCACCAAGGCCGCCTTCGATCCCGATGCCCGCATGAACCCGGGCAAGATCGTTGACGCTCCGCCCATCACCGAGCACCTGCGCTACGGCGCCGACTACGCCACCATCGAGCTGAAGACCGTCTTCGATTGGGGCAGCGACGGCGGTTTTGCCCCCGCTGTGGAGATGTGCAACGGCGCCGGCGTCTGCCGCAAAACCGGCGCGGGGACAATGTGTCCTAGCTACATGGCCACCAAAGACGAGCACGACACCACCCGCGCCCGCGCCAACGGGTTGCGCAACGCCCTGGCGGGGCGCATTCCGCAAGAGGAACTCTTCGCGCCCGGCATGTACGGGGTCATGGATCTGTGCCTGGGCTGCAAAGCGTGCAAGAGCGAATGCCCGTCCGCCGTGGACATGGCCAAGATCAAGGCTGAGTACCTGGTCCACTACTACCGGCGCAACGGTCTTCCACTCTTTAACCGGCTTATGGGCCTGCTGCCGCAACTCAACGATCTGCTGTATCGGTTGGGAAAGCCATTCGTGCCCGCGGTGAACGCCGTCATGGCCTCGCCCATGTTCAAGCAGATCCAGCAGCGTATCGGCGTCCATCCCAACCGCACACTGCCCCAATACGCCAGCGAACGCTTCAGCGACTGGTTCCACCGCCAAACACCCTATCGCAACCCGCAACCCGCAATCCGCAATTCGGTGATCCTCTTCCACGACACCTGGCACGAGTACAACTACACCGAATCTGCCAAGGCGGCGGTGGACGTCCTCACTGCTGCCGGGTACGATGTCTACCTGGCCGAAGGGCGCGCTTGCTGTGGCCGTCCGCTGATTACGGGTGGCCAGGCCGATAAGGCGCAGCCGTGGATCGATCACAATGTGGCATTGCTGGCGCCCTACGCGGCGCAGGGCATTCCCATTGTGGGCATCGAGCCGAGTTGCATCCTCACCGTGCGCGATGAGTATCTTTCGCTGGCCTCGGACAGAGAGCGGGCGGCCATTTTGGCGCAGAACGCCTACACTTTCGAAGAATTTGTGGTCCACGAAGCGGGGACAGGACACTTCGACGGCATTTGGCGTGACGCGCCGGGCAAAGTGCTGCTGCACGGTCATTGTCACCAGAAGGCGCTGGTGGGGAACGACGCCAGCATCACTGCGCTCAAGGGCGCCGGCTACAGCGTGAACGTGATCCCCAGTGGCTGCTGCGGCATGGCCGGCGACTTCGGCTACGAACTCGAACACTACGAGGTCAGCCGCGCCATCGGTGAGGATCGCCTACTGCCTGCCGTGCGCGCCGCGGGCGCGGACACACTTATCGTGGCCAGCGGTGTCAGTTGTCGACAGCAGATCGGGCATTTCAGCCAGCGTAAGGCGATGCACATGGCCGAGGCGCTGGCCGCGGCGTTGAAGGCGGGGTGTGGGGTGAAGGGGTGACGGGGTGAATGTGTCACCCCCTCACCCCATAGGCGTTAAGTTGAGATCGAACGAAAGTGCCGGGGACTTCACGTTGGACGAGTCGCCAGGAGTGATGACCCCGTCTCGCTGCGACGAAAAGTCCCCGGCACTTGCTCGTATGGCGCTTATCTTAACGCCGATGCCCCCTCACCCGCTCATCCAGCCACTGCACAACATCTGCCAGTGGCTTTTCTTTGTCCAGATCGTTGTGAAGTTCGTGATAGTAGCCGGGGTAGGTGTAGAGTGTCTTGTCGGCGGAGGAGACGTGCTCGAAGAAGTCGACGGTGGCTTGGGGGACGACGAGCTGATCCGCCATGCCTTGCACCATGAGGATGGGAACGCCGATCTCGGCGGCGCGGTGGCTGACGAGTTTCTGTGTCTTGAGGATTTCCACGGCCCAGCGGGCGCTGCTTACTGGCACGTGCAAAGGATCTTCGTCAAAACGGCGCACTTCTTCGAGGTCGCGTGAGATGGTTGTGTTGTCACCGGGGCGACGGATGACGAAAGTGGGCCGCACAAGGTTCAGCACACGCATGGCCCGCACCAGCCACGGGTTGGGTGACGCCAACAGCGCCGGCGCTGAGATCACATAAGCGTCGACGACCTTGGGGTATTCCAGCGCGTGGTAGAGCGCGATGAGTCCGCCCATGGAGTGGCCGAAGATGATCACCGGTGTGTGTGGGCGTTCGGCGCGGGCCATCTCCACCATGTGCTGCACGTCGGGCAGGTAATCGGCGAAGTGCGCCACATGTCCGCGTTGACCGCCGGATTGGCCGAATCCCTGGTGATCGGCAGCAAAGACGGCATAGTTCGCGGCCAGCAACACGTCGAATAAATTCGTATAGCGACCGCTGTGCTCACCCAGCCCGTGGACCACAACCACGCTCGCCTTCACATCGGCCACTGGCGGCGTGTACTTGCGATAAAAGATCTCCACGCCTGACGCCCCGTCAAAGCGACCGAATTCCTCGCGAAAGTCCACCTTCATTGCCGACCTCCTTTGCCACCTGCCACTTGCCTACAGACTAACCATCCACCGTTGCCACGGCGCTTCCTCCCAGTTGAAATCGAGGGATTCGACGATTTCGCGACTGGCTTCCAGGTGTTCGCTGCTGAACGTGCGCAACCGAATTCGGCGCGCACTAGGCCCGAGTTGACCGGGCAGCGCGGCAAGCAGACCGCGTTCTAGGCTGCTGCCCCACAGTTCCGGTTTTAGAGCATAGGTAAGGCGCAATTCATTCTTCCAAAGATGCTGCTGCACAAAGCCGATCTCTTCGTCCGCGTGCTCGATCAGGTAGAGCTTGGCGCTCTTCAGGGTTGCCCGGTGCATGGCGGCGATGGCATCCAGATCATCGGCGAAATCTTCTTCGCTGTCTTCTTTGGGGCGCACGTAGTCAATGCGCATCAGTTGCAGGGCGCGATCGCGAAAGTCGGGCGCGATCTGGATGGAGATTTTTACGTCGTCGGGCAGAGAAGGGTTTTCGGCCAGGGGACCGTCCGCTACTGCCTGCACCAGTTGGTAGTCGGGCAGCCACATGCCTTCCTCTTCGAGGACGGCTTTGATCGCCGGCGCCGAGTTGGAGAGCAGGCCAAAGTAGAAGTAGGGGTTCTCTTTGTGTTCTTCGAGCCAATCGAGGCCGTGGTTGAGCAGGGCGCGCAACACTTCCACTTCGTCTTCGTTGGGTTCCTGGCCGATCATGGAGCGACGCAACGCCCAATCGAACGTACCCGCCAACGCCGCTGTACTGCAACACCAGGTAGCCCAGGATATCGGCCGATCCCGATGCGTGGACGGCCACGAACGAGTCCATCTGCGATTGGAACATGCGTGGGCCGATAAGGTGTTGGAACATGATGCGTTGCCACCAACTGCGCTTGAGCGAATCCATGCTGGTGGGATCGCTGCTGATGCCAGCGAACATCATGTCGATGGCGGTTTTCACCTGCTGTTTGTTTGCTTTTTCTACGATTGCTGTCACTTCCAGTGCTCCTGTGCAAGACGGACACACTCCTGCTCACTGGCAAACGTCAACTGGGCGAGCGCCTCCAAGGGCGTTCGCCAGGCGACATCGTCGACTTCGTAGCTGTCGCTGTTCAGATTGCCGCCAACCACATGGAGCAGGTAGAAGTCCACTCGTTTGATTACCAATTCGGGGATAACTCGACTGTAGGTGTCGACGTAACGATACTCGATGGTCTTCAGAAATGCCTTGTATTCGGTGACCAGCCCGGTCTCTTCTTCCACTTCGCGCATGGCCGCCTGCAACGGTTCTTCGCCTGGTTCCAGCCGTCCTTTGGGCAACTGCCACCGTTCGCCCTGATTCGTGGCGATCAGCGCGATTTGGATGCGGCTTTCTGTGCCTTTGCCATTGGGGGCGATTTGATAGGCGACACCGCCGGCAGAATGGCTGCGTCTCGTGGTGCGCCGGCGGGTGTGGCTGGTGTGGAGCGTATGGCGATTGGAGCCGGACCTGGGCTTCTGCGGCGGTTTTTGCGGCATGATCTTCTAGTGAGAGACGGCGTTGCGTGCGTCTACGTGCTGTCGCGGGCTGTTGGCGATGTGGATGGAGAGGGAGCGCGCCACCCGTTCCCAGTTATTGGGGGCCAGCGACAGCAAAGGCCTGGGCAGAAAGGCCGATGAGACAAACGCCAGCGCGCCGGCCATATCGTTGACGGGCCAGATCTGCGCAGCTTCGGTCAGCAGCGTTTGGGTTTCCACAAACTTGTCCAGCAGCACAAGCCAGGCGGCCAGCCCGGCATGGGCGCCCACCGCCGACTGCATGGTGGGGCGGTCGCCGTTTTCGAAGCGGAAGATGACGTTGTCGTCCTGCCCCAGCCAGATCCGCTGCGGGGTGACAATGCCGGGGGAACGTTGGTGCTGCCCCCACGTGGCGAAACTGCGATGCAGCGGCAGCCGATCTCGCGCAGAGAGTTCTGGGCTTGTCTGCATGAATGGGCGACTGCCGGCGGGTGGCTGACCTACGGCGGTGAGTCCTTTGTTCTCGGTGAAGAAGTACCACTGATCGTTCATAACCATTTCCACTTACGAAAGTATCGCAGCAAGGTAGCAGCGATTGCGATGAAGACAGCCCACAGCAGCAGATACCCCCAGCGCCATGCCAACTCGGGCATATGCGTGAAGTTCATGCCGTAGACGCCGGCCAGGAAGCTGAGCGGGATGAAGATGCTGGTGACGATGGTGAGCACCTTGACGATTTCGTTCATGCGGTTGTTGGCCAGCGCCAGGTAGATGTCCACGGTGCTGTTGACCAACGCCTGCATCCCGTCGACAAGGCCGGCCATACGCACCATGTGATCGTAGATATCGGCGAAGTAGGGGCGTGCGCCGGCTGGAATCACGCTGTATTCGTTGTTGGCAAGGCGATGCATCAGGTCGCGCTGCGGATTGAGCACACGCGAGAGGCGCAGCGCGCTGCTCTTGGCTGTGAGAATATCGTCGAGCAGGCCATCTTGAGAGCCGCCGTCGCGCTGGAAGATCACATCCCCCAGGCGTTCCAACTCCATCTCGAACTGGTCGAGCAGACGCATAAAGCGATCCACCTGCCGATCCAGGATCTCGTAAAGCAGCATGGCTGGCCCTTGGGCCAATCCCTCTGACTTGTGGAACCCTTCGTCTTGCCACAGCTCGTCGATGGAATTCATCTCTCGCTCGTGGATGGTCACCAGGAAGTTTGGCCCCAAGAAAATGTCCATCTCGCTGCTGGTCAGGTCCACCGGTTCGCTGCCGTAGTAGACGCTGTGGATCACCAGGAAGAGATAGCGACGGTAATCGTTGATCTTGGGTACCAGGATGCTGTTGGCGGCGTCTTCGATGGCCAGCGGGTGAAAGTTGAACACCGTCTGCAATACGTCTTGGTATTCCGCTTCGGTGGGCGTTTGCATGTCGACCCAGAGCGTGGCGTTGCCTTCACGCACCGCGGCAGAAAGCTGTTCCTGCGGAAAATCACGCACCAGAGTGCCACTGGCATGTCGGTAGAGGATGCGTATCATCGGCCTGTTCCGTTGCTGATCCATAGACGGCGATGGCATATGATACCACAGCGATCTGCTTTTGGCGATTGCTACAGGAGGAAATCGGCCTCAGTTTTTGCGGCGGCTGTTGTCTCTGCGTGGCCGCTGAGCGCCGAAGAATGCCGTAAAGCCGGCCAGGAATCCGAATGCCGTTAGCAGCGATATGCCCACGACGGCGATCAATGCAGCGCGCAGTACACCTGTGCGGTTGGGCGCGACGGGTGTTGGGGCAAACTCCGAACGCACAGAGCGCATGGCCAACGACTGTGTCAGGGGCTGCGTTTCGGTTAGGGTATCGAGGGGCGCTATGGCGTCTGTCTGCGCTGGGCCGTCGGCGTCGGTGAGCGGCGATGGGGTCGGCGAGGTTTGGGGCGCGGTGACCATCGATTCTGCGTCACCGGTCAAGACGTCGGCCTGCGGTGGTCCGTCTGTGCTGTCCACGGCGACCGACGGCGTCGTGGTCTCTGTCGGCGTTTCGGTGGCTGTTTCTGTGGTTGTCGCTGTAGTTGTCCACGTAGGTGTCCACGTGGGGGTGGGCAGGTTGGATGTGTTTTCGGGCGATTGTGGCGGCGTCTGTTGCTGTGTTGGATCGGTCACCGCGCCGGATTGGGGCGTGGGCGCGCCGATTATCGGGCTTGGCGTGGGTGTGATCGTCGGCGTGGGTTGGGTGGTGGCTGTAGCCACTATTGGCGTCGGCGTCCATGTCCATGTCCACGTGGGTGTGGGCGACGGGTAGGGGGTCTTGGTAGGGGCCGGCGGCAGCGGCGTTCCTGTGTTGGTGGGGGTTGCCGTGGCTGTGCCGGTAGGGGTGAACGTCCACCTGGGGGTGAGTGTGGGGGTCGGCGTGTGCGTGTCCGTGGGGACAGGCGTCTGCGTCGGTGTCGGCGTAGACGTCGGCGTCGGCGTCCAGGTGACCGTGTTGCCGGAGAGGCAGATGTCGTCGTTGCGGATCGCTGTCAGCTCGTTTTCGTCGTAGATCCACGTCTCTTCGTCTACGAAGATCTGCTGCTGGCCCGAAATTGTGAAGGTGGCGGTGATCACATAGGCATACTTTGTGCCATCGGCGACGGAGCGGTCGACCTGGAGAAAGCGCCACATGTCGCCGTCTGCTTCCTGCGTGCGTTCCGAAAGCTCGCTCAACTCGTCTTCGGGGACGAGGGGGCCGCGGATCTCGCCGAGCGGCGATGTGAACTGAGAACGCGCCAGCGTGAAGGCGTCTCCGTTGTCGAGTGTGGTGCGCCAGGCCAACAGGATCCCCTCGCCGGGGCGGTTGGACGCGGCAAAACAGAGGAATGGCGAGGCCGTTGGATCTTGCGCAAGCACGGTCTTCCCTGTCAGCCAATGGCTGAGCGCGACGGCGGCGAAGAGGAGCAGCGCCAACGGCAAAATGCGTATCGATCGATGCGTGTCATTGAACTTCATCATGCAAAGCCTAACTGTTCAGTCGCCGCCTGTCAATGTGTTCTGATTCAGATCTACGGCTGTACCGTCCACTGCCACACGAAGCCGTAACTGGTCTGGATGGCGAAATCGGGCTGTTCGATGCTGCCCAACCCCATGCCCCACAGGCTGTCGGCTGGCGCACCGTCGGCGGGGATCGCGCCATACGAAGGACCGACGCTGGCCATGCCGAAGTCGGCGGCGTACTCTTCGCCGGGCTTGGCCTGGGTCTGGATAGTGGCTTCGCCGCCGTTCCAGTAGACGCGCAGCGGCTGCCCGGTGATCCGATTCCCGTCGGCGTCCAGCAGATCGACGAAGATGTGATGCCGCCCACCCGATTCCGTCTCGTTGTACCAGACACCGCGCACCAGTCGCCAATAGCCCTGCCCCGCCGCCACCTGCGCCTCGGTCAACTCGACGCCGCGCTGATCCAGGCGTGGATCCCACGTCCGCGCTGGCTGGGATGGCGTCGCCGTCGCTGTGGGCGTGCTGGTTGCTGTCGGTGTGACCGTCTCGGTTGTCTCCGGCGCAGGGGACGCGGTGAACGTGACCGTCGGTGTGCTCGTCGGTGTATTCGTTGGCGTGCTTGTTGGGGTGGGCGTCGGCGTGCTGGTGGCGGTGGGCGTTGCACCACCGCCGTCCCCTGTCCACTGCCAGACGAGGCCGTAGCTGGTGTGGATGGTGTGGAAGGGCAATTCGATGCTGCCCAAGCCCATGCCCCACACAGCGTCGGTGGGTGAGCCCGTCAACGGGTAAGCGCCGTAGGACGGGGCAATCGAGAACATGGCAAAGTCGGCGGCGTATTCTTCGCCGGGCTTGGCCTGTGTACGCAGGACGGTCTCGCCGCCGCTCCAGTGGATGCGAACGGGGATGTCTACGAGACGGACGCCCTCGCTGTCGAGGACGTCGACCAGAATGTGATGACGCCCTCCTGCTTCGGCTTCGTCGTACCACTGCGCCCGCACCAGTCGCCAATAGCCCTGCTGTGGCTGCGTGTCAGCTTCGATCAATTCGGTGAAACGCTGATCCAAACGGCTGTCCCATTGGCGGGGGATGGCGGTGGCGGTGGGCGTGGCCGTAAATGTGACCGTGGGCGTGGGCGTTGCGGCGGCCTGTCGCTGGATCATGGGCAGGTAGAGTGGCGGCGCAGTGTCGCTGGGCGTCACGGTGGGTGTGTAGGTGGGTGGCGGCATCTGTGCGGTGGAGACATGCGGGAAGGCCGCGAACCCCAAAATGAGGAGTGCCAGGCCGAAGCCGGCCAATCTATGTTGGCGATGTGTCTGCTGCGACTGGTGTGCCATGCAATTCATGCTTGATCCTATCGGTGATCTGAGGGCGCAGCGCAATCTGTGCGTCCATTCGTACCTTATGCGATGGCATGGGCGTTGTCGAGTGGGTTTTCTGCGGAGAAATGGCCGCGGGTGACATCGAAAAGGGGGATTTCACGAAAGACGTGTTTCTCACCAGGGAGGCGCGAAGGAAACCAGAGGAGAAGGAGAGCAGAGAGGGACACGGATTTAGCGGATTTTCAGGACAAGATAGACGAGTTTTTCTCTCTTCTGTCCTGGTATTCTTGAAATCAGTGTCCTTGTCTGCTCTCCTTCTCCTCTCCTGCCGATGCCTACAACACTTACTTACCGCTGCTCCATCGTGACGTCGATGGTCCAGGGGCTGGTGGCGTCGGGATCGATCTGGTAATCGTCTACGGCCACGAGGCGGTAGCCTTCTTTGAAGACGACCACGCTGTAGAGTTCGCCGGGGGTGAGGTTGCGGTCGAGTTGGTAGAAGCCGTCGCGGTCCGACGTCCCCGAGGCGTAGATGTCGGCATCCTGCGGATCGTCGAGGAAATCGTCGACGAGCACACCGGGGTTCAGGAAGTAGATGGCCGCGCCCTGGATCGGGCGTCCGCGGTTGTCGGCGGCGGTGACGGTGCCGTTGACGATGACGCCGCGCTCCGTGGGTTGGCTTGCGCCGCTCTCGGCTACTTCCATCGAAGCGGATTGGACGATCTCGTCTTCGATCAGCAGTTCCAACGTGAACTCGCCAGGGGGCAGACCATCGTCGGCGTAGAGGCTGATCCAGGTGGCATCCATGTTGCCCGCGTTCCACACGCTGTCCTGTTCGGAGACGACTTCACCGTCCAGATACCAGCGTCGCGTCCATTGGGCGCCGTTCTCGACGCCATCCACGTCGAAGAAGGCGTAGATCTCGTCGATGTCGCTAAAGACGGTGCCGGGGTTGATCGGTTCGTCGTTGTCGTCGACGCCCGCCGCGAAGGTGATCGGCCCGAAGGTGCCGTTGGACAGCGCCCGACCGGCGCCGATTACCGCACCGCCTCGGTAGAGTTCTTCACCGTCGACGCTGATCTCGACTTCGTAGAAACCGTCTTCGAGGCCGTTGTCGTCGTAGACGTTGACCCAGGTGGAGCCGGAGTCGCCGTAGGTCCACACGACCAGGTCGTTGTAGATGCGGAAGCCATCGTGGAACCAGTGGAACTCAAATTCGCCGTTGGCAGGGAAGTTGCCGTAGTCGAAGGTAGCGTAGATGGTGTCGACGCCACTGTTGAAGCGCACACCGGGGTTGCGCGGGCGTCCGCGCGAGTCGATGGCCTTGGCAAACTGTACGTTGCTGACGTAGGCGGCGTTGGCGTCGCGGGGCGCGTTGTTCTGCGGAGAGAGCAGCGCGCGCTTGACAAAGTCCATGGCCAGGTTGCCGTCGCGCACCAGGCCGATCATGCCCAGATCGGTGATGCCCGCGGTGGGGACGCCGATCATTTCGCCCAGTTCATTGGTGGCCAGGCCGCCGGAGTTGCCGTGGTTAATGTTGAGATCCACCTTGAGCCACTCGCTGTAGCCATCTTTGTCTTCGTCGAGGAAGCCCGACACCGTCCCCGACGTAAAGGTGACGGTGTCACCGCCGATGCTCGGGAAGCCAAAGGCGTTGATCTCGTCGCCGATCTGCACGGCTTCGCTGTCGCCCACTTCGATGACGGTGAGGCCCAGGTTCTCTGGCAGCGGCGCGTCGGTGTCTTCGAGCAGGCCGACGATGCGCAGCAGCGCCAGATCCAGGTCGGGATCGCCGGCCACCAACAGCGCCGCATAGCGCAAGATGGGCGAGCCACGCAGGTTGGTGGGGTTGACGGCGATGCCGGCGAAGCCGTTTTCGTTGTAGAGCGTGCGGTCTTCGATCTCGCCCATCACGTGGTAGTTGGTGAGGATCAGCCCGTCTTCGCTGATGACGGTGCCGCTGCCCGTGCTGTAGGTGTCCTCTTCGTCGGCGACGGGGACCACGACCTGCACGGTGGCCAGCAACGCGTGGTTGAGGTCACCGCGGGCGATGGCGTAGGCTTCCTGGTGGGTGAGCGAGCCGCCCAGGATCAGGGCCGACGCGAGCACCCAGAGCACGATCACCTGCTTGCGCAGGGATACACTTTGCAGTCGTTGTTTGATCGTTGCGTGTTTGATCATGGCGTGTTTGATCATGACATTATCTCTCGTTGTGTGGCTCCCCGGCTACTCTGCGCGGACACCCAGGTGATCGAAGAGGGCAGCGAATGTCTCTTCGGCGCTTTCCATTTCGGCGGCGTCGGCGGCGGTGCTCACCACCACTACCTGCTGCGCGTCCGCTTCACCGGCCAAGAAGACCAGATCCTGGCCGCTCACCACCACCGGCAGGCCCAGCGCGCCGCTTTCGCGTGTGGGATCGGCCACGTAGGCGTAGGTGATGAGCAGGGCATCTTCGCCGGTGGGGCCGGTGACGACTTCGCTGCTTAGCGTGCGGAAGCGCTCCAACTCCTGTCCGCGACGCAGCGGCCAGCTTACGTTGAGCATGGTCAGATCTTCGCCTTCCTTGAGCGGGCGGGCGATGACCTCGACGCGGCTGTCGAAAGTGCTGGCGCTGGCGGGATCCACGGCGCTGAAGATGACGCCGTCTTCGCCGTCAACGTTGGTGATCCAGCGCTCCGGCACCACCACCGAGAGCAGGCCGTCTGCCAGATCGTATTCGTCCACTGCATTCATGGCGCCGTTGCCGATCATCCAGCCCAAGAGGATCGCCACCACGATCACGCCGATGGTGGCTAGATCCGTGCGGCGCTGATCTTCTGCGGAGGGTGGCACGTTGGTGACACTGGGGTTGCGCATCGTCTCCCATGCGGATTCGAGCATTGGGCGCACGGTATCCACGATGGAATCTACGATGGAGCCTACGTTGCTGGACATCACGCGCCTCCTTCTTGCGTGGCAGTTTCGGCTTCGGCGGCCTTGCCTGCTGATTCGGTTTCATCTTCTGGATCATCTTCTGGTGTATCCGTTGCCAACACCGCCGATGCCTGCATTGCGATGACGTCGGCCTGCTGTGTCGAAGCCACGCGCAGCGTCTCTTCGTTGGCGCGGTTCACCAGCCAGAAGACGACACCCAGCGTCACCACAGCCATCAACGTGGCCAGGATCAGGCCATTCCACGGATTCACCGTCAGCCCGGCGTCGGTGACGCGATCTTCCAGCAAGAAGAAGATACCGTTGAGCGCCGCCGCCAGCGTCACCCCCGCGGGGACGTAGTAGCTGGGGGTGCGCTCGAAACGCGCCTGACCCAAGAAGTAGCCCAGCACACCGGCGAAACTGGCGTGCGCCAGCGCGTTGACCACGATGCGCACCGAACCGATGCCCAGATCAACGCCGCCATGCTCGATGACGTAGTGGAAGTTGAGCAGCGTGGCTACGCCCAGCCCCGCGGCAATGGCGTAGATCACGCCGTCGACGCGCTCATCGAACTCGGGCGTGCCGTAGATGCCGTAGCGCACCACCGCGTAGACCACCGCGCTCTCCACGAAACCGACGATCAAGATGCCGCCCATCAACTGCGTCCACCAACTGTTGTAGATCCAATGGTCGATCTGGAAGAAACTCTGTGTGAGCGGGTAGGCAATCGCCGCCGTCACCAGCGCGGCCAGGCCGAAGATCTGGAACAGCTTGGTCTTCGGTTCCGGTTCCAGCCTGTCGAGGCGGTAGAAAAAGAGGAGCCAGAGCACGGCAGGCACGAGGCTCATGAGCAGACCCAGCACGGTCAGCCCAGCGCTGCCCATGTTGCGCCCAATACCGGCGATCAAGTTGAAAAAGGCCACAAAAATAAAAAGGCCGCCTAGTTCCATCAGCGCAGCGAGCCAGAAGCCTCGCCGGCTGTAGGCGACATGTTCGGGATCCGGCTGGTAGAAGGCCGAACCACTGCCATGCGTCTGTTGCACAGAGTCCCTCCTTGGATGTGATTGGCTGGATGATCACGCGTGTATGTCACAGCGGATGAAGCTTGTGGACACGAATTGGGGAAAACACAGATCTTGAGCAGCGCCATTATAACAGATCGGCCATCAATTGCGAGAACGACCAATGATCCCACAGTTGGCGGAGATAGAACGCGGATTGGGCGGATTGAGCAGATCATAGCGGATAGGCAGCAGAAAATCCGCCAAAATCTGCCCGATCCGCGTTCTATTCCAGCCAGGTAGCGAATTCCAGCCGACAGGCTTCGATGATTGACGTGTACGGCTGGCTACGGTATGATCTTGCCGTTGAGGTCACTTTCTCCTGTAGTTCGCCCGCTTTGAGCAGCCGAACCAACCGTAACCGAGTCAATTGTGAGCAAACAGCCTGCCAGATCGCGCCAACAGCGCAACGCAAAACCAGACATTCCGGCGCCCATACTTGTGCAAAGCGCACGTGAATTCTCCGAGATGATGTCTCGTGTGCGCACCCAATCGCTAGTGGCGGTGGACACTGAGAGCGATAGCCTTTATCGCTATACCCCGCGCGTCTGCCTAATCCAGGTGTCTGCCTGCAACGATACGCAGAATGGCGCTCACAACGGCGCCAAACACAGCGATGTGGTGGATTATCTTGTCGATCCGCTCAAATTGAACGATCTTGGCGCGCTTGGGGATGTGCTGGCCGATCCTGCGGTGGAGGTGATCCTGCACGCAGCCGAGAACGATATTCTGCTGCTCAACCGCGATTTCGGCTTCGAGACTACGAATGTCTTCGATACACAATTGGCGGCGCGCATCCTGGGCAGGAACGGCGTGGGCCTGGCCGCCATGCTCGAAGAGGAATTCGGCGTGATCAGCGACAAGCGGATGCAGCGCACCGATTGGGGGCGCCGCCCGCTCACACCGCAGCAGATGACCTACGCCCAACTCGATACCCACTACCTACCGGCCCTGCGCCGCCGCCAGATCGAACGCCTCACCGCCCAAGATCGCCTGCGTGAAGCGCAGGAAGCATTCGACTTCCTCTGTCAAATTCGATACAGCGAACCGGCAGAGCCGCGCAATCTGTGGTCGATGAAGGGGACACGTGAGGTCGAGCGCGAGCAGACCGGCCTGCTAGAAGAGCTTTGGCTTTGGCGCGAGCAGACGGCGCAGCGCCAGGAACGACCACCGTTCAAAGTCGTGAATGATCGTGTGCTCATCGAGTTGGCGCTGAATCCGCCGTCCTCGTTGCGCGAATTGGGCGAGATCCCCGGCCTGAGCCGCCATCAGGTAGATCGCTACGGCAGCGAAATCCTGCGTGCTGTACACCGCGGCAAGGATCGTCCTCTGCCGGATCTACCGGTTTCTTCGCCCCGCCCCGAAGCCTTGCTGAATCGTCGCGACCAGAAACTCTACCAGTCTTTACGCCAGTGGCGTTCGGCCACAGCCGGTGAGCGCGGCGTCGACCCCGATATCATTTTCAGCAACGATCTGTTGTTGCAGATCGTCGAGCACAAACCTGCCACTGTCGAGGCGCTCGTCGCCATCCCCGCCATCGGCGCCTGGAAGGCCGAGACTTACGGACCATCGATTCTTCAGTTACTCAAGTAAGAGCATCCACAATGAAACAACTGCTACTGCTTTTGATCACCGTCGGCCTCAACGTCGTCGGCCAATTCTTCATGAAACAAGGCATGAGCCAGATTGGCGTCATCAGCGGATCGTTCGAGGTCATCACGTCCTCGTTGATGCGCGCCTTCCTCAATCCATTTGTCATCGGCGGCGTGGCGGCCTATGGCTTGAGCAGCATCTTCTGGCTGATCCTGCTCAGCCGCGTGGAACTCAGCTACGCCTATCCAGCCCTGGCGCTGGGCTACGTCCTGGTGACATTGGTGGGCGCCTGGATCCTGGGCGAAGACGTGAGCAACCTGCGCTGGGTGGCCGTTGCCGTCATCTGTGTGGGGGTGGTGCTGCTGAGCCGGAGTTGAAGGAAATGAATGAAGAATGATGATTGGGCAATGGCTGCCGCCTGTTTGGGTATGCTGGTTTGAGAATAGTGAAAAGGGGAGGGACCGATAAGGTCTCTCCCTTTTTTCGTCTTGACACTTCTATGCCGCAGATGACGAAAGCTACTCTACCCGATCATCATTCTTCATTCATCTCTACGCCGGCAGTGGCGCAATCGGCCCGCTGATCCCTTGCTCGTTGTCGGCGTCGCGGCCTTCGAAGATCTCGGCGAATTCGTCGGCTTCCAGCGTCTCCTGTTCGAGGAGGGCAGCGGCCACATCGTCTAGCTGGGCGCGGTAGGTGGCGAGCATCTGGCGCACGCGCTGGTAGGCGCTGCTCACGATGCGGCGCACTTCTTCGTCTACCTGCTCGGCGACCTCTTCGCTGTAGTCGCGCTGCTCGGAGATCTCACGCCCGAGGAAGACGTTGTCGTCCTGGCGACCAATTTGCAGCGGACCCATGACGTCGCTCATGCCGTATTTGGTGACCATCGAGCGCGCCATACGCGTGATCTGCTGGATGTCGCCGCTGGCGCCGTTGGAAATGTCACCGAAGACCAGTTCCTCGGCAATGCGGCCACCCAACGCCACGGCGATGCGGTCGATGAAATACGAGCGCGGCACCAGGTAACGATCCTCTTCCGGCACGGTCAATGTGACACCGCCGGCAGCGCCGCGGGGGACGATGCTCACCTTGCGCAGCGGATCGGCGTGCTTGACCAGGTGGGCGACGATGGCGTGGCCCGCCTCGTGGTAGGCCACCACCTTGCGCTCACGCGCCGTCACCAACCGGCTGCGCCGTTCCGGGCCGCCCATCGCGATGCGCTCGATGGATTCCTGCATCTCGGCCATGGTGATGGCGCGCTTGTTGCGCCGCCGTGAGGATCGCCGCCTCGTTGACCAGGTTCTCCAGGTCCGCGCCCACGAAGCCGGGCGTCTGGCGGGCAATCAGATCCAGCTCGACGTTGTTGGCCAGCGGTTTGCCCTTGACATGCACATCGAGGATCTTGCGACGTCCTTGCAGATCGGGGCGATCCATAGTCACACGGCGGTCGAAGCGCCCAGGGCGCAACAGGGCCGGATCGAGAATGTCGGGGCGATTGGTTGCCGCAATCAAAATGACGTTGGTATCGGTGCCGAAGCCATCCATCTCCACCAGGATCTGGTTGAGCGTCTGCTCGCTCGTCGTGAGAGCCGCCCAGCCCGGTGCCGCGGTAACGGCCCACAGCGTCGATCTCGTCGATGAAGATGATACACGGGCTGTTGCGCTTGGCCTGCTCGAAGAGATCACGCACACGGCTGGCGCCCACACCCACGAACATCTCTACAAATTCTGAACCGGAGATGCTGAAGAACGGCACACCGGCCTCACCGGAGACGGCCTTGGCCATCAACGTCTTGCCGGTGCCAGGCGGGCCGACCAGCAACACACCCTTGGGAATGCGCGCACCCAGGGCGACGAACTTCTGCGGCTCTTTGAGGAATTCCACAACTTCCTGCAATTCCTGCTTGGCCTCGTCGGAGCCGGCCACATCGTCGAAGGTGACGGTGGGCATGTCCCCGGTGAAGAGGCGCGCCTTGCTCTTGCCGAACGAAAGCGCCTGGTTGTTGCCCGATTGGCTCTGCCGGAACAGGAAGAGGAACAGACCAGCGATCAACACCAACGGCAGCAAGTTGACAAGCAGCGCAAACCAGTTGCCGCTACTCGACGGCGGTTCGTAGACGATATCTACGTTGTTCAATTGCGTAGAGGTGACGCCCAGCCCTTGCAGCGTGGGGATCAGGGGGACATCTAGCTCTTTGCGGCTGGTCAACGGGGTTTCGCTGGCGTTGACAAAGACGCGGATTTCTTCTTCGCGTACGGTGATGCGATCCACTTCGCCGTCGCGGATGCGCTGTGCAACTTCGCTGATGCCGATGGATTGAGGCGCTTCTCCCGGTCGGTAGATATTGAGGAACAACGCCGCAGCCGCAACGATAATCAGGAGGTAGACAAAGGCGTTTCTTGTCCAGTTTGCGTTCACCAACCCCTCCTTGGGTGCGGGTGACAGATCTCACGGAATTTGAGGGTAAACACTTAGAATCTATCCTGAAATTCACAGCAGCCCGGCGAGTTTCACCCATTCAGGATGGACGTTCTGCTGCGCACTGTAATTTCAGGATAAATGCTTAGCGCATAGTATATCAGGTGACAAGATGGCTTGCCTAGTATCGGTCAATACGATTTCACAGATCTAGATATCTCGTGGTATTCTTGTCAACGGCAAAATTTTCTGCTGCATTGCCCCGCAATCAGCATCAGTACAGGAGAGAGCCGTGGGACTATTCGACTCGATCAAGAAATTTTTCGGCGGGGAACCAGAACCCGCCCCTGCACCGGTGCCGCCTCGTACCAAACCCAAACCCCCGCCGGATCCTGAGCCGGAACCCAAAGTAGCTGAGGTTTCCGTACAGGAATTGATGGCCGAATTGAAAGAGGGCGCCGATCCGCTCTTGCTGGATTGTCGCGAACTCTACGAGTACAAAATGGCGCATCTGGCCAATACGGTACACATCCCAATGGATGAAATCCTCCAGCGCATGGACGAGATCATCGAGAAATCGGACAACAAAACAAGGCCCGTCGTCGTCTACTGTGCCTCGGGTATGCGCTCCTACGGCGTCACCCACTATCTCATGCAACAGGGGTTCAACGCCCGCAACCTGGCTGGGGGCGTGGTGCGCTGGCAACTGCTTGGCGGGAAAGTCGAGTACAACTGACACCGTCAGTCACAGTGCCTTTCCCCAGTGCTTGTTCCCCGTGTCAATCCACCGCATCGCCCAGACAGACGCCGATGTTGCGCGCCGACTTGATCCATGCGTGATCCAGCGGAACAGTCTTGCGTTTGCCGATCACCTGATCCAGCGGCACAGGCTCGGCGCCTTCACCGCGCGCCGCCACCATGACGCCGTATACGCCGTCGTTGACCAGCGACGCGCAGGTCGTACCCAGGCGCGTGGCCAGCAGGCGGTCCGCTGCAGAGGGCGTGCCGCCGCGCTGTAAATGCCCGAGGATGGTCACCCGCGCTTCCAGGCCGGTGAGTAGTTCCAACTGTTGAGACAGGCGTAGCGTGTAGTTGCCAAGGCCGGCCTCTACTTCGGCCAACTTCTCCTTGGCTTTCTTGCGATCTTTCTTGTCCTTGGCTTTGTCGATTGCGGCCCTGGCGTCGGCCAGTTTGCGGTGATCGTCGGCGGAGCGGGCGCCTTCGGAGACGGCGACGATGCTGAAACGGCTGCCGCGCCGGCTCCGTCGCCGGATCGCTTCGGCCACCACTTCCACGTCGTAGGGCAATTCAGGGATCAGGACCACGTCGGCGCCGCCTGCAATGCCTGCGCCCAACGCCAGCCAGCCGGCATTGTGTCCCATCACTTCTACCACGATGATGCGGTGATGGCTGTGCGCCGTGCTATGCAGCCGGTCGATGGCCTCGGTGGCAATGCCCAGCGCCGTGTCGAAGCCAAAAGTAACGTCGGTCATGGCCACGTCGTTGTCGATGGTTTTGGGCAGGGTGATGACGTTCAGCCCCTTGTCCATCAGGCTGTAGGCGTTCTTGGCCGTGCCGCCGCCACCCAGGCACACGAGCACGTCGAGTTGGTGCTTGTGGTAGACTTCGACCATAGCATCGCGCATGTCCATCTTCTTGCCGCCGATGGGCATCTTCTGTGGCTTGTCGCGGCTGGTGCCGAGGATGGTGCCGCCCACGGTGAGGATCCCCGACAGATCGGCGCCGCTGAAGGCGATGTGTCGATCTTGGAGCAGACCGCGGAAACCGTCGCGGAAGCCCACCAGGTGCATGTTGTACGCCCCCAACGCCGCCTTACCCACCCCGCGGATCGCCGCGTTCAACCCCGGGCTGTCGCCCCCTGCCGTCAAAATACCGATGGTCTTGGTCATGAGGATCTCCTTTTGGTTGGTGATTGGGGACTGGTGATTGGTGACTGGGTTAGATCTCAGCTCTGACCCAATCCCCAATCACCCTATCTCCTAAAACACGTACGGAATCAAGCGTTTGGTTTGAGTTTGGTAGGCGCGATATGCTTCGCCGAATTCTTCGGTCAGCATTCGCTCTTCCAGTTGGATGCGGCTGCCGAACCAGATCAGGCAAGCGATGATCAGCAACAAGATGGCTGGCCAACTCTGCAAGAGTACACAGTAGCCGCCGAAAATGAGCAGATAGCTGGAGTAGATAGGGTGCCGGACGACGCCGTAGATCCCCGAGGTGACAAGCTGATGGCCCGATTGGATGGTGAGCCTGTCGAAGAAACGGCCCAATGTGCGCACTGCCAGCTGGTTGACCACGAAGGCCAGTCCCAGCATCGTCAGCCCGATGATGGACCAGGCGATGCTGCCCTGTCCACTTTGCAGCGAGAAGGTGTAGAGCGCCAACCAGTGGGCGAAGAGCAACCCCACCGCGCCGCCGACGAAGGCGAGCCGTCCACTGCGCCCGCGTACCTGGCGATCTTCTTTGCGCTGGGCCAGATCCCCATGACGCACAACACGGCGCACGCTGCTCATCAGGAAGAATGCGAAATAGACGACGGATAGCACCCACACCTGCCAATGATCGAGTACACCCGTCACCGCGGCCGGCGCCAGGATCAGCGCAGATATGATCAAGAGCAGAATCGCCAACATAGCAAGATTGCGCTGCACGGATCCCATCAAAATTGCTCCTCTGTGGTGCTCGTGGATGACTGACGACAGGCTACTGACGACAGGCTACTTACGTCGGACTATGAACGACGGACGGAAGTCAACTTCACAACACTGCGTGGCTGTCTACCGGTGTTTGCGCCGGCTCTTCGCTGCCAAATTGAGTGTGGTAGAGGTGGGCGTACAGACCCTCCTCAGCCAGCAGTTCGGCGTGTGTGCCATGCTCTACGAGCCGCCCCTCGTTCATGACCAGAATTTTATCCGCGGCCAGGATGGTTGACAAGCGGTGCGCGATTACAAAACTGGTGCGTCCTTTGAAAAGCGGTTCCAGCGCGGCCTGGATCAGCGCTTCGCTCTGCGAATCGAGGTGGGCGGTGGCTTCGTCGAGGATCAGTATGCGCGGATCTTTGAGGATGACGCGGGCGATGGCCAGGCGCTGCTTTTCGCCGCCACTGAGCCGGTAGCCACGCTCTCCCACCAACGTCTCGTACTGGTCGGGCATGGTCATAATGAAATCGTGGATGTTGGCGGCGCGGCAGGCAGTCTCCATCTCGACCTGTGTGGCGTCCATTTTTGCGTAGCGAAGATTGGCGGCGATGGTGTCGTGGAGCAGGTAGGTCTCTTGCGTGACCATGCCGATCTGCGCGGCCAGCGAATCGAGCGTCACGTCGCGCAGATCGTAGCCGTCCAGGCGAATGATGCCGTCGGTAGGATCGTAGAGCCGCGGCAGCAGGTAGGTGATCGTCGTTTTGCCCGCGCCGGAGGGGCCGACCAGCGCCACCAGTTCGCCAGGATCGACGTGGAAGCTGACATCCTGCAACGCCCACAGTCGTGTGGACACAACCTGGCTCGTGTCTTCATCGCCATTCTTGTGTTGGCTGCCATTCTTGCGGTCGGCATCTTCCGGTTCATCGATGCGCGCTTCGACGTAGCTGAACGAGACCTCGTCGAAGTCAATTTCGCCGCGCACGCTGCCCAGCTTCACGGCGTTGACTTTGTCCGAGATCTCCAGCGGCTTGTCCAAGTACTCGAAGACACGCTCGAAGCTGACCAGCGCCTGCACAAATTCCACCTGCACGTTGGTCAGCGATGAGATCGGCCCGTAGAGCCGCGACAGGTAGGCGGCGAAGGTGACGATGGTGCCCGGTGTGATCAGCCCCTCGAAGACGAAGTGACCACCCAGCCAGTAGACCAACGCCAGTCCACAGCGCGCACAATGCTGATCCCCATGAAAAACCAGCGCCCCACCAGCGCCCGCCGCACGCCGATGTCGCGTACTTTGCCGTTGATCTCGCGATAGCGTGTCACCTCGTAGTCGCGTCTGCCGAAAGTCTTCACCAGCGCGCTAGTTGACGTTGAGCGTCTCGTTGATGGCCTGCTCATGTCGGCGTTGTACTCCATGGCGCGGCGCCGTATATGCGCGCAAAATGCGCCCCACACGGCGGGCAGGCAGTATGAAGAGCGGCAGCACGATCACCGAGAGCAGCGTCAACCGCCACTCGAAGGTGATCATGATCGCCCGTGGAGATCAACGTGATGGCGTTGGTGGCGATGTTAGGGATGGTGCCGGTGATGGCGTTCTGCGCGCCGACGACGTCGTTGTTGAGCCGTGAGATGATTTCGCCCGATTTGGTGTTGGTAAAGAAACGCAGCGACATGCGCTGCAGGTGGTTGTAAAGCTCTTGGCGTAGATCGTAGATGACGCTTTCGCCGATGCGAGCGTTGATGTAACGATGCGCAACGCCGATGAGTCCACTCAGTACGGGGACGCCTAGCAGGATCGCCGCCAGTATGTTGAGCTGCATACCGCCGTCGTTGGGCAGTAGTTGACGAAGCCATGCGCCGTAGGTGTCTTGCGGGGCAGGGTTTGGTTGGTGAGGTTGCCGTAGAGCAGGTCGATCACAGTGCCGTAAAGCACCGGCGGCACCAACTCCAACAGCGACGTCAGCAGGATCAGCGTGAGGACGAGGAGCAGCGACCTCCAGTAGGGTTTTGCATAGTGGGCCACACGCCCCAACAAGGAACGGGTGATCTGGGGGCGATTCTGTGTCGGATCGTGGCTGATGTAACGCCACCAACCGTGATGGGCCATGTGTTTGTCCTTTTCTATCATGTTCTATCATGTCGACCCTATCGACAATAGTGGTCGATGTAAAGCAATGGTATCATACCGGTTCAAATACAAAAGACCAACCGTCAATATGGTTAGGTCGCTCTGCCAAAGAACTATTTTTGAAAGGTAAGAGGCATGGCCGATCAGAATTCTGTGATGGAACGGATCAGCAATTGGTTTCGGCATACCAGCCGTGGCGCAATGGTGGGCCAAGACCGCGGCGCAGCGTACGAATGCGCGTCTCGGCGACAGCGGCGCGATTCCTTCGCCCGTTTGCGCCGTCCACTGGCGCAGTCATGTGGCCCTGCTCACCACCGGCGGCATTCACTTGCCCGATCAGCCGCCCTTCGACATGGACGACGCCGACGGTGACGCCACTTATCGCACGATCCCCGGCGACGTGGCCCTTGCCGATCTCACGATTACCCACAAATACTACAACCACGACAGCGTCGACAAAGACAAGCAGGTGATCTTCCCGCTGGATCACTTCCGCGACCTGGCCGAGCGCAGTGTGATCGGCGGCATCGCGCCGCATCATTTCGGCTTCATGGGCCACATCGAGGGTGAACACCTGGATCGCCTGGTGCAGAAGACAGCGCCGGAGGTGGCCGCCAAACTAACGCCGACGGCGTCGATTTCGCCTTCCTCACCCCTGCCTGAGGACTCTGCAATCGGTCCGTGGGACCTGATCGCACGTTCGATTGAGGCCGCCGGCATCCCGACGGTGGTCATCTCCATCACCCGCGACCTCACCGAAGCGGTGGAAGCGTGCCGCGCCGTCTTTGTGGAAGTGGCCGTTGGGTCATCCACTGGGTGGAGACCGACGCCGCCGCCCAGCAGCGCACCATGATCTTCGAGGGGCTGCGGCTGCTCGTCACCGCGGACGAACCCGGCGTGATGCACGAGCCGGGGTTCCGCTGGCGCCGCAGAAACCTACACCGAGCCGGAGTGGTCCACACTGGACTAAGGATCCGTCATGTCACAAACACGTCCTCCACGTTCCCCACGTCCACCGTTGCGCATCACTGCCGTTCTTTTCGGCTTTGCGCTCAACCTGTTCCTGGTATCGGTGATCTACATTTTCGGCGGCAACTTGGGGCTGGCGGCGGCGTGATCGTGGGCGCCGCACTGATCGCCGCGGTTGTGGCTGGGGTTGTACTGCCGCGCTATGCCGGCGAGCGGGGCGCCATCCACGCCTTCCTGGGTGGCTTCTTGAGCATGCCCGTGTTGGGGCTATTCGTCTCGTGAACAACTGGAGCTTCGCCATCCTCGCCGGCAGCTTCTGCGCCTTGGGCGGTATTGCCGGCGAGATTGTGCAGAGACGGAGGGCGTGAAGAGGGGCAGGTTTGCATGTGACAATCGCTACGGATCACGGATCACGCAAGAATTCCCCTCTCTCCCGTCCACTGTGCTAGAATGATCGCCTATGAATCTGTTGACGGGAATACTTGCTCATTACATCCCCGCTTGGCCCGCCGATCACACTGTTGATCGGCGCTGTGTTGGTATGGACCATCGGCCGTGTTCTCCATCGTCCACAATGGCAAAGCGCTGTAGCGTTGACCAGTTGGCTGCTCGCAATCTGGTTGACGGTATTGTTGCGTCTTGAGCCGGTGGTGCCGATCTTCAGTCGGCCCTGGCAGCCTTTCGTGATGGGGACCAGTTGCTCTGGGTGAGCGACGGCTGGTACTGGTATGTCGGTGCTTCTGCTGCTGTTGGGTGGCGTGGCGATCCTGCTCAGCGGCTTCGGTGGGCAATACGTCGACCGCCCCAGCTATCAAAGATCGAAGGCGGGCAACGCTGACGTTGTCCGCTCATTTGGGCGTGCTGGCCACGGCGCTGCTGTTTGTGGGCAGCGGGAATATTCTGACCGTCACCTTGACGTGGGTGCTCATGGACATCCTCGTGCTGGCCCGCAATGCCATCGCACCCCAGACACGCCAGGACGAAAATGGCCACAACCCAGTTGGCTCTCTGTCAACCGCGCGCAGGGGCTGAGCCTGATCGGCGCGCTGCTGTTGTTGGTGGGGCTTCTGCCTGCCGGGCCAGGTGGACCGGCGCAACCGCTGCAAGGTGGTGTGCTGCCTGTTGAAACGATCCTGATGCTGTTGATCGCGGCGGCGATCCGCGCCGGCGCCTATCCTTTCCACGTGTGGCTGTTGCCGGCGAACGCCGTACGCCTGCCCTTGCCCGACCGTTTCGGCGATCACCTGGTGCCGGCTGTCTGCGGGCTGTGGCTTTCGGCTGGGCTTCGGGATTGGGCGGTACACAGGTGCTGGTGCAGCCGGAATTCGTGATCCTGGTGCTGATGGCCTTTCTGGGCAGCGCAGTGGCCGCCTACACCGCCACCGCCAAGCCAGGACACACCACTTTTGTGCTCGTCACTTCGGTGGGGTTGGCAGGGCTGACTGCGATCCTTTCCGAGACACAGGGACCAGCGGCGTTGATCTGGCCCACCACAACCATCGCCCTGGGCGGCGGCCTGTGGCTGGTGGGCGAACGGATCTGGCGCGAATGGGGATGGCAGATCCCGGTGAGTGTGGGCGCGTTGGCGCTGGTGGGCGTCCCCTTTACGCCGGGGTTTCTCTCGCATTCCACCATTTCACGGCTGCTCACCGGTGAGTTTTCGGGTTCACTGGTAATGCCGTTCTTCGGAATCTACCTGATTGCGCACACGTTGCAGGTCTCTGCTCTGCTGAGAAGTTGGGGCGCGCAAGAGCGCAACGCCGTGGGGCTGGCGTCACCTGTGATCTGGCGGCTGCTGGCGGCGTGTCTCGTGCTGGCAATGCCCTTGGCTGTGGCCGGCATCTTCCCGGAAACGGTTGCCGCGCTGGCCGGCATCCCCAACGCCATCCCCCGAAACCTGGGCAACCCGCCCAGCGCTGTGGCCGATGCGCCGGTGTGGTTGACACTGGGCGTGCCGCTGATCCTGGGCATGGCGCTTGCGTTGATTCGTCCGCGCTTCTGGTCGATCTTCGGGCGCTGGCCCGACCGCTTCTCGTACTTTGCCGGGCTGGAGTGGGTTTCGCGGATCTTCGACTGGGGATCGGTGCGGACAGCGTCGTTGTGGGGCGCGACCCTGGGCGTGGTGGAAGGCGCCGGCTATGTGGGCTGGTTGGTGACGTTGCTCGTGCTTGGCTATTTCTTGTTCAGCTAAACGGATCCGCGATGGAATTTCTGCTTGGCGCATCATTCTGGTCGGCCAATGCCGCTCTTTGGGGGATCGGCGGTGTTGCGCTGCTCTTGATCATGCTGTGGGATTGGCGTCTCTTCTTGCCGGGGCTGGCGCTGATCCAATACGGTGTCGGCCAGGTACTGGTCTATCGCTACGGTGTGCCGGGTCAGTGGTTGGCTATCTACTTCTGGGTGATCGTGTTGGCGGCGTTGATCCTGGCGCTGTCACCGCTGCAGATGCCGATCCCACAGTCGTCGCTACGCAGTGGCAATCCCTTTTTCCGTCTTCTGATTATGGTGCTGTTGGGGCTGCTCGTCTACACGCTGCAACCAGATATCCCTTTGCCCGTCCTGGATGAACCAACAACGCGCCTGCTTCTGTGGTTGGTGGCGTGTGCCTTCCTGGTGATGGCGCTGACCGACAGCGCGCTCTTCACTGCTATCGGCCTGTTTTTCTGGTTCATCCCGCTACAATCGTTGATGGCAGTGATCCTGCCGCTGCCGGCGCTGATCGCATTGATCGGCATCTTGCAATTGATGGTGGCCCTGGCGTGCGCCTACCTCACCCTGGCCGAAGACGCACAGATCGCGGATCTGCAACAGCCGGCAACCGATGTCACTTTTCCATCCCAGGCAGATGGGACCACGTCGCCGCTGTTGGATCTGTCCGCGCTGCGACGGTTCATTTCGGAGCGGATGACGGTGTTGTTGGCGCTGCTCAAGCGTAGCCAGTAAGAAATCAGGCTTCTTGTTATGATCGTTTTTTCCTTCCCTGAATTTATCACCGTGACGCTGTTGGCCGCGGCGCTACTCGCCTTCCTCTTCCGGCGTTGGGAACCGTGGACGGCGCTGGTGGCAGGCGTCTACACCGGTGGATTGGCCCTGTGGCTGGCGTGGGCATACCCGTTGGCTTCCACCTACGTCTTCCCGGTGCTGCCGGTGGGCGTCAATTTTGATGGTCGGCTGGCTCAGTTCGATTTCTTGCTGCATTTGAACAACGCCAACCTGCCCGTTGTGGTTCTGACATTGGGCATTGCATCGATGGCCTATTTTGTGGCCGCACTCGTCCATCCTGGCGACTTCTTCGCGCCGGTCAGTCTGGTGATCGTGTGGGGCTACCTGGCTGTGGCGCTACTGCAAGATGGTCCGCTGGAACCGGTGCTGCTGGTTCCGCTGCTGCTGGCGCTGTTGTCTACGGCCGGCGTCTTCTTGTTGCAAGGTGATCGACTGGGGCAGACAGGCGGTCCGTTGCGGATGCTGCTGGGACCTGTGTTTGCCTTCCCCTTCTTCCTGCCCGTGGCCTGGTACGTCGAACAGATCCCGTTGAATCCGCAGAACAACGCCACGTTTGAAGTTGCCGGCTGGTTGCTGGCCGCCGGTTTGCTCTTGCTGCTGGCGCCGGTCCCCATGCACGGTGGGCAGCCTGCCACTGCGGAAAATTCGTCGCCCGTGAGCATGGCCCTGTTGACACTGCTCTATCAACTGGCGGTGTTGTCGTTGCTCTTTCGCGTCATCGAAGAGTTTCAATTTGCAATTGAGTTGGCGCCGCTTTCGTTGTGGTTGACGGTGGGCGGGCTGGTGACCGCCGCCTGGGGCGGCATCGCGGCTGTCGGCACCGATCACCCTGGGCGCCTTTGGGGATATGCCATGCTCCACAATTGGGGGCTGATCCTGCTGATCCTGGCGGCGTCGGGCGCGGGCAACTGGACGCTGGTGATCTTCCTTTTTGTGCTGCGCATCATCAGCACCTTCACCGCCGTGATTGGGTTGGCACAATTACACGAAGTTGGTGGCCGCATGGACGCCGTGCAACGGCTGCAAGGTGTGGGTAGCCGCCTGCCGTGGAGTAGCACGGCCCTGCTGCTGGGCAGCCTGGGCCTGGCCGGTTTTCCACTCAGCGCTGGCTTCACCGGTCATTGGGCGGCGTTGCAGGTGGTGGCGGAAAGCGACTGGCGCATCGCTGCGGTGGTGCTGATCGCATCTGGCGGCGTCGTGCTTGGCTTTGTGCGCCTTGTGCGTCTGCTCTTCGGTCCGCTGCAAGATCGGCTGCTGCCTCAGGAACGCTGGATCGTGGCGCTGTCCGCCGGGCTGGCGATTGTCATCTCGGCTGCAATGGCGATTTCTCCCCAATGGCTGGCCGATCCAGTGGCCTGGGCGCTGGTTGCCTTCACCCATTGATCCGTCAAAGCCTATCAATCGGCAAAGAAGATAGATCCTGAAAGCCGTTTTCTGGTAAAAAGAGAACGGCTTTGTTTTTTGTGGTGATTGGTGATTGGGCCACTTGCCAGGTTCTGAATTGTGTTCATGTAATCGAGCAGTTGATGTTCGATCTATTCACTTACCAATCGCCCACCCCAATCACCAATCACCTAAAGGAGTCGATCTTGGTGGACTTGCGGAAATCGTCGCGGTTGAGTGGCTTCTACCAGAAAACGGTGGCGGAGCGGGTGGCGATCCTGGCTGAATGGGCCGATCTCGAACCCGACGAGGTGACCGCGCTGACCGCATCTTTGAGCGTGGGGCAGGCCGACAAGATGATCGAAAATGTGGTGGGCCGCTACGCGCTGCCGTTGGGGATCGGCGCCAACTTCGTGGTCAACCGCGAAGACCACCTGATCCCGATGGTCGTCGAAGAGCCGTCGGTGGTGGCGGCGGTGAGCAATGCGGCGCGGCTGGCGCGCAGTGGCGGCGGCTTCTTCACCGGCAGCACCGAGCCGGTGATGATCGGCCAGATCCAGTTGCTCGACGTCCCCGACATGACGGCGGCGCAGACCGCGATCCTGGCCGCAAAGGACGCACTCCTCGCCGCCGCCGACACCAGCCCCACCATTGCCCGTCTTGGCGGCGGCCCGCGTGATGTCACACTGCACCCGCTGCCCGAAACGCCGGCGGGGCCGATGTTGATCGTTCACCTGCACTTCGACTGCCGTGATGCGATGGGCGCCAACGCCGTCAACACCGCCGCGGAGACCATCGCCCCGCGGCTGGAAACATTGAGCGGTGGGCGGGCGCTGTTGCGCATCCTCTCCAACCTCACCGACGAACGCCGCGCCTGGTCCGAAACCGCCATCCCGGCGTCGATCTTTGCTGCGGGTGATCAGTCGGGCAATCAGGTTGCGCAGGGCATCGTGGAAGCCAACGCCTTTGCCGTGGCCGATCCTTACCGCGCCGCCACCCACAACAAGGGCATTTTCAACGGCATCGACGCCGTGCTGCTTGCCACTGGCAACGATTGGCGCGCCGTCGCCGCCGGTGGACACGCCTACGCCGCCCGCAGTGGACGCTACCAATCGCTCACCGACTGGCGCCTGCTGCACAGCGCCGAAGACTGGCGAGACACCGCCCACGCGGGGACGCCGTCCTGGCTGGCGCAGGAAGCGGCCTACCCGCTGCTCTACGGGCGGCTGGAAATGCCGCTCTCGGTGGGCATCGTGGGCGGGGCCACACGCAGCCACCCGGCGGCGCAGGCCGCGCTCAAGATCCTGGGCGTGCGCAGCGCCCGTCACCTGGCCGAGTTGATCGTTGCCGTGGGGCTGGCGCAGAACCTGGCCGCGGTGCGCGCCCTCGTCACCGACGGCATCCAACGCGGACACATGCGCCTGCACGCACGCCAATTGGCCGTCAGCGCCGGCGCCGCAGAAGACCAGGTCGACGTCATCGCGGCGCAGCTTGTCCGCGAAGGCGCGATTCGTTTGGAAAGGGCGCGGGAATTACTGATCGAAATTGAAAAATCGTAGAAGATCGTGTGTATGTTTCGGCTAGGAGATTGGGCGATTAGGCGATTGAGGGATTAGGCGATTTCATAGTCAGAACCCTCAGTCTCCCAATCCCCCAATCGCCTAATCTCTTCTCCACAAAGGAGTTCTGTACCCATGCTCAATCAACCCGTCAACCCCGTCGGCATCGTGGGCTACGGCGCGTATATTCCCCGGTTTCGGCTGCCAGGAACCGGATCAGTGCATTTGGAGCGAAGGTCACGAGGGCAGCCCAGTGAAGGCTGTCCCTGGGCTGGACGAAGACACCGTCACCATGAGCGTGGAGGCGGCGCGCGCATTGGCCGCGCCCAGATCGATCAGCGCGAGATTACGCGCCGTGTGGGTGGGCAGCGAAAGCCACCCCTACGCCGTGAAACCTACCGGCACCATCGTGGCCGAGGCCATCGGCGCCACCCCCGCCACCCAGGCCGCCGACTGGCAATTCGCCTGTAAAGCGGGGACCGAAGCGATGCAGGCCGGGATGGGCTTCGTGGGCAGTGGCATGGCCCGCTACGCCCTCGCCATTGGCATGGACACCGCGCAAGGACGCCCCGGCGACGCCCTGGAATACACGGCGGCGGCGGGCGGCGGCCGTGCTCATCGGCCCCGCCGACGAAGCGTTAGCCGTCATCGAGCGCAGCGCCAGCTACGTTACCGACACCATGGATTTTTGGCGACGTCCCGGCAGCCACTACCCGCGCCATGCTGAACGTTTCAGCGGCGATCCCGGCTACTTTGGTCATGTGGTCCCCGCGGCGGAAGAGATGATGGCCGAGATGAAGACACAGCCCGCTGACTACGATCACATCGTGGTGCATCAGCCCAACGTCAAATTCCCCACCCGCGCCATGTCCATGCTCGGCTTCAAATCCGAACAGTGGAAGGCGGGCCTGCTCGTGGCCGAAATCGGCAACACCTACGCCGGGTCCGCCATCGTGGGCCTCACGGCTATCCTCGACGTCGCCCAGCCTGGTCAACGTGCTGGTGGTCAGCTACGGCAGCGGCGCCAGCTCCGACGCCTTCCAACTGCGCATCACGGATCGCATTCTCGACGCTAACGCGCGCCGCAAACGTGGGACTACATCCGTCGGCGCACGCCTGTGGAGTATGCCCAGTATGCGCGAATGCGTGGGAAATTGGCCACAGAGTAGTCCATGCCATGAATAGATCTGGGTGGAGTGAGCACGCCCTCGTGCGGGTCTGAACTAGAAGACCCGTACGAGGGCGTACTCACTCCACTGAATTCGACTTATCCCACAGCTATCCCACACTATCCCACAACATTCCAACATTTATCCCACACACAATCCCACACCTATCCCACATTTATCCCACAAAACCGGCTGCCAGGTGGGAAATCCCACACCTGAGCCAGGGAAAATGGATCTCCTGTCGGCTTGACTTCGCATAGACTGTTTCACAGGAACTTGACGTGTCCCAATTCAGCCTCCTATAATCATCAGAATCGAAACATACCCATGACTCTACTGCAAAAAGGTCGCTCAAGGGCAAAAGTCCGACTTCTCTCAGGAGGGGAGCAACCGCAAATCACACAGAAGTCGGACTTTTCGCAGTGGAGTCACCCATAGATCAAAAAGGAACACAGATTTGAAATCCGTGTTCCTCTTGATCCGTGTCCACAAGGCTATGCTGTGTGTCGGCTATGGAGCCAGTTACGCCTCAGCCGCTTGCGCTTCGGCCTGTTCCACCAGCTCAACTTCGATGGAGATCTTCACCTGCTCGCCCACGAGGACGCCGCCGGTTTCCAGCGGAGCGTTCCAGTTAAGCCCCCACTCCTTGCGGTCGATGGACGTGGCGGCCGAGAAGCCGGCGCTGGTGGTGCCCCACGGGCTTTTGGCCTTGCCCACGAACTCAGTGTCGAGAACAACTTCCTTGGTCACGTCGCGGATGCTCAACTGGCCGTAGATCTTCCCGTGGCTGTCGTTGGTCTTCTCGATGCGGGTGCTCTTGAAGGTGATCGCCGGGTACTGCTCAACGTTGAGGAAATCCGCCGATTTCAGGTGACCGTCGCGCTGACCGTCACGGGTGCTGATGCTGGCCGCCTGAATCTCGACGTTCACCGACGAGTTTTCGGGGTTCTGCTCATCGAAGTGTACCTGTCCGCTGAAATCTTCGAAGCGACCGCGCACGGTGCTGATCATCATGTGACGAACCGAGAATTCAACCGACGAATGTGAATTGTCCAATTGCCAGGCCATGATAGGTTTCCCTTTCGAGTCGTAGAAATGGTTTTTGTGTTTTACTTGACTAAGTGGACTTGAGTCCGCTTGTGTGGTAAAATGATAGCGGACTCGGGTCCGTTTGTCAAGATGGTTTAACGTTAAACTTTTGTTAGAGAATGTCTATGCAAAACAATGAACCGATGATTCCGCTCTCCATCAACCTGGAAGGTGACAGCGAAGACCGCGCCGAGCGCCGCGACGCCGTCGAAAACCGGCAGCGCGTGCTGGCCGCAGCCAAAGCGTTGTTCGCCGAACACGGCGTGGCCAACGTCCACATGGCGCAGATTGCCGAGGCGGCGGGGGTGGGCAAGGGGACGCTCTACCGCCGTTTCGCCAATAAAGCCGATCTGTGTCAGGCGCTGATGCACGATCAACTGAGCGAGCATCAAGAGGCGATCCTGGCGCGGCTGCACGGCATGCAAGAGGCGAAAGCCCCTTACCTGGAGCGATTGAAGGTTTTTTTTGAGGAGGTTGTTGTCTTCACCGAGCGGCATGTACCGCTGCTGTGCGAGGTACAGCGTGGCGGGCAAATCGGGGGATCGACGGCGGCGCGCCCTTTTTCAGTGGCAGCACATGACCGTGAGCGGTCTGCTCACGCGGCCGTGCGCGCCGGCGAACTGCCATCCGACACCGACGTTCCCATGCGCGTCGATCTGCTGCTGGCGCCGCTGACCGCGTCTTATTTTCGGTATTTGCGGCGGCGACACAGCCTAGAGGCGATCCGTGAGGCGTTGCGGGAGGGTGTTGGGATGATGGGGTGATGACTTCGGTATTGAATGTGCGGCTTTACCGATGGTTTTCTACTTGAGTTGGTCGTTGAGCGCAGCAATGTACCGTTCCTGTGCAGCTATGGTCTCCTGGAGTTCGTGAATTTGTAGTTCCAATAGCGCCAACTTCCCTTCGATCACTTCTCGAAGTTGCTGGGCAAGTCGGTAACGAACAAGTTGGGGACGGTTCAGGCGGGGGAGTGCGATGTGAAATCGCCCAGTTTCAGTTAGGTGCTCCAATTGACCATTCTGTGCGTTGAGTCGGTAGTGCTGTGCAAAAATGTTCTGTAATGGGTGCAGTATCCGCAAGCCGGTTTCGTACTCCGCCGATGTAGGCCAGTAGGTATGTTTGTACTGATCGCACCGAACCGCAGGCATAGACGAGATTCTCCAAACTGTCGTCACCATCGGCGCTTAGGGGGCGATAGTGATCGACAGTTAGCAGACCGCCAGATGAATCTTCGGTAACGCCGCAATAGCCACAGGAAAAACCATAGCGCTGGGGTATTAGCTCTAGATCAGGCCGAGACATGAGGGTCCCAATTCAGCGTCTGGCCAGTCAGACGTTGATATTGGCTCTCCAGCGCAATGATTTGGGCGTCCAGTTCTTTAGTGCGATCTGTCAGTTCCGCTTGCTGACTGGTGGCGCGTCCGATTGCGGCGCGTAATGTACGCAAGTAGAGAATCGTATCGCCTTCGATATTTTTGGACTGACTGTCGATCTGCTCCAGCCCTACCTGATAGGTGCGTTGCTCCGGCTGCGACAGACTTTCGCCTTTGACAACGCGTAGATGTAGCGACCACCATTCCTCGTAGTCAAAATCGAGCATCGTAGCCCTCCTTGATGCCAGATCTGTTCAACACTAGCCCGACACGATGTGTCATCGTTATCACCAACGGAGCAAGCAAGTCAACGAAGTCGCGAGCCGCAAGTGGGTGCATTCCTGATGTCCCGAAAGTCAGAGATCGTCGGTTGTGCGATCACACGCAGGCAAAGAAAACGGCAAAGACTTCTCCGGGCATCTGTTAGCGAACCCCACCCACATTTTCGCCTAGGAATGCAAGTAACTGCTGCCACGCCTTACCCCCCGCGCCAGGACCGTCGTAGTTCTCCGCGGTGAGGAAGGCGTGACCGACGCCGTCGTAGATGGTGACTGTGTTCTCGATGCCGGCCTGGTTGAGGGCCTCCTCAAACGCGGTGACCTCACTGATCGGGATCTGCTGATCCTCCGCGCCGAAGATGCCGAGGACGGGCTGCGCGTCGGCCAACGCGGCAAGCTGCGCGGGATCGTCCACGGTGGAGCCGTAGAGAGAGCACCGCGGTCAGCGCGTCGCGGCACTGAGGCCCAGTTGTAACGATTGCTCGCCGCCAAGCAGAACCCCACCGACGCCACTCGCGCGCATCCACCCCATCCAGCCCACGTAGATAGGAGAGCGCACTGTCCGCATCGGCCCAGATGACGTCGTTGGGCGTGGTGATGCGCATCAGCGCCGGGGACAGTCGTCGCCACGCCCGCTGTAGACATCCGGCGCCAGGACGACGTATCCCTCTTCGGCCAGGGCGTCGGCGAGGTGCGGGGATCTCCCCGTTCAGCCCCACCATTCGTGTAGCAAAAGCACCGCCGGATGAGGACCGTCTTGCAGGGCGGGCGACGTAGCCCTGCAACGTGAGGCCGTTTTCACCGGCGAAGGTGACGTTGTGGCCGTCCTCAACGGCGACGCCGAAATTCGTGTCATAGACGATGATGCCGGCCAACACCGCCACCGCCAATACAACCACTGCCAACAAACCAAGCCCGATGCGGATAATCCATTTCATTGAGTAGATGCTCCTATGATTTTTGATTCTGTATAGTCCGTGAAATCCGTGTCCAGAATTCCGAACCCGCGCTGAATCCGTGTTCGTTCCAATCCGTGTCCACAACTCAACACTTTGGTCCAACAGAATAATTGCCACAAGGTGCAACGTCTGTATGCCAGGTTGGCATTGGCCAATCCTGGTGAAAATGGTCCGACCAAAAGGATCGCGTTTGCGTCCGCCTGTGCTACAATGCGGATCGCCATTTACCGGGAAACGCTGTAACAGGACAAAAAAGGGATTTCAAACGATGAGCGAAAAAGTCATCTACTCGATGGTGCGGGTGGGCAGGACCTATCCGCCCAACAACAAAGTGCTGCGCGATATCAGCTTGGGCTTCTACTACGGCGCCAAGATCGGCGTCCTCGGCCTCAACGGCGCCGGCAAGTCGACGCTACTGCGCATCATGGCCGGCGTCGAAGACAACTACGACGGCGAGACCTTCCTCTCCGACGGCTACAGCCGCGGTTATCTGCCCCAGGAACCGCAACTCGACGAGAGCAAGACAGTGCGCCAGGTGGTGGAAGAGGGCGTGCAGGAGATCGTGGACACGCTGCGCGAGTTCGACGACATCAACGCCCGCTTCGCCGAGGAACTCACCCCCGACGAGATGGACGAACTCATGACCCGCCAGGGCGAGGTACAGGACAAGCTCGACGCCCTCAACGCCTGGGACGTGGACAGCCGCCTTGAGCTGGCCATGGACGCGCTGCGCTGCCCGCCTGGCGACACATCCGTCGCCATCCTCTCCGGTGGTGAACGACGCCGCGTGGCGCTCACCCGCCTGTTGCTGCAAAAGCCCGACATCTTGCTCCTCGACGAACCCACCAACCACCTCGACGCCGAGTCGGTGGCGTGGCTGGAACGTCACTTGCAGGAGTACGAAGGCACCGTCATCGCCGTCACCCATGATCGCTACTTCCTCGACAACGTGGCCGGCTGGATCTTGGAACTGGACCGCGGCTTCGGCATTCCGTGGCAGGGCAACTACTCGTCGTGGCTGGAGCAGAAGCAGGAACGCCTGGCCCAGGAAGAAAAGCAGGAGAACCAACGCCAGAAGACGCTGGCGCGTGAGTTGGAGTGGCTGCACATGTCCCCCAAGGCGCGGGCCACCAAGCGTAAATCGCGCATCAACGCCTACAACGATTTGCTCGGCCAGGACGTGGAAAAGGCCCGCGAAGAACGCGAGATCTACATCCCGCCGGGTCCGCGGTTGGGTGACGTGGTCATCGCGCCGAGGATCACCAAAGCTTTCGGCGACCGCCTGCTCTACGAGAACCTGACCTTCGATGTGCCGCCCGGCGCCATCGTGGGCATCATCGGCGCCAACGGCGCAGGCAAGACGACGCTCTTCCGCATGGTGGTCGGCCGAGACGCCCAACGCCGGCGGCTGCGTGTGGGCGACACCGTCAAACTCGGCTACGTCGATCAGAGTCGCGACAGCCTCGACGGCAACAAGACCGTGTGGAGAGGAGATCTCCGGCGGCAACGATCAGCTCAAATTGGGGATCGGCTGGTCAACTCGCGTGCTACGTGGCCCGCTTCACCTTCAGCGGTTCGGATCAGCAGAAGATGGTCGGCTCGCTTTCCGGCGGTGAACGCAACGCGTCCATCTGGCAAAGATGCTCAAGAGCGGCGCCAACGTCCTGTTGTTGGATGAACCGTCCAACGATCTCGACGTCAACACCCTGCGCGCCCTCGAAGCACGCTGGAGACCTTCGCCGGCACTGCGCTGGTGATCTCCATGATCGCTGGTTCCTCGACCGTGTGGCTACGCACATCCTCGCCTTCGAGGGCAACAGCGAAGTGCTCTGTTCCTGGCAACTACAGCGAATACGAAGAAGACCGTCACCTGCGCCTGGGGTGATTGCAGATCGACCGCATCGGATCACGTACCGACGGCTGACGCGGCGTAAGAATGAGATTAGGCGACTAAGTTGAGGATCAGTGTACGATCTGAAATCTCCCAATCGCCTGATCTCCCAATCTCCCAATCTCTACCTGCCGGATCGCCGTCAACATCCACGCTCAGCGTCACCTACATCATTAGCCCATCTTTACGGATCTCTCTGGAGATCCACGATGACCGCTGCACAGGACTCGTGGGGCCGAGCAGCGGCGGAAATCCACCCTGTTGCGCGTGCTGGCCGGTCATTTGACTGCCGACGGCGGCGCCGTCATGCGCCAGAGCGGGCTGACTGTGGGCTATCTGCGCCAGGAGCCTGTGCTGGCCGCAGGGCGTACGGTGTGGGAAGAGGGGCTAACCGCGTCTCCACCGAACTACACAAAATCGAAGACGAGTTGGCGGCGTGCGAGGGCGCGGCTGGGTGATCCGGCTGTCTACGGAGATGAAGAGCGGCTGGCGCGCGTCCTCGATGAACAGGCGCGTCTGCTCCAGCGCTTCGAGGGCGCAGGCGGCCTCAACTACGAAGGACGTGTCCGCCGCCTTGGCCCGCGTCGGATTCGAGCGAGAACAAGATCTGTCGCTCCTCACAGAAACCCTCAGCGGTGGGCAGCGCAAGCTGGTGGGGTTAGCCAAGTTGCTGGTCACAACGCCCAAGTTGCTCCTCTCGATGAGCCGGACAACCTGGACATGGTGGGCAAAACGCTGCTCGAATCCATCATTCGCGACTACAAGGGCGGCGTCGTCATCGTCAGCCATGATCGCTACCTGCTCGACGTCGTCGCCGACGAGATCGCCGAACTCGAAGACGGGCGCATGACCGTCTACCCCGGCAACTACTCGGAGTATGCCTTCGAGAAACAGGCGCGGCTTTGCGCCAACAGCAGCTCTTCCAGGCGCAACAGAGAAGGAGATCAGCACGTCTGGAGCAGGCGGCCAAGCGTCTCCTGATCTGGGGGCGCACCTACGACAACGAGAAGCTAATCAAGCAGCAAGGCCATCGAGAAGCGCATCGAACGCATCGACCGCATCGACAAGCCTGTCTCGACGCAAGCGCATGGCGTTGGAACTCTCGAGCTGGCGCGGCAGCAACAAAGTGCTGGAAATCAGCGATCTCGACCGCGTATTCGCCACCGAAACAGCGAGAAGATCGTCCTCGCCGGGGTGAACCTGCTGCTCTGGCACGGGGAACGGGTGGGGCTGGTGGGGCCGAACGGCGCGGGCAAGTCGGTCCTCTTTCGGCTCATCCTGGGCGAAGACGAACCCAGCGGCGGCGCGATTGCCATTGGTCCTAGTGTCAACGTGGGCTACTACGCCCAGCAACACGAAACCCTCGACTACAATCTGACCCTGATCGAGACGATCCGCAACGCCGCGCCGTTGAGTGAACCGAACGCGGTCAACTTTCTGGGGCGTTTTCTCTTCACCTACGAACAGGCGCGCAGCAAGGTGAGCACGCTATCGGGCGGGGAGCGCAGCCGCTTGCAGATGGCGTTGCTCATGCTCTCCAACGCCAACTGCCTGTTGCTGGATGAGCCGACCAACAACCTCGACATCGCCTCGGTGGAAGTGCTCGAAGATGTGCTCACCGACTTCGAGGGCACGGTGCTGGTGATCTCCCACGACCGTTACTTCCTCGACCGTGTGGTGGGGCGCATCGCCGATCTCGAAGACGGCGCTGTCACCGAATACATTGGCGGCTACAGCGATTTCCAGGCCGAGAAGGCCGAGCGGAAACGGCGACAGCGGACGAAACGCAGGTGATCGGCAATAAAAAAAGGACGGCCCGTCGGGCCGTCCTTTTTTTGTTGTCGTTCAGATTGTCTACTGGCTCTGTTCAAGCAACCAGGTGACGAGGCTGTTGATCTCTTCCTCGCTCATGGTCTCGGTGAAGTTGGCCGGCATGATGCCTGCCATGTAGCCTTCCACCAGGTAAGCGCCCGGTTCCACAATGCTCTGGTGGATGTAATCCTCGGCGCTGAGACCGGCGACGCGGCTGGCGGCGTTTTCGGCCAGGTTGCCCATGTTCGGGCCGACCGGTCCGCGGCTGGACGCTGTCTGATCGGCGTTCAGGTTGTGGCAACCGACACAGGCCATGACGGTGAAGAGCGTTTCCGGATCACGTGGCCCTTCGGATGGGGTGGCTGCATCGGCAGTTTCCAGCGGAGCATCGCCGATGGTCTGTTCGGCAACGGGCTTGCGTACGTCTTGGAAGGGCTGCCACGGATCTTCTTCGGCTGTCTGTTGCAGCGCTGCTTGCTCGAAGTTCATCACGTAGGCCGTCACGGCTTCCACCTGATCGCCGCGCATCGGGCCACCGTAGCTGCTGCCCCACGTGGGCATGATCTGCACCCACTGCGTTTTCGTCTTGCTGGGGCGACCGGCGGCGACGGTCAACTGCACGTAGTCTTCGAGGGTGCCTGTCCAGCCCACGTCTTCGATTCGATGGGCGAAGAAGTAATGGCTGTTCAGGGCAGGCGCCACACCGGGCAATCCTTTGCCATCCGGTCCATGACAGCTTGCGCAGTTGTTGTAGTAGAGCGCCGCCCCGTTCTCGACCTCGCGCCCTTCCCAACTGGCGGTCTGCGCTTCCATGCGCGCCTCTTCGGTGAGCAGGACGAGCAGCACCAGCGCAATCGCGCCTAGCGAGGCAAGGATGCCAAGGAGAATCTTTAGAATGGGTGACTTGATGAATAGACCCTGCATGTCAGATCGTCACTCCTGTTAGTTGGGTAACCGCAAGTCGGACACATAGTCGAGGAACTTCTCTTTCCAGCCGTATTCTTCCCAGTAGAGGGAATCCTCGTGCAGCCAGAAGCTCCGTTCGAAGAAGCCTTCGACGCCTTGCGCGTCGTACCAGTGGACCTGCCAGTGCAGCCGTTTCAGGCTGGGCTGATCCTGCGTGATGTCCAACACGGCGTAAGCGGCGTTGAAATCGGGATCGGTCTCTTCGTAGAAGGTGACGCCCTCGCGGAAATGATGCATCAATTCGGCGAAGTGTTCATCCTGCTCTTCCACCGGGTATTCCAAGTCGGTGCGGAAGGAACCAATCGGCAGATGTGCGTAGCCGATCTCACGCACCAGGCCGGCGCCTTCTTCTGGCATGATCTCCTGCACCACTTCCACCGACGGCGCACCCTTGACGGCGTACTCAGGCGTACCCATCCAACTCAACACGATCATCACCACGCCGGCCACGATACCGCTGACGATGGCCACGCGGCGGTCACGCGCACGGCGGCTGGGGTTCATGTCCAGGTAGGGGATGGCCATGAGCAGCACGAGCAGAATGCCCGGTACGGCCACGCCGGCCCAGAACTTGTCGGCCACTTTGAGCAGACCCTGCAACCAGTAGAAATACCAGGGCGCCACGGTGTGCAGCGGCGTCGACTGCGGGTTGGCGATGTTCTCCAGCGGCGCCTGGAAGAAGAAGACTGTCAGCAAAATCGACAGCGTGGTGAACGCCGTCAGGAAGCTGAGTTCGTCTACCATGACGTCGGGCAAGAAGTAGACGCGCTTGTCGGCGGGGACACGGTTGGCGGTGTCTTCGCCGACTTCTTCCTCGTCCGCGGGCAAGCTGATGCCGAAATGCACCACTTTGTAGTAATGTACAAAGAAGAAGAGGATCAGCAGCAACGGCAGGAAGATCACATGCAACAGGTAAAAGCGCAGCAGACCGTTGGCGCCGATGTCGGGCGCGCCACGGGCCAGCAGGTTGACGGTTTCACCCACCACCGCCGGCGGCATCGCTTCGGCCATAGACGTGCCGATGGTCACCGCCCAGAAGGCGAGCTGATCCCAGGGCAGCAAGTAACCGGAGAAGCTGAGGAAGAGTGTGATCACCAGCAGAATGACGCCGGTAAACCAGGTGAACTGGCGCGGCGCCTTGTAGCTGCCCGTCAGGTAAGTACGCACCATGTGCGCCGTGACAATCGCCACCATCGCTTCTGCGCCAAGGCGGTGCAGGTCGCGTAGGAACTGCCCGAAGGGCACGTTGCTGAGCAGGCGGATCATGTCGACGTAGGCGCGTTCTGGGGAAGGCGCATACCAGATCATGAGCAGCAGGCCCGTGATCAGTTCAAGGAAGAATAGGTAGGTTGAGAGCAGGCCCAACCGGAAGGTGTGATTCCACTTGGTCACACTTTCGTGGTAATAGGTGGGCTTGATGTGAAGCAAAAAGGCTTCACTGTGTGGCTTCAGGCGAGGATTCGGACGGCCAGCCGGTTCCCCGCGCAGCATCTTGCGAAACTCGCCGGGGCTGATGCCGGCTGTGACCCGGGTGAAGACATCTTCGAGAGCCGCGGCGCTGGCGCCGATGACTCCCTTTTCGCGAATGTCTTGCATCACGCTCATAGTCTTGTTTCTCTCCTAGTACAGTGCGTTGCCAATTCCCTGCTGAAATTCGACCGCTCTAAGCCTGATCGTGCCAGTCTGCGAATTCCCGTAGGGATCTACTAGCTTTCACGTCGATAATACTTGCCGACACGTCCTGCAAAGCTGCAACGAATGGGTACCGACCGCTACCCGACCCGCGCCGGTGAATCTGCTGCAGGTTTGCCCATGATGCGTTGGCCTGTCTGCACAACGATCTGAGCGTCGGGGCCTGGGATCTGCGGGGCGATGATGTTGTCGCCGCCGTCCTCGGTGCTGCCGACGACTTCGCCATTCTGCACGATGTCGATCACAAACTGATCCAGCGAACGGGGCGCCGGCCCTTCGATGTAGTGTCCATCGTGGTCGAATTTTGAACCGTGGCAAGGACACTCGAAACGGAAATTCGATTCTTCCCATTTGTAGAGACAGCCCAGGTGTGTACACACCATGTAGAGCGCACGTGGCCCATCTGCTGTGTCCACAAGCCAGAATTTACCCGTGGTGTTGCTGTTGGGCGCAGCTTCGGGAGGTGGCAATTCGCCCTGGGATAACGGGAAGGCGCCGCCGAATTCACCAGCGCGGAAACGCGGATACATGAAGTAGTAGCTGCCCACGCCGATTTCCAGTGTGAGCAAACCCAAGGCCGCGCCCCATGCGTAGGTGATGAACTCACGGCGGTTGATACCCTGCTGCCCAACCTCTTCCTCTTCTGGCGATGCTGCGGGGGCGGGCGCCGGTGGCGCTGCTGGCTTGGGTGCTGCGGCTGTTGCTGGTCCGCCATTGCTGCCCTTTGTGGCAGCACGGGCCTTTGCTTCGGCAATACGTTGTGCTGCTGATGATTCTGCAGGGGCTGGCGTGGCCGTCCCTGCAGCGGGCGCGGCTTCGGCGGGTGTCTCCACTGCCGCCACCGCTTCTGGTTGTGCGACTTCTACCGCGACCGGTTCCGCTTCTGCCTGATGGGCTGCAGCGCCGCCGCCATCTGGTTGGCGCGGCGGCAGCATGACTGCGGCGTCGACGCCTAACCGTTCGGCGGCCATCTGTTGGGCACGCTGTACGCGTGCTCGCCACTGTTCATTCGCCATTCCTACCTGGACTCCTTTCTGCCAGTGCCCCGTTGCCAGTACCCCGTGCCGATAAACCAGGCCAACGATGCGTCCCAAGAATGCAAATAAGTGATAAATCCGGCGCAAACAGCATTGATTTCGGCTGTTTGTAATCAACCGTACGTTTTGCTCGGGCCCTTGTAGTACATGTGCGCGGAAATGTCATTTCTCGACAGCAACAAAGAACATTTGTCGATGCAGAAATCGGCGCGCGCTCACACTGGAATATGTTCACCAAATCTGGGGAAACCCATCGGCAAGATTAGCATAGGGGGATTGGATTGTCAAAATTATCACAAATTGGGGAGGGATTGGGGACCAATCCCCAATCCCCAGTCCCTACTCCCCAATCTCCTGCATATTCGCCTGGATCTGCTGGCGGCGGATCTTCAACTCGGCGATCTTGTCCTCTTCACGCTGGATGATTTCAGCAGGGGCTTTGGCGACGAAGCCCTGGTTCGCCAGCAGCTTTTCGGAGCGTTGGAGTTGATTGTCGACGTTGTCCAGTTCCTTTTGCAGGCGCTGGCGTTCGGCGTCGAGATCGACCATGCCCGCCAACGGCAAGTAAACGTTGACGCCGCCTGCCACCAGCGCCACTGCCTTCTCCGGTGCGGCCGCACCGGCGGCGACGGTGATGTCGTCGCTGAGGCGGGCCTGGCTGACGAGCAGATCCTGATTCTGTTGCAGCAACCCCAGGTGACCGTCGGCGCTGAAGACGGCGGTGATGCGGCGGCTCGGTTCCACGTTGTACTCGCTGCGCACGTTGCGGATGGCGCGGATGATCTCCTGCAAGCGGGCGAAGGCGTCTTCGCTGTCGGCGTCGAGCCACTCGCTTTTGCTTGGCCAGCGGCTGGTCATCAGTGACTCGCCATGTAGCTTCATGTTGGGCAGGTGACCCCAAATCGCCTCGGTGACGTAGGGCATGTACGGGTGCAGCAAGCGCAGGCTCTGCTCCAACACATGCGCCAGCACCTGCCGCGCCGTCTGCGCCGCCGTGGCGTCGGGGCCGTAGAGGCGCGTCTTGGTGGCTTCGATGTACCAGTCGCAGTATTCGCTCCACAGGAACTCGTAGATCTGGCGGCCCGCTTCGCCGAACTGGTAGTCGTCGATCAGGCGGGTCACGTCGGCGCGGGTGGCGGCGAGGCGGCTCAGGATCCACCGATCCGCCAGCTCCATCTGCGCAGCATCGGGCAGCGCATAAGTGACGCTGTGCTGATCCCCGTCGGTGAAGGCCAGTTCGTCGGCTTTCAGGTTCATTAACACGAAGCGGGCGGCGTTCCAGATCTTGTTGGCGAAGTTGCGGTTGGCTTCGATGCGCGTGGTGCTCAGCTTCATGTCGTTGCCGGGTGTGCCGCCGGTGAGCAGGGTGAAGCGCAGCGTGCCGGCCCTGTACTCGGCGATCAGGTCCAGCGGATCGAGCACGTTGCGCAGACTTTTGCTCATCTTGCGGCCTGTTTCATCGCGCACCAGACCGTGCATGTAGACAGTGTGGAACGGCACTTCGCCGGTGAACTTCATGCCCAGCACGATCATGCGCGCCACCCAGAAGAAGATGATGTCGTAGCCTGTCTCCATCACCGCGGTGGGGTAGAACTTGGCCAGATCGTCGGTCTGCTGCGGCCAGCCCAGCGTGCTAAATGGCCACAAACCACTGCTGAACCACGTATCGAGGACATCTTCATCCTGTTCCAACTTCACGCAGTCGCCATAGTGAGCGATGGCCTTTTCCTTGGCCTCGCTCTCGCTGCGCGCCGCAAACTGGTGACCGTCCGGCCCGTACCAGATGGGGATGCGATGTCCCCACCAAAGCTGGCGGCTGATGCACCAATCGCGGATGTTCTCCATCCAGTTGAAGTAGATGCGATCGAAGCGTTCGGGGACGATCTTGATGCGCCCATCGCGCACTGCTTCGATGGCGGGTTCGGCCAGCGGCTTCATGCGCACAAACCATTGGGTGCTGAGCAGTGGCTCCACCACGGTGCCGCAACGTTCGCAATGGCCCACCTGATGCACGTGGGTCTTTTCGCCCACCACCAGGCCCTGTTCGGCCATGTCGGCCCATAGTTTGTGCCGCGCTTCCAGCCGATCCATGCCAGCGTAGGGGCCAGCCTCGGCGTTCAGCGTGGCATCTTTGTTCATGATGTTGATGTAGGGCAGATCGTGGCGACCGGCGATCTCGTAGTCGTTGGGATCGTGGCCCGGCGTCACCTTGAGCGCACCTGTACCAAAGGACGGGTCCACGTGCTCGTCGGCGATGACGGGGATCTCGCGCCCCAGGATCGGCACCAACGCCGTCTTGCCCACCACGTCTTTGTAGCGTTCGTCTTCGGGGTGGACCGCCACGGCAGTATCGCCCAGGATCGTCTCGGGACGGGTGGTGCTCACTTCCAGGTGACCGCCGTCTTTGAGCGGATAGCGGAAGGTGTAGAGCTTGCCGTCGATCTCCAGGTGATCCACTTCCAGATCGCTGATGGCGCTTTCGCAGCGCGGACACCAGTTTACCAGGTAGTTGCCGCGGTAGATCAGGCCCTCGTCGTAGAGGCGGATGAAGGCTTCGAGCACGGCGTCGCTGAGGCCGTCGTCCAGCGTGAAACGCTCGCGGTTCCAATCACACGAGATGCCCATGCGGCGCTGTTGGCGGCTGATGCGGCCGTGGTATTCGTCTTTCCAATCCCACACTTCCTGCACAAAGCGATCTCGGCCCAGATCGTGGCGGGTGACGCCCTGCTCGGCCAGTTTGCGTTCCACCACGTTTTGCGTGGCGATGCCGGCGTGATCGGTGCCGGGGACCCACAGCGTGGGCGCGCCGTTCATGCGGTTGTAGCGGATCAGCAAGTCCTCGATACTGCTGGTGATGGCGTGCCCCAGGTGCAGCGCGCCGGTGACGTTGGGCGGCGGCATCGAGATCACGAAGGGCTTGGCTTTGGGATCAGCCAGCCCGCTTTCTTCCTGTTGTTCGGGCCGGAAAAAGCCCGATTCTTCCCACCAGGTGTAGAGTTGTTCCTCCCATTCCTGGGGTGTGTACGTCTTCGGCATTTCTTGAATCTGTGTCATCGTCGTTCCCTCGTTGCGTCGCTACGTGCGTTATCCGCCCAAACAAAAAAGCCGCTCATCCGCAAAAGGACGAAGCGACTCGTGGTACCACCTTTTTTCAGCGGCGGACGCCCATCAACCTGCGATTGTCCACCACCCTCTGCGCGATAACGGGCGTTCCCGGGCAAGGTTACTGAATCTTTCACCCTGCCGACCTTCCCGGCGACCTTCTCCGCTGCGTTGACGAAGATCCCTTTCAGCCGCTGAGGATCTCTCTCTGACGTCCGCCGGCGGATACTCCTCCGGTGCATTGTCGTTTGTGTTTCAGTTGACTGCATTTCAACTGCATTTCAGTCGACAAACGAAGCACGACCGTACAACAATCGTCGTGCAATGGACTGTAGTATAGCGTCCATTGCGGCGGTTGTCAAAGGATCTGTTCTGTGTGTCAAGGGAACCAAGTTCACAGTGAAAACGTAGATCTGATCGTACACTCACCACTCACCAATCACTTCGTTCAAACCGGAGCAATCTGTGAAGCGGTTCTACAAGTGGGTTCTGGGGATGGCGTTCTTGATCGCGTTTCCGTTTGTGTGGCGCTCCTGGGTGGATAGCCGCACGCAGACCGCCATCTACACGGTGGACGATGCACCCAGCGGGCGTGTGGCTGTCGTCTTCGGTGCGCGTGTATACGCCAGTGGGCGGTTGAGCGCCATGCTGCGCGACCGCGTGGAGACAGCGGTGCAGCTCTACGAAGCGGGCAAAGTCCAGAAGATCCTGGTGAGCGGGGACAACAGTTCGGTCTACTACAACGAGCCCGACGCCATGGCCGCTTACGCCATCGAGCGCGGCGTCCCCGCCGAGGACGTGCAACCCGATTATGCCGGCCTGCGCACCTACGACACCTGCTACCGCGCCCACGCCGTCTTCGGACTGGACGAGGCGATCCTGGTGACGCAGCGTTTTCACCTGCCGCGGGCCATCTTCACCTGCGAGCAACTGGGCATCAACGTGGTGGGCGTGGCCGCGGATCAACGAGAATACCATCCGCGCTCCATCGCCTGGTCGGAGATGCGCGAGGTCCCCGCTACGTTCATCGCCCTGGTGGATGTGATCCGTCGTCGCCCACCGATGTTCTTGGGCGATCCGATTCGGTTGTGATTTTCTACCCCTTGGCCGACCCGCGCAATATATAAATGACACGATCCGCCACGTTGACGGCAAGATCGCCGAAGCGTTCCAACTCGCGCCCCACGCGCAAGACGCTGTAGCCTGCCTGCGCCGAATCCACCACATCGGCCTCCAGCACCATGAACTCCATCACCTGTGTGAAGACCTGACCCAGCATCAGATCCACTTCTTCGTCCTGGGGACCGACCTGCGCCGCCAGGTCGGCGTTGCCGGTGGCGTAGGCTTCCATGCCCTGGCGCAGCATGGCGTTGACCTTTTCGCCCATGGGCAATAGCTCGGGTGGGGCGGGTCGGTTGGGATGACCGGCCAGATGCGGGATCACTTTGGCGATGCCTTTGGCCTGATCACCCATGCGCTCCAGATCCACCACCATGCTCATGGCCGCGAAGATCTGCCGCAGATCGCGCGCCGCCGGCTGCTGCGTGCAGATCAACGTGAAGCAGCGCTCCTCGATCTCAGCCCGATATCGATTGATGATCTTGTCGGCAGCCTGAACCTGGGCCACGCGTTCCACGTCCATGTGCTTGTAGGCGGCCAGCGCCACGTTCAACTCTTCTTCGACGCGGCTGCCCATCATCAGAATGTCATCACGCAGGTGGCTCAGCGCCTGGTCAAAACGAACTCGGGTTGTCATCAGGGGGTCCTTTCGTTGCAGATAGTGTGCTACGCATTATACACCATCTGCACACCGAAGAAGATGGCTGTGGCGAATCCAGAGCAATAATGATCCACGAAGCCATGACGTTGTAGTGGTCCGCATCGTGGAGCAGGCGTTGCACTTCGCCGATAATGCGCTGTTCGTCGGTACCCACCAGGCGCGCCGCCCGCGCGGTGACAGCTTCGGGGCGCTCTGTGCTTTCGCGTAGCACCAGCACCGGCTTGTCCAAGCTGGGGGTGAGCATGTGGGGGTGCATGTAATTGTCCGTCGAGGTCCAGGTGAGGTAGCGACCGCGCGCTGCCTCGAAGCCGGTGTTCAGCGCGCGCGGCAGTTTGCCGTTTTCTTTGTGGATGACGCGTACCTGTGGGTGAGATTTGTACGCGGCCAGCACTTCTCTGGTATTGTCGGTTGAGCCGTCGTTGACCACGATCAACTCAAATCGCTACTCCGACTGTTCAAGCACACTCTCGATTGCGCCCGGCAAGTAGACAGCGTCGTTGTAGGTGGGCAAGACGATGCTTATGTGGGGTAAAGCCATGATGCTTACTCCCTTTTTTAACTAATTAGGGCTTACGCAACTTGTTCCTGTAAGGGCGAAATATATTGCGCCCCTGCGCCTGTGAACTGCGAAAGCCCTGTGTTTTTACCTTTCCTTTCGATTATCCTGAACGAAGAAACCAGTGTCAATTAGAATTTCATATCACTAACTGAGATTTGCATGTGGATTTGGCTATGGGTCGCGCATAGGCTAGACTGTACCCATACCGACCTCTGGAGGAAACTATGCCGAATGAGACGAAACAGGTGCGCACCGGCGTGCAGGTGGACATCGATCTGATCGATTCGCGCGGGGACCGCGATCCCATGCGCGTCGTCATCGCGCGCGGGGACACAGCCGACGTGGACAGCGGCGTGCTGGCGTCTTCGGCGCCGTTGGCGAGGGCGATTCTGGGCAAGCGCGAGGGCGCGGAAATTGCCTACCGCCGCGGTGACATCGTGACAGTGCGCATCGTGCGTGTGGGCGACTCGGTAGATTCCGTCAATGCCGCCACCAAAGACGCAGTGGCGCGCAGGCAGGAGGCGGTGCAGAAGGCTGTCGACGACGCCGAACGCACCAACGCCGCCACCTTCGCTTCGTCGTTCACCAGCAAGTGGGGCGGCTACGACGCCGGCGACGACATCGATTGGGAAGAAATCGAGCGGGAAGAAATCGAACGGGAAGAAAAAGAAGACGACAATGGCCAAGCTCAAACTTGATCTGCACGACATCTACAACAAAGGCGACAAGATCGACGCCGAACTCAACCGCATTGTTCAAGAAGCGATTGACAAACGCATCGAGTTGGTGGAGATCATCCCCGGCAAAGGCAGCGGGCAGCTCAAAAAGAAGGTGCTGCGCTTCCTCAACCAGTCGCACATCCGCTCGCTCTACCACCGCGTCGAAAAAGACGACAAAAACTTTGGGCGCATCTTCATTCACTTCCGCCACTGAGGAAAGGTGATCTTCGTGGATCAAATCTGAGGGCTGTCGTCATGTTGACCGAAGGCGCGATCTACCGTTTTGCCCGTACCGACAATCTGCGCTACTACCGCGCCGCCCGCACCCAGGCCGGCGTTGATTTCCTCTACCCCATCCACGTCTCCGGCACGCGCATCGCCGACCAGCACAAGAGCGGACGGCGCTATGTGATCCTCTATTTCATGACCAAGTGGCACAAACTGGCCGCGGTGGGCTATTGGCTGGACCCAAAGCAGGCGTTCGAGCAGGCATACGTCACCGACGCCACCGAAGACGATCTGGAACTCGTCACCGAAGACATTGAAGAACTGCCCCACCTCGACGCCGAACTGGACAACATCCTCAACCGCCACGAAATCGCGGTGGATGTGGAGGTGTGGGGCGTGCTGCTGGAAGACTAACCCCACCTTACCTTTCCATTCGGATCGCCGTAGAGGGTGTATGCCAGCCACGTGGAGTTGTCGGGCTGAAGCTCGCGCACCCGCTGACGGGCGGCTACGGAGGCTTCGCCCAGTGTGGCGCCTTCGCGTAGTGTTCGGTAGAAGGTGGCCGAAAACTCTGCGGCCAGCTCATCGTTGACCTCCCACAGCGTCCCCACGAAGGCGTTGGCGCGCACGTCGCCCAGCATCCGCTCGGCCCAGCCGCCCAGCCCGGTCAGCGAGAAACCGATCTGCGCCGTGTGGCAGGCGTTGAGGAAGACCAGCGGACGCGCCCGCCGCAGCCCACGCACGAAACTGCCACGCAGATCACGCGGGTACAACTCCATCTGATCGGCCAACTTGATCACCGACTCATCGGGATCGCTGCCGCTGAAATTGCCGTGTGGGCAAAGTGGACCAGTTCCACGCCGCCTTCCTCGGCCAATTCTTCCACTTCGTCCAGGCTTTGCAGCGGTGCAGGGCCGATGTCCACGCCCCACTGCTTCATCCCGTCGAAGAACTCCTTCTCCTGAACCACAAACGTCAGGTCCAGATCGGGTGCGATCAGGCGCGCCGCCTTGATCTGCACCGGGTCGGCAGGCGCGGGGCCGGTGAGCCAGCGGCATAGCTGCCAACTGCCCGCCCAGAAATCGTCTTCACGGTCGGTGTCGGCGTCGTAGGGTTTCACCAGCTCCCACGGGATCCACGGCTCGTCGCTGGTGATCAGCAGCGAGCGGATCACACCCTGTTGGCGCAGATCCACCAAATCCCAGTATTTGCGGCGCAATTCTTCGGGGATCACATCCAGGTAGAGGTTCTCGCCCATCCGCCGCAGCTGACGCTCTGCACTGGCCGAGCGCGGGCTACTGCGTTCCAGCGCCATGCTGCTCAACGTGGTGAAGAGCGAGGCGAAAAAGCGCTGCGGCGTGGCGTTCAACGGCGTTCTACCCATGTCCACGTGCTGCAAATTCAGTTCGGGGACGGTGGAATGCAGCGTGAAACTGAGCACGTTGTCCAGATCGAGGTGGACACGCAACTCCACATCTGCCGGCGGTGGCGGGTTGCGGCTGATGATCAACGACAAGCCAGGGCCGTCATCGTCTACGGGCACCGTTGACGATGATGGCGTTGACGATGACGGCGTCGCCGTGCGCGTAGACAGCCGCGCCGGGGCTGGCTCAGGCGGCGTCACATCGCCCACCGTCACCTCGAAGCGGCTGCTGCCCACCAACCGATCTCGGTGACGAAAATCGATGCCGATGGGGTAGATCCCCGCATCCGGCGGCGCAGAAAGCAGGAAGACCGCGGGCGATGACGCCGTGAAACTGTAAACTTCCATCGTCTGCGCCCAGCGTTGGTCACGTTCGTTGAAATCCGGCGCGTGGACCCGCACCTCCACCACTTCCGGCGCCATTGGATCGGCGAACTCGACGCGTACCGTGTCACTGACGCGGGTGTCGGTGGGGGTGTCGGGCGTCAGCTTGATGATCAGTGGGTGTGTCGCCCGTGGCGCCACCTGTTCGGGGAAGTCGATGTCGGTGTGTAGATCAACCGGCTTCGGCGCCTGCGGCGGCGGCATCGGCACGATCTGGTCGGCTGGGGGAACGTCCAGCGCGACCTCTTCCAGTACATCATCGAGATCGGTGTCATTGAGATCGGCATCATCGAGATCGGCGGCTTCGAGCATAGACGCTTGCGGTGAAATACGCTCAAATGCTTCGCGTAGCGATGGTTGATCCGAGATGCCTTTGCTGATCAGCGTAGACGTGAGCAGCCCGGCGCAGCGGTCACCGTCGATGACCACCAGCGTGGCATTGGGGTGATCATCGAGCCAGGCCAGCAAGTCCGTCATTTCGGCGGCGTCGTCCACGGAGACAATGCGGTCGACGGGAGGCAGATACAGGTCGGCCAGCGCCTCGTTCAGCACGAAATAGCCCTGCGCCACCACCAGCGGCGTCAGATCGGCGAAACGCACGGCGCGGTAGCCGCCGTCGGCCAACTGCACGATCAGCCAGGCCTCGTCCTCGTCGTAATCCGACTGCGTGAACTGGTAGATCGCCTCACCCAGCGGCGCGTCGCCGGGCAGCAGCACCGTCTTCTTTTCGCAATGCTGGTAGAGATCGTCGATGGAGATAGGCATAGGGGAACCTCCGAGAAAAGGGCGACGGGCAACCGACGACGGGCTGTGCGGGAACGTGGTAAGGAGAAGCCAGAGAAAAAACGTTCCACGAAGTCACACGAAGTCACAGGAAGGCAGAAAAGAACAAACAGAAGGCTTTTCCGCTCTGCTCCTGCTATTCCTGAAATCCGTGTCCCTCTGTTCTCCTGTTCTCCTCTTCGTGTCCCTTCGTGGAACACTAAATTCTGAGATGTCCTAAGATCTGTGATCCTCCTCGGCCTCGCGCGCGGACGCTTCGATCTCCGTCCACGCCGCGGTGACGGCCTGGGCTGTGGCCGCATCGGGCGGATCTGCGCCATAGCGCGCCTCGACGTAGCCCGCGGTGATCACACGCACGGCGTCGGCGGGCTGCGGCCATGTCTCCGCCAGCTCAGGCGCGTACTCCAGCGGCGTCTGCGCGGAACGGCGCGGGTGTCCACTCTGCTGAGCACGCGCCAGCACCTGCTGGTAAACGGCGCGGATCGTGCGTCGTGTGTCGTTCTCGCCGGTGAGATCGGCGAAGGCGGGACCGATTGCGCCCTGGCCGAAGCGATTGCGCAGCCCTTGCCAGAACGCGGCAAGCTGATCCTGCAACAGATCGTTGCTGTAGATCGACTCGTGGATCTCCTCGGGTTCTTCCTCGGACGCGGCGCGCAGGCGACGCAATACCAGCACAAAGATGGCGAAGACGATCAATAGCACCACCACCAGCCCCAGCCAGCGGAACGCTTCCGGCGTCTGCGTGGGGTCGGTCAACTGCTGGATGGCCTCGGGCGTGGGCGTGGGCAGCCCTTCCTGCGCCTCGCGTGGCGGTTCTTCGCTCGCCTGGTTGTTGATCAAGCTCTGCAAAAAGAGGTAGATCGGGTAGATCAGCCAGAAGAGCACGAAACTGACGCCCAGCAATAGCCAGGAGAAGATCTGCCAGATCCAGCCAAGCACCATGCCCACGCCGTTGAGCAGCCATGCCACCTCGTCGGGCGCCACCAGCCAGCCCAAGAGGATGCCCAGGCCCAGCAGCCCGGCAATGGTGACGGCGATGCTCAAGAGCCAATAGCGGTTGGCTTGCAGCCGGTTGTCCTGGCGACGCCACGTGCTCCAGCCGCCGGCGATGTTGAGATTGGCCGCGGCCAGCGCCGACATCCCCGCCGCGAAGAAGACGATCAACCAGGGCGCGGCGTCCACGCGCAGATTGGCGGCGCCGAAACGTGACAGCCACAGGTAGAGCGCAAACATCACCACCCCGGCCAGGAACGTCCCCCACACCTTTTCGTGGTGAATGGCGTCGCGCCCATCCAGCACGCCGCGTAGCCACAGGTAGAAGCCGCTGCACAGCGCCAGGATCTGCACCGGCAGCTCGAACTCCATTTCAGTAACGTCGTACGTCAGCGACAGCACCCAACTGGGCGACCACAGCGGGAAACGTCCTTGGTAGAAGTGCAGCCACGTCAACACCAGCAGCAGCAGCACGCCGGTGACGGCAAGCGCGATCTGCACGGCGTTGACGCGCTGGGCTTCCATGATGTCGCGCCGCGGCGGCAGCAGCCGGTCCGTCAACAGGTAGCTCAACAGCGGCAGGCCAATGATCACCCACAGCGGCCACACGGGGGCCGGCTGCGTGGGCGAAAACCAGTCGCGCAGCAGCGCCAGCCACGGCCACAGCCAGGCCGTGCGCATCAACACCAGCAGCGCAGGCAGCAGCCCTTCGTCAAGCCAGTTCCAGCGTTGCGTCTTCATCAATCGTGGTCCCATCCAGGGTTTGGCCGTTGCCGATGTGGTAGAGGCGCATGCCCGCCGGCGTACGCGCCGGGGGGTGATGGCCGGGGTGAACGATGGTCACGGCGTGTCCGCGGCGGCGTAGATCCAGTAGTGGGCGTTCCAGCACTTCGTCCACCACCGAGGTCACCACCACGATGGTCGATCCGTAGCGCAGCGTCTCTGTTTCGGCTTGGATCATCTGCTCGAAGCTGGTGATGGTGATGTTGCGCATCAGCGCCAGCCCTTCGAGGATGCGCACTGCCTGGTCGGCGCGGCTGCCGGGTGCGATGCGCAGTCGTCCACCGCCGGGCAGCGTGCCGTTGGCGTAGATGCCCACCGTCTCGCCCGCTTCCCAGGCATGGCGTGCAATCGACGCCGCCGCCGTGATCCCCCATTCGCGCAGCACGGCGTCGGCGCCCTCCATGCGGTTGCGGAAGGTGTCCACGTTGAGGAAGATCAGCATCAAGCGGCTGGCGGACGGCTCGAAGACCTTCGTCTGTAGCTCAGGTCGCCGTGCGCTGGCCTTCCAATGCACATGACGGAAGCTGTCGCCCTGCTGGTACTCGCGCACGCCCATCAGCCGCATGGGATCTTCCACCACACGGCGTTCGGCTTTGGCCTCGCCGAAAGGATGGCGGGCGGGCAGCCCCAACTGGGTGATGGGCACCATGCGCGGGTAGACAAGCAGGATGTCTTGCTCCTCCACCGTCATGCGGCGCAACGAGAAGCCGAAGATATCGCCCGAAATGAGCTGCGCCGGGCCGAAGACCCACGCCCCGCGCTGCGCGCCGCTGACGTGGTAGCGGCGGATCACCCGCTCGTACCAACGCAGCGAAAACAGATTCACCAGCAGGCGTCGCCCGCCGCTGTAACGGCTGATGCGGGCGTCGGGTTGGATGTCCAGCGCGCCGGGGAGTTCGTCTTCGGCGCGCAGCCAGGCCAGCGGCAGCGGCTTGGCGTTGGTCACCTCGATCCACAGATCCGTGGACTCGCCGAAGAAGAGACGGGTGCTGCCGAAGCGGCGCGCGTAGCGTACTTCCACCAGGCAGTAGCGGCTCCACAGCCACGCCGCCAGCCCCACCAGCGTGAGGATCAGCCCCATCGTGAAGAGCAGGCTGTTGCGCAGGAGGACGGCGGTCAGCATGATCAGCGCCACCGAAAGCCAGCCCAGGCGACCCATCAGCGCCCTCCGCTCACAGGACGGATTTCTTCCACCGGCACAGGCACGGCGGCGAGGATGCGCTCCAGCACGTCGGCGGTGCGCTGTCCGCGTAGGCGGGCATCGGCGTTGAGGATCAGGCGATGGCCCACCACCACCGGCGCCAGCCGCTTCACGTCGTCGGGGATCACATAGTCGCGGCCGTTCACCGCGGCCAGCGCCTGACAGGTGCGGAAGAGCGCCAGCGTGCCGCGCGGACTCAACCCCAGTTCCACCGAACGATCTTCGCGCGTCGCCGCCGCGAAGTCGAGCAGATAGTCTTCGATGGCAGTGCTCACGTGGACGTCGCGGCAGATGGTCACCGCTTGGCGGATCGTCTCGTTGTCGAGCTGCGGGGTGAGATCTGCCAGCGGATTGGCGTTGCGGAAGCGATGCAGAATGTTGCGTTCTTCCTCGCGGTTGGGGTAGCCCAGCGCCACCAGCATCAAGAAGCGATCCATCTGCGCTTCGGGCAGAGGGAAGGTCCCTTCCAACTCCACCGGGTTCTGCGTGGCCATGAGGAAGAAGGGGTAGGGCAGCGCATGGGTGACGCCGTCCACGGTAACCTGGCGTTCTTCCATCGCTTCGAGCAGGGCCGACTGTGTGCGCGGCCCGGCGCGGTTGATCTCATCGGCCAGGACAACGCCCGCCAGGATCGGCCCGGGGCGGAACTCAAACGCGTCGTCGCGGCGGTTGTACACGCTGACGCCAGTGATGTCGGACGGCAGCAGATCGGGCGTAAACTGGATGCGCTGGAAGTTGGCCCCCAACGACCGCGCCAACGACTTGGCCAGCGTCGTCTTGCCGATGCCGGGAACATCTTCCAATAGGACATGGCCTTCGCAGAAGAGGGCCACCAACATCAATTCCACAACTTCTTCTTTGCCGACAATCACCTGCGCCACATTGTCGCGCACCTGGCGAGTGATCCGTTGCACGAGTTCCACTTGAGACAAGAGCAAGCTCCTCTAGGGGATTTGAGTAGTTCACGATTTTGACGCGGAGTAGGCATCCTGCCCTGAAAGAAGCCTGTGGACACGGATTGAGCAAAACACAGATCAAAGCAAAAGAATCCGTGTTTCCGCCAATCCGTGTCCACGACTTTCATCCGTCGTGGCGTGGCAGGGCGCATGAAAAACTCAGATGCCGGGTAGACCGGAACAAGCCGCATCTGATAGAGAAATCAAGTAAACTTCAGACAATTGAGGAGTGAGCACGCCCACGTGCGACTCAGGCGGCACGTGGCGTGCCTACTCCGCATACGACGACCTCTATCTGATTTCTCTATGAGGATGCTCTCTCCTCAATTTCAAAAAGAATCGTGAAGTGCTGGATTTGGATTTCGATGAGAGGAGTATAGCAGAGATGTTGAGATGATGCGATGGTTGAGGAAGTGTTGCGCGCTCTGCCACTCGCGCACAATAGCGCAATCTTCACCCGCTGCATAGCCGCAGCGTCATCCACTCAAGGCTGAGCATCAACGACTTCGTCCCCGTCGAGCGCCTCGCTGCCCCCAAACGAGCTTCGCTACGACCCCCGCCCACGTCAGGTAAATGCGATGATCGAGAACACGAGCACCCAGGAACGCTTCGATCCTTTCCACCTCTACGATGTGGACGATCTCTGCTACGACGAGATGTTCACGCCCAACCGGACGCCGCGCGTCGCCTATCGGCGGCTCTTCCAGCAGTTGCGGCAACTGCCCGCCGAAGAGCTGGACAGGCGTCAACAGGCCGCGGACCTCACCTTCTTGCACCAGGATCACCTTCACCGTCTACGGCAACGATGCCGGTACCGAGCGCATCTTTCCCTACGATCTGTTGCCGCGCATCATCACCGCGGACGAGTGGCACACCATCGAGCGCGGGCTCACACAGCGCATCCTGGCCCTGAATCTCTTTCTCGAAGACATCTACCACGAGGGCCGCATCTTCAAAGACGGCGTCGTGCCGCACGATCTGATCTACTCTTGCCGCCACTACCGCCGTGAGATGCGCGACGTCGCCGCTTCCAAAAACGTCTACGTTTCCATCGTCGGCACCGATCTGGTGCGTCTGCCCGACGGGCGTTTCGCCGTCCTCGAAGACAATCTGCGCGCTGCAAGCGGCGTTTCGTACATGCTGGCTAACTGGCGGCGTGATGAAACGCGCCTTCCCGGCCTCTTCGGCGGCTACGGTGTGCGCTCCATCGATCACTATGGCCAGGCGCTGCTGTCTACGTTGCGCTCGCTGGCCCTGCGCGCCGAAGATCCCACTGTGGTGCTGCTGACGCCCGGCGTCTTCAACTCGGCCTACTTCGAGCACACGTTTCTGGCGCGGCAGATGGGGATCGAACTGGTGGAAGGCCGCGATCTCATCGTCCATGATGCTGTGGTCTACATGCGCACCACTGCCGGCCTGCGCCGCGCCGACGTGGTCTACCGCCGCATCGACGACGATTTCATCGATCCGGTCACCTTTCGTTCGGATTCGGTGCTGGGGGTGCCGGGGATCTTCAACGCCTACCGCGCCGGGAATGTGGTGCTGGCAAACGCCATCGGCACCGGCGTGGCCGACGACAAGGCCATCTACGCCTACGTGCCGGCCATCATCCGTTACTACCTGGGCGAAGACGCCATCCTCGACAACGTGGAGACCTATCTGCTGGATGACGAGGCGCAGCGCGGCTACGTCCTCGCCAATTTAGACAAACTCGTGGTTAAAGCGGTGGGCGAATCGGGGGGATACGGCATGTTGATCGGCCCCCACAGCACCGCGGCGGAACGCGACGCCTTCCGCGACCAGATCCTGGCCAACCCGCGCAACTACATCGCCCAGCCTACGCTCAGCCTGTCCCGCGCCCCCTGCTTCATCGACGGCACGGTGGAGGCGCGTCACGTAGATCTACGCCCCTACGTCCTGTGCAGTGGCAACACCCCTGCCGATGTGACGATTGTCCCCGGCGGCCTCACCCGTGTGGCCCTGCGCCGCGGCTCTCTCGTGGTCAACTCGTCTCAGGGCGGGGGGAGCAAGGACACGTGGGTATTGGAAGACTAAGACGATTGACGATTTGCGATTGACGATTTCATGTTGAGTGCGTGAAATCGTCTAGCGGAACCGTCGCGTCGCGATGATGTGGGTGATGGACGCAGCTTTGTTCCAAGCCATGCGTTCAGATCGTCAACCAGACAATCGTAAATCGTCAATCGAAAATCGAAAATAGAAGGAATTATTATGCTTTCACGCGCTGCCGATAGCCTTTACTGGCTGAGCCGATATCTGGAACGGGCCGAGAAGACGACTCGTTTGATCTACAATCATGTGCATTTGATGCTGGGGCAGTCGACCGCGGCAGCGGACGATCAATGGCGGCGTTTGTTCGCCATGCTGCATGTTGATCCGCCCATCCTGGGCGCCGACAGTGAAGACGCCGACTTCCGCCGCATCTATCACCTCACCTACGAGCGCGACAATTTCAACTCGATTCGCTCCTGCATCGGCGCAGCGCGCGAGAACGCGCGGCAGGTACGCGAGCAGATCAGTTCGGAGATGTGGGAACAGATCAATCGGCTCTACCTGGAGATCAACCGCACCGATCTGCGCTCGATCTGGCAGGAACAGCCGCATGAATTCTTCCGCCACATCGAAAACGAGATCTGCCTCTTCCGTGGCGTCACCTCGTCTACAATGCAGCACGATGAGGGCTGGGGCTTTCTGCAACTCGGCATGTACCTGGAGCGGGCGCAGTCCACGGCCACGCTGCTGGATGTCCACTACGGGCAGGGGAATTTTGAACTGAGTTTGCCGCAGACCGTGGACTATCTGCGCGGGATTGGGCTGTTGCGCTCGTGTCTCTCGTTCGAGGCGTACTGCCGTGTCTACACGCCCACAGTGACGCCCACCAACGCCGCCGAGTTTCTGATCCTCAACCCAAGCCTGCCGCGATCGCTGCGCTTCTGCGCCGATCACTTGCAGCAGAGCTTGCAGCAGATCGATGCCTCGTCAGAAAACCGTCGAGCCGACCGCGTGTTGCGGCTCACTGGTCGCCTGCAGGCGCGCCTGCGCTACGGGCAGATCGACGAGATCATCAGCGACGATCTGCACGTCTACCTGGCCGATGTGATGCGCCAATGTGATCAGATCCACAGCGCCATCTACCAGGCTTACATCGAATACGCCATCGAAGGGGAATTTGCGGCCTAACCCCCGGCCGCTGAGTATTCCATGCACTACTACAAAATCCGTCATCACACGCTATATTTACCCCACAGCGGTGGGCGAGTGTGATGGAGTTGCGTATGCAGCCGCGAAGACGCACGCCAAGAATGTTTCTCGTTCGACGTCAAGGTGACGCCGCAGGCGCTGTGCTCTCGTACATCGACTACCGCGGCAACCACGTTCACTTCTTCGACATCCTCGCCGACATGGGCAATTGGTAATGCGCGCCGAATCGCATGTGGGCGTGGCCTCACCACCTGAACTGCCCGAATGGACCAGCACCGATCTCTGGCGCGCCGTCGACGCTCTGGCCGCGGACGTCGATTTCTGGGACGATCTAGCGCCCAGCCACTTCGTTCAGTTCACTCCCTCGCTCATCGCCCTGGCCGAGGAACTACACGTCGACCGCACCCTCGATCCGCTGAGCATGTTGCGTCACATCAACACCGGCGTCTACTACACCTTCCAATATGTCCCCGACGCCACCACGGTGGATTCGCCCATTGACGTGGCCCTGGCCAAGCGCCGCGGCGTCTGCCAGGATTACGCACACATCACGCTGGCGCTGCTGCGCCGTTTGGGCATCCCGGCCCGCTACGTCAGCGGCTATCTCTTCCACCGCCGCGAAGATCACGACCAGTCCGCCGAGGACGCCAGCCACGCTTGGATCGAAGCCTACCTGCCCACACTGGGCTGGATCGGCCTCGATCCCACCAACAACCTCTTCGCCGGTGAACGGCACATCGCCGTGGCGATTGGCCGCGATTACGCCGACGTGCCGCCCACCCGCGGTCTCTTCCGCGGCGGCGCGGACAGCAAAATGGAAGTCGGCGTGCAGGTCACCCGCGCCGACCGCCCTGAACCCGAGAAAACCCTCATCCCCGATCGCGAGTGGGAAGCGATTGACGCCGAAGTCATGCAACAGATGCAGCAACAGCAGTGACAGGCGCAGCAGACACGAAAGGAACCACCATGCGTCGATTGCGCACACCGCTCATCATCCTCGGCATTGTCCTCGCGCTCCTGGCGGTGACGCCCTACCTCATCCCTCTGCAAAACGCCGACATTCCTCCCCAGGATCTGGCTGATCCCGAAGGCGAGTTCGTGGATGTGGACGGTGTATCGCTCTACGTGCGCCAAACCGGTCCCGAAGACGGCGTCCCCGTGTTGATGCTGCATGGCCTGCTGGGGACCACCGAAGTATGGCGCTACAACCGCGACGCTTTGGCCGCGGCAGGCTACCGCGTCATCGCCTATGATCGGCCCGGCGGCGGTCTTTCGGACAAGCGATGGTCACTGGATTACACGCAGGGGGCGCAAGCGGCGCTGGCGTGGCGTCTGCTCGACGAACTGGGCGTGGGGGATGCAGTGTTGTTGAGTCACAGCGCGGGGGCAAAGATCCTGACGCAGATGGTGATGCAGCAGCCGGATCGCATTCGAGGATTGGTGCTGGTGGCCCCGGCCATCGAAGAAGGCGGCAGCCCGCCGGGAATCGATCTGCTCCTACGCCTGCCGCCGGTGACGCGCTGGATGCAGGTGGCGCTGCATGTGATCTTCAGCGAAGCCGGCGTGCGCTCGACCATCGCTGGTGTACACGCCGATCCGTCTTTCCTCACCGAAGACGATTACGCCGTCTACCTGCGCGGCCTGCAAACACCTGGCTGGGACACCGGTTTCCTCGCCCTCACCCGCGACTCGGGCCGCGGACAGGCCAAAGTCGCCGATCTGGCGGATGTGACGATCCCCGCGCTGATCGTCCACGGCGTCCTTGATCCGGTGATCCCCATCGAAACGGGTCGGCAGGTGGCCGATACGCTGGTCAACAGCACCCTGATCGAGTACCCAGAAATCGGTCACCAGCCCATGGAAGAGGCCGCCGCACGCTTCAACGCCGACGTCATCGCCTGGCTGACGCGGTGAACAGTCAACTGAGGTACGTACGATAGCGCGGGACTTTGGTGGCCACTGGTCGGCTAGTACAAGGTGGCCGAAAAAGGTCCATGAAATCCTGCGGAGTAGCACGCCCTCGTGCGGATCTACAGGGTCAGCACCGCACGAGGGCGTGCTCACTCCGCATTTCAGCGATTCATTTGCGCCACCTTGTACTAGGCCAGCTCCGCCAACACTTCGCGGCTCGACCGGCCCGGTTCCAGCACCGTCTGCTTGACAATGCGCCCGTCGCGTAGCGAAAGCACGCGATCCGCCTGGCTGGCGATGCGCAGATCGTGGGTGGCCATGAGCACACCATGTTTACCTGTATCGGCCAGTTCGCGTAGCCGTGCCACGATGTGACGAGCGGCGCTGCTGTCGAGGTTGGCGGTGGGTTCGTCGGCCAGCACCAGCGGCGGATTGGCGGCCAGGGCGCGGGCGATGGCCACCAGTTGGCGCTGTCCACCGGAAAGCTCGGCGGGGTAGCGTTCGGCCAGCAGCGCCAACCCGAACGATTCCACCAGTTCGCGCGAGCGCAGATGCGGATCAAAAGGCGGGCGCATCATCAGGCGTAGCGGCAGCCCCAGATTCTCGCGCACGTTGAAGCCGGGAAAGAGGTTGTACGACTGGTAGATCATGCCCACCGCCTGCCCACGCAGATCAGAGACCGCGTCTTCGCTCAGCGAATCCAGCCGTTCGCCCATCAACGTCACCGAGCCGGCGTCGGCCTCTTCCAGGCCGGCCAGTAGACTGAGCAGCGTCGTCTTGCCGCTGCCCGTTGGCCCCACCAGCGCCACAAATTCCCCGGCGCGCACCGTCACATCTACACCATCCAGCGCCGTCACTCCGGCCCCATACAACTTACGCAGACCGGACGCTTCCACCAAAATGTTGTTTTCCATCGTTGTACTCTCTTTCGTTCAGAAAAGACGGGCAGGTTTGCAAGTGTGCAGGTGATAATCGTTGGTGCCACCTGCCACCTGCCACCTGCCACCTGCCACCTGCCCCACTCTTGCCTTCGCCTCTTCCCTTCACCTTCTCAACGCTTCACCCGCGGACCAGCGCGAGATGCGCCACAGCACCGGGATCGCACCACCCCAGGCCGAGAGCAGCGCGGCCAGCAGATCAACGACGATGATGAGGAGCGCCGCCGGCCAGTCCCCCGCGCCGGCCATGATCCAGTTGCCCAGCGCCAGCAGCGCCCCGAGGACGCCGCCGCCCACGGCTACAATGCCATATTCCAAGAAGACCATGCGCCGCACCCGGCTCGGGCGCGCGCCTACCGCCACCAACAGGCCAAACTCGCGGCGTCGTTCCAGGGCCGCCAGTGCCGCCGCCGTGAGGACAAGCCCCCCGCCCGCCACCAGCACGCCGCCTGCCACCCATACCGGGAAACTGCCGTCCGCGCCGCCCCTGAGCAGCGACAACAACGACAACCCCACCGCATACGAACCCGCGATCATAGCCAACGAAAGCCCGGCTGTATGCCGCGGGTGACGCGCCAATCCCTGTAGCGCCAACTGCCACAACGGCGACTGCGACGGCGCCGGCAGCCGCTCGTAGAGACGGGTCAACAGCCAACCGCCGCCGGTGAGCACAGTGCTCAGCCCCACTGTCAGCCCCAACAGCACCAGCATCGAGGCCGGCGACAGCACCAGCCAGCCCGCCGTGAGCACAAGGAAAGCCGCAAAGAGCGTGCCGTAGACTGCGGTCTCCACCTCGCGCCAGGATCGGGGGAGCAGCCGCGGCGTCTCTCCCCGCAGCACACCGGCAGCGCCAATCGAAAGCGTGGCCACCGCGCTCATGCCCATGAACAGCATCGCCGCCAACATCCCTGTCACCAGTGTGGTGACGAAGGCGACGGGATCGAGCGAGAAACCGGCAGGAATGTCGAAGTACGCCCGCGCCGCCGGCCACGAGAGGACGCTCAGCAGCACGCCACCTACCAGCCCGACGCCGCTGCCCAACAACCCGGCCAGGCCGGCTTCGAGCAGCAGCAACGTCATCACCTCACTGCGGGGCATGCCCAGCCCACGCAGCAGCGCCAACTCGGGCATCCGCCGCTCGACGCTGGCCAGGTAGACGTTGGCCAGGCCCAAACAGCCCACTAGCAGCGTCACCACACCGGCGCCCACCAGCACCCCGGCCAATCCCAAACGTTCCAGCAGAAATGGCGGCAACAGCCAACCAGGATGTAACCGTGGATCGACCACAACCGTCTGCCGCGAGACAATCCGCGCAAGGTTGAGCCAGGCAAGCAACACGGCCACCCCCGGCGCCAACCCGCCCAGCACCAGGATCGCCAACTGCCACTCACGCCGGATCGTCACCATCAAATACGACGGGGCGAAGCGCACGAGCCGAGACAATGTCATGGCGCGCCCTCCTGCAACAACCGTTCTTCGCAGCGGTCGAGCCAGGTAAGATCGGCCTCGGTGTGTAAGATCGCCCCTTCCAGCAGCGCCGCGGTGACGTCGTCTTCGCCACTTTCGGCCTCGATGAGCGCCTGCTCCAATTCGCGCAACTGTTGGAGCGTCACCTCACGCTGGCGCCAGAGTAATTCGATGAGATGTTCGGGGCGGCGCAGCACCCCGCCCAGTATCGATAGCTTGAGGTAGAAATCGTCTTTGAGCTTACGGCTACTGCGTACCGGCGCCAGCAGCCACGATTGTAGCTCTTCGCGCCCCGCCTCGGTGACGGCGTAACGCTTGCGGTCGGGCGAGTTTTCCTGTTCGACGCGTGCTTCTAGCACCACCAGCCCCGCATCTTCCAAGGCGCGCAGGTTGTTGTAGACTTGCGCCTCACGCAGCGGCCACAGCGGACCGAGCGCATCTTCGAAGCGCCTGTTCAGCTCGTAGCCATAGCTCGGTTCATCTGCCAATAGCGCCAGCAGCGCATGCTTCAGGGCCATTCCCGTACCCGTTCACTAATGTACTAACCATAGTTAGTAGGTAGTATACGGGGCTGGTTGGGTGTGTCAAGTGCGTACGGATGTCGAAACTGGGGGCCATTTTCGTCATTGCGGAACGCCGCAAAACTCAGTTCGGCGGCGAGCTAATCTATGATCTTCCCATGCTGAACAGTCTTGTGCAAATGCCTGCAAGCGCCGCTTCTCTCGAAGCACCTTGGTGGCGCGTTACGCTGGATGGTTGGTGCAGGGCAGTGGCAAGCCGGATGGGGCGGAACAACGCCGCGACGCCAACCAACACCTTCCTTGATACACTGGTGTGCGCGATGTGTGGGCGATAGGCTACGATGGTAGCGGCATTGGCGTCGCCGTGATCGACAGCGGCATCGCCACCACAGGATTTCGACTCGATCCTGGCGCGGCAGTCGTTCAACAGTTCACTGAATGCTACCGACAGCAATGGACATAGGACACATATCAGGGCATCATCGGTGGCGACGGCAGGCATCGAATGGGCTTTACAAGGGATTGCGCCAGGCGTGAACCTACTCGTTGAATATCAGCAACAGCAACGGCATGGCCTACGAATCTGATACTGTGGCGCGCTTCAGTGGTTCTGAACAACAAGGCCGCGTACAACATCAGGGTGGTCAATCTGTCTGTCAATTCCACGGTGCAGGTGTCGTACCACGCCAGTCCGCTCGATGCAGCCGTGGAGATCCTCTGGTTCAACGGCGTGGTTGTGGTTGCTTCGGTAGGCAATGCGTGGAGTTCTATGATCGGACCATCAAGTCGGCGAGCCAACGATCCGATTATCAAGGCGCCCGTGGGAGGAGGGGACGGCTGATCCCAACGACGATTGTGGCCGATTTCTCCGCTACCGGCGTCACAAACCGGAGATCTGGCGCCCGGTTCCAGATCATCGCGTTGGCGCCCAACTCCGACTGGTCAAAGGTCACCGGCCAACGTTGTCAGCGACAAGTACATGCAGGTCAGCGGCACATCGATGTCACGCCCATGGTGGCGGGCGCTGCCGCCCTGCGCAAGCTCAACCCAATCTCACGCCGGATCAGGTGAAACACCGTTTGCTGGCAACTGCTGACTCGTACCCGACTACCGGTTTGGCAACAAACGAACCGCCTTATGTTCCGTCACTCAATATCCATGCTGCCATCACCACGCCGACCACTGAATCTGCAAAGGGATCGCGGCCAGCCAGTTGCTGTGGACAGGCGATCAGGCGCTGATGTGGAGCAGCGTGAACTGGCTCAGTCAACTGGAACAGCGTAAACTGGAACTCGGTCAACTGGAACAGTGTGAACTGGAATTCTGTTAACTGGAACAGCGTGTTCGGAGATTGACGGCTTGCCTGGGTAGAACTGAGGTTTGAAGCAGCGCGCAGACGATGCCCAGGTGCGTCACCTGGGCATCGTCTGCGTTCAGGCGCTTCTAGCCCGATGTGGCTTTCGATACTCCCAATAAGCACCGACCCGGAAGACAATGATGCAAACTTACCGTCGTGTCTGTGTGGTCTTTCTCTTCATCGTCTTGCTGATGCTTGCCGGTTGCAGTGGATCGTCCACTGCGCCCGCCATGCCGCCCACACGAAGCGTTGGTGATCTACGATTGGGCGGAGGACATGTCCGACGACGTATTGGACGCCTTCGCACAGGAATACGGCGTCGAGGTGACCTATCTCGTCTACGAATCGCAAGAGGAGGCGATTGAAATGATGCGTTCCGGCGAGATGTACGATGTGGTGGTTATGGAGAGCCGCTACATCCCCATGCTGGCAGGCGAACAACTGTTGGCCAAGATCGACTATCGCAATGTGCCGAACTATAAGAACATATCGGCCAATTATCGCGGGCTGATGTATGATCCGGAGAATCAGTTCAGTATTCCGTACAATTGGGGAACGACGGGACTGGTGGTTCGTAGCGATCTGGTGGACGAGCCGGTAACGCACTGGGCCGATCTGTGGGACGGCGTTACCGCAGCAGACGGCCATCTGGGTAGGCCAGCGAGGTATCGCTGACGCTCAAATCGCTTGGTTTTCGGCCAATGCAACCAGGCCGAACTGGACGCTGCGCTGGAGCGTCTGCTCGAAATCGATCCCGTCCTTTTCTAGAAGATTTCGACCTGGCCGACTCTGCCGAGATCATGGCGGCGGTGAGCGGTGATCAGCATGGGCTACCCGCGTGATCAGGGCCAGGTAGAACCAACCATCGCCTACGTTTCTAACGGAAGGAGCGCTGATGAACGGCGTTCATCATCCGCCGTCAGCGCGCACAAGGCGGCTGAACTGTTCTTGAACTCCTCTTGCGCCCGGATGTCAGCGCGCAGATGATCAACCAAGTATTACCCTATGGCCAACGACGCCGCAGAGTCGTTGATCGATCCGATTCTAGGCAACCCTGTGATCTACCGCCCGATGAAGATCTCCGCAACGCCGAACTGATTCTGCCCCTCAGCCCTGAAGTGCAGCAACGGTACGATGCCCTGTGGGATCGCTTCCTGCAGCGGAGAATAGACAGGAGGAATCCATGACGCTGGTCCAGGTTCTTCGCTCTATGCGATCAGGCGGTATGTGGCTCCGCAGCGTACGCTCGTCTGATGGCCATGCTGGACCGTCTCGCTAGTGACGTTTGTCTTTTGCATCCAGCGTCGTCTACTTTGTCTATCGCACCGGGTTGCCGCCTGGCGTGGCCGCCAAGGAAGCGGGCGGGCAGCCAGGTCGTATTCGATTTTGTCCAACACGCCGAAGCGACCCTCAACTACCTGGCCCGCGTCGATCAGCGACATCAGGATCATCCAGGACATCATGCCGCTTCGCGGGTTTCTGGAAGTGATTCGCCTTGACGCCGCCGGACGTGGTTGCCGACGCAGCGCGACCGTCGTACTGGCGAATCTGTTCACGATCCGCAGTCTGAGTGGTTCTTGCAGGCAAGGGCCGGGGCGCACTACTTCGGCAAGGTGCAACTCGTCGAGTGACGAACCCTATCTGATCATGGCGGTGCGTGTTCGATGGGGGGGGCGCGGCTGCGCATGGACATCCTCTGGCAGGTCGTCTCCGATATCCGCTTTGGCGATACTGGACATGCCTATGTCGTCAACCGAAATGGAGACGTAATTGCCCACCCGAATGCGTGGTTGCCTTGCGGCCAATATCGTGACGACTCGGATATAACCGCTGCAGGTGATGGGCAACATGGTTGGTCTGGGCAATATGTCAACTTTGAAGGCAAACCCGTCGTCGGGATCATTGAAGATGAAGCATTGTTGCACTGGACATTCAATCAAGACTCAGGCGGATGGACTACCAGATTGTCGGCATTGCCGATACCGCTGCTGATGCCCTGCGCCTGGCGGCGGAACACCATCAGATCTGGCGCTGGTGGATATCCGCATCAGGGTGAGAAAGATGGCGTTGAGACCGCCAGTCTGCTCCGCAGCGATTACGGCGTCCGCGATCTACCTCACCGCCTACGCCGGAAGCCACTGTCGCGCCAAAATCGCTGAACCTCGGCTACTGATCAAGCCGTTCGAAGAGCGTGAACTGTACAGCACCATCGAAATGGCTCTGTACAAGGTTCAAATGGAAAAACGACTGCAAACCGAAGCGGCCCGGTTGCATCGTTCAACCGTGCCTGAAGGCATCGCCCTGTCGACGCCGAAAACCGTATTGTGCTGGCCAATCTCACTGCGAACGACCTTGCCACCTGTCGGCGTCGCGCCGGGCGATGTTCTTCACAAACTGGGCGACTGTTCAATTGACGATTGTTGCTCACGCCACAGGAACCCGAAAATCAAGATTGAGGTGCTATCGACCGCATCTTCAGCCATTCTTGACCGGTGCATGGTGATCCCGACACTGCAGATCAGAACGCAGCAGAATGGGTGTTGGTGATGCGCGACGTTACCACAGGCAGATTCAACGCGGATCCAACTGCAAGATCGCCTTGCTTCTGTTGGGCAGCTTGCCGCCGGTATTGCGCATATCTCAACAACATCCTGGCTATCTTGCTGCAACCACACATCGTCGAGAAGATGGAACCACACCTGTCGCCGAAAAGCCGCGAGAGCCTTTCCACGATTGCTGCACAGGCCGACCGCGCCGCTGCGTTGATCCGTCAAGTGCTCGATTTCAGCCGAGCTTCGCATATGTCGATGCAACCTGTCGATCTCGTCGAAGTACTCGATGGTTGAACGGATGCTTGTACGCATGTTGCCGGAGACGATCTCGCTCGAACTTGGCTACGCACCAGGCGAATACAGGATCACGGCGATGCCACGCATCCGACAACTGCTCATCAACTGGCCGTAAACGCCGCGACGCCATGCCGCAGGGCGGTCGCTTGCGCATCGAGCTGGTGCGCGGCGCCGACGCTGAATGGTGCGCATCATTGTCTCGATACAGGCATCAGGTTCCCCGGATGTTCTCCCAGAGTGTTCGAGCCATTCTTCACCACCAAGGAGCCGGACAAAGGCACTGGCCTGGGGCTGGCTCAGGTCTATTCGTGCAGCAACATGGTGGCCAGATCGTGTGACCAGCCGACCTGGCGAGGCGCAACGTTTTCATCTACTTACGCTGGATACGGCGGTCTCTGTCGAGGCGCCGGAAGAAAAGAAAAAGCTCAGCCATCTATAGGCGACAACAACCGTACTACTCGTAGAGGATAGTCTCCCTGTGCAGCAGGCCCTTGGCGAACTGTTGGAGCTTTCCAGCTACCGGTACTCGCTAACGGACGCAGCCCTGGAGATCTGGCGCAGCCCGATACTCACGTGAACCTGATCATCTCTGACGTGGTGATGCCTGAAATGGACGGTTGAGCTTCTGCCAGAACAGGCGTATGGGCAGCCACACGAAGGTTATCATCATGACGGGCTACGCAGCCGATGAAATCCGACAGGTGGATTCGCTTGGGATCGAAGGCATTCTGACGAAGCCAGTTGGGGTGGCGCAACTCCTGTCGGCCGTGGCCGGCGCGCTACACCAGCTGTATTCAAACCCTGTGCAGCCATGAATATGCTAACCGTTCAATCTTTGCACGTGATACGATTGCCCAGGTGGCCGCCGTTGGATCGAGGGGCTGCCGCATTGTTCGAGTTTCTGCCGACGTTGGGGACTGACGCTCGACGGCGGTGATGCACTGCCGGGATCGTGGCGCCAGTGCGCCGCGTCGGTGATCGTGGCGATGAACGCTGTGCGCTCAAATTGGCGTGGATCGACGCATCTACGGCGCAGGAGGCGCTTGTGCTCGCTGTGTGGGACGGGCGGCGCTGCACGCCTGCTCGAAGCCGATCCGCCGCGGGCGCGCTGTTGCTGGAACGGCTGGACGCGCAGCGTTCACTGCGCGATCTACCCGTTGGCGCGGCCATCGTCATCGCAGGGCGGCTGCTGCGGCGGTTGGCGATCCCCGCGCCAACAGGCGTGCGCACGCTGACAGATCACGCCGCGGACATGGATCGCCTGCTGCGCGCACGCTGGGCGCAGCTCGGGCGCCCCTTCGGGCGGCGGCTGCTGGACGCTGTCCTCGAAACTGCGCGGTCGGCGAAGCACAGCCAAGAGCGCCTCCTGGTGAACTGGGATCTGCACTACGAGAATGTGCTGGCCGGAGAACGCGAACCGTGGCTGGTGATCGATCCAAAGGTGGTGGCCGGTGATCCGGCGTTCGGGCTGGCCCAGTTGCTGTGGACGCGTCTCGAAGAGATCGAAGACGGCTCGGGCGTCGATCACGTCTTCCAGTTGCTGGTCGAAGCGGCGGAGATCGATCCGATCTCGGCGCGGGCGTGGACGATCTTGCGTCTCGTCGATTATTGGCTGTGGGCGTTGAGTGTCGGCTTCACCGAGGATCCGGCGTTGCGCGATCCTGGTGGACCGGCTTCGCTAACGCTTGACCCAGGGCAGGTAGGTGAAATCCGATCCCGTCGGTGTGCCTGTCGGCGTTGCGGTTGGGGTGGCTGAGGCTGTCGCCGTTGCTGTTGGAGTGGCCGTAGCCGTAGCGGTGGCCGTTGCGGTGGCGGACGCCGTTGTGGTTGGTGTCTGCGTCGGTGTGCTGGTGGGGGTGGGGGCTCATCGCCCAGCACGATCACCTTCGCCGGCCATGCCGAAGCCGTTGGGGCCGCCGTGCAGTGAGCAGTAGTAGAGATATTCGCCGGGAATGTCGAAGCGGCGGCTGAAACTGCCCCAGTCCGAGCCGAGCGGCTGCTCGAAGCTATCATCGTCGGCGGTGACGCTGTGCAGACCCGACACAAGCGTCCACGTTACTGTGTCACCTGCCTGGATCTCCACCGTCTGCGAAATGAATTGATTGCTTGTCACCGAAACGGTGACCGACTGCGCCGCGCTCATAATTTGCCGAAAAACGCCTGCGCGCGCCGATCCTGCGGCGTCGGCGTGCGGCTGGAAGCCGACCACGCCAAGCACAAAGACGCCAATCAGCGTCAAAACAACGGCGGGAACGACGAGGAAGCGAAGAGTTCGCGAATTGCCAGACGCGCGCTGCGGTTGCATGATCCGATCCTTTCGGTTGGGTGAAGGGCGCACACTGAATACGTTGAGGGGAGAGGATCTGGATCTGTGGGGGCAGGTGGCAGGTGGCAATCGGAGTCATTGGTGGTAGCATCCGTCGTCCGTCGTCCGGCACCCGTCGTCAACTACGCTCTACGCAACCGCGGACGCCGCCGGAGATCGCCCCGATGCTTCCAGGCCAGCAGTAGCGTCTGCCCTAGCCAGATCACGAGGAAGGATGCTGTGGTCGGTGCGAAGAGTGGGTAGGTCCACACAAAGATGCGGTTGCGCACGAGCAGGTAGAGGCCGAAGCCGGCCATCATCGCCATCGTCGACCAGCCGTCCACGTCGATGAGGTAGTAGGCCAGCAATAGGAAGACCACCAGCGCGATAGGACCTTCCCACGTGATCAGCCCCAACCATACCCCCGCTGTGCTGGCGATGGCCTTGCCCCCGCGAAACCCCAGGAACGGCGAGTAGGCGTGGCCGAGCGTGGGGGCCAGCGCCACCGGCACGAGCCACATGCCGTCAACGCCCGCCCAATGGAAGGCCAACCAAACGGGAATGGCGGCCTTGATCCCATCCAAAAAGACGGCCAGGCCGCCCCACAGCTTGCCGCCGGCGCGAGCCACGTTTGTGCCGCCCGGGTTGCCGTCACCGAAACGGCGGATGTCTTTCCCCAGGGCGAATTTTCCCACCAGCACCGAATACGGAATCGAGCCGGAGGCAAAGGCGATGGCTGTCCACAGCAAGCAGGCGACGACAGGCGACGACATGAACTAACCCCGCCGCGGTGATGCCGATGCGATCTCAGCGTCGGCCTGTGATCGCATCAGCCGACGCACAACCGCCCACACAAAGACGCCCATGCCCACAAAACCGACCGCGGCGGGCCCCGGCAAGCCGAAGAAGAAGGCCAGGCCGATGCTTTCTAGCAGCCAGGTGGTGACGTAGACCATGATGAGCGGCAGCACCGGCAGTTGCGCTGGGCGCACCACCAACGTGATCAACACGCCGGTGAGCAGCCAACCTGCGTAATTCACCCAGGGAATGCCGAAGTAGCCGCCTGGCGTCTCCCACACCCACAGTTGCCACGCCACCATCTGTGGATCCAGGAAGAGATCCCATGCCGTGATCGCCAGTCCACTGAACAGGGCGAAGACGAGCAACCCGCGGCGCGAGGCGAGCACCTGCGCCACTGCCCAGGACGGACCCAGCATCATCCACCACGCCACCGGGATCAGCAGTGGCACGTGGAACAACTGTGGCTGTAATCTGGCCGTGTAGTCGTAGCTGCCGAAGGGAAAGCCTGTCGACGCGCCGATGGCTTCCATGCCCCAGGAGAGCACCGCCACGATTGCGAGCGCACGCACGGTTTTGGCCGCGCCCCAGTGCGGCCACAGGATCGCCAACACCACCGCGCCCTGCAAAAGCACAGAGACGCTCAAACTCACGGTCAGCGTCATCTCTGCGCCCATGCTCACAATGTGCGGCATTGCGATCATGAAGCCGACCCAGAGCACGAAGAGCGCCCATGCCGTGGGTGACATTGTCTGGCCAAGTTGCTGTCGCCAGGTCCGCAGCCGGGCGATCCGTCTTGGGGCGAGGGTGGCAATCGACTGCATGTTGCGTCCTTGTGGGGGCGGGCGCCGTTGCGCGATGAGGTTGTCTGCCGGGCGCTAGGCTGAGGTAATTGAGCAGATGACGTTGAAGCAGGGAGAACCCCGCGCTGTCGCCGTCGATGATCAGGTGATCAGCGTCCACTTCGTGGTACTGGAAAGTGTCTCCGAGCCGCTGCACAAGCAGCCGTGTGTTGTTCAGGCCAACCACCAGGTCGTTGTTGCCCTGTACGACGATGCCGGGAACTGTGAGTTCGGCGGCGTTTTGGTAGGCCATGCGCCCGACGGCGTGTAGCCCATCGAGCAGCGCACTGGGGATCGACAACCGGCGCAGTTCGTCCTGTACGGCTGGGTCGTCGAGATCGATGTCGGGCATGAAGTTGTACACGCCTTCTCGTACCTTGGGATCACTGAAATCGGCGCGACGGAACGGTTTGAAGGAGCGAAAAATCAGACGCAGTACCGGCCATATTCGGTTCTGCCAGGAGCCGCCCAGCCGCCAAAACGGCGAAATCAGCACCAACTGATCCGGCCTTTCCAGGCGAGCGGCGTTGATCGACACCGCACCGCCCATGGAATACCCCACCAGCACCACGCGGCGATACGTTCGGCGTAGCTCGCGGGTCTTCTCGGCGGTGGCGTTGATCCAGTCTTGCGGGGTGTAGTCAGCGATGCGCGGCATCTCGGGGCCGAAACCGGGCAACAGCAACCCATGCACCGTCCACCCGGCTTCATTCAGCATCTTGGCCACCGAGCGCATCTCTGCCGGTGTGCCGGAAAGCCATGTACAAGCACCGCTGCCGCTTCGCCGCCTTCCCAGTGGAAGGAGCGATGTTCTTCTCCTTGGAAGGGTGAAAACGTGTCGATCATAGGGGCCGATCCTCTTCAGCCGCCGGCTGTGGATCGTTGAGCAGCAAGGCGTGGATCAGATCGAAGGCAAAGAGAAATGCGCCCTGCGCCACAACGCCCCAACCATGACCGGCCCAACCGCGGCGCTGCGGATCGGGGCGACGCGCCCACCAGGCGCCGCCGATCATGTAGAGGACGTCCAAACCGGCGTTGATCCAGAGCAGGCGGCGCAGATTGTGCGTTTCTTTGCGTTGTACGGCTGCGTCTTGGGCATCGGCGTTGCGGCTGCGCCGTTGCGACGCAAACCAGCCGCCCAGCGCGATGGCGGCGTCGATGACACCCCACGCCACTGCTTGCTGACCGAAGCCGCGTCGATCTGCGCTGTCTTTGCGCATGAGCCAGGCGCCGGACACAACGCTGAAGACGCTCCAAAGCAGCAGCCGTTGCGATACCTGGCGTTGAAAAGTGAAAATCTCTCGCATCATGGCATCCTTCGCGGGCGGCAGGGCAGATCGCCGCCCAGTATCCGATGTCGAAGTTCCTGTAGCACGGTGCAGGTGGACAGTTGCGACGCATCGCTGGCGCCAGCGTCCGCGTCCACCGGCGTCCAATAGTTGGGCAGTTTGATGGCGAAAAGCGGATCGCCGCCTGGAACCTCGCGATCCCCAACCACCAACACATAGCGCCCCATCTGCGCCGGCGCATCCCACACAATCAGCGTGTACGTACCATCTGCGGGCATCGTCACACGCGTCTGCTGTCGGCGCCAATACGAAGTTCGGCTAAACGGCTCGAAGAATGCGCTTGCCTGCGTAGGCGCGAGAAAGAGATCGAAACCGTTGTCCGCATTTATCAGGCTTTGTGCGCTTGGGGGCAGTAATGCTTTTTCCTTTTGCGGCAGACCAGGGCCAATCAGCGCGATGGTGGGCGCGAATTCATCCTGGCCCGCGATCTGTGGGATCGTCATGCCGATGAGGACGCGCGTCCCCTCGGCGGCGGTGAATGTGAAGAAGTCAACGTCGTCCTCTGCGTCGAGGGTGGCGTAGAGCGCAGTTGAAATCGTAGGATTGGCAATCGAAAGCGTGCGCTCGGCAGATAGATCTTCTTCTTCGAAGATCGGTTGGTGCGCCGAAGCCATCGACGTAGAGATCGTAGCCAGCAGCAGGATCAGCACTGGCGTGTACAGCAGCCGAAGCGGCCACCTCGTGGCGTTGCGCATGGGTTGCTCCCTTCGTGCAAGTCTTAAACCAAAAGTCCTCAAACTAAAAGAAGTGGCCTGCCAAAGCATACGGCAGGCCAATCTAAATCTGTTGTGATGTAACGTGCCTTCGCAACTTCTAGGTGTGGAGGCCGTTCTTCGAACCATTGATCTTGGTTCTGCTCTGGCTCCCACCTGAAAACCCGTTTTCAGTGGCGGCATCGATGGCGGCGCCGGCATTTTCGAGCCAGACGACGATGGGCTGCCCCTCGTGGCTCAGGTACTCGGCTGTGGCCTGGGCATATGCCTTGAGCCAGCGCGCCAGACTTGCGTGACTCAGGCGATGGTTATCGAGCATCGCCTTGGTCCAGTCGATGTCGAAACTCAGTAGATCGAGATTGCCCAACTTGAGCGCCGAGACCACGTTCTGGGCCAGGTTCAGGTTGGCCGACGAGAGCTGACTCGGCGTGATCGGATCTGTGTGCATCAACTGCGACACGCGGGCGTTGATGGGCAGCAGATTGATCTGGAAATCCGAAAGCGCAGATCTGAAGACGGCGGGAATCGGCTTCGGCGTCGGCATCGGCGGCGACATGGGTACCAGATCCTGGATGTGATCGAGGGCGCCCTTGATGGTTTCACCGAGGAAGTGACCGGGTATCCGGTCGCGCAGGCTTTCGATTTCTGTGAAGATGCGGCCGCCAAACCCTACCGGCACGCCTTTCTGGTGCAGCAACTCGGCCATGTCCTTGAGAGCAGCGGCTGTCTGTAGCCGCTGGGCCGTCAGGATCACCAGGTGTGGGCGTACCATCTCCACACTGCTTTCCAGCCGTTCGATGGGTACGTTGGAGCCAAGGTAGATCGTCTCCCAACCGCGACGGCGTAGCAACAACTGAAGTAGCGCCTGCCCAAAGACATGTTCTTCGCCGGGCGGGCAGGCCATCAGGATGCGCCCTGTGCGTGGGCAGCGGCGACGCACCCAGCATGGCATCGATGCGCCGCATGGCCAGCGCCGACGCAAAGTGCTCCTGCTGCACCGAGACGGTTCCTTCGTACCAACCTTCGCCGATGATCTGTAAGCCCTTCTGCAAAACTTCGATGCAGACGGTCTCTACAGGGTACACGGCAAACGCTTGCGCGAGCGCCCGTTCAGAGGATCGTTCATCAAAAGCAAGGCATGCTTCGATCCAATTCTTGCGGATCGAGCGAACCTCTTCGCCTTGCATCGAAAGGAGCGAGTTGCTGGTCAACGAGTATTCGGGGACACGAAGCGGATCTCGTCCTTCTTTTTCGATGCTGCGCCAAAGGTCGACAGCGCGACTGATTGTCAAGCCTTCGTCTTGGCGTGCCATCAGCCACAGCAACGTATCGATATCACGTTGTGAATAGAGCCGATGCCCGCCAGAACTACGATCTGGTTCTGGCAGACCGTAGCGGCGCTCCCACGCACGCAGCGTATCAGGCTTGATCCCAGTCTCCTGGACCACAGCTTTCAGATTAAATGTTGGTGTATCCCGATCCATCAGGGCCTCCTTTGGCACCTACTGGAGGAAAATTTGCTGACTATCGAGCAAGGCTCGAAAGGTAACTGCCTCCATCTTATCTTATTTGTTAAGATATTGTCCAGTGACAAACCGCTTAAAACACTTTGTGTTCAGTTTTTCTAGCTAAACTTTATCGCTTGTCTAATTAAATCAGCCTGACATGGTTTTGTCAAGATATTTTGTCCACATATCGCGATAATGTCTTGACAAAAACTTTTCAGTGTGATAATTTGTCCTCACTAGACGTTGCGCCATGTAGAGCAACTGTCGCACTGCAATTTCCCACACAAATGGTACAGTCCCTCGCCGGAGATCGTCATGACGCTTAAGTCGCACTCCTGGGAGCACCCGTTGCTTTCACTGGCGCATGAAGCCTGGCATTCGGCTTCCACGCCCCCTGTTCTACCCATTCAAAGTGCAGCGGAACTGGAGCAGGCATATGCGCACTGTGACTCCTTAACGTCTGTGCATAGCCGTTCGTTTCACATGGCATCTCACCTGTTGCCGCCGACCAAACGGCGGGCGGCGCGTGCGCTCTATGCCTTCTGCCGCGTCACCGACGACATCGTAGATGAGATCCCGATTCACACTGTACAGGACGTTGACGCCGTTCGCACTTCGTTGGACGAATGGCGACGTCGCGCGCTGTCGGCCAATGCCGATATCAACGATCCTGTCATCGCGGCGTGGACGGATACACGCGCCCGTTATCACATTCCCCAACGCTATGCCGAACAATTGATCGCCGGCGTCGCCCACGATCTGGCGCATAGGCGCTACCAGACCTTCGAGGAGCTGTCGGCCTACTGCTACGGCGTTGCCTCGACGGTGGGGCTGATGAGTATGTGCATTATCGGCTTCGCCGGTCCTCAGGCGATCCCATACGCGGTGAAGTTGGGGGTTGCACTGCAAATGACCAACATCCTGCGCGATGTGGGGGAGGATTGGTGTTCGGGGCGCCTCTATCTGCCGCAAGAGGAATTGGCGGCGTACGACCTTGGCGAAGAGGACATCGACGCCGGGCGCGTCGACGAACGCTGGCGGGCGTTTATGCGCTTCCAGATTGCGCGCAACCGTCAGATCTACGCTGAAGCCTGGTCGGGCATTGCTCTGCTCGACAATGACGGGCGCTTTTCTATCGCGGCTGCCGCTGATCTCTACCGCGGCATCCTCGACGACATCGAAGCGCACGATTACGATGTGTTCAGCCGCCGTTCTTATGTGACCACTTGGGGCAAGGTTCGTCGGTTGCCGACTATCTGGTGGCGGAGCCGCTCTGTAAGACTGCCCGCGCTGTCATAGACCCCCCTTGTAGATGGCTCGGTTAGATGGATCGGTGGTTTCGCTCATTTCATTTTTGGTCATTTCCGGTGATATTGCTAGGATATACGCCATCTTAACCTAGGCGCATTTCCTCTGTTCTGTACCGGAGCGATGAGGATGCCTTCTTCTTACAGTTCACCCAAACCGCATGAGAGGCCTCTGTTATGATCAAAAAGCAGTATGTCAAGAGTAGAGGGGTCTGCAAGGTCACCTTTACACTGCCCGCAGAGGTTGTTGCCGACTCGGCCAGCGTGGTTGGCGAGTTCAACCAATGGGATCCGGCTGCCAACCCGATGCAGAAATTGAAGACGACAGGCGGCTGGCGCGCCGTCGTGGATCTGGCGCCTGATCAGCGCTATCAATTCCGTTACTTCGTCAACGGCAGCGAATGGCACAACGACGAGGCCGCCGACGGCTATCAAACCAACGAACACGGCAGCGAAAACAGCATTGTGGTGACGACTGCATAGACAGTTTTCTTGTAGACATTTTCGTGGATATAAAACTCGTAGACATAAAAAACGCCGGGGATGCCCCCGGCGTTTTTTATGTCTACGAGAATGTCTTCTACAGCCTGTGCATGTGGAATCCACCGTCTACGTTGATCACTTCGCCTGTGGAGAATGGGAAAGCGCCTTCGGCCAGGGCCACCACGGCAGCGGCCACATCGGTGGGGCGGCCCCAGCGGCGGATAGGCGTCAGCCCTTCGGCGATCAGTTTGTTGTACTTCTCGGTGACGCCGCTGGTCATGTCGGTTTCGATGATGCCGGGGCGCACTTCGTAAACATTGATGCCGTGCTCGGCCAGCCTGTCGGCGAAGAGCGCGGTCATCATGCCCATGCCTGCTTTTGAGATACAGTATTCGGCGCGGTTGGGGCTGCTGGTGTAGGCGCTGATCGAGCCGATGTTGATGATGGCGGGCGGCGTGTCGGCGGCCACCTCTTTTTGCCCGGTTTTTTGCCCGGTCTTTAGCTCGATCATGGTGTTGGCCACGCGCTGCGTGAGGAAGAATGGACCTTTGAGGTTGACGTCCATCACCTCGTCGTAGCTTTCTGCGCTGGTCTGGAGGATGTCCGTCCGCTGCCGCGGGGCCATGCCGGCGTTGTTCACCAGCAGATCGATGCGCCCAAAGCGCTCAACCGTCTCTTGCACGAGCCGTTCGCGATCTTCCGCAGCGCCGATGTCGGCCTGCACGATGAGCGCGTCGCCGCTGGCCTGGGCCGCCAGTGTGGCGGTCTCCTGGGCGGCGGCGGCGTTACCGCGATAGTTCACGGTGACAGCCCATCCCCGCGCCGCCAGCCCCAGGACAATGCCCCGCCCGATGCCGCGGCTGCCCCCGGTGACGATGGCTACTTTACTCATAGCCCAGCACCTTGCTCACCGCTTCGAGGAAGAAGTAATCGCCCCACATGACGCTCTCGTTGACGCCCAATCCCCTGCGTTCGTGGTACATGCCCTGTTTGAGAATGCCTTCCAGCCCGGTGTGTCGATGGCGAGGAAGGTGGGTGTGGTCAGCGTGTCTACGATCTGCAGGGCGTACTCTTCGTAATAGCGTGCCAATGTGGGATCGCCTACCAGCCGCGACAGGTTCATCAGCCCACTGGCGGTGATGGCGGCGGCTGAACTCTCGTGGGGGTTCTTGGGATCCTGCTCTTCCCAATCGTTGGGCGGCACGCCGTGATCCGGCGTGCGTTCGATGTAGAAGGCTGCATTGTTCTGCGCCGTTTGCAGGAAGCGGGCATCGCCGGTGTGGCCGTAGGCGGTGCCGAATCCGTAGAGCGACCAGGCCAGTCCCCGCCCAGGACGAATCGTCGCGCCAGCCCTGATGGGTGCTCTGGCGGATGAACTCGCCCGTCTCCAGGTTGAACAGCCCTTCGTGCGAGGTACTGCCGTCACCGCGCACGAGGTAGCGGCGCGAGGTGAGGCAGTGCTGGTTGGCCACCTGGAACAGATCATCGTCGTCGGTCTCGTCGGCGGCGTAGAAGATGATGCCCACGTTCATCATAATGTCGATGAAAAGGCTTTCGTCGGCCACGAACGAGCGCAGGTACTGTCCTTTTTCTTTGAAGCGCTTGGCCAGCGTCTGCCCTGCTTCGATCACCACATCGTTGAGCGCCTCATCGCCGGTGAACTCGTACCAGCGCCGCCACGTAGACCAGAGAGAAAGCCCAGATCGTGTACGTTGCGATCTGTTTTTCGGTGCTCCACCAAGCGCGAGTAGTGTTCGGCTTTCTCGCGCCAGTAGTCTTCGCCGGTGTGTTGGTAGAGCAGCCAGAGTTGCCCGCCCAAGAAGCCCTCGCACCAGTTTGTCCACGCTTCGCCGCCGTGTTGCCACTTGCCGTTCTGCGTGTACATGGGGAAATAATCGGGGTGGTTTTCGATGAGATTGCGCAACTGTACGGCGGCGAAATCCATCGTGCGCAGGCATTTTTCCTGCAACGCGGCGCGGTCGATCATGTTCGTCTCCTTGGCGGAAGATAGTTTTATGGAAACCTGTTGGGTGATAGATCTGGCCGATTGACCGAAGCGTAGTATAGCGCGCCGCAGATGCTTTGCCAAGGGAAAGCGACAAGAAACAGGCGTAGCAAGCAGACCGACGAATCTGAGCCACCGAATCCTGCGTCACATCGTTGATAGACGGCTGCCCCTGCGCTCTGGTCGCGTTGCCAGCAAGCAAGACCATCGGCGGCTGTGGTTCGTTTTTGGGCGCTATCCTTACGATGTAAGTGTCTGGTCCGCTGGCAAAACACTGATCTGGGAGTTTTGACCCATGTCTATCGTAGACGAATTGACCGACGATCCTATGCAGGCTGAATTGTTCTGTCTATACAACCGTGTTTACGGCCGCATTCCAGTCGGTGCCGATAGGCAATATGTCCTGTACTTAATCTGGTGACAATGCCGATACGCTGATGCAGCGAGCGCCCTCGATTGTGGCTGTCTTTGCGCGGCTGACTGCACTGAGGGTGCTCCTGTCGCGTTTGCTTTCGGTGTGATGCTGCGCTCGGCGCCTTGTCATTCGGATCCGAGTATTTTTGCCTATGTAACGTGAACAGCGATCTGTCGAAACTTATAAGGAGTTTCGTAGCGTGTTTTTACTCGTTTATTCTCACCCATAATTGAATCTGTCGATTTTATAGTGAACGGGGGATATGGTGACCAGGATATTGGTCGTCGAAGATGAAAAAGATGTTCGTGAATTGTTGCAAGAGGAGCTGATCGACGCTGGCTTCTCTGTCAAGGCAGTGAAAGATGGCGTCGAAGCGATTGTGACCGCGGCGGAGCAGTCGTTCGATCTGGTTCTGCTCGACATGCTCATGCCCGGCCTGGACGGCATCCAGACACTCAAGGTATTGCAGAAGATCGAACCCAACATGCCCATCATCGGCCTTACCGGCTATGTTGGCCGAGGGTACATGGCGCAGGCGTCCGCCTACGGTGTCACCTGCCTATCGAAACCGCTCGACATAGATGAACTGCTGCGCGAAGTAAACGAAGTGATTGCATCGGTACGCTAGTACATATCGTTCTGTGCTCAACATCAAGGATTTAACGCAATGGATGAAGTTCAGCCACAGGCAACCGCAAGCAAGGTTTTGATCGTCGACGATGAACAGATCATGCGCAACATGATCCGACTTGTGCTGCAACGTGAGCACTACACGCTGGCCGAAGCCAAGAACGGCGCCGAAGCGCTGGAATTGGTGCAGTCGTTCCGGCCCGACGTGGTGTTGATGGATCTGAGCATGCCGGTGATGGATGGTATCGAAGCCTGCACCAAGCTGAACGAAGGCGCCGCAGGTCACAAACCCCTGGTGTTGATGGTGACAGCCTACGACGACAAAGATTCTGTGGCCAGGGCGTATGCCGCCGGCGCCATCGACTATGTCACCAAACCTATCAACTGGGCCGTGTTGACCCATCGGCTGCGCTGGTTGGTGAAGGCGCGCCACGACGAAGAGGCCCTGCGCGCCAGCGAAGACCAGTTCCGCAGCGTCATCGAGCAGGCGGGCGATGGCATTCTGCTGATCAACTGTGATGGCATCGTGGTGATGCGCAACCAACGGGCAGCCGATATCACCGGCGTGGCGAGCAGCGAAGTGCTGGGGCGCCCTATCTGGGACATGTGGTTGAATGTCACCCCGAAATCCGCACGCACGCATGAACTGCTCGGTGCATATCGCAGCGAAGTGGAAGAGATCCTGCGACATGGTGTGGTGCCGCCTGCATCTGAGGTGCGCGAGATCCCGATCCAGCGACCAGACGGCGAAATGCGATTTGCAGAGGCGATTGTCTTTCCGGTGCGTACGCAGGATTCGTTCTTGTTGGGGATCATGCTGCGTGATGTCACCGAGCAACGTGAGGCGGCTGCGCAGATCCACCTGCAAGCGTCGGCGTTGACGGCCTCGGCCAATGCGATTGTGATCACCGATGTCAACGGCATCGTCTCCTGGGCGAATCCGGCTTTCACCGATCTCACCGGCTACACGTCGGCAGAAGTGCTGGGCGGAGACTTGAGCATACTGAATTCAGATCACCACGACAGCGCGTTCTATCGCCGCCTTTGGCAGACAATCCGTTCCGGCCAGGTGTGGCGCGGTGAACTCACCAACAAGCGCAAAGATGGCACGATCTATATCGACGACACCACGATCACGCCCGTCTTCGATGCCAACCGGAAGATCGTCAACTACGTGCAGATCAAACAGGACGTCACCGAGCGCAAGAAGTTGGAAGAGCAACTGATGGCCGCCCAGAAGATGGCCAGCCTGGGGACGCTCAGCGCCGGCATCGCCCACGAACTCAACTCGCCGCTACAGGTGATCACCGGTGTGAGCCAAAGCCTGCTGCGCCGCATGGACAAGGACGCCCTTACCCCCGATTTCCTGCGCCGCAAGTTGGAGAATATCCAGCACAACGGCTGGCGCTGCGCCGACATTGTCGGCTCGCTGCGCAACTTTGCCCACGCCCGCCCTGTGGAAGCGACACCGCAGGATCTGAACCAGCTCGTACACGATGCGCTGCTGCTGATCGAACATCAACTCTCTTCGTGGTCCAACATCAGCGTAGAAACCGAGTTGACGCCTGATCTACCTACGCTGGCCTGTGATCGCAACCAGATCACACAAATTCTGATCAACCTGCTCACCAACGCACGCGATGCCATGCCGGCTGGTGGCGTGATCACCATTCAAACCGGCCTGGATGCCCGTCAAAAGGAAGTGTACATGCAGGTGGTGGATCAGGGGGTGGGCATGCCCGAATCGGTGCAGGCGCGCATCTTCGATCCCTTCTTCACCACCAAAGAGATGGGCAAAGGCACCGGCCTGGGGCTTTCCATCGTCGCCGGGATCGTGCGTGGTTACGGTGGTGACGTTCATGTGCAAAGCACGCCCGATGTCGGCACCACCTTCCACCTGCGCTTCCCATTCGAACGGGCCGCGTCGGAAAACGGCGTACACTGGCCCCCAAACGGTGTTGGGCGGTTCGACGATTCAACTTCATTTGCACCCTTTGAGCTTGTTGCATCTTGACACCTGCCTTTTTTGCGAAAAACGGAGAAATACAATGCCACGCATTTTGGTTGTAGATGACGAACATGACGTCGTTGAAAACCTGATCGACGAACTGACTTTTGCCGGCTGGCAGGCCGGCGGCGCCTACGATGGTGTCGATGCCGTAATGAAGGTGCTGGACGGCGGCTGGGACGCCGTGCTCATGGATCTGCGCATGCCCAAGCTCGACGGTGTCAACGCCCTGCGCATCATGCGTCGCGTTGCGCCAAACCTGCCTGTGGTCACCTTCACCGGGCAGGCCGGCCAGGGCGACATGCACGAATCGGCGCGGCTCGGCGCCGTCACCTGTATGTTGAAACCGGTGGACATCGACAAATTACTTCAGTTGCTCCAGCGGCTGGCGCCCACACCCGCGCCCGCACGCTGATTTTCAACACCCGTTCTCAATGTCTTCTTTTTCTTTTATTTGGAGGATTCCGTGTCTATCGATTCAATCAAAAGCCAAGTATCGCAAGTGAATATCGCCTGGCTGAATTCGCTCGGCGGCAAATTAGTCATTGCCTTCGTTGCCCTGTCTATGATTCCCTTGATTGCCGTGAGCGCCTTTTCCTACTGGGAAAGTGATCAAACCGTGCGCGAGCAGACGTTCGGGATGCTGAATGACAACGTCACCCGCGCTGATCTTTCGGTGGAATCCTGGCTCAACGAGCGCATCAGCGACGTGGTGCTGCTTGCTGGAGACGACGAGATCCGTTCCGGCAACATCGATGGCATCGCGACGAAGTTCCAGGCAATTCTTGAACATTCGCCGGTCTATGAGAGTATCTTTGTGACCGACGCAGATGGTCAATCACTCTATGTTTCTGGCGGTGGAACTCTCGATGTTGGCGACAGAGCATATTTTAAGCAGGCGATGCAGGGCATGCCTGCGCTGTCGGAGCTACTCACATCGAGGATCACCGGCAATCTGATATCAGTCATTGCTGCGCCTATCCGCGAAGGCGATCAGGTGATCGGCGTAGTTGCAGCCACGTTTGAGATCGCGCAACTCACCGAGATTTTGTACGCCGTGCAGGAAGGCGAGACCGGTGAAATATACCTGATTAACAACGATGGGTACTTCATCACGCCCTCACGCTTTGTTGACGACCTAAAGGCCGACGGCTACGTCCAGGAACGCGCCGAGCTGGAACTTCAGGTCGATTCGGCAGGCAGCCGCGCTGTCCTGGCCGGTGAGAGCGGCAGCCAGGAGTATCCCGACTACCGCGGCATCATGGTGGTGGGGTCCTATGCGCCGGTGGAAGTTGCCAACCAGCAGTGGGGCTTGCTCTCCGAGATCGACAGCGCCGAGGCGTTTGCCGGCAGTGTCCAACTGCGCAATCTGTTCCTTATTGCGCTCTTTGTGAGCGCCCTGATCGTTATCTTTGTGGCCTTGTTCCTTTCGCGCAGCATCGCTCGCCCATTGACCATGCTAAGCCGCATTGCTGGCGGCCTTGCCAAAGGCGACATCGAACAGGAGATCACCCACCACGGCAAAGACGAAGTCGGCCTGCTCGCCGATGAGTTCCGCCGCATGGTCGCCTACCAGCAAGAGATGGCGGCTGCCGCCGGTCAACTGGCACAAGGCGACCTGTCGCTGAGCGTCTCCGCCCAATCGGAAAAAGACGTGTTGGGCAATGCCTTCCAGCAGATGGTGGACTATCAAAAAGGCATGGCCGATGCCGCCGGCCAACTGGCCCGTGGCAACCTCGCCGTCAAAGTGACGCCGAAATCTGAGCAAGACGCGCTGGGCAACGCCTTCCAAAAGATGGTGGGCTACCAGCGTGAAGTCGCCCGCGCCGTCGGTCAGGTAGCCAAGGGCGATCTGACCATCGACGTGCAACCGATCTCCGATCAAGACGTGCTGGGCAGCTCGGTGCAGAAGATGATCGCGCACCTGGGCAGGACAGTGGGCAGCGTGCAATCCAACGCCGGTCGCCTGCTCAGTGCCAGCAAATACCTGAGCACGGCCTCTGAACAGGCCAACGACGCCACAGCACAGATCGCACAGACCATTGAGATGATGGCCCAGACCACCCAACAGGTGGCGCAGACCATCGGCCAGGTGGCTGTGGGTGCGGCGCAACAGGCCGAAGTGATGGATCGCAGCCGCCACATCATGGAAAATCAAGATCGCGTTGTGGCCGAGATCACCGAGGGCGCCATGCGGCAAAGCCAGTCCATCGAAGCCGCCGACACTGTCTTCCACGGGCGGTTGGCCACCGCGATTCAGCAGGTGGAGAATGCCACCATTGCCAGCGACAACGCTGTGGACACGGCAGCACAGGCCGCTCGCTCTGGCACGGACGCCGTGGCCAAGACGATCAGCGGCATCAACACTGTAGCCAAGACAGCCGATCAGGTGACGCGCCGTATCAGCGAAATGGGCAAGCGTTCCAACCAGATTGGCGCCATTGTGCAGGTGATCGACGACATCGCCGAGCGCACCAACCTGCTCTCGCTGAATGCCGCCATCGAAGCCGCCCGCGCTGGCGAACACGGCAAGGGCTTCGCCGTCGTCGCCGACGAGGTGCGCAAGCTGGCCGAACGTTCGGCCAAATCGGCGAAGATCTCGCAGTTGGTTGCCACCGTGCAAGACGCTGCCAATCAGGCCGTGGCTGCGATGGAAGAGAACGATCAGCAGGTGCAGCAAGGGCTGGCAACCGCCGGCGATGCCGAACAGGCGCTTGCGGGCATCAGCACCGCTATGGCCCAGGTCCGCGAGCAGATGAAGCAGTTGCAGGGCGCCGTGGCCGACCTGAGCGGCAGCAGCCAACAGGTGCAAGACGTCATGCAACAGGTGGCAGGCGTCATCGAAGAAAACCTCACGTCGACTGCCTCACTCAGCGCCGGTCAGGAACCGTTGCAGCAAGCCATGGAAGAGATCGCCAGTGTGGCCGAAGAGAACAGCGCCGCCGCCGAAGAAGTGGCCGCCTCTGCCGAAGAGAACAGTGCCTCGGTGGAAGAGATCAGCGCCATGACCAAGAACGTCAACATCCAGGTTGAACAGATGACCGACGCTGTACAATCACTGGCATCGATGGCAACAGACTTGCAGTCCATTGTCGCCACCTTCCAACTCCAGGGGCGCCAGGTTGTGGAAAACACTGCGGCCCCCTCATCCAGCAGAAATGAACCTGCCTGGCCATCCGCAAAGGCTGACAACGACTACGCCCCGCCGTACCGAGCACATCGCACTCGGCGGCGAGCGTTGCGCCCGCGGCCAACGGCAAGCGCAAGTCGACCTTCGTCTGGGATGAATCGATGGCACAGGCGACGACAAGGTAGACGAACAGCACCGTGTCCTCATCGACATGATCAACGGCCTGATCCAGGCCATGCAAGAAGGCCGCGGGCGTCAGCAACTCGATGAACTGCTTACTCGGCTCGAGCGCTATACCGATGAACATTTCGCCTGGGAAGAGCACTGCATGGCCGAGCACAACTGTCCTATCGCCGATGTGAACAAGACGGCCCACGGTCGCTTCGTGCAGATGGTGGCCGAAACGCGACAACGCTTCGAGGCCGAAGGCGCCAGCACCGAACTTGTCCTCGCCATCAAGGGCAACCTGGGCGAGTGGTTCATGAAGCACATCCGCCGCATCGACACCAATCTGAACGGTTGTATCCACGGCGAGAAGGAAAAGGCCGGTACACACCGCCAACCTGCCCACCGTTAAGCCCGGCAGATTGCCAAAGCCGCCGTGTCCGTTGCATGGACACGGCGGCTTTTTGTTTGTTTGACATGCAACTGCCCTCGTGGTATTGTCTGCCCACTTACAAAGGTGACTTGCACAACCGTCACGCTGCCGCGTTTGCCGTCTCCTGCAAGCAGTCGCCTCATCGTAACAGTCCACCACTTCAATCGACCCTTTCAGGGCCAACCCTGGCGAGAGGAGCCGCCCGTGGAACCGGTCCGCGTTGTTGCCATCGCTGATTCTGTCTTCGTGTTGGAAGGCATCACGAGCCTTTTGGGTCAATCGGAGACATGCGAAGTCATGAGCGCCTTGCTTATGACCGTCGGTCGCTGGCCACTTTTCTACATTTCCCCGCAAGTGATCCTGATCGCCACAACCACGACACCGTCCACCACGATTTGTCGCCTGATCGAAGAGGCAAAACGCCGTTATCCCGAAAGTGCCGTCCTTCTCGTGGGTGTATCGCAGCCGGCGGAAGTGATCGCTGCCTACATCAATGCCGGCCTCAACGGATTCGTCCACCATGATCTGTCACCGGTGCAACTAACGCAGGCGGTGCTGGATGTGGCGCGCTATGGGCTGATCCTCGACGCGATGTTCGTTCCCAAACTCCAGCAGATGCTGCAACACGATCTGGACGAGGCGCCGCTGTCTTCGTTGACGGCGCGCGAACTGGAGATCGTGCGCCACGCCGCCAAAGGGCGCACCAACCACGAGATTGCCGCGGATCTGCAAGTGAGCGTCAACACCGTGAAGGCGCACCTGCGCAACGCCTACGAAAAGCTCAACGTCGCCAGCCGCGCAGAGTTGGCCGTCCTCGCGCTCTCGGCGGGGATGAAATTGTCGGAAGGGCGGGTGGCGTACCTGGTGTAAGTTGTTTTTTGGTTTGTTCTACGCGTGTGGGTTAGCCCGTACGGGTGAGGGTACAACTACCCCGATTTCACCTGTGCGGGCGATGGTCAGCGGCTGGCGCAACGCCTATAGTAGCTTCATCGGCACAACTTTCTTCAATCCAATAGGAGGAACCGATGAAGCGATATTTGCTCTACGATGGTGGCTGTTCCAAGTGCAGCCACGTGGCTACAACGGTGCGCGATGCAGTAGGCGACTCGCTGGACTTGCTCAGCCTCCGCACTGACGAAGCCAAGGATCTCCTCGACACCGCCCATCCCAAGGGGTGGCGCTACGCCCCCTACGTGGTGACAGTGGACGACAAGGGTGTACACGCCAAGACAGGGATCCTTGCGAGTATGCAATTGGGACTATGGATGGGACCGCGCAAGGCGATGCGTGTGTGGCAGGCGGTGACGCAGGCGTTTGCTCCGAAACGGCGGAGTTTCTTGCAGACGAGTGTTGCATCTGCTTTGGCGATTTTGATGTTGGCGCGAACACATGGCGAAACCCAAGCTGCGCCAAATGGCTGTGGAAGCTGTCAAAACTATTCCAAATGTATCCAATATGTGTACAGTGGCTGCGCTTGCGGTACATGCTGCTCATCTACTTTTGCCTACGATAGATATACATACTATCGCGTCAACCAGCAGCCGACATACCCTGGGCAAAGCTGCTACGGCTGTTCATACTGTTGGAACATGATCATACATCGTCCGTGTGGCTGTCCGCGCCGTTACTAGAAAGAAGAAACAGACGCTGGTGATCAGCGTTGAACCTGAATCCACTACCAATCAATGTCAGAATCAGGAAGGTGCATTGTGGCTGCATTTCTCGAATTGATTCCTATCGACCATCCTCCATTCTTCCAGGATCCTGAGGAGAGTTCTCCTCAACAGCTCTCCCAGGAACTTCAAGATATGCCGACTGGCACACCCATACTTCTCAAGACTGCACGTCCTTTCTTGGGGAATCTATGGCTACCCACCTACTTGCCGGCTGGCTTTGACATAGACCTTGCAGAAGTCACCAACACGAATCGAGAGCATCCAGACTTGATCTTTCCGATCCAAAGCGCGGAAGAAGAAAAGCAGGGCCAGATCATCATGACTGTGCATCGTGCCGAAGCCTATCAACACGAGTACGTTCCTATTGACTATGAATCGTTTGTGATGCCCGTGGACATGGATGGTAGAGACGGCATCATGATCAAGGGTGGCTGGCTAATTGAATTGGATGAGGATGGTGCCGTACGTCATTCGGGCTGGAGTGATAAGCATACGCGCCGTCTCGTAGTGAGAGACTCGCGACGAGCACAAGTCATTACACTTGATGTCGTCCCTGCCTCACTTGTCACTGAAGAGGAGTTGGTTGGTATTGCAGCGTCGCTGCATGTCTCTAGTCTGTACCGATCTTGGCTGCCGTGGTTGAACCGAGGCTGAACAATGATGTAGATGCGACGCTTCTGCACATTTCGCCTAATCCGTGTCTTCCCGAACTTCCCGCTTCATGGTTACCAGAGGTGGGAACTCCGGAGATTTGAGGCCCATTTCGCCATTAAACTGTAAGCGGAGGTGAACGATGAATTCCATGAAGGGCGCTATTGTCGGGTTGTGTGTTGTCTTACTCACCGGTTGTCATTCTCTGATACCGCTAATCGCACCATTGGCGTCAAATGCGATCACGGCACCACAAGATAACAACACCGCCGCCATGCAAAATGAGATGAGCCATGCTGATGGTTGGGGAGAAGCTGATCTCTGCGCGCCGGAAGACATCGAGTGTATGTTGGAATACGGAACAATCGTCCAACTAACTGCCGTCTGTGAGATTCCTGACAGTGACGACGACTGCATCGGCACGTTCACGTACGAAGCCTGGATACTGGAACCGCTATCCAACTTCACTGCTTACCACGAAGGCGATGGCGAATTCGTGGTCACCCTCTTCCGCGATGACGACACGAGCGAAGTGCTCTTTGCGGCGAACGGCGTCTACACATCCGAAACGGTCACAATTGCGCCAACTGGAATCGTCAGCATGACCGTTCAATCCACCGGGCCGTGGCATATCGATGTCAAGAAGATAGAAGATCCGCAGTAGTCCGAGAATCCAGTACACGATGGCCGAAGTCGGTCGACGAAATCCAGCGGAGAGAGTACGCCCTCGTGCGGGTGTTCAGGTGTTGCCCGCACGAGGGCGTGCTCTCTCCGCTGTCTGCGCATGCAGAGACTGATGAACAGATGCAAAATCTGTTCAAATCCGCCCAATCCGCGTTCCATTTCTGGCAGTTGTGGAATCTCACCCCAAAAACACACCGCATGTGGCGGAATCTTTGCCTCGTGGTATAATTTGCCCCAGCCTTCGACCCACAAGCACCATCCATCACCCAACCTCCTACAAGTGAGCCATGGCGCAACCGATTGTCGACACATCCAAGCTCTGTATTCACACCATCACCACCAAACCCTGGCCGATTGAAACCGCCATCGACCGCTTCGCCGCCCACGGCGTAGCCGGCATGACTGTCTGGCGCGATGCATTGGACGGTCGCGACATCGCCGCCACCGGGCAGCGCATCCGCGACGCGGGGATGGACGTGGTGTCGCTCTGCCGCGGCGGCTTCTTCCCCGCGGACACCGACGCCGGGCGCCAAGCGGCCATCGACGACAACCACCGCGCCATCGACGAGGCCGCCGCACTGGACGCGCCGTTGATCGTCCTCGTGTGTGGGGCCGTCCCCAAGCAGCCGTTGACCGTCTCACGTCGGCAGATCCAGGACGGGATCGAGGCTGTCCTCGACCATGCGGCGTCTGCCGGGGTGAAGCTGGCCATCGAACCGCTGCACCCCATGTACGCCGACAGCCGCTCGGCCATCAATACGCTGCGCCAGGCCAACGACGCCTGCGCCGCCATCGATTCGCCCTGGGTGGGTGTGGCCGTAGACGTCTATCACCTGTGGTGGGACCCGGAGTTGGAAGCGCAAATCCAGCGCTGCGGCCAAATGGACAAGCTCTTCGCCTTCCACATTTGCGACTGGCGCTCGCCCACCGAAGACCTGCTCAACGACCGCGGCCTGATGGGCGAAGGATCGATCCCCGTGCGTCAGATCCGCGGCTGGGTCGAAGACACCGGCTACAACGGCTTCGTCGAAGTCGAAATCTTCTCGAACCGTTACTGGGCAGGGGATCAAGAAGTATTTTTGGAGAAAATTGTGGACGCATATTTGAAGCATTCGTAAACAAAATCGCCCAATCTCCCAATCCCAAGATATTCAAAGACATCCCGTCTCACTCACACTCTCTTCTGGAGCGTCTCATGGCAGAACATCGAATCGGCGTGATCATGAACGGCGTCACCGGGCGCATGGGGACGAACCAGCACCTCGTGCGGTCGATCCTGGCGATCCGCAAGCAGGGGGGCGTGCCGACCCGCGCCGGTGACTACATCATTCCCGATCCCATCCTGGTTGGGCGCAACCCCGACAAGTTGGAGCGGCTGGCCGAGGCCCACGGCGTCAAAAAGTGGACCACCGATCTCGACGGCGCACTCTCCGACGACGAGAATCACATCTATTTCGACGCTTTGGCGACGAATTTGCGTGTAGCCAATGTGCTCAAAGCGATTGACGCCGGCAAGGCTGTCTACTGCGAGAAGCCCACCGCCACCAATACCGAAGACGCCCTCAGCCTGGCCCGCGCCGCGCACCGCGCAGGCGCCAAAAACGGCGTTGTGCAGGATAAGCTCTTCTTGCCCGGTCTGCTCAAGCTCAAGTATTTGATCGACAACGGCTTCTTCGGGCAGATCTTGTCGGTGCGCGGGGAATTTGGCTACTGGGTCTTCACCGGGTTAGATCAACCGGCGCAACGTCCTTCGTGGAACTACCGCAAGGAGGAGGGGGGCGGCATCATCCTCGACATGTTCGCCCACTGGCGCTACGTGATCGACAACCTCTTCGGCAAGGTGAAATCGCTCAACTGCCTCGGCGCGATTCACGTCCCCGAGCGCGTGGACGAGCGGGGCGACCGCTACGCCGCCACCGCCGATGACGCCGCCTACGGCACCTTTGAGCTGGACAACGGCGTGATCTGCCAGTTCAATTCTTCCTGGACGGTGCGTGTGCGCCGCGATGACCTGCTCACCCTGCAAGTGGACGGCACCAACGGCAGCGCCGTGGCCGGTCTGCGCGAATGCGTGATCCAGCCCCAGGCCATGACGCCCAAGCCCGTGTGGAATCCCGACATCCCCAGCCCCATCGACTTCTTCGACACCTGGCAGCAGATGCCCACCAACCAAACCTACGACAACGCCTTCAAGGTGCAGTGGGAAGCCTTCCTGCGCCACGTCGTCGAAGATACCCCCTTCCCCTGGGATCTGCTGGAAGGCGCTAAAGGCGTGCAACTGGCCGAACTCGGCTACGAATCGTGGGCGAAGCGCTGCTGGCTCGACGTGCCACAATTGACGATTAACGATTGACGATTTCCGATTGTCTGTGCTGAAGTGAGTATACGATCACAGGAAATGAAAGAGGAACGTCGGGGAATATGCCCAGAAGGAGGCATATTCCCCGACGTTCCTTTTTCTGCCAATCCAGTTGCTTTTGTCCGATCATCTGCTCAACCAGACAATCGAAAATCGTCAATTGGAAATCGTCAATTGCTTTGCCGTCTCCTGCGCTCGGATCGCCAACTCCATCGCCATGAAGCAGTGCGCCTGCGGCATGGCGGTTTCGGTGCGGTTGCGTACGTCATTGAGCAGCGCTTCGCCGTAGTAGATCGGCGTGTCGGAGCCGTCGATGTAGGTCGTCTCCTCCTGGGTGACCAGGAAGATGTGGTCACCTGCGGGGCGGCCGGCAATGTCCACGTATTTGCGCAGTTCGATGTAGCCCTCGCTGCCCAGGATCGTCAGACGCCCGTCGCCCCAGGTAGGCAGGCCGTCGGGTGTGAACCAGTCCACGCGCAGGTAGCCGGTGCGGCCGTTGTCGGCGCGCAGCAGCGTGTCGCCGAAGTCGTCCAGGCCGGGCCACTGCGGGTGGTGGTAGTTACCCACCTGCGACGCCACGATCTCCGCCGATTTCGCCCCTGTGTAGTACAAGAACTGCTCAAATTGATGACTGGCGATGTCGATGAGGATGCCGCCGTATTTCTCCTTTGGAAGAACCAATCGGGGCGCGATTCGGCGCGAGACGATGGGGACCGGTGCCGATGGTCTGGATGACTTCGCCGATGGCGCCGGACTGGATCAGCTCACCCGCCTTGATCGACGACCGATTGCCCAGCCGCTCGCTGTAGAAGATCGAGAAGATCCGCCAGTTTCGGCCTGTACTTTGCGCGCTCTTGCAACTGGGCCATCGTGGTAAAACCGGGCTTGTCGCTCATGTAATCTTTGCCGTGGCGCATCACGTCCACGCCCAGGGGACCGCGGTCACAGGGAATACCGGCGCTGATCACAAGCTGGATCGACTCGTCTTCCAAGATTTCTGCCTGGCTGCTTGCGGCTGCCGCCTGCGGAAACCGTTGACGATACGGCGCCAGCAGATCCGCTTCCGGCGCATAGACCGAAACCAGCTCAGCGCCTGCGTCCAAAAGCACGCGTGTCTGCTCGTAGATGTGACCGTGGTTCAGCCCGATGGTAGCGAAGCGAATGGGGGGTGGGGTAGCCGACATGGGTTGTCCTCCAGAAGAGTGATTGGTGATCAGTGATTGGTGATTGGGGTTTTGTGACTGGGGAGGAGCTTTCCTCTGTCCCTTTCACCAATCACCAACAGACGGAAAATGCGTGTAGTCATACAGGTCGACGACGTCGCCGGGGCAGGCCCAGGGGACGTCGCCGCGCTCCGATGGCAGCAGGTTGGATTGGTAGCAGTTGAAGAAGAGCGACGGCAGCCCTTCGATGACGCCCTGGCCGTCTTCGATGTGCAGCAGTTCCGGGGGAAAATCGACGATCTCGCCAGATTCCTGCACGCCGTTCATGCACAGCGTCTGCGCCAGCGCCGCCTCGATGCCGCACACAGGACGCGTCCCCTGACGGATGGCGTCGACACAATGGTCGAGCTTGATGCTGTGGGCGTCGGCTTCGGGGTTGCCGTAGCCGCGCACACGTCCATCGTGGAACTGCGCCATGATCTCGCTGTCGCGCCCGCTGTAGGTGACGGTAGCATGCTCGAACTCGAAGTGAAAGATCGGCCCCAACTCGTCTTTGACGGCGTGGGCGGTGTAAAAGAGCACCTCGACGCCGTCCGCGGTGACGGCGCGCATGGCCACCGTGTCGTAGTTCTCGATAGGGTTGGCGCGGTAGCGTTCAGCCACCACCGATACCGGCAGCGCGCTCTGATCCATCTCGTCGCCCAGCAAGAAGAACATGTTGTGCAGGTGATGGGCCGTGGCATTGTTCAGCGGGCTATCGAGCACCCAGTTGCCCTCTTCGCTGTGAATATGACCGGCCCAGCGGTTGCGCGTAGTACGCCTGCCAGCGCGGCCACAACGGAGGCTGCGCAGCCGGATGGGCGCGCCGAGAACGCCGCTCTGAATGTCCTGTTTCAGTTGCAAAATCGGCGGTGTGAACGACCAGTTGTAACCAATCGCCACAAAGAGATCGCTTTCCTGCTCCAATGACAGCGTCTCCAAACCATCCTGTACGGTGGCGGCTAGAGGCTTTTCGCATAGGACGTTCGACCCATGACGCAGTGCTATGCGCGTCTGCGGCATGTGGTGGTGTGTGGGCGACGCGATCACCAGCAGATCGGGCTGTTGCTCAGCGTAGAACGCATCCAGATCTGCATAGACAGGGATCTGCTGTTCTTGCAGATAGGGCCAGGCCGGCGCATTCTGCGCAAACGGATCGACCACGCCCACCAACGGCCTACTCTCGACTGTAGCCGGATCGAGCAACTGACGCACATAGTTGCCGCCGTAACCGCCAGCACCCACCAGCCCAACCGTCACCCTTCTGTTTGCCATATTGCACCTTTGCCTACGCTGTGTCCGATGTAAAATCGGCTCTCCAATCGAGCGAGTACCATCTCTATTGGTTCACGCACCACGCATCAGTGTACCGGTTTCGTGAAAATACTGGAAATGCGACTCCATTGGTGTAGCTTCAGGATCGCCCAATTGGAAGGAATCTATCAATTTGACATTCGATCACGTAGCTACTACAATGGCGATTGTGTCCGACGGTATCCCCCAAAACCTCTCCTGATGTGGCGACACTCTGGAAGAGGAACAAGATCTGCTGCCGGCATTCCCGCATCGGCAGTTTCGTTATCGTTGGTGTCACAATCTACCTGGTAATCCCCTGCTAAGTGGTAGATGTTCTGAGCGCCTCAGGGATTGCACCCACTGTATTCATATCCTCAAGCGTCGGTTCGACATGGCTGCGCCTATTCGAACAACTGTTAACGTTAGCACTCTTTTTTGCCTGGCGACGCGCGCAACGAATGCCTACTGCGCGCACGCCTTCAACAGTTAGGACATGGCTTGTGCAGGCACAAACAGCGCACGCAGAAGAACCCATCCTCGAAATCAAGAACCTGAAAACCCATTTTTTTCTTGAGGCCGGTATTGTGCGCGCCGTTGATGGGGTTGATTTTTCGTTGGCGCGTCGTTCTACATTGGGGGTGGTGGGTGAAAGCGGCTGTGGCAAGAGCATCACCGCTAGTTCGATCATGCGCCTGGTGAAGTCACCCCCCGGGAAAATCGTAGAAGGCGAGATCCTCCTACGCCGCAAGGACGGCAGCAAGGTTGATCTGGCCAAAGTCGACGCCACCGGTCCGCAGATGCGTTCGATCCGTGGCGCCGAAGTGGCCATGATCTTTCAGGAGCCGATGACGTCGCTCAACCCACTGCACAACATCGGCGATCAGATCTCCGAAACGGTGATGCTGCACCAAAAGATGAGCAAGGCTGAGGCGTTGGAACGGGCCGAAGAGATGCTGCGCCGTGTTCACATTAGCGCCCCACATGAACGGCTGAGCGCCTATCCCCACCAGTTGAGCGGTGGTATGCGCCAACGTGTGATGATCGCGATGGCGCTGTCGTGCAATCCTTCCGTCCTCATTGCCGATGAACCCACCACGGCATTGATGACGGTGCAGGCGCAGATCCTCGATCTGATGCAGGAATTGCAAGATGATTTCGATTCCTCCATCATCATGATCACCCACAATCTGGGCGTAGTTTCGCAGATCTCCGATTTCGTCGCCGTGATGTACCTGGGCAAAGTCGTGGAATACGGCCCCACCCGTGCCATCTTCCACGAACCGCTTCACCCTTATACCGAAGGGTTGCTGCTCTCGGTGCCTGTGCTTGGCCGCAAAAAAGACAAACTTGTGCCGATTGAAGGCATGGTCCCCAACGCCATGGACGACATCCGCGGCTGCGCCTTTGCCGCCCGTTGCCCACACGTCATGCCAATCTGCCGAGAGCAGACGCCACCCCTGGCCGAAGTATCGGATGGTCACCTGGCGGCTTGTTGGTTGCACGAATCGCCTTAATCCCCATCGGTTCGCTTCATTTTGTTGGTTCTTACTGTCGACCCCGGGCAGTTTGAATATGTTCAATTGTTCTCACACATGGAGAAAGGAAGAAAGTAAATGCGCCAATTGCGGAGAATTCTGTTACTCTCTCTGCTGATCGCAGTGCTCGTCGTTGCCGCAGCCTGTGGTGGTGACGAACCTGTTGCAGAAACCCCTGCGGAACAGCCCGCTGCTGCTGAAGAAGCGCCGGCCGAAGAAGCTGCTCCTGCCGAGGAAGCTGCCGCACCCGAAGCAGCCGCCGAAGAGGAAATGGTGGAAACCCCGTATGGTCCGCCCGGCAGACACCGTCGCCTTCCCCGATCCGCCGGAACTGGATCTGGGTGGTGTGATCGTCGAGCCGCTGCCCATCGATCAGATCGTCACCTACAAAGCGCTGGATTCCTACAGCGAACCCGAATGGGTGACTGCGTTGGTGGAAGCTGGCGAACTGCCCCCCGTCGAAGAACGCCTGCCGGTTGAACCCAAGGTCGTCCTGTCCGGCGGCCTGTCCGACGGTATCGGCGTCTACGGTGGCGCTTGGCGTGACTTCTCGGCCTGCCCCACAGCCGGTTGGAACAACGGCGCCGGTGTGACCTCCGGTTGGTTCGGCATCGAAGCCATGTCCTTCAACTACCAGGCGCTGGTCAAGACCGGTCCGCTCTTCCGCGCCGACCAGGACGTGGAACCCTTCCCCAACCTGGCCAAGAGCTGGGAATGGAGCGAAGACGGCCTGCAACTGACCATGAACCTGATCGAAGGCGCCAAGTGGTCGGATGGTGAACCCTTCACTTCACACGATGTCATCTTCACGTGGGAAGATCTGATCAACGATCCCAACATCGTGCGCAACGGCGTCAAGGGTGATGCGTTCGAGTTGGACGGCGTGCTGCCCACGCTCGAAGCCGTGGACGATTACACGATCCTGTGGACGTTCGCCCAGCCGTTCCCGCGGCAGCTCTTCTACTACATGGACGAAGGCGATTTCAACGTCTCGCCGTCTCATGTGCTGGAACCTGTCCACCCCAAGAATGATTCCAGCGTCGACTACACGTCGTTCGCCAACATTCTGCCCCCCGATGCGCTGCCCGCCGTCACCATGGGGCCGTGGGTGCCTGTTGAGTACATCACCGACGAACTGCTGATCATGCGCCGCAACCCCTACTTCTGGATGGTCGACGAGGAAGGCAATCAGCTTCCGTACATCGACGAATCCGTCTACCAGAAGGGTCCCAGCGGCGTCGGCCGTACCCTGTGTACACTGGCCGGTGGCTGTGATCACACCAACCTGGAGAATCCCTCTAGCGAGTTTGTCGAAGCTCTGCGCCGTGCTCAGGAACCCGATGCCGAGTTCATCATGAACTGGGGCCCCGAAGATCTGGCCTTCAACCTGGAACTGAACCAGTCCGAGAGCCTGGGCATCACCGGCGAGCGCGACGAAGTCATTCGCCAGCTCTTCCGCGAAGACGATTTCCGCCGTGCGCTGAGCCATGCCATGGATCGCGACGGCATCGCCCAGTCCATCATGCGTGGTCCGTTCCTGCGTGCCTTCCCCGGCGGCCTCTTCCCCGGTTCGCCTGAATTCGACAAGGAATCGGTCGTCTACTATCCGTACGATGTTGAGAAGGCCAGGGCGCTGCTGGCCGGCCTCGGCCTCGAAGACACCGACGGCAATGACATCCTCAACTTCACCGAAGGCCCGTTGGCCGGCGAAGATGTGATCGTCGCCATGAACACCTCGCAGGACGCCGCCGAGTCGATCACCATCGGCGACCAGCTTGTGGCGATGTTCGCCAGCGTCGGCATCAAGGTCAATGCTCGCCCGCTGACCAGCCAGGCGGGTACTGATGTCAACACCAGCGGTGAATGGGATATGCGCATCAGCCGCACCAGCGACTTCCTGCTGCCCTTCAAGAACTGCGCCAACTTGGCCCCGATCACCCCGCAGACTCCGGGCTGGAACCGCCAGGCCGAAGGCGCCGAGCGCCCGCTGCGCGATTGGGAACAGGAAATGGTCGACCTGATCAACACCTACTGCACCTCGCAGGATACTGAAGAGCGCGTTGAACTGATCAACCAGTACAACTACCTCTACACCCTGCACAACTACTCGCTGGGTACGATCATCGGTCGCAAGGGCCTGGCCCTGGCCGAGCGCTTCAAGAACGTCCCCGGTGGCACGCCGCCCTACATGTACCAGTGGGTGGAAGATGCCATCATGTCGGAAGTGATCTGGACTCCTGTTGAAGATCAGAAGGAACAGGTCCGCCCGAACACGATTCCGGTGTACGACAACGAATAGCATCGTTGTATAGCTTCGTCGTCGTGCAAGTCGGATGATGGGATGATGGAGATGATGGGGTGGTGTCTGCGGGCATCATCCCATCATTCCCATCATCGCCATCTCTCTGCCAAAGGCTGGAAACATGCTGAATTACATTATTCGCCGCCTGCTGATTTCGCTGGTTGTGCTGATCGCGATTGCCACGACATCATTCTTCGTGATCCAATTGCCGCCCGGCGATTTCGCCTCCACTTACAAGCAGTTCTTGATTCAGACCGGCGGCTTAACTGAAGACCGCGCTGAAGAGATGACGCAGTTGGTGCGTCAGCAGTATGGTCTCGATCAGCCTGTCTATATGCAGTTTTTTACCTGGGTCAAGGGGATCGTCACCGAAGGGAAGTTCGGCTACTCGTTCGCCTATCGAAGAGACGCCGGTGAGATCATCATGGATCGGTTCCCCAAAACGTTGATGTTGGCGCTCTTGGCGCATCTGACTTCTACGATTGTGGGGGTGGTGCTGGGGATCTACGTTGCGCCCCGCCAATATGGCTGGGCGGACAATATATTGAGCGTTATTGCCTTCATCCTTACCTCGATACCACGCTTTTTTATAGCCCTTGTCATTTTATATATGTTGGTTTTTACCTTCCGGCAGAGTCACGTCACCTCGTTCTTCTCGCCGGAGTATGTGGTCGCGCCCTGGTCTTGGGCGAAATTCCTGAATTTGATTCAGCATATCTGGCCCGTGGTGCTGGTGGCGGGTCTGGGTGGTGTGGCCCGTAACATGCGTGTGATGCGCGGCAATCTGCTCGACGTGCTCAATGCCCAGTATGTCACCACGGCCCGCGCCAAAGGTCTGCGCGAAGCCACGGTGATGAACAAGCACGCCGTCCCCAACGCCCTGCATCCGATGGTGGCCTACCAGGGGACCGTGCTGCCCTACATGCTCCAGGGCGAACTGGAAGTGACCATCGTGATGGGCATTCCCACGTTGGGGCCGATCCTCTATCAGGCCCTCGCTACACAGGACGTGTATCTGTCGGGCGGGGCGCTGTTGGTGATCGCGGCGCTGATTGTGCTTGGCAATCTGCTAGCGGATCTCTTCCTGGCTGTGCTCGATCCGCGCATCCGCTATAGTTAATTGTTGCCTGTTCAAAAGGACCGAAGCTGATGAGTGTAGCTGTTGGCAATGCTTTACCCGAAGAAGACAACGTCCAGCCGGTGAAGGCACAGCGACGCGAAACTTACTACCAACTCGTGTGGCGGCGCTTCCGGCGCAGCAAGCCGGCGATTGTGGGCGGTCTGATCGTGATCATGCTGGGCCTCCTTGCCATCTTTGCCGATTTCTTTGCGCCCTATCCGCTCAATTACACGAATGCGCGCGACGCCTTCATCCCACCCACCAAGATCCACTTTGTGGATGAAGAGGGCAACTTCCACCTGCGTCCCTTTGTCTATGCTCAGGTGGTAACCGTCGATCCGAAGACATTCGTCCCCACCTGGATCGAGGACACCGAGCAGATGTATCCAATCCAGTTCTTTGTGGAAGGCTGGGAATACGAGATGTTCGGCTTCATCCCCATGAACCGTCATCTGTTCGGCGTGGAAGGGACCAGTATCTTCCTCCTGGGGACAGACAAATTGGGCGCGGATCTATGGAGCAAGGCGTGCGAGGCGGGCCGCATTTCGTTGACCATGAGCGTTTTCGGCACCATCATCAGCGTGATCATCGGCGCGGCGGTGGGCGTGATCTCCGGCTACTACGGCGGCTGGTTCGACAATGTAGTGCAGCGTTTCGTCGAGTTCATCTCGGCGTTCCCGCAGTTGGCGCTGTGGCTGGCGTTGGCTGCCATCGTCCCCCGCACCTGGGACTCGTTTAGAATTTTCATCATCATGTCGCTGATCTTCGCCCTACTCTCGTGGACAACGCTGGCCCGCGAAGTGCGCGGCAAGGTGCTTTCCTTGCGCGAGACGGACTTCGTGCTGGCCGCCCGAGAGATGGGCGCATCCGACTTTCGTATTATGTTCTTGCACGTGCTACCCAACTCACTTAGTCACATCATCGTCATCCTCACCTTGACGATTCCAGGCATCATTCTGGCCGAAGCATTCCTCAGCTTCCTGGGCATCGGCATCCAGCGCCCATTGATCAGTTGGGGCCTGCTCATGCGAAGACGCCCAGAACCTGCGCACCCTGGGCGAGACGCCGTGGATCATGGCCCCCGCTGCCTTCATCATCCTGGCCGTGTTGGGCTTCAACCTGCTTGGCGACGGCCTGCGCGACGCCGCCGACCCGTACGCGATTACGTAGCGACCGAAGAGGCAGGTTGCAGGTATGCAGGTGACAATCGTTCTCGCAATTCGCAATTCGCAATTCGCAATTCGCTTTGATACACCGAGAAGGACATGCGTAGAACACATCAACTACTCTGGACAGCATTTTTCGTTGTCCTGATCAATGGGGCTGTGGGGGCTGGTTCCGGCTCTATGCCACGGAATCCGCCTACGCACAGGAGACAAACGACGAGAATTCGATCAGCGGCTATGTCATGTCGCCGACAGGACCTGTGGCCGACGCGGTGCGTATTCAGCTTTCGCTGGAACACGTCAATTCCGATGAAACCGGCTACTTCGTGATCCCCAACCTTACCGCCGGTGACGTCGTCTCAGTGACGGCGTGGGCGCCCGGCTACTACAACGAGTTGGTCACCGGCGTTGTAGGCGGCGAACCCGTCACCCTGGATCTGCGTCCGCACTACATCGGCGACAATCACAAGTTCGAGTGGGCCTCACGCGATGGGGTGGACGGATCTGCCAGTTGCGCCCTCTGTCACACGAACAACGACGAATGGCTGATGGACGCCCATTCACAAAGCGCCACCAACCCGCGTTTTCTGTCCATGTACATGGGGACGGACGTCAACGGCAACAGCAGCCCTGAGCCAGTGAAAGACAGCCTGGGCATTCCGCAGCCTCCGGATCTGTCGCAACCCTACTACGGTCCTGGCCATTACCTGGATTATCCAAATCGGCCCGGCAATTGCGCCACCTGTCATACACCGGTGGCTGCATACATTCCGAACAAGCAAAACTGCGCCTGGAGTGGATGCCACGCCACAACCACCGTCGAACGATCTTACGGCATTCTTGATCATGCGCCCTTCCCAGTGGATCTCAAGGGCGACGCCGCCGAAGGCATTTCGTGCGAATTCTGCCACAAAACCGGTGACGTGATCCTGAACCGAGAGACCGGCCTGCCCTACGCCGACATGCCGGGTATCCTGTCGATGCGGCTCTACCGGCCACACGAGGGCGATGAACTCTTCTTCGGCTCGCTCGACGACGTCTACGCGCCAGGCGACGACGGCAGTGACTCCCACGACACCTACCTGCCGCTCATGGAAGAGAGCGCCTTCTGCGCCGGTTGCCATTACGGCGTCATGGGCGGCGTGGTGGGCAACATGGAAGTCACCGGCGGCGTGCTCGTCTACAACTCCTACGGCGAGTGGCTGGACAGCGCCTACAGCGATCCTGAAACTGGCCAGACGTGCCAGGATTGTCACATGCCACCGCTGGAGACGGAGGACGGCACCAACTACTTCGTCTACCCCGATGCAGGCGGGCTGGTGCGCGACGCAAGCCAGGTACACAACCACCGCATGGGCGGCGCGTCGGACGTGGATCTGCTGCAAAACTCCGTCACCATGACCACTACTGCCAAGGCGATGAGCAACCGTGTGCTGGTCAGTGTGAGCATCACCAATGATCGGGTAGGTCACCACGTACCCACCGATTCGCCGCTGCGCCACATGATGTTGATCGTCGAGGCCAAGGACGCCGACGGCCAACCGCTGGAGAGCGTCTTCGGCCCCACCTTGCCCGACTGGGCCGGCAACTACGGCGGCTTTTCCGGCAAAGCGTTCGCCAAAGTGCTGCAAGACGACTGGACGGGCGAAATGCCCACCGGCGCCTACTGGCGTCCCGTGACATTGGTCTCCGACACACGACTGGCCGCCCACGCCACCGACACGACGTCCTATCTCTTCGCCTTACCATCGGGTGTCAACGCCCAGGACGTCACCGTAGAAACCCGCCTCGTCTTCCGTCGGGCCTACCAGCAACTCCAAGAGTGGAAAGGCTGGACAGACGCGGATATTTTGATGGAAGAGGCGACGGTGGGTATAGATAGGTAAATTGACATGACGCAACCCCAAAACCCTCAGCAGTCAAAGGGAACGGTGCAATTGAACTGGCAACAGAATCCTGTCGCTAACGGCGACAACTACATCCTGGAAGTGAACAACCTGAAGCAGCATTTCCCGATTCAGCAGGGGTTTTTCCAGCGCGTCGTAGGCCACATCAAGGCCGTAGACGGCGTCAGCTTCAAGCTCAAAGAGCAGGAAGTGCTGGGCCTGGTTGGCGAGAGCGGCTGCGGCAAAACCACCACCGGTCGTTCCATCCTGCGCCTCTACGAACCCACCGACGGTGAAGTCTGGTACCGCCGCATGGACGGTTCACGCGTCAACGTGGTGGACGTGGACAAGCAGACGATGAAGGATCTGCGCCGTGACATGCGCATGATCTTCCAGGATCCGTTCAGCTCGCTCAACCCACGCTTCACCGTCAAAGACATCATCGGCGAGCCGCTGATCATCCACCGCGAAGCGCGTGGCCGTCAACTCGAAGATCGCGTGGCGCAGTTGATGCAGTCGGTGGGCCTCAACCCCGACTACATGAGCCGCTATCCCCACGAGTTTTCCGGTGGGCAGCGCCAGCGTATCGGACTTGCCCGCACCCTGGCCCTCAACCCACGTCTGATCATCGCCGATGAGCCTGTCTCCGCGCTGGATGTGTCGGTGCAGGCGCAGGTGCTCAACCTGTTGCAAGAACTCAAAGACGAATTGGGCCTGACGCTGATCTTCATCGCCCATGACCTCTCGGTGGTGGAACACATCTGCGACCGGATCGCCGTCATGTACCTGGGGCGCATCGTCGAGATGGCCGAGTCGGACGAACTGCTGCGTCAGCCGCTGCATCCGTACACCGAGGCGCTGGTCTCCGCGGTGCCACCCGCCGATCCCGACATTCATGTCAATCGCATCATCCTCGAAGGGGACATTCCCAGCCCGGCCAACCCGCCCAGCGGCTGTGTCTTCCACCCGCGTTGCCGTTATAACGACAAAGACCGCTGCGTCAAAGAAGAACCAATGCTGCGTGAGATCCGCCCCGATCACTACGCCACTTGTCACTACGCCGGCGAAATCGAACTTCAAGGGATAGGAAGTTGACCGTGGAAAAGTCCAACCGTACCCTCGCCTTTCTCAGCTATCTTGTCCCTGTGATCATGCCGCTCTTTGTGATCTTCACCCAACGCAAAGACGTCTTCGCCCGCTACCACGCCTTCCAATCGTTGGCCCTGATTGCAGGCGCTGTCGCCGTTCCTATCGTTTGGGCGATTCCAGCCTGGGTCGTGGCGTGGATCCCGATGGTCGGTCCACTGCTATCGGCGGCCAGCTTCGCCCTCGTCATCGGCGCCTACCTCACCATCGTCTACGGTTGGGTGACAGGCATGTACGCCGCCCTGCAAGGACGGATTCACCCGGTGCCGCTGTTCGGCGGCTGGGGTGAACGCTTTCAAGTCTGATCCGTAATGCGTAATCCGTAATGCGTAACCCAGAGGGGATCGCTACTTTCGCTGCGATCCTGGCTCAACCAATTACGCATTACGAATTACGCGCTTCTCCTCTTCCACTTCTGCATTTCAACCTCTTTCCCCTTTCTTTTTCCAAGGAGCATAGACATGGCAAAAATTACTTTCATCGGCGCGGGGAGCCTGGTCTTCACGCGGCGACTGTGCAACGACATTCTGCTGGCGCCCGCCCTGGCCGACGCCACCATCAGCCTCATGGACGTGGACCCGACGCGCCTGCGCCAGGCCCAGGAGATCGTCGAGAACATCGCCCGTCAGCGTGGCGGCAAGGCTCGGGTCGAAGCGTCCACCGACCGGCGCCAGGCCGTCACCGGCGCGGACTACGTCGTCACCACCTTCCAACAGGGCGGCCTCGACGCCTACAAGATCGATCTCGATGTCCCGCAGAAGTACGGCGTGGAGCAGTGTGTGGGCGACACGCTGGGGCCGGGCGGCGTCTTCCGCTCGCTGCGCACCATCCCCGTGCTGCTCGACCTGGTGGCCGACATGGCCGAAGTCGCCCCCAACGCGCTGCTGCTCAACTACGTCAACCCCATGGCCGCCAACTGCTGGGCCGTGGACGCCGCCACCGGCTGGCCGCACATCGGTCTCTGCCACAGCGTGCAGGGGACGAGCGAAATGCTGGCCCGCTGGATCGACGTCCCCTACGACGAGGTCAACTACCTCTGCGCCGGGATCAACCACCAGGCCTTCTTCCTCGAATTCAACCGCGGCAAAGAGAGCGTCTACCCCGAGATCTGGGAAGCGATCCAGCGCCCCGAAGTCAAGGCCGAGGAACCTGTCCGCATCGAGTTGATGGAACACTTCGGCTACTTCGTCACCGAATCCAGCGGACACGCCAGCGAGTACTCGCCCTACTTCCGCAAGAGTGCCAAAATGGTGAACGAAGAACTGGTGCCTCGCTTTACCGACGAACGCAACAGTTGGTTCGATCTGGGCCGCACCGGCGGCTACTACCGCCACTGCATCGAGCGCCTGGACAAATTCCAGGAAGAATTCGACGAAATCCGCAGCGCCGACCCTGGCGTGGAACGCTCCCATGAGTACGGTTCGTGGATCATCGAAGCCGTGGAGACCAACAAGCCCATCCGCGTCAACGGCAACGTGCCCAACAACGGCCTCATCACCAACCTGCCCGACGGCTGCTGCGTCGAAGTTCCCTGCCTGGTTGACGCCAACGGCATTCAGCCTACCTTCGTGGGGGCCATGCCGCCGCAACTGGCCGCGCTCAACCGCACCAACATCAACGTGCAGGAACTGATCGTCGAAGCCGCCCTCACCGGCGACACCGACGCCGTCCACCACGCCGTCATGCTCGATCCGCTCACTGCCGCCGTCTGCACCCTGCCGCAGATCCGCAGCATGGTGAGCGAAATGCTCGAAGCCCAGGCTCGCTGGCTGCCGCAGTTCGATCTCGATCATGTGCATGCTTAAATAGAACGCGGATTGAGCGGATTGGGCAGATCTAGGCGGATTTTATTTCTTCTGCAAAATCCGAAAAATTCGCCCAATCCGCTCAATTCGCGTTCTATTCTCCCTCTCTACTGAGGCAAGATGCGATGGAAATTGCCGAGACCTGGGCCGAGAAACTGAGGACGAATCTGCCGTCGCTCCTGGCCGAGCATGAGGCGCTGGCGGCGGTGGCGGAACGGGCGACGATCCTGTTGCACGGGTCCACGTGCCGCGGCGTCGACGACGATTTCTCCGATCTCGATCTCTTCGTGGTGGTCACCGACGCTGATCTGGCCGGGGTAGACCGTCTTTCGCCGACGCGTTTCTTCGAGTTCGTGCTCGACGGCAAGAAGGGGCATTTCAACGCTTTGGCCTTGGAAGAATTAGCATCTGGTCTCGACGAGTGTGATCTGCCGTTGATCGCTGAACTGCGTACGGCGGATCCTATCCAAGACAGATTGGATCGGGTGCAGTCACTGCTTGAACGGGCGCAGCGACCAATGTCTGCCGACGTGCAGCGCGCCTTCTGCTGCTACCACAACTACTGGATGCGCGCCTCACACCGCGCCGCCGACAACCCAATGGAGCGGGGCGACGGTGTGGCCGTCCTCTTGGCGGTGGCGCAGACAGTGGCCCACGCCCTGCGCATGGCGCTTGTCCTTGATGGGGTGGCCTATCCCTACGAAAAGTGGCTGCACTGGGAATCGATGCGCCATCCCACGGGGCAGCGCATCGCCCCGACCATCGCCCAGATCCTTGCCGCCGCACAGGACGGCGCACTCGTCCGCGCCGGTGCTGAGCGCGACAACCCGATCAGCCAATCCCTGCGCCAGATCCGCGCTGTCCTCGTGGACACGGCGCGCCGACAGGGCATCGACGAACCGTGGCTCGTCCAATGGTGGCTTTATATCGATCAGTCGCAGCGCGCCATCCAAGATGTTCGATGGCCGTAGATCCAGAATTGATCCACGAAGCCACACGAAGAAACACGAAGAAGAGCGCTAGTCTGGTTGACACGTCGGTTACTTCACCCAAATCCTGACGCAATCGCCACTTGTCCAGCGTGCGGATCTGGTAACAGAGCACAATTGAGTCCACTGAAAGACCGGCGTGCCGGCACGAATGAGGACTTCGTTGGGGTAAATGCGCCGAGCGGGCGATTTGCGGGAGGTCAGAGGAACAACATTGACCACCGGCAGAAGTTGGTTGAGCGCTTCACGGCTGATGACCAGCACCGGGCGAGTTCCGGCCTGCTCCGAGCCGGTTACTGGATCAAGTGATGCCATGAAAATATGCCATTGGTAAGTCACTGGCCGTGCTCCAAGCCACGGTGTCAGTCGCTTAAAAAGCAGACATAGTCTCATCTAGATCGGCCAGATAGAGCGGATCCTGCGCTGCTTCGGCATGAGGGCAAGTTTGTCATCCTCGATGCGCGATACGTCGTTTTCAAGCTTCTTCGATCAAAGCAAACTCTTGAATCGGCAGAACACCGCAACCGGATTACCATCTGAATCCGTGATAAACTGTTTTGATGTCTAACATTGTTAGGCCCCAGAGATAACCCAATCAAACCACGTTCACTTCGATCAGTTTACCATAGGAAGATTCCAAAGGTTGCCCCCAAATGCCAAAGATCGCCTTTATCGGAGCCGGTAGCTTCGGCTTCACCCGCAAACTCGTGCGCGATGTGCTCACCTTTGAGCGCATGGAAGACGCCACCATCTCGCTCATGGACATCGATCCGGTCAAACTCGACTACATTGGCCAGGCCGTCAACCGCATCGTGCGTGAGGGCAAGTACCCGGCCAAGGTCGAGACAACCACCAGCCGCGAAGAAGCCTTAACCGGTGCAGATTATGTTATCGTCACCATCCTGGCCGGTTCCATCGACGTCTGGCAATACGACATCCTCATCCCCGAGAAGTACGGCATCGACACCAACATCGGCGACACGCGCGGCCCGTCGGGCATCTTCCGCGCTGCCCGCACCGTGCCGGTGATGCTCGACATCGCCCGCGACATGGAGCGGATTTGTCCGAACGCGGTGATGCTCAACTACACCAACCCCATGGTGCTCAACTGCCGCGCCATCCAGAGCCAGACCAAGATCGTCACCACTGGTCTCTGTCACAGCGTACAGGGGACGGCCGAGATGTTGGCCGGTTGGATCGGCGCGCCCATGGACGAGATCACCTACGTCTGCGCCGGTATCAACCACATGGCCTGGTACCTGGAATACAAGTGGAACGGCAAAGACGCCTATCCGCTGATCCGCCAGGCCATCACCGAGCGCCCCGAAGTCTACAACGAAGAGCAGGTGCGCAACGAGATGTACCTGCACCTGGACTACTACCCCACCGAGTCCAGCGGTCACCATTCCGAGTACAACCCGTGGTTCCGCAAGCGCCCCGACCTGATCGAGAAATACTGCACCCACGGCACCGGCTGGAATCCTGGCGAATCAAAGTATGTGCTCAAGGCGTACCGAGCGCGTGAGACGAACTGGAGCGAAGCCATCACCAACTGGCTCAATGATCCGGCCCCGCTCGATCTGGAGCGCGGTCACGAGTACGCCGCCTACATCATCAACGCGCTGGAAGGCGGCACACCCTTCAAGTACAACGGCAACACCCTGAACCACGGCCTCATCGACAACCTGCCCCAAGGCGCGTGCGTCGAAGTGCCGGTGTGGGCCAGCCGCGAAGGACTCGAAGCCGTGCGCGTCGGCGCACTGCCGGCGTCGGTGGCCATGCTCACCGGCATCAACGCCCAGATCGAAGAAATGGCCATCGAGGGCATCCTCGAAGGCGACCCGCGCAAGATCTTCCAGGCCATCGCCCACGATCCGCTGACTGCGGCCGTCCTCACCCTCTCCGAAATCCGCCAGATGGTGGACGAAATGCTCGAACAGAACCGCGACTACCTGCCCACGTTTAAGCATTTCACCGTCGAGGGCGACCGCCCGATGCATTTGTTGAAGGAGGCAGTAGCGGCGGATTGACGGAAGATGAATGAAGAATGGGTAGAGGATGTGACGCATTCATTCGTGTCACGTACTGTACCCATTTTTGTTTTGTGCCAAGTGCAGTTTCCTGCGAAGAGCAATAGATCGAAGAGCAATAGATCAACGCATGGAGGTGTGGGCGGCGTGTCTTTCGTGTATACTGTAACCGTATCATGAGCGAAGAACGTGGACAAGGTATCTGTTTGGCCTGTTTGGTACTGGAGAAAACAATGAACACACAGGAGATTACAATTCGGGTTACGCCTGAAGCTGCCAGAGTTTATCAAACTGCTTCTGAACAAGACCGCCGCAAACTTGATTTGCTCTTGAGCCTGCAACTGATGGAAACTTCGCAGCCTGCCCATTCGCTTCGGCAACAGATGGAAGAAGCCAGCGAAGAGGCGCAAGCGCGAGGTTTGACGCCGGAAATCTTGGCGGAAATCCTGGATGAGCGGTAAACAGCGTTTCGTCTTTGACACGAATGTAGTTGTAAGCGCTTTTCTGTTTCAGAGTTCTGCGCCCGGACGTGCTTTGCTTGTTGCATTGGAAGCAGGCGAAGTACTTCTGTCTGCACAGATCGCTACTGAACTAACAACTGTGTTGCGCCGAGAGAAGTTTGATCGCTATATTTCGCAACAGAAACGGGATAGGTTACTGAAAGCACTGATTCAAGGCTGTGTCCTGATAGACGTTACTTCATCAATTGATGCTTGCCGAGATCCCAAAGACAACATGGTCCTCGAACTTGCTGTCAGCGGTGCTGCCCACTGCATCATCAGCGGAGATGAAGATCTGCTAACTTTGAACCCATTCCGGGAAATCCTAATTCTGAAACCGGTAGATTTCCTAGACTGGCTGAATACCCAATCCTAAACAAATGGGTGGAGGATGTGACACCAATTGAGGCGTCATACCCTCCACCCATTCTTACTTCTTCATTCACGGCGACTGCTCTACCTCTGCCCCAATCACCAATCACTACTCACCAATCCCTACCTCAACCCCGGCCGATTCCCACTGAAATCGTGGTGCTTGTCCAGCAGGCGCTCGATCTCGTTGATGGCGTCTTGCGTGGCGTCTTCGAGATCGGCGTGGATCGATTCTGCGTCCATGCTGTAGACGAGACGCGTCCAGTACGTGTTGTAGATGATGCCCAGCCAGGTGATGAACTTGAGGTTCTCTTCCAACGATTGCAGCGGACGGCCGATGAAGTAGGTAAGGAACGAGACAATGCTCAGCCCACCGAAGATCAGGCTGAACATGGGTTCGCGTAGCCATGCGCCCAGGCCGGCAGCGACGAGGAAGGCGGCGATCCCCAGCCCGAAGAGGATGCGGTACATCCAGATCGTGGTGTTGTACGGGCGCATAAAGGCGTCGAGGATCGTGTCGAACATGCGGTTGTTGCGCTGGAAGCCCTGGTTGATGTGCTCGCGCCAGTACTCGTAGAGCGTCGGATCGATTTCGGCCAGCTTGGGCTGGTGGGGCAGGGGCAACCGCGCCTGCGGCTGTGCATCTGCGGGCAGTTCACTTGGGCGAGGCAACGGGCTGGCGCTCATGGCGGGAGCGTTCATTGGCATGGGGTCCTCTCGGAAACTGGGTGTCAACTCTGGTCGGTCGGCGGTGGGTTGGTAGGGGAGCGCGCCGGTGGGCTGCGCCCAGGCGGGCATCTCTTCGGTGGTGTCGCGCTCGACGGGTTCTTCGCGTGCTTCGTCCGTCCAGTCGTCGTACTCGGGCCAGGGCGACTCCTGGGGTTCCGAGTCTTCGTCGGTAAGCATGGACGGTTCGGCGATCAGCTCTTCGTCATCGAACAAAGGCTGCGTGCCGATGTCATCCTCGGCGGTCTCTCCTTCTCATCATCGCTGAAGACAAAGTCGCTCTCCGTCTCTTCTGCTGCTTCGGCCACTCCAATTCCTCTTCGGGATCGGGTTTTCGGGTCTCGTCTGATTGCATCAGTTCCTCCGTTGCTGCAATGGCGCTTTGTGGTAGATCGATTTCTGCACTGCGCTCCCCAGCACGTGAAGCTTGATGGGCTGTTTGGAAAGGGGATAGCTCGGACTCTGGTTGACATTATAGCCCAAGAAAGGTGAATTGACAGCCCCCACCGATGACACACTCAAACTACTGTCCCGCACCACCTCAGTTTGGACTTCACCATTCCACACCTTTTCGATGACCAACTTCTACCTCGTCCGCCACGGACACCGTGACCCGCTACCCGGCGATCCAGCGCTCAATGCCGTTGGTCTGGCGCAGGCTGAGCGCACTGCGTCCCATTTGGCGGAGATCAATGTCGATGCGATCTACAGCAGCCCGTTGACCCGCGCTCGCCAAACCATGGAACCACTGGCCGCCCGTCTGGGGCTTCCGTCATCGAGACGTGCGCCTGCGCGAGGCGCCAACTTCGGCGACGTCCCCGGGCAACGATGGACGAATTTGTGGCGATGTGGGCAGAGTGCGACGCGGACCGGTCGTTTGTCCCCATCACCGGGCTGTCGGCGCAGGCCAACGGCGAACGGGCAGAAGCGTGGATGCGCGAGGTCTACGCGCTGCATCCTGCCGGTACAGTCGTCGCCGGGACACATGGCGGCACCATCACCGACTTCCTTCAACCGGTTTACCGAGGACGAATTGCTGTCGCGTTGTCCGCATCTCCGTCACATGCCCAACTGCGCCATCACCTCGTCACTTTCGATGGGGTTTCTTTGCATGAAATCTGGCATCCTCTATCCACCTATGAGTTCTGCGTTTTCCTTTGCGTCTTTGCCGTAAAAACAACCCACAAGAAAGAGAAAATCCTCATGCAATACCGACAGCTTGGCCGTAGCGGCATCCTCGTTTCGCCCCTCTGCCTGGGGACCATGAACTTCGGCGGCCCCACGCCCGAGGACGAGTCCATCGAGCTGATCAACCTCGCCATCGACCGCGGCATCAACTTCATCGACACCGCCAACTCGTACAACGACGGCGAAAGCGAACGCGCGCTGGGCAAGGCGCTCAAGCAGAACGGCAAGCGTGATCAGATTGTCCTCGCCAGCAAGGTCCACAGCACCGTGGGCAAAGGACCCAACGAAGGCGACCTCTCCCGCTATCACATCGTCAAAGCCTGCGAAGACTCGCTGCGCCGCTTGCAGACCGACCACCTCGATCTCTACCAGGCGCATCGTCCTTCGGATCGAGTACCCCAGGAAGAGTGGCTGCGCGCCTCGAAGATCTGGTGCAGGCCGGCAAGATCCCGCACATCGGGTGCAGCAATTTCGCCGCCTGGCAGGTGATGGAAGGACTCGCCATTAGCGACAAGCGCAACTGGTCGCCCTACGTCAGCGTGCAGCCGCCCTACAATCTGGTGGACCGGCGCATCGAGAACGAACTCGTGCCGCTCTGCCAGAAGTACGACATCGCCATCATCCCCTGGTCACCGCTGGCGATGGGCATTGCCGCGGGCAAGTACCCGCCCGGTGAAGCCGCCGCCGAAGGCACCCGCCTCGCCAAAGGGCAGAACATGATGGAGATACGCGCCAGCCAACGTGGACGCGAAGTCGGCGCCGCTGTCGTCGAAATGGCCAAGGAACGCAACGTCACGCCGTCGCAGCTTCGCCCTGCTCTGGTGCAAGGATCAGCCCGGCGTCACCGCTTCATCACCGGTCCGCGCACCCGCCACCTCGAAGACGCCCCTACCCGTCCTCGACATGACGCTGGCCGACGCCGACCGTCCGCTCTTCGACGAACTCGTCCACCCCGGCGTTGCCGTGTCGGATTTCCACAACAGCGTGTGGTGGATGAAGGCGCGAGTGTGACGATTTACGATTATCCGCTCGAGTACGTGAACGGATATTGGAAGAGGACCGTGTTCAAGTACGCAATTCTCCAATAGCCGCATCACAGGCTCAACGCGACAATCGTAAATCGTCAATCGAAAATCGTAAATCCTCTTGACTTTCCTATCTTTCGGTCCGAAACTGATACTTGGGGGATCAATCGTTCCCCGTTCAACTCTGAATCAGTGCACACAAAGGAGTGTACGATGACGGATTCTTCTCTACGTGGCGTTTGGTCGCCCATGCTCACCCCAGTGGACGCGGATCTGATGCCCGATCTAAAGCGGATGGCTGAATTTGGCCGCTATCTTCTCGACAACGGTTGTCATGGATTGCTGATCTTCGGCACCACCAGCGAGGCGACGTCGTTCTCGTCCGACGAACGCATGGCTGTGGTGGAAGGACTGCTCGAATCCGGCCTGCCCGCGGACAAACTCGTGATCGGCACCGGCACGCCGTCCATCACCGAGACGGCGGAGCTGACGGCGCACGCCACCGCGGCGGGTGTGGCCGGTGTGATGATGCTGCCACCGTTCTATTACAAAGGCATGAGCGATCAGGGTCTCTTCGACGCCTTTGCCCAGATCATCAACCGTGTGGACGACGACCGCCTCAAGATCTACCTCTACCACATCCCGCCGGTGTCTCAGGTGGCCATCAGCCTCAACCTGATCGACATGCTTGTGCGCGAGTTCCTGACGCCGTGGTCGGCATCAAAGACAGCAGCGGCGATTGGAACAACCAGAAGGCGATTCTAGAAAGCCACCCTGGCTTTGGCACATTCACGGGCAGCGAAATGTTCCTGCTCAACAACCTACGCCTGGGTGGACGGGGTACGATCTGCGCCACCGCCAATGTGATCCCCAGCCAGATCCGCGCTCTCTATGACAACTGGCAGGCCGCCGACGCTGAACAGCGTCAGGCGTCTTTGATGTGGATGCGTGAGGTGCTCAGCGGCTTCACCGTGATCCCTGCGCTCAAGGCCCTCGTCGCCCAGCGCACCGGTGACCCCGGCTGGCTGCGCGTCCGTCCCCCCTTCGTCTCCCTCAGCGAAGCGGAGCAGAAGGCGCTGTATGCCAAGGCAGCGCAGACAGTTGCTTCTGTCGGATGAGTTAGGCTAAGGAAGATGATGGGATGATGAGATGATGGGGAACGCGCGTTCCCCATCATCTCATCATCCCATCATCTTTTTCTCAGCACCCCAACCGCATATCCCGTAGTTGTTCTATCGTTCCACCCAAGGAGACCCCACCAATGTCCCACAAGATGCGCATTGCCCTGGGCCAGTTCAACGAGCTGACCGACGATATGCTCACGTACATCAAGCAACTGGGCGCTGAGGACTTCCTCATGAACACGCCCAAATTCCCCGGCGACAAGCAGTGGGAATACGACGATCTCAAAGCGGCCAAAGACCAATCCGACGCCGCCGGTCTGCGTCTGATGGCGTTGGAAAATGTGCCTGTTCCCTTCTACGACAAGGTGATGCTGGGCCTGCCCGGCCGTGACGAGCAGATCGCCCACATGCAGACCACGATCCGCAACATGGGCAAGGCCGGGATTCCCATCCTGGGCTACCATTGGATGCCCAATTCGGTGTGGCGCACACAGCCCCCCGAAGTGCTGCGCGGCGGGGCGCTGGGGACACGCTTCAACCTGGCCGAGCACGACCCCAACCAGTTGACCCACGAGCGTGTCTTCAGCGCCGATGAAATGTGGGACAACTACTGCTACTACCTGGAACGCATCTTGCCCGTGGCCGAGGAATCGGGTGTCACCCTGGCGCTCCATCCCGACGATCCGCCCGTGGAAACGCTGGGCGGTGTGGCGCGCATTTTCCACAGTTTCGAGGGCTTCCGCCGCGCCATGGACACCTTTACCAGCCCCAACCACGGCCTCGATTTCTGCATGGGCTGCTGGTCGGAAATGGGCGGTCATGACTATGTGATCGACGCCATCAACCACTTCGCCTCGCGTGGACAGATCGTCTACGTCCACTTCCGCGACGTACAGGGGACCGTCCCCTGCTTCAACGAATGCTTCATCGACCAGGGCAATGTCGATCACTTCGCCGCCATGAAAGCGCTCAAAGACAACGGCTTCACCGGCTTCATGATCGACGACCACGTCCCTGCCATGCTCGACGACACCCGCTGGGGTCATCGTGGCCGCGCCTACGCCATCGGCTACATGACGGCAATGTTAGAGATAGTTAACAAAGGGTGAAATCTGGCGGGGGCGGATCTGGCGTATATGAAAGTACACATCTTGGGGCCAGCGGGCAGCGGAAAGACGACGCTGGCGCGAATGCTGGCGGAACGCATTGATGCGCCCTGGTATGAACTCGATGTGGTTGCCTACGAACAGGGCAGCGGACCCAAACGCTCGCTGGCGGATCGACATGCCGATCTGCACGCGATCCTGGCCCAGGATCGTTGGGTCACCGAAGGCATCTACCTGTGGTGGGCCGAAGCTGTCTTCGACGCCGCCGATCTCGTGATCTGGCTCGATCTGCCGTGGCGGGTGACGGCGTGGCGTATTGTCGCCCGTCACGTGCGGGCGGAGTTGGCGGGGAATAACCGTCATGCAGGGTGGGGCAAACTGGCGCGCTTCGTCTTTGGTGTCGACACTACTACCTGGGGCGCTCACCCACCGTTCCCACCGATCCCAACGAAGATGGCGGCGGGACGCGCGTCACCGTTGCCGAGTACGTCGTCCCCTACGCGCACAAACTCGTGCATTGTCGATCACAGCGCGAGGTTGATGAATTGCTTGAGGAAATTGGAGGCAGAACCCCTCCCCGTAGGAACTGCACGGGGAGGGAGCCGTTGCCGAGATGACAGAGTGATCGTGCATTGGCATCGCCCACAACGCGACCAACATCGCTTCCTGCGCCAACAGTCCTCCCCCGCTTCTTTTCTGCGGGGGAGTTGAGGGGGCTTACTTGACGCCCGCCCCCTCTCCGTCGAGAATAGGACAAATTCTATCCAAAACTGTATCTCATCCCATCTGAGGTGACCCATGTTCCCGCAGATCAGTGACGTTGCGCCAACAGCGCCTTGCCCCACCCGAAGGCGTCATCCGCATGGTGCTCGACACCGACACCTACAACGAAATCGACGATCAGTTCGCCGTCGTCCATGCCCTGCTCTCGCCCGAACGGCTCAACGTGGAAGCCATCTACGCTGCGCCCTTCTTCAACAACCGCTCCAGCGGACCGGCGGACGGCATGGAAAAGAGCTACGAAGAAATCCTGCGCCTGCTCGAACGACTCGATTGGCCTGCCGATGGCTTCGTCTACCGAGGATCGACGTCGTACCTGATGGACGAGCGCACGCCCGCCCCCAGCGCCGCCGCCGAAGACCTGATCCAGCGCGCCCTGTCCTCGGACGAACCGCTCTACGTCGTCGCCATCGGCGCAATCACCAACGTTGCCTCTGCGCTGCTCATGCGCCCCGAAATCGTGGAAAAGATCGTCGTAGTCTGGCTGGGCGGACATGCGCTGAATTGGGCGCACACCCGCGAATTCAACCTGAAACAGGACCCCGCCGCCGCCCGCGTCGTCTTCGACAGTGGCGTGCCGGTGGTGCTCGTCCCCTGCATGGGTGTCACCAGTCACCTGCGTTCCACTGTGCCGGAGATCGAGCAGTACGTGCAGGGCAAGGGCGCCATCGGCGACTATTTGGCCGAAACCTTCAAGTCCTACCACGAGGACCACTTCGCCTGGTCCAAAGAGATCTGGGATCTGGCCCCTATCGGCTACCTGCTCAACCCAACGTGGACGCCCAGCGCGCTGACACCCAGCCCCATCGTGGCCGAGGACATCACCTGGCGCTTCGACAATGCTCGTCACCCGATCCGCTGCGCCCACTACGTCGACCGTGATCCGATTTTCCGTGATCTGTTTGTGAAATTGCAGAAGAGGTTCGATCAGCATGGAAAGTAGTGTCGAAGTGCGCCGTCTGCGCCTGCCTTCGTGGCATCTGCCCTCTGATTTTGTCTTTTGGGTGGCGTTGCTTGCCCTCAACACCCTGCTTTTTCTGCCCGCCTTCCTGCTCACCCAGGAAAGCTCATCCTGGCTGCCCGTCGTCGGCGCAGAGGAGACGTGGTGGCAGGCGCTCATCGCACGGCCCAACTACGACATGTTCCGTCTGAATCTGGAGTTGTTCGTCTTCGCCCTGCTCTGGCTCACCGTTCGTCCCCTGCGGCGAAAATGGATCGTGGCCCTTTTCACCGTGATCTACTTGCTCGCCTTCGTCTACTACGTCTACGAAGCGATTTCCGTCTTCGTCTTCTTCATGGATCCGGTCTTCTACAGCCAGTCGCACATGATCCTCGAAGGCGTGCCATTTTTGCTGGAATCGGCGGGGCTGTCGTGGCCAGTCTACATCGGCGCAGTCCTGTTGCTTGTGGCCTTTTTCGGCGGCGTCTATCTGTTGGTGCGCACCATCACCGAGCACGCCCAACCGACGCGCCTCAGCCGCGGCTCACAGGTGACCCTGATGGCGTGTGGCGGTTTGGCGCTGCTCTCGTTGATCTTGTACCGTGGGCAACTGGCCAGCCCCGACATGAGCGTGAGCAGCTTCTTTGCCAAAATGGACAAGAACATCATCGAGTCGATGAAGATCTACCAGGAAGTCGGCACCTACAACGATGACATCGTCTTCGAGACGTACGACTACGCCGGCAAGGATCTGGCCGACAAGCCCAACATCTACCTGATCTTCGTCGAATCCTACGGCAGCGTGCTCTACAAACGCAACGACTGGGTGCGTCCCTACCGCGCCCTGCTCGCCGACGTGGAGGAAGAACTCGCCGACGATGGTTGGACCACGGCGTCCGCGCTCAGCGAAGCGCCGATCTGGGGCGGTGGCTCGTGGATGTCCTACACCAGCAGCATCTTCGGCCTGCGCATCGACAACGACGCCGAATACCTGACGTTGTTCGATCTCTACCAGGATCGCGACTACCCGCACTTCGGCAACTACATGCGCGAACAGGGCTATCACTACGCCTGGCTCACTGCCATCTCCTCCGAATTGAAGGCCGACAAATCGGTGCAGTACGAGAATTTCTACAACTTTGATAGCTGGGTGCGTTTCCCCGATCTCGGTTACGAAGGACCAATGGTCAGTTGGGGACCGGCCCCGCTCGACCAGTATTCGCTCAACTTCTCCCGCCAAAAGCTCGAAGAAGAGACCGATCAGCCGATCCTCTTCTACACCATCACGCAGAACTCACACTATCCTTGGTACGTGCTGCCCGACCTGGCCGAAGACTGGCGCGACCTCAACGATCCCGACTATCCGCAGCCCGACGCGCCGCCCGAACTCATCGAACACCAGGCCAAACGCCAGAACTACTTCAACGCCATCCGCTACGAGTTGAAGATGCTCAGCGACTTCATCCGCAACGACAGCGCCGAAGACTCGATCTTCATCCTCATCGGCGATCATCAGCCACCACAGGTGTCGCGCCGCAGCGACGGCTGGGACACGCCCATCCACATCGTCAGCCGCAACGCCGACTTCGTCGAATCGTTCGCCGAGTACGGCTTCGATCTGGGCATGGGCGTCGAGGAAGTCGCACCCGTCATGCACCACGAAGGGCTTTACTCGTTGCTCGTGCGTCAACTGCTCACATTCTACGGCGAAAAAGACGTTGAACTACCCGACTACCTGCCCAACGGCGTCCCCTTTGAGGCCGCCGAAGAAGAAGCCGCCGAGGGCTAAAACGTTCAACCTACCGTGCGACGCTCCAGCCAAGAGATCATCGGGATTCGCACGCAGTCGCGGCCGGTGCGTCGCACGTGTTTGTCATGCCGCCGAGGGCCAAACGTTCGCCCCGGCCGATCAAGGAGGAATCCACCACCATGCGTTACACAATCACACTCTTGCTTGTCGCCATGTTCCTGCTTGCAGCCTGTGATCAATCTGCCGAGCAGGCCGCGCAGACAGCCGCTGCCACCGCCACCACCGAAGCCGTCCCCACCGTGGCCGTCTCGCTCGAAGAGGGGATGCAGAGCTTTACCATCGTCTCCGAAGAATCGTCGGCCTCTTACATCGCCGGTGAATCTCTCTTCCAGGGCGCACTGGACAAATACAACCTGCCCATCGGCAACGCCGTTGTCACCGGCACTACCGACGAAGTCAACGGCACGCTGCAACTCGACCTCGCCGCCGCCGAATTGGGCGACAGCCAGTTCACCGTCAACCTCGTTTCTCTCGTCACCGGGCAGAATGATCGCGACAACTGGATCCGCGACAACGCACTCGAATCCAACACCTACCCGTTGGCCGTCTTCGTGCCTACCGAGATCCTCAACGCCCCCGCCGACTACCAGCAGGGCCAGGAAGCCACCTTCCAACTGGTTGGCAACATGACGATCCGCGACATCACCAACCCCGTCACCTTCGACGTCACCGCTACACTGGACGGCAACACGATCCAGGCTTCGGCGAAGCCCCCAGCAAAATGACAGATTGGGGCTTCGATCCGCCCAGCTTCGCTGGCACCCTCACCGTTCGGGACGAATTCACCATCCGCGCCGACTTCGTCGCCCGCGCACAGTAGAATCAGGCGATTGAGCGATTAGGCGATTGATAGAACGCGGATCGAGCGGATTGGGCGGATCAGGCGGATTCCAGAACTTCTGAAATCCGAAAAATCCGCCCAATCCGCTCGATCCGCGTATCTATCCCAGTCCCCAGTCCCCAATCCCCGATCCCCAATTTTCGCGATTGACATCCTCTCAAAATCGCATACAATAATTACATAAATAGTTTTTTGCAGTCTGCAAAGAACCGGCGTTCCTCTTGATTTCACCCTTTTTCATCTGAACCGTGGCCTGATAGCTGATGACCACCGAGTATGTGACGGGAGATTCCCAGCAGATTCGACGCATCAACCAGGAGGCGATCCTCCGTTTGGTCCAGCAACGCGGGCCGATTTCGCGCATCGAGATTTCCGAACAACTGGGACTCAATCCGTCGACCGTCAATCGATTGGTCGATCAACTGGCCGACAGCCGCCTGCTGTGGATGGACGGCGAACAGAGCGCCGGGCGACAAGGTGGCAGGCCTGCTCGGCTTGTCCGTTTCAACGGGGATGCCGCCTGCATCGCCGCCGTGGACCTGAGCAACGTCCCCTGGCGGGCGGCGCTGGTCAACCTCAACGGCGACGTGGTGGAACGCTTCCACGCCATGCCCCAGCCCGGGGATGCCGAAGCCAATCTCGCCGTCCTCGCCGATTTGCTGGACGAGATTGTGGCCGCCGGAGAACGTCGCCACGGTTCGCCGCTGTGGGGTATCGGCATCGGCGCACCGTCGATTGTCCTCTCGCAGACGGGGACAGTGGTGTGGGCTGCCAGTTTGGGGTGGCGTGACTTTCCGCTCAAAACGTGGATCGAAGCGCGTTGGCCGGTGCCTGTCTTCGTGGAAAACGATGTCAACCTGCTGGCGTTGGGGGAAAGCCGACTGGGCGCGGGGCAGCAGGCAGGCAACCTGGTGGTGATGGCCGTCGGCACCGGCATCGGCGCAGGCATCATTTTGAACGGGCGGCTCTACCGCGGCGCAAGCGAAGCCGCCGGCGAAATCGGCTACATCCCGCCCAACATCGCTGCGCTAGGACGTAGCTACACCGGCTACGGCCCGCTTGAAGCCCTCGCCGCCGCGCCAGGACTCGTCGCCCGGGCGCAGGCGGCTTTGCAGGATGAAGTAGAATCGCTCCTCGTTGCCGCCGATCCGCTGGACGCCGACGCTGTCTACGTCGCCGCACGCAGCGGCGACCCAGTTGCCCGCCAATTGGTGGCCGAAACCGTCGACTACTTAAGTCTCGCCGTCGCCGCGCTCGCAATCGTGCTCAACCCCGAGTTGATCCTGTTGGGCGGCGAGATGGCCAAAGCGTCGGATCTGCTGCTGTCGCCGATCCGTGAGCGGCTGGCGGGCCTGTTGCCTGCCCTGCCCCGTCTCGAACCCGTCTGCCTGGGCGAAGACGGCGTAATCCTGGGCGCAGTGGCGCTCGTCCTGCAAAGCACCTACGCCGATGTGGCCGGTCTCCAAGTTGCCTGGCCGTAGCATCGCAAATCCATCAGAAATAGAACGCGGATGAAGCGGATTGAGCAGATCCAAGCGGATTTGCCACCCAATCATCCGTTCAGATCCGCCAAATTCGCTTAATCCGCGTTCTATTCTCCATCACCCACCAAGAGGACAGCCGTGCATCTGTGGATCGGTATCGACGGAGGCGCAACCAAAACCAGGGTCGTCGCCGTCGGTGAGGACGGCGTCGTCATCGCCGAAGGATTGGCCGGGGCGACCAACTACCAAATCGTCGGTGTGGACGCTGCCTGCCTTCACCTGCAACAGGCGATCCAAATCGCGCTCGAACGCATTGAAGCCTCCTTGCCCGTCGCTGCCATCGTCGCTGGCATCGCCGGACTGGACGGCCCCGACGACGTCGAACCGGTGCGGCAGATTATGCAAAGCGCCGCCGCCGAGTTGAACGATCCGACGTGGTGGGCGGTCAACGACACTGTTGCCGCCTGGGCCGGTGCGCTGGCTGGGGAAGCAGGCGTGATCGTGATTTCGGGGAGCGGCGCGGCCGCCCTCGCCGTGGGAACCGACGGCAACGCCGTCCACGCCGACGGCTGGGGACATTGGCTGGGCGACGAAGGCAGCGGCTTCGACATTGGCCGTCGAGGGCTGCGCGCCGCCGTCCGCTACGCCGATCAACGCGGCCCCGCCACGCAGTTGCTGGATCGACTGATCGAGCGTTTCGGCGCAGCGTGGCCGTCGTGGGTGACGTCGCTCAACGCCATGCCCGGCGACGCCGCCCACGCCCAGATTGCGTCCTTTGCGCCGGATGTGGTCGAGGCGGCTGACGTTGGAGACGAAGTGGCTTCGTCTGTCCTGGGGCATGCAGCCGAGTCGCTGGCACAGACTGCCGCCGGCGTGATCCGGCGGGCGCAGTTGTCCTCGCCGGTGCGAGTCGCCACTGTAGGCAGTCTGTTCGTCCATTCGCGGATGCTCTATGCCGAATTTGCCAAATCCCTGGCGCAACTGGTCCCTGGTGCGGTTGTGAATCATCCAAAACGTCAGCCCGCCGAAGGCGCAGCCTTGTTGGCGCAAAGGCCGGCGTTGATTCCGAAGGATGTGATCGTAGTGCGTGGTGCGTAGTGCGTGTACCGGTAGAGTGAGTTGGTATTTCAGTGGGCTGTTGGCAGCGAAATATACACCCAAATGTTCCCAATGCTGCGTCAAGAATCTCTACTGGTACACGCACCACGCATTATACACTACCCGTCACCCAACCAATCGCCAATCAACACCATCTATTCCCAGACAGGATCTTCCCATGTACGAAGGTTTCGAGATTATCGACTTTCACTCGCACTTTCCCACGGATCGGCCCTGGTTCCCGGATATGGGCAACACGATCCAAAACTATGTCGACAAGGTGGGCGAGAAACGGGCCAAGCTGGTGCAGGAGATGAGCCGCCCGTACGGTGAACACTGGCGGCGCATGTGGGGTTTCCCCAAGCCCGAGGGCAAGGACCAGCACCCCGGCGACCGTGAACAGGCCCGCCGCTGGGCCGAGGAACTGGACAAGTACGGCGTGCGCGCCATCGGTTTCGTCACCGGCGGGGGGAATGAGCACCTGGCCGAGATTGTGAGCTGGTACCCCGATAAGTTTGTGGGCTTCGCCCACCACGATCCGTTCCTGCCCGACGCCGTGGACCGCCTCGATCATGCCGTGCGTAACCTGGGGCTGCGCGGCTACAAGCTCCTCGCCCCCATGATCGACCGTCCTATCGAAGACGAGGCCGCCTTCCCCGTGTGGGAGAAATGCGCCGAGTTGGACATCCCCGTGCTGATCCACTTCGGCATCCAGGGCAGCGCCGGCGGCATCGCCTGGCACGAGAACATCAACCCGTTCAAGCTGCATCCCATCGCCAAGTCGTTCCCCGACGTCACCTTTGTGATTCCTCACTTTGGCTGCGCCTGGGAACGGGAGACGCTGCAACTGTGTTGGGCCTGCCCCAACGTGTCTGTGGACACCAGCGGCAGCCTGCAATGGATCCGCTGGGTCCCCGGCGACGTGACGGTGAAGTACCTCTACCGCAAGTATTACGAAACCATCGGGCCGGATCGCATCATCTTCGGCACAGATTCCAGTTGGTTCCCGCGCGGCTTCGCCATGCGTTACCTGCAAGATCAACTACGTGACGTCCTCGACCTGAATCTGCCGGACGAGCACATCCAGAAGATCTTCGCGGGCAACGCGGCGCGGTTATTGAAAATTGATCTCTCGTAACCTTTTTCCCACACTCTCACAGGAGGAAATCCATGCGACTCAGAAGATTGTTTTTGGTAGCCGGTCTGTTGGCCGTGCTGGTGATGGCATTGGCTGCTTGTGCCGCTCCTGCCGCACCGGCAGCGCCCGCGGACGGTGACACGGCCGCCCCGGCAGAAGAAGCGGCCCCGGCGGATGCGTCCGCAAGCGGCGAGTGCAGCGATCCGATTGAAATCGAGTATTGGCAGTACAACTTCGAAGCGCGTGTCACGGCCATGGACCAGCTCATCGAGCAGTTCCAGGCCGAGAACCCGTGCATCACCGTCGTACACAACGCCGACATCCCGTACGATCAGTTCCGCGACAAGATCGCCGCCAGCGTGCCTGCCGGCGTCGGCCCCGACGTGGTGACGCTCTTCTACGGCTGGCAGTCGGCCTGGATCGATGCAGGTTACATTGTTCCTCTGCCCGAGGATCAGTTCCCCGCTTCGATGATCGAAGAGCAGTTCAGCCCTATGGTGCAGGCCAGCTTCTTCAACGGTGAACTGTACACGCTGCCCACTGCTGTGCGTACCCTGGCCCTGCTCTACAACAAAGACCTGATGGAACAGGCCGGTCTCGATCCCGAAAGCCCGCCCACCACGTTGGACGAGTTGGAACAGCAGGCCGTGCAGTGTACTGTCAAGGACGACGCAGGCAATTACGAGATCATGGGCTTCCCCGTCTCGATGACCGGCCAGGCGCATAGCTGGTTCCGCGAAGTGCTGCTACGCCAGTACGGCCAACAGCCCTACAGCGACGACTATCGCCAGGTCCTGTGGAACGCCAGCGACGGCGGCTATGCTGCCTGGAACGAACTAGTCAAGTTCCAGACCGAGCTGCAGACTGGCGACTCCACGCTTTTCGACGGCGATCCCAACTACTTCCTTTCGGGACATGCCTGCTTCCAGATCGATGGCTCGTTCCGCCTGGGTACGATTGCTTCACAGGCGCCGGATCTGAACTTCGGCGTGGCCGAACTGCCCGAATACAACGGCATCAAGAGCACCTTCGGCAGCTACTGGACTCACGGCATCACCAACAAGGCCGCCTCTGATCCGGCGCGCATGGACGCAGCGGTGAAGTTCCTCAAGTTCATCACCAGCCCCGCCGCCGGTACGCTGTGGGTGGGCATTGTGGGTGAACTGCCTGCGCAGCTTGAAGCCGGCAACGCGCCCGAACTGCTGGCTGATCCCAAGTTGGGTGCCTTCGCCGCCGGTCTGAACTACGCCCACGCCACCTTCTTTGCCGACGAAAGCAAGGATCGCCAGGCGTTGGTCGATGCCTACGATTCCGTGGTGTTGGCCGGTGAAGATCCTGCTGCCGCCCTCGACTTCGCCGTCGAGCAGGTGCAGGAAGTGCTGGACGAGTTCTGGGCCGACCACAGCGAATAGCATCGCATTCTAGAAGACGCAGTGTCATTGCCTTGATTGAGGAGTGAGCACCCAATGTCATTAAGTTAAAGAATTCGGCTACTCACTCCGCGCTTAACTTAATGGACATTGAGTGAGCACACCCTCGTGCGGGTTGAACACAAAGCAGCCGCACGAGGGTGTGTTCACTCCTCAATCGTTCGAGTGTTGAATATCTGCACGTCGTGACATCGAAGCAAACGTGCTGCTGGACGCAAACCAAGGGGGAGCGATGAAGTTAACCCTGAGACAGCAGAAGACTCTGTGGGCCTACATCTTTATGGCCGTTACATTGGTCTTCTTTGTGCTGATCCGTTGGTACCCGACGATCCTGGCCTTTAATATCAGTTTCCGCGACTGGAATGTTTTCCAGGCCACCGGGCCGTGGGTCGGCATCGACAACTACCGTGAAATTTGGCAGGATCTCTTCCGTCAGCGCAGCGCCATCAAGGCGGCCTTTATCAACACGATCCTCTACGTGGTGTGGGGTGTGCCGATCCAATTGGTGTTGGGGCTGGCTGTGGCCATGTTGCTGAATCAGATCCGCCGTTTTTCGGGCTTCTTCCGTACGGCGTACTTCATCCCATACGTCACCTCGGCCGTGGCGGTGGCGTTTGTGTGGAACTGGCTCTACGCGCCGCAGACGGGGCTGATCAACCAGGTGCTCACAGCAGTTGGCCTGCCCATGCAGTCTTTCCTGCGCACGCCGGATCAGGCGCTGGGATCGATCACCGCTGTGGCAATCTGGCAAGGGCTTGGCTTCGCCGTGATCATCTTTCTGGCTGGGCTGCAACAGATCCCCGACATCTACTACGAAGCGGCGCGCATCGACGGCGCAGACGGTTGGAACCTCTTCTGGAAGATCACGCTACCGCTGCTCAACCCGGTGATCGTCTACCTTGCTGTGTTGCAGACGATTTCGTTCCTGCGCCTGTTCGCACTGGTGCAGAACATGAGCCCGCAGGGGACAGGCGGCCCACTCAACAGCACCACCACCGTCGTCCTCGAGGTCTACAAAGAGGGATTCAGCAGCTACAACATGGGCTATGCGGCGGCGCTGACCGTGATCCTATTCTTTGTGATCCTGCTAATCACCATCATTCAGTTGCGCTTTTTGACGAAGCGCTTCGATTATTGAGGACAGGCCGTGGAAATCCTTTTTGATTCGCTGAATCTCCGACAGAATGAGGAGACGCTTTATGGCGAGCACCGTTGAAAATCGATCCGAAGACGCCATCCGATTGACTGAGCGCCTGGTTAGCGGCGCGTCCCCGCGCAGGCGCGGGTGGAGTTGGGCGTCGGCGCTGGCTTACGTCCTCCTCAGCATCGGCGCGGTGGTGATGATCGTCCCCTTCCTGTGGATGGTCTTCACCAGCTTAAAGACAGCGCCGGAACTGCTCGAATATACCTTCCTGCCCAAAGCGCCAACGCTTGAGAACTACGCCAAGGTGCTCAACACCAGCGACTTCGAGCGTTGGTACTTTAACAGCCTCCTGATTGCCGCCTTCACCACGCTTTCGGTGGCGATCTTCGATTCGCTGGCCGGGTACACGCTAAACAAATTCAATTTCCCCGGCAAGAACATCATCTTCCTTGGCATCTGGGCACGCTGATGATCCCCACCGAGATGCTCGTGATCCCATGGTACACCATGAGCGTGCAATGGGGATGGCACATCGGCCTGGCGCAGTACTGGGGCATCGCCTTTCCCGGTGTGATCACCGCTGCTGGCATCTTCCTTATGCGCCAGTTTTTCGACGGCGTCCCCGATGAACTGCTCGACGCCGCCCGCATCGACGGCATGAACGAACTGGGCATCTGGTGGCGCATCGCCATGCCGCTGGTGAAACCGGCCATCGCCGCGCTGTGTATCTTCAACTTTTGGGTAACTGGAACGCCTACCTGTGGCCGTTGATCGTGGCCAGCGGGCGCAATTCTACACCATCCCCGTGGCTGAGCTTCTTCCGCGGTGAATCCACCACCCAGTGGGAGAAGATCATGACCGGGGCCAGCCTGGCCACGATTCCGCTGCTCATCGTCTTCCTGATCTTCCAGCGTCAGATCATCAAGGGGATCGCCCTCACCGGTTTGAAGGGCTAACCGTGTGGTAGAATGTGGACAGTGTTTGTGACGGTTGACTGAGGAATGATTATGACCCAGACACGAATTACCACAATCGACGGTTCTGCAGCTGTTTTGCTCTCGCCTGAGATCATGGAGCAGATGGGAGTACGCATCGGGGACGAAGTTGATGTTGCTGTTGCCGACAACACACTGGTTGTCCGCCGCATCGACGAAGAGACCAAGCCGGAACGTACCCTGGAAGAAATCATTGATGGAATCTTTGACCGCCGGGCGGATGCTTATCGCCGTCTGGCAGAAGGTGCAGAGTGACCGCATCACCACGTTTCATCACCAAAGAAATTGCATTTCTGTTGCATGCACGTTCAATCGAAGAACACGGCGGTTCCCACGGCCTGCGTGACGCAGGCGGTTTCGAGTCTGCTTTAGTAGCCGCAGAAAACCGATATCTCTACGAAGAAGCAAGCTTGACCGTTTGTGCTGCTACCTACGCCTATCATTTGACCAAAGCCCATGCCTTTATCGACGGCAACAAGCGCATTGCTGCGGCTGTCGCCGAAACTTTTTTGGAATGGAATGGGTCTTGGTTGGATGCGAGCAACGATGAGGTGGTCGATCTTTTCCTAGCGATAGCCGCCGGTGAATGCACCCGCGAAGAAGTTGAAGCATTCTTCCACGAAAAAACCAAGACTCAGTAGTCCGGTGACCTATGTCAACCTTCCCGCACGACAACTACGCCCGCCACGTCCTTTTGCCCGCCTACGATGACGCGTTGACCTACCTCTTCGAGCCGATGCTGGCCGCACACGAGGCGCACGCGCTGATGCTAGGCGACTGCGGCGTCCTCAGCCCCGAGAATGTACAGGCCATTCTGCAAGCCGTGGCCTACATCCGTACACGCGGACCCGACCACCTCCAATACCAATCTGGCATTGAGGACCTCTTCTTCCGCGTGGAAAAGGAGATCATCGGCGTAGCCGGGGCCGATTTCGGCGGCAACCTGCAACTGGCGCGCAGCCGCAACGATCTAGGACAGGCCCTGGCGCGCATGGCCTTCCGCACCCAGGTGATCAACCTGGCCGACGCGCTGATGGGTCTGCGCCGCGCTGTCCTCACGCTGGCGGGCGAACACGTGGAAACTGTGATGCCGGGTTATACCCACACGCAGCCAGCCCAGCCCACCACCTTCGCCCACTACTTGGCCGGCGTGCTCACCTTTCTGGAAGGCGACCAGCAGCGCGTCTTCAACGCCTACGCCAACGTCAACGAGTCGCCCTTGGGCGCAGCGGCCTTCACCGGCACCGGCTTCCCCGTGGACAGGGCGCTGGTGGCCGAATTCCTCGGCTTCGACGCCGTGATCCAGAGCACCCACCACAGCATCGGCGCAGGGGATCACCTTACCGACGTCGCTTTCGCCGTCCAATCGCTGTGCATTGGATTGGGCCGCGTCACGCGTGATCTGCTCTTCCTCGCCACACAGGAAGCCGGCGCGCTGCACATCGACGACAGCTTCATCCAGATTAGCTCGATCATGCCGCAGAAGCGCAACCCCGTGGTGCTCGAACACCTGCGCGCCCGCCTCGGCCGCGCCGTCGGCTTCGCACAGACCGTGGTGACCAACTGTCACAATATCCCCTACGGCGACACCCAGGACATTGAAGACGAGATCATGCCGCCGCTCATGGCCGCCCTCGCCACGGCGCAGGACTGCCTGGAACTCTACACGTCGGTCTTCGAGACGCTGAAACTCAACGTCGATCACCTGGCCCGCCGTGCCGGTGAAGGCTTTACCACCGCCACCGAACTGGCCGACACCTTGGTGCGCGTCGTTGGACTGCCCTTCCGCACCGCCCACCACATCGTCGCCACAATGGTCAAAACCGCCGTGGCCGCAGGCGTCCCCAGCACGGCGTTGACGCTGCCCATGCTGCAAGCCGCCGCAGAGGACGTCACCGGTGAAGAACTCGAATTCAGTGAGGACCAATTCCGCCAGGCCCTTGACCCGCGCAGCTTCATCGACGTGCGCAACGGTCCTGGCGGCGTGGCCCCCGAATCCACCGAAGACCTGCTCGACGTCCTCGCCGAACAGCTTGTGGACGACAACGAATGGCTTTCCAACATCCGTCATCGGTTGGCCGCGGCGGAGCAGACGCGACATCTTGCTGTGAAGACGATATGCAAAAAGTAATCATCACCGCCGCCGTCACCGGTTCGCGGCCGACGAAGGAGATGAATTCTGCTGTGCCGTACTCGCCGGCGGAGATCGCCGAGGCTGCCGTGGCGTGTTGGCGGGCGGGGGCGGCGGTGGCGCACATCCACGTGCGCGATCCGCGGACGGGTGCGCCGTCTTCGCAGTTGGCGCTGTTCGAGGACGTACTCAGCCGCATCCGCCAGGAATGCGATATGCTGGTGAACCTCACCACCAGCGGACTCAACATCGCCGCCGCCAACGAAGATGAAGTCATCGCGCGGCGGCTGGAGCCGGTGACGCTGCGCCCCGACATCTGCTCCCTCGACGTCGGCTCGATGAACTTTCAGGATCGCCCGTTCGTCAATTCGCCACGCTGGGCGGAAGCGGCGGCGCGACGCATGCGCGAGGCGGGTGTGAAGCCCGAGATCGAAGTCTTCGACGTGGGCCACATCGATCAGGCCCGCGATCTGATCCACCGCGGGCTGGTGGCTGATCCGCCCTGGTTCCAACTCTGTATGGGCATCCCCTGGGGCATTCCGGCCTCGCCCGAAAACCTGATCTTCATGCACAACAAGCTCCCCACAGACTGTCTCTGGTCGGTGTTGGGCGTGGGGCGTCACCAGTTGCCCATGATCACAATGGGCGTGCTGCTGGGCGGTCACGTGCGCGTCGGCTTTGAGGACAACCTCTACCGCCGCCGCGGCGAACTGGCCCGCGACAACGCGCACCTCGTCGAAATGGCCGTTGACGTGATCCACGCGCTGGATCAGGAACCGGCATCACCGGCTGAGGCGCGGGCGTTGCTTGGGCTGTAATTTTATCCCCGTACCCTCTCGATCATTTGTCATTTCCTCCTGTTGGACACTATAATCGACTGTGGTCTGCAATTTTCGCGTGGTTCTTCCTCAAACGCACCAAATGCTGGCGATATCCACATTTTTTCGGGTCGACCTTACCCGTAGGCCGACAATTTCGGCTGAGTTTTGTCGGTTGTCTCGACCTCCATCCGCACACAAGGAGACGAAACTTGAAGTTACATGAATATCAATCCAAGCGTATCTTCGCCAAGTACGGGATTCCGATCCCCAGTGGCGATGTTGCGACCACTCCGGCTGAGGCGCGTGAAATCGCCCAACGGCTCGGGAAACGGGTGGTCATCAAAAGCCAGGTGCTCGTGGGCGGGCGCGGCAAGGCGGGCGGCATCAAAGTGGCCGACAACCCCGACGATGCCGAAGCCGTGGCCGGTAAGATCCTCGGCATGGACATCAAAGGACTGACCGTCAACAAAGTGCTCGTGGACGAAGCCGCCGACATCAAGTCGGAAATCTACCTGGGCGCGGTGCTGGATCGGGCGGCGCGCAAGGTGGCGATCATGGCGTCCAGCGAGGGCGGCGTGGAGATCGAAGAGGTCGCCGCGCAGACGCCTGAGAAGATCGTCACTGTCCACGCACATCCGTTCCTGGGGCTGTTGGATTATCAGGCGCGCAACCTGGCCTACGGCATCGGCATTCCCAAAGAGCACATCAACACTTTCATCAAGATCGCGCAAGGACTCTACCGCGCCTTCGTGGACACCGACGCCTCGCTGGCCGAGATCAACCCGTTGATCATCAACGGCGCCGGTGCGCTCGAAGCAGTGGACGGCAAGATCGTCCTCGATGACAGCGCGCTCTTCCGTCACGCCGACCTGGCCGACATGCGCGACGCCCAGGAAGAGGACGATTCTGAGCGCGAGGCGCGTGAGGCGGGTCTTTCGTTCATCAACCTCGACGGTGAAATCGGCTGCATGGTCAACGGCGCGGGCCTGGCCATGACCACAATGGACATCGTCAAGCTTTTCGGCGGCAGCCCGGCCAACTTCCTCGATATCGGCGGCGGCGCCCAGGCCGACAAGGTGGCGCAAGCGCTGCGCATCATCCTGGCCGATGACCGCGTCAAGGCGGTGCTGGTCAACATTTTCGGCGGCATCACCCGCTGCGACGAAGTGGCGAAGGGCCTACTCGAAGCCTTCGCTACGCTGGATACCAACGTCCCCTTTGTGGTGCGGTTGGTTGGCACCAACGAGGAAGAAGGACGCCAGATCCTGGCCGAGTCGGAATTTAACGTCACCCCAGCCACAAGCCTGGCCGACGCGGCCGAGAAGGCTGTTGCGGCTGCCAAGAAGGGAGAGGCCGCATGAGCATTTTAGTAGGTAAGGACACGCGGCTTGTTGTGCAGGGCATCACCGGCCGTGAAGGCGCTTTCCACACGGCGCAGATGATCGACTACGGCACCAACGTCGTCGGCGGTGTGACGCCTGGCAAGGGGGAGTGGGCCGTGGGCGTGCCTGTCTTCGATACGGTGAAAGAATCGGTCAACGCCACCGGCGCCAACACGTCGATCATCTACGTGCTAGGCCCGTTTTGCGCCCAGCGCCATCATGGAAGCCGCCGACGCCGGGATTAAGCTGATCATCTGCATCACCGAAGGCATCCCCGCATTGGACATGGTCAAGGTGCGCGCCTTCCTCGAAGGATCGTCGAGCCGCCTGATCGGCCCCAACTGCCCCGGCCTGATCACACCCGGTGAGGCAAAGGTGGGCATCATGCCCGGTCACATCCACACGCCGGGTAACGTGGGCATCGTCAGCCGCTCCGGCACGTTGACCTACGAAGTCGTCTACGCCTTGACCGCGTGGCATCGGCCAGGCACCGCCGTGGGCATCGGCGGCGATCCGGTCAACGGCACGAGCTTCCTCGACGTGCTCAAGATGTTCGAATCCGACTCGGCCACCGAGCAGGTGGTGATGATCGGCGAGATCGGCGGCACCGACGAGCAGAAGGCCGCCGAATACATCAAGACCATGAGCAAGCCCGTCACCGGCTTCATCGTAAGCCAGACCGCGCCTCCCGGCAAGCGCATGGGCCACGCGGCGCCATCATCTCCGGCGGCGAAGGCACCGCGGCCGAGAAGATCGAAGCGCTCAAGGCCGCGAATGTGAAGGTGGCACGTCATCCTGAAGAGATTGCGGATTTGGTGGCGCAGAATCTATCGTAGATCGTGGTGCGTAGAATGCGTGGTGCGCTCGTGTAAACCCGCACCTGGGGTGCTCACTCCACGCTTAACTCAATGACCTTGACTAAGCACACAAAAAACGTCCGGTAGATCGACGTTGATCTACCGGACGTTGTGCAAACAGTCTCAAAATCGGTCCTTCTCAGCTTGATCCCGATGAAAACGGACCAATCTCTACCCATTCTTTATTCATCAATCATCGCTTCACGCCACCGGCTGCGCCGCAATCCACCCATCACGCATCGCCACGAGGACAGCTTCGGTGCGGCTGTTCACGTCCATCTTGCTGAAGATGTTGCTGAGGTGGGTCTGTACAGTGCGCTCGGAGATGACGAGTTCGCGGGCGATTTCTTTGTTGCTGTAACCCCGCAGTAGCGCCTGCATCACGTCCATTTCGCGGCGGGTGAGGCGTTGGTGAATGTTTTTCTTGACGTCTGCGGCCTGATCGGAGTAGTTGGCGTTGTAGCCCGTGAGCCGCTGTTTCAGTTCCTGTTCGGTGCTGGTGCGGTTGGCGCGCACCGAGCGGATCGTCTTCACCAGATCGCTGGCTGCGGCAGATTTGAGGACGTAGCCACTGGCGTAGCGCGCATCATGTCGGCCAGGGTGGCGTCTTCTTCGGAGGCGGTGAGGCCGATGACGAGCACATCGGGCATGCTCAGCTTGATGCGGCGGGTCGCTTCGATGCCGGTCATCATGGGCATGTGAACGTCCATGAGAACGACGTGGGGGCGCAGGCCACTGGTCACCTTTTCGACGGCGTCGTGTCCATTGCTGGCTTCGCCGACGATGACAATGTCTTCTTCCATTTCGAGCAGAGAACGCATACCCTGGCGGACCAACATATGATCGTCAGCTAAGAAAACTCGCGCCGTTCGCATGATTGTCTTTCCCTTCTCGCTGCAATTGCGTAGAACGTAGTAGGTAATGCTGTCAGCAATTGTGCCGTAACAAAATATTCTGGATATTACTATCTACGGGTTATGGCCTACCGGCAATGGTACTATGGTACTGTATTTTCTTGGCGTTGCGTGCTTTGGCCTAGTACATATCTAATTTTGCCTATTTCATTTGGCCAAAACTATCGTAGAAACTACGTAGAAGTCGTAGATTTGCCTAAATTGATGGCGATCCTTGCCTACGTATGCCCCATCGCATCAATAGAACTCACCAATCTCCCACTATGGAAAGGATTTCTCGATGCAATCTTCCACTGGTGCAGGTGCAAACCAACCGTCGGTGACAGTGACCGGCCCCATGCAGCCGGGCTTCGATCAGATTCTCTCGGCAGAAGCGCTTGCGTTTGTCGCCGATCTGCACCGCCGATTCAATGCCACACGTGAAAGTCTGCTGGCGGCTCGCACCGAACGCCAGGCGCGCATCGACGCGGGCGAAGTCCCTGGTTTCCTGGCCGAGACGGCGCATGTTCGCACCGGCGATTGGCAGGTGGCCCCCACGCCCGATGACCTGCAACAGCGTTGGGTGGAGATCACCGGCCCCGTGGATCGCAAGATGATGATCAACGCCCTCAACTGCGGCGCCGACGTCTTCATGGCCGATCTCGAAGACGCCAACTCGCCCACGTGGACTAACTGCATTGAGGGCCAGATCAACCTGTACGACGCTGTACGTCACCAGATCCGCCTGGAAGATACGGATCGTGGCCGTGTCTACGAACTGAACGACACGGTGGCGACGCTGTTGTTGCGTCCGCGTGGCTGGCATCTCGTCGAGAAGCACGTCCTCGTAGACGGGGCGCCGATCTCGGCCAGCCTGTTCGACTTTGGGCTGTACGTCTTCCACAACGCCGCCGAACGCCAGAAGCGCGGCACGTCTTGCTACTTCTATCTGCCCAAGTTGGAGAGTCATCTTGAGGCGCGGCTGTGGGACAATGTCTTCAGCTATGCCGAGGAAACCCTGGGCATCGCGCATGGATCGTTCCGCGCCACGGTGCTGATCGAGACGATCCTGGGCGCGTTGGAGATGGAGGAGATCCTCTACGAACTGCGCGACCATGCCGCCGGTCTCAACGCCGGCCGCTGGGACTACATCTTCAGCGCCATCAAGAAATTCCGCAACGACGGCAGCCGTCTCCTGCCCGAGCGCGCCCAGGTGACGATGACGGTGCCTTTCATGCGTGCCTACACCGAGTTGATGGTACACACCTGTCACAAGCGGGGCGCACACGCCATCGGCGGCATGGCGGCCTTCATCCCCAGCCGCCGCGATGCCGAGGTGAACGAAGTAGCAATGGCCAAAGTGCGCGCAGACAAAGAACGCGAGGCCAACGACGGCTGCGACGGCAGTTGGATCGCCCACCCCGACCTGGCATCATTGGTCCACGAGATCTTCGAGCAGAAGACAGGTGGCAAAGCCAACCAGAAGGACCGTCTGCGCGCCGATGTGGAAGTGGAAGCCCACGAGATCACCGACACGGCGGTGCCGGGTGGCACGATCAGCGAGGCCGGTCTGCGCCTGAATGTGGACGTGTCGCTCCAGTACATCAACGCCTGGCTCATGGGCAACGGCGCTGCCGCCATCTACAACCTGATGGAAGACGCCGCCACCGCCGAGATTTCGCGCTCACAGATCTGGCAGTGGATCCGTCACGGCGCGGCGCTGGACGATGGCCGCCCTGTGACACGTGAACTCTACAGCCAGATCCGCGCTGAGGAACTGGCGCGGCTGGGCGGCGCCGATCACCAGCGCTACGGCGACGCCGCCGAAATCCTCGATCAACTGATCCTCACCGACGATTTCGTCGAATTCCTTACCCTGATCGCGCATGATTACCTGGATTGAAGTTGGATAGAACGCGGATTGGGCGGATTGAGCAGATCACGGCGGATTTTCAGAAAGTTGATAAATCCGAAAAATCCGCCCGATCCGCTCAATCCGCGTTCTATCCCATTTCCCTGTTCCAGTCGCCAACATGTGCAATTCCCAAAACTGTGCTATCATGCCCTCCAGTTTCCCCAAGGCATAAGCCATCATCCAACCAAATGTATACGTTTTCCCGCTTGAGGAAGGAGACAGGCATGACTACTGCATTGGATCCCAACGTTCACCCTGATTCGCAGCGTGAAGGAGAGATCCTGGCCGCGGAACATGAGATGTACCAGCCATCCGCCGACGTTCTGGCGCAGGTGAATGTCCCCAACTACATGGATCTGCGCGCCGAGGCTCTGGCCGACGTGGAATCCTACTGGGATGCCCGCGCCAAGGAGTTGATCGACTGGTTCGAGCCGTACGACAAGGTACTCGACGACAGCGGCAAGCCCTTCTACAAATGGTTCGTAGGCGGCAAGACCAACATCGCCTACAACGCTCTGGATCGCCACGCCAAGACCTGGCGCAAGAACAAGCTGGCCATGATCTGGGAGGGCGAAGACGGCGAACAGCGCACCTTCAGCTACTTCCGCCTGTGGCAAGAGGTGAACAAGTTCGCCAACGTGCTCAAGAGCCTGGGCGTGCGCAAGGGCGACACTGTCACGATTTACATGGGGCGCACGCCGGAATTGCCTATTGCCATGCTCGCCACCACCAAGATCGGCGCCATCCATAGCGTGGTCTACGGCGGATTCAGCGAACAAGCGCTGGCCAGCCGCATCGAGGATGCCCAGAGCAAGGTCCTCGTGACATCCGACGGCGCCTGGCTGCGCGGCAAGACGGTCAACCTTAAGGACATCGCCGACGAAGCCGTGCGCCGCAGCCCCGTGGTGCAGTCGGTGGTGGTGCTCAAGCGCACCGGCCAACAGGTAACCATGGAGCAAGGACGCGACTACTGGTGGCACGATCTGATGGCGCTGCCCATCGCCAGCCCCAAGTGTGAATCCGAGCCGATGGACGCCGAAGATCCCCTCTTCATCCTCTACACCAGCGGCACCACCGGTCGGCCCAAGGGCGTGCTGCACACCACGGGGGGCTATTCCGTCTACGTGGCGACCACGCTCAAGTACGTCTTCGATATCAAAGACGACGACCGCTACTGGTGCGCCGCCGATCCGGGCTGGATCACCGGCCATAGCTACATCGTCTACGCGCCGCTGATTTTGGGCGCCACCAGTATTCTTTTCGAGGGCGCGCCGGATTACCCGTATCCGAACCGCTGGTGGCAGTTGGTGGAGAAGTACGGTGTCACGATCCTTTACACCGCGCCCACGGCGATCCGCGGCCTGATGCGCTTCGGCGATGCCTGGGCCACCCGCCACGATCTCTCCAGCCTCCGTCTGCTCGGCTCTGTGGGTGAACCGATCAACCCCGAGGCGTGGCGCTGGTATCACCGTGTCATCGGCAAGGAGAAATGCCCGATCATGGACACGTGGTGGCAGACCGAAACCGGTGGCTTCATGATCACGCCGACGCCGGTTGTGCCGCTCAAGCCGGGCAGTGGGACGCTCCCCTTCACCGGCATCGAAGCGGACGTAGTGCGCGAGGACGGTTCCTCGTGCAACGCCAACGAAGATGGCTACCTCGTCATCAAAGGGCCGTGGCCGGGCATGGCGCGCACGGTCTGGGGCGATCCCGATCGCTATGTGCAGCAGTACTGGTCTGAATTTGCCAAGCAGGGGTGGTATTTCAGCGGCGACAGCGCCCGCAAAGACGAGGACGGCTACTTCTGGATCATCGGGCGCATGGACGACGTGCTCAAGGTCTCCGGCTACCGCCTGGGTACCGCGGAAGTGGAAAGCGCCCTGGTCAGCCACAAGCACGTGGCCGAATCCGCCGTCATCGGCGTGCCGGACGAGCTGAAGGGCAACGTGATCCACGCCTTCTGCATCCTCAACAGCGGCGTCACCGGCGACAGTGATCTGGTGGACGAACTCAAGCGTCACGTGCGCACGGAGGTGGGTCCTATCGCGGTGCCGGCCAAGATCGAGTTCGTGGACAGCCTACCCAAGACGCGCAGCGGCAAGATCATGCGGCGTCTGCTCAAGGCGCAGGTGATGGGCCAGCCGATTGGCGATACGAGTACGCTGGCAGATTAAGAGAGGGATGATGAGATGATGAGGATGATGGGAGAGCGCCCCATCATCCTCATCATCTCATCATCAATTGTTTACCCTGACTGTTGCTGTTCTCCGCCCATCTGCCGCAAGACAATCTCCCCGAAGATTTCCTCCTGCTCCACCACAATCTCCCGCTGTTTGATCAATTCCAAAATTGCCAGGAAGGTGACGACGATCTCCATGCGGCTGCGCTGTTCGCTGAGCAGGGCACTGAAGGAAACAGGGCGCGTCTGGTCGACGGCCATGCGTTCGCGCACGACTTCGATCTGTTCGGCGATGGTGATGGGGTAGGTGTGGACGCGTGGCCGCGGTGGATCGGCAGGGATGCGGCGCAGGGCGCGCTGGAGGGCGCTGCTGAGTTTGTCCAGGCTGACGTTGCCCAGATCGAGTTTGCGCTCCATCTGCGGCGGCGGGGCCAGGCGCACGAAGGCGCGCAGACCGGCTTCCTGACGCGTGTGCAGTCCTTGGGCCACGGACTTATAGCGACGGTATTCGAGCAACTGTTGCAGCAGCGAATCGCCGCCCTCTTCGTCGTCCTCTTCGGGGGGGCGGGGCTTGGGCAGCAGGCTGCGCGACTTGATGTAGAGCAGCTTGGCCGCCACCACGAGGAAATCGGCCAGCGCGCCCGGTTCTATCTCTTCCATCGCCTCGATGGCCTTGACGTATTGATCTGTCACCGCCACGAGGCTGACCTCGGTGATGTCCATTTCCTCGCGTTCGATCAGGTGCAACAGCAGATCGAGCGGCCCCTCGAAGAAGGGCAACCGCACCGGATAGCCCGCGCCGAGAAGGTTTGCTTTGATGGGGAGGGATGTGGACATAGTCCCTAATCACCCCTCTGTATTCGCACAATTTCGGCATAGAGCAGATCTCTCCACTTGCGCCCTTCGAGCCATTCGCTACCGGGGCAGGCGGTGCGATTGTCGGGAAATTCGCGGTGACCCCAGACATGCTGCATGGGGATGTTGAGATCTTGGAGCAGCCAGGCGATGAGGGCTGCCCCGGCGCTGAGCTGTTCGGGTGTGGGGACGACGCCGTTCATGAAGCTGCCGGCAAAGACGACGCCCACGGTGTATTCGTTGTGGCCCGCGGTGTGGTAGGCGACGCGTTCCAGCGGCTGTGTGCGCAGGATGCGCCCATCGGCGCGGACGAAGTAGTGGTAGCCGATGCCGGGCCACGGACGTTTGCCGCGGCTGGGGTCTTCGCTGACATGCAGTTCGGCGATGCGTTCGGGGCCAACGTGCGGCGGCACCGCGGTGTGGTGGACGGCTACGTGTGTGATCAAATTGCGGCGGCGTTCGTCGTAGCGCAAGGACGGGTGCTGCGGCAGTTGGTTGACGATGTCTACGATGTCGGGGGCGTCGATGCGGCGCACACGCTGCGGTTCGGCGCGCAGCGCGTCGACCTCGCGGCGCAGACGTTCGTTCTCGGCGCGCAGGCCGGTGATCTGTAACTCGTGTACGTCGGCGTCTTGCTCGAATTGGCGCAGGCGGGCTTCGAGTTCGGGCGACGGCGCACTACCCGACGAGGCGGCGTAGACCGGCGCAGGTGTCCGTTCCGGCGCGATCTGCACTTCTTGCAATAGCAGATCTTTCCAGCGGCGTCCTTGCAGCCATTGGTCGCCGGGTGACCGGTGGGGGATCAGTTCGCTGACGCCTTTGATGGCGTTGATGTTGAGCTGCGGGTATTCGGTGATGAGCCAGGCCAGCAGCGCGCCGGCGGCCTTCATCTGCGCCTGCGTCGGTATCGTGTAGTCAAATTCACCGGCGAAGGCGACGTTGATGGCGTTGGCGATGTAGGGCTTTTCGCCGTCGACGACTTGCAGCGGCGGCTGTGTCTGGTAGATGACGCCGTCTTCGGTGATGAAATATTGGTAGAGGATGCCGGGCAGGCCGCGGTCGCGGAAGCCGCGGGCGATGACGTCGATGGGCGTTTCGGCGGCGATGCCGGTGTGGTTGACGACAATGGTGTGGATGTCTTCGGCGCGGCGGCTGTAGAACATGAGCGGATCGCGCGGCAGTTGGGTGACGATGTCTTGAATGGCGGGGCGGGCCACGGGCCGCGCGGGGACGGGTGCGGGCGCCGTGGGCTTATCCGCCGCTGAGGTGCTCGCCGCGGCGGCAAGGTCGGTCCTGGGTTTGGATGCTTGTACCCCGAGACGTGCCCAGACGGCTTCACGTAGAAGACGCCGCCAATGGGGTCCTTCCAAAAAAGAAAGACCGGGACTGGTGGTGGGGATCAGTTCGCATAGCCCAACAACATGCTCGACGGCCAGCCGCGGGATCTGGCCGATGAGCCAGGCGCACAGGTGGGCGACGGCATCGAGTTGATCGCGGGGCGGCGCTTCGTCGTCGAAAATGCCTTCGAGGCCGATGTTGACGCCCGATGTGGCCCATTCGGCGTTGCTCACCGTTTCGTCGAGGCGGCTGGTTTGCAGGATTTCGCCGCTGCGGGCGACGATGTAGTGATAGGCGATGCCCGGGTAGCCGGCGTTGAGGTGGGCGTGGGCGATGGCTGGCAGGGGGACGACGGGCGGCGCGCCGGTGTGGCTGAGCACGATGTAGCCGATGCGATCCAGGCTGCGGCGCAGGTAGGGGCCGACGCCCCGTGGCAGCGCCGCGATGACGTTGACGATTTCGGGTTCGGCTACGTTGTATTGGACGGGCGGCGGCGCTTCGTTTGTGGCGAAGTCGGTGGGGACGTTGGCGTTGTCGGCTTCGCTGCGGCGGGCGGGCGCGGGCGGCGCGTCGGTCTGCGTTTTGGCCGCGCCGGGGCGGGCTGCTTGCACCGTCATCCAGCGGATCAGGGTGTCGGATTGGAGATCCTGGAACCAGGTTTGGCCACCCTGGATCAGATCGAGGACGAGCGTGTAGTTGCCGGGTTCGGTTGGCAGTTGCACCTGGGCCTGCACGCTGGCGTCTTGCCCGGCGGCGACGCTGTGGGGCAGGGGGTGAACGCAGCGGCGCTTCGGAGGCGACTTCTTTTTGGCTCTGGTAGAAGCGGTAGCTGAGTTCGACGGCGCTGTCGCCGCTCTGCGTCCATGTCTGCGCGCCGACGTTGCGCACGGTGACGGGAAAGGTGATGACGTCGCCGGCGTTGAGGGTTTGGGGCAGGCGTGCGCCCATCCACTGTACGCGGTAGCGCGGACCGGACCCCGCTATATCGTCCTGGGGTAGATCGGCCTGGGGTGCGGCGAGCGTCTGTTCGGCGCCTTCGGGCTGGGGCGGGCGCTCGGTGATCTCCCATCGATAGGGGTAGCGCAGCGCTTCGACGAAGTCCCGAATCACACCGGGTTTGCCGTCGATGTGCCAGCGGTCGACGCCGTCCCAGCGGTAGAGGACGAGGGAGCGGATCTTCTGGTTGCCGGGTTCCAGGTTCCAGCGGTGGATTTCGGCGTAGGCTTCTTGCACCCAGCCGGTGGCGCTGTCTTGCCAGGGCTGATCCTGGTTGGTTTCGGTGATGTAGACGGGCAGCCGGCGCAGGGCGGCAGGGATGGCGTCCATGAAATCGCGGTAGGCCTGAAAGTGGTAGGCGTACTGCGGGAAGGCGCTGAGTTTGCTATCGTCGAGGACGAGGGCCGGGTCGGCGCCGTGGCTGTAGGTGTGGAGCGCGACGCCGTCACATTCGCCGCCGATCTGGGCGAGGATGTCTTTGAAATATTGGAGCCAGTCGCCGCTGGGGTTGCCGGCGTAGGCGGTGTGGGTGTTCCACGGGCAGACCGCGCCCACGAGGAGCCGATCCTCGCGGTGATCGGGGCTGAGGCGGATGGCGTTGCGGCAGAGCCTGTAGCAGCGGGCGTAGCGTTCGGGGGTGATCGGTTCGCCGGCGTCGCTGTAGCGGACGGTTTCGGGGTGGTCGCGGTTGGCCAGGGTGGGCTGGATGGCGTTGAAGCGCTGGGTCAGCGAACGCAAATAGGGATCGTCGGCGGGTGGATTGTCTACGAGGCCGCGCACGCCGGGGCGTTCCACGGCGTAGTTCATCTCGTTGCCCAAAATCCAGACATGGCAGCCCTTGCTGGCGTCGACGAAGTTGGCGCAGCGGCGGGCGAAGTTGCCGTAGTCGCTGCTCATGGGCAGCGTGCCTTGCGGGTAGTGGCCGTGGTTGAGGCGCACGAGCACCGTGAGTCCGCGCGCGGTGAAGGCGGAATAGTCCTTGCCGGTGCGGTCGTTGGGATCGTGGCCAATGGCCTCGCTGAACAGGATCCAGCCGGATCGACCCGCTTCGATAATGTGCGCTTCACCGCCGGCGTCTTGGATGCCGAAGATTGTCTCTGCATCCAATGGGGATTGGGGCATAAAACCTCCGAATCAGTTTTACCAGAACCCGTCGTCTTCGTTGAAGCCGGCCTCTTCGACGATGTTGGTGACGCTGTCGATGATGCGGCTGTGCAGCGTGCCGTTGCTGGCGACGACGCCGTTGTGGGCGCGCACGTCGCGCTTGTTGTAGACGAGATCGTTGCCCCAGCAGTCGGTCATCACACCACCGGCGGCGCGCAGGACGGCCTCTGGCGCGCAGATGTCCCATTCTTTGCAGCCGGGGCTGGGGTGGATGTAGATGTCGGCCAGTTGACGGGCGATCTGGCCCACTTTGAGGCCCACACTGCCGGTGCGCCGTTCGCTGGTGATGCGCAGTGTGCGGCGGATGTCGTCGACGATCTGCTTGCGGTGGCTGCGGCTGCTCACCAGCACCATCTGGCGCAGCTCGTGGCGGTCGCTGACGGCGAGGGGGATCTGCTCGTCCTCTTCGTAGAGGTAGGCGCCCTGGCCGACGATGCCGGAATAGAGCAGGCCGCCGTCGGGCTGGTGGATGACACCCATCACCGGTGTGCCGCCGATGGCCAGGCCGATCATGATGGAAAACTCGCCGTTGCGGGCGATGAACTCTTTGGTGCCGTCCAGCGGATCGATGATCCAGACGCGTTCCTTCTCCAGTCGTATCAGATCATCCTGCGATTCTTCGGAGAGGTAGCCGTCGTCGGGGAAGACGGCCTGGAGACGGGCCAGGATGTGCTGGTTGGCGGAGCGATCCGCTTCGGTGACGGGTTCGTCGGGCGATTTGTACTCCACTTCGGAGGAGCCGACGTAGAACGTATTCACAATGGTGCCGGCCTCGCGGGCCACCTTCAGCGCCAGCGCAAGTTCTTCTTGCAGATCGTAGTTTTGCATGGCTCTGTCCTGAGTGGATTCGGGGTGGGTCATCATCTTTCCTTGTATCTGCGGACGGGGGCGGTTTCGGGGCAAACCACCGCTTCGGCAATAAGCGCGTTGCATTCTAGCATAGCGGTGGGAAAAGGCAAAGAGGATTGGTGATTGGTGAGTGGAGACTGGGGACTGGGGGATCATTACACCCGCGTCTCCGCTGACGTCGAATGAGCCGGTTTCACCAAGAAAAGCCAGGCGGGACACAGTTTCTGCGAGAAAATCCGTGTCCCACCTGGTTGTGCATACGATATTCTCTGCGGCAGATCTGCTCACTGACCCTATGCCGACGCTTGTGTCATCTGTAATACCTGAGTTGTCATTCCACGATCTCGATAGTCACTTTCACCAACTCGCTGACGGCGGGGTAGCTGTACATGTCGTTGACCACACGCACAGTGTTGTCTTCGTCGGCGGGGCCGGTGTTAGGGGCGGACTGGCGCGGTGCCTGGTTCTCGCCGACGCCGGGTTCTTCGTTGGCCTCGGTGCCTGCATCCCACAGCAAAATCTGCTCGGTGACGTCGCCGCTGATGGCGTGGCCGTCCATGTCGAAGAGGGCGATGCCGTTTTCATCGGGGCCGATGAAGAGATCGTTGGATTGCACGAACATCGACACAAAGGATAGGTTGGGGGTGTCCGTGGTGGCGGTGAATTCAAACTCGTAGGCGTTCCCCGGCAGCAGTGGACCCGGCTGATCTGCGCCCGCCGGCGTGTTGAAGACACCGGCCATGTCGCCCATGCCCGTCAACGCTTCGGCCAGCGCGGCGGGTGACCCGTCTTCGGCCAGCGCTTCCAGCCCTTCGCCGCGATCCGGCGCACCGGTCACGAAGATCGGCCCTGCCTGGCTGTGCAGCACCCAGACACCGGGCGCAAACGGCGAAGCCAACATGCTGTCGGCGGAGACATTTTCGATGCGCACACGGAAGGTCACCGCCATGCCCATCATGTCCTCGTCGCCCATCATATCATCATCTTCCACCATCCCATCGCCTTCTTCCATTGCTTCTTCCGTAGGCATGGCTTCTGCGTCTGCCATACCTTCATCCTCCATCATCCCATCCTCTTCCATCATCGCCTCGTCGGTGGGCATCGCCGTCGTCCATCATCTCGCCTTCCATCACCTCACCGTGCATGTCATCCCCCGCCGTCATGGGCATGGGGATCGTACATGCGCCCAACACCAACGCAGCCATCACGAAAATCGCCAGGATCACTGTCTTTGCCTTCATCGTTGCGTCTCCTTTTGTCTCTATCCTGAAATTTCAGGATGAAAACGGTAGATTGGTTTGTGGGAAGCGACGCCGACCGCCGCTTTCCTTGAACTCTAGGCGTCTGCGGTTACAATAGTCGAACCAATTGGTTAACAGACTCTTACGGGTGTGCAGGAACCTGCCAGGGCAAGAGTTTTGTAAGAAGTTGATGCGATGATGCGGAGAGGTGAAGATGCGGAGAGGCGAAGATGGGATGATGCGAAGACGGATGATGATGAGATGATGGGATGATGCGGACGGCACTTCGCAACACCATTCGCAACTCCAAACCCAGAAAGGATCAACAGTGAGCGGCAGCAAGATTCTGGTTGTAGACGATGAACCGAGCATCGGCGAGGTGGTGAGCCTCTACCTGGAGCAGGCCGGCTACCAGGTGACGGTGGTGCGCGATGGACAGGCGGCGTTGGACGCGCTGGCGTGTGAAGCCTGATCTGCTGGTCCTCGATTTGATGCTGCCCAAGGTGGACGGGTTGGAGATCACGCGGCGGCTGCGCTCCAGTGGCAACACGCCGATCATCATGCTCACGGCGCGCAAGGAGGAAACCGACCGCATCGTGGGCCTGGAGATGGGCGCGGACGACTACGTGGTGAAGCCGTTCAGCCCGCGCGAACTGGTGAGCCGCGTCAAAGCGGTGCTGCGCCGCGTGCAGGCGACGCCCGGCGACAGCCGCCCGCAAGCCGTCACCTTTGGCGAGGTGCGCGTGGACCCCAATACGCGGCAGGTGCTGGTGCGGGGGACGGAGGTGTCGCTCACGGTGAAGGAGTTCGATCTGCTGTGGGCGCTGGCCACCCACCCGCGGCAGGTGTTCAACCGTGATCAGTTGCTCGATCTGGTGTGGGGGATCACCGAGTACGTCGATCCCAGCACCGTGACGGTCCACGTGCGGCGGCTGCGCGAGAAGATCGAGGCCGATCCTTCGGATCCGCGGCATATTCAGACAATCTGGGGCGTGGGCTACCGGTTCGATCCGTAGAATCTGCGTTCTATTCCGATCCGTGTTTCCTCCGATCCGTGTCCACAACTCTGAAAATCAAGGCAAATGGCGATGAGTGAACTGACACAGAAGACAATCGTGGTGGACAATCGCAGATCGTGGCTGTTGGCGCTGCGCTTTGTGGCAGGCGTGGTGATGGTGGTGTTGGTGGCGCTGGCGCTGTTCTTCGCCATCATGAACCCGCCGATGGGCGATCTGCGCGCCATGGCGCTGTTCCTGTCCATCACGGCGCTGATTTCGATTGTCACCGGCTACGCGTTTTACCGCTCCGGGTGGATCTATCGCTCGCCGCGCCTGAGTTGGACGTTGTTGGGCGGCTATGCGCTGTCGAGCCTGCTCACCTTTCTCAACGTCTTTGTGACGGCGCGCCTGATGTTTGCCAGCGAACACGATCTGTTGCTGGCGACGGTGCTGCTCGCCTTCGCGGCCGGTATCGCGATGGTGCTGGGCTACTTCCTCTCCTCCGCGGTGACGGACAAGATCGGCTCGCTCACCCTCGCCGCCAACACCATCGCCCAGGGTGATCTGTCCGTGCGCGTGACGACGCAAGGGACCGACGAAGTGTCGCAACTGGCGCACACTTTCAACGAAATGGTGGCGCGCCTGGAAGAAGCCGACCGCAAACAGCGCGAGGTCGACCGTCTGCGCCGCGATTTGATCGCGTGGGTGGGCCATGATCTGCGCACGCCGTTGGCGTCTATGCGCGCCATTCTCGAAGCGCTGGGTGATGGGCTGGTCACCGATCCAGAGACGGTGCAACGGTATCTTGTCACCGCGCAGCGCGACATCCAATCACTGTCTACGCTCATCGACGATCTTTTCGAGATGGCACAGATCGACGCCGGCGGCTTGCAGTTGGAGAAGCGCGCCAATTCCATCGTGGATCTGATTTCGGATACGTTGGAGGGGTTTTCGGCGCTGGCCCAGGAGCGGGGCGTCTTTTTGTCGGGGCAGGCGGCCAGTGGGGTGGATCCTGTGCGCATGGACGCGCAGCAGATCGGGCGTGTGCTCACCAATCTCGTCGGCAACGCCGTGCGCCACACGCCCCGGGCGGTCACATCGAAGTGCAGGCATCCGTGCAGGGCGCCGATACCGTCCTGGTTGAAGTGCGCGACAGCGGCGAGGGCATCCCTGCCGAGAGCCTATCGCGCATCTTCGAGCAATTCTACCGCGCCGAACAATCACGCAGCCGCGCCACCGGCGGCACCGGTCTTGGCCTCACCATCGCCAAGAGCATCGTCGAAGCCCACGGCGGCGAAATCGGTGTGGAGAGCGTGCAGGGGCGAGGATCTCGTTTCTTCTTTACATTGCCGCGGGGGTAGGGATCAGGGACTGGGGATTGGGTTGAGTGTGTTGTCTTTGTTATTGCGTGCAGCAAACCAGGCAGATCCCAATTGCGGTACAACATACTCAACCCAATCCCTGATCCCCAGTCCCCAGTCCCCAATCCTTCACTCGCGCCGCCAATATCCCCGAACGCTCAATAATCTCCGCCACGGTCTCCTCTTGCCGGTAGGCCATGACGTGGACGCCGTGGATGCCTTCGATCTGCCGGATCTGCTCGATGATTTCCACGCAGATCTGGATGCCTTCTTCGCGTTTGCGGGCTTTGGGCGTCTTGGCCAGGCGTTCGACCACGGCGTCGGGGATGTGGACGCCGGGGACTTTGCTGCGCATGAATTCGGCTGCCCGCTCCGAGCGCAGTGGACCCACGCCCACGAGGATGAAGACCTGTTCGTGCAGCCCCAGATCGCGCACGTGACGCATGTACGCCTCCAGCACAGGCACGTCGAAACAGTATTGCGTCTGGATGAAATCGGCGCCGGCCGCGATCTTCTTGGCCAGCCGCAGGTGACGGAACTCACGTGGCGGCGCAAACGGGTTGGCGGCGGCGCCGAGGAAGAATCGGGGCGGCGTGGTCAACTTGCGCCCGCTGAGGAAGACGCCGTCTTCGCACATCGTGCGCGCCGTCTTGAGCAACTGGATCGAATCGAAGTCGAAGACGCGCCGCGCCTCGGGCTGATCCCCGGCGCTGACGTCGTCACCTGTGAGGCAGAGGACATTCTGCACGCCCATCGCCGCCGCGCCCAGCAGATCACCCTGCATGGCGATGCGGTTGCGGTCGCGACAGCTCACCTGGAGCACCGGTTCGTAGCCGGCGCGGGTGAGCAGCGCACAGCAACCCAAACTGCTCATGTGACAGTTGGCGCCGGAGCCATCGGTGGCGTTGACCGCGTCGCACACCTCGGCGAGGACAAGGGCATTCTTGTACACGTCCTCGGGATCGGCGCTATCCGGTGCGTTCAGTTCGGCGGTCACCGCGAACCGTCCTGAACGCAGAACACGCTCTAGACGACTGTTTACTCTGACTGGGGGTGAAGTGTTCATGACGATTTGGACACGGATTTCAGGATGAGCAGGACGAGATGGACACAGAGATTGGGGGACACGGATTTCAGGATGAGCAGGACGAGATGGACACAGAGGTTTGGACACGGATTTCAGGATGAGCAGGACGGTTGGGATAGAGAGATGGCGTGATGGACTGATGTTAAGGATCATTGGACAACCAAGAGAGGTTGCCCTTGCGGTCGTTGTCGTAGGCTTTTCGCTTTAGCTTCGCCTTCACGCCGAAGTTGAGAAGGAGTCCAACTTCGTATTTTGTCGCTTTCAGGTAATTGAGGAGCTGAGCGGCGTGTTCCTCGGCGAGATCGCGTGTGGCTTTGAGTTCTACGATCACTGTGTCGTTCACCAAGATGTCGAGTATGTAATGGCCGACAACCGTCCCCTGATAGTAAACGTTCACGCTGGTTTGTGGAGAGGCTTGAACACCGCGACGCTGTAACTCGATGAGCAATGCGTTTTCGTAGACCTTCTCATTGAAACCATAGCCCAGCGTGTCGTACACCGCATAGAAGGCTCCGATAATCTCGGCGGTCAAGTCCTCATGCTTAAGTGACATATGAAATTCCTGCCTGTGGTGATGATCTACCCGCAAGCGAGTAGCCGGATTCTCGTTGAAATGTGGCTACAGCCAACTGCATTCTACCATCGGTCAGCACAAAATACATCTGCACCCCAGCAACAACCCACATCCGTCCTGCTTATCCTGAAATCCGTGTCCAAACCTCTGCGTCCCATCCGTCCTGCTTATCCTGAAATCCGTGTCCAAACCTCTGTGTCCATCTCATCCTGCTTATCCTGAAATCCGTGTCCAAACCTCTGCGTCCCACCCGTCCTGCTCATCCTGAAATCCGTGTCCAAATCTCTGCGTTCAGAATTTAGGCTGCTCCGCCGCGTACACAGGATCGCGTCCGCGCAGAAAATCGAAGTCGCAGCCGTCCGGTGCGTGCATGACATGGTCCAGGAATAATTTCGTGTAGCCACGGTTGTGCTTGCGCGGTGACGGCTGCCAGCGGGCGCGACGTTGGGCCAGTTCCGCCTCGTCCACGTGCAGGTGAATGCGCCGATTGGCTACATCCAACTCGATCTCGTCGCCGTTTTCTACCAGTGCAAGCGGACCGCCCACCGCGCTCTCCGGCGCCACATGCAGCACGATGGTGCCGAAAGCCGTGCCGCTCATGCGGGCGTCGGAGATGCGCACCATGTCGCGCACGCCTTGCCGCAGCAGTTTGCCGGGGATGGGGAAGTTGCCCACCTCGGGCATCCCCGGCCCGCCTACAGGACCCACCTGCTTCAACACCAGCACATCGTCCGCGGTGACGTCGAGATCGGGATCGTTGATGCGCGCCTGCAAGTCGTCCATGTCCGCGAAGACCACGGCGCGGCCTCGGTGTTGCAGCAGTCGCGCCGACGCCGCCGCGTGCTTGATCACCGCGCCGTCGGGGGCCAGGTTGCCACGCAGGATCGTCAGCCCGCCCTCGGGCTGGATCGGCGTGGTGAAGGAACGGATCACGTCGGGGTTTTCGATGCGGGCGTCGGCCACGTTCTCGGCCAGCGTCTTCCCCGTCACCGTGAGGGCGTCGCCGTGGAGCAAGGGCAGCAGTTCTTTGAGGATGGCGGGAATCCCACCCGCGTAGTAGAGATCCTCCATCTGGTAGCTGCCGCTCGGGCGCATGTTGGCCAGCAGCGGTGTGCGCCGGCTGATCTCGTTGAAGAGATCCAACGGAAGCTCTACACCCACACGACCAGCAATCGCGGGCAGGTGGACCACGGCGTTGGTGCTGCCGCCCACGGCGCAGAGCAGGGTGATGGCGTTCTCGAACGCTTCCCGCGTCATGATCTGCGATGGGCGCGTCCCCTCGCGCGCCAGTTCCACAATGCGCCGACCGGCGTGTTCGGCCAGCCGTGTGCGTCGCGAGTCTACCGCGGGGATGGCGCCGTTGTTGGGCAGGCCCATGCCCAGCGCTTCCAGCATCGAATTCATCGTCGACGCCGTACCCATCACCATGCAGTGGCCGGCGCTGCGCACAATGCCGTCTTCGATGTCGCGGTAGGTGGCTTCGTCCAGCGTGCCTGCATTGAACTCGGCGGTGAGGCGGCGGCAGTCTGTGCAGGCGCCGAGGATCTGTCCTTTGTAGTGGCCGTTGAGCATCGGCCCACCGCTGACCACGATGGCGGGCAGATCGGCGCTGGCTGCGCCCATCAACGCCGCCGGCGTCGTCTTGTCGCAGTTGACGAGCAGGATCACGCCGTCCAGCGGTTGGGCGCGGATCATCTCTTCGGTGTCCATGGCCGCCAGGTTGCGCCACAACATCGACGTGGGCGTGAGGAAGATCTCACCCAGCGAGATCGTGGGGAATTCCAACGGAAAACCGCCCGCCTGCCACACGCCGCGCTTCACCGCTTCGGCAAGATCTTTGAGATGGACGTTGCAGTTGTTGAGTTCGCTGTAGGTGTTGCAGATGCCGATGACGGGGCGCTGCATGTCATCGTCGTCGTAGCCCATCGACTTGAGGAAGGCGCGGTGCGTGAAGCCTGCCACGCCGCTTTCGCCGAAGAATGTGCCGCTGCGGCTGGCGTCGAGAGGTTCGGTCATGTTTGTCTTCGCTTTCTTGTGGTGGGGGTGGGGACTGGGGATTGGGGACTGGGGATTGGGTTGCGTGTGTTGCCCTGGAATTGGGATCTGCCCGGTTTGCGAGATGATAGGATGATGTTCAAGTTTCATCATCCCATCATCTCGCCTCGTTACACCTGCCAATAGCAAAGGCCACACACTCAACCCGATCCCTAATCCCCACTTCCCGATCCCCAACCTTTCGGCGTCTCGGTATCGATGCCTTCCAACATGTTGACCCAGGACGATGTGTCCTGCAAGGAACGGTTGACGGGGGGCTGGATCAGGTGGATCTCGTGGCGATAGCGCTCCATGACGTCGTCGCGGCGCCATGCCTGGGTCCACACACAGGGCATTTCGGGGATCACCTCGCAGTGGCCGTTCTGGCGCACCCCGCCGCAAGGACCGTTGCGCAGATTCTTGGGGCAATTCATGGGGCAGGTCATGCCCGTGCTGTGCAGCACACACTGCCCGCACATCTGGCAGTTGAAGAGGTAGATTTTGGCCGGTTTCTCGATCCAGAGCAGGACGCGCTCGCTCCAACGCGGGCTGAGACGCTTCATCAGCGGGTAGGCGCGTCGCACCCCCGCCTCGGTGACAGCATAGAGCGTCTCCAATAGCTTGGGGCGATCCTTGAGCCATTCGCTACCGGGCATCCGCCGCGCTTCCGGCATCGTCGTCATTTCCAGCCCTCCCTGTGCATTGAATTTCAGGACATAGACTTATTCAACCGCAAAGCGATGGACTTTGCAAAGTGGCTTTGGGCGCTTGTGCTCGGGCATTTCCTTTTGCATAATGCAATGAATCCTATCCGCCCGAAACACCAGCCCATCACACCGGCACAAAATCGTCCTAGCCAAGCGCATGACACTTCTACGCATTCAACTTTTGGGAACATGGTCGGTCTTTCTGGCCGACCGTCCGGTTGGCTTTTCAGCACAGACAAAGTCCGCGCTCTGCTCGTTTACCTGGCCATGCACGCCGGTCGACGGTGCGAACGTGATCTGCTGGCGACGCTGTTCTGGCCCGACAGCGCCGACGACGTAGCCCGCCGTAACCTACGCCAGACGCTGCATCGCCTGAAACAGAACCTCGCGCGATTCTGCCGGACGCCTACGCCAGCCTGATCTACGCCGACCGAACCGCCGTCGGCATCGCGCCGGACGCCGAGATCGAGGTTGACGCGCTGCTCTTTGTCCACTCGCTGCGCACCGTGGACGAACACGCACACCGCCGACTGCATCTGTGTCACCGCTGCATGGGCGAATTGCAGGCAGCAGTAGACCGTTATGCCGGTGACTTCATGCCCGGGTTCAACCTCACCAATGCCGATCCCTTCGACGTGTGGCTGCGCGACCGCCGAGAAGCGCTGCACCGGCAGTGGCTCGGCGTTGACATCGCTTGCCGAAGCCTACCATGCCCGCGGTGACGCCGCCCACGCCGAACGCTGCTACAGACGCATCCTCGACGCAGAACCCTGGCGCGAAGAGACACATCGCGCCCTAATCGAACTCTTCCTCGCGCAAGGACGGCGCAGCGGCGCGTTCGCCCAACTCGAACGCTGTCGCCGCGATCTGGACGCCGAGTTGGGCGTGTCACCCAGCGCTGAAACAGAGGCACTGTTGGCGGCTTCACCGCCATCCCCTGAACCGGCTGTCGCGCCTGCGCCGCGGCCTGCCACCTTCAACTTCCCATTGGAATTGACGCCCTTCGTGGGGCGGCGCGCCGAGATCGACCAGATTCTGACGCACCTCACCGATCCCGATGTGCGGGTTGTCACCGTGGTGGGGGTGGGGGGAATGGGCAAATCGCGCCTCGCCGTCGAGTCTATGCGCGAGTTGCTGCGCCAGCCGGCGTGGCAGCGCAGCATGCGCAGGATGGCGTGATCTTCGCGCCGTTGGCCGAGGCGGACGGCGCCGAAGGGCTGCTGTCGGCGTTGTTTCATGCGCTGGGGCTGGTGGGCGAGCAGCAGCAAGAGCCGGTGCAGCAGATCTGCAACCACCTGTCGCGGCGACGCGCCATCCTGGTGTTGGATAACCTGGAGCAGTTGCTCGTCGAGCCGCAGGCCCCGGGGATTGTGGCGATCCTGTTGCGCATGTTGGTCGGCGCGCCGCACGTCAAACTGTTGATCACCTCACGTGAGCCGCTCCACGTGCGCGGTGAATACCTCATCGCGCTGGACGGGTTGACCCAACCCGGCGCCGATGCCGACCCGCAGACGTCGGACGCGTTTCTCCTCTTCGTGCAGGCGGCGCGTCACTATCTGCCCGCTTTCACGCCGAACCCTGCCGAAGCGCAGGAGATTGCGCGGATCGCTTCACTCGTCTTTGGTATGCCGCTGGCCTTGGAGATGGCGGCGGCCTGGCTACGTCTCATGCCGTGCAGCGCCGTTGCCGCTGAGATCGAGCGCAACGTCGATTTCCTCGAAGCGCCGCTGCGCGATCTGCCGCGCCGTCACCGCAGACTGCGCGCCGTCTTCGAATCGTCCTGGCAGTTGCTCACCGCGGACGAACGCGCCGCACTGGCGCGGCTTTCGATCTTCGCGGGGACATTCGATCTCGTCGCCGTGCGGCGCGTGGCGGACGTCGGTCCGCGCCTCCTGGCCTCGCTGGTGGACAATTCGCTGGTGCTGCGCGTGGGCGAAGGGCGTTACCTGCTGCATGATCTGCTGAAGCGTTTCGCTGCCGAGAAATTGACGCACCTCGCCACCGATGACACAGGGCTGGGTGAAGCGGATCTGCGCCGCCGCCACTGTCACCACTACCTGGGGCTGTTGGGTGACCAGGACAACGCCCACACCCTTTCCGCATCGACGCTCGTCGCCGTTGACGCCGCGCTCGACAATGTCCGCCAGGCGTGGCGCGCCGCCGTGGACGCTGCCGACGCCGCCATCTGCGCGTCTGCGCTGTCTCCGCTGTCGCTCTTCTTCCAGTGGACAGGACGGTTCGGCGAGGGGCTGGACAGTTTTGCGTCTGCCGCCGAGCGATGGGCCGGGCCGACGTTGTTGCGCGGACGTCTTCTGCTCGAAGCGGGACGCTGCGCCGAGCGCGCCGGTTTTTACCGCACGGCGTTGATGCACTGTGAACGGGCCTTGCCTGATCTCAGCGCCGATCCACTCTTCACCGCGCAGGGATTGTGCGAGCTGGGCATTGTCCACTGGCGGCTGAATGAACCCGAAGCGGCGCGTTCCGCCCTGCAGAACAGCCTGAACGCCGCCGAAGCCGTGGGCGATCCACACACCTTGGGCTACATCGGCCATCACCTGGCCAACCTCAGCATCACCGACGGTGAGCCGACCAGGGCGCTGCCGCTCTATCACGACGCGCATCGCCACTACGCCGCTGCCGGGGATCGCTACCTGGAAGCCGGTCTGCTCAGCGATTGGGGGCTGGCCCACTACCTCTCCGGCGACACCGACGCGGCAAGACAGCAGATGCTGGAGAGCAGCCGACGCTACGCCGCATTGGGCGCATGGGCCGCACAACTGCTGCCGTTGACCAATCTCGCCACGATCTGCGTGGAACTTGATGAGTGGACGTCGGCGCAACGCTATCTGGAAGAGGTCGTCGATCTGGCGGAGCGGGTGGGGCATGGCTATCGGCACACCATCGCCCTGGGCATGATGGGGCACCTCTGTTGCCTGCGCGGTGACTTGACGCAGGCGCGCGGACACCTGTACGCGGCGCTGGCCAATCTTCGCGCCTACGAAGACGACGATCTCGAAACGGTAATCCTCAACGCCCTGGCGCACCTCTGCTTCGCGCAGGGGGAAATCAATCTGGCCGTACGCCTTTCGGCCACCGTTGCCGGCTTGCGCGGGGCTTCGCTGCTCTACGATCAGTTTGAGTCGTCGGTCCACGAGCGTATCGTGCGCGAGGCGAAGCATGGGCTGTCCTCGGGGGAGTTCGACGCTGCCTGGTCCGCGGGCGCTCAGCTGCGCACAGAGTACTGGGTCGCTTGGTTTTTGTCTTGAGTGGGCTGCTGAGATCTGTCAGTGCCTGGCACTGGTCAGCATCCGATCCCTCGGCGTGAGATCCCTTGACCAGTGCCAGGCACTGACTCAACCCAATCCCCCAATCCCCTACTCCGCTATCGCCACTTTCTGTACTGTAGGCACCACGGCCCAGTTGACCTGGCAAATCCCGTAGCGCATCACCGCATCGAGGACGGCGTACGCCTGGAGGCACAGGTTGTCGTTGGGATCGGAGGTGTTGGTGTTGGGCTGGTTCACACACTTGCGATCTTTGTTCTGGTTGAGCGCCACAATGTAATCCACACCGTCGGGCAACTGGCTGGGGCAGGTGAAGCTCGCCAGATTGAGGTAATCGTCGGTGAGATTGCCCTGCGCGTCCAGCGGGGGCAGGTTCATGGATTCGCCGGTAGACGCTGCAAGTTGACGCGCGAACGAGTAGCCGCCGCCCAGGGAGCCGTTGTGGTTGTACGAGGCGTTGGGCTGCCCCGCGCGCGGACGTCCCACACTGGCGGGATCGCCGTAGCTGCCGATCTGGTACTTCGCCAGGAAACGCAGTTCGTCGCGGGCCTCCACCATCAGGCTGCCGGTGCCAGGGCTGACGTCGTTGAGCGTCCCGATGAACGGGACTTTGCCGTAGTTCATGCTCCAACGGATCTGTCCGCGCTGATCGGTGGGGCTTGTCCAATCGGAGAAAGAACAGGTCGAGGCGCCGGCGTCCCACACGCAGTGCGGCTGCTTCGAGTCCCACTCCAGGTAGTAGTAGTTGTTGAAGGTGCCGTTCCAATCGCGGAAGCGCGGACCCGGCCACGTGTAGCCCGGCACGTCGACGCCGGGTTGGATCGCGAAGATGCCTTCGGTGGATGTGGTGGCGATGCCCACCGAGTTTTGCAGGAAGATCTGAAGCGCCGAGCCGATGTGCGACGCCGCATCGCCCAACTGCGCCACGTAGCGCTCGGCCACTTGATCGATGATCAACGTAGACAGCGCCGGTGACGTGTTGGAGTAGCTGAAAAAGCCCAACGGATAGCGCAGACAGCGCCCTGCCAGCACCTTGATCAACTCGGGCAGCGTGGGCCTCGGCAGCACGTAGGTCTTGACGCCGACTGGGTAGTTGAGCGCCGATTCCGCCGTGGTCACCTTGGCGTTGCCCCACAGCGTGCGCAGGATCTGTTCCTGGGCGATGAAGTCCTGTTCACTGGTCAGGCTGCGCAGCGCGGGCAGTAGCGAAACCACCTGCGTCTGGCGCGGCGCGCTACGCTGCATCCCCGTCTGGTGCGAGACGATGTGGCCGATGGTCACGTCGCGCCACTGGGGATCGGCGAAGCCGTCCGCCACCGTGGAACCGTCGCACAGAGGATACGCGTTGCTGGGCGCGCCGTAGGACGCGCTGTCGGCCAGCGTTGCCACAAGCGGATCGAGGCCGGCCATCATGCGGTAGACGTCTTCCGGCACAATCGGCACAGGGAAGGCCACCGGCGGATTTGTACCTGGGATCAGCGGTGGATAGTGGTCGGGGTCGAAGGGCTTCATGCCCAGGATCTGCGCGTCGGTGAGATCGAGGCCGGCTTCCTGCTTGGCCACAGTCTTGAGCACCCAGCGTAGCACGGCGGACGTGTGGTACTTGGAGTTGCTGCCGATGAGGAAGGGCGTGTCCATCACCTCGGGGTCGGCCAGATCGCCCACATCGAGCATGGGATCGCCCGCAATCTGCGTCCCAGATGTCTTTGCTTGCAGCGGGCCGTCCTGGCGACCCAGCGTCCAACTGCCCAGGATCACGCCGTTGCGCGAAATGCCGAAGGTGGCCGCGCCCACGCAGCGTTGCTGCATGAACTGGCGCAGGTAGCGGATCACTGGCAGCAACCGCGAATCGCCGTAGCCAGAGACGGGGATCTGTTCGGCGGGCATCACCAGCGTGTTGATCTCCCACTCGAAGGGAGGCGTCCCCTCCGGCGCCACCGGCTTGACGGCAAGCTGCATCACCTGCATCTCGGTCACCGCGGACGGGGCGCGCACGGTGGCCGACAGCCCGCTGAAGGTGGACGCGCAGCCGCCGGCCGCGTCCTCGAAGCAGGCGCCGCCTGCGAGCACGCGCCAGTCGAAGCTGCGCGCCGTGATCCCGGTGGGCGTGATCACACGCGTCTCGCCGGTGACGAACGAATTGGCGATCCCTTCGATCTTGAGTTCGGGTACGTCGGCCAGGGTGCAGACGCCGCCGACGTCTTCGTATCCCTGCGCGCAGACGTTGCATGTGGCGCCGCCGTAGCCTTCGGCGCAGACGCACGCGGCGACGCCATCGGCGAGCGCAGATTGGCCGTGAGCGCCGCATGAAATGTCCTCGGGGCGTTGGTTGGGGACGCACACATAGTCGGCGTCGTTGTAGGTGTCGGGGCCGGTGGAGGTGTTGTCCATGTAGCCGGCGGGGTCGAGGTGTGCAATGCCGGGCGCGCCGGCGGCGCGGTTTACCAGGTGCATGTCGGCGGCGCACCGGCCACCCACTGGAATAGACGCCCTGAAGCCAGACGCCTGTCCCCAAAGCATGGGCAAGAAGATGTCGTCTTCTTGTGCCGAAACGGGCGTCGTCCCCAAGCCCACGCACAGCGCGAGCAGGGCGACTACGAGTGCCAAAGATCGTCGGATCAACTGCGTGGCGTACATGCTGCTCTCTCTCCTATCGATTGGGGTGTTCACACGATAGGGAGAGCATAGATCAGGCTGCGTTACAAGATCGTCGCGGGCGCGTTACAAGGTAGCTGCTTATGGTACCACGAAGCTCAATTGGTAAAACCAGCTGGGTAGAGCGCCATCCACTCTTTGCGTAGAATACCGTACCCAACGCTGTCGTGGTAGATGCCGTCGATGATTTCTGCTCCTTTGTTTAGATGTGGACTTGTGTGATGTAGAAAATGCCATTGCGGCCCTGACGCACATGCTGGATGTTTTGGCAGCCCTGCGCCGGGGTGTTATAATGCGGCCACGCAGCTAAACAAATCGCATTTGTTTAGCGGATGGGACAATCTCCCTCGGTGTGACGTGTGTTTCCTCAACGCTTGTTCACTCGTTCTCTGTCCTGAGCCACTGTTTGTCCGTCAGATGATACCTTACTTTTGAATCTGCGGACGGGTTCAGGATACCTGTCCTGCAATTCGCTGTTTTCCCTGTCTCTGTGGCTAACACAGAGCCTATTGTCATCCGCTACCGTAATCGGCAGGTCGGCACGCCTGTGAGGCGCATCGTCATTGCAGTTGATTGATGCTGTCTTCGACACGTATGTTCGACGCGGCTTCATGCTGCCGATTGCGCATCCAATCCAATCCGGTACCCTTATTCAACCGTAGGAAAGGAGACATTTCAAATGTCGCAGTCTGAAGAACGTATCCATCCCCTGGTGTGGAAGGCGCAAGAGCAACTCGCCCAAGGACGCATCAACCGCCGTGAGTTCATGCGCTACGCCACGCTGTTGGGGACCTCTGTGGGCGCCGCCACTGTGCTGGCCGCTTGTGGCGCCACACCCGAAGCTGCGCCCACCACGGGCGACGCCGGCGACGCCACCCCCGCCGAAGATGCCGCTGCCGGCGGTGTTGTGCGTGGCGGCACCATGCGCATCGCCATGCAGTTGCAGTTGCTCGATCACCCGGCCCGTCTCTCGTGGACACAGGGCGCCAACATCGTCCGCCAGACCAATGAATACCTCACCGAAACCGGCCCCGACAACATCACCCGCCCCTACCTGCTCGAAAGCTGGGAAGCCAGCGATGATGTGAAGACCTGGACGTTGAAACTGCGCCAGGGCATCACCTTCAACAATGGCGACGAACTCACCGCCGACGATGTGATGTTCACGTTCAGCCAGTGGCTGGATCCGGAAATCGGGTCTTCGATGCTGGGGTTGCTCTCCTACCTGGACGGCATGAACAGCGTCACCAAGGTCGACGATTACACCATCCAGTTGGATCTGGTGGAACCCAACATCGGCGTACCCGAACATCTCTTCCACTACCCGGCGGTGATCTTGCACCGCGATTTCCAGGGCGACATCGTGCAGCAGCCGATTGGCACCGGCGCCTTCCTGCTCGAAGAATATGCCGAAGGCGAACGTGCTGTCTTCAAGCGCCGCGAAGACTACTGGCGCATGGGCGAAGACGGCGATCCGCTGCCCTACCTGGACGAGGTGATCTTTGTCGCCATCGACAAGGACGCCGCCGTAGCTGCCATGCAGTCGAACCAGGTCGACTCGATGTACCAGCCGCGCCCGTCCGACTGGCAAGCGCTGCGTGACGTCCCCGAATTGACCGTCCGCTCGGCCAGCACGGCGCAGTGTTTCCTGGTGCGTGTGCGCGTAGACCTGGAACCCTGGGACGACAACCGCGTGCGCACAGCGTTGAAGATGTGCCAGGATCGTGAGCGCATCTTGCAGCTTGCCTACTTCGGCGAAGGTGACCTTTCCATCGACGCCCACGTAGCCCCGGTACACCCTGCCTATGCTGCCCTGCCCATCCCCGAGTATGATCCCGAAGGCGCTTTGGCGCTGATGGAAGAGTACGCCGCGGAAAAGGGCATCGAACTGCCCATGCAGGTGACACTCGCCACCAAGAACGACCAGTCGGAACCCGAAATCGCCCAAGCGCTTAAGGAAATGGCGCTGCCTGGCGGCTTTGACATCCAGCTCGACATCACCGAAGCCAACGGCTACTGGGATCGCTGGACTGAGGTTGATCTGGGCATTACATCGTGGACGCACCGCCCGCTGGACACGATGGTGCTGCCACTGGCCTACATCAACGACGCCGACGGCAACCCCGTCCCCTGGAACGAGGCGCGTTGGAGCGATGAGGAATTCACCACACTGCTGCGTCAGGCCGAAAGCACCCTCGACGTAGAAGCCCGTCGCGAGATCATGGCCCAGATCGAGCAGATCATGCAGGATCGTGGTCCCATTGGCAACAGCTACTGGAACCGGGTCTGGAACATCACCCGCTCCGAGTTCCAGAACGTCGAAGCCCACCCCACCGATTACTACCTGCTCTACGAGGTGTGGAAGCAGGCGTAGTGTGAGGGATTGGGGACTGGGGATCGGGGACTGGGTTGAGTAAGTAGATCCCCCGTCCCCAATCGCCCGTCCCCAATCCCCAGCAAAGGAGTAGCCGTGGCTCGATTTATCATCCGCAGTCTCATCTCAACTGTGGTCACCATGTTCCTGGTGTCGGTGCTGCTGTTTACGCTGATCGAAGTGGGCAGCGGTGACATCACGGTGAAGATCCTGGGCGTCTTCTCGACGCCGGAGCAGCGAGCGTCCTATCGGGCGCAGCTTGGCCTGGATGCGCCGTCCTGGCAGCGTTATTTGGATTGGTTGATCGGCAGCGATTGGCGCGCGGAACGGCAGGTTGGCTATCCACTGGTGACGGTGGCCAACGAGCAGACCGGTGAACAGGAATGGTGGGCCGAGGTCGATGGGCAGTTGATGCGCTGGGATCTGGACGACGGCACACTCTATTCGCTGACCCGCCGCCCGGGTGAATCGGCGCTGCGCCAGGAGGATGATTCGTTCTGGCGGCAGACACCCGAAGGCACCGAGATCTTTTGGGGCGTGAACACCAACAACAGCGCTGTCAAGTGGGTGCGCGGTGAGGGTGCCGAGGTTTACGTGCTCACCAAAGCAGGCATGCGCAAGGAAGGTGACGGCCCACAGGCATACATTCCGCTGCGCAAAGGACTGGTGCGCGGTGATCCAGGCGAATCGCTGCAAACGGGGCGCCCAGTGTCGGCCACATTGTTTACGCGTGTACGCAACACGTTCATTCTGGCCGGGCTGGCTTTCTTGTTGATCATGCCGCTGGCGCTGCTATTTGGTATCATCGCCGGCGTCAACGAAGGCAAGTTCCTTGATCGCTTCATTTCGGTGACCAGCCTGGGTTTGACGGCGACGCCTGAGTTCGTCACCGGTATTTTCTTGATCCTCGTCTTTGGGATCTGGCTCAAGGCGCTGCCCGCAGTCTCTGTCTTTCTGAGCGATCGCGCCATCTTCGACAACCCCACGATCCTGGCATTGCCCATCCTCACGTTGACGGCGGTTGAACTGGGCTACGTGATCCGCATGACCCGCGCCAGCATGGTGGAGGTGATGAACTCGCCCTACATCCGCACCGCCATCATCAAAGGCATGCCCTACCGCCGCGTGGTGCTACGCCATGCCGTGCGCAATGCGCTGATGGCGCCCATCACCGTGATCATGCTGCATGTGAACTGGCTGATCGGCGGGATCGTCGTCATCGAAGTCGTTTTCGGCTTCCCGGATTGGGCCGCTACATCTACGACGCGGCCATCTTCGGCGACTTCAACGCCATCCAAGCCGCAGGGATGCTGATGGTGGTCATCGCCGTGTTGACGCGCCTGGTCGGCGATCTGGCGTACACCTTCCTCAATCCACGAATTCGATATTCATGATCTGGAGTTGCTATGGCTGTTGCGCAGAAAACGTTGTCATCACCGCCGCGTGAGTCGGCATGGCGACGCACCTGGAACAGTATATCGATTGTCTTCAACTCCACCGTGGGAACGGTTGGGTTGGCGATTGTGTTTTTCTGGGTTGCCTTGGCCCTGATTTCGATATTCTGGACGCCGTACCCACCCAACGCCAATCTTTTCGATCAAAACCTGCCACCCAATGGCGTCAACTGGTTGGGGACCGATCATCTGGGCCGCGACATCGCTTCACGCCTGATGGAAGGCACGCAGGTGATCCTGATCAAAACCCGTCTGCCCAATGGCTGGACCTTCCCCATCGGTGTGGCGATCTGGGGCGTGCTGGGATCGCTGCTGGTGGGGACGGTGCTGGGGTTGAACGCAGGGTACCGCGGCGGCTGGTGGGATCAGATCATCATGCAGGTGCTGGACGCGCTCATCGCCTTCCCCCGCATCGTGCTCTACCTGGTGGTGATCGCCGCACTAGGACAGGGCGATCTGGTGGTGATCTTCGCCATCACCGTCACCGGCGCGCCGGGGGTGGCCCGTCTGGTGCGTAGCCTGGCATTGGACATCAAGACGCGCGACTACATCCGCGCCGCAGAAACCCGCGGCGAAAATGTCTGGTTCATCATGTTCCGCGAGATCCTGCCCAACGCGCGCGGACCACTCATCGTCGACGCTATGTTGCGCGTGGGCTATGCCATCTTCGCCATCGGCACCCTCGGCTTCCTGGGCATCGGCCTCCCCCCGCCCGATCCCGACTGGGGGAACATGGTCAACGAGGCGCGGCGCTTCATCTTTGCCAATCCGCTGGCCGTGATCTGGCCATCGTTGGCCATTGCCAGCCTCGTGATCGGACTCAACCTCTTCGCGGATGGACTGCGCGAAGAGACGACGCGGTACCAGAAATGATTTTCGATTGACGATTGTCCGGTCGAGCACGTGATACAACATTGAGATCACTCTTTGTCGAGCGAACTCAACGAAGTTAAGCGAACTCGATGAAAAACTTCGCATATCGCCAGTTCGGTCACTCTGCGAGACAATCGTCAATCGTCAATCGTCAATCGAAAATCGAAACACCCAATGGAGATCTTTTGTGCAAGCACCTCAATCAACCCCATCCCTCATCGGCCGACGCAAGAAAGAGATGCCGGTGCTCAAGCTTCAAGATCTGGCTGTGGCGTACAAGGTGCGCGGCGGTGAGATTGAAGCGGTGCAGGATGTATCGCTTGAGATCTACCGCGGCGAGAGTTTTGGCCTGGTGGGGGAATCGGGCTGCGGCAAGAGCACCGTGGCCTGGTCGATTGTCAATTTCTTGGGCGCCAACGGCTACGTCAAGCGGGGGCGCATCTTCTTCCAGGGGCAGGATCTGGTGGGCAAGAACACCGAGGAACTGCGCCGCCTGCGCGGTGACCAGATCGCGATGGTCTACCAGGATCCCATGCAGGCGCTCAACCCGTCGATGCAGCTTGGCGATCAGCTCAAAGAGGTGTTGACCGTCCACCGCGGCGTTTCGGAGCAGGAAGCGCACCGGCGCAGCATTGAGATGCTGGAACGCGTCTACATGCCCGACGCAGCTAATGTGATGAACCGCTACCCGCACCAGATTTCGGGCGGCCAGCAGCAGCGCGTGGTGATTGCGATGGCCCTGCTCAACAACCCGGCCCTGCTGATTATGGACGAACCTACCACCGCCCTGGATGTGACGGTGGAAGCGGCTGTGCTTGACCTCATCGGCGATCTGCGTAGCGAGTTCGACACCGCGATCATGTACATCAGCCACAACCTGGGTGTGGTGGCGCGTGTCTGCAACCGCGTGGGTGTGATGTACGCCGGTGAAATGGTAGAGCGCGCCGACGTCAACGAGATCTTCAAGAACCCCAGCCATCCATACACCCAGGGCTTGATCCGCTGTGTCCCCAAACTGGGCGCGGACAAGACGGGCAGCCTGCTCTACCCAATCCGTGGTCGCGTCCCCGCGCCGGACAAACGACCTGCCGGTTGCGTCTTCAACCCGCGCTGCGATTACGTCGAACAGCGCTGTTTTGATGAACGCCCCCAACTACGCCAGCTGGAAGACATCCACGCGGTGCGCTGTCACCTGGCCGAGGAGATCGATCCCAGCGCCTGGACGCCGCCCGAAGACTTTAGCCCGCCGCTGCGCGCCAACGGCAACGGCGCCACATCGCAGGAGATCATCCTCGATGTGGACGATCTGAAGAAGTACTATCCCAGCGTCGGCACCTCGTTGGCCGATGTGTTCGGTTTTGGCGAGAAGCGCTTTGTCAAGGCTGTGAACGGTGTCAGCTTCAATGTGGAAAAGGGCAAAACCCTGGGCATCGTCGGCGAATCGGGCTGCGGCAAGAGCACGTTGATCAAGACAATCATCGGGCTGGAGAGCAGCTCGGGCGGCAAGGCCGACTTCCTCGGCTTCGATGTCACCACCGATCTGTCGGACCGCAGCGAAAAGCTGATCGAAGAGTTGCAGATGGTCTTCCAGAACCCCGACTCAACGATGAACCCGTCCTACACCGTGGGGCAGCAGATCGGGCGTCCGCTGCGCCGATTTGGCAAAGTGAGTAGCCAGCAAGAAGAGCGCGCCGAAGTAATCCAGTTGCTCAACTCGGTGCGCCTGGATGCCTCGTATTATGATCGGCTGCCGCGGCAATTGAGCGGCGGCGAGAAACAGCGTGTGGGCATCGCTCGCGCCTTGGCCTCTCGCCCCGAGTTGGTGCTGTGCGACGAACCCGTCAGCGCCTTGGACGTGTCTGTGCAGGCCGCTGTGCTCAATCTGCTGCTGGAGATCCAGGCCGAATACGGCACCACACTGCTCTTCATCGCCCATGATTTGAGCGTGGTGCGCTTCTTCTCCGATTCGGTGGCGGTGATGTACCTTGGCCAGGTAATGGAGATTGGCTCGGCGGAGGCGATCTACGCGCCGCCGTATCATCCGTACACCGAGGCGCTGCTCTCGGCTGTCCCCATTCCCGATCCCGAAGTGAAGCAGCAGCAAATCCGCTTGGGCGGCGCCGTGCCAAGCGCCCTCAACCCACCCAGTGGCTGCCCTTTTCACACGCGCTGCCCGCGTCGTTCACTGTTGCCCGATGGCGGCGCAATTTGTGAAAGCGAAACACCGCCGTGGCGCGATGTTGCAGATGGTCACCGCATTTTCTGTCACATTCCACTGGAGACGTTGGCCACCCTCGATCCCGTGGTCGAAGTGTCCGCGCCCAGCCCGGCCCTTACCGTGCCCACTGCCAAGGAGTAGACCGTCATGTTGGTCAAAGATTGTATGACCCGTCATCCCATCATGATCTCGCCCGAAACACCTGCCGAAGAGGCGGAGCGGCTGATGGTGGAGAACGGCATCCGTCACCTGCCCGTGGTCGAAGACGGCAAACGGCTGGTTGGGTTGCTGACCCGCAGTCGCCTGTCGCTCAAACCCGACGCAATGGGCAGCCTCAACGTGTGGGAAATCTCGCGCTACGTCTCCAATGTCAAAGTGCGCGATCTCATGGTGAAGCGCCGCGCCTTGAAGTCCATCGAGCCGGATCGCGCCATCGAGCGCGCCGCCGCGGTGATGAGCGAACACCGCATCGGCTGCCTGCCTGTGGTGGACGCCGATTTCAGCGTGGTGGGCATCGTCACCGAGATCGATGTCTTCGCCGCCTTCGAGGAGATGCTGGGCCTGCCGCGTGACGGTATCCGCGTCACCGTGCGCATGCGCAACCAACCCGGCGAATTTGCCAAGTTGATAGGCGTCCTGGCCGCTCGCCAATGGGGCGTAATGGGCATCGGCACCTTCCCCTCCCCGCGCAAAGACGGCTACTACGACGCCGTCATCAAGATCCCCGACGTCACCCTCGATGACGTGCAGGCCGAACTGAGCAAGCTCGAAGGCCAGCAGATCGTCGACATCCGCGCTGTGACGTAGTTAGGGACTGGGGACTGGGGATCGGGGACTGGGTAAAGCAAGTTGGCTGTACATTGGCGAAGCGGTCGGACAGTGGAAATGTGGGTTGACACGCCGAGAGGCAAGGCCGACAATTCGTTTAAATCCCCAATCCCCAATCCCCAATCCATCAATCCCCAATCCCCAATCCCCAATCCCCAATCCCCAATCCCCAATCCCCAATCCCCAATCCCCAATCCCCAATCCCCAATCCCCAATCAATCCCAATCCCCAATCCCCAATCCCCTGTGGTACAATCACATCTGTGAATTCAACAACCCGAGCATTCTTGTTAATTATGGCGATCCTGTGCCTGGTGGCGAGTGCCTTCGGCGCGGGATACGGTGTGCGCAGTTGGCAACTGGGGGTGTGGCCCGCTGCGTTGGGCGACGCTGCGCCCGGTGACGCACTCTCTGAGCCGATCATCCGAGACGAGCTTTACCAGCAGGTGTGGACGTTGCTGGAACGCGATTTCTACGGCGAGGATCCCACGCTGCGCCAACGGATCTACGGCTCTGTGCGCGGTCTTGCCGACACGTACAACGACCCGTACACTTACTTCGTAGAACCACAGCCGCGTGAACTTGAGCGCGATCAACTGCGCGGCAGTTTCGGCGGTATCGGGGCTTACATCGACGCCGGCGAAGACGGGTATACACTGCGGCCGATCCCAGGGCAGCCGGCCGAGGTGGCCGGCGTCCTGGCCGGTGACCGTCTTCTGGCTGTCGATGATGTCGATGTCACCCAGGAGACCGATGTGGACGCTGTGCTTTTGCTGGTGCGCGGTCCGGTGGGCAGTGAGGTCTGTCTCGATCTGGAACGAGTTGACGCGGCAAGCCAGGCGTCGTCTGCGTTGCGTATCTGCATCGAGCGCGCCGAGATCCAGACGCCCAGCGTCGAATGGCGTCTGCTCGACGACGACGAAGCCACCCGCAACGTCGGTTACATTCGTCACTCGCTCTTCAGCGAACGCTCCGCCGACGAGATGTTGCAGGCCATCCAGGAATTGCAGGCCGGCGGCGCCACGCGGTTCGTCCTCGACTTGCGTGGCAATCCGGGTGGACTGGTGGACACGGCCGTGGCCATCGCCGATCTGTGGCTGGACGAAGGCACGGTGTTGATCGAGCGCAAGGCCAGCGGTGAGGATCGCATCTTCCGCAGCCAGGCCGGTGACGTCAGCCAGGGCGCGCCGCTGGTGCTGCTGGTGGACGGTGGCACCGCCAGCGCCGGTGAAATCGTCGCCGGCGCTCTGCATGATCGCGGACGGGCGCTGCTCGTGGGCCAACAGACATTCGGCAAGGGCAGCGTGCAGTTGGTCCACGATCTGGTGGATCAGAGTAGTCTCCACGTCACCACGGCGCGCTGGTACACGCCCGATGACAACGCCATCGACGGCGTCGGCCTAACCCCCGACGTGCTGGTAGAAGGGGATGTTGATCCCCTGGCGCGTGCTGTTGAAACTGTACAGAGCGTCGCCGCCGCTCCTTAAACTCAGTGCTTCACGATTTCGACAGTTTTATAGAGAATCGTGAGTTGCTGAAAATTCGATGTTCAAGCGCATGATGCGGCGAGCAGAGAGGAACCAGGAATGTTGAACCAAGAGAACAATAGCGGTACGTCCGCCCCCAACCAAGACCGCTGGCTGCGCCTGGGCCTGCTGGGCTGCGGCCTGCTGCTGATCGTCGCCGTCGCCTTTTCGGTGGGATCGGGCGTTGGGTTTGCCATCGGGCGCATGAACAACGGCAACAACGCCGCAGTGCAGACCGGGCCGGACGGCTCCGCAGGCGACTTTGTCGAGGGTGATCGTGGCCTCTCATCTCAAGATTTAGACGTTTTTTGGGAGGCGATGGGCCTGCTGGAGCGTGATTTTTACGGGGATCTGCCCACACCGCAGGATCGCAGTTACGGCGCCATCCGCGGCGTCCTCGATATGCTCGACGACCCTAACACCAGCTTCATGACGCCGGACCAGGCCACGAGCTTCCTCGAAAGCATGGATGGCAGTTTCGAAGGCATTGGCGCCACCGTCGATTGGGAAGAAGAGATGGGCGCTGTGCGCATCGTCGAGCCGTTTGAGAACCAGCCGGCCTGGGAGGCCGGTCTGCGCCGCAACGATCTGGTGATCGCCATCGACGGCGAAGACGTCTCCGACATGGTCGACCTGAACGAAGCGGTGAGCAAGATCAAGGGGCCGCGTGGCACCACTGTTGTGCTCACCATCGTGCGCGCGGACGTTGACGATCCATTCGATGTGGAAGTGGAACGCGACGTGATCCAGATCCCCATCGTCTTCTCCGAGACGTTGGGCGAAAACCAGGACGTGGCCTATGTGCGCCTCTCCCGCTTCTCCGACAACGCCGGCGACCGCCTGCGCGACGCCATCAAAAACGCGCTTAGCGAACGCGACGTGCGTGGCATGGTCTTCGATCTGCGGGGCAACCCCGGCGGTCTACTGCGTGAGGCCGTGCATGTGTCGAGCCTCTTCCTGCCCGAAGACGAACTTGTGCTGATCGAGCGCTTCAGCGACGGCAGCGAAGATCTCTACCGCGCCGAGGGCGGCGCCATCGTCCCCGAAGATCTGCCCATCGTCGTCCTCGTGGATGAGGGCAGCGCCAGCGCCAGCGAAATCGTCAGCGGCGCCTTGCAGGATACGGGCCGCGCCGTGCTCGTTGGTGTCACAACTTTTGGCAAGGGCAGCGTGCAACTGCCGCACCACCTCAGCGACGGCAGCCTGATGCGTGTCACCATTGCCAAGTGGTACACGCCCAAGGATCGGTCCATCGACGGCACCGGCCTTGAACCCGACATTGTGGTGGAAATCAGCGACGAGCAGATCGCGGCCGAGGAAGATCCTCAGCGAGATCGGGCGCTCGAACTTCTGGAAAATGGACAGTAAAGCATGGCCGGCAAGAAAAACAAGAAAGACAAGAGCGAAGAGCGCGGCCCGCGCACCGTGGCCACCAACCGCAAAGCGCGCCATGATTACTTTGTAGAAGAATCATTCGAGGCAGGTATCGCCCTCACCGGCACCGAGATCAAGTCGGTGCGCGCCGGGCAGGTGAACCTGCGCGACGGCTTTGTCATCGTGCGCGGTGGTGAGGCGTGGCTGCTCAACGTTCATATTGCCCAATACGAGCATGGCAACCGCGCCAATCATGTGGAAACACGCCAGCGCAAGCTGTTGCTGCACAAGCGTCAGATCGATCACCTGCATGGTCAGGCCACCCAAAAGAACTGGACCATCGTGCCGCTGCGCATGTACATCAACGAGAGCGGGCGCGCCAAAGTGGAGATTGCACTAGTGCGCGGCAAGCAGAACTTCGACAAACGCGACACCATCCGTGACCGCGATTCAAAGCGCGACATTCAGCGCGCGCTCAAGCAAGCCTTCTAACTGGGTGATCCGCCATGTCCCCGCGCCAGGACGTCGATGTGCAGGCCGTCATCGACGCCGTGATCGACGCCGTGCTCGACAGCCGCAAGTACGACGCCCTGTCGCCGGACTTCGTGCGCGCCATTGCCGCAACCGAGGCGCGCAAAGGCCGTTCGCTCAAAGAGACAGTGAAGGCGACCAAAAACCAGCTTCACCAGAGCGCTGCCGCCTACCACACCGGGCGCATGGACTACGAACGCTGGCTCGTCGATCTCACCGCCGCCTACACGTCTGCCTCCCTCGATGACCGCCGCCAGGCGCTGCGTGCGCTGCTGGCGCGGCATCGCTCCACCGCCGAACGGCTCGCCATCCTCGATCAGTTCTACGCCGCCATCTTCGCCCATCTGCCGCCCATCCACTCGCTGCTGGATGTGGCGTGCGGCCTCAATCCACTGGCACACGCGTGGATGCCGCTGGCCCCTGACGCACGCTACTTCGCCTGCGATATCTTCGCCGATCAGGTGGATTTCTTGAATCGCTTTTTCGGATTGGCGGGGATTGCAGGGCAGGTGGAAGTGCGCGACGTGATCCAGGATCCGCCGTCACAGCGCGTGGATCTGGCCTTGATCCTCAAAACGATTCCCTGCCTCGAACAGATCGACCGCCAGGCCGGGCAGCGCCTGCTCGACGCCGTCGACGCGCGCCATCTGGTTGTCACCTTTCCTGTGCGCTCATTGGGCGGACGCGCAAAAGGCATGGCGACACAGTACGCCGCACATTTTCACAGCCTCATCAATGGACGCGGTTGGGTGTGCCGTCAACTGGATTTTGCCGACGAACTGGTCTTCGTGGTGACCACAGAGCGTGGATGAAACGTTCTGTCCTAAGTTCCGCTGATCTGTGGGAAGAAGACGCCGATGAACAGCCCCGTGCTGCGCACGGTGGGCGACTGGGGATCTGTGGTCGAAATAATGTAGTCTCCGTTGGCCGAGATTGCGTAAAGCGCAGGCGGCAAGATGCGTACCCGCACCATTGGTTCCGGCAGATCGGAGAAGATATAGACGCCATCTTCATCGCTGGTGGTGTCGTCGAGCAGTTCACCTTCCAGGGTTTCGATACGGATTGTGACGTTTTGCATGCCGGTCTCTTCTTGCTCGCGAATTCCGTTGCGATTGAGATCAACGAAAACTTCACCGGCATAGACCACATCCACCGGAGATGTCATGTCGGCTGTGGGCTGCGCCAACGCCGAAGACCATACACCGATTCCGCCAGAAGTCGGCGTGAACAACAGCAAACCAATCGTCGCCGCAATCAAGAAGTGCATCCAAGTGTGAGCAGTTTGAGTATGATGAATGGGACGCATTTAGACCTCTCACAGGTGAGCATAGTACCTTTGTCCCAAAGTATACCCCAATCAGCACACTTGTCCATTGGGGTTTTGCTTAGGTTTTCCTGAGGAAATCAAACCGCCCGACCATCGTCGATGGTCGGGCGTTTTGATTGGGGACAGTCGTGTGCTTTCACCGCCTCGCCAACCACCAGGCAACCCTGTGGCACCCGAGACAAACCGCTTACCGCTGCTGCCTTCCGGCCCTGACGGGGTTCACAGCGTCTCGCCGCACAGGACCCAGCAGTTGACGAAGCGATGAAAGAACACGACCTCTGGTGATCCAGACAGATCGAGCCGGTTCTACACCGGCCCGATCCATCCAGCGTGGCGGAGAGGGTGGGATTTGAACCCACGAACCTTTTGGGTTACGAGCTTTCCAGGCCCGCGCACTAGGCCAGACTATGCGACCTCTCCGCAGATGAAGATATTATAGCGAAGATCACCCCTTTGGGGCAAATCCCCACTGAACCTAATGTAGTGTGGGTTGATTCTGCCGTCGCTCACGGGGTGAGTCGCCTGCTTCGATCTGAGCCAATTGCACTGCCACCTTGCCCCGCATACGAGCCAGCGCGGCCTCAGGATCATCGGCAATGGCGACCGCCAGAAGCGGTCGTGGCACCGAAAGCAACTTCGTCTTGGCGAAAGTGTTCCACTCGTCGCCCAGTCGATCTCGGAGCACGTTGAGCAATGACACCGCCAACGCCTCGTCGGAGATATCGGATGGATTAAGTGGGGGGAAGAAAAACAACCTTCGTACAGGTTTTGTATAGATTGGGCCGGAACGATTCAACCGGTTCACCGTAGGCAGGACAACGTGACAGACCAGCAATGGCGCGTCGACGCGTCCAACGTGTCCACAATGTGGGCAGGCGACATCGTGGATCGAATCTTCCATCAGTTCTTCGTATAAGTCGCTGCGCTCCTTTGTATCGATGATCAACCAAAGTTCGGTGACAAAATCGACTGAGCATTCAGGACAGCTCATTTGGGTGACTTGAGCAAGTGAGCATGGCACGGACGATTCTCCCTCGGCCATAGAGGATGCAGACACGTCCGCGATTAAGATTGATGTTGGGCAGCGATGAGACGCGGAGTGCAAAGGATTTGCACATGTTTAGCATACACGATGCAGAGGGGTACTGCAAATGGCGAGTTATGCCTAAAGTCTTCAAGTTATTGGGAAGACGATACCCGCAAACGCGAGGAGAGCACCTCGCACAAGAGGTGCTCTCCTCGAAGAAATCAGTATTTCCCGCATTGCCGTGTCTACTGGTTACCCATTCTGCTCGGCCAGTGTTGCGGCCTGCTCGCGCAGTTGATCGCGCACAACTCGCTCCGGCGGCCAGCCTACGATGCCGGCGATCTGCTCCGGCGTCATTGCGGCCAGTTGGGCGTAGGCGGTGATGCCCGCTTCGAGCAATCGCCGATTGAACGCCGGGCCGATGCCGCGAATCTTGGTGAAGTCATCCGGTTCCGACGGTGTTGTCTCGATGCCGGCGCCCTCACGCAGTTGACGGCGCTGCTCGTCGGTCAGGCCCAATTCGTCGCCGGTGACCATCTGGGCTGCTTCTTCCTGTGTGGGCGTTGCTGCGTCTTCTGCGGGTTCAGCAGCGTCTGTGCTTTTCTCTGCTGCGGGCTGTGGCGCAGGCGCAGCGACTGTCTCGCTGGTTGCGTCGGTGCGGCTTGGATCGCGTACCACAACGGTGGACGGTCCACTGCCTGTGGCTGTGCCGGTCGATGCAGCGCCGAAACTACTGCCCGCAATGTTTGTGCGTCGCGCCAGATGCACGAGGACGGCGCCGTTGCCCGTCGCACCCAGCAGCAAGGCCACGATCCAGCCGATGCAGGGCAGCAGACTCCAGGCGAAGAAGGTGGCGCCCGTCAGCAGCAGTGCGCCTAGAGCAATCGGGATCAGCGGGTGCGCGTCCTGGCTCAGGCGGCTACCCAAAGACTCTCGAATCTGGTCACCCAGCCACGCCGACAACACGGCCCAGCCCACCAGTGTCACCAGGGCCAACAACGCCCACAGCAGCACCGAGAAGGGCAACAGGCAGACGGTGACAGCAAGGATCGCACCGACGAGCAATACGGCCAGCGCCGTCACCAGGCCCACGGCGAAGCTCAGCGCAGGCTGTTCTTCGCCCGTCTTGCGCACCTCGGCCAGTTGACGGGGGAAGAGCCAGCTCAGCAACACCACCAGCCCCGTGATCAGCAACGTCCACAGGATCGACTGCAACAGGCGCAGGAAGAAACTGAGGATGTAGGGGCGATCTCGGTCTACGCGCGGCGTTTCCACCCTGACATTAGGCTGCACGTCGACGTCAGGGAGGCGTTCGAAGTTCTCAAAGTCACCGCGCGGACCGCCCACAAAGTTGCCGCCGATGTAGGCGCCTTCGGCGCGGTCGAGGTTGCCGCCTACCACGCTGACGTCACCGGTGATGCGCGCTGTGTCTTCCAACTCCACCTCGCCCCCGATGACAGCCAGATCGCCGTTGAGCGTCCCCGCGATCTGCACATCCCCACTGAAGACCGATAGATCGCCGTTGACGGTGCCTCCTTCTTCGATCTCCACGTTGCCGCGGAACACAGTGACACTCTCATCCACCACTTCGCCCGATTCCACCGTGAAATCTTCGTTGAAGATCTGTTGATCGAAGAGCGCAATCACAATCGGGCGCTCGATTCCGGCAGAGGAGCCGGCGGCGGCCGCCGGTTCTGTGCTGCCGTTAAAGAGGACGGCCAATGTCAGCAGTGTCACCACGGCGACGCCGGCCAGCCAGCGACCATTACGAGAGATGAGCTTCATGGTTCGTGCCTTTCAGACGAAGTAGCGAGCAAACGGAATAGCGATCAAATGAGATAGTGATCAGATGAGAGATTGTGAATCGTACGGGCGTGTGGTGCGGCGTAGGAAGCGTGTCCAGCCAGCCAGTGATGCCGTAGCCAGGGCCAGGTAGCCCAACACGATGCCCACCGCCGATGGGTTTTCGCTCAAGCCGACCAAGGCGCGCCCTGTTGATTCGAGCAGAACCAGCAGCGTCGTCCACAACATGGCCAAAGAATGGAAGATCTCACTGAGCGAACCAAGCTGGTTGAATACCAGGAATCCAATCACCAGCCCCACGCCGGCAAAACCGACGATCCACAGGAAGATGGTTAGGAAGGCCAACAGTACGCCCACACGGAAGTCGCGGCGCTGTTCGGCGGCGCTGATGCGCTGTTCCACCTGGGCAACCAGATCCACCGGCGGCAACAACATGGGCGGCATGGCAAACTGCTGATCAACCCGCTGCCACAGTTGCCACTGTCGGCTGCAAGGATCGCACAGGGCCAGGTGCGCGTGCAGATCTCGCTCTTCTTCGATGTCGAGCAGCCCGTCCAGCGCCAGCGACATCAACATGCCGTATGTCTCGTGCGCTTCTTTGTCGGCGCCATTGGGGTTGGGCAATGTCTGCTTCAGCATGGGGTTCGCGATTGTGCCACTCATCCTGACCTCACTTCTTGATGCACACGCTGGATAAGAACGTGGAAAAAGTACATTTGCTATCAATCACAAATTATCATCATGCACAAAATATCATCATGCGCTGTACACAGTTGAAAACTGTAGCGGCGTAGCCGATCTTTGTGCCGGGCGCCCGGCTGTGGCTGGAACGGCATCCACAGGCAGCGCCGTGGCCTGCGACTGTTCATAGAACTCAGCCAACTTCTGCCGCGCCCGGAAGAGGCGACTCTTCACCGCGGCCAGGCTGATCTGCATGGTCTCGGCGATCTCCTGGTAGCTGTACTCGTGCCAGTAGCGCAGGATCAGCGGCGTGCGGTAGTCGGGTTCCAGCTCGTTGAGCAGCGCCTGCAACTCGTTGGAGCGTTCCCTGGCCAGCAGGTGTTCTTCGGGCCGGGGCGTCTCGCTCTCCAGGCTGAAGACCAACGGCGTGTCGTCGATGGGGACAACGGTTGCCCGGCGTTTGCGCAGCCTATCGATGCAGTGATGGTTGGCAATCGAGAAGAGCCATGTGCTGAACTTGTGTTGTGGATCGTACTGGTGCAGGCGGGTGTAGGCGCGCAAGAATGCCTCTTGTGCGGCGTCTGCGGCTTCTTCCGCATCGCCCAACATACGGTATGTCAAGTTGAATACCGGACGCTGATACGCTTCTACCAACTGCCCAAACGCTGTTCGATCACCGGCTCTGGCGGCTTCCAACCAAAGCTGTTCTTGGTCTGTCATGGAATCGTACCTTGTGTGACTGCGGTTCCGCTGTGATGTACTACGCAACGGCAACCGGAAAGTTTCGCGTGATGCGATGGTTTTCGGAATCCAAATTGAATTGGCGTACGATCCGGAGCTTGATCATACACCGATGCGCCCCAATGGGCCAAAGGTTTGTACTGGCATTGGGTGTCGTTTATAATGACCTAATCACTACTTTAGCGGTTTCGGTCCAGCATACCTCTTGTCGGTCTGACGAACTTCTGACATCTAGACTGACCAGCCGCATCTGATACTGCCGGTGCCTTTCCTCCGGGATCTACTAATTCAAAGGAAGCCAGTGAATGCGAGTCACGTATCCATTTTCAGCCATTGTCGGCCAGGAACGCATGAAGCGCGCGCTCCTCTTGAATGCGGTTCACCCGTTGATCGGCGGCGTGTTGATCCGCGGTGAACGCGGCACGGCCAAATCTACTGCCGCGCGCGGGCTGGCGGCCCTGCTGCCCGCCATCGAAGCCGTGGACGGCTGCCCCTTCGCCTGTCGGCCCGAATCGCCCGCCGGCCTGTGCAGCACCTGTCAACGCGCCCGCGAGAATGGCGAACTGCCCACCAGTATGCGCCCTACGCCCTTCGTCGACCTGCCTGTGAGCGCCACCGAAGACCGCGTGGTGGGTACTTTGGACATCGAGAAGGCGATCCAGCGCGGTGAACGTCACTTCGAGCCGGGCGTTCTTGCCGCGGCCAATCGTGGCGTCCTCTATGTAGACGAAGTCAACCTGTTGGATGACCACGTGGTCGATCTCCTGCTGGACAGCGCCGCGATGGGTGTCAACGTGGTGGAACGCGAAGGCATCAGCGTGCAGCACCCGGCCCGCTTCGTCCTCGTCGGTTCGATGAACCCAGAAGAAGGCGATCTGCGCCCGCAGTTGTTGGATCGCTTCGCCCACGCTGTAGACGTGGTGGGCATCGAAACGCCCAAGGATCGCGTTGAGATTCTGCGTCGCCGTACTCGGTTTGAGCAGGATCCCGAACGCTTCGCCGCCGACTTCAACGAAGCCGAATACCAGATGGGCGAACGCATCCAGGCAGCGCGGCGGCTCTATGACGAAGTCACCTACAACGATAAAGATCTCTATACCATCGCCGCGCTCACCGCCAGCTTCAAGGTGGACGGTCACCGCGCCGATATCGTGATCCTCAAAACAGCACGCTTCCAGGCCGCTTTCGAGGGCCGCACCTACATCACCGACCGCGACATCCTCATGGCCGCTGAGTTGGCGCTGCCGCACCGCATGAAGAAACAGCCCTTCCAAGAAGCGGCGTTGCAGCCCGAGCAACTGGCGTCTAACATGCGCCAGGCCGCGCCGAGGCCGAACAGAACGCCGAAGACAGCGACGCCCAAGAAGAGGCGGAAGGCAGCAGCACGGCCGCGGAAAAAAGCGACGAGGGCGATGACTCAGAGCTGAGTTCATCGCCCGAAAGTGGCGAGGGCGGCATGGCGGAGCCAGACGCCGCCCCACAATCGAGTAAATCTTCGGGCGACGACAAGGGCGGGCGCAAGCCGGTGCAGGTCGGTGAAATCTTCGAGACCAAGCGCATCGACACCCCCCTGGACAAGGTGACCCGCGAGCAGACGGGCAAACGCTCGTACAGCCGCACAGATCGCAAGCGCGGCCGTTACATCAAGGCACGGCCTGCCGGCAACAAGACCGACGACATCGCCTTCGACGCCACGCTGCGCGCCGCCGCGCCTTTCCAGCGTCAACGCGCCGAGACCGAAGAAAACGATATGGCGCTCAAACTGCGCATGACCGACCTGCAACGCAAGGTCCGCGTGCGTCGTACAGGCAACCTGATCCTCTTCGTGGTGGATGCAAGCTGGTCCATGGCCGCCAGCGAACGCATGGAAGCCACCAAAGGCGCCATCTTCAGCCTGCTCATCGATGCCTACCAGCGCCGCGACCAGGTGGGGTTGGTCGTTTTCCAGCGTGACAAGGCGCGGGTGGTGTTGCCGCCCACCAACAGCGTGGATCTGGCCGAAAAGGCGCTCAAGAACCTGCCTGTGGGCGGCAAGACGCCGCTGAGTAGCGGTCTTTTTGCCGCGTGGCAACTGGTGGAAGCCGCCCAACGCCGCGATCCTGAGATCCGCCCGCTGGTGATCCTGCTCACCGACGGCGCCGGCAACGTCAGCATGACGGGTATGCCGGCCCAGGAAGAGGCCACGCGCATGGCCGATCTCTTTGCCCAGGACAAGGAAGTGCGTTCCATTGTCATCAACATGGAGCACGCCGCCTTCGACCGGGGGCTGGCCCACGCCCTGGCCGAAGCGATGGGCGGCATCTGCTACAACCTTCCTGATCTGCGCGCCGACACGCTCCTGCGCACGGTGAAGAAGGAGATCGGCGGGTAAGGCGAAGATGCGGCGAGGCGTTTCGCCAATTCGGTGTTGAATATGTAACCAGAGGACGAACGTTAGACGAGATCATATCGTTTTGCGTTCGTCCTCTGCTTACCTGCTGCCGTCGGCTCAATGTCATTAAGGCAAGCCACCGCCACCCGAATATCTGCGGAGTGAGCACGCCCTCGTGCGGGTCCACACCGGAAGAGTCGCACTGAACTTTGTGACATTGACCGCCGAATCTGCGCTTCCTCGCCTCGTCGCATCCACAAACGGAGATCTCTCATCGACAAGCAGACTTCCTCTACGAACAACGATGCGCGCCCGCTTCTGCTGGTGGTGCAGGTGGCGACGGTGGTGGCGTTTTCGATCATGGGCGATTCACTGCTCTACGGCATACTGCCGTTGGCGGCGGGGACACTGGCCCTGTCGCCGGAACAGGTGGGGCTGTTGCTCAGCGCCAACCGCCTGGTGCGCCTGTTCTCGAACACGTGGATCAGCACACTCTTCGCTCGCTTCGGTCCGCGTGGACCCTTCCTGGCCGCCACGCTGCTGGGGACGCTGACGACGCTGGTCTACGGGCTGAATTGGGGCTTCGCTGTCTTCGTGGCGGCGCGGTTGGGGTGGGGCATCGCCTGGTCGAGTTTGCGCCAGGGCGGCTATCAGGCCGTGTGGACAGGCGGACCGACGCGCACTGGGCGACTGATGGGCTTGCTGTGGGGCGTCATTCGGTTGGGCAGCGCCATCAGCGTGCTCATCGGCGGCTACTTCTTCGACCGTTTCGGCTACCAATCCACGGCGTTGATCATCACCGGGCTGACGGTGCTGGCGATCCCCATTGCATTGACGGTGCGCTGGCCTGCGGCGGCCCATGTGCAGTCGAAATCAGGGGCGGGCTGGCAGGGCTTTATGGATGGATGGCGCGCCGCCATGCAAGACAGCGTGCAGCGCGAGATGGTGCTGATCGGGGCGATCAAACCGTTCTTCGACGCCATCTTGGTGGCGACGGCGTCGCTCTTTCTGGCCGACCAACTGCAAGGAGACAACCCCATCGGCTTAGGCGTGGGCATGGTGGCCGGCGCAGTGCTGGCCACACGTTGGCTTTCGGATCTGGCCGTGGGGCCGCTCGTGGGCGCGGTGGCCGACCGTTTCGGTCAACTCCTGGTGGCAGGGACTCTGCTGACGCTACTCTTGGCGGCGTTGACCCTGGCGCTGATGCTAGACGGCTGGTTGGCGCCGCTGGCGTTCTTATTCGTCCTCGTGCTCAGCACCGGCGTCAATGTGACGTTGGATGCCGCGGCCAACCAGGTGGCGCTGCGGGCGCCATCGCCGCCCCACTTCATCGGCGTCTACGCCACCCTGTCCGACGGCGGATCGGCGATGGGGCCGCTGTTGGCGCTGCCGTTGGTGGCCCAGTTCGGCTTTGCGCCCGTCTACCTCGTGCCAGGACTCGTCTTCCTGGTCGCGGTGTGGCATTTCGGCTGGAAGGTGGGACGTGATCCACAGGCTGTACAGGCAACGTGAGGAGGGGTTGATGCACTTCATCGGCGCGGAGATCACAGTGGACTTGCCGGATACACCGGCCTTGGAGAAGAAGCCGCCGCCGCCCCGCGCCTTCACCTGGAACGATGCGATCTTCGAGGTGGTGGAACTGCTGGCGGAGTGGCATCGCTACGGGCGACCCGAGATCCGCACACAGGGGAGCCGTCCGCCGTACGCCCAGCGCAGCGGACGCACCCAGGGCTCCTGGGGTGTGGGCCGAGCCTACTATCGCGTGCGCACCGCCGACGGTCGCCTCTTCGATCTCTACTACGACCGCGCCCCCAAGAAACAGCAGCGCAGCGGCAGTTGGTTCCTCTGGCGCGAGCTAGAGGAAGGCGACGATCTGACGGTGGAGGAGTGATTCCGCCGTCAACCTCGCATCATGGGGTTGAAACCCCCTGCTGACACTGAGAAGTCGCCTCAGCGACTGGAGAAAATTCTGCAAGCGCCTGAGGGCGCTTCTCATTGTCAGGGCGGGATTTCAATCCCGTTGCGAGTTTTCACCCTTCGGCAGCAGATACAAATTCTCCGCAATCAATTCCAAGTAGAGCGGCGCGCCCACAGGATAGAGATCCTCGACGCCGGGATCGTACTGGACGGCGGCGATGCGTTGACCGTTCACGTTGACATCGTATTCGGCCAGTGAACCGAGGTAGGATGTGCGTTCGACCACGCCCTGAAGCGTGGGGCGGTCGGTGTGGCGTTCGCTGCTCAGGCGGATCGATTCGGGGCGGACGAGCAGCAGCCCCACGTCACCGGGTTTGGGCGAGAAGTTGGGGCTGATAGGCGCAGTAGCCGTCATTTCGCCGATGCGCACCACCCAGCGGCCGGCCTCGCTCCCTTCCACTGTGACGGGTAGGAAGTTGGCGCGTCCGATGAAATCGGCCACGAAGCGGTTGGCGGGCCGGCGGTAGATGTTGGGCGCGCTGTCGGTCTGCTGGATACGGCCCTGGCTCATCACCACGATCTTGTCGGAGAGGACCATCGCCTCGTCTTGATCGTGGGTGACGTAGACGCTGGTGATGCCCAGGCTCTGCTGGATACGGCGGATCTCACTGCGCATCTGCACGCGCAGCTTGGCGTCGAGGTTGCTCAACGGTTCGTCGAAGAGGAGCACCTTGGGCTGCATCACCAGCGCGCGCGCCAGGGCGACGCGTTGCTGCTGTCCGCCGCTGAGTTGATTGGGCTGGCGATTCTCCAATCCGCTCAGTTCGGTGAGTTCGAGCGCGTTGCTCACCTGTTTGCGCAGTTCGGCGCCGCCGATCTTCTGGATGCGCAGGCCATAGGCAATGTTCTCAAAGACGTTCAGGTGTGGGAAGATGGCGTAGCTCTGGAAGACCATCGCCATGTCGCGGCGATTGGGCGGCTGCTCGTTGATCTCCTGCTCATCGAGGACGATACGTCCTTCGCTGGGGAACTCGAAGCCCGCGATCAGGCGCAGCGTCGTCGTCTTGCCGCAGCCCGAAGGCCCCAGCAATGTGACAAACTCCCCCCGCTCAATCACCAGGTTGACGTCGTCCACGGCGCGTACCGGCGCGCCGCCATCGCGCGAAGCGAAGATTTTGCTCAAGTTTTCGAGTCGTAGGAACACGGGCTGCTCCGGGTGGTGCGTTGATGGTTGGAAGGAAGGCGTGATTCGTAATGCGTAATTGGTTAACAAAATAGCCTCCCAATTGGCGACCGATTCCGTTGACGAATTACGCATCACGCATTACGAATCACCCCATTGACAGATCTACATTCTCGCTCTGCCCAAACGTGCGCCCGAGGACGGCGTAGAGCAGGCCAATGGCAGCAAGGACGATGCCGATCAATATCACTGAGTAGGCGGCGGCGGTGCTCATGCCGCCCTGTTCAACTTCGCTCAGGATCCACACGGTGAGGATCGGCCATTCCGCTGTGGTGAGAAAGATGATGGCCGACAGGCTCGTCATGTGGCGGGCGAAGGCGAAGATCAGACCAGTCAGGAAGGCGGGCAGGATCAGAGGCAGGGTGACGCGCCGGAAGGTGTAGCCGGCGTCGGCGCCCAGATTGGTGGACGCTTCTTCGATGGCCGGATCGATCTGCTGCAATGCAGCCACGCCGGCGCGCACCGATGCGGGGAGGCTGCGCACCGCATAGGCGGCGATGACGATGTAAGGCGTGCCGACCAACGCCAGGGGCGAGCCGAAGAAGAGCAGCGCGGCGCACAGCGTGAGCACGCCGCCCGCCAGCCACGGGCGCACCCGGTCCGTCACCTGTGAGAGGGGGTAGACAGCCGCCACCAGGAAGGTGAAGCCGGCAATCGCCATCGTCGGTTCGGTGAAGACGCCGATGGCAGACGCCGTCTTTTGTACGAGGCGCGGCAAGACCAGGCCGGGCAGTGTGCGGCCCCAGCGCGTCATGGGATCGAGCACCAGCGGGCTGAGGTTGACGATCACCAGCAGCAGCGCCATCCCCAACAAGACGCCCGCCGCGGCGCGTTGTCGTCCTGGCCTGGCGCCGAACCAGGCAACGACGGCCAATGCAACGAAACCGGCGATGAGCAACCAGCGCCAGCCATTTTCATCCAAATTCAAAAAGTAGGGCAGCCAATTAAAGTAGTAACCGGCGACAGTCCCCACGGCCAGGATGGTGAGGCGCGGCCACCACGAGCGCGCCGCATTGCCCACCAGGTAGGCCGCCAGCAGCGCGTAGATGAAGCCCACCACGAAGACGGGCGCCTGGATGAAGGCGATGATGTAGCCGATGCCAAGGATGGTGCCGGGGACAGCGCCGCCCAGGTTCGAGACGAAGTCGAGGCTTTCTTTGCCCGCGAATGTCTTGCGTACCACCATGAAGGCCACGATCATGCCCACCAGCCCGGCGATTGGCGTAGCTACGGCCGAGAGGAAAGTGGTGGAGAGGATGGCGTTGAGTCCGCGTGTGAGGGCGATGCTGTAGTGGCTGAGATCAGGCGTGTAGTTGATGCCCCACAGCGTGGTGAACGACCCCACCAGGATCGAGATGTAGAGCGCCAGCACCAGCAGCAACGTCAGCGCGGTGACGGTGATGAAGCTCCAGCGGATCCACGGTTCTTTGACCATCAATTGGCCGCCGGTGGGTTTGCCGGTCACCGCCACGTAGGAGCGGCGGCTCACCACATAGCGTTGCAGTAGGAAGACGGTCAGCGTGGGGATGAGCAGCACCAGCGAGAGCGCGGCGCCCTTCTGCTGATCGTATTGACCGTTGACGGCCAGGTAGATCTCGGTGGAAAGGACGGTGGCGTTGCCGCCCAACAGCAGCGGGTTGCCCAGATCGGCCAGCGATTCTACGAAGAGGAGCAGGAACGAGCCTGCCAGCCCGGGGACGAGCAGTGGCAGGGTCACCGTGCGGAAGATGTGGAATTTGCTGGCGCCCAGGTTGAGCGCTGCTTCTTCCATTGCGGGATCGAGCCGTTCCAACATGCCGCGGATGATCAGGTAGGCCACCGAGAAGAAGGTGATGATCTGCACGAAGACCAACCCATCCAGCCCGTAGATGTCGTTGACGCCCGCCGAAAAGTTGATCCCCAGGATCTGCTTGGTCACCAGGCCGGCGCGGCCGAATAGCAGGATCGACGCAATGGCGATGGCGAACGGCGGCGAAATTGTAGGCAGCAGCGTCAGCACATGCAGCACGCGCGGAAAGGGGACGGCGCAGCGCACCATGGTATAGGCGAAGACGAAGCCCAGCGCAGTGCCACCCAGCGCCGTGAAGAAACCCATCGTCAGCGTGTTGCGCAGGACGCGGAAGTTGTGTCCCTGGTAGTAGGGATCGAGATACTGCTGGAAGTAGCGTACATCGAAAGCGCCGGTGTCCTGGGCGAAGAAGCCTTGCACGATCACACGCAACAGCGGCCAGGCGATGAAGACAAACACGAAGACGCCTACCAGCAGCAAACCCAGGCCCAGGATCGGATCCTGCCCGATCAGGCGGATCTCCTGCCAACGGCGCCACAGCCCGGAGCGGGGGCGGATGGATTTGCCTTCAACGGGGAATGATTGTGGGGATGAGGACATGGGTGGTAAGCCTTAGTGGATGGGAGGAAGGCGTGATTCGTGATGCGTAATTCGCTGAGAACGTTTTTGCGCTTAAGCGACGATCATCTTCTGGGTTACGCATCACGCATTACGCATCAATCCCCCGTCGGCGAAATCCTGAACTCGCGTACCTGTTCCATCGCGCGCAGCGCATCGGCGTACATGCCTGCCGCATTGGGATCGGTAGTGCGGATGACCATGCGATACTCGAAATAGATGCCGCTGTCGTTGAGCCGGTAGCTCATGTGCGCCACGGTGAACCCGAAACGATCGAGCATTGTCACCAACTCGTCTTCTGGCATCACGTGATTGCGCTCGAACGAAATGTGGTGGTGAGCGTAGAGCTGCGTGGGCATTTTGGCTTCGACGCGGCGGAAGATCGAGAGTATGCCCAACGTCAAAAAGGTGGTGAGGATAGCCGGAAAGTAGAACCCAATGCCAAAGAGAATGCCGATGGCCGCAGTGATCCAGATCGAGCCGGCAGTGGTAAGCCCGCGGACGCTAAACCCCTCTTTGTAGATGACGCCTGCGCCTAGGAAGCCGATGCCCGTCATGATGCCCTGCGCCATGCGCGTTGGATCGGTGCGGATCACCTCTTCGGGAACGCCCGTCATCCACTGGGCCTGGTAGACGGTCACCAACATGAGCAGCGCCGACGCCATGCACACCAGCGCGTGCGTGCGGAAACCGGCCGGGCGCCCATGATAGCTGCGTTCCAGCCCGATCAGGCTGCCTGTCGCCAGCGCACCCACCAGGTGTATGGAAATGGTAAGGAACTGCTGAGGGACGACGATGTCCATTGAGTTTCTGCCAGTCTAGAGCGAATCACGCGCTCTTCCGTTCGTCTAGCACTGCCTCCAACATCGTCAGCGCGTCCCACATGGCTGGATAGCCTGCGTAGACGGCGACCTGGAAGAGCGCTTCGCCGATCTCTTCGATGGTGGCGCCGTTGTTCAGCGCCATCTGGAAGTTGAGCCGCAGCGCGTTGACCCGTCCTAGCGCAGCCAGGGTGCAGATGCTGCACAGCGAGCGCGTCTTCAGATCCAGGCCGGGGCGGCTCCACACCCGCCCCCCAACCACGCTGACCACTTCCGTCTCAAAGTCAGGGTAGACGGCTCGAAACCGCGCCAGCAAGGCGTCGATACGCTCCTCGCCCACCATCTCTCTAAATTGCGCGTAGCCGCGTTCGTAGTCCATAGCGCCCTCTGGGCTGGGGATCGGGGACTAGTACAAGGTGGCAGAAAAGAGTCGCTGAAATCCTGCGGAGTGAGCACACCCACGTGCGTCGTTTACCGTCTAGACCCGCACGTGGGCGTGCTTACTCCGCGGTCAACTGAATACAGCGACTCATTTGCGCCACTTTGTACTAGGGACTGGGTCTAGCGAGTTGGTTGCATCTGAGCATCTGAGCTCCTCTACGCGATCCCCAGTCCCCGATCCCCAGTCCCCAGTCCCTAATCCCTACTCTTTCAACGCATCCGCGTTCGCGATCTCATTCGTGAACTTGTCCACGAAATCCTTCTTGTTCTCGCCGCACCACTGGAAGTCGTAGTCGATCAGGTTGACTTCGAGCAGTTCGGGGCGAGACGCTTCCGCGCCGGCCACCGTTGGCGCTTGAAGGCTTCGTACTTGGGTCCCAGTTCCTGGGTTTCGGGGAGCAGCGCCCAGTCGAACCACTTCTTGGCGTTCTCCATGTTTTTGGCGCCGGCGATGATGCCCATGCCGCCGATTTCGTAGCCGGTGCCTTCTTCGGGGAAGGTGAGGATCACGGGCGAACCCTTCTCCTGCTCGGCGACGATGTCATGGCTGAAGACGATGCCCACGGCCGCTTCGCCCTGGCCGATGAACTTGGCGGGGGCGGAGCCACTCTTGGTGAATTGCAGAACCTGACCGGCGTAGTCGGCGAGGTATGCCCAGCCGGCTTCATCGCCCTGAATCTGCAACACGGTACACAGCGCCGTGTAGGACGTACCCGAGCTGGACGGGTGCGCCACCATCAACTGCCCCTCGAATTCGGGCTTGAGCAGATCGGCCCAACTGCGCGGCGGTTCCACACCGGGGTTCTCGGCCAGCCAGTTTTCGTTGGTGACAAAGCCCAGCGACCCAACATAGATACCGGCCCAGTAGTTGTCGGCGTCCAGCATCAGATCCTTGTTGATGATGTTGGCAGCGTTGGGCGAATCGTACTGCTCCAGCAGCCCTTCGGCCTTGGCGGCGATGAAGCTATCCACCGGGCCACCCCACCAGATATCGAACTGGGGGTTGTCCTTTTCGTTGCGCAGGCGGGTGAGCGATTCACCGCTGGACATACGCACGAAATTGACGGTGATGTCGGGGTTTTCGCGTTCAAATTCGGCCTTCATGCCTTCGCACCACTGCACCTGCGGCGTACAAAGGACGTTGAGTTCGCCGCTTGCTTCGGCAGCAGCGTCACCGCCGCCGGCGGCAGGAGCAGGCGCGGCCGGAATGGGCGGCGCTGGACACGCGGCCAACATCAGCGCGGTCAACAACAGCAGGGGGACGATCCAAAACAGTCTGCGTTGCATAGTGCTCTCCTTTGAGGGATGTGCAACTGATGAAATAGAAAACAAGGCCACGTGCGAAGCACGCGCCTTAGCCAACGAGAGGTATGGCACTGGCAGTGATGACGAAGAATCGTTGAAGTGGCTGTGGGGCGCCGTCCTTCAACGCGTTGTCAGACAACTGCCCTAATTATCGTGCTGACTCGAACATTGTCAAGTGCGAGGCGAAGACGGGTGTATTTCACACCTGGCCTGCCCCCAACTTGAATTACACCCGCGAAATCTATCGACAGTATGCCTCAAACCGATACCCTTGCGCCCCCAGTTCGCGCAGGATGATCTCCACCGCCGCCGCTGTCTGTGCTCGGTTGCCGCCGCCGTCGTGGAGGACGACGATGGCGCCAGGAAAGGCGCGCTCGATGACGTGGTTGGCGATGGCCTGCGCGCCGGGCAGCTTCCAATCGGTCGGGTCGATGCTCCACAGCACCACGGGCAGGCCTAACTTGGTGGCGTGGGCGTAGGTGGACGGATCTGTGGCGCCGTAGGGTGGACGCAGGCAGGTGGCGGCGTGTTCGCCGATGGCGTTCTGTGTGGCCAAGACCTCGTCGTTGAATGTGGCCTCGCTCATGCCGGTCAACTTGCGGTGGCTCCACGAGTGGTTGCCGATGCCGTGGCCCGCGGCGTAGATGATTTGCAGTAGATCCGGCTGTCCTTGTGCGCTGCGGCCGAGGACGAAGAACGTCGCCTTGGCATTGTGCCGCGCCAGCGCGCCGAGGATAGACTGCGTGTCGCCGCTCGGACCGTCGTCGAAGGTGAGGTAGATGATCGGCTCGCCGTCGCCGCCGCGGTGGATCGGTTTGCCGTCCGCGGTCAACAGTGCAGAAGACACGCCGCGCTGCTGTGGGTTGTCGAAGGTTACCTGGGTGATGTACTCGTCGTAGTTCATGTTGCTGTGAACCACGCGCAGCCGCAGCACGTGGACGCCGTTGGGGTAGCGCGCTGTGTCCATCTCGGCCAACACCCCCCGCGCTGTGACCTGATCCTCGCCCAGCGCGATGAACGTGTCGCGGGTCTGGTCGCCGTTGATCAGCAGATCCACCTGCCACTTGCGGAACTCGCCATGCACAGCGACGCCTTCGATGGTCAATGTCCCCTGCACCGGTTTGGCGTTGTCGACGAAAATGCCGTTGGGTGACGGCGGTAGAGGCGTCTCGGTGGGCGCAGGTGTCGACGTTGGCGATTCGGTGGGCGTTTCACCCGGCGTCGGTGACGGTGTTGACGATGGCGTCTGTGTCGGCGTTGCCGTCGCTGTGTTCGTCTCCGCAGGTGACGGCGCCAACTGTGTGGTCGGCTGGTTGGTCGGCGTACTGGTGGGCGACGGTGTATTGGTCGGCGTTGCCGTGGAGGTGGGCGTCGCCGTCTGCGATCCAGGCGGCTGGTTGGCGAAGACCACCGCCAGGTGTACTCGTCGTAGTTCATGTCACTGTGGACCACACGCAGCCGCAACATGTGCTCGCCATCGGGGTAGCGGGTCGTGTCCACGGCTGCGAGGAAAGCCGGTTCGGGTTCAGGATCTTCGCCCAGGGCCAGGAAGGTCTCCGCTTCGCCATCGAGGAGCAGATCAAGCTGCCACTTGCGAAAATCGCGATGATCAGCCACGCCCGTGATCTCGATGACGCCGCGCACCACGCGCGATGGCTCATCCTTGCCATCAATCGTCAGATGAATCTCGGTAGGCGCGGCCTGCAACACATCGGGGATCAGCATCAGCAAGGTCAACACCAGCGCGGCGTGGGCAGGCCGAAGGAGCCGCAGCCAATGCGAGAGCGAACGCTGCGCGCCGGCGCAATGGCGAGTCGTAAGGTTGCGTGGGGGCATTCTTCCTCGTCCAATGATCGGGGTTAGTCCATACACGCGGCATCAAGCACAAGCAACGCTGATCATACCACAGAACCGCCAAGACGGCGGGATCGAGCCTGTCATGGGGTTGGGGGCCAAACAGTGCCTGGCACGGGTCGGCGAATGACCGATCAATGCTTCTGACAGCAAACTGACAGCACAATTCACGCTGGCCCTTCCCGTGCAATGGAAGACATCTTTGGGTGTAACGTATCGACGCTAAGATGTCATGTAGTCGGGCCATATAAAAATTGATGGCTTCTTATTCAAATAATGACGGAGATCAGCCATGTACCGCAGCCAGCATCAACGGTGTCTGGACAGCGCAGCCTCACCCCGGCCTTGTACGCTTCCGCCACCAAGAAGGACGCCGCCGACCTGCAAGGTTACGACGTCTACCAAGTTGTGCTCAGCCCTGGTACGGCCTCGCCTAAAGCGGTCACCGGCGAGTCGGTGGCGTTGTTTACTTTCCGCCTGCCCGCCAACTGTAGCGGACAGCCGCCGACTGTCCTCAGCAACGACGGCATCCCCAACAGCCAGGATCTCGACAGCGACGGCGACGGCATCTTCGACGTCATCGAAGCAGGCGGCGAAGATCCCGACAACGACGGTCAAATCGGTTCTGGCGACGCAACCGACGAAAACCACGACGGCCTGGCCGATGCGGTGGATCCCAGCGCTGGCGTCCCGCTGGCTGATACCGACAGCGACGGCGACGGTCTGCCTGACCGCATCGAGGCCAACAATGTAGACAGCGACAGCGACGGCATCGCCGATTACCAGGAACCCAACAACGTAGACACCGACGGCGACGGCGCACCTAATCACCAGGACGCTGATGACGACGGCGACGACGTCCCAACGGCCACCGAAGGCCCCAACGGCCTGCCCTGCCCCGACACCGGCGGCGACGGCACGCCCGACTATCTCGACGCCGAAACCGTGGGCGCCGGCAACGAAGACAAGATCTACTACTTGCCCATCATCAGCGCAACTTCGACACGGTAACAACAGGTATAGCTAATCATTTCAGCACTTGCCCGCAGCCACGCCGTCTGCAGGTGAAAGGGAGCACAATCATGCAACACAGCGAACTCTACCAAATGCTACAAGACCTTTACCCTGGCGATACCAACCGCCGCCCACAAATGCTGGCGGTTGGCTGGGCCGCCGATGCCGCAGCCATCACCCAGTTGGCCGCCATCGACTTCAACCTCACCTACGCGTCGACGGTGCGTGAGGCGCTGATCAGCCTGCGCGATGGCGGTGTGTGCGACGCCGTCGTGGTCAACAGCCAGGCCGGCTTCGATGCCTACGTGGCCACCGCTGCGTTGCGCCTGTACACGACCTCACCCATCGTACTGCTCTATCCGCGTGATTATCCTGTCGTTCCGTCCGACGCCGTAGACGCCGGCGCCGACGACTGGTTGCCCGAAGTGACCCACCCGAGCGAGTTCGCTGCCCGCGTCTACGCCCGCATTCGCCGTCACCAATTTAACCAGCGCCAGGTCCGCGTTATGGCTCCCCCGTGGCGTGGCGCAAACACAAACCTGAAGCAACTGCGCCCCTTCTCGTAGAAAAACGCGTCGCTTCTTCAGCGCAAGCACACTTCAAGGCGCCCTGCGTCTGGAATAGAACGCGGATTGGGCGGATCGAGCGGATTTTGGCGGATTGTTACATCTTTATCCGCCTCAATTCGCCCAATCCGCCCAATCCGCGTTCTATCCTGGTCCGCGCGAAACCCCAATCCCCTCCTCAGATCTTTGTCTTTCGCAGCAACGATTCGTAAAATACAGAACCTTCCTGATTCGATTTGAGCCGAATCCAGCATGGTGACGCCAAGCAATCACCACTGCCATCCCCTATCCTGAAACAGCCCAACCACAACATCGTTCTACCATTCCAGGAGAAACCACATGTCGCGCCATCGTTTATTGTCTTTGCTTTTGCTGCTGGGCGTCGCCGTGGCCGGGTTGACGGTGGGGGCGACGCGCCTGCGCGCCGCCACGCCCGCCATCACGCTCGTGCTGCCCGCGGCAGAGATCCCCCCCATCGGCGACACCATTGACGTGCTGATCAACATCACCGACGCCGCCAATCTAGGCGCGTGGCAGTTCGATCTCAGCTACGATCCCACCCTTGTCACCGTGACAGGCATGACCATCAACCCCGCCTTCGCCGCTGAGGACGACTGCAACGCGCAGACACATCGATGCGCCGTGGTCCTTGGCCCTATCGTGGACAACCCCGGCGCGGCCGCCCTCGGCGTGGTGACCTACGGAAAAGCCGCTGGCCTCAACGGCAGCGGCACACTGGCGCTGCTCCACCTCAAAGCCACGGGTAAGGCCGGCGAAACAGCGCTCACGCTCAGCAACGCCCTGGTCACCGACGTCACTGCGCAGGCCACCACGCCCACGGTGATCGGCGGGACGCTCGTCCTCAGCGAGCCGGTCAACCGTATCTTCCTGCCCGGCGTCACGCGCTAAGGAGACCGCCATGAACCGTAAACTTGTCTTCCCACTGGCCCTGGCTGTCGGCCTGATCGCCGTCTTCTTCCTCGCTCTGAGCGTCACGAACAACAAGACCGCCCACAGCGCAGAGGACGTCGTCACACCGTGTCCGCTGGGCGACGTCGACTGCGACGGGCGCATCAACATTGTCGATCTGCAATCCATCGCCGCCCTGGCCGGTACGCCCCAAGGCAGCGAACCCTATCGCCCCGAATTCGATTTCGACGCTAACGGCCTCATCGATCTCGAGGACATCTACATCCTGCGCCCTGCCTGGCAACTGCCCACGCCCCCGTCCCCGGTGACAGGCACCGCCGGGCTGGATGGCGGCCCGCCGCGCCTCGGCTACGCCGTGGACGCCGCCGGTCGCGTCTTCCTGCGCTGGCAACTGCCCATCAGCCCCTACAGCGCCACCGTGGAAGTGCTGCGCCGACCCGCGCCGCCCAGCGCGCCCAACGCCGGACGCCCTGGTGTGGGCATCGTGGCCGCCGTCGATCCCATCTTCGACGACGCCACCGCCATGCCCCTGCTCGGTGACAACTGGAGCTACCTCAGCGGCGTCTTTTCCAGCACCATCAACGCCGACGGCGTACGCGTCCCTGTGACGCTGACCACCGTGGCCGAGATGCACCAGTACATCCAGGAAGGCACCAACCCCTTCGTGGTCCAGGCCATCGCCAACCAGGACGCCGGCGTGGCCCAGGTGCTCGGCAAGGGCTACTGGGACGACGACTTCACCGCCACGGGCGTTTACACTTACTGGGTGCGCATCAACGGCCGCATCGTCGGCCCGGTGAAGGTGGACACCACCAGTCGCACCGAACTCCCCGCGCCCGAGGACGTCAACGCTTTCGAGGGGACGGTCAACGTGCCGGTGGGCGGCTACAGCGCCCTCACCATCCAAAACATGAAGCGCGGCGCGCACGCCACCGTCTTCGTGCGCTGGAACCCCGACCTCAACCGCCGCCCCAACAGCCCGCAGTGGCAAGACGGCTTCAACGTCTGGCGACAGACCTGTGTCGCGCCCAACAACTGCGGTGAATGGACGAAAGTCAACGATCAGCCTGTCTTCCCCAAGGTGACCGCGGCGGAGACGCTGGCGACCGAGGCCATCACCAACAGCCTGGGGATCAGCGTCACCACCGGCGAGGAAATCCACGACTTCACTTGGTTCTGGTCCGACAGTGATCTGCGCACGGATCGGCTCTACTGTTACCGCGTCACCGCGCTGGATCTGCTGCAACAGGACGGCAAGCCCTCGGCCATTCCCGCCGACAACAGCCACTGTCTGCGTCCGCCCGACTACCTGCCGCCCGAAACTGTGGATATCCTCAACGTCCGCGTGACCGAACCCACCGAGTTCGTCGGCCCCGAGGTGGAGATCACCTTCGCCACCCTGCCCAACGACGAGCGCAACGGCGACACCCGCTACTACCGGCTCTACCGCGCCCACAGCGCCACCGATCCGTGGCCCAGCCAGTGGGAACAGATCGGATCGCTCTCGCCCGACGGCGTGCGCCCCAGTTGGACGCTACGCGACGATCTGGTGAAGGAGCACGACGAATTCTGGTACCGCGTCATCGCCGAGGACGAAGTCGGCAACCGCAGCATCCCCGGCGCGCCCGTCATCGCCCGCGTCGACGACAACACGCCACCCGAAACGCCGGTGATCTGCATCGGCCTACCCGGCAGCCCGCCGCCTACCAAGCCCTGCTTCACCACGCCCGACGACACCGCCTTCATGCGCGTCTACCGGCGCTTCACCACCGACGGCGTGCCGCTCTTCGTCGAACGCGTCCCCGTGGACGAATGGGCAACGTGGACCGACGACTACGCACCGCTGCGTCAGACCCAGGTCTTCTACGAAGTCGTGGCCGAGGACGAGGCGGGCAACCTCAGTGGCGTCTCCAACCAGTACGGCTGGGCGCTCTCGCCCGGCACGATCCAGAGCATCTCCACGCCGGTGATCAGCGACACACGCATCATCACCACGGTCAGCGGCGAGTACAACGGCGTCGTCACCTGGCAGACGGTGGGCGCGCAGAGCCTGGTCAACTTCAACATCTACCGCAAAGACGGCCCCGACCGCCCCGCCGACATCACGGGTCTCTCCCCCGTCGGCACGGTGACGTTGGGCGGACGCGGCATCGTGGGCAGCGCTGCCAACACCTTCACCTTCACCGACACCACCTCCGGCATCGGCGCGGATGAACTCGTCTGGTACATCGTGGAGGCCGATCCGCTCATCGGCGCTTCCAAGATCTCCAACGCCTACCCGGCCCGCTACGTCAACCTCGACGATCTGGGCGAGCGCCCCATGACGCCGTTCGACCCGCGCCGCGCCGAGTGGAACGACAACAAACAGCAGGTGGAGATCGAACTGCCCGACCGACCGGCCTGCTGCTACATCCTCTTCCGCAGCCGTGACGGCGTGCATGATTTCGCCCAGATCACACCCATTGTGGCGGGCAGCAGCTTCGTGGATCGCGACGTGCGCCCCGGCGACACCACCTTCTACCAGATCCTCCAGATCGACGGCGGCACGGTGGACTTCGTCAACAAGAGCATCGATCCGTCCACCGCGGGCGGCGAGATCACCGCCTACACCCCCGTCTTCAAAGTAACCATCCCCGACGGCGTTCCTACGCCGCCGCTGGAGCCAGTGCCGCCCATTCCGCAGCAGACGCTGCCCAATGGCGCGCCCGAATTCCTCCAGTTCGGCCCCAACTGGCGGGTGCAGGTGCGCGACTACACCAGCGTGGATCTGCTGGGTGGCGGCGTTGCCCGCGTCTACGGTGACGGCGCGGTGCAGCTTTCGGTGTCGGCCACGCAGACCGTGCCGGTGCGCGTCACCTTCCAGAATATCTACATCGACAACACCGGCGCTGTGCAGGGGATCGACCCCACCGGCAACGCCATCGTTCACATCAACGTGCTGCCGGTGCTCTACCCCGACCGCTGGCGCTACACGCTCAACGACATGTACCTCACCGAAGTGGGCGCGTTCGCCGACGTGGTCCTCTTCAACGTGGATTCGGATCTCAAGCACTGGGTCATCGATCCCAACGGACCCGGTTCGCCGCTGCCCCTCCCCGGCACGGACGTGGCCATCGACGGCCCCGATCTGCGCTTCAGCCGCACTGTCCCCGGCACACAGGACTGCGCCGCCGATCCCACGACGCTCTTCTTCCCCTACGCGGTGACCGACTGGCCGCTGCTCATCGTCCCCACCGACGCCTTCACGGTGACGGAGCAGGGCATCGACTTCGCGGCGACCTGCACGCTCTACCGAGATCGCTTCGTCAACGAGGACGTGCTGGGCAACCCGCAGACAGCCTTCCTCGAACAGCGTAACGACAACTTCCTGCGCGAAAGCTACACCAGCGGCCCCGTCTCCTACCGCATTGGCGGCGGGCTGAACGGCTCGTGGACGCGCAACACCGCCCACAGCTACCGCACCGCCTTCCCTTTCCGCTTCGAGATGACGGCGGACGCCTGGTCGTTCAGCTTCGTCGACGGGCGCATGACCGGCGGCGCCGCGGACAGCGGCTCGGTCTTCTTCCGCTACCGTGGCGGCAACGGCGGCCTGCGTGAATTCACCGGCAACTTCGGCCAGTTGACGCTCAACGCCAACGCCGCCGTCACCGGCACGCTGAGCACCACCAGCACCGTGCGTTGGACCCAGTTCGCCCTCAACCCCGCCGACTACGATCTCTACGTGCCGCCCGCCGTGAGTCCACGCGTGCCACGGCTGGGGTGGACGGTGGCGGCAGGCAAACCCGCCAACAACATCCCCGGCAACCAGACCCACGAACCGGGCATCAACGCCCAGTTGCACGACCTCAAGTGGGTGGTCTGCCCGGCGTCGACGCCCAACGCGATCCTTTTTCCCGCGGGCAGCGGCGCACAGGACCTCTACATCCGTCGCGGCGGCGTCAGCGGCGTGGTCGACTACCTGCTCAACCCGCCCACGGACATGAGCCTGGCCGGCTACCAGACCGATCTTACCCGCTTCGGCCTGGCCTGGATGGACAACGTAGAGCTGGACAGCGCCGTGGCCGGCAGCATCTTTCTGCCCTATCCCGCCAACGTGACCCTGCGCTTCGACAGCCTCACGCTGGTCAACGGCTGCGTGGAAAGCGGTCAACTGCTGCCCGATCAGCAGGAACTCGACTACTGGAACACCACGATCACGCCGTGGACGGCTTCGCTGAACGAAACCAGCAGCGGCTCCGGCGTCTACAAACTGTGGCTGTGGGCCGACGCCGACGTGAAACACCTCACCCGCATCGACGGCGTGGGCGCGGCGGTGCAGCTCGATCTGCCCTTCAACCCCGACGGCACCTTCTGCGACACCTGCACCGGCGAAGTGGTGCCCCAGGACGCGGTCTACGCCGTGGACGATTTCTACGTCACCCTCAAGGACTTGCGCTTCAGCAACTACATCGCCAGCGAAACCCCGCATGAAACCCCACCGTGGGACGGTCAGATCACCATCGAGACGCCGCCCACGCTGAGCGAAGGTTTCGTCGAGCTGACGGCGGGCGTCTACCTACCCATGTTCGGCGAGGTGAGCGATCCCAACAGCGACCGCATCATCGTGGCCGGGGATCAGGAGTACGTCGGCTTCGCGGACCAGCCCGTGGCCGATCAGCCGCTGAGCGAGTCGTTGGACGTGCAACTCAAGTTCAACCTGGTCTACGCTCAGGCGCAGGGCAACACCCACAGCCGCTGGATCGGCGCAGGCGTGGACCGCACGCTGGACGTTGCCGGCGAGGAGATCGCCGAAATCCCCCACGGGCTTATCATGGAGCCGGATCAGGGACGCGTGGTAGTGGGCTTCCCCGCCATGAGTGCGCTCTTCCTGGCCGCGGACGAAGCCTACGCCACCTGGCCGGGCCGCGCCCGCGCCACCGCGGGGGACGCCGCCGCCCGCTTCGACAGCTGGCGCGACCAACTGGGGATCAACGTGTCGATCCTCGATTACGAATCAGATCTGGGCGCCTTCTTCGTGGGGCAGGGCATGACCAACTACGAGACGCTGATCAGCGCCATCAACGCCGAGGTGACCACCAATCACAGCGGCGAAGTGGACCAGTGGATCACCAGCGGCGATCTGGATCTCGTCCACTACCAGTTCCCGCTGCTGGGGAAAATCATGAACAACAGCCCGGCGCAGATCAAGTGGGTGCGGTGACGCCGTCATCGTGGCCGTGCGCGACCAGGACAACCGCATCGTCGACGGCACGCTGGATCGCCTGGAAGCCAGCACTGTCCTCAAGGTCTACACCAACCCGCGCACCGCCGGCACCGCGGACGACGGCAACCAGTCCCCGCTGCTGCAAGCGCCGCTGACCATGATCTTCGATTCGCAGGGCTGGATCAGCCTGGAAGCCATCGGCATCAAGGGCGGCCTGCTCGAAGAACAGCTCAACCTGGGCAGCTCTGGACGTGACGATGCGGCTGCTTTTCAGTTCATCGCTGGGGTATGGCGTGGAAGGCGGGTTGACGCTCCATGATCTGAAGACCGATCTGGCCGACATCAGCAAAGCGGGTGCAGTGGCCGGCTTCACCATGGACAAGACCACCAAAGACATCAAACTGCTCTACGTGGGCGCGTTCCTCGACATCAAGATCGACGTGGCCGTCATCGGCAAGATCAACGTGGGTGGGTCCATGCTCTTTGGGCGGCTGGACAGTGACAGTCCTGTGTTGCAGGCCGAGTACGGCGATCTCTTCGACGACATGAGCGCCAGCGGCGTCATCGAAGGCGCGTATGTGATGGTCTACGCCAACAACATTCCCATCTTCCAGGTGGGCGAGGGCTGTCTGGGCATCGAGATCAAGGGCGGCGGCGAGGTGGCCTTCTGGGTCTTCACCAAGGACGGCGTCCCCGATACAGCGTGGGGCGTGCGCCTGGGCGTGAACGCGATGGGCGAGGCGTTCTGCATTGCCTCGGCCAAAGCCGACATCACCCTCACCCTCGACAACGACTTCGGCCAGACAACCTCGACTCACCGGCAAGGCCTGGGCCGCGCCGCTGCGGCGACTGCGAACCCGAAGATTGGGACAAGAAGGCCGATGTCTACGACGACAAGTGGTGCCTCAAGTGCGTCATCGACCTGCACTTCGTCATCCCGCTGGCCAACTCGAACACCAAGTCGGACTTTACGTTTGACGCGGATTGTCCGTTTTAGGAGAAACCAGAAAGACATGATCCACGAAGAAACACAAAGAAGAGAGGGACACGGATTTCAGGAGTTCCAGGACAGCAGAGCGAAAACAGACACTGTCTGCTCTTTTCTCTCTGCCTTCGTGCATCTTCGTGTGCCTTCGTGGATCATGGTTTCTTCTGGTTTCTCCTTACTTGATCCATACAGGATAGGCGTCGTTGCTGACGTCATCGCTGATGCGCCGCACATTGCTGCCGTCAGCGTTCATCACAAAGAGTTGATTCATGCCGGTGCGATTGGAGAAGAAGACAATCTGCTGCCCATCCGGCGACCAGCTTGGGTGTTTGTCCCATTCCCAATCGTTCTGCGTGAGTTGTTGCAGGCCGCTGCCGTCGGCCTGGATGCGGTAGATCTCATCGTTGCCGGATTCGGCTGAGACAAAGAGCAGCGAATCGCCCACCGGCGACCAGGCCGGATCATAGCTGACAACCTTGAAGTAGGTCACCTGCTGTCGTCCGCCGTCGGGCGCGAGAATAAAAATCTGTGGCACTGTCACCTGTTCTCTCTGCACAGCCAGACGGCGGACGCCGTCGGGCGAGATCGTGTCTTCCTCTTTGGCCCGATCATAGATCCAACTGTCGCCCTGCCACAGCGCCAGGTTGCTGCCGTCGGGGTCCATCAGCCACAGCCGGTTGCTGCCTGTGCGGTCCGAATAGAACATGATCTTGCCGCTGAGGAAGGCGGGTACACCCTCTGGCGTGGGCGTCAGCGTGGGCGTGGGCGTCAGTTCATTGACATCGATGAAATACGAAGTAGCGGTTGGTAGCGGCGTCGACGTGGCTGTCCATACCCACGGCGGTGTAGCGGTCGGCGTCCCGTAGACGATGGCTTCGGCGGCCTTCACCTGCCGGATCCATTCGGCGGTGGCGGCGTTCAACGGCGTCGGCGTCTGCGTGACGATGATCGGCTCGATCCAGTTGGGCGGGTACGGTGTGTACGTGGGCGACGGCCGCGGCGTGCCTGTACCCGTGTAGGCGTTGCGCGGGCTTCGGCGGTCTGGATTTCAGCAGCGTTGCACAACATTGATCGGTGTGACAATCACAAACCTGGGCGTGGGTGACGGCGCGGCACGGCAGGCGCAGGCCGGCAACCAGCCGCAGCAGCGGTCCTTGGCCTGTCGATGCCGCCGTAGCCGCTGTCCCAGGAGAAGAGATTGTCCTCAGCGCTGTTGGGGCCAAGTACCCGGAACGAGACAAAGCCGGAATAGATGCGCGCTTCCAGTTGGGGCAAGAGTTCTACCGGCACGAAGAATGTATTGGCCACGCCCTGCCCTAATGCGTCCACTGTCACCGGGGGCGCAACGCTTCCAGGGCGCTTTCGGTGCGCTGCATCCAGTGTGAATTCATCACCACCCAGAAATCGTCCATCCAAGGCTCAAGCATCTCCACGGTCCACTCGCCGCCCGCCGAGCCATTGATCGGAGAGACCGGTCAACGTGAGGTCGGCGTGGATGATCGACGTGCCTGCGGGTATGCCGCGAAGATCGAACTGAATGCCGCCCACGTGGGTTTGTCCTTCGTAGACGCCGGCGTAGATGTTGAAGTCGCCGAAGTGGTTTCGATCTTCATCCGCCCGCACCCAGCCCACATCTCTCGCCTCGGGTGTGAGGACGTAGACAGTGCCGTTCGGAGGCGGGGGGACATCCGGCAGGTTGACCGGCGCTGGTGTGGATCTGTCGGTTCGGTTCGCCTCGATTGTGGCCGCAATGGCGGTTTTGAGGGTAAATAGACGGGTAGTGGGCGTGGGGGCCGCCTGCTTTACCGCCCCCGGTGGCGCCGCCGACACCGGCGTGGAACCAATTTGGGGGTGATTGCCAGGCGGGGATGCAGGCGCTGAGAGCGCAAATAGGGGTAAGCTCAAAAGGGAAATTGCCACGAGACCGGCAACAACGGTCATGTATGCAGCGCCGAGAATGACTCTGTTCCGTTTCATCGCCTCTCACCTTCTGCTGATCTGTAACCGGTTATTCAACTTGAAGCACACCGAACGGCTTCGTGGCGGCTGCTTCGATCACCGCCCAGGTGTACAATCCTAGCTTATCACAGATCAGCAATCACCAATCACCAGTTCATCGAAAGGAATTTATCCATGCTTTACCGAAGACCGGCGTTGTTCGCCGTGATGTTGGGAGTGCTGCTGGGCATTAGCCTGTTGACAATGCTGTGGACCGAATCGTCGGCGTGGGCTGCGCCGGCGGCGGATACGTTTTACGTAGACGGCGTCAACGGCGACGACGCCAACGATTGCCTCAGCCCGGCCACGGCGTGCGCCACTGTCGGCGTGGCGGTGGAGAAGACGCAGGCAGGCGACACGGTGCAGATCAGTTCGGGCGTCTTCACCGAATCCATCGAGATCGGCAAGAATCTGACGCTCACCGGCGCGGGCGCGCAGGCCACCTTCCTCGACGGCGGCGGCGCGCATCGGGTGTTGCGCACCACGGCGACGATCAGTCTCTTCGATCTGACGATCCGCAATGGCGCGATTGTCACCGACACGTCGAGCCTGTTCGATGCCAGCGGGGCAGGCATTCTCAACAACGGCGCCTTTCCTCCAAAATGTGGACCTGATCAACAACAGCACCGTGGGCAGCCCCAACGGCAGCGGCGGTGGTATCTTCAACCTGGGTTCTGTCACGTTGACCAACGTGCGCGTGATCAGCAACACCAGCGACGGCAGTGGTGGCGGCGTCTACAACTACAGCAACGGTCGCCTCACCGTGATCGACAGCCTCTTCGAGGGCAACGAGGCCGAACAGGGCGGCGCCATCAACGGCGGACGCCCCACCACGATCCAGGACAGCACCCTGCGCAACAACCGCGGGCGCATGTGGGGCGGCGGCGTGGCGCTCACCGGCGGCAGCTTGAGCGTGGAAAGGTCCGTCTTCCACGGCAACGAGACCGGCAGCGGCGGCGGCGCCATCTACAACCAACTGGGCGTGATCACCCTCACCAACGTCACCCTCAGCGACAACCTGGCGCAGTCGGGCAGCGGCATCTTCAACGTCACCAGCGCGCAGGCCACCATCGTCAACAGCACCATCGCCTACAACCGCCGCTCGGTGAGCACCACCGGCGCGGGCGGCATCTTCGGCGACTCAGCCGTGACCTTCCGCAACACCATCCTCGCCCACAACGACGGGCGCAACTGCATGGGCGGCACGATCACGTCGTTGGGCGGCAATTTGTCCACCGATAACCGTTGCGACTTCACCCAGGCAGGCGACCAGCCCAACACCGATCCGCTGCTGGCCGCGTTGGGCGGCTACGGCGAAGCCATCTGGCACCATCCCCTGCTGCCCGATAGCCCCGCCATCGACACGGGGACCAACACCGGCTGCCCGGCCACCGACACGCGCGGACGGGCGCGCCCGTTCGACGGCAACGGCGACGCCACCGTCACGTGTGACATCGGCGCGGTAGAAGCGTACAATCAACTCACGGTTACCGACGCTTCGGTGATCGAAGGCAACAGCGGCGCCGCCACCCTCGCCTTCACGGTGACGCTCTTTCCCACGGCCACGCAAACAGTGAACGTCAACTACGCCACGGCAGACGGCACCGCCACCGCGGGGACAGACTACGTGGCCGCCAACAGCAGCCTCTCCTTCGCGCCGGGCGAAACCAGCAAAGTGATCGAGGTGACGGTCAACGCCGACGCCGCCGACGAAAGCGACGAGACGCTGACGCTCACGTTGAGCGGTGCGCAGAACGCCGACATCGTGCGCGGCCAGGCCGACGGCGTCATCGTGGACGACGACGGGTTGTCCTCGTTGGCGATTGCCGATGCAGGGGTGGTGGAAGGCAACACCGGCGGGGTGAACATCGATTTCGCCGTCACCCTATCCCCCGCCGCCGACCGTGTGGTCACCGTCGAGTTCGGTACAGTGGACGGTTCAAGCGTGGCCGGCCTCGACTACATCGCGGCGAGCGGCGTGCTCACCTTCGAGATCGGCGAAACCGCCAAGACGATCAACGTCGTGGTGACCGGCGATCTCGTCGACGAGAACGACGAAACCTTCAGCGTGGCACTGCGCAATCCCACCTGGGCCAACCTGGGCGACGCGTCCGCCACCGGCACGATCAGCGACGACGACACCGCTCAGATCACCATGGGGCCTGGCCCCACCGTGACCGAAGGCGACGACGGCACGACGCCCGCCGACTTCCAGGTGACGCTGACACGGGCCGCGGCCTTCACCGTCACCGTGGACTACGAAGCGTTCGACGGTCCTGTACAGGGTGGGGCGACATCGGGCGTCGACTTCACCGCCACGGCTGGCACGCTGACCTTCGCGCCCGGCCAAACCAGCAAGGTCGTCACCGTCCCCATCCTGGGCGACACCAACGACGAGCCGGACGAGACCTTCCAATTCCGCTTGACCAACGCATCGCCGATCTCGCTCATCGCCAACACGTCCATCGCCACCATCACCGACGACGATGAAGCGCCGGTTTTCGACATCTACCTGCCGTCGATACACGGCAACTAGGTGGAAGCAGAGGATGATCTACGAAGGTACACGAAGATACACGAAGGACAGAAGAGAGGACACGGATTTCAGGACGAACAGGACAACAGCCGTAGGTTGGGTTTGCGCCTGTGATCGGCATGTCAACGGGCGGTGATTCCGGCGCAAACCCAAAAAGCGTAGTCAGCGCAGCAAAGATGGTTTCTGCAGAACGTTCCTCGACCTACCGGATCAAGGGCGGGAGATCGGTTCGCCGCTTCAGTTTCTAATAGAGAAATCAAGTAGACATCGGACAATTGAGGAGTGAGCACGCCCACGTGCGACTCAGCCGGCACGAGGCGTGCCTACTCCGCATTCTACGACCTCTATCTGATTTCTCTATAAGCGAGCGGAACCCATCCTACAAGTCACCGCCGCTGGAGACGCCTGGGAGGAAGATCTGGCTCCCCTGGCCGATATCGAGCAGGTACTGGATCATCGCCTCGGTCTGCGCGCTCTGCAATGCCGCCGGCAGGGGCGCGCGCAGTTCATCGGTGATGGCGTCATCCAACCCACTTTTGAGCGACGTGTAGAGCGCGTTGTCTGCATCGGTGATGTTGTCGATCTCGCGCCGTCCTTCTTCTGTGGCGTAGTCGTAGCATTCGATCTCCTGACCATCGCTGAGGATCTGGGTTGAGTTCTCCTGCCAGAAACTGTACGTGCTCAACTTGCCGGCTGCGGTGCGGTAACCGACGACATGGCTGGCCACGTCGTTGTTGAAAGGCATCCAGTCGTAGGCAGGATCTTCTTTTTCTTCCAGCCCCGGCTCGTCGGTGGTGTGGAGGACGTAGGGGCGACCCGACGCATTGGGATCTTTGACAATCGAAAGCATATCCAGGCGATTGGCCAGGTGGGCGGTCTGCGGCAACGTGCGCCAACTGTCGCCGCCGTAGGCGATGGAGAGCAGCAGCGGCGTCAGATCCACGTGCGAGGTCAACTGGGTGCGGTCACCAGGTTGCGCCGTCAGTTTACCGGAATAGTCTTTGAGGTAGAATGGAACCCAGATCGATTCTTCGTACACGGCGCCGCCTTTGCCGCGCAGCCCGTGCGATCCGCAGTAGTCGCCATGATCCGAAGTGAAGATGACGATGGTGTTGTCTCGAATCTGCGGTTGTGCCTCCAGCGCATCGAGGACGCGCCCCACCTGGGCGTCGACCAATTGCTGCATGTAGAGGTAGATGTCGAGCATCTTCAACCACTCGTCGTCGTTGATGGGCAGATGTCCCATTTCGCCGAACATGCGGTTGGCCGTCCTGATCAACTCGATCTGCAACTGCGGTTTCTGGCGAGCGGTAAGCTGTAACTGGGTCTCGTAGTTCGGCGGCAGCGTGCTGAAGACGGCTGGCGCTTCCTTTTCCGCCGGTGGGATCAGCCGTGGATAGAACATGATGTCGTGCGGGTTGACGAAGCTGACCGTGGCGCACCAGGGATTGTCGGCTTGATTGGCAGCCTCGCCGAGCCAGGCGGTGAACTGACCGGCGATGTCGTCGTCCTGGTACAGCCCCTGGCCCGGCACACCGTGGGGATCGGGGTTGGTGTAGGCGCTGAATCCGTAGGGTTCCAGGAAGGAATAGGCTGCGTCCAACTCGGGGGTATCGTCCTCGGAGCAGTGCCACTTGCCGAACCAGGGCGTAGCGTAGCCGGCCTCGCGCAGGAATGTCCCCCAAGTGGGGAAATCCGGGTGCAGATTGCTCACCGACGTGATTAGGCAGTTGGTCTGGTGCGCGTAGAGACCGGTCAACATGCAGCCACGTGACGGCGTACAGCACGACGCCGCGGCATAGTGACGACCGAAATTGACAGATCCCTGGGCGATGCGCTTGATATTGGGTAGCGCGTCCAGCCCGCCGGCTTCGTCGAACCATTGCGGATAGCGCATCTGATCCACCATGACAATGAGGATGTTGGGCGGGTCCGCCTGTGGCTGTGCGTGAGCGGCAGCGTGCGCCGCTCCGTGCGCCGCTTCGTGCATGGACCAGTGTGCGGCAAGCGCAGCCACGCTGGATTGAGCCGCCAATTGGATAAAATGACGTCGTGTCAACGTTCTCACGGGAGTCTCCTCTCACCGAGGCGAAGGGAAAATAGCGATGGCGCAAGTACATAGCTTTTCCCCAGCGTACCTGTTGCCGCTTGGTTGATCTGCCCGCAAGAGTATGGAGATTGACCCTACCTTTGGTTTGTCTGTTATTGAGTTACGGCGTAGCGATTGGGGGATTAGGAGATTGGGCGATTGGCCCAGCAGTTCAATCGCTCAATCTCATCAATCCAGTTCACTTTGCCGACTTTACCCATTCACCACTCGAAAGGAAACCCCATGGATCTGCCGGTCAACTACGATGAGGCGCAGGTGCCTGCGTATGTCCTCCCCAACCTGTTGCGTTTTGAAGACGGTTCGCCCGTGGACGATGCAGACGCGTGGCCTCGTCGACGCGCCGAGATCCTGAATCTCTTCGCCGATCAGGTCTTCGGGCGGCTGCCCGGCGTTGCCCCGCACCTGCACTGGAAAGTGACCGACCACACCGACGGCGCGCTGAACGGCCTGGCCACGCGCCGACAGGTGACCGTCTACTTCACCCACGGCGAGGACGGCCCGCACATGGATCTGCTGCTCTACCTGCCCGCCGACCGGCAAGGACCGGCGCCGATCTTCCTGGGGCTGAACTTCCAGGGGAATCACTCGATCCACGCCGATGCGGGCATTCACCTCTCCGCGGCGTGGATGCGCGAGGGGGGCAAGGGCGTGATCGAGCACCGGGCGACCGAGTCGGCGCGGGGTGCGGCGTCCTCGCGCTGGGCGGTGGAGACGATCCTCCGTCGCGGCTACGGGCTGGCCACGATCTACTACGGCGATCTCGACCCCGACTTCGACGACGGCTTCCAAAACGGCGTGCATCCGCTGTTTTACACGAACGGACAGGCACGTCCTGGCGCGGGGGAGTGGGGCGCGATTGGGGCGTGGGCGTGGGGCCTGCACCGCGCCCTCGACTACCTCGCCCACGAAGACGGCGTGGACGAAACCCGCGTGGCGTTGCTGGGTCATTCGCGGCTGGGCAAGGCGGCGCTGTGGGCCGGGGCCACTGACGAACGCTTCGCTCTCGTCATTTCTAACGATTCGGGCTGTGGCGGCGCCGCCATCTCACGGCGTCGGTTCGGCGAGACGGTGGCCCACATCAACACCCGCTTCCCCCACTGGTTCTGCGCCAACTTCCACCAATACAACGGCAACGAAGACAAGCTGCCCATCGATCAGCACATGTTGCTGGCGCTCGTCGCGCCGCGCCCGCTCTACGTGGCCAGCGCCGTCGAGGATCAGTGGGCCGATCCGCGCGGCGAATTTCTGGCCCTGCACCACGCCCAACCCGTCTACCGGGTGCTCGGTCACACCGATCTGCCTTTGCGCGACATGCCCGCCGTCGAAGAACCTGTCCACGGCAGCGTGGCCTATCACGTCCGCCGCGGCGGCCACGACGTGACGGCGTATGATTGGAATCAGTATTTGGATTTCGCGGATAGGCAGATGCGTGACGTGTAGTGCGCGAGGTAATGCACCACGATATTCACATAGAAAGGTACAACCCTTCGTGGACACCGAAACCAAACTCGTGAAACAATATGCGCACCTGCTGCGCACCTACGTTGAGATGCGCCAGGGTCTCGTGGACCTATTGCGCACGCTGGACGAAGAAGAGATCGACCGGGGGACAGGTAGCCGACGCACCGCCGCCGATCTGCTGGACATGGCTTTCGAGTACATCGACGAAGCCCGCGAGCGCCTCGAACCCGTGGACAAGCTGATGATGTCGGTGCAGCCGCTCTTCTTCGGCTACAGCCTCCTCATCGGCACGCCCGACGACGAACAGCGCACCCTGGACAATCTGCGCGATCTGTTGGACGATCTCAACCTCGACATCGAATGAGGCGAATCCAGAGCAGAGGTGATCCACGAAGGCATACGGAGATACACGAAGATACACGAAGAGGAGAAAAAATAATGGAGAAAGCGAAGAGAAAAAGGGGACACGGATTGTGCGGACTATCAGGACAGAGCAGAGACCATTTTCTATTTTCTGTCTCTCTGTTGTCCTGTTTGTCCTGAAATCTGTGTCCCCTTTTTCTCTTCTATCCCCAGTCGCCAGTCCCCAGTCCCTAATCCCCAATCCCCATCACCAGATTGCCCCAGCGATCCACTGTCAGCGTCTGCCCGCGGCGGATGACGGTGGTGGAGGTGGCTTCTTCCACGATACAAGGGCCGCCCAGGGTGACGCCTGCGGCCAGCCGTTCGCGGTCGTAGATCGGCGTGGGCTGGAAGCCCTCGTCCAGTTCGAGGAGCACAGGACGCTCACCCTTGCGAGCGTCGTCGGCGCTGCCGGTGACAGTCCACTCGCGGATCTGCGGGGTGGGCTGTACGCCGATGGCATCGGCGCGCACGTTGGTGATCACCACGGGTTCGCCACGCAGTTCGTAGGTGTAAAGCTGTCGGTGCGCGGCGTGGAAGGCATCGATCAGCGCCGACAGGCTCTCGTCGGTGAACGTCGTGGAAGCGGCCACGTTGACGTTGTGCTCCTGACCCTGGTAGCGCATGTCCATCGACACAGCGAACGACGTTGCGTCCGCGCCGACGCCGTCATCGGCCAGTTGGGCCGCGCCCTGCGCGCGTAGATCGGCCACGATCTGCGCTAATTGCGCCGCGCCCACCTCGTCGCTGCGTTGGTTGACGGTCTGCGTGTAGGCGTGGCGCAGATTCGCCGCCAGGATGCCCCACGCCGAGAAGAGCGACGGGTAGCGGGGGACGATGCCGCGGCGAATGCCCAGCTCCCGCGCCAGCGATCCCAGGTGCAGCGCCCCGCGCCGCCGAAGGCCATCAGCGCGAAGTCCGCGGATCGTAGCCGCGCCCACCGACACCACACGCAGCGCCGCGGTCATGGCGTGATCGAGGATGGTCAACGCGCCGTGGGCGCAGGTGTGCAGGTCCATCTCCACGTCCGTCGCTAATTTGGCGAAGACGGCCTCGGCCCGTTCCCGATTCAGCGGCATCTGCCCGCCCAGGAAGGCGTCGGGGTCGATCATCCCCAGCAGCAGGTAGGCATCGGTGACAGTAGGCTGATCGCCGCCGCGATCGTAGCAGGCCGGTCCTGGTTGGGCGCCTGCGCTCTGTGGACCCACGCGCAGCATCCCCGCGCTGTCGGCCCAGGCAATCGTGCCGCCGCCCGCGCCAATCGAGTAGATGTCGATGAACGGGGCGAGTACGGGGTAGCCTTCCACCAGGCGGTCGCGCACGCGCAGCGGTTCGCCGTCCTCGATCAGGCTGACATCGCAGGTAGTGCCGCCGATGTCGAAGGTGATCAGGTTGGGGAAGCCTGTCACCCGTCCATACTCGGCTGCGCCCAGCACGCCGCCCGCCGGGCCCGACATGAGCATGGTGGCGGGCTGTTCGGCGGCGCTGCGGCTCAACGTCAACCCGCCGTCGGAGCGGGTGATCAGCACGTGTCCGCGGTAACCGGCGTCGCCCATCTCCGCGTCCAGGCGCGACAGGTAGCTGCGCACCGAAGGCGTGAGGTAGGCGTTGAGCGCCGCCGTGGACGTGCGTTCGTACTCGCGCCACTCCTTGGCGATTTCCACCGAAACGCTCACCGCCAGATCGGGGAAGTGCTGGCGCACGTAGGCGGCTGCGGCTTCTTCGTGCGCCGGGTTGATGTACGAATTGAGGAAGCAGATGGCCAGGGCGTCGATGTTACGGCTGATCAACGTCTCCACGGCGGCGTGCAGCGCGTCGAGATCCAGCGGCGTCTGCACGGCGCCGTCGGCGAGAATGCGTTCCGTCACCTCCAGGCGCAGGTTGCGCGGCACCAATGGGATCGGCTTGCGGTAGAAAAGATTGTACATGTCGGGGCGGTTGGTGCGCTGGATCTCCAGCACATCGCGGAACCCCGGCGTGGTGATCAGCCCCGTCTTCACGCCCTGGCGCTGCACCAGCGTGTTGATCGCCACCGTCGTGCCATGCCCCAGGAAGGCCAGCGCCGCCGGTGACACACTCAGCGCGGTGACACCGTCCACCACCGCCTGGTCGGGATTTTGCGGCGTCGACGGCACCTTCACCGTCTCGATCTCGCCGCTCTGGGTATTGAACATCATCACATCGGTAAAAGTGCCGCCCGTATCGACGGCGACGCGGTAGGTCATGGTTGTTGTCGCTTTCGGGTGTGGGGATGGGGGACTTGGGATCGGGGATTAGGGATTGGGTAGGGTGTGTTGGTTGGGTGATTGGTGTGTGGTTTCGTAGAGGATGGAAAGATGGAGATGATCGGATAATGGCTCGTGCATGCCGACTTCATCATCTCATCATCTCAGCATCTCCACTCACCACAACGAGACCTGCCATCCTACCAGCACACGCAACCCGGTCCCCAGTCCCTAATCCCCGGTCCCCAGTCCCTCATAAATCTCTCTCGCCGCTTCTTCCGTCACATACCCCAACTCAACGTCTCGGCGCAGGCGTTCGGGATCGCGTTTGCTGGGATCGCCCCAGCCGCCGCCGCCGCCCGCGATGACGCTGATTTCGTCGCCCACTTGCAGGGGCAGGCCCGCGGCCTGGCAGGTGCAGGGTCCTTGCTCGCCGTCGCGGGTGATGAAGATGGCGCTGCGCAGTCCTTCGTTTCCGTCGAAGAGGCCGAAGGCGGGGAACTTGCAGCGCCCGCTCACGAAGACGGCGCTGAGCGCGTCCCCGCGCAACATGCGGTAGACCACTTCCAGCCCCAGCCCGCCGCGGAATTCCCCCGCTCCGCCCGAATCGGGGATCAGCGCATAGCGCAACACCTGGATCGGGTACTTGGCCTCGATCACCTCCATCGGCGTGTTGCGGGTGTCGCCGTCGCCCAGGCAGATCAGCGCGTTTTCGCCGTCCCAATCCTTGCCCGCACCCCAGCCGCCGCCGTTGGGTCCACCGAACATGAAGAACGACGCGGGCGACGTGCCGGTATCGTAGCCGGCCAGCCCCTGCGCCGCCACCGTGCTGTAGTGACCGGCGGGCAGTTTGTCGGGCAGGACGGGGGCCAGCGCTTTCCAGATGGCGTCCATCACGTGCATGCCCAGTTCACCGTACATGCAGACGGGGCTGGGCCGCTTGACGTTGAGGCAGCAGCCTTCCGGCGCGACGACGTGCAGGGCGCGGAAGGAGCCGTCGTTGGTGGGGTCCTGGGGCGTGGTGATGCACTTGAGCATGGCGCGGCAGCACGAGAGCAGCGCGCCCCAGCCCTGGTTGAACGACGACGCCGTGGCCGCGTCGGTGCCGGTGAAATCGAAGGTGATCTCGTCGCCGTCCACGCGCACTTCCACGGCTACTCGGATAGGATCGCCGCCCGGCCCGGCGGCGTCGGCGAAGTCCTCCGCGGCGTAGACGCCGTCGGGGATCTGGCGGATCGCCTCGCGGATCTGCACTTCGGAGTTGGCGAGGATCTGCGCCACCGCGGCGTCGAACGTGTCCACGCCGTACTTGTCCAGCAGTTCGGTGATGCGGCGTTCGGCGATGCGACAGGCCGCCACCTGCGATTGCAGGTCGCCGCCCACACTGGCCGGGATGCGCACGTTGCTCAGGATCACATCGTAGAGCGCCTGGTTGAGCACGCCGCGGTCGTAGAGCTTTACCACCGGGAAGACCAGCCCTTCCTGGAAGATCTCGGTGGCGTCGGACATCTGGCTGAAGGGGACTTTGCCGCCCAGGTCGATCCAGTGGGCGCGCACCGCGCTAAACGCGGCCAGTTTGCCCTGGTAGAAGATGGGGCTGATGGTCACCACATCGTTGAGGTGGGTGCCGCCGCCGTCGTAGGGATCATTGGTGATGATGAGATCGCCCGGGTGCAGCCCGTCCGCGCCGAACTTGCGCAGCGTGGCCTCCACCGCCAGATCCAGCGTGCCGAGGAACATGGTCAGCCCCGCAGCCTGGCCGATCAGCTTCGACTCGCGCGTGAAGACGCCGGTGCTGAAATCGAGCACTTCGTAGATGATCGGACTCATCGACGTGCGCTCGATCACCTTCTTCATCTCGTCGGCGATGGTGATCAAGTAATTGCGGATCACCTCGACGGTGATCTTGTCCACAGGATCTGGCATGGGGTTCCCTTTCTTGAACACGGATATCGAGTACGAGTTTGGACACAGACAAGGCGGGATTTGGATACGGACAAGGCGGAATTTGGACACAGACAAAACGGACAAGACGGACCAGATGGACAACAAGCAGTCTTTTTTCTTCTGCTCTGGTCCTGAAAGTCCTGGAAGTCCGTGTCCGAAACAGTGATTTGGACACAGACAAAACGGACAAGACGGACCAGATGGACAACAAGCAGTCTTTTTTCTTCTGCTCTGGTCCTGAAAGTCCTGGAAGTCCGTGTCCGAAATCATGTTTTTCAGTGTGTACATCAAGTCCGCGTCACCACGTGACAGGCGACAGTGTGGCCTTCGCCGACCGGCGTCAGGGTTTGCGGTGTGTCGGCGCAGATCGCCTCGGCCAGTGGACAGCGCGGGGCCAGCGCGCAGCCGCGCCCGATGTCGCCGGGGTTGCCCACTTCGCCGCGCAGCGTCAGCCTGTCGGCGCGGGGGACGGCGTGCAGGCGCGGGGCCGATGTGAGCAGCGCCCGCGTGTACGGGTGCTGCGGATCGTCGAAGATGGCGGCCACTGGTCCCTGCTCCACCACGCGCCCCAGGTAGAGGACGATCACCTCCTGGGCCAGGTAGCGCACCGTGGCCAGATCGTGGGAGATGAGCAGGTAGGTCATCTCGTGCGCCTGTTGCAGATCCACCAGCAGGTTGAGGATCTGCGCCTGCACCGACACATCCAGCGCCGACGTCGGCTCGTCCAGCACGATGACGTCGGGTTCGGCGGCCAGGGCGCGGGCGATGCCCACGCGCTGCTGCTGCCCGCCCGACAGGCTGTGCGGGTGATAGCCCAACAGCCGCGGCGAAAGCTGCACCTGATCCAGCAATTCGGCGGTGCGCCGGTGGAGCGCGTCACCGCGCAGGTAGTGCCAGCGGCGCAGCGGCTCGTGCAGCGTGTCCGCGATGGACATGCGCGGGTTGAGCGATTCGTCCGGGTCTTGGAACACCATCTGGATGCGGCGGCGGAAAGCCTTGGCCTGGTCCGCGGGCAACGTGGACGGGTCGACGTTGTCGATCTCGATCTGCCCCGCCGTGGGCGGCAGCAGACCCACCACACAGCGGCCCAGCGTCGTCTTGCCCGAACCGCTCTCGCCCACCACGGCGATGGTCTTCCCGCGTGGCGCTGCAAACGAAACATCGTCCACGGCCACGAGGACGCGGCGATCAAACCAGCCGTGGCGCAGGTGAAACTCGCGGCGCAGATTGGTGACGGTCAGCATCAGCCAATCTCCCCGGTGCCGGTTTCGTCGGTGTGCGTTGCATCGTAGAGATGACAGGCGACTTCTTGCCCGTTCATCGCCCGCAAGGTTGGCCGTTCCACGCGGCAGCGGTCGAACGCGCGTGGACAGCGTTCTACAAACGGGCAAAAATGGGGCGGACGTCGGAAGCGTGGCACCACGCCGGGGATGGCGGCGGGGCGGCGTCCGGCTTCCAGCCCGGCCACAGCTTCGATCAGTCCCGCCGTGTACGGATGCTTGGGCCGGTTGAGGATCTCGTCGGTGGGGCCGGTCTCCACCACTTCGCCGGCGTACATCACCGCCACGCGGCGGCAGGTCTGCGCCACTACGGCCAGATCGTGCGTAATCAGGAGGACGGCCATGCCTTCCTCGCGCGAAAGGTTGGTGATCAGGCGCAAGATCTGATCTTGCAGCGTCACGTCGAGGCCGGTGGTGGGTTCGTCGGCCAGCAGCAATCGCGGACCGGCGGCAATCGCCATCGCCACCATCACGCGCTGGCACATGCCGCCCGAAAGCTGGTGTGGGTATTGCCTGCCCCGCACCCGCGGATCGGGGATGCCCACACGGCGCAGCAGATCGAAGGCGGCGTCGAGGGCAAGGCGGCGACCCATGCCCAGCAGATCACAGAAGCGGTCGGCCACCTGTTCCACGGCGGGGCGGGTGGGGTTGAGCGCGGCGCGCGGCTGCTGAAAGATCGTGCCGATGGCGCGTCCGCGCAGACGGTGGATCGCTTCGTTGTCCGCGGCACAGACGTCCACGCCGTCGAAGACGATTTGGCCGCCGGTGAAACGTGCGCCGGGCGGCAACAAGTTGAGGATCGACATGGCGGTGAGCGTCTTGCCCGAGCCGGTTTCGCCGACCAGGCCGACGATCTCACCGGCGTCCACGTGCAGGTCGACGCCGTGCAGCACCGACACGTGGCTGCCGGGGCGGCTGATTTCAGATGCAGATCGTTGATCGAAAGCAGCGGCATAGGACGTGTCACCAGGAACGTGGATCGAGCAGCTTTTGTACACCGTCACCCAGCAGATTGCAGCCCAGCACGAAGACAAACAGCGCCATGCCGGGGAAGAACGACGTCCACCAGATGCCGCGCACCAGTTCCTCGCTGCCCGAGGCGATCATCTGTCCCCATTCGGCGGTGGGCGGGCGCACGCCGATGCCCAGGAACGACAGCCCGGCGGTGGTGAGGATGGCCCAACCGAAGTTGAGCGACGCAATCGCCAGCAGCGGCGTCACGCTGTTGGGCAGCAGGTGCCGAAAAACGATGCGCGTGTGCGAGTTGCCCACCATGCGGGCGGCGTCGGCGTATTGGCGTTCTCGATTTGAGAGAAATTCGGTGCGAATCAGCCGTGCGTAGGACGGGATGTTGATGAAGGCCACTACGGCCAGGATGTTGAACAGCCCCTGTCCCAGCGCGGCCACCACGCCCAAGGCCAGGATGAAGGCGGGGAACGACTGCACGATGTCCATTGTGCGCATGATCACCTCGTCGAGCCAGCCTGCGGTAGCCGCGGCCATGCCCCACAGCGTCCCCAAGGTGACGGCCAGCAGCACCGCGCCCAGCGCCAGACCGATGTCGATTCGCGTAGCCATCAGCGTGCGCGAGAAGATGTCGCGGCCCACGTTGTCGGTGCCGAAGGGGTGGGCAGGTGTGGGCGGTGAGAGCATCACATCCAGGTCGATGGCGTTGGGATCGATGGGCGTGATCCACGGGGCCAGCAGCGCCAGCAGCAGGTAGATCGTCACGATCATCGCGCCGAGCAGGGTGAGCTTCTCCTGCCCAAGCACGAGCCGCACCCGCCGCCAGCCGGTGGCGTCCACTGCTTCGATGGAGGTTGATGCCAGTTCGTGAGCGTATTCGGTCATTGTTTCCTTGTAATCCGTGAAATCCGTGTCCAAATCTCTGAGTCAGTATCTGATCCGCGGATCCATCACCGCCAGCAGCAGGTCCGCGGCCAGGTAGACGAGCACGTAGAAGGTCGCGGCCAGTAGCACGAACGCCTGCACCACCGGGTAGTCTTGGGTGACGATGGCGTTGGCCGCCCACTGGCCCAGCCCCGGCCACGAGAAGACCTTTCGATGAGCACGGCGCCGCCCAGCAAGTAACCGTAGATGATCGCCACCAGCGTCACCACCGAGAGCAGCGCGTTGCGCAGCACGTAGGTCACCAGCAGGCGACGGCGGCTGAGTCCATGTGCGCGGGCGCAGCGGACGTAGGGCGCGTTGAGCACTTCCAGCACGTTGGCGCGCACGGTGCGCATGATCGGGGCCATCACCACGAAGGCGAGGGTGAGCACGGGCAGCGCGATCTGCGCCAGCGCCGAACGCAGCGCAGCCTCGTCCGCGGTGACGAGGGCGTCGATCAGGTAGAAATTGGTGATGGCGGCGGGCGGCGTCACTCCGCCAGCAATGCGGCCAATCGGCGGCGGCGCCCAACCCAGTTGAAAGTAGAAGACGAAGACGAAGATCAGCCCCAGCCAGAATTCGGGCAGCGAGTTGCCCACCAACGCCAACAGCCGCGCCGTGACGTCGGCGGCGCGCCGATTGTTGAGCGCGGCCACCGTCCCCAGGATCAGGGCGACAAGCAGCGACAGCAGCAGCGCCAGCGTCGTCAGCTCCAGTGTGGCGGGCAAACGTGTGCGGATCTCGTCGATCACTGGCCTACCGCTACGGATCGACGTCCCCAGATCACCTTGCAACAGACCGCCCATGTAGCGCACATATTGCACCGGCAGCGGCTGATCCAGCCCGTAGCGTTTGATCGTCTCGTCCACCAACTTTTGATCGGCGAACGTACCCACCAGCGCGTAGACAGGATTGCGCGGCACAACGTGGGTCAACGCGAAAGCCACCACCGTAATGCCCAACAGCACCGGCATCAGCAGCAGTGTCCGTCGCAGCGCGTATCGCCAGAGTGACATGGGTTGCTCCTGGGGATTGGGGACTAGGGACTGGGGATCGGGTAAAGGAAATTGGTTGGGTGGCCTGGAGCGTTTCGGTAAAACAGATGATGGGATAATGAGATGATGGCGGTTGTCGCCTAGACGCATCATCCCATCATCTCATCATCTTTCTTTCAGCGAATGCTGCCCAATTGCGCTACCAACACCCTCTACCCAATTCCGTCCCCGATCCCCAGTCCCCAATCTCCTACTTACTCATCGTCAGAACCGATAAACCTGATCGCTCGCGTAGGTGTAGCCCTGCACGTTGTCGCGCATGGCGACGACGTAGTTGGGCTGGGCCAGGGGATGAAGGGCAGTTCGTCCATGGCGATCTGCTGGGCTTCGTCGTAGGCGGCGAAGCGGGCGTCGGCGTCGACGATCTGCGACGATTCGGCCACGATCTCGGCGACGCGTTCGTTGTTGTAGTCACCGAAGTTGAGGAAGCCAGTGGGCACGAGCGACAGGTTGAAATGATATTCGGGATCGTTGATCCAGGCGATGCCCTGGTGCAGCAGGAAGGGTAGGGCGCGCTGCGCTCGCTGTTCGGCGATGGTGGTGGAATCCAACTCCTGAATTGTCACGTTGACGCCGATCTGGCTGAGCGCGTTCTGCACCAGCAGGGCGATCTGGCCGTGTTCGCGATGTTAGCTTCCACCGTCAACTCGATGGACGGGTCGGCGATGCCGGACGCGGCCAGCAGTTCACGTGCCTTGTCCAGATCGGTGTCGTAGACGAAGTATTCGTCGGTGTAGCCGGGCATGCCGTTGGGCATGACCGAGCGCATGGCCGTGGCGTTGCCGCCGTAGACGCCGCTGAGGATGTCTTCGTAGGGGATGGCGTAGGCCAGCGCTTTGCGGAAGTCGGCGTTGTCGAAGGGCGGCGTGCTGTGGTTCATCACCAGCATCACGGCGTCGGTGGTGGGGATGGAGAGCACCTTGATCCCCGGTTCGCCGTCCAGGGCTAGCACGTCCTTGCGGCCGAGGCCGAAGGCGATGTCGATGTCGCCGCGCTTGAGCATGAGCACGCGGTTCGCCTCGGAGGGGACGATCTGCACTTCCACGCGCTCGTTCTTCACTTCACCCGGCCAGTTGGGGTTCTTCTCCAACACAATGCGCTGACCAGCAACCTGTTCGGCCACGGTGTAGGGGCCGCCGGAGCCGGGATTCTTGCTCTTCCAGTCGGTGGCCCACGGATCTTCGGTGCTGCCGTTTTCGGCCCAGGTAGCCGGATCAAAGAAGAACGAGCCGATGGCGTGCATGTACGGCTGAAGCGACGAGAAGAAGTCGTGCTGGATCGTGATGCTGTTGCCGTCCACGGTCAAGTGATCGGGGGTGGGGACGCCGATGGTGCCGAAGACAAAGCCGACATTGGCCTGGAAGTTAAGGCCGCGTTCCTGGAGGCGCGGTATGCCTCGGCGTCGGCGGGGTCACCGTTGGGGAAGGTCAGGCCGTCCTTCATGGTGATGGTCCAGGTGAGGCCGTCGTCGGAGACGGTGTACGAGTCGGCGTAGACGCCCACAAGCTGGGTGGTGTCCAGCGTGAGGTAGCCGTTGCCCGAGTCGACGATGGGGTGATCGAGCAGGAAGGGATCGACGTTCTTCACCAACGACAGGCCCACGATGTCACCCTGGACGAAGTCGTAGTCCCAGGTGGACGGTTCGTTGGGGACGGCGGCGACGATGGTGTCCGCCGGGGTCTGCGCCTCGGCTGCAACGTCTTCGGCGGCAACGTCTTCGGCGGCGGGCGCGGTGTCCTGTGCCGGTGTGGCGGGCGCGGCGCACGCCGACAGCAACGCGATCATCAAAATGAGAAGCAGTGCGACTTTTCGATGCATGATCTGTCCTCCTGGGAGTGGCGATGAATCGACGATATGGGTTGTTTGGAAACCGTGGTGAGACCAGCTTGACCGGCGCGTGGAACCGTTGAAAATTGGCCGGTGAAGGTGGAGAAGACGAACAGGGGAGGTGTGTTCGCCGCAGTAGAGCGTCGTTGATCCAGCATCGAAAGTATAAAAAGGGTGGGGTCAGTTGTCAAAACCGCTTTTGTGTACCGGTTGCCACGTCTGCACCATGCGCCACTGCTCGTCGGTTTCTGGGCTTGGCCGGTGACCATCGGGCGTTCCCTTTCGCCACTGCGCGATTTGGGCCAGCGCGGCGTCGCCGCCCATGCCCTGTTCCACCAACCGGCAGCCGATGACCGTGCCTGTGCGGCCAATGCCGCCCCAACAGTGGACGTACACCACTTCGCCCTGTGCCAGATAGTGGGCCAGGCTCTCCTGGATCGCGGCCATCTGCGCCGCGTCGGGGATCCCTTTGTCGGGGATGGGGAAACGCCGGTGGACGACAGTGTGGGCCGCATCGCCGTATGCCTGGGGCAGCAGCGGCGCGTACGGGCGCAAATCGTGCTCGCCCGCCTCCGTCAGATCGAAGAACAGGGTGATGCCGGCGTCGCGGTAGCGCGCCAGCTTGTGGAGCGCCTCTGCCTTGTCCTTTGCGCCGGGATACTCGCCCGCCAGCAGCCGACCCGGGATCACCCAATACGAATCGGGCGTGGGGAGGTTGGTTGTCATGTGTCTTGCTCCGATGGGTGTCTTTGAGATCGATGCGAGCATTTTCGCACAGTTTGGGGATTGGGCGAAGGATTCCAACTTCACAATTCAAAGTTCAAACTTAGTGTGCTAGACTTTGACCCATGGTGCAACAACGACAGCCTTCACCAAACCAGTACCCCGAACCCTTCCCCACAAGGACCAAACATGGACCCCACAATCTCGCTCCAACGCTTCCCAGAGATCCGCTGGCATGGCCATTGGATCTGGATTCCCGAACAGAAGATCGTCCCTGCCGGGATGTTCACCGGCAACATGGACACACAGGACGAATCCCACGGCCTCTTCCGCAAAACCTTTGACCTGGCGCAGGTACCCGACAGCGTCCCCGCCCGCCTCACCGCGGACTCGCGCTACGTGCTCTACGTCAACGGGCAGGAGGTCTTCCGCGGGCCGATTCGTAGCCAGCCGCGCCGCATGCGCTATGACTACTTCGACCTCGCCCCCTACCTCCAGCCCGGCAAGAACGTGGTCGCCGTTTACGTCAAGTTCCTGGGGATCGCCAAGTCGTACTGGATGCCGGCGGTGGCCAACAGCACCCTGGGCAGCACCGGCGTGCTCGTCTTCGAGGCCGATCTGGGCGACCGCTGGCTGGTGAGCGACGATTCCTGGTCCGCGCGCAGGGGCGACGCCTGGCTCGCCGACGGATACGACACCGACGCCAACCACATTGCTGGCGGTGTACCCACCGAGTCGTTCGACGCCCGCAAGCGCCAGGGCGGCTGGCATGAATTGAACTTTGATGACGCCGACTGGGGCAAGGCCCAGGTGATCGTCCCCCTGCACATCGGCGGGCGCGGACGGTCGCAGCCGCCCACCGATCCGTACGGTCCGCTGCTGCCCCGCCCCATCGCCAAGCTGGCTGGTGACCGCTGCGATGTGGCCGCGGCCACGGTCGAGTCCATCGCCGATGCGCTCGACTGCTCGGCCAACAACCCGGCAGAGCGGACGGTCACCTCGGCGCTGATGCACACCGGCGCGGGCCAATCCAGCGCCACGCTGCCGCTGACGGTCACGATCCCCGCGGGCGGCTACGTGCGGCTGGTGCTGGACATGGGCCGCATCGTCGGCGGGCTGGTGAACTTCAGCGTCGACGCGCCCGCAGGAACCGTCTTCGATTTCGGCTACTTTGAAGAGCCGGTGGTGGAACGTTCCATGTTCGGCGCGCACGGCGGCAACCGCTACATCGCCTACGGGGCGGACGACAGCCACACCGTCTTCGATCCCAAGGGCTTCCGCTACGCCATCATCCTCGCCCACGGCGTCAGCGGCGAGGTGACGCTTCGCGACTTCCACGTGCAGGAATCCCACTACCCCTGGTCGTCGGGGGCTGCATTCGAGTGCAGCGACGCCGATCTCAACGCCATCTACAAGGCAGGTATCCGCACCGTGGCCCTCAACTCGTGGGACGCCTTCATGGATTGCCCCACACGCGAACAGCGCGCCTGGGTGGGCGACGCCGTGGTGCATCAAATGGTGCATCTGGTCACCAACACCGATTGGCGGCTGGCCTGGCACTACCTGGAACTGAGCAACTCGCCCCGCTCCGACGGCATCCTGCCCATGAGCGTGGCCGGCGACGTGGAAGACCGCGGCGGCGTTACCATTCCCGATTGGTCGCTGCACTGGGTACACGGCGTCCACAACCTCTACCGCTTCACTGGAGACAGGGCGCTGGTCAAATCGTACATGCCCACCATCGAGCGCGTCCTGCGCTGGTATCTGCCCTACGTCACCGAAAGTGGTGTCCTCCAAGATTTGGTGGAGTGGAACCTTATCGACTGGTCGAGCCTGTATTCGAGCGACCGTAGCGCCATCACCACGGCCAGTTGGGCGCGCGGACTGCGTGAGTTTGCCGAAATGGCGGCATGGTTGGGCGAGCGCGCCAGTCAATCCTGGGCCGAGGAACTCTTCGCCAAGGTCAAGGACGGATTCGAGGTCTTCTGGGACGAGGAACGGGGGACCTACGTCGACTACGTCAAGGACGGCGTGCAGCAGCGCCCAGTGAACCAGTTGGCGGGCGCACTGGCGATTGTGTCGGGTTTAGCGCCGACGGAACGTTGGCCGCGCATTATCGAGACGATCACCGACGCCGACCGGCTGGTGGTGCGCAGTTGGGCGCATCCGCAGAAGGATGAAGACGTCCCCGCGGCCATGCGCAACCACATGGACGTGATGCTGCGCGGTGTCCTCATCCCCAACTGGGACGTGGAGAACCAGATCGTCATCGCCGAACCGTTCATGAGCTACGTGGTCCACGACGCCGTCGCCCTCAGCGGCATGAGCGAGCGACTGCCCGAACTGTGCCGTCGCTGGCGCCAATTCTTGACCGACGGCTACGACACCATCGGCGAAAACTGGGGCGCGGGCACCCACGTCCACGGCTGGAGCGCCACCCCGGTGAAGGATCTGATCTTCTACACGCTGGGCATCACACCGGCGGAGCCGGGCTACGGCGTGGCCCGCATCGCGCCGCGGCTGGGCGATCTGTCCTGGGCAAAGGGCAGCGTTCCCACGCCGCACGGCCTGATCCATGTGTCGGTTGACGAGAATAGTATCTCTATCGAGTCGCCGGTCCCTGTGGTGGTGGATCTGCCGGAGCGTCCGCTGCTGCATTTGGCCGCGGGCAGTCATCGACTGACCTAAGGAGAAACCAGAGAAATAATGATCCACGAAGGCACACGAAGATACACGAAGGTAGAAAAGAACAGACAGAAGACGTATTCGTTCTGCTGTCCTGGTAATCCTGAAATCCGTGTCCCTCTCTTCGCCTCTTTGTGGTTCTTCGTGTGCCTTCGTGGATCATTAAAAGTGTGAAATGTCCTAAAATCGGCCCGCGAAATACTGAGGGCGTACTCTCCTCTTTCTGAGAATACACAGGACAAAATGACAAAAACTTGGGAATCTGCAAAAATCGACCTTTTTCTGGCGGCGGGCATCGCCGTTGCGCTGCCGCTCGCAGCCGGTTTTCTCTATGATCTATCCGGCGCATTCCTGCCGATGCTGCTCTACTACGGCGTGGCCTGGGGCGTGGTCAAGTGGCGGCGCAGGGCGACCGGCTACGGCAACCCGCTGCCGCCCAGGCCGCCGCTCGCCTTCTACGTGAACATCGGCGTCATCTCCGCCGCCTGATCTGCGCCTGGCTGGCCCCGATTGTCACCACGCCGATCCAGCCGCTGGGCGTGTTGTTGACCGCGCTGATCTGGGCGCCGCTCAACGCGTCCACTGAGCAACTGCTTTGGATCTACATCTTCGACGCGTGGGATCTCTACCCCGAGCGGACCAAGATCGCCTACCGAGCCATCGGCCTGCTGTTCTTTTCCGCCTTCGTCGGCTTGATCCACGCCCTGTTTTGGGTGAAATTCCTCCACACCGTCGAATCCAGCGTGCTTTTCGGTGTGATTTTTGTTGCGCTGACCTCGCTGTCGGGCTACATTCACATCATCGTGTGGCGGCAATCGCGGCAGATGGTGTTCACCTTCATCCCGCATCTGCTGCTAAACCTCGCTCCGCTCTTCTGGACGCACTACTCGATCCTGCCGTATCTTTTCCGCGCTGGATGACTGTTACTGAATCATAGAAACGAGCCAAACTCACTTGATCTCATTGATGTGGCGTGAGGGGTGTGGATGGTTGTTGATTTTAGGAAAGTGCGGCGGCTGTCAACGCGCACATATTTTCACCACATCCCATTCACATTCCGCACACAACCCGGCGCTAAAGTGTAGACACAAGCGCAGGCAACACAACAAAGCAGGCGCAATCGTAATCAAACACTTTTTCAATCTTACAGGGAGATTATCTCATGTCACGCAAACTTTCGATCAGCTTCTTGATGGCCCTGATTCTGGTGATGGCGATTTCGGTGGCGGCGATGGCGGCAGGTCCTGGCCCGCAGAACCCCGACGCAGGCATAGGCATCAACGGCGGACTCTACGGCGAATTCATCGATGCCGACGGCGACGGTGTGTGCGACAGCTACGTCGACCGTGTCCCTGCGCTGGATGGCACTGGTAGCCAGTGGGGCGCACAGGCGGGTGGGCAGGCCAAGCAGGCAGGAACGGGCGTCAACTTCGTGGACGCGGACGGTGACGGCGTCTGCGACAACTGCCTCAACGGCGGCGTGCCGGTTCTCGATGGCACGGGCAGCCAGGTTCGCCAAGGGCGCAACCGCTAGGGCACTCAGTCGAGCAAACTCACAACAAACAGCAGACCGGCGGATCTCACAAGATCCGCCGGTCTGCTGTTTGATCGTGCCTATCGTCAATACTCGCGAAACGCGGGGCTTTTCTGAGAACCTCAGAGAAACCGCTGGAGCAAGACGAGAGCGCTGCTTTATGCAAGCGGTTGGGACGGCGTGCACACCCAAGAACACCTGCTCAACGGCTACACACATTCACCTGTTCACGTAGTCGGCAATGCGCCGTTGCAGCGCGAACGTGGCGGCTTCCACCCGATTGTTCAGGCCGAGCTTGTACAGGATCGTGCTGACGTTGTTGCGCACCGTCTTCTCGCTGATCACCAACTCGTCGGCGATTTCCTGGTTCGTCTTGCCCAGCGCGATGAAGTGCAGCATCGCCAATTCGCGCTTTGTCAACGCCGAAAAAGGATTGTCCGCTTCGGCGCGGCGACGCAGCATGGAGAGGACTCGGCGAGTGATGCTGGGATCGAGCAACGAATCGCCTTGGCGCACCGCTTCCAACGCTCGCACGAGTTCGCCCGTCCCCACGTCTTTGAGGACGTAGCCCGCCGCGCCCGCGCTGATCACATCGGCGATCAGGTCGTCGTCCACGAACGACGAAAGCATGATCACGCTAATCTCCGGCCACTGTTCCACGATTTCGCGGCAGGCGTCCACACCGCTGCGCCCCGGCATTTTGATGTCCATGATCACCACGTCGGGTTGAAGATGACGGCACTGCTCTACGGCTTCGTCGGCGTTGGCTGCCTCGCCCACCACGCGCACATTAGGCAGATCGTCCAACGTGAAACGCAGCCCCAAACGCACAACCTGATGATCGTCCGCCAGCAAGACGCGCAATGGTTTCATACGGCCACCCTGTCTTGGCCCAAAACGCGGACCGCAGCGCCGCCGCCGTCTATCGACTCGATCTGCAACGACGCGCCGATCATATCGGCGTGGCGGCGCATCGTGCGCAGGCCGAAGCCCGACTGTGTCTGCGCCGGGTTAAAGCCGCGCCCATTGTCGCTGATCGTCAACGCAAAGCATTCGTCGCGACAGGAAAGGCTGATGTTCACGGTGTCGGCGTGGGCGTGGCGGACGATGTTGGCGAGCGCCTCCTGCACAATGCCGATGACGTGCGCGGTTGCGTCTTCGTCGAGGATCGGGCAACCGGCGACATCAAGCTGAATGTTGACGAGGGGCTGAAACCGGGGGTCCTGTGCGATCCGTGCGAGCTCGGCGGCAAGCGAGGTCTCCGAAGGGCGGATGCGCAGAGACGTCATGTAGCGCCGAAGGCTGAGTGTCACCTGATCCAGCACCTGTTGCACCTGGGTGAAGCGGCGCAGCGCTTCGGGGTTGTCGACGTACTTCACCGTGGAGTTGAGGATCAAACTTGCCGAATAGACGCCCTGCATGGCGCCGTCGTGGATTTCCTGACCGATGCGGTCGCGCTCGCCGGATTGGATAGCCCGAATCTGCATGGCCTCGATCAAGCGATCTTCTTCCAACTCGAAGATCTCCAGCGCTCGGATAATGTAGACGGCCAGGGCGAAGCCGGCGATGGAGCGAAGGATCTCCACCGGCACGCCTGTCAACTGTTCCAGTAGATCCTGATTGAGGATCGACGCCGGGAAGAAAGCCGCCGGCGCCACAAGCAACCCGGCAAATACGGCGTAGGAAAACAGGGCGTGACCGGCGCGGCGCAGCATCAGTTTGATATGGCGTCCACTGGCAATCACCGCTTCACTCTCGGCAGCCCGTTGTAAACCCAAGCCTGCGAAGATCGCTGCCGGCAACCCCACAAGATACCGCCCCCAGATAATCAGTAGCCGCGTCTGATCTCTGGCGCCTACATGTTCCGCCAGCACCAAGGCCGCAACCAAGATCCACAGCCCCGGCAGCACATAGACAAGCGGACGTAGCCGCCTGCTCTCTCCTTCCAACAGCAATACGCCGAACACAAGCAAGCAGGCAAACGATGCAACCAACAGCGCCACCTGTGAAAGCAGCAGAAATTCGATCACCGGCTGCGCCAGATAGCCGCGTTGAATCGGTATGAAGACCCACCCCCACTCGTACAAGCCGTGCAGCACGCCGAAAAGCGCCAGCCAGCGCAGATCCTGCGCCAGCCGAAGCTGACTGTGCCGCCGCGATTGCAGAAAAATCGCCAGCCCCAGCACGAAGAAGACCTGCCCATAGATCGACAAGACAATCGTTCGGTTTTGGGTGAAATAGTCGTACCAGATCATGTTGGGGTCCAGGGTGTCGATGCGGATATCGACATTATACGGAATCGCTCGGCGAATACAAAGGGGGCGCTCCATCAGCGCCCCCTTTGTCTACATTTCGTTGGCTGTTGTGTCCGTTACGGTTGGAAGACGAGCATGCTGACGTCTTCTTGGTAGGCGTGGCGCACCTGGGCATTGTCGAAGATGGCGACGCCGAAGTAGTACATGCCGCCCATGTCATCGAACTGCACGTCGAACTCAGAACCGGTGACCAGTTTGCGCCCGAATTCCAGCGTCCACACGCCATCCTGCCACTTCCAGCCGGCGGCGATGTCGCCGCTGTCGCCGACGGCGGGTGACTTCACAATGCCGGGGACCATGTCGCCGGGGGCGAAGAGCGAATCGTCAAACGGGAGCTTTTCGGCATCCAGAATCGAGCCGGGAGCGCCGTCGCGAGGTGAGCCTTCCGGCCCCATCCACATGGGCATGCTCTTGTCTTCGGTCTGGTTGTCGGCATAGCCACCACTGGTCTTCGGATCGCCGTGGCGACCTGCGCTTGGGGTTTCTGGCGAATAGGGCGTCGAATCCAGATACTGATCGTCGATCTGGCCAACGTTACGTACGGATTTCCAGTGCCAGATGTCGCCCATGCCCTCATCGGTGTACTTGTTGCCATAGGGCTTGGGATCGTCGCCGCGGCTGGTGTGGCAGGCCACGTAGCAGCCCTGGCGTTCAAACCGCGGGATGCTGTTGGCAATCGGCCAGATCAGCGACATCTTGTCTTCGTAGTAGACGTTGTTGTCGCCACCCTTGTCGTCGGGATCCTTGAGTTTGGCCCAGGAGCCGTCGTCCTGCTTCACCCACGGGCTGCGCACGAAGCTTTCCGTCTCATCAGCCCAGGTCATCAAGAAGTAGACCATGTCATCGGCGTAGACGGATTGCAGCGTCACTTCGCCGTCGCCGATGTTGGCGCCGTCGAAGACTTCCACGGTGATCGAAGGTGCATCCGCCCAAAACGCCTCGTCGGCAATACCATCCAGAGTTGGTGCAGCTTCAACCGCCATTGAAACCAGCGCGCCTTCCGGCGCCATCCAATCCGCCGCTGCTTCGACCGGCGCTGCTTCTGCCGGGGCGGGCGCAGCCATGCCTTCCGCTGGTTCAGCGGTGATCGAATCCACAACCGGCGCCAGCGCGCGTAGACCTGCGCAGCCGGCCAACACGAGTACCACGACCAACACAGCCACAGAGACGAATAAGGTTCGTTGCAACTTCATTGGGTATTCCCTTCTTTGAGGTCAACGGCGATGAGAATCAGTATTTTGTCGATAATCCGAATGGTCATTCTGCAACCGAGTATAGAGATTCTCGTCGCGCGTGAGAAGGCACCTGTGTCCCGATGATTCGGGACAATTCGGCAATGGGGAGCTGAGCGTTTAGTATATGCTGTAGCGGATCATCGAAATTCTGGCACTTCCACACCCAAAGGAAAGGACCCAATGAACAAGCGCGATGCTCTCCTCTCTCTTATCGACGGCGCCACACTGGACTACACGCCGGCGGCGTTCTTCATGCACTTCGATCCCGCCTGCCATGTGGGCCAGGCCGCGGTGGACAAGCACATCGAATACTTCCGCGCCACGGGCATGGATTTCGTGAAGATCCAGTTTGAACAGCGTATGCCCGCGGAGCCGGTCATCGAAAAAGCCGCAGATTGGGCCCAGATTCCGCTCTACCCCGAATCGTACTTCGCACCGACTTTGCGCGTCGTCGAAGGGTTGGTGAAGGCGATGCGTGATGAGGCGCTGGTTGTGATGACGCTCTACTCGCCCTTCATGCTGGCGATGCAGGTGGGCGGCGATGTGGACCTGGCCCAACACATCGGCGAGGACGCCGACGCGGTGCGTCAGGGGTTGGCGAACGCATGACCGAAAAGAGTTGACGCTGGTGCTCGGCTGCATGAGCAGGCAATAGACGGTTTCTACGCCTCCACTCAGGGCGGAAACCTCGCCTTCGGCGGCAGCCTCTTTGATCAGTACATCAAGCCCACCGATCTGGCGGTGTGGGATGAGATCAAGGTGTGCAACTTCAACATCCTGCACATATGCGACTACGAGGCAGGCTACGACGATCTGACCACCTTCCTCGATTACCTGAGCCACGGTGGTGGAGAATTGCAGCCTGACGTTGGGCCACCGCCAACTGCGCGCCGCAGACGTGGCCGACATGTTTGGTCGCCCCTTCATGGGCGGCTTGGAACGCAAGGGCGTGATCGCCACCGGCAGCCGGCGAATGCTCGCGCCTGCCGCAGACTGTCGCAGACGCGCCGCCGCAGTTCATCCTCGGCGCCGATTGTACCATCCCCAACACACGCCGTGGGACAACTGAAGGCCGCCATCAACGCCCGCACCAGCACCGCCGTTGGCGCGCGCTGAAAATGGAAGCCAAGTAGACCTCGGACCATTGCAGAGAGAGCACGCCCACGTGCGGCGCTAGACAGTAAGCGCCGCACGTGGGCGTATCTCGCGTACTGAATATAGCGACTCATTTGTACCGCTCTGCACTAGCGTGATCTGCGATCCCCATAAATCCTCTTAGTGATATTTGCGCGCAGATGATGTAACATCAGTAACTGATAGGGTAATCACTGCTGTGAGGCCACAATGAGTAGGTTTCGCTCGATCCCGAGCATCGTCAACAAGCTGGAATGCCTCCTTTTCCCCCCTTCCCTGCGCGCAGGCGACGAGTTCGAGTCTTTGGTTCGCCCTCTAATACACATTTGCGTAAGTATCCTCGTCGCTGTATCCATCTACGCGCTATTGTGGTTGCCGATCCTGCCACAGCAATTGGATCAGCTTATCTTCGCACTGGCTGCGCTCCTCCCTGTGGGCTTGCCCCTGCTTCTCATCCGCTTGAACAAAATATACCTTGCCCGCAACGTCTTCTTGATCGGTGGGTGGACGCTTGCTGCGCTCGTTGTGCTGACGGCGGGTGGCACACGCGCGCCCTTTTTCGCGTCGTTCATTGTGATCGTCCTGTTTGCTGCCCTGTTGTCGGGGTGGCGGTGGGCCGTTGTCTATGTTGCCACGTCGGTCGCGTTTGGCTTGATCCTCGCTGTGATCGATCCTACTGGGGTGCTCATGCAGCCATTTGCCACGCCGATGAGTGCCTGGCTGACCCATTCGGGCATCTTGCTATCCGGTGGGGGCATCACCTACTTCATGCTCTGGCGCGATGACAGGGCGCTGCGCCGCGCCCAGAATGCGCTGGCTGAACGAGAAAAGCTGCAACAAACACTGAAAGATAGCGAAGAACGCTTCCGCCTGATCGCCTCTGTCACCTCAGACTATACTTTCACTTCGATTTTTACGCCGCAAGGCCAAGTAGAGACGGCATTACTCACCGGCGCCTTTGAAGAGATCCTGGGCTATACCTACGATGAGCTGGTGTCGATGGGCAACTGGTGGCGTGCTATCCTGCACCCCGACGACCTGGCCAAGGATGACCAGGACATGGCAGCGTTGAACGCAAATCAGGCCATCACAGATGAAGTGCGGATTTTCCGCAAAGATGGTGATACGCGCTGGGTGCGTGTGCAGGCACTGCCTATCTGGAACGACGAAAAGGATCGGTTGGTCGGTGTCAGCGGTGGTGTACAGGACATCACCGAGCGCAAACACGTAGAGATCCTTCAACACTCCTTTTTGGATGACATGCGCGCTTTGCAGCAATTACACCTGGAACTGAGCGAGATCGACGATCTGCAAACACTCTATTTCAAGATGGTGGAGATCACCCACAAACGGCTCGATCTGGACCGCATCGGCCTGTTCATGTTGGAGGACGGCGGCACTCAGGTCCGCGGAACCTATGGCGTAGACACATACGGCGCAATTCGAGACGAACACTACTATCAGGAAGAGGTTCGGCCCGATCATTGGACGCTGGAGGTGGCGCTCAAGCCCGATCACGTGCTGTTCTATGACAATGTCGCTCTGTACGACAATGCCAAGAAAGTTGGTATGGGCTGGAGGGCATCCGCCGCCCTGTGGAACGGACAGCAAGCGTTGGGGTATCTGGTGATCGACAACCTCATCACCCACACACCTGCCCGCGCCTACACCGTGGAACTGCTTTCGCTGTTGGGCAGCACTTTTGGCCATCTCATTGAGCGCAAACAGCGCGACATGGCGCTGGCGCAATACGCAGACGAACTTGAGCGACGCGTCGAGCAGCGCACGGCTGATCTGGCTACGTCGAATCGGCTACTGCAACAGGAGGTCGTCACCCGCACGGAGGCGGAGCACGCACTTTTTGCGCAAAACCGCATGTTCCAGAAAGCGCAAGAAGTGGCGTTGATGGGCAGTTGGGAATGGGATCTGGGCACAGATGTGGTTCAGGCGACGCAGACGGCTTTTGATATCGTGGGGCTGGAAATCGAAGACGGCCGCAACGAAATCACGATAGCTGAATTCTTCAAACAAATTCATCCAGATGACCTCCAACGGGTACAGCAGATCACAGACTCGGCGCGTGTAGGGCAGGGCGATCACTGTTACTATGCCAGGATCATCCGCCCCGACGGCGTCGAACGCGACGTGTACCTGGAATGGATCGTGGATGGTACCAACACCGGCGCGCCGCGCAGCGTGCTTACCGGCATCATCCAAGACGTCACCGAGCGCAAGCAGGCCGAACTGGATCTCATCGAAGCCAAAAACGCCGCCGAAGCCGCCAGCCGCGCCAAGAGCATCTTTCTCTCAAACATGTCGCACGAGATCCGCACGCCCTTGAATGCCATTCTGGGGTTCGCACAACTCATGGGGCGCGACGCCACGCTCGACCCCGCACAAAATGAGAAGTTAGAAGTCATCAAGCATAGCGGCCAACACCTTTTAGGGCTCATCAACGGCATTCTCGAACTGTCTCGAATCGAAGCCGGGCGCGCGACTTTTTCTGAAAGCCATTTCGACCTTCACGCCCTGCTGAATTCCTTGGAAGGAATGTTTGGTCTGCGCGCGCTGGAGAAGAACCTGCAACTGCGCGTAGAATGTCGGCCCGGCGTTCCTCGCTTTGTGGCGACAGATGAACAAAAGCTGCGCCAGATTCTGGTGAACCTGCTCAGCAATGCCATCAAATTCACCGACACAGGCGCTGTGACACTGAGCGTGACCCACCAGCGAGAAGACGCCGCCCAATTGCTACATTTCGCAGTGGAAGACACCGGCATCGGCATCGCCCCCGAAGACGCCGAGACGCTCTTCCAGGCGTTCGCACAGGCCCGTCGTCCCAGCCCAGGCCAAGAGGGCGCGGGGCTGGGGCTGACCATTAGCAGCCAATTTGCGCGTCTTTTGGGTGGCGAGCTGACCGTCCACAGCCGCTTGGATCAAGGCGCATTGTTTCGGTTCGCGATTCCCGTCAAGATCGCCGACTTCGCCGCCATCGAAACAGGCGCAACCGAGCGGATCGCCGTTCGCCTGTCGCCGGGGCAACCCAGTTATCGTATACTGGTTGCAGAGGATCACGTTGCCAGCCGCATCCTACTCAGTTCTCTGCTGGATCAGGTGGGGTTCGATGTGCAATACGCCGCCAACGGCCAGGAAGCAGTCGATCTGCAAAGAAGCTGGCAGCCACATCTGATCTGGATGGATATGCGCATGCCGATTCTGGACGGGCGCGCGGCGACGCAACAGATCCGCGCCGCCGCACACGGACAAGCGCCGATCATCATCGCCCTTACCGCCAGCGCCTTCGAGGAAGATCGGGCCGAGATCCTCGCCAATTGCTGCGACGACTATGTGCGTAAGCCCTTCCACGAGCAAGAGATCTTCGACAAAATAACTGAACACCTGGGGGTTCAGTTCATCTACGAAGATGCAACGCCTGCCGAACGTCCACGCCCAACCGCCCCCAATGTTGAGCTGACCGCAGCCGATCTGGCTCCTCTGCCAGCCGATTGGATCGCCGAATTGCACCATGCCGCCATCCGCGCCAAAGGAAAGCAAGCACTCCACCTCATCAACCAGATTCGCGCACAGCACAGTGACATCGCAGATCGCCTGGCCCGACTGGTGCAAGAGTATCGTTTTGACAAACTGGTGACGATAACCAACGTAGGACACACCGATGCATAACACCGAAGCAGGCTTTTCAGACACCAACATCATGATCGTGGACGACGCACTGCCCAATCTGCGCATCCTCTCCGACATGCTGAGCCAGCATGGCTACGAGGTACGCGGCGCCGCAGACGGCCACACCGCCCTCATGGCCATCCGCGCCGAGCCGCCCGATCTGATTCTGCTGGACGTGATGATGCCCGACATGAACGGCTACGAAGTCTGTCGGCAACTCAAACAAGACGAGCGCACCCGCGACGTCCCCGTGCTCTTCATCAGCGCGTTGGATGATGTGCGTGATAGGGTCAAAGGATTCCAGGTCGGCGCCGCAGACTACATCACCAAGCCCTTTCAGATCGAAGAAGTATTGGCTCGGGTAGACACCCATCTCACACTCTATCGTCTCCAGAGGCAACTGAAGCAGGCATTGGCCCGAGAGATGGAACTGAGCGAGATGCGCGCCCGCTTCTTGATGATGGCGTCGCACGATTTGCGTAACCCACTCACCTCGATTCGACTCAACAGTGAAAGCCTGTCGCTCTATGGGGATCGGCTGTCGACCGAAAAAAAGCAAGAGAAATTCCAACAGATCGAGATCAACATCAAGCGCATGATCAGTCTACTCGACGATCTGCTAATTGTCTCCAGATCCGAAGTGGGGAAACTGGTGTTCAGCCCCGAAACTGTAGATCTGGGCGCTTTCTGCAATGAGATCCTGGCTGATTTTCAGACCACCGTGGGATCAGCGCACGAGTTCCAGAGCGCAATCGATGCCGGCTGCAAGCACGCTGTGGTGGATCAGCGGTTGTTGCATCACATCCTGAGCAATCTGCTCTCCAACGCCATCAAATACTCGCCCAAAGGCAGCATCATCACCTTCGAGTTGACGTGTAGCGACGACCAGGCCATGTTCTGTATCGGCGATGAAGGCATTGGCATCCCCGAAGCGACACAGCGCCGCCTTTTCGAGGCTTTCCACCGGGCCGACAACGTCGGCGCCATCCCCGGCACTGGGCTTGGGTTAACCATCGTCAAGCAAGCCGTGGACCTGCACGGCGGCGCGATTACGGTGGACACCAGTAAGGACGTGGGAACCACAGTCAGCGTTGTCCTACCCACGAAACTTGCCGACGCCGCGCTCAAGCACTGACCCTTTGTCCCCCCAAAACAAGGACACATGACACTACTCGATCACCCGATTGTGGCTATGCTGAAGACACGCTCCCGGCGCACATGACCCACCCGCCGGGCGCACGTGGCGATAACCAGCACAGGGACACAACCGATGATGATTGAACAGCGCAGTCCAACCCCAGGCGGCCATTCCTTCCTTTCTGGCGTCCCCAAAATCATGAAATCCGTGTCCCTCTCCCCTACGTGTATCTTCGTGGATCAAATAACCGTGGGCTTTTCGCTTTTCAATCGTGAGGTTAAGGAGGAACAATGGCGTTCGAGACCCTCACTTCCGCATCGTTGACCTGGACCGTCAAGCCCAATTTGGACGATTACATGGCTGTGCGCGACCACTTCCACTGGGACGAAGTCTGGCGCGAGCTGGACGGCTTGCCCGGCGGACGTGGCCTGAACATCGCCCACGAAGCCGTGGATCGCCATGCCGACGGTCCGCGCCGCGACCATCTGGCCTTGCGCTGGCTGGGCCGCGACGACGAGATCCGTGATTTCACCTACGCCGATCTGCAAGCGCAGACCAACCGCTTCGCCAACGTGATCCGCAGCCTGGGCGCAGGCAAAACAGACCGCATCTTCGTGCTGGCCGGGCGCATCCCCGAACTCTACATCGCCGCCCTGGGTACGCTCAAGAACACCAGCGTCTTCTGTCCACTCTTCTCGGCGTTTGGGCCGGAGCTCATCCACCAGCGCATCGTGCGGTGACGGCAAGATCCTGCTCACCACCGAACGCCAATACCGGCAGAAGATCGGAACCCCAGCGCGCCGACCTGCCCATGTTGGCGCAGATCCTGATCACCGACATCGAAGAAGATCTGGCCGACGACGCGCTCGCCGCCGCGGCTGATGGAAGCTGCGCCCACCGAATTCACCATCCCGCCCACCGATCCCGAAGACATGGCCGTGCTGCACTTCACCAGCGGCACCACCGGCATGCCCAAGGGCGCGGTCCACGTCCACAATGCCGTGCTCCACCACTACATGACATCCAAGTACGCCCTGGATCTGCACCCCAACGACATCTTCTGGTGTACCGCGGACCCCGGCTGGGTCACCGGCACATCGTACGGCATCATCGCGCCGCTGCTCCACGGCGTCACCAACATCGTGGACGAGGCCGACTTCGACGCCGACCGCTGGTACCGCATCCTCGAAGAGCAGCAGGTGAACGTCTGGTACACCGCTTCCACCGCCATCCGCCGCCTCATGCGTATGCAGATCGAGCCGCGCAAAGAGTACAACCTCGATCACCTGCGCTTCATGGCCAGCGTGGGCGAACCGCTCAACCCCGAAGCCGTGGTCTGGGGCCGCGAGGTGCTCGACATCAATATCCACGACAACTGGTGGCAGACCGAGACCGGCGGCATCATGATCGCCAACTTCGCCAGCATGGAGATCCGTCCTGGATCTATGGGCCGTCCGCTGCCGGGGGTGCAGGCCGCCATCGTGCGTCGCCCCACGCCCGACACCGCCGAAGTGATCACCCAACCCGGCGTCGACGGCGACCTGGCGCTCAAGCCCGGTTGGCCGTCCATGTTCCGCTCCTACCTCCACGACGAAGAACGCTACGCCAAATGCTTCGTCGACGGCTGGTACATCACCGGCGACCTGGCCATGCAAGACGAGGACGGCTACTTCTGGTTCGTGGGCCGCGCCGACGACATCATCAAGACAGCGGGCCACATGGTCGGTCCGTTCGAGGTGGAAAGCGCGCTCATGGAACACCCCGCCGTGGCCGAAGCTGCGTCATCGGCGTGCCTGAACCCACCATAGGCGAACTGGTCAAGGCGTTCGTCTCGCTCAAGCCCGGCTACGAACCCAGCGACGAACTGCGCCTGGCGCTGATCGGCTTTGGTCGCAAGCACCTGGGGTCCGCCGTTGCGCCCAAAGACATCGCCTTCGAGCAGAATCTGCCCAAAACGCGCAGCGGCAAGATCATGCGTCGCCTGCTCAAAGCGCGTGAATTGGGTCTGCCCGAGGGTGATACTTCGACGTTGGAAAAGGATTGAGGGCCAATCCAAAGGAGGCTAAACCATGCCCAAAACCAAAGAAGCGCCATCCCAAACCACCGCGGTGGATCGGGCGCACGGTCTGCATCTCTACCACGAAATGCTGCGCATCCGTCGCCTGGAAGAGAAGGCGTACGAGTTGTACGGCGCGCAGAAGATCCGCGGCTTCCTCCACCTGTACGATGGCGAAGAAGCCGTGGCCGTGGGCGTGATGCAGGCGCTCCGCCCCGAAGACGCCGTGGTCGCAACCTACCGCGAACATGGACAAGCGTTGGCCCGCGGCATGTCCATGCAGAGCATCATGGCCGAACTCTACGGCAAACAGGAAGGGTGCAGCCGTGGCCGCGGCGGTTCCATGCACCTCTTCGACGCCGACACCCACTTCTACGGCGGCAACGCCATCGTCGGCGGCGGGCTGCCGCTGGCCGTAGGCCTGGCCCTGGCCGACAAAAAGCAAGGACGCAACCGCGTCACCGCTTGTTTCTTCGGCGACGGCGCGGTGCAGGAAGGCGAGTTCCACGAAGCCATGAACCTGGCCGCGCTGTGGCGCTTGCCCGTCCTCTTCGTGTGTGAGAACAACCTCTACGCCATGGGCGTCGCCCTGAAATTCTCCGATCCGGTACCCGAACTGGTGAAGAAAGCCGACGCCTACAGCATCCCTGCCGAGGCCGTAGACGGCATGGACGTGCTCGCCGTGGAGGCCGCTGCCCAGCGCTCCGCCGAATGGGTGCGCTCCGACGCCGGTCCGTTCTTCCTCGAATGCCGCACCTATCGCTTCCGCGCCCACTCCATGTTCGATCCCGAAGCCTACCGCCCCAAGGATGAACTGGCCGAGTGGCGCAAGCGTGATCCCATCCCGCAACTGGGCGAACTGCTCATGGCCCAGGGCCTTGCCGGGCAGGACGATCTCGACGATCTCCAACGCCAGGTCGAAGACGAAGTGGACGAGGCCGTGGCTTTCGCCGAGGCCGGCACCTGGGAACCGGTGGCAGATCTCACCCGCTTCGTCTATTCCCCTGATTCGTCGGCAGCACAAACAGCCGTGTGGAAAGGAGGCAACCATGGCCGGTAATGGCAAAGTTCCCAATGGCGCCGCCCCAACGGTCAAGCTGACCTACCGCGATGCCGTGCGCGAGGGGATCCGCGACGCGCTGCGCCGTGATGATCGGGTCTTCCTCATGGGCGAAGACGTGGGCGCTTACGGCGGCTGTTTCGCCGTGAGCAAGGGCCTGCTCGATGAGTTCGGCCCTGAGCGCATCGTGGACACGCCCATGTCGGAGTCGGGCTTCACCGGTGGGGCATCGGCGCTGCGCTCAACGGCATGAGGCCCATCGTCGAGATCATGACCGTCAACTTCAGCCTGCTGGCCACGGACCAGATCCTCAACAACGCGGCCACGCTGCTGCACATGTCGGGCGGCCAGTTCAACGTGCCTGTGGTGATCCGCATGGCCACCGGTGGCAGCCGTCAACTGGCGGCGCAGCACTCGCACTGCCTCGACGGTTGGTACGCCCACATCCCCGGCATCCGCGCCGTCAGCCCGGCCACGCTGGAAGACGCCCGCGGCATGTTGTGGACGGCGCTGCTCGATCCCGATCCGGTGATCATCTTCGAGAATTCGTTTCTCTACCCCATGACCGGCGAAATGGCCGCCGACGCCGGTCCTGTGGACATCGACCACGCCCAGTGCTGCAAGAGGGCAACGACGTCTCGATCCTCACCTACAGCGCAAGCCTCTTCAAAGCGCTGGACGCCGCCGCTCAGCTTGCCGACGAAGGCATCGACGCCGAAGTGGTGGATCTGCGCACGCTGCGCCCACTGGACGACGCGACGATCCTGGCTTCGGTAGCCAAGACACACCGCGGCCCTCATTGTGGACGAGGGTTGGCGCAGCGGCGGCATCTCCGCCGAGATCAGCGCCCGCATCATGGAAGACGCCTTCTACGAACTGGACGCGCCGGTGCAACGGCTGTGTACCGTCGAAGTGCCGCTGCCCTATCCCAAACACCTGGAAGAAGCGGCGCTGCCGCAGGTGGAAAGCATCGTCGCCGCCGTCAAAGCGATCATGGAGCCGGCCTATGCATGAGTTCAAAATGCCCTCACTGGGCGCAGACATGGAAAGCGGCATCCTCATCGCCTGGGAAGTGAAGCCGGGCGATGAGGTGGAACGTGGCGACATCATTGCCACCGTCGGCACCGAAAAGGGCGACATCGCCGCCGAAGTCTTCGTGGATGGCGTCCTCGATACAGTCCTGGTTGAAGAAGGCAGCGAAGTACCCGTAGGGACGGTGCTGGCGCTGATCCGCACCGAAAAGGACGAGCGCATCCCTGTGGCCGAAGGGCCGCCGGTGCTTGTGGCCGAAGCAGTCCCCGCGGCGCCGAAGACCAACGGCAAGCCGCCCAAGGTCAGCGCGCCGGCCACAGAGCAGAAGGCACCTGCCGAACGGGTGCGCATCTCGCCGCTGGCGCGCAAAGTGGCCGAAGAACTGGGCGTCGATCTGAGCAGCGTCCACGGGAGCGGACCGCATGGCGCCATCAGCCGCAGCGACGTGGAAGAAGCGGCCAAACTTGCGCAGACCGCGCCGGTTCCGGCCAAAGCGGGAGCGCCAATACCGCCGGTGAAAACACAGGAAACCACGCCGCAGGTCACCGCGCCGCCGCCGAAGACAGCGCCGCCAACCAGGCCTGCCGCCGACTTCCAGACCGGCATGCGTCGCGCCATCGCCCGCGCCATGAGCCGCGCCAACCAGGACATCCCACACTACTACCTGGAGACCAAGGTTGACGTGACGCCGACCCTGGCCTGGTTGGAGGCGGAGAACATGCGCCGTCCTATCGAAAAACGGCTGCTGCCCGCCGTGCTCTGGATCAAGGCGATTGCCAACGCCCTGGCCGATGTTCCCGAACTCAACGGGTTCTGGATCGACGATCAGCTTCAGGTGCAGGAGGCGATCCACATCGGCTTCGCCATTGCTCTGCGTCAGGGTGGCCTGATCACGCCCGCCATCCACCACGCCGATCTCAAAGATCTGGACGAACTGATGGACGCGCTGCGCGATCTGATCATCCGCACGCGCGAGAACCGGCTGCGCAGCTCCGAGTTGACCGACGCTACTGTCACCGTCACCAACCTGGGCGACCTGGGCGTGGAGACCGTCTTCGGTGTGATCTATCCGCCGCAGGTGGCGCTGATTGGGCTGGGCCGCGTGGTGGAACAGCCGTGGGTGGAGAACGGCATGATCGGCATCCGCAAGATCATGACGCTGACGCTGGCGGGCGATCACCGCGCCACCGACGGTCGCCGCGGCGCGCAGTTCCTCACGATCCTCACCCGCTACCTACAGGAGCCGGAGAAACTATGACCACAAAACTGCTACACCTACCTTGGAAGAGATTCAGGCCAAGATCTACGTGCTGTTGGGGCGCATCGCCCCCGAAGCCGATCTCGATACACTCACCCGACGAAGAGGTCGCGCCGCGCTGGACATCGATTCGTTCGATCTGCTCATGCTGCTCATCGATCTGAACAAAGCCTTCGGCGTGGACATCCCTGAACGCGACTACGGGCAGCTAACCACCGTGCGACCGCGGCGTATATTGCGGAGCGTGTTGCGTGATTGGGAATCATGGTGCGTAGTGCGTGAACCGGTAGAGCAAATGATCACGAGATTGCGGCATTTCGTGTTGAGCGTCGCCGATGTCATTTGCTCAAACGCGTGAGAGAGCACGCCCTCGTGCGGTTGTTCCAGTGTAGAACCGCACGAGGGCGTGCTCTCTCCTCAAAATCCCTCAATCTCCCACTCGCTCAATCCCTCACTCGCTCAATTCCCCAATCGCAACATCATCCAGGCATCTTCATGGATCATTCTTCTCTGGTTTTATCGAAACGCCGCCGCTTCCGTGTCACCGGCGAAGAGATCGCCACGAGTAAGCTGCTCGGTCACCCCCACTTCCACCACCGAGAGCGTGTAGAGGACCACCGTCGACAGCGCCAGGGACAGTAGCCAGCCCACCGGTTCAGTCTCGCCCGATGCCAGCCCGGTGACCACCGCAAACAACTGGCCACCCGCCAGCCATGCCACCGCCAGGACGAGCCTCCCAGGCGATGGGCGCAGCAGTTCGTGCGCTCGATAGGCCGCCCACAACAACAGGGCGCCGCCGAGTACAGCTACCGGGAAAAGCTCTGCGGGCATCAAAAAGTCAAAGCGAAACGTCTGATCTCGCCACGATCCAATCGCAGAAAGCACCAGCGTCGCCAGGATCGGAAACCAGACAAACCATGTCCCAGCTACTGCCAGGATCTTCGTCCACGTAGCAGATTTGAAGATGTTCACATTGCACTCCCCTTCAACCGTGTTCCGTTACTATTCAGGTGCGACGCACTGGCCAAGAGAACGGCGTGTATGCGTCAACGTTTGGGCCAGTGCGTCTCACCTGAACAGTTACCCGTGTTCCTTGCGCTCAATTTCACCAGCGCCGTTGCTTGAAGACCTGCCCCGGTCCTGCCAAATTCCTTGACGCGCTCGGCCAGGGCGTAATCGGGCGTCGACGGCGGCGAAGACCGCCTCCTGGGGGTAGCTTCCGTCTGGGCGACGTTGCCCTGCCTCGCTTCCAGTGAGCAGGGCGATGCCTTCTTCCACTGTGGAGATGGCGTAGACGTGGAATTTGCCCTGCCACGGCGTCGATCACCCCTGGCGCAGCATCAGGTGCTTGACGTTGCTGTGGGGGATCACCACGCCCTGGTCGCCGGTCAGCCCTTTGCGCTTGCACACGTCGAAGAAGCTCCTCGATCTTCTCGTTGACGCCGCCGATGGCCTGATCTGACCACGCTGGTTTCACCGATCCGGTGACAGCCAGGCTCTGGCGGATGGGGATGCCATGGCTGGCTGCTGGAGAGCAGCGCGTAGAGTTCCGCCGACGATGCGCTGTCGCCTTCCACTTCTTCGTAAAGCTGCTCGAAGGTGATGCTGGCCGAGCGCCACGGCGCGTCCTGGGCGAAGGTGCCGCCCAGGTAGCCGGACAGGATCATGGCGCCCTTGTTGTGGATGCGCCCACCGAGCTTGCTCGCGATCGATGTTGATCAGCCCTTCGCTGCCCACATAGGTGCGCGCTGATGCGCGACGGCTGCCGAAACTGTAGTCGCCCAGCGGCAGCACCGAAATGCCATTCACCTGCCCCACCACCGCCTTCAGTGTCGATGAGCAGCGTGCCTTCTTCCACCAGTTCGCCATGCGTTCTTCCAGCCGATCCGAGCGGAAGATGCGTTCGTCGATGGCGCGTTGCACGTCGTTGGCTGTGACGAGGCCGTTGCCGATGTGACCGGCCCAATAGCTGGCCTGGTGGATCAGATCCACGACGTCGCCGAAGCGGATCGAGAGCTTGCCCTGGTGCGCCACCATGCGCGCTCCTTCTTCCACAACCCGCGCCACGCCGCTGGGATCGAAGTGCTTGAGGTTCTCGTTGCGGCAGAGGTCGCCGATGAAGCGGGCGTACTGCATGGTGGTCTCCGCGCCCCAACTCATGTCCTGGGCGAAGTCGGCTTTCACCTTGAACAATTCGCGGAACTCTTCATCGGCGTTGTAGAGCAGGTAGTAGAGCAGCGGATCGCCGGTGAGCACCACCTTCACGTTCAGCGGGATCGGCTGCGGTTCCAGCGTCTTGGTGGCGATGAGGGCGTATTCCTCGGCCATGGGTTCGATGCGGATCTCCTGGTTCATCAGCGCCCGCTTGAGCGCATCCCAGGCGAAGGGCTTGGTGAGCACATCGAGAACGTCGATGATCAGGTAGCCGCCGTTGGCTCGGTGCAGCGCGCCCGCTTTGATCAGGCTGAAGTCGGTGAGCAGCGCGCCCATGAACGAGCGATACTGCACACGGCCCACCAGATTGTGGTAGGTAGGGTGTGTTTCGCTGATCACCGGCGCTCCGTCGGTGTTGCGGTTGTCCACGATCAGGTTGACGCGGAAGCGGTCGTACCAAGATTCGGAGCCGTCGCCGGACAGGTTGAACGGCGTCTGTTCGCCGTCTTGCATCTGGCGCAACACGGCGACGTTCTCCAGGATGTAGGTGTGGATCTCGTCGAGGAAGGCCGCGATCTCGTCGAATTGGCGGTACGCCTGCTGGATGTCTTCGAGGAGATGGGCCACTGCGTAGCCGATCACCTCGCGATCCAGATCGCGAATGCGTGTGCGTGCTTCCAGGTAGAGTTGACGCACCCGGCGCATGGTTTCGCGCACATCGTCTTGAATGTCGGCCTGACGGCGTTCGATGTCGCGTCGCGTCGCCTCGTCCAGTTGATCGATGCGATCCGGCGGCACCGCCTCGCCGCGGATCACGGGCAGGATCAGCAGCCCGTGCGGCGTCTGGATCAGGTCCAATCCTTTGGCGGTGGCCTCTTCCTGCAACTCGTGAAAGAGCGCCTGCTGTCGCTGCTCGAACTCTTTTTGGATGCGTTCCTGTTCGTGGCTGTATTGCTCGCCCTCGAAGGCGCGAGGCACTTCTGCTTTTAGTTCTTCAACGAGCTGATCCAGCGATTTTTGAAACTCGTGCCCTTTGCCCGCGGGCAGGCGCAGAGCCTTGGGCTGATCGGGTGAGGCGAAGTTGAAGGCGTAGCACCAATCATCGGGGACAGGCCGGGCGGCGGCCTTACGTGCGAGGAACTGGCGGATCGTGGTGGCTTTGCCCGTACCCGCCGGCCCCAGCGCGAAGACGTGATAGCCAGTACTCTGAATGTCGATGCCGAACGAAACGGCGCGGACGGCCCGATCCTGGCCGATGACCTCGTCCAGCGGGGGCAATTCTGCGGTGCTCACAAAGTTGAGCGCCTCCGGATCGCAGGCGCGACGTAGCTGTGTCACCTTCAATTTGGTGCCATTGGCCGTCATCACAACCTCCCGTCGATCTGTTGTAGGTGCGCGTCAAGTGGAAATGGCAGTTCTTGTTCCCAATGTTACACCTGCGATCCCGCCAAGAATAGAGACAAACATCCTACAAAAACGACCCAGATCAGCACTCAGGAGAAACCAGATAAAAAATGATCCACGAAGGCAGAAAAGAACAAGCAGAAAGCTATTCCGCTCTGCTGTCCTGCGAATCCTGAAATCCGTTTCCCTCTCTTCTCCTCTTCGTGGTGCTTCGTGTGCCTTCGTGGATCATATAAAATTCCGAAATTCTTAGTCCGGCAGATGGGATTCGATGTGGTGGCGCACGGCGTAGGCGGCTGCCTCGGCCCGCGAAGACAGATCCAGCTTGTCGAGGATAGAACTGACGTAATTGCGCACGGTGCGTTCGCTGAGGAAGATCTCGCCGGCGATCTCTTTGTTCGTTTTGCCGTCGGTGAGGAGGGCAAGGATGCGCAATTCTTGATCGGTGAGCGTGGCGAAGGCGGCGTCTTCCGATTGACGCGCCGACTCGCGCAGTTTGTGGAAGACGCGTTGTGTCACCGCCGGATCGAGGACCGATTCGCCGCGGCCCACCGCGTCGAGCACGGTGATCAGTTCGCCGCCGCCGATGTGCTTGAGCACATAAGCCGACGCGCCGGCGGTGATGGCGTCGAACAGGAGATCGTCTTCGGGGTAGGAGGTGAGCATCACCACTTTGGTCTCGGGCGTTTGGGCCAGGATGTCGCGCGTGGCGTCGATGCCGCTCCGCCCGCCCAGCCGAATGTCCATCACCACAATGTCGGGGCGGTAGTGCTGGACCTTCAACACCGCTTCGGCGGCGTCGGCGGCCTCGGCCACCACCTCGAAGGCAGGATAGCGCGAGAGGAGCGTCTTCAGCCCGATGCGCACCAGTTCGTGGTCGTCCACCAGCATCACGCGTAGTGTCATGGTCCTTGATCCTCACCTGGCGTCGTCTTATAATGGCTGCATATCTGTATCGCGGATTCGCCTGGAGTCTCCCTTCATGTTGCAGCCCTATGTCCAGTACTATGTCCAGTATATCAGCAATCTGTCGCGCCGGCACCTCCGATTGGTGGGTATTGTCTTCGCTTTGTTGCTGTGGGGGATGCTGACACTGCTCCACTTCGCCGTCGATTCGCAGGCGCTTACATCAATGCACATCGCAATGGATTTCGTCATGGTGTTGGCTGGTTCGTTGCTGTTTTCCACCTGGCTGGCACGCGCCGTACAGCGTCACGAGGATGAGATTCAGCACCGCATCGCCCATTTGGAGGCTTTGCACGCCGCCGCGCTCGCCGTCACCAGCGAAGTGGAGCTAAGCGCTGTTTTGCAGAAGGTGGTGGATCTCAGCCGCTCGCTATTGCAGGCCGAATACGGCGCGTTGAGCGTGTTGGACGGGGGCGACGGCGAGATTCAGGAGTTTGTCACTTCGGGGATGGACGAAACACAGCGCCGACGCATCGGCGTTCTGCCCAGGCATCTCGGCATTTTGGGCGTGGCAATCAAGACCAACGAGTCGCTGCGCATCGCGGATCTGGCCCAGGACGCGCGGACGGTCGGCTTTCCCACCCACCACCCGCCGATGCGTTCGTTGCTGGCCGTTCCTGTGACATCGAAAGGGCGCACCATCGGCACGCTCTTCCTCGCCGATAAGATGACCACCAACAGCAAAGGCCTGGCGCGCGCCGGGGCCTTCTCGCAAGAGGACGAAGATCTCCTGTTCAAATTCGCCACCCAGAGCGCCATTGCCATCGAGAACGCCCGTCTTTACCGTCAGGCTGAGCAATTGGCGATCTTGCAGGAGCGCGAGCGGTTCGGCCGCGACCTGCACGACGGCGTGATCCAGTCCATCTACGCCGTGGGCCTGATGCTGGAAGACAGCCAACAGCGCATCGAAAGCGAGCCGCAACTCGTCTACCAGCGCTTGACGCAGACGCTGACCAACCTCAACAAAGTGATCATGGACATCCGCAGCTACATCCTCGATCTACAGCCATCTCGCACCAAAGACGTGGGGCAGCGGTTACGCGATCTGGTTGCCAGAATGTCTGCCGAAGACGATACCCACACGCGACTGCTGATAGAGCCGATTGATCCCGGCCTGCTCTCGTCGGCACAGGCGATGGAGGTGATGCGTGTGGCGCAAGAGGCGCTTGTCAACGCGCAGCGCCATGCCCTGGCCGATGAGATCGTGGTTCGTCTCTACTTCAGCGGTGGCCTTGTTCACCTCGAAGTCGAAGACAATGGCGTCGGCTTTACCCCCGATGAGTGGGCCCTTTCCGGCGGCCTGCACAACATGAAAGAGCGCCAAAGTTCTTGAAGGCGCACTGCACATTCGTAGCGCCGAAGGCGTGGGTACGTGCATCCACCTGCAATTCGCCCCCTGATTCTTGCCCCATTGCCCCCAAATCATAGGACATTCGCCCCTGCTTCCATGCTCGCGATGGTGATTTGATCAGAGCAGCTTTCGGTTTCTGCGTGCGAGAAGAGTGAAGACCATGAGCGAACCTGTCATCTACACCCACCATCTGACCCGCATTGTCGGCGCACAGCGCGCCGTGGATCGTGTAACGATGACGATGGACGCCAATACCATCCTCGGGATCGTCGGCCCCGAAGGCGCCGGCAAAACGACTCTGCTGCACCTACTGGCCGGGCGGATGTTGCCCACTTGTGGCGTGGCAAAAGTCCTCGGCTACGATGTGTGGACGCAGGATGAGGCGGTTCGTTCGCATACGTTCTTCGTCGGCGCGCCGCCGGCGCATCAGAACACGCTCCTCTTGCGCGCCGACGAAATGCTGTCCGCTATAAAGGCGAAGCTCCCCAGCGCGCCGCTGATCCTGCTGGACGCCCCTGCCACACATTGGGTCGGCTTCGGCGACGGCGACTTCCGCCTTCGTCTGGAATCCTGTGTGCGCGAGGCGGGCGCAGCCCTACTGCTCACCGGCGTCGGCGTGGAAGAACTCGGCTCGATCTGCGACAATGTGGGCGTGCTCTGGCGTGGCCGTCTGCTTACCGTGATCCCTGCCGCCGAGATCCACACGCGCCACGCCACCCGCGTAGAGATCCGCGGGCGCGGCTTCACACCGTCTCTGGTTGCCCTCCTGCGGCGACGGCCTTACGTCTCTGTGGCCGTTGCCACCGACACCTACCTGCAAATCAACCTGTTGCGCAATTTGCAGAGCCGCCTCAAAGAAATCGACGACAGCGCCCCGCTGGTGACGCTCCTGGTCGAATCCGGCGCCGATGTGGAGGAAGTCTACCGTCGTCGCGTCGATTTGAGCGAGCTGACGTCCTACGCGTGACAGACGGTTTTCTCTCTCTGGGTGTATCTCACGTTGGGGACGCGCACAAGTGCCGGGGACTTTTTTGCTGCAGCGAGACGGGGTTTTCGCTCTTGTCGCCACGTCCATCATGAAGTCCCCGGCACTTTCGCCCCCAGCGTGAAATATACTCTCTTGCGCTCACTTGTTTGACTTTCGTTTACCCCGCTGCTATGCTGATTCTCAACCGAATGAAGATCAGTGGAGGCGCCCTTGGTCCGGATGCCAGGGCGTAAAGGCGAAGCCGGTGAGAGTCCGGCGCTGTCCCGCAACTGTATTGATTGTGCTTCCTAGGTGCGCAATCTAAGCCAGGTCGACCGCCTTCACTGTATTCCAGTCAACACCTCGCGGATTGGGTGTGGGATTTAGGATGCAGCCAAGGTTGTCTCCACAAATCTCGCATACAACGCCCGATCCCAGGTGATTCGGGCGTTTTTTATTGGGTTCAACAACTGCTGTTTCCCATCACATCGAGGAGTGTGAAATGACCCTTCGGCGTTCTGCGTTGCCCCTGGCGATGATCTTGCTGAGCCTCCTGCTGTTGGCAGCCTGCGTCATGCCGGTTGCGCCTGTATCCGAATCAACCACGCCGCCGGTCGCCGCCACTACCGGCACTGACGGCTGTGTCGAAGACTACGATCCTGCCGTCGACTACTTCCCGGCCAAAATCACAGTCGACTACGCCAGCTTCGAGGTTGAATACTTCAACAATTACAAAGTGGTGACCATCCACGATCCGTGGCTGGGCGCGGACCAGAGCTTCACCTACGTCCTCGTGCAGTGCGGCACGCCGGCGCCCGAAGACTACGCCGACGCGCCGGTGATCGAAGTGCCGATCCGCAGCATCGTCTCGCTCTCCACCACGTACCTGCCGCAGTTGGAACAACTGGGGCTGCTGGATAAACTCGTGGCCGTGGACAGCGGCGACTGGACCACCACCGAAGCCGTGCGCGCCGCGGTCGAGGCCGGCGACGTGGCCGTGGTGGGCAGCGGCACCACCATCAACGTGGAACAACTGCTCGATCTCGATCCCGGTTTGATTATGGCCTATTCCATCGGCATGCCCGAGTACGACACCTTCCCCGTGGTGGAAGAAGCGGGCCTGCCTGTGGCGCTTAACGGTGACTTCGTGGAGAACGATCCGCTGGGTCGCACCGAGTGGATCAAGTACATGGCGCTCTTCTTCAACGCCGAGGAGACGGCGCAGACCCTCTTCGGTGAGATCGAGAGCGAATACAACGCGGTTGCTGCCCTGGCTGCCGCCGCAGCAGATCGCCCCACCGTCTTCCTGAGCAGCGTCTACGATGGCACGTGGTGGATGGCTGGCTCGCAAAGCTACATGGCGCAGCTTCTGGCCGACGCCGGCGCCGACTATCTCTGGGCAGACAGCGGCAGTGTGGGCAGCTCGCCCGTGGACTTCGAAGCTGTACTCGAACGCGCCGCCGATGCCGATTACTGGATCAACCCCGACAACACGTTCTGGTTCAGCATTGACGACGTCCTCGCCAGTGATGAGCGTTATGTCGAGTTCGCCGCCCTCACCAACGGTCATCTCTACAACAACAACGCCATCGTCAACGAGAACGGGGGCAGCGCCTTCTACGAATCTGGCGCCGCCAACCCGCATATCGTGCTCAAAGATCTGGTAAAGATCTTGCACCCCGATCTGTTGCCGGAGCATAAACTGGTTTATTACGTGCAGGTACAGTAAGGACAAAACCCAATGTCGCGTTCCCAATCTCCCCTTTCCATCCCTGCCACGATGACAGCGTCTGCGGCGCGCCCACAGTTGCGGTCTACCACGGCAATGGCGATTCCGCGGCGACGGCTGTGGCTGTTCGGCCTGCTGGCGGCGGTGCTGGCGGGGGCCTTCCTGCTCAGCCTGACGCTGGGATCGGTGTCGATCCCCACCGGCGATGTGGTGAAGATTCTAGTGGGGGGGGAGCCGGCCAAGGCCACGTGGACCGACATTGTGCTCAAGTTTCGTCTGCCCAAGGCGTTGACGGCGCTGTTGGCGGGCGCCGCGCTGGCCGTGAGCGGATTGCAGATGCAGACGCTCTTCCGCAATCCGCTTTCGGATCCTTTGTGCTGGGGATCAGCTCCGGCGCCAGCCTGGGTGTGGCGTTGGTTGTGCTCGGTGCAGGTGTGGCTGCGGGGCTGGGCAGCGGCACCAAACTGCTTGGCGGCCTCAGCCTGGCCGGCGATGTGGGGATCACCGTGGCCGCCATCGTGGGATCGCTGCTTGTGCTGCTGCTGGTGCTTTCGGTGTCGCGGCGTGTGCAGAGCACGATGACGTTGCTGATCCTGGGGCTGATGTTCGGCTATGCCACCAGCGCCCTGGTCAGTGTGATGCTCTACTTCAGCATCGCCGACCGCATCCAGGCCTACATCTCGTGGACGTTCGGCACTTTCGGCGGGGTGACGTGGAGCCAAATGCGGGTGCTGGCCCCGTCGATTCTGCTAGGGCTGCTGCTGGCCTTCCTGCTCATGAAACCGCTCAACGCGCTACTGCTGGGCGAGACCTATGCCCGATCCTTGGGGCTGAACGTGCGTCGCGTGCGCCTGGCCATCATCACGTCCGCTGCGGTGCTGGCTGGGGTGGTCACCGCGTTCTGTGGGCCTATCGGCTTTTTGGGGATCGCGGTGCCGCACTTCTGTCGCAGCCTGTTCGGCACGTCGGATCATCGTGTGCTGCTGCCCGCTGTCACCATGATGGGCGCGGTGCTGGCCATCGCCGCCGATCTGGTCGCGTCCATGCCGGGCAGCCAGCTTACCCTGCCGCTCAACGCCGTCACCGCGCTGATCGGCGCGCCTGTGGTGACGTGGGTGATTCTGCGGCAACGAAATCTAAGAGAGGCGTTCGCGGGGTAAAGGGATCGGGACTGGGGATCGGGGACTGGTTGGGGAGGCGATAGCTGCTCTCATCCGCTGATGTGTCGACGAATAGATGCTGGAATGCCCAGGGATTCGTCGACGTGATCCCCAGCCCCGCTCCCGAGTTCCTAGCCCCAATCGCTATGTCTACCGACATCATCCTCGAAACCAAACATCTCACCATCGGCTATCGCCACGCAGGACGGGCCGACGTGGTGGTGTCGCATGATCTGGATCTGCGCCTGCGCCGTGGCGAATTGGTCTGCCTGTTGGGGCCGAATGAGGGCGGAGCAAGTCGACGTTGATGCGCACGCTGGCCGGGTTACAGCCTGCGTTGGGCGGATCGATTCTGCTCGACGGCGACGCGCCTGGCGATCTGACGGCGAGAGAGATGGCGCGCCGGTTGAGCATCGTCCTCACCGAGCGCGTGGACGTGGGCAACCTGTCGGCGCAGGAATTGGTGGCGTTGGGCCGTCATCCGTATACCGATTGGTGGGGCAACCTCACGCCGCACGACGAAGAAGTGGTGCGTTGGGCGGTGCGGGCGGTGGGCGCAGGTGCGCTGGCCGAGCGTCCGATCCTAGAATTGAGCGACGGCGAACGCCAGAAGGTGATGATCGCGCGGGCGCTGGCGCAGGAGCCGCTGCTGATCCTGCTCGACGAACCCACGGCCTTCCTCGATCTGCCGCGGCGGGTGGAGGTGATGGGCCTGCTGCGCGCATTGGCCCGACACACCGGGCGTGCCATCCTGCTCTCGACCCACGTTCTGTTTGGGGCGCTGCGCAGCGCCGACCGGCTCTGGCTCATGGCCGCGGACGGTGAAATGGTCAGCGGTGCGCCCGAGGATCTGGTGCTCAACGGTGCGTTTGAGCGCGTCTTCGCCGGTGAGGGCGTCAGCTTTGATCCCTACACCGGCTCGTTCCACATCGTACGCGAAAGCTCGGGCGTCGTCCTGTTGCACGCCGATGGCATGTCCGCTCTGTGGGCCACACGCGCCCTGGAGCGCGAAGGTTTCTGCGTGGTGCAGCAACTCGACGAGAAGACACCGCCGCCCATCGCCACGGTCACCGCGGACCCAGATGGCGGTTGGCAGATCGACATCCACGGCAAGCACGAACATGTAGCGGATCTGTACTCATTGATTAGCATCTTACGTGAAGCAAATTGACGACACGCCAAAGGCGTTCCATCATCGTCTGGCGTCGGACGTCCGTCGTCTTCCCAAAAGGAGAACCCTATGCCCAAGCTCAACCGCATCTACACCCGCAACGGCGACGAGGGGCAGACGTCGCTAGGCGGGGGGCAACGTGTGTCCAAAGACGCGCTGCGTGTGCAGGTCTACGGCACAGTAGACGAACTCAACTCGCAGATCGGCGTGGCTGTGGCGTCGGGGCTGTGTGCGCGCCTGACCGAAGTGCTGCCGGTGATCCAGAATGAACTGTTCCACCTTGGCTCTGATCTCTGCTTCCTGGAAGGGGACAAGATCAAGTACGCCATTCCTCAGATCGAGCCGCGCCACGTGGCAGTGCTGGAAAAGCTGATCGACGAAATGAGCGACGTGGTCGGCCCGCTAGAGAACTTCATTCTGCCCGGTGGATCGATTGGATCGGCGCATTTGCATGTGGCCCGCACCATCTGTCGCCGCGCCGAGCGTGAGGCCACCACACTGGCCCGCCAGGAATCCATCGGCGCCAACGTGATCGTCTACCTCAACCGGCTTTCGGATGCGCTCTTCGTGATGGCGCGCTACGAAAACCACGAAAAGGGCGTGGCCGAGCCGTTGTGGAACACGCTGGCATAGCGAAAAGTCAACAGGCAAAGCGCAAAAGGCAAAAGTTTGGGGGCGAGGTTTCAGCGTATGTCAACTGCACCGATGATGGCGCCGTACGGACGGCATGTGATGATCTGCACCGGCGGTTATTGTGATCCCGACGGCCTGGCGCGGCGGCTCTACGCCCGCCTGTCGCAAAGATTGGGTGAACTGGGCCGCTACGACAATCCCCAACGGGTGAAGCGCGGCGTCACCCCGTGCCTGGGCGTCTGCACCGGCGGCCCAATCGTTGTCGTTTACCCCGACGGCGTCTGGTACCACCACGTCGACGAAAGCGTGCTCGACCGCATCATCGAAGAGCACCTGATCCACAACCGGCCCGTGGAATCGCATATCTTTCACCGCCTGAATGCGGCGCCGGAGACTGAATACGAGTTTGAGCTTTACCCGAGATAGGAGGCGGATTGCGAGTTGCGGATTGCGAAAACGATCATTGCCCGCAACCTGCACCCCCCAATCCCCGGTCCCCACTCCCCAATCACCATTCCCCCCCAATTGCAGCACAGCCGATTTCATACGATCCTTTTATTCCATTGCAACGAATAAAGCAGTCTCCGCCGACTGACCGCTCATCCACGAACGAAACGTGCTGTTCCCCGCATCTGTCACCGGGATGAGCAATAACCCTGCAAGAAGCTGAACGAGAGCCATGACCAGCGCTTTGTGCGCTGTATTTGATTTGATGTATGTGCCGTGGTGAGGAATTGATGATGGGATGGTGTGATGGTGTGCATCGCATCATCCCATCATCGCATCATCCTTCGCATCGTGCCATCACCATCAATTTGAACCGGTGAATGCTATACCTTTCCACGGAGGAACCATCCTTGTCTGTCAGCGTTGATCTGGTCCACGTGACCAAACGATTCGGCGATTTTGTGGCTGTGGACGATCTCTCTTTGCAGATCGAGGACGGTGAATTCTTCTCCTTGCTGGGGCCGAGCGGCTGCGGCAAAACGACGACGCTGCGCATGGTGGCCGGCTTTGAGCAGCCGACGTCGGGCGTGATCAGCATTTACGGCAAGCATGTGGAAGGCGTCCCCGCGCACTTGCGACCGGTGAACACCGTCTTTCAGAGCTATGCGCTCTTCCCGCACATGACAGTGGCCGAAAACGTGGCGTTTGGGCTGGAGATGCAGAAAGTCCCCCGCTCTGAGATCACCCGACGCGTGGGCGAGGCGCTGGAACTGGTGCAGTTGCCGCGCCTGGGTGGCCGCAAACCGGCCCAGCTTTCCGGTGGACAGCAGCAGCGTGTGGCGGTGGCGCGTGCGCTGGTGAACCGGCCCAAGGTGCTGCTCCTGGACGAACCCCTGGGCGCGCTGGATCTTAAACTGCGCAAGGCCATGCAACTGGAACTCAAACAGATCCAATCGGACGTGGGGATCACCTTCATCTACGTCACCCACGATCAGGAAGAAGCGCTCACCATGTCCAACCGCATCGCCGTGATGCATGACGGGCTGGTGCAGCAGGTGGGCGAGCCGTGGCAGATCTACGAGCACCCCGTCAACCGCTTCGTGGCCGACTTCATCGGTGAGACGAACTTCATCCCCGGCAAGATCGAATCGCTCAACGGCTTCGCGGTTGTGGACGTGCAAGGCGTCAAAGTGCTGGCCGACACCGACGGCCGCGAGGTGAGCCTGCAACAGCAGGTGACCGTGGCCGTACGCCCCGAGAAGATCAACGTCTACCCCCGCGGTAAAGTGAACATGCTCAAATCCGGCGTCGATCCTGAGGAAGCGTTGCAGATCCTGGGCGCGGGGCTGGCCAAAGAGCGCGTGGACATGCGCGAGTACCTGGCCCTGGAAGCCGACAACGTGGTCGTCGACGGCAAGATCCTCGAAGAGATCTACATCGGCACCGACACCCGCTACCGTGTGGAGATCGCGCAAGGTGTCGAGATCTTCGTGCGCATGCAGAACTACGGCGACCGCTACGACCGCTTCTACGACATCGGCGACAGCGTCTACGTCCACTGGACGGCGGAGAATGCCACGGTGTTGACGGAGTGATGCTGGGGTTGGGGACTGGTGGCTGGGGATTGGGGACAGTATACTCTGGCGACACGTTCCGAACAGTGACAATCCTTTTCGCAATCCGCAATCCGCAATCCGCAATCCGCAATTCGCAACTCACAATCGAGGTGACTACTAGCCCAAAATGACAACATCGCAACCAACGCTCCGCTCCGAATTTTCCATGTCTGCCGGCGTCAGTCCGCATTTGCAGGTGGGCGCTGTGATCCTGTGGGGACATGCGCTGCTGTGGGCAGTGCTTTTGTTTCGCTGGGTGACCTTCAACCAGTTCGATTGGTCACCATTGCGGCTGGAATTGCTGCTGGCCGATCTGCCCGGCATGGCGGCGTATCTGTTCTACGGCGGCGCGCTGCTCGTAGACCTGGCGCTGGGCTTCGCCTTCTGGCGCGACAGGGGACCTGTGTTTTGGATTGGGAGTGTCCACGGCGCGCTGTTCGGTCTGCTGTCGGTCCTCTATTTTGTGAGTTGGGAAGGCGAATTCTACATCCCGCTGATGTTGTTGGCCGGCTCGGGGCTGCTCATCCTCCTGGTGATGAAGCACACGGCGTGGTCGTTGGCCTTCCCCGCGGCGCTTTGGCTGGGGATCTTCTTCCTGTTGCCCATGTTCCTGGTGCTTGTGGTCAGCTTTGGTGAACGATCTCGGCTGGGCGGCGTCACCTATCCGCCTTTCGATCTGACCAATCTTGGCGCCTACTTCGACGACTACGTGCGCTTTTTTAGCCCCGTCGGTGGTGACTTCATCTACCTGCGCATTTTCGGCCGTTCGCTGTGGCTGGCCACGCTCAACACAGTGATCTGCCTGATCTTCAGCTATCCCTTCGCCTATTGGATCGCCCGCCGACCGGCGCAGTACCGCGGCCTGCTGATCTTCCTCGTCATGATCCCGTTTTGGACGAATTTCCTGGTGCGCACCTATGCCTGGATGCTGATCCTGCGCGATACCGGCGTGATCAATAACTTCTGGACGATGACGCTGCACGATCTGGCGGTGGCGCTGGCCGAACGCTCCAGCCTCTTTGCCGGCCTGGCCGCGATGACAGAAAACCCGCTGCCCTTGCTGTTCAACTCGGGCGCGGTGCTGGTGGGTCTCTTCTACGGCTACTTCCCTTTCATGGTGCTGCCGCTCTACAGCAACCTGGAAAAGCTCGATTGGTCGCTGCTCGAAGCCGCCGCCGACCTGGGCGCCAATGGCTGGCACAGGCTGACACGTGTGCTGCTTCCGCTCTCCGCGCCGGGGATCGTGGCCGGCTCTATCGTCGTCTTCATCCCGTCGCTGGAGCGTATGTGACACCCGATCTGCTGGGCGGCGCCAAAGTCGCCCTCATCGGCAACCTGCTGCAACAGCAATTCATGACCGTGCGCGACTGGCCCTTTGGATCGGCCATCGGCTTTATCCTCATGTCGATCATGCTGGTGGCAGTGATGATCTATTTCAGAATCTTGAACAGCCAGCCAAAGATTTCCGATTGACGATTGACGATTTCCGATTGACGATTGTCTCGTTGAGCGAACGACAGGAGATTGGCATCAATCGATTGTTGACGAATGCGCTTCACCCATCCATTCGCTTACTCAACACGACAATCGTCAATCGTCAATCGAAAATAGAAAGACTATCGATGACCGTCGCAACCCAATCTTTGCCTGTGCGCAACCGAGTCCGCACTGCTTTTAATCGCAATATCCTCACCTGGCTGTCTATCGGCATCTTCCTCTTTCTCTACCTGCCGATTGTCATCCTGGTGATCTACTCGTTCAACGCCAACAAAGTTGTGGGTGTGTGGACGGGCTTCAGCCTCGACTGGTACCGTGTCCTCTTGCAGGACGAAGCGGTGATCAACTCGCTTTGGGTGAGCTTGTGGGTGGCCTTCTGGTCGACGATCATCAGCACCATCCTGGGGACGTTGGCGGCGCTGGTGCTGGAACGCTACCGCTTCCCCGGCAAGCTAACCTTCGATGCCGTGCTCTATCTGCCCATCATCATCCCCGATATCGTCATGGCGCTGTCGACGCTACTCTTCTTCGTGATGGCGGGGATCGCGCTCAGTCGCTACACGATTCTGATCGCGCACGTGGCCTTCAACATCTCGTTTGTCGCCCTCACCGTGCGGGCGCGCCTGGCCGACATGGATCGTCGTCTCGAAGAGGCCGCCGCCGACCTGGGCGCCAACGCCTGGCAGACCTTCCTGCGCGTGACCTTGCCGCAACTCATGCCCGGCGTGATTTCGGGTGCGTTGCTGGCCTTCACCCTGTCGCTCGACGACTTCGTGATCACCTTCTTTGTGGCCGGCCCCGGCTCCACCACCCTGCCCGTGCGCGTCTACTCCATGATTCGTTTTGGCGTCTCCCCAGAGGTAAACGCCATCTCGACATTGATGTTTGTTGGATCTACAATTTTGGTTGTCATATCGTTGATATTGCAGAGGAAGTGATTGGGGGCAGGGGACTGGGGACTAGGGATTGGGGACCGGGCAGATCCAGGTACAGCAACAACCTGGGATTGACCAAACCCATGTACATCAATGTGCCAGTCCCCAGTCCCCCAGTCCCCAGTCCCTATCTCCAAGGAGAACCCACCCAATGAAGAAATTTCTGTCCTTGTTTGTGCTGTTGAGTTCACTTGTCCTGGCTGCCTGTGGCGGAGGACCCGGCGGCGGCCCCAGTGGTGGACCGGCTGCCGCGGACACAGAGACGACGCCCTCCGAAAGCAGTGATGGCCCACAACTGGCCGATCAGTTGAGCGTCTACAACTGGACCGACTACATCGACGAGGAAGTGCTCACCAAGTACGAGGAAGAATACGGCGTCGACATCATCTACGACACCTACGCCTCCAACGAAGACCTGCTGGCCAAGCTGTCGGCGGGGGCGACGGGCTACGACGTGATCTTCCCGTCAGACTACATGGTTTCGCAGATGATCGAACTGGGCCTGTTGGCCGAAATCGACACGAGCAAGCTAACCAACTTCGGCAACCTCGATCCAAACTTCATCAACGCGCCCTTTGATCCGGGTAACGCTCACTGTGTCCCCTACCAGTGGGGGACCACCGGCATCGCCTACAAACTTGACGATCCCGCCTTCGCCGAAGTCACGCCCGATAGTTGGGCCTATCTCTACGATCCAGCGCTGTTGGCGCAGTACGCGCCCCGCGGGATCAACGTCCTCAACGATCAGCGCGAGTTGCTGGCCACCGCGCTCTTCTACCTGGGCTACGACCCCAACACCCAGGATCGCGCCCAGCTTGAAGAAGCCCGTGATCTGGTCCTGCAAGCCAAGCCCTACTGGAAGACCTTCAACAGCGAAGATTACGACGATTCGCTGCTGATCCCTGGTGAAGTGGCGCTTTCTCACTCATGGAGCGGAGACGCCGCCAACGCCATTTGGAATACGATGGACGACGCCACCGGCGAAAGCGAGTGGGGCTACGCCATCCCCAAAGAAGGCGCTGTCAAGTACCTGGACAACATCTGCATCACCGCCTCATCCGAACGCTACGAGACGGCGCTGCACTTCATGAACTACCTGTTGGAGCCGGAAAGCGCCGCCGCCACCACCAACTACACCTACTACGCCAGCCCCAACCTGGCCGCCCGTGAGTTCATCGACGCGGAAATCCTCAACGATCCGGGCATCTTCCCATCCGAAGAGGTCACCGCCAAACTGGCCTGGCTCACCGAAGTAGGAGACGCCGTCTTCATCTATGACGAGATGTGGACGGCGATTAAGGGACAGTAGGCATTGACGATTTGCGATTGACGGTTGACGATTGACGTATCGTCAACCGTCAATCGCAAATCGCAAATCACCAAAGAGAGGATTTATGCCGCCCCACACAACCATTGTTATCGGCGCAGGTATGGCCGGCCTTGCCGCAGCGTGTACGCTACAAGAGGCCGGATACGACGTGAAGATCCTCGAAGGACGCGACCGTCTTGGCGGGCGCACTTACACCGAACACTCGCTGGGCGTCTCCAACGATCTAGGCGCAGCGTGGATTCACGGTCCGCTCGCCAACCCCATGACCACCTTTGCCAAACGCTTCGACGTGGGGACGGCCTACACCGATTTCGACAACCGCTTCGGCAATTCGACAATAGCGTTCGACGCCGACGGCTCGCAACTCGACACGGCGCAGTTCACCACGGGGATGCGCTTCTTTAACGGCGCCTACGACCGGCTTTTCACCTCTGTTCTCTACGAGCGGCCCAGCCGCGACGTGCGCTCGATGGCCGATCTTTACCGTAGCGGCCTGCCCGGCGTGGGCGAACTCAGCGAAGTCGAGCGCAAGGGCTTCTACTACGGCTCGGTGGTGCGCGTCCAGTACGGTGACGCCGCCGACTTGCACGAGATCGACTGGCGGCTGAGCAATCGCTATGTCAAGCTGCCCGGCGGTGACCTGATCCTGCCCGGCGGCGGCTTTGGGCGCATCGTCGCGGGGCTGGCCGATGGGTTGACTATCGAAACCGATACTGTGGTAGAAAGCATCGCGTACGGCGAAGACGGTGTGCGCGTCCGCACCAACCGCGGCGAGGAACGCGCCGATCATGTGATCGTCACCGTGCCGTTGGGCGTGCTCAAGGCGGGCCGCATCGCCTTTTTCCCTGCGCTGCCTGCCGAAAAACAGGCCGCGATCCAGCGCATCGGCTACGGCCACTACGAAAAACTGGCGCTGAAATTTCCTCGTTGCTTCTGGCCCACCGAACCGCACCGGCTGAACTACCTGCCCGGTACACAACCCGAGCTTTTCACCTCCTGGGTGAATGTGGCACACTACAGCGGCGAGCCGATCCTGGTGGCGATGCACGCCGGCAGCCGCGCCCGACACATCAACCGCTGGCCCGATGACAAGTACATCGCCGAAGCCATGATCGTGCTACGCAAGATCTTCGGCGCAGATGTCCCCGATCCCGTGGCCTACGTGCGCACCGAGTGGGAGACTGATCCCTTCGCTCTGGGCAGCTACTCGTATTCCGCCGTGGGGGGCTACCCCGAAGATCGCCCCACCCTGGCCGCGCCGGTGGCCGAACGCGTCCACTTCGCCGGCGAAGCCACCCATCCGCGCTACTTCGGCACCGTCCATGGGGCGTGGGAGACGGGGGTGAGGGCGGCGAGAGAAATAATGAGTAATGCGTAATGTCCTGCACCAATTACGCATTACTCGCATCACGCATTACTCATCCATAGGACTTACGCACGCCTCTGAAAGGGCGCAATATATTGCGCCCCTACACCCGTGAACTGCGTAAGTCCTAATCCATTCAACTAACCACTCACAGCGTGAGATCTTTCATGAACCCTTCCGCATCGCCGTCGCCCAAACCCACTGGACAGGCCGCCGCGCTACGATGATCGACTCCGTGCGCGGGCTGGCGGCGGAGGCTGCCAGGCAGGGTGCGCAGCTTGTCTGTTTGCAGGAGTTCACGCTGTCGCCCTACTTTGCCAGTGTGATCGACCCCGAAAATATCATCTGGGCCGAACCGTTGCGCGGCGGCGAGTCGGATCAGGTTTTCGGCGAACTGGCGAAGACGCATGGGATCTACGTCGTGGGAAGTTTGTTTGAAGAGGGCGATGACGGTCGAACTTGGGATACTGCCACCCTGCATGATCCCGCAGGGGATCTTGTGGGCTTCACGCGCAAGGTCCACATTCCTCAAGGCGAAGGCTATCACGAAGACCACTACTTCGGCGGCGCGGACGACTTCCCCGTCCACGATGTGGCGGGGGTGAAGACGGCGCTGCCTACCTGCTACGATCAGTGGTTCCCGAGTTGTCGCGCATCTACGCGCTCAACGGCGCCGAGTTCATCTTCTACCCCACCGCCATCGGATCGGAACCCAACGCCCCCGAAATCGACACCATGCCCGCCTGGCAGATGGTGATGCGCGGGCAGGCCATCGCCAACGGCGTCTTCATTGCCGCCGCCAACCGCACCGGCGTGGAAGGCGTCACCTTCTACGGCAGCAGCTTCATCTGCGATCCGATGGGCAACGTCCTGGCGCAGGCGAGCCGCGACCAGACCGAAGTGATCGTAGCGGAGCTTGATCCGCGGGTCCTTGAGCGGTGGCGGGATCTGTTCCCGCTGTTGCGACAACGCAGGCCAGGGGTGTATGGGCGGCTGGTGGAAGGCTAGATCTGCTATAATGTTGAGATAGCTGCTTTCGCCGCCACACTCGAAGGGACACCCCAAATTATGGCGCCTCCTGCTCCCTCAACCGCCGATGCCGCCGTCGACGCTACGATCAATGCCGCCGTACCGCCTGTCGCCGTCACGCCCCAGGACCGACCGGGCAACTTCGCTGTGCTGCGCCAGCGCAATTTCGCCTGGTTCCTCACCGGCACCACCCTCTCCAACAGTGGACAGTGGATCCAACAGGTGACGCTGAGCTGGCTGGTCTATGAACTCACAGGATCCGGCGCCATGCTGGGGACGCTGAACTTGGTGCGTTCGCTGGCGACGTTGGGGCTGGCCCCCAGCGCCGGTGTGGCCATCGACCGTTTCCCGCGCCGCCGCTTGATGGTGATGACGAATACCTGGCTCTTTGTCCTCAGTCTCGTTTTTGGTTTCGTGATCCTGATCAACCCGACGCTGATCTGGCCGCTTTTCGCCTTCTCGTTTCTGGGCGGCGTGGCCCAAGCCGTAGACATGCCCCTGCGCCAGACGATTGTCTTTGTGCTGGTGCCGCGTGCCTATGCGCCCAGCGCCGTGGCGTTGGTGCAAACCGGCTGGGCGGTGATGCGTTCGCTAGGACCGGCCATCGGCGGCTTTCTGATCCTGTGGGTGGGGCCGCATGGCAACTTCTTCGTGCAAGCCGCCGCGTATGCGCTGGTGGCGTTGACCATCCTCAAACTGCACTTTCCGCCCGAGCGTGTGCAGCAGGTTGCAACGACAAACCGTAGCAATATGCTGGAGGGTCTACGTTACATCGCCAAGGAGCCGACCACCGCGCCTTTCTGCTCATGGGGTGGGTGCTGCCCCTGTTCATCATCCCGATCTACTCGGCGCTGCCCCCATCTACGCCAAAGACGTCTTCGGCGGCGGGCCGGACACACTGGGCGCACTGCTCTCGGCGATTGGCGTCGGCGGCATCGTCGGCGGTTTTGTTTCTGCTGCGTTGAGCCGTTTTGAGCGGCGCGGACTGATCCAACTGGTCGCCCTGCTGCTGCTGGCCTTCTCGCTGATCGGCTTCGCCCTGAGCGCCATCTTCTGGATCTCGCTGTTCTGCCTGGCCGTCTCCGGCTTTTTCGAGATGATCTACCTCACCAGCAACCAGACGCTGCTCCAGCTTTCCATTCCCGACGATCTACGCGGACGCGTTACCGGCATTGTCAGCCTGAACATGGGACTGATGCCCATCGGCGCCCTGATCGCAGGCGTGGGCGCGGATCTGATTGGTCCGCAGGCGATCACACTGGTCCTCAGCAGCGGCGCGGCCCTGATCGCCGTTGCCGTCTATCTCTTCTCACCCATCATCCGCGACTACCGGCTAAGCGCCGCGTTGGACAAAGCTAATTAGCGAATCTACAGTTCGTGTCGCTACTACCGACCAACATCCTCAACCAATTACGCATTACGCATCACGAATTACGGAGGCCCCATGTCCGACGAATCCACCAAAACATCCGAAATCCTCGAAAAACAACACGCCCATCTCTGGCCCAACCACCTGCTCTACTATACCGAACCCATGCCCCTCGAACGCGGGGACGGCCTCTACGTGTGGGATGTGGAAGGCAACCAGTATCTCGACTTCTTCGCCGGGATTTTGACCACCAGCGTCGGTCACAACAATCCCAAGGTGAACAAGCGCATCCACGAGCAAGTGGACAAACTGCTGCATACGTCCACGCTCTATCCCAGCGAAAACCACGTGACGCTGGGCGAAAAGCTGGCCGAGATCACGCCGGGCGATCTCAACACCTTCTACTTCGGCACGTCCGGCACCGACGCCGACGAGAGCGCGGTGATGATCGCCAAGATCCACACCGGCTACCAGGAGATCGTGGCGCTGCGTCATGGCTACAGCGGCAAATCGCCCATGGGCATGGCCCTCACCGGGCAGGCGTCCTGGCGCATCGGCGGCACGCAGGTAGCGGGGATCAAACACGCGCTCACGCCCTACTGCTACCGCTGCCCGCTGAAGATGACCTACCCATCCTGTGGCGTCGCCTGCGCCGAGGACGTGGAAGACGTGATCCGCACCAGCACGTCGGGCCGCATCGCCGCCTTCTTGGCCGAGCCGATCCAGGGCGTGGGCGGCTTCATCACACCGCCCGCCGAGTACTTCGCCATTGTGCAGGAGATCGTGCATCGCTACGGCGGCCTGCTGATCATCGACGAAGTGCAGACCGGCTTCGGGCGCACCGGCGAACACTGGTTCGGCATTGAGCACGCCGGCATCGTACCCGACGTGATGACCATGGCCAAAGGCATCGCCAACGGCCTGCCCCTCTCCGCCACCGCCACCACCCCCGAAATCGCCCAGAGCACCGTCGGCGCGGGGACGAGCATCAGCACCTTCGGCGGCAACCCTGTAGCCACGGCCGCGGCGTTGGGTGTCCTCGAAGCGCTGCACGAAGACGCGCCCCCCGCCCGCAGCGCCGACGTGGGCCGTCACCTGCGCGCTGGGCTGGATCGCCTCTACGAAAAGTACCCGCTCATCGGCGACGTGCGCGGCCGCGGCCTCATGCAGGGCGTAGAACTCGTCCTCGATCGCGAGACCAAAGAACCCGCGCCCAAGCAAGTCGCCGCCATCTTCGAAGCCACCCGGTCTTTGGGCCTGCTCATCGGCAAGGGCGGCCTCTACGGCAATACCCTGCGCATCGCCCCGCCGCTCACCGCCACGAAAGAACACGTGGACGAGGCGATTGAGAAGCTCGATGTGGCGTTTGCGCGAGTGCAGGAGACGGTGTAGCGTAATGCGTGATGCGTAATTGGTGGCTGCGTTGGTCGTTTATTGGTGAATTGGCGGTATGCGAAGCCATCTGCATGCTCGCTACGCATTCGGAAACTTGCTCCAACCGTGGAATCAACATCTCAACGAATTACGCATCACGCATGACGCATCACATTCCCTCACCTTTCACCGAAAGCGATCACCATGCCCACCATCAACCTCATCACCGAAATCCCTGGCCCCAAGAGCCGCGCGATTGTGGCGCGGCGCGAGGCGGCGTCGGCGCGGGGCGCGGCCAAGTTGACCAACATCGCCGTCGAGTCGGCGTCGGGCGCGGCTGTCACCGATGTGGACGGCAACACGCTGCTCGATTTCGCCGGCGGCATCGGCGTGCTGGCCGTCGGTCACTGTCCGCCGCAGGTGGTGGACGCGCTCAAGGCCCAGGCCGAGAAGCTGATCCACATGTGCGCCATCGTCGCCAGCTACGAGCCGTTTGTCGAAGTCTGCGAGCTGCTCAACGCCATCACGCCCGGCGACTTCCCCAAGAAGACCGTGCTGCTCAACAGCGGCGCCGAAGCGGTGGAAACGGCCATCAAGATCGCCCGCGCCTACACCGGGCGCGCCGGCATCGTCGTCTTCGAGGGCGCTTATCACGGACGCACCAACCTGACGCTGGGCATGACCAGCAAGTACGGCCTGTTCAAAAAGGGCTTCGGCCCCTTCCCGCCCGAGATCTACCGGCTGCCCTTCCCCAACGTCTACCGTCGGCCCGAAGAGATGAGCGAAGAAGGCTTCGTGGAATGGTCGGTGCGTCAACTCGAAAATGCGCTGATCGCCCAGGTCGACCCGTCCGCGGTGGCGGCGATTGTGATCGAACCAGTGCAGGGCGAAGGTGGTTTCGTGCCGGTTCCGTTGATATTCTTACAGCGCATCCGCCAGATCTGTGATAAACATGGGATCGTGATGGTGGCCGACGAGATCCAATGTGGCTTTGGCCGCACCGGCAGACTCTTCGCCGTGGAGCACTACGGCGTGATCCCCGATCTGATCTGTTCGGCTAAATCGCTGGCCGCAGGGATGCCGCTGGCCGCGGTCACCGGCAAAGCCGAAATTGTGGACGCGCCCCATCCCGGCGGGCTGGGCGGTACCTACAGTGGCAATCCGCTGGCTTGCGTTGCCGCCGTGGAAGCGATTAAGATAATTCGTGAGCCTGCATTCTTGAACCGAGTGGCGGATCTGGGCAGTCACCTGCGCGGACATTTGGCGCAGTTGAAGCGTCGCTACCCCAATCTCATCGGTGACGTGCGCGGGCTGGGTCCGATGTTGGCGATGGAACTGGTGAAAGATCCCGTCACCAAAGAACCGAACATGGACGCCACCGCCGCCATTTGTCAGGAAACGTTAAAGCGGGGCTTGATCACCATCCGTGCCGGGTTGTATAGTAATTGTGTACGCTTCCTGCCGCCGCTCACCATCAGCGACGCCGAGTTGGACGAAGGCATCGACGTGCTGTTTGAGGCGGTGGATGTGGCGGCGAATGCGTGATTCGTAATTCGTGATTGGTCGAGGACGCGATCTCTCTATCGCCTAATCTCCCAATCACCCAATCTCTTTCTGCTATGACATACTACTACCCATCAATTTTTGAGGAATCGAGCCTGTATTCGTTCCCCGCGGAGGACGGCTTTCACATGCCCGCGGAGTGGGAGCGACATGCCCGCTGCTGGATGCTGTGGCCCGAGCGCGAGGACGTGTGGCGACGCGAGGCCGAACCGGCGCAGGCCGCCTTTGTCGAGGTAGCCGAGGCGATTTCGCGCTTCGAGCCAGTGGTGATGGGCGTGAAACCCCAGCACTGGGAACGGGCGCGGCGCATGTTGCCCGACGAAGTCAAACTCGTGGAAATGCTCTACGACGACGCCTGGATGCGCGATGTCGGCCCCACTTTCGTGATCAACCAGGATGGCGACGTGCGCGGCATCGACTGGGAATTCAACGCCTGGGGCGGTCTCTACCAGGACTTCAGCCAGGATCAGCGGGTGGCGCGACAGGTGCTTGACCAAATCGAAACTCCGCGCTACACTGCCGAACTGGTGATGGAAGGCGGCGCGCTGCACGTGGACGGCGACGGCACGCTCCTGGTGGTGGCCGAAAACCTGCTCAACGACAACCGCAACCCGCAGTTGAGCCGCACCGACATCGAAGGCACGCTCTGCGAATACCTCAACGTCGAAAAGGTGATTTGGCTGCCCTACGGTGTCTTCGAGGACGAGACCGACGGCCACATCGACAACCTGTGCTGCTTCGTCCGCCCTGGCGTGGTGGCGTTGACGTGGACCGACGATCCCGGCGATCCGCAGTTTGCCCGCTCGCACCTTGCCTACGAAGCACTGTCGCAGACCACCGACGCCAGAGGACGCCGCCTGGAAATCCACAAGATCCACCAGCCCGGCCCACTCTACCTTTCGCACGAAGAAGCCTTCGGCGTGGTGCCGAGGGGCGGCACCTATCCCCGCATGGCCGGGCAACGGCTGGCGGGATCGTACATCAACTACTACGTCGCCAACGGCGGCGTAATCGTCCCCGTCTTCGACGACCCGTACGACGAAGCCGCGCTGGAGACGATCCAATCGCTCTACCCCGATCGCGAAGTGGTCGGCGTGTCTGCCCGTGAAATTCTGCTAGGCGGCGGCAACATCCACTGCATCACGCAGCAGCAGCCGGCGGGGGCATATGACAGGTGATTGGGTGACAAGGTGAGGAGTCATCGCGATGTCTGAGGATGATGAAGACGAAGATGATGATGAAGATGATGAGATGATGGGGTGAGGATCGCAAGATCCATCATCCCGTCATCCTCATCATCTTGCCTGCGCGATGCAACGTCGCATCGACGCATCTTCGCATCTCCGTCTCATCCAAAGGATCGCACCTATGCCAAAGCTACGAGTGCTTGAACTCAGCGGAAGCTACTACGATATGGGGTTTGCCCACGGGCAAGCCTATGCCGAAGACATCCGGCGCTACACCGAGGAACGCGTTTCCCTGGCCGGTGGCGCTGGTTGGACCGGCCACGACCTCCCCCGCGAGGACGTCCTCGCCCTGGCCGAAGCCTGCGTGGCCGAGCACCAGCGTTACGCCCCCGATCTCATGGACGAACTACGTGGCATCGCCGACGCCACCGGCCTCAGTCTTGCCGAACTGGTGATCGCCAATGGCTTCACCGACTTCGTCGACACCGTTTACACCTACGCCCATCAACAGCAAGAAACCGCCCTGGTGGCCGATGACTGCACCGCCTTCATCGTCCCCAATCGTCGCGCCATCGACGGTCACGGCATGTTCGGGCAGACATGGGACATGCACGCCACGTCCACCGAGTACGTGATCCTGCTGCGCTGCCGCCCCGACGACGCCCCATCCTGCCTCACTTTCACCATCACCGGTTGCATCGGGATGATCGGCATGAACGACGCCGGCATCGCCGTCGGCATCAACAACCTGCTGGGCGGCGACGGCCAAGTCGGCGTCACCTGGCCGTTTGTGGTGCGTAAAGCTTTGCAACAGACAGACATTGAATCCGCCCTGCGCTGCATCACCGAGGCCAAACTGGCTGGCGCGCACAACTATCTGCTCTTCGACAAGGAGGGAAACGGCTACAATATCGAGGCAACGTCGAGCGCCACCGCTGTCACCAAACTCGACGAAAATGCTCCCCAGGGAAATCCCATCGTACACACCAATCATTGTCTTGTCACCGAAACGCTGGCCCGCTGCCGTCCTCGCGCGGCGGCTTCACAGGCCAGCACCGAGGCGCGCCTGTCCCGCGCCACACAACTACTGGATCGGGCAGACATCACACCGGACGATCTTATGGAACTCACACGAGACGAAACCATCTGTGTCCGCGCCACGCCGCCGCTCCACATCGAAAGCTGCGGCGCCGCCATTATGCGACCGTCCACCGGCGATTTCTGGGCCGTGTGGGGGTTGCCTGCACACAACACCTACGAACACATCCACCTCTGACTGACGTTCGCCACTCCTGGTAAATCTAACCGTCAGGTTGACGGTACAATCCAACGTTTCCGCAACACGCACCGCCCGCCTTAGCGGACTGGAATCGACCTAAACCATCGATTTCCGTCTACTGTTTTTTCTATTCAAGGGGGCCGCGGTCGCGGCGAACGAGATATGAACAACCAAATAACGTACACCAATTTGCGTCCTGAGCATGCTGCACAGTTGCGTCTCTTACAGTTAACCTGTTTCCCGAACGTGCCGCCGGATCACCTGTTCAGCGAAGATGAACTTCTGCACATGGCCACTGTGCTGCCCGATCTGTGCTTCGTGGCGTTCGATGGGGACAAGGCCGTGGGCATGGGATCCGGCATGTTCGTCGACTTCGATTTCAGCAAGCCGCAACACACGCTGGACGATATCGAGGGTGACGGCTGTTGCAGCAACCACAACCCCAACGGCGAGTACTATTACGGCACCGACATCAGCGTACACCCGGCCTACCGTCGCCGTGGCATCGGCAGCAGCCTCTACGCCCTGCGCAAGGACGTGGTGCGCCGCGCCAACAAACGCGGCATCATTGCCGGCGGCGAGATCCCTGGCTATGCCCGCTACATCCGTCATATGCGCGCCCACGACTATATTGCCAAGGTTGTGGCCGGCGAACCGTACGATCCCACGCTCAATTTCAGTTGGAGCACGGCTTCCGCGCGTGGGGACATTGAAGAACTACTTCCACGACAAGACCACCCGCGGCTGGGCGTCTTTGATCGTGTGGGAGAATCCAGATTACCGCGAGTCTTGATATGGATCGGAACGAACTACGCCGTCGGATCGAAATCGTCAACATTCGTCCTGAGCACGCGCCCGGTTTGGCGCAGCTTCAGCGCGACTGTTTCCCAACTCTGGGCAAGCAGGAATTGATGACCGAGGAACACTTCCTCAGCCACTACGAGATCTTCGCCGAAGGTGATTTCGTGGTGCTGCTGGGCGAGCAGGTCATCGGCCTGGGGTCGGGCTTCTTCATCGACTTCGACTTCGACGAGCCGCACCATACCTTCCTCGAAGTCATCGCCGACGGCTATTACACCAACCACGATCCCCACGGCGACTACTACTACGGCGCCGACATCAGCGTACACCCCGACTTCCGCGGACTGGGCATCGGGCGTCTGCTCTACGACGCGCAAGGATCTCGTGCGCCGCCACAATAAGAAAGGCATCGTCGGCGGGGCGTGCTGCCGGGCTACGTCCACCACAAAGGCAAGATCACGCCCACCGAGTACGTCGAACGCGTCGTGTGTGGTGAACTCTACGATCCCACGTTGAGCTTTCAACTGCGCAATGGCTTCGAGGTCCGCGGTATGCTCGAAAACTACCTCGAAGACAGCGCGTCGGACAATTGGGCGGCGTTGATTGTGTGGGATTGTGGGGATTGGTGATTTGTGACTGGTGATTGGGGGTGAGATGATGCGATGATGGGCGTGTCTGCCATCATCGCATCATCTCGTCATCGCATCATCTCAATAATACTCGTTCTGCACCATCGGCAAGTAGATCGTCCTCGCGCCGCTGCCCGTTGTGGGAACGCCGTCGTTCTTCGCCGTGAGGACGACGACGTTGCCGACGTCGGCGAGATCGAAGTCGAAGCCGTCGGCCAGACCAGTGATGACGATGTTGTCGGGCCGGCCGGTAACGGCCGTGGCCTGGATCAGCGTCAATTCGTCGCCTTGCTTGGGTGCATAGCCGTTGTCGAAGGCAATCGCCAGTTGCCCACCCAGGTTGACCGTTCCCGTCACCACCAGGCGATCTTGTAGATCTGGGGTGGCGCCTAGCACGTGCATGGTGATCACGCCGGTTTCGCTGATGGTGACGTTGCCTTGGACCGTCAGTGTGCCGACTTGCTGCGTCGCTTCAGCGGAGCGTTGGGCGTTGACCTGCAAGATACCCGGCGCGATACTGCCGCCGTCGAAGACCACCACCCCATCCCTTGCAACGACGAAGCCGCTGCCGCGCAGCCGTCCCCCGTTGCCGATCCCCACGATTCTGCTGCTCAATTGCCCATCGGCGCCAACGATCACGTCACCACGGATGTTGTTCCCGCTCGCGCCACACAGCGGCACGCGGCCGATACATACAGCGCCGTCTTCGGGCAGCAGACCCTCCACCACCACCTCCGCGGCGACGGCACGGAAGAGACCGTCGATGTTTATTTCGCCGCGACTGCCGGAACCGAAGCCCACCGTAAGTTGACGGCAACGCACCAACGCCCCATTGGACACATTCAGCGTCCCTCGCCCGGCGCGCCCGACGACGCAGTTTCCGTTGTCGGGGTTCAGTGTGGCGGCCTGCGCCGACGCCTCGGATCCCGGTGTGATCGGGGGCAATGGCGCAACGACAGTCGAGCGCCGGTCACCGCGCTCGTCGGCTTCCATGCCGTCTACAAACATGAGCGCGTTGCTCTGCGCGCCGTCGGCCAGGGACAACTGCGTGAGGCTCATTACCCCGCCCGCGCTCACGGTGATCTGGGCGTCGGTCCCGTTCCCCGTTGCCACAAAGAGGCCGCCCAGCTCGTTTTGACCGGTGGTAAAAAGTGCTGTGCGGGTGGTTGTGGTCCCTTCGACCGTCAGAAAACCGTCGGTGGTGGCGCCGTGATCACGGGTGCCCACGGTGGTGGTGATGGCGACGGCGCGTCCGCCGTTGGTCACTTCCATCCGCCCGATCAGGGATTCCCCGATGACCAACTCCACGCTTGGCCCCAGCAAGGTGCCCAGATCGAGTTTGCCGCCGGTATCTGCGGTGTTGTCCACGATGACCCGGCCTGTCTGGTTGCGTACGGGCAGGCCGAGGACGCTGCCGCCCACAATGAGGCGATCCGAGCCAAACCCGGCCACTGCCCCCTCTTCCACCCGCAAGAGCGCGTCGTGGGTCAGGCCGAGGGCCATCTCCGGCCAGAGCCAGACGCCGCCTGCGGTCACCGTGGCCGTGGACGGCGTGGTGAAGCCCAGGATCGCCTCCACCGCGCCCTCCGACTCTTCTGGATAGTTCAACGTGGCGCTCTCGATGCGCAGTTCGCCGGGGCCGCTTACGCCCACTGCAACTGCGGGCGCGGTCACCACCGTATCGGCACCCGCTATGGTCAAGAGCGCCCGGTTGCCGGGGGTGAGGGCGCCGACGTCCAGTTGACTGCCTGCGTTGGGCAGAGAAAGCTCGCCGTTGCGAAAAGTGACTTCACCTTTCTGGATCGACACATCGCCCACCTGGTGGGTACCCAGGTTGACCGCATACTCGGCGGACAGATCGAAGCGCGCTTCGTCCTGCGCGCCAGGTACAGCGGCAGGCGTCCAGTTATCCGCCGCGCCCCAGTCGCCGCCGTTGGGGTTGTTCCACTGCGGCGGCTGCTGTGTGGCTAGGCAATGCCCCTGCGCCACTGTCCAGCCCGTAGTTGAAGGCGAAAGCCCGCCCTGCGCCGGTCACCGCGGCCGGGCGCGCCACCCAGGCGACGCCGGTCACCGTCTGCCCAAAGAGCGCATCACCCGGCCCCACTACCCGATCTGTCTCCATGCTGGGGCCACCCAGCAGCACTGTGGCGATGGGATTGGCGTCTAGCGACACGGAATAGAGCACGCGCCCTTCCTGATCGAAATCGGCCAGGAAGATGCCATCCGCCGGGCCGTCCGTGTCCTGGATGATCGTCTCGCCGCCGCCACTGAAGACGACGAGTTGTTCTCGAAAACGGAAGGTGGTGGGCGCGTTGTGGATCTCGCGCACAGCGGCCACCTGGTTCTGATTGTTCACCAGAAAGAGGCTGTTGTCCGAGATCTCTGTGCCGGTGTGGGTGTTCCCATTGATGAAGGACTGACCGCTGACAACGGTTCCAGTCGCGCCGCCGGCCAGGTTGACTGACCATGCGTTGGTCACCGGCTCCGCGCACCTGTCACCGTCGGCGGTCCTGGTCTGCACCGGCGATAGGACGCCACCACGCCACCGGCATTGGCGGCTGCTCAATGATCCGGTCGCCGATGCAATTGGCCGAAGTACGTGTAAACGTGAAGATCGGCTGTCGATTCGCGCCGTCGGTCAGGCCGTAGTCCGTGGTGACGTTGGGGAAAGTCCCCGATGTCAGGTTGGCCAGCCAGCGGCCATCTGTGGTGACATGCTGGAGGTCATGCTCGAACGCTTGTGTCTGGTTGACAGGGTCGACCTCCGTCGAGGGTTGTGCCAGCGTGATGTCCCCGTCGTTCCAGCGGAAGACATAGCGGAACTGGGGATTCAACGAGCCGCCCGTCGCGAACGCCGCGAACACCACGTTGCCGTCGGGGAGGATGGCATACTGGGACAAGGATGTGCCGGGTTGGAGCAGCGTCCCCAACCCGTTGGGCAGCACTGTGCCGTCAATCGCCACCTCGGTGACGATGCCGTTCTGGATCAGGAACAATCCTGTGCGGCCATTGCGCACGCCGGAGACCACTACCGCTCCGTTCGGCCCGGCGCGCCCCGTATTTAGTTGTGTGAAGCCGTCCTGCCCTACCCGCGCCACGTCCACAAACGACCAGCCATTGAGATCGGTCGCCGCCGGTCCAGTCTGCGCCTGGAGCGCGCCAGGTGCAGGTCGGATCAACGTGGCCAAACCGATAATAATCAGCAAAGCGATGCCAATCCACTGCCGCAATAACCTGCACGACATGGTCTGCTCCTGGTGATGTAGGTTGAATGAGGAAGTTTGAGATTTGGCGATTGAGCGATTAGGCGATTAGGGGATTAGGGGATTTCAGATCCTGTACACGATCTGAAATCCCCTAATGGCTCAATCTCCAGTCACCATCTCCGCCTGGGCGCGGTACTCGGCCATGTCGATCATCTGGCCGCTCAGTCGCGCGTCTTCTGCCGCGAAGGCGAGGAGGTGGCTTTCGAGGGAGGTGCGCACGTCGGTGAGGGCTTTTTCTTCACCGCGCAGCACGCGGAGGAAGGAACTCATGGTGCCGAAGTCGCCGCCGCCGTGTCCGCTGGTGGCGGCGGGGATGTTGACCACTTCGGGTTCGCGTTTGCCGTGATCGTAGATCAGGATCTCGTCGGGGCGACCGAAGCGGGCGCGCAGCGTGGCTTTTGTGCCGTCGTAGCGCATAGACCGGTGTTCTTCGTTGGAATGACCGTGCATGATCAAGGTCACCGATGCGTTGTTCT
>JAWKOL010000006.1:0-288915 GCA_041391225.1 Caldilineaceae bacterium
GCGGTTGACGAACTCCAGCGGACCGGTGAAGGCGATGGCCCCGATCACGGGCTTGAGGTCGGTCTTCTTGCCCGTACCGGCGACGAAATGCAGCCGGTCGAAGCTCACCGACATGAAGGTGAGTGCGCTGCCCACCAGGTTCAGCGTGAACTTCTTCATGTCGCCGTCGATCTCGTAGGTGGAGTCGTCGGGGTTGAGGATGTCCACCACGAACTTGGCCTTGATCGCCAACGAACCGTCGGTGGGGTCCGGCTCGAAAAGATTGAAGGGATCTGGCTTGAGATCCGGCTTCCAATCCAGTTCGGTGACGATCTGGATCGGCGACTGTAGATCCGGCCCCAGGATCGGCCGCGTGGTGATCTTCATGGCCTTGGACGCGTTGCCCGCCGTGAAGGTGGCGGCCTGGATGATGTCGGCCAGGTCGATGCCACCCAGCAGTTTGGCCGCGCCTGCCTTGAAGAAGTCGGTGGGATCGAAGGTACCCTGCGCGATCTTGAGCGGATCGCCGCCCACCGCGCCGAGGACACGCGACAGCGAGGTGACGTCGAGGCTGGGCGTCACCAGGCCGCCGGCCTTGTCCGCGCCGAAGCCAGCGTCCTGCGCCGCGCCCAGCAGCACCGCGAAGACGCCGCCCGGGTTGCCCGCGCCGAAACCTTCTTCGATGTACGGCCCCAGGTGCATGCGCGCCAGGTTCGCTACGTCCACGCCGGTGGTCTGTTCCACGGCGTTGAGGCGGGCGCGAAATTCGGAGAGCGCGGGGAAGAAGGCGGGCTGTTCCGCCGTCGCCAACGTTGACCGGGCCATACCTCCTGTCGGCGGGTTGGCGCCCAGCGAGAGCGCGCCCATGTCTACCGTGGTGTCGCCCGGCTCCAGCGGTTCGGCCAGTGCCACTTTTTGGCCGTTGAGCGGACGCTGGCGCAATGTCCCTTCGGCGTTCTGGCTGTTGTAGAGCGTGGCTAGTTGGTTCATCAGTGTTTCGTCGAAGGCGTCCTCCGCGGGGACGAAGATGACGGGCGTATTGAAGCTGACGTCGCGGCCTTCCCTGTCTTTGCCGGTGACGTTGAAGAGGAAGGGCTGCCCGTTCTGCTGCGGCAGTTCCCCCGCGCCGAACGCCTGGAAAGTCAGCGGCGGCGTCATCAGCGTGGTGAAAGTGAGTTCGGGGAAGGGCCAGGCGCGCCCGCCGAAGGGCTGTCCTGGCGCGTTTTGGTACGATTTGGTGGGCTGCCGCACCACGATGAACTCTTCCTGGCGCAGGAAGCCACCGGTTTCGCCGTCGAGGTTTTCGAAGCGGCGCTCGCTGATCTTCACCTTGGCCGCGGCATGGCCGAAGGGGAAGAGATAGCCCTTGTTGACGACACGCACGTAGTGATCGCGTCCCATCGTCAGCAGGTGACGCCACGCCAGCAGGCGCGGGTGGTTCTCCCAAGATCCTTCCACGTCGAGCCATCCACCCAACGGCGACAGCATGAGCCGGTTCACCTGCACCGGCTGCGGGTTGCCGCTGGTCAGCGCCGTCTTGTCGGACGTGGCTTCGACGATGTCGATGCGGTCCTGGGGCGTGAGCGAAGAGTGGTTGGTCAGCGGCAGGATGTTGGGCAGCTTGAAGACTTTGTCTCGTGTCCACACAGCGCGCACCGTCCGCCCCGAGGATGTCCACTCGTCGACGCCGCCGTTTGAGCGCACGCCCAGCCGCGTGTGCCAGATCTCGGTGCGCCCGTTGTGGGTGACGCTGCTGGTGGCGTGCGCCCAGCCCAGTCCGTTGTGCGGAGATAGGTAGAGCCGCCACGGCATTTCGATGGACGTCTCATGCGCCAACGGGGCGCGTATCGCCGGGTAGGGGACAGGCGATGCGCCAGCGGGCAGCGCTGCGGGCACCACTCGGGGGATCAGGTCGTCCCAGGTGAGCAGCGCCTGGGTGGTGTATGGGATGGTGTCCATGTCCACCGGCAACTGGAAGGAGAGCCGTGTCTCGCCTGATTTGGCCCAATTCAGATTGCCCAGCGGCGCGAACAGGTTGTCGTTGATGCCGAAGGCGCGCTCTGCCGTGGCCTGGGGTGGAAAATGGACCACCATGTAGGCGTTCTGGTTGGCGTTGATGCGCTGCATCACCGAGCCGCCGCCCTGTTGGGCCACGCGCTGCATGTTGTAGAACTCCAAACGCAGATCGAGCAGATCGTTGCGGCGGCGCAGATACGAAACGTAGCTCGGCTGGAAGGTGGGCGGCGGCGCCAGAAACCCAGGATCGGGCGGCGCGTCGATGGCCGATGCCACGCGGAACAGCCCCGTCTGCGCGCCGATGACGCCCACAGCAGACCAGCCCGCCATGCGCAGAAAACGCCGTCGCGACAGTCGTTTGTCCTGGCGCGGGGGAAGCGCGGCAAGCGGTTCGGGCGTGTCCTCGCGCGGAGAATGCTCATGCGGGCGAAGATCATCTTCGCCGTCTAGCGGGTGTCGAGGGTCCATGTGGCTCTCCTTTTATCCTCATCCTGAAATCACAACGTCAGCGTGCATGCCAACTCTACGCATCTATCGTCACAAAAACGTAGCAAGGACTGATGGATCATGCCGGGGTGGGGTAGACTTTAACCGTCATCGAGCAGATGGACAGTGACGCAGCGCACAGGCACGGTGTGTCTCCTTTTGAAATGGGCCGGATGAGGGTATGATGGCCCGGCTGGGTGTGGTATGGTGTCACCTGAAAGCAGTGAATCGTGTTGTCTTTTGAGTGATCTGTAATCAAATGGCCGATTTGACGATAACGACCCTGGGATCGTTCTCCATCCTGCGTGATGGTGAGCCAATCCCGGTAACAGCGTGGCACACACGCAAGAACCTGGAACTCGTGCAGATTCTGCTGACACTGCACCAGCGCAGCCTCAGTCAGGACGAGCTAATGGAATGGCTGTGGCCCGACTTGCCGCCGGCGCGGGCGGGGCGCAATCTGCGCGTGGCCGTGAGCCAGGCGCGGCGCACCCTGGAGCCTGAATTGAGGAAGGGGGGCGATTCCCGCTATCTGCGCACACAGCCCACCGGCTACCGTTGGCAGCCGTCGCCCACCTGCACCGTGGACGCGGAAATTTTCGAGCAAGGCATTGCGTCTCTGCGCCAGGACGTCGCCCGTCTATCCCCCGCTGCATTCGCGGCCCGCGCCCAGCCCGTTCTCGATCTCTACCAGGGCGACTACCTGCCCGAATGGCGCTATGCCGAGTGGGCCGCGGCGCGCCGCAATCGCCTGCACACCGATTTCCTGTGGCTGGTGAACCACCTGATCGCGCAACACGCCGAGCGCGAGGAATTCGCAGCGGCCGTCGACCTCTGCCGCCGTTCTCTGGCGGTGGACAACTGCCAGGAACCGATCTGGCGGCAGTTGATCACTTGTCTCTGGCGCGCAGGGGACAGCGCCGCCGCGCTGCGCGCCTACGCCGACTGCCAGGACACGTTGGCGCGGGAACTGGACGTGGCGCCCGACACCGAGACAGCCGCACTCGCCCACGAAATTCGCCGCACGTCTGCAAATCCTGCGCCTGTGCGCCGCCCGCCGTCGCCTGCGGGTGCACTGAGCAGCGCCTACCCGCTCCCCCGCGCGTTGACGCCGCTGATCAGCCGCGAAGACGAGATTGCGCTCGTCCTCGACCGGCTGCGCCGCCCCGAATGTCGGCTGCTCACGCTGATCGGCGCGGGCGGCATCGGCAAGACGCGGTTGGCCGTCGCCGGCGCACACCGCCTGACCCAGGAAGCACCGTTGACCGACGCCCCGTTCCGCGACGGCGTCGTCTTCGTCGACCTGGCCCCGGTGACGCAGGGCGATCATCTGCTGTCCACACTGGCGGCGGCTGTCCATGCGCCGATTCAAGGCAACCAATCCTGGCTGGCCGCGCTCACCGACTTCCTCGCCCAACGGGACATGCTGCTCGTGCTGGACAACTTCGAGCAACTGTCGGCGCAGGCCGGTCTACTGCTCGAACTGCTGGCGCGCACGGCGCGTATCAAATTGCTGGTCACCTCGCGGGAGCCGCTTTACGTCCACGGCGAGTGGCTGGTGGATGTGGGGCCGCTCTCCTACCCCGCCGAGGACGAAAGCGGCGATCCCGGCGTCCACGCTGCGCTGCATCTCTTCCTTGCCGGCGCCCAGCGCATTCGCCCCGATTTTGGGGATGAACCGACACAGGTTGAAGACGCCGCTGCCATCTGCCGATTGGTGGAAGGCAACCCGCTTGCCATCGAGTTGGGGGCATCGTTGGTGCGTCGCTACAGCAGCGCCGAAATCGACGCCGGTATCCGCCGCAGTCACCGCTTCCTCGAAACCAGGTTGTCGGGGTTGCCCCATCGCCACCGTAGCATTGCCGCGCTTTTGGATCACACCTGGCGTCTGCTCACGCCCGACGAACAGCGACAACTGGCGCATCTCTCCGTCTTCAGCGGCGGCTGGGACGATGACGCGGCTCGCGCCGTCATCGCGCCGGCTGCGCCGCTCCTCGACGCGCTGGTCGACCGTCTGCTCATCCGCGCCGACGAGGGGGATCGCTTTCAGATGCACGAGTTGCTGCGTCAATTCGCGGGCGAGCGTCTGGCCGAAGACGCCGAAGCCGCACGCGCCGCGCAGACACGCCATTGCGTCCACTTCGCCGCGCACGTCCGCGACCGGGGCAAGGCGCTCAAGGGGACGGATCAACCGCACGCCCTGCGGCACATGCACACGGATCTGGCGAACGCGCGCGCGGCCTGGCGCTGGGCGCTAGGACAGCGATCCTGGCGCGAGGTGACAGGCTTGGCTGTGGGGCTGTTCGAGTTCTACCGAGTGCGGAGTTGGTTCCAAGAGGGCGCGGACCTGCTGAGCGAGGCGATCTCGTCTGATCGACCGGACGGCGCGGACGACGCCTACGATCCGATGCGGGTGGCCGTCCTGGCGCGGCTGGGCAATCTTCACGTCCACCTCAGCGACTTTGACCGGGCGCAGGCTGTTTTGGACGAAGCCTTGACCTCGGCGCGGCGGGCCGACTTCCACGCCGACGCCGCCCTTGCGTTGATCGGCCTGGGTACCGCCGCCCAACAACAAGGACGCTACGTCGAAGCCGAACGCTGCTATCTCGACGCGCAGCAGGCCTACCAACGCGCCGACGACCCCTGGGGGCAGGCACAATCGCTCAACGCTCTGGGCGTCGTCGCCGCCCGCACCGGCCGCTTCGACGACGCCGAACGCCTCTACGCCGAGAGCATCGAACGGTATGCCGCCGAGGGCGACCGCTGGGCGACGACCCAACCCACCAACAACCTGGCGATCCTGTCTTACACCAAGCGCAACTACGCCCAGGCCCAGACGCTTTTCGCCCACAACCTGCCCATCTTCCAGGAGATCGGCGACGTCAAGGGCGAAGCGCTCACGCTGAGCAACCTGGGTACCCTCGCCCGCGATCAGGACGATCCCCACGCCGCACAAGACTACTACCTGCGCAGCCTCGGCCTCTTCGCCGCCATCGGCAACCGCTGGGCCGTGGCCAACGCCCACGCCAACTTGGGCGTCGTGGCGCTGGCGCTGGGCGATCCGGCGGAAGCGCAGACGCAGCTTGTGCAGGCGCTGATCCTGGCGCACACGCTGCGCGTCGAGCCGATGCTGCTCTACGTCTTCGTGGGCTGCGCCCAACTCTTCCTTGCCCAAAAACGCCCCACCCACGCCCGATCCCTGTTGGATTACGCCCTCGCCCACCCGGCGTTGAAGGCCGAAACGCGGCTCTTGGCCGAGGCCACGCGCGCCGAAGTCCCCCCAACCCTCGCATCCTCATCTGACGATCCCGCCGTCTTTGCCGTCGATGCCCCCTTGTCCGCCGTGGTTGAGCAATTGTTGAATGATCTTGCATCGTAATCGCTTCAGTCACGCGCCAGTCACGTTAGGCGCGTAGGATGTGGGCAGCCACATTATTCGCGAAAGGAAACCCACATCATGTTGCGTCGTCGTCTGTTCTTGCCTTTTGTCCTCTGCGCCGCCCTGCTGGCGAGCGTCCTGTCGCCGGTCACCGCGCTGGCGCAGGAAGCGACGCCCACCACATTTGACGCGCCCGCCGCGCCCGACATCGAGTTTGACAACCCCAGGGATTGCATCATCCCGTTGCAGGCAGCCCACATCGCCGCCGCGATTGCGTCGGTATTGCCCGTCCCCATCCCCGGTTGGAAGACCGCAGCGGACATGGCCGAGTTCGGGGCCAATCTGGCGTTGAAGGGCTGCCCGCCCGATCTGAAGCCCCCCGCGGACATCGTCAAGGATCCGCCGCCCAACTGCGAGCTGATCCTCCAACTGCCCGTGGACGCCACCTACAACGAGCTTCACCAGATGGACGAGAAGTTCTTCGACCTGTTGCTGACTCGCTACCACATCCCCAGTGCTGAGCGGGCCGGCATCATCGACATGATGGCAAGCGAGTACGGCCGCCTGGAAAACGAGACCTTCGGCTCCTACTCCAATGTCTACGGCATCGTGCTGCCGCTGGAACTCTCCGATTGGTCCAGCGGCAACTACGGTGACGTGGGCCAGCCCGAGATCTACCACTACAATTCCGATGTCCACATCAGCCTGCGCCACCCCGGCACGCGGATCAACGCCAACGAGGTGATGTTGCGCCCCGGCAGCTACACCCTCTCCTGGCGCGCGGACACGCTGATCTCCATCTTCGACTGGATCCCCACCTTCCTCATCCCCGGCGGGGACACGCCCAGTGAGAAGAAAGCGGCCAAGGAAGCCGCCACCGAGGCCAGCAAGCGCACGGTCAAGGAAGCGGCGGAAGAGGCAGCTGAAGAGACCACCAGCGCCTTTCTACAACGCAAGGCCAAGGAATTGGGCGTCAATCTGGCCAAGAAGGGCGGCACCAAGTTGGGGACCGTATCGCTGAAACTGCGCCAGCCCTACTTCGTCAGCGGGGACGCCAACGCCAGCACCTACGCCACGCAGCGTCTCTTTGTCCTCGATCTCACGCCGCCATCCATCAGCGGCACCGATGAGGTGATCGTGGTGGAGGCGTTCTTGCCCGGCGGCGCATCGTCCAGCGCCAACATGCCCGGCATCATCGCCAAGGTCACCGTCAGCGACGACTGCGATCTCGACCCCAAGCTGAACTACAACACGCCCGCCTTCTGGCCGCTGCAAGTGGACGATCAGGGCAATCCCCTGCCGTCGGCCACCATCGAGTGGACGGCGCAGGATCGGGGCGCGGCCAGCGCCAGCGGCGGCGTCAACAGCGCCAGCGAAAGCCAGCAAGTGATCGTGGTGGACACGCTGCCGCCCATCCTCCTGCCCCGCCCGCGGTGATCATGGAGACCGCGGGGACGGTCGAAGTGCGCTTTGGGTACGCCCCAGGTCTTCGATGTGGCGGATCTGCGCCCGACGATCCAATACACCGCCAGCAGCGCCGTGGGGCAAGGTAGCCAGTGGCCCACCTTTGGGCCGGGCGTCCACTACGTGGATTGGTCGGCGATGGACCGTTCGCGCAATAGCTCTGAGGTAAAGCGACAACTGGTCAACATCAAAGCACCAGGGACAAACAACCCACCCACGGCCTTTGCCCAGGTCGGCGCAAACGTGATCCAGGCCATCGCCGACGAACCGATCAAGATCACCGTGCGCGGCCAGGACCCCGACGTGGACCCGTCCTCCAGCCTGCGCGACCCGATCTGGTTCACCATCGACCAGCACCCGGCCAACGGCTTCTTCATCGCGCCGCTCTACCCCTACTTCATCGACGACTACCGCATGACCGCCCGCTACAGCCCCCAGATCGCGGCCAAGGAAGGGGAGGACTTCGCCTGGCAGGTGGCCCAGAGCCAGAGCGCCATGCGCGACTACGTCATCAGCCTCTGCCAAGAGGACATCAACCGCACCGATCTGCCCAAAGACTTTGTGAGCTGGATCGGCGGCGACAGCAAATACATGGCTGTGGACGACGCCGGCTACACCTACATCTACGACTTCGGCTACCGTCGCTGCACCTTTGGCGGCAGCACCATCGCCCCCAACGGCGACGAGCGCATTTCGGTGTGGGACCCCAACGGCCTCTACGTCGGGGAAGTTTGGCGCAGCAGCGACAGCCGTCCGCTGCGCGATATCAACTTCAACGTGGGCCAGGGGACCATCCTCTCCACCAACAGCGACGGCAGTTCCACCGGCAACAGCCTGATCCAGCTCTACACCACACAGCCGCAGAATCAGGCCGAGCCGATCCTGGAGCAGCAGACCTTCACCCTCTGGAACGAGATCAACCGGGTCTACGTGCCGTCGGAAGACACGTGGCGACAACCGGAGTTCAAGAACGCTGCCTCCGCCGCGCTGGACCCCACCAACAACGTCCTCTATGTGGCGGGTGAGCAGAACCTGACCGGTCTCGCTGCCTTCCGCCCCGCAGACTGCACCAACGACTTCGGCGTGGTTGATCCGGTGCAAGATCCGGCGGATCGCTGCCTGGAGTTGATCGACGTGATGGCCTATTCCATCTCCATCCGCCAATCCACGGCCACCGGCAACTTCGAGGGCGTGGGCAACGACGCCATGAAGCTGTGGAACATCAATGATCTCGCTGTCGACAGCGCTGGCGCGCTCTACGTGGTGGCCAATTCGCCCGACCCGGCCACCAGCGGCACCTTCAATTTCCACCGCATCTACAAATTCGCCCCGGCCACCCTCAATGAAGACGGCAGCATGTCCGCCGGCGCGTTGATCGGCTGGATGGGGCGCTGCACCAGCGGCTCCGGCTGCAACTACATCGATCAGCACAGCATCGGCTTTAGCTGCACCGACGCCACCTGCGCCGTGGAAGGATCGTTCAGCGGCAGCGGACCGGGCCAGTTCAACCGCATCGCCGCCATCAGCATCGATCCCAACGACGTCCTCTACGCCGCGGACAGCGGCAACGAGCGCGTGCAGCGCTTCACCAGCGACGGTCTCTTTGCCGGGGAAGCGCGCAGCCAATCGAGCTGTCCTGGCTGCACCGGCTTCGTCCTGGGCGACTTCGGCAGCCCCGGCAACATCTCGGTCAACTCCACCAACTTCTACATCATCGACATCGACAGCGAACTGGTACATGTCTTCGAGGCCAGCGTCATCCACAGCATCGACGACACCTCGGCCTGGGTGGAGTACCAGTCCAACCCCAACTACGTGGGCGCGGACTTCTTCACCTTCAAGGCCACAGACGGTTTCCGCACCGGCGACGGCGAACTCATCGAGAGCGCCCCGGCCCGCGTCGACATCAACGTCAGCCGCAACTTCCGTCCGCCGCAAGCGCAGCCCGGCCTCGTAGTCACCACCACCGAGGACACACCCGTCAACTTCGCCATGCTCGGCTTCGATCTCGACGGTGCGCTGGACACCCTCACCTACCGCATCACCCAGCAGCCGGGCTACGGCGTCATCGGCGAGGGGACGGGGCCGACCGGCACCTTCACGCCCGAGGCGGACTTTTACGGCGACGACAGCTTCGCCTTCGTGGTCAACGATGGCCGCGAAGACTCGGAACCCATGATCGTGCCTGTCGTCGTGGAGCCGGTCAACGATCAGCCGGCGGTGAGCATCCGCACTGAGCCGCTGAGCGCGGGCGTGGGCTTCCCCTTCGGCCTGGACGCCCTGATCATCGACCCCGATTGGGACGACGAGCACGCCCTGCTCGTGGAATGGGGAGACGGTGTCACTGAAAGCAAGGGGCAGATCCAAGAGGACGGCAGCCTGAGCGGGCCCGTTGTCCTGGCCGACACGACTTTCACCAGCACGGTGGTGGGCTACCACACCTACACCAGCCCCGGCAACAAGACCCTGCGTGTCTGCGCCATCGACGCCGACGGTTTGCAGGGTTGCGAAAGCCGCACCATTGCCGTGGAAAATCGGGTCGATCTGGCCCTCACCCGCCAGGGACACGCCGTGGTTGGGGACAATCAACGCACCCTCACCTACGCCCTCACCGTTGAGAACCGCACACCGAGCAGCGGCGGCGTGGCCGCGGACGGCGTCGTCCTGCGCGAGAACTTGGGCAACGGCGCAAGCTATCAGTCCATCCAGCCCAATGGAAACTTCACCTGCAACGCGGGCGGGCGCAGCCTCACTTGCAACCTGGGGCAGATGGCCGTGGGCAGCCAGGCCCAGGTGATCGTCACCGTGGCTGTGGCCGACAGTGTGGACGTCGGTGCTGAGATCGCAGCCCAAAGCAGCGTCGAAAGCAGCACGCCGGACGCCATCGCCGACAACAACGAACTCGTCACCCAGATCGTGCTCCTGCCACAGGCCGATTTCTACGTCACCAGCCTGGGTGAAGGCGGCGACGTCTCTCCGGGCGACGGCGTCTGCGCGGCGCAGGACGGCTGCACCTTGCGCGCCGCCATCCAAGAGGCCAACGCCCGCCCCGGTGCGCAGACCATCGCGCTGGGCTACGGCGTGCATCAACTCAATGTTGAAGAAGCGAAGGGGCGACTGGTCGCCAATGGCGCCGACCTCTTCATCAGCGAGGATCTGATCCTGATCGGCCTTAGCCCGGATCGAACCATCCTCAACGCCAACGGCCAGAGCCGTGTCCTGAGCATGGCTGGGGTGAATGTGACATTGCGCGATCTCATGCTGACCGGCGGCGCTACCGCCGGATCCGGCGGGGCCGTCCTCATCGGCGGGGGGACGCTGACGCTGGAGCGTGTCTCTGTGGCCGGCAACCGCGCCGACGGCTACGGCGGCGGCATTCAGAGCGAGCAGAACGCCACTGTCACCATCCGCCAGAGCACCTTCACCGACAATCGGGCCGGGCAGCAGGGCGGCGCGCTCCGCAGCGATAACGGCACGGTGCGCGTGGAAAACAGCACCCTGAGCCGCAACCACGCGGACCTGGGCGGGGCAATCTACTTTGCTGGGGGCAGCCTGTCGCTGGTCAACGTCACCGCGGTGGGGAACAGCGGGGCGTCTGAGGGTGGCGGCGTCCACGCCACCGGCGACGGTGTGAGTCTGGTCAACACGATCCTGGCCGAGAACGCCGCGCCGCTGGGGCCGAACTGCCTGGGGCGCGTCAACTCTGGTGGCCACAACCTGCTGGGTAACCTGGATAGCTGCACCGTCCTTGGGCAGACGGGCAGCAATGTCCTCGCCGCAGAACGGGCGTGGAGCAACCTGGCCCGCTCTTTCGCCGACACCTACACCTACGATCTCTTCGTCGGCAGCCCCGCCGTGGACGCAGGCAGTTGTCAACTCAGCCAGGATCAGCGCAACGTGGCGCGTCCTACCGGGAACGGCTGCGACATCGGCGCCGTGGAGTTCGAGCCCTTGGCTGGGCTGAACGAACAGATCTACCTGCCATCGGTGAGCCGGTGAGGATTCCCGGTTGATGTGAATTCCGAGAAATACTGATCTACCAACCACCAAACTTGAAAATCACAGCGGCAGCGCGGACATTCCCCGGCAATTGGGGCGCGCTGCCGCTGTGGTTTTCGCCGCCGACATCCATCCCCTGCATTTCAGCTTCGTAGAAAACATCTGCGCGTGGATGGACTCGATTCAACACCCATTCAACAATCCGCTGGTAGCATCAGCCTGTTGTGGAAAGATTATTACCTCACTCACCCGAAACGAGGGACCATGCTGGACGTACTGAACCGCATTGTGTTTGTCCTGTTGGCCGGGGCAGCGGGCTTCATTCCTGGCGGCACGATCGTGATGCTCTTCCTGCGCAATCAACCGCGCACCGGCTTCGACGGCGTCGCCGAGACCGTGCTGGGCGCGGCCGCCGGTGTCGTCGTGGGCCTGATCGTCGGCTTCGCCCTCAGCGGACGGCTCGACCGCACCCAACGCCTGTGGGGACTGCCAGCGTTGCTGCTCTTGATTGGGGTGGAAGTCGCCGTTGTCATGTTGACGCGATAGGTTCTCGGTGTTGGAAGAGGCCCTCACCCCCCCGCCCTCTCCCATCTAGCCGAGGCGTTGAGGGCGTCTGCCCAATCACGGTGAGTTTACAGTTTCGCCGTCTGAGAAACCGGATGGGGGAGGGGAGCCAGAACCGTGACGATCCGGCACCCTCTCCCACTCACCCGCGATGGAGGCGAAACCAAGGCTATGCTATCAAGACCCATTCTTACTACAACATCGTCAACGCTGTGGAGAGGGGCGGGGTGAGGGCCTCCGCCCCCTCCCACCAAACCAGGAGAAAACGCCATGACTCGCGCCCGCGCCACCCTCATCCGCCTGCTCCATCTCTGCCTGACGGTCGGGATGATCCTCACTGTGCTGCCGCCGTCTTCGTTGACGGCCGCGCCGCGGACAACCGCAACGCGTACAGACGCGCCCGCCCCGATCTCCAGGATCACCCGCCGCGCGGACGGGACGATCTCCATCACCGATACCGGCTTTCGCCGCCGCTCCTGGTAATCGCGATGGGCGAAACCGTCACGTGGACCAATGACGGCGAGCGCGAACACCAATTGCGCGCCGGATCACCGCCGCAGCCCAGCGCCGGGCCGCCCACGCTCTACCTGCCCATCGTGCAGAATAACACGTCCGCCGCGGGGCAGGCCCAGGCGGCGACGGCGGCGCAACCGCGCACGCCCGCTGACGACCCGGCCTGGCAAAGTGATCCCCTGTCGCCCGGCCAAACCTTCAGCCGCACCTTCACCGAACCCGGCACGGTGACTTACTACGATCCGCTCTACCCCAACCTCATCGGCCAGATCCAGGTGATCCCCGAGACGCCGCCCATGTCCACACCGGCGACGCCCAACCAGCCGCCGCAGATCACCATCACCACCCCCACCGAGGACGCCGTGGTCGCCGCCGCGGTGCAGGTGACGGGCAACGTGACCGACGACGGCTCAATCGCCGCGGTGACGGTCAACGGCGTCGCCGCCACGGTGACGGGCAACAGCTTCAGCGCCACGCTGAATCTGGCCCACGGCAACCAACTGCTCACCGCCGCCGCCGTAGACAACGACGGCGCGTCCGCCACAGCAGCGCGCATCGTGGCTGTGGACGGCAGCGGCCCGCACATCGAGATCGCGCCACCGGCGCACCGGCGCAGTGTCTTTACGAATCAACCGGCGATTTCCGTCACCTACGGCGATTTTTACGGCGGCATCAACCTGTCTTCGTTGACGGTGACGCTGGCCGCAGAAAGCGGGGCCGTCTTCGACGTGACCGGCGATCTCACCGCCACGTCATCCGGCGTTGACGGCGTCCTCGGCGCAGCCGTGGGCGAAGGACAGCGCTACGCTCACCGTCTCCTCGCCGACGCCCGGGCAAACCGTCCACGGCGACGTCCGTTTTCTACGTCCCCATCGCCGCGGACAGCCTCACCGCCCACCCAACCCGCCGACGCTGGGACAGTCACCGGCGTGGTCTACGATTCCGCCACCTGCGATGCACACCTCACCACCTGCGCCGGGTTGGCCGGGGCCACCGTCACCCTGGCGCGGACACAACCGCCGCAGCAGGCGCGGTCCCTGCGCAGTCAGGCCAGCTCAGCAGCGCTGGCTGCGCGACCGCAGCCGCTTCGATCCCATGCCGCCGCGACCTGGCCCTGTCTACGCCCAGTTTCGGGGACGGTGATCAGCGGCCCCGATGGTTTCTTCGTCTTCCCCGTGGTCGAGAGCGGCGTCTACTGGCTACGCGTCGAAAAGGACGGCTACACCTACGCCCAGCGCGAAGTCTCCCTGGTTCGCAACCAGCAGACAGCCACCGACGCCGTCTACCTCACCCCGCTGGATGCGGCGCTGACCACCTGCGACGCCGCCGGCTGCGCCCACACCAACAGCGACGGCTCCATGCAGGTGATAGTCCCGCCGGGCGCCATCGCGCCGGGCGACACGCTGGACGTCACCGCCACCGTCTTCGATCAGGTGGAATTCCTGCCCAGCGGCGGCCTGCCCCCCGGCACCTGGGAAACCTACGCCTTCAACCTCGGCGGCGACTCCGACTACACCTTCCAGCCCGGCACCGAAGTCACCGTGCGCATTGCCAACAGCCGCGGCTTCGCGCCGGGGACGTCGATCCCCCTGGGCTACTGGAACCCCGAAACGTTGGCCTGGGAACACGCCGGCCAGGGCGTGGTGGACGTCACCGGCGCGTGGGTCGAGATGACGGTGACCCACTTCTCCAACTACGACTGCAACGATCCCATCTCCGTACCCGAGTTGGAGACCGATCTGGCGGATCAGAGCGACGACAACGACGAGGACGAGGAATGCCCCGAAGGTGAGACCGGCTGCTTTGTGGACCTGCGCCGCGGCACGCTGGGCGAATCGGTGACGCTGCCGACGGTGCAGATCCTGGGCCAGGACGTGGCTCCCACCCTGCTCTACAACAGCGACCGCGTCGTCCCTGCGGCGGTGATCGACCTGAAGTTTTCGCTGGACTTTGAGAGCAACGTCACCCTGGGCGACAGCATCGGCTTCGAGCTTTTCGTGGGCGGCATCCGCACCCAGGACTTTACCATCGACGCCGATCTGCAACCGGGCGAGGTGGGCCGCTTCCGCTACCTGTGGGACGGTCGCGACGCCGAAGGGACGCTGCTGCCGCCCGGCCTCTACGCCTACACCGCCCGCTTCCGCGTCCCCTACCAGGGCGAATACTGTTTCGCTCTCAACGGCATCTTCGGCAACCCGCCCGACTGTGAAAACGGCGCCACCGGCGTCTTCGTTACCGGCGAAAAGCGCGTGGACATCGAAGGCACCGTCGATCTCAACACCCAGCCCCACAGCCCGCTCGGCGCAGGCTGGGTCCTCGCCGGTATGCAACGCCTCTACCGCGACGATCTGGGCCGCATCCTCATCACCGATGGCGACCGCGCCGCCGAATTCTTCGATCCTGCGCAGAATGCGATAGAACGCGGATTGAGCGGATTGAGCGGATCAGGGCAGATGTACGAACCGCAACCCGCAGTTCGCAACTCGCAATTTGCCCCTCGCAACGCCCCCGCACCACCGTTCAAGGACTCATCACCGCCGACACCACCTGGGATCTGGCCGGCAGCCCCTACGTGATCACCAGCACCGTCCTCGTCAACGACAACGTGACGCTGACCATCGAGCCGGGTGTGGAAGTGCAGGCCGCCGCGCAACACGGACTGATTGTCCTCGGCGCGTTGAATGCCGCTGGCGCCGCCGCCAACCCCATCACCTTCGGCGCGGCGACCCCCGGCGCAGCCTGGCTGGGCATCCAGTTGGGCAGCGGCGCCGTGCAAACCGACAGCGACACCTCTGTGCTGCGTCACCTGCACATCGACGGCGCCGGCCTTGCCGTCACCGAGGCGCGGCCCACGCTCAGCGATCTCGTCGTGCGCAACAATGCCGCCGGCGCGGGCGTCACCGTCTCCCAAATCCAGACCGACGGCCTCGTCACCCTGACCCGCGTCACCAGCGAGGACAACAACGGCAGCGGCTTCAGCCTCACCGGCGGTGACTACGTCCTCGACGCCGTGACCGCCCGCGGCAATGGACAGGCCGGGATCGGCGCGGCGGGCATCGCCGTCAACACCGCCGATTCCCAGGTGACGCTGCGCGACAGCACCGTGCGCGAGAACTTCTCCGCCGCCGTCCTGCCTGCCCAGGCTGTGTTGACCAACAACACCTTCGCCGACAACGTCTCGAATGTGATCGCCTGGATCGGCGGCGTCATTGATCGCGACGTCGCCTGGCAGATCCCCGGCATCGACGACTACCAGATCATCGATCAGGTGACGGTCAACGCAGGCAGCCGCCTCACCATCCCGCCGGGGACGAACATCTCCATCGTCGCCACCGAAGGGCAACCTGCCGGGCTGAACGTGCTGGGCAGCCTGCACGCCGTCGGCGCGCCTACACAGCCCATCACCTTCACCCAGATCAGCGGCGCATTTCAGCCCGACAGCCGCATCGACCTGCGCGGGGACGGATCGCAACTGGCGTATGTCGTCCTCGACGGGCTGAGCGGCGAACCCGGCGCGCTCAATGTCTACGCCAACACGCCCACGCTGGCATGGCTGACCATCCGCAACAGCCTCAACCACGGTCTCTACGTCGAAGACGGCGGCGCACTCGCCGTCCACAACAGCATCTTCCAGGACAACGACGATCACGGCGTCTTCAACAACACGCCCGTCCAGCCCGTCGACGCCACCGGCAACTACTGGGGCGCGCTTTCCGGCCCCTTCCACCCCACGCTCAACCCGTCCGCCGTGGGTGACAGCGTGAGCGACGGCGTCCTCTTTGATCCGTGGCTCACCGCGCCGCCCGCCGCCGACGGCGTCATCGTCAGCCGCAGCGCCGCGGACTATTCCACCCTGTCGCACCAGGACGGCGCACCCGGCTACGTGCGCCGCTACCCCGACGGCACGCAGGTTGTCTTCGACGCCGACGGCATCCACACCCACACGCTCACCCGTCACGGCGTGCGCACCGACTACACCTACAACGGCGACGGATCGGTGGCAAGTGTCGCCGTCATCGCGCCGGGGCGGGCTGGGGCGGATTGGACGTGGACATTCAGCTACGCCGACGGCAAGTTATCGTCCATCGACGACCCCGCCGGGCGCACGACGACACTGGACGTCGACGGCAATAATCATCTGCGTGGCGTGACTTTGCCCGACGGAACAGAGCGACGCTTCACGTACGACGAGCGTGGGCTAATGACGCACCAGGCCGACCAGGCGGGCGACGTTACGGCCTACAGCTATGATCGCTTCGGTCGCGTGCGCACGGTGACGGAACCGGCGCGGCCCATCTACGATCCCGGCACGGATACAGTCACTGTCGCCGCCGAGGAACGCACCTTCGCGCCGTCGGACACGTCCTACGCGCTGTTGAACGACAGCCCGGTGGGTGTCTCCGGCGCGCCTGCGCCCAAGGTCCCCACGTCCGAGGAACTGCGTGAGCGGGTCACCTACGGCGCGGGCCAGGTCACTGGGATCACCAATCGCTGGGGGCAGTGGACGGAGCGCACCGACGCCGTGGGGCACACTGTCCGCTACACGCGTGACGACCGCAACAACCTCACGCGGCAGACACAGCCCAACGGCGAGTGTGTCGACTTCACCTACGACGGCATGGGCAATCGTACATCGCGCACCGAGCGTCCTGCGTCCGCCTGCGCCGCGGACAACCCAAGCGAGGGGCGCACGTGGCAATTCACCTTCGAGCCGCGCTTCAACCAGATCAAAACCGAAACCGACGGCCGCGGCGAGACGATCACCTACGTCTACGATTACGAAGAAGGCGGCGCAGAAGCGGGTGATCTGATCCGCATCGAATACCCCGACGTGCGCGACGAAAACGGCGCGCCCGTGACCCCGGTGATGCGCTACACCTACAACCCCGCCGGTCAGCGCCTCAGCCAGAGCGATCCACGTGGCGTCGTCACCCAGTACATCTACACCCAGGGTACCGCGGACGAGGCAAGCGGCGGCGCAAACCCACTCTTCTTGCCCGGCGTGACGCCTGTCCCCGGCCTGCTCACGCAAGTGATCGAGGACGCCGGTGGGCAGGGCGATCTCAACGTCACCACCGTCTTCCGTGGTTTCGACGCCGCGGGCAACCCTACCGAGCGCGTCGAACCGCACGGCGCGGTCTACCGCTTCGCCTACGACGCCATGAACCGCCTTCTCTCCACCACCGATCCGCTGGGTGTGGTCAGCCGCAGCGAGTACGATCCCCGCGGCAACCCGGCGCGCCTGGTGGAAGATTTCAGCGCCAATCCGGTGGACGGGCTGAACGTGGTCACCGACTACGAGTACAATCTCTACACCCAACTCACGCGCCAGGAAACCGGCGACGCCGACGAAAGCCGCGTCCTCGCGCAGGTCTACGACATCAACCGCAACCTGGCGCAGGTGACCGACGCCGCCGGCAGCGTCACCACCCACCGCTACGACAACGCCAACCAGCGCATCGCCACAGCGGACGCGTTGGGCAACGTCACTGCTTACAGCTACGACACACGCGGCCGCGTCGCCGCCGTCACCCACCCCGACGGCGTGGTGGATCGTTTCGTCTACGATGCCTTCGGGCGGCTCGTGCAAGAGATCGTCGACGCCGACGCCCTGGCGCTCACCACCCGCTACGAGTACGACGCCGCCGACAACGTCACCCGCATCGTCGATCCCAGCGGCGCGGTCACCTGTCACAGCTACGACGCCCTCAACCGTCGCCTCACCACGGTGACGGGCTGCGGCGTGCTCGATCTCGTCACCCGGTTCACCTACGACGTCGCTGGGCGACTGGTGCGCCAGACCGATCCCCGCGGTGTGGTGACGGAATATGTCTATGACGATCTGGGCCGCGAACAGGTGCGCCGCTTCGACGTCGCGGGCCTCGCCGTGGAGATCCGCTCCACCTACGCCGCCAACGGCGATCTGCTCAGCGCTGTGGACGGGCGCGGCGTCGCCACCACCTACACCTACGATCCGCTGGGCCGTCGCCTCTCCGAAACGGTGGACCCGAACGGGCTGGCGCTGACGTCCACCTACGCGTATGACAGTTTGGGCCGCGTCCTCACCGAAACCGACCCGGCGGGCGAGACCACCATCCACACCGTCAACGCGTTCGGGGAGACGCTGACCACCACCGATCCGCTGGGCAACAGCACCCGCTACAGCTACGACGTCAACGGCAATCGCACCAGCCAGACCGACCCCACCGGCGTCGTCCTCACCCAATCCTACGACGCGCTGAACCGGCTGACCGCCATCTCCAACGCGCTGGGACATAGCCAGCGTTATGTTTACGACGTCCGCGGCAACCTGGTGCAGGAGATCGACGCCAACGGCAACGCCACCGTGCGTGTCTTCGACGGCGCGCAACGCCTGATCCGCAGCACCGACGCGCTGAGTCGCACCGTCACCTACGCCTACGACGACATGGGGCGGCTGACCCGTCAGACTGAGCCGCTGGGTGGCGCGGCCTCGTTTGTGTACGACGAAGTGGGCCGCCTGATCGAGGAGACCAACCCGCTGGGCGAGCGCGCCCGTCATGTCTACGACGGCGCGGGGAACCGTGTGCGCACGATCTCGGCCATCCCCGCGGGCAGCGGCGAGGACGACGGCCAGACGCAGCGCTTCGTCTACGACGGCCTCAGCCGTGTGATCGAGGAAATCGACGCGTTGGGCAACAGCACACGCCGTGAGTATGACAACAACGGCAACCCCACGGCGACGGTCGATCCCCGCGGCAACCGCACCACCTTCACCTACGACGATGCCGGACGTCTCAGCGCCATCACCGACCCGCTGGGGCAGGTCACCGGCTACGCCTACGACGCACGTGGACAGATCACGCAGGTGACTCACGCCAACGGTGATGTGATCCAGCATCTCTACGACGCGGCCAGGCGCGAGATCCGCGTCGTCTACCCCGACGGCGCCATCGACCGCACCTTCGACGCCGCCGGGCGCATGACGAATGTGCGCGACGCCGCCACCGACATCGTCCTCACCTACGATGCGCTGGGCCGCACCGCCACCGTCATCGACCGTCGCCTGAACAAGACGGTGGGCTACACCTACGACGCCGTGGGCAACCGCGCCGCCCTCGTCGCCCCCGACGGCCTCACCGTGCAGTACGCCTACGACGCCGCCAACCAGTTGATCCAGGCGCAGCAGGGCGGTCGGACGTTCACCTTCGCCTACGACGCCGATGGCCGCATGGTGCGTCAGGACGCCGGCCCTGACGGGGCAGTGCGGTTGCGCATGCAGATTGAGTACGACGATCTGGATCGTCCTGTGCGCATGGTCTACCGCGACGCGGCGGACGCGCTGCTGGACAGTGTGGGCTACACCTACGACGCCGCCGGCAACCGCAGCGGGGTCACCTTCACCGGCGGTGACGCCGTCACCTACGCCTACGACGCCGCCAACCGGCTGTCGAGCGAGCGTCGTACCGGCGCCCTCGGCTACAACCAGACTTTCGAGTACGACGCCGTCGGCAATCGCACCCGCCAGACGGTGGACGGCGCGGTGACCACCTTCCAGTACAATCAGGCCAATCAACTCGTCGAAGAAAACGGCGCACAGCGCACGCTCTACAGCTACGACGCTCGCAACCGCCTGGTGACGGTGAGCGGCGGCGCGAGTCGATCCTTCACCTACAACGCCCGCGGCGACATGACCGGCGCAAGCGGCCCCGGCGGCACGTCTTCGTATGTCTACGATGCCTTCCGCCGTCGCGTCGCCGAGACCACCAACGGCTCGACGATCCGCTTCCTCCACGACGGCGTGGGCCTGGGGACCACGATCCTGGCCGAGTACGGCGCGTCGGCTCAGCTCGTGACGGGGTATGCATTGACGCCCTTCGTCGATGGTCGGCTCGCCCGTAGCGGCGGCGGCGCTGTCCACTACTATCTGCCCGACGGCCTGGGATCGACGCGTCTGCTCGTAGACGAGTCGGGCGCGGCGGCCAATCGCTACGAGTACGACGCCTTCGGTCAGACGGTTCAACGCGCCGGCGTCGTGGACAACGCCTACCAGTTCAGCGCCCGCCGCTGGGACGACGTGGCCGCGCTCTACGACAACCGCGCCCGTCGCTATGATCCTGCCCTTGGGCGCTTTGTGCAGGCCGATCCGTTGGGGCAGATCGAGCAGGCGAATCTCTACCAATACGCCCGCAACAACCCGGCCACCCGCATCGATCCATTGGGCTGGTCGTCCACCGACTGCCTCACCGTCAACAAGAAATCGGACGATCTGCTGGGGCCGAAACAGCACACGGATCGCCTCAACAGCCTCATGAGCAGCCTGCCCAGTCGCCCCACGATCAAGGCGGGCGGCACGCTGTCGGTGCAGGGGAAGTTGTGTGTCAAGTGCTGCGATAGCGAGAGCGGCGGCGACTGCCCTGGCTGCCAGCGGCGCGATTACATCGGATCGATTGCCGTGGCCGCCAACGCCGATCTGGGGATCACCTGGCCGTTGGCCGCCGTGGGGTTGGAACTGCGCGGCTACGCCTTCAAGTTCGGCATCGAAGGCTACGGCAAGCTGAATGTGGGCATCACCGGCGTGGGCGAACTCAACTACTGCAAGGGGCAGACCACCGTCAAACTGTGCGGCAGCGGTAGCGTCACCGGCGGCATCAAGGGTGGCCTGCTCAAATGGCCGTTCGAGGTGGTCAAGCTCGAAGCCTACGTCTACGACCAGATCTCAGGGACATGTCGGGCCTGTATCGGCTACTCCATCACCCGCGGCGTCTCGCTACTGGAGAGCCGATGTCAGGCTTGCGCCGAAGCCGGTTACAAAGTCGAAGCTAAGTTCCTTTACGATTGGGTCACCTACAGTCGGCAGCAGATCTTCGCCAAGGGGTGTATTGGGTAGAGAATGCGTAACTGTACAGCGTTTGGACAGTACAAAGTAGCGCATATGAATCGCTGCAATGCGGAGTGAGCACGCCCTCGTGCGGCGCTGACCTGTAGACCCGCACGAGGGCGTGCTCACTCCGCAGGATTTCATGGACCCTTTTCGTCCACCTTGTACTAGCTCAACCGGCGGTCGCTGGCGTCACACCTGTATAGTTACGCTCTGGAAATCCTTCAATTCTGTGGATCTTTTTCTCCGGTCACTTTTGAAACGGGGCGCTTGAGGGTATGATAGGGAATGGGGCAGGGTTGATCTTCTGAAATCGCCTCATCCCCAATCTCCATCCGATCCACCGCCGCCCACCAGAGAAGAGATCATGTCGCAAACTTCCTTTGATCACGAAACCTACCTCTCCCCGCTCACCTGGCGCTATGGCAGCGCGGAGATGCGCCGTGTGTGGAGCGAAGCCGAGAAGCGCCGTCTGCTGCGCCGTTTTTGGGTGGCGCTGGCCGAGGCGCAGCACGCCGCCGGCCTGGTGACCGCCGAGCAGGTGGCCGATCTGCGCACGCACCAGGGGAGATCGACATCGCCCGCGCCGCCGAGATCGAGCGGGAGATCCGCCACGATCTCATGGCCGAGATCAAGACCTTCGCCGAGCAGTGCGCCGTGGGTGGGCCGATCATCCACCTGGGCGCGACGTCGATGGACGTCCTCGACAACGTGGACGCATTGCGCCTACGCGCCGCCCTCGATCTGCTGATCGGCAAGCTGGAAGCGGTGTTGCGCTCCTGGCCGCCCGCATCGAGGGCGGCGCCGACACGCCCGCCATCGCCTTCACCCACATCCAGCCCGCCGAACCCACCACCGTGGGCTATCGCCTCGCCCAATACGGCCAGGATCTGCTCGCCGATCTCGGCGAACTGCGCCGCGTGCGCGACAACGTCCGCGGCAAGGGGCTGAAAGGCGCGGTCGGCACCAGCGCCAGCTACACCCAACTCCTCGACGGAACGGGCTGACTGCGCGCCAGCTTGAAGACGCGGTCATGTCCGCTCTGGGTATCGAAGCCTTTACCGCGCCACGCAGACCTATCCGCGCAAACAGGACTGGTTCATCGTCAACGCGCTGGCCGGTCTTGGCGCGAGTGTCCACAAATTCGCCTTCGATCTGCGCATCCTGCAATCGCCGCCATTCGGTGAGTGGAGCGAACCTTTCGGCAAGCATCAGGTTGGGTCCAGCGCCATGCCCTTCAAGCGCAACCCCATCGCCGCCGAAAACGTGGACAGCCTCAGCCGCGTCCTCGCTGTGCTGCCCCGCCCCGCCTGGGACAACGCAGCGCTCAGCCTGCTCGAACGCACCCTCGACGATTCTGCCAACCGGCGTCTCTTCCTCGCCGAAGCCTTCCTGGTGACAGACGAAGTCCTGACCCAGGTGCAGAAACTCGTCGACGGCCTCACGATCTGGTCCGGCCCCACAGCGCGCAACCTGCGCGATTACGGCATCTTCGCCGCCACCGAGCGTCTGCTCATGGAAGCCGTCAAAGCCGGTGGCGACCGGCAGGAACTGCACGAAGTCATCCGCGAGCACAGCCTCACCGCCTGGGCCGCGCTGCAAGCGGGCGCGGCCAATCCGCTCATGGACAACCTCCTCGCCGACGAACGGCTCATCTCCCTGATCGATCCGATCACCGCGCGCCGTCTCCTCGACGCCTCCGACTACGTCGGCGACGCACCGGCGCGGGCGAGGGAAGTTGCGGGGATGATTCGTCAGACGGTTGAATGAAACATAGAATTATGGGACAATGTGATGCAGATTTCCGACATCATCTGGCTCCGGCAGTTTGTTGAGAAGCTTGAAACAAAGCACGGCGTGTCTCAGTGGGAAGTCGAAGAAATTCTCTATGACCGCACACCAGTTCGTCGGATTGGCCGTGGTCAAGTTGAAGGCGAAGATGTGTATGAAGCACTGGGGCAGACTACGGATGGAAGATACTTGGTTGTCTTCTTCATAGCAAAAGGTGATCACGCCCTGGTGATTAGCGCATGAGATATGGCCTCGAAAGAGATGAGACGACATGGACGACAAAAAAGAACGTGATCCAATTCCCGAACAATTCAACAGTTTGAAAGAAGCCGGCGAGTTTTGGGATACTCATTCTTTTGAAGATTACTTGGATTTGGTTGAAGAAGTTGATGTGGAATTCGATATAAAGCAACGCCTGTACTATATTCCACTTGAAGAGGATCTATACGCTCTGGCAAAAGCAAGAGCGAAATCGAAAGAACAGTCTGTCGAGCAGTTGATCAAAGAATTGTTGGCCCGCGAGTTGTACACCACACCCACCGCCTAATGCCCCAACTGATCCTCACCGCCGATCCTGATTTCCTCGATCTCGCCTTGGCCGAAGCGCAACGCGCCGCCACCGAGGTGACGCAAGTGGCGCAGCTTGCGCCCGGCATCGTGCTTCTCGACTGCGTGGAAGGCTTCTGGGGCATGGCCGAATCCTGGCGACAGGAGCCGCCTATCTTCGTCCGTCACATCCACCCGGTGGACGTGACCGCGTCCTTGCGCGGCGCGGCGGACGACGTCTTCGCCATCGTCGACGCCGCCGAGGCCGAGCTCGCCTCGCTCATGGACCCCGACATGCCCTTTTCTGTGCAGACGCGCATCCTCGCCGACCTGCCGTACAAGCCCTTTGACGTCAACCGCGCCGTGTCCCAGCGCCTGCAAGAACTCAGCGGCGCGCCCCTCGACGTACGCAAGCCGGTGCAGATCGTGTCAATTGTCTGCGGGCAGACGGACGGCGACAGCGCCGACGACACGCAATCCGCAATTCGCAATTCGCAACTCGCCTGTTTAGGCCTTTCCCTCGCCGACTATAACCTCTCCGATTGGGCGGGGGGTGAGAGACGCTTCGCCCGTGAGAAAGATCAGGTGAGTCGGGCGGAGTTCAAGTTGTTGGAGGCGTTGGCGGTGTTTCACATTGAGCTACCGCCGCGGGGGATCGCGTTGGATCTGGGGGCCGCGCCGGGTGGATGGACGCGGGTATTGCGCCAGCGCGAGCAGTACGTCACCGCGGTGGACCCGGCGGCGCTGGATCCGCGGCTGGACAAAGACAAGGGCGTGCGCCACAAGCGCGTCACCGCCGAAGCCTACCTGGCCGACGAACCCGACGAGTTCGATCTCATCGTCAACGACATGCGCATGGACGCCCGCGACTCGGCGCGGCTCATGGCAGATTACGCCCGCCAGCTCTACCCCCACGGCATCGCCATCATGACCTTCAAACTGCCCGAACGCGGCCGCCGACAGATCCTTGATCATGCCTTCAACATCCTGCGGCGGGCGTACGTCCTTGTTGGGGCGCGGCAGCTTTTCCACAACCGTAGTGAGATCACGGTCTATCTAAAAAAGAAATGATCCACTACCCAGTCTTCATTCTTCATTCATTCCTTCACCACACTGGGCAGCACATACAGATACCAGTATTTCTCCTGTGGATAGATCCCCTTGACGTGATCATCCCACACAAATTCGGCGGGGCCGGTTGTGCCGCGGATGCGGCGGTCGACGGCCTCGATCTGGCCGCGCATGCCTTCGGGCGGCGCGTCGTCGAGGATCTCCCAGATGGCGTCGATGCGGTGACGGTTGCGGATCTCGAAAGGATACGAGACGCGACACTGTCGCCGATCCTGTTGGCATTCGTCGAGGAACCACTTGAGGCTGTTGAGCCGCGCCTTGACCTCCCGTTCCAGCAGACCGTGAAATCGTGTGCGAAAATCGGCCATCGACTCGTCCAGTTGACGGCGCAGTTGACGGAGCTCGTCCTGCTGTTCGGGTGTCAGCTCGTTGATCTGTCCTTGCAGCTTTTGCAACCGCGCCAGCAGATCCCCACCGCTGCTCTGGATGCGCTCGTCGCCCTGCCGCGTGCGCACCACCAGCGTGTGGTAGACCTCGTCGTTGAGAATATAGTTCTGAAACTCACTCGCCATCTCCTTCACCACCGCTAGATCGACGGCGGGTTCGGCCGCTAGAGTTGTGCTGAGTTTGCTCATTGAGGGACTCCTTATCTAAGTTCAGATACTCCACTTGTACACGCACCACGCACTACGCACCATTCTTCTCCGTCTCCAACCACAGCGTCACCGGACCATCGTTGATCAGCGACACCTTCATCTCGGCCTGGAAGATGCCTCGTTCCACAGGGACGCCTTCGGCGGCCAGTTGTCGGCAGAAGTAATCGTAGAGCGGCTGGGCATGTTCGGGGCGGGCGGCTTCGATGAAGCTGGGGCGACGTCCTTTGCGGGCGTCGCCGTAGAGCGTGAACTGGCTCACAGCCAACACTGCGCCGTCCACATCGGCCAGGGACAGGTTCATTTTGCCTTCGCCGTCCTCGAATAGACGCAGACCCGCGATCTTGCGCGCCAGCCAATCTGCTTCCTTTTCGGTGTCGGCGTGGGCAATCCCCAAGAGGACGAGAAAGCCCCGCCCAATCTGCCCCACAACGTCGCCGTCGACGGTGACGCCGGCTTCACTCACTCGTTGTACCACTGCCCGCATGGGATGTCCTTCTTCTAGATCGGTTGGGAATCGAGAGTACTACAAAATCAACATTCTCCCACTCTAGCGCACTTGCAGAGGACAGGCAACCCCAGCGCGCCTGTAGACCCGCAACAGTGCCTGGCACTGGCCGGCAAATGACTGTGCGACAACGATCTCCTGGCCAGTGCCAGGCACTGTTGCTCTCCTCATTCTACGCCCAGTACACAGATGACGACGCAAGGCCGGTCACGATCCGTACTTCTTCCCAAACAAAAGGACGACGCCCGCAGACGCCGTCCTTTTTGTTGTGTTTCGACTCGTAAGAGATCGAGCATCATGTTTTCGCTTCAGATTCTCAACCCGATTCCAGTCCCCAATCGCCAGTCCCCAGTCCCCGGCCTGCTCAATTCGGCGGCAGGAATGGGATCGTCACCTCGGGCTGTTGGCCCACCAGCGAGTTGAGGAAGGCCGAGATGTCGGCGACTTCTTCGTCGGTAAGCTCACGGTTTAGCTGCACATTCCCCATCGTGCGGATGGCGTCTTCGATGGTGGCGGCGCTGCCGTCGTGGAAGTACGGACCAGTGAGCGGCAGGTTGCGCAGCGTGGGCACGCGGAAGAGGAACTCATCCGCGGGATCGCCGGTGACGTTCATGCGGCCGGGATCTTCGCCGTGGCGGAAGGGCATGAGCACGCCGATGGAGAGCATCGGCCCTACGTGACAGCCGATGCAGCCGACTTCTTGGAAGGTCTCCATGCCTTTGATCGCTTCAGGTGAAAGCGCGGTTTCGTCGCCGCGCAGGTAGCGATCCAGGGCGTCGTTGGGCGTGATCAATGTGCGCTCGAAGGCCGAAATCGCCTTGACAATGTTGTCGAAGGTGATGGGGTCTTCTTCGCCGGGGAAGGCTGCCTCAAAGTAGGGCAGATAGCCGGTGATGCTCTTCATGCGTTCCACGGCCAGGTCGGCCGGCATCGCCATTTCCACACCGGCCTGGATCGGGCCTTGGGCCTGTTCTTCGAGGGTGGCGGCGCGGCCATCCCAGAATTGCTGATTGAAGAAGGCGGCGTTGAGGACAGTCGGCGCATTGCGTCCACCCGTCTGGAAATCGTGGCCCAGCGACGTGGGTATGCGGTCGGTGCCGCCCAGGCCCAGGTTGTGGCAGGTGGCGCATGAGATGATCGAACTCTGCGACAGGCGCGGGTCGAAGTAGAGCATCGTACCCAACGCGACCTTCTCCGCAGTCTGTGCATTGTCGTCGGGGATAGGCGGTGTATTGGAGAGCGTTGCGAACGGACCACGCACCACAGAGACCAGTTCGGCGACGTCTTCCACGTTGGGCGGAAGCACCACGTCACCGGTGGGCAGCACGGGGATGGTCACCTGTGGCTGGTCGCCGATGAGCGAGTTGAGGAAGGCCGAGATGGCGGTGACTTCCTCGTCGGTGAGTGTGCGGTTGAGTTGCACGTCGCCCATGGTGCGGATGGCATCTTCGATGGTGGCAGCGCTGCCGTCGTGGAAGTACGGTGCGGTGAGCGGCAGGTTGCGCAACGTGGGCACGCGGAAGAGGAACTCGTCGTCCGGGTTGCCGGTGACCGTCATGCGGCCGGGATCTTCGCCGTGGCGGAAGGGCATCAACTGGCCCGATGAGAGCATCGGCCCGTTGTGGCAGGCAACGCAGCCCACCGCTTCAAACGTCTGCTTGCCCTCGATGGCTAACGGCGACAGCGCCGCTTCGTCGCCCTGCAGGTAGCGATCCAGGGCATCGTTGGGCGTGATCAGCGTGCGCTCGAAGGCGGCGATAGCCTTTGCGATATTGTCGAACGAGACCGGATCGTCTTCGCCGGGGAACGCTGCTTCGAAGTAGGGCAGATAGCCAGAAATCTCGTTGATGCGTTCCACGGCCAGATCGGGGGGCATGGCCATTTCCACGCCGGCCTGGATCGGTCCTTGGGCCTGTTCTTCGAGGGAGGCGGCGCGGCCATCCCAGAATTGCTGATTGAAGAAAGCCGCGTTAAGGACAGTCGGCGCATTGCGTCCGCCCGTCTCAAAATCGTGGCCCAGCGAAGTGGGGATGCGGTCGGTGCCGCCCAACCCCAGATTGTGACAGGTGGCGCACGAGATGATCGAACTTTGCGACAGGCGCGGGTCGAAATAGAGCATCTTGCCCAATTCTTCTTTTTCCGGCGTCTGTGGATTGTCCTCGGGGACGGGGGGATCGGTGGATAGGACGGCGAAGAAAGTGGACGCAGCGCCTTCCTGCGGCGTCGCTTCGGCTGCTGTGTCCGATTCAGCGGCGGTTTCTTCAGCGGTTGCCTCTTCCGCTACCGCAACTTCGCCGTCTTCAGTGACCTCATCCGCCACCGCTTCTTCGTCTGCGGTCATCTCAACAGGCTGGCGTGGGGTCGACGGTGCCACAATCGGCTCCCGTGAGCGATCTTGCAGGCCCATCAAGATGACGAAGACGAGACTGACGCCCAGAAAAATCAACACCCCTCTTACCTGGGCAGACAAATTCTGCATACAGATGCCTCCTTGAGGATTGCCTCCTGCAGTTTGGATGGGGTAGAGAAACGGCCTGCAGGAGGAACTGGTACTGATGCTGCACAGCGTTGGGGGATACAGCGCCGACAGCCAACTGATACGGAAGTAATCTTACATTTTCCTGTGTCAATTATCTAGGGAACCGCGCAATTGTCAAGGCGGGTGCTTCTAAAAAACCATTTGACAAGACGAACATGTGTTCTGTAAAATAGAGGACATGAACGTCATCATCGCGCCCGATCCCGTGGAAAAGATCATACAGCTTGGGGACGTCACCGAGTTCGAGTCGGCGGGTGACGCGCCGCACGAAGAGATCGGCGCGCCCAGTTGTTTTGTCCCCGCGCAGGATGCGAAGCACCGGCGCGCTGAGCGCCACGCGGCGGCGGTGCAGCGTTCGATCTCGCAGGTCACCACGCCGCAGGGCAAGAAACCCGTCCTCAAAACGATGATGACCACGGCGTGTGAGCGTAACTGTTTTTACTGCGGCTTCCGCGCCGGGCGCAGCCGCATGGAACGTATCACCTTTCAGCCCGATGAGATGGCGCAGGGCTTCGACCGCATCCAGCGTGCCAAACTGGTGGACGGGCTGTTTTTGTCTTCGGGCATCATCAACGGCGGCCCCACCGCGCAGGACAAGATCATCGACACGGCGGAGATCCTACGCCGCAAGTACAGCTACCGTGGCTACATTCACTTGAAGATCATGCCGGGTGCGGAGTATGACCAGATCCGTCGCGCCATGCAACTGGCGGATCGGGTGTCGATCAACCTGGAAGGGTCCACGGCGCAGCGGTTGGCCATGCTGGCCCCCAAGAAAGATTTTTGGGATGAGTTGGTGCAGCGGTTGATGTGGGTGGAGCAGATCCGCCGCAACGAGCGTGTGCGGGCGTCTTCGGTGACGCAGTTTGTCGTGGGCGCAGTGGGAGACACCGATCTGGAACTGCTTGCGCTGAGCGAGAAGCTTTACCGGCAGGCGCGCATCAGTCGGGCATACTACATGGCCTTCAACCCAATCACGCAGACGCCATTCGAAGATAGGCCCGCTGTTCCCCCGCAGCGAGCCTATCGCCTTTACCAGGCCAGCTTCCTGCTGCGCGACTACAACTGGAGCACCGAAGACCTCGGCTTCCAGGAAGATCAAAATCTGCGGTTGGATGTAGATCCCAAACAGGCGTGGGCGGATCTCAACCTACGTCATGCGCCGGTGGAGTTGAATCTGGCGGATCGAGAGACGCTGCTGCGCGTGCCGGGGATTGGTCCTAAATCGGCGGATCGCATCCTGGCCGCCCGCCGCGCGTGGACAGTTACGGAGTTGGCGCAACTGGCGCAGATCGGCGTCCCCAGCCCGAAGAAGGCTGCGCCGTATGTGTTGCTGGCGGGGCGGCGTCCTTTGCACCAGATGGGGTTGTTTTAGTATCGAAAAGATTGTTCTCTCTTTGTCGAGAGAATCGATTGTTTCTCTAATGCGCTGGGCGAAGCGATCATGCGAAGCGATGGTCACAGCCTGGCGGAGCAGTTTTTGCAGGATTGCACTGTCCCCTGCTCGATCTCCTGTTCAATGCCGCGTTGTTCTGCCCAGCGTTCAATCGTAGACACGTATTTCATGTGTTGCGCCTCCTCAAATTCTTCAAAGTCCTTGCGCAAACTTCGCTCCAGGCCCGCCGGCAGCGTCATTACCCAGTCGATGAAGCGAAACAGATCGATGATGCGCAGATTATGCACAAACAACTCCACAGATCGGGATCAGGGATTGGATAGATCCGCGTGGGGTGATTCATGGTATTCTGGGACACGGCATGTCGGCAGTGGCTACGCAGCCCTCAGTTCGTTGTATGTGTTGGCTCAGCCGACTCGACTACCGAATCTGGACCAACCACGAATTCAACAGGAGGGGCGCATGGCGCGTAAACAGTTGCAGGCAAGCGAAGCCAAGGGGTGGGTGGATCAGTTTGCGCTGCCTTTCTGGATGGCGGATCGCCTATTCGGATTGGGTGACAAGAAGACAGTGCCATCGATCAACGATCGTATACGTGAAGTGTTCGATGTACTGGCCGGGCTAGACGCGTTGCGCCGAGCGCCAGTCAAGCCCGCACCGGCCAACGCCCCCGACGACCTGACGGACACGCAAGAACGTCTGCGCTTCGTCGCCTATGGCATGCTCCAATTTGCAGCTTCTCACTATGCATTCGTCATCGACTCTTTCTACACCCAGCGCTATTTCGACATCCAGGAAACTCCGGTTGATACCACTTTTGAGTTCAATCGGAATGAATTGGGCGATCTGGCCGAAATCCCAGACGGCTTTGCTGCATATGCTCTGCGTGGGGTGCTTTCTAAGGTGTGCGCTGATGTGATGAACTTACACGCCATCTGGACCCAATATGCACAGGACACGTCTGCGCCTGTGCAAGCTGGTCTGGCGGAAGGCAACAAGATAGCAGCATTCGCCGGAAACCAGTTGAGCATGTTTTTCACCGATGTGGAACATCCAATTGTGTATGTAAGATCTACGTCTGGCACACGCTTGCTGCCCTATAGCAGTGTGCCTCTGATTTCGATCCCACCGACAGCGGTTATCGTCGGTGATGGTACACTCAGGGTTTGTGATGCGATGTCGATTCTTCACGAACTCGGCCATTTTCTGTTTTGGCGTGGCGCGTTGCCTGGTTCCGGTGAACCGATCCACACCGACCTGGGTGCCCGACTGGAGGCGCTTCGTGCTTCGAACAACCGATGCCTGCATTGGGTCGAAGAGATTTTCGCCGATGTTGTTGCAGCGCTACTCGGTGGACCCTATGCTGTGCGCTGTTTGATGGATATGCAACGTGAAAAGGTTGGCCGCCTCTTTGTGCAAGACGACGGACACTACCCGATTCCAGCAGTTCGGCCTTTTGCCGCTCTCCATGTCCTTGATTTGCTGGGTGTGGATATAACCGAGATGGAGACAAGGTGGACTACGACTACATTGAAATCGTGGCTGCCGAAGGAGATCGGTTTCGATCCGCAAGATCCTGATAGCTATGGGCTTTCACTTCGCATGATGGAGCAGGCAGTGGTAAGAGAGGAGCCAGCGACCGTGGCTAGCCCAAACTTGAAAAACATCCGAGAAGATGTGATGGCCATTGCTCAGCTTGTCTACGATATGTTGTCCGAAGGAATGACAACATCGATTATTGCGCAATTCACAGATGTCTGGCGAAGTCGTTACGAGCAAGGGGCAAGCGGAGAAGATGTCGTCGAGGCGATGCGGTCGGCGGCGCCTATGTCGGCTGCGACGGCCTCAAGGCACTGGGTGAAGTGGCATGCTGCGGTTGCGCAAGATCGGCTAAAATCGAATCAGACCGCCTTGCAGAGTACTGATACATTTAACGATTTGAAATGGGTAACCGATGTGCTTTCCACCCCCGAAATCGATGACACCCAGGGTGAGTCTCAGGCCATGTTCAAGTTGACGCTGGACGAGTGGCGGGACATTCTGTATTTTGGCGGATGGGGTGATGCCGGCCCTACTGGGGGATCGCCGCATGAGATCGATTGACCGCCGGATCACGCTGCTCGGCGATCTGTTGGCGTAGCGCTTCAACCAGTGGATGGCCGCCAGATTCAGCAACTTCCAGCGCCTGCTTGAGCGCGTCTTCAGCCCGACTTGGAAGGCCGCGCTCAGTGTAGATGCGGCCCAGGTGACGCAGAATGTACACCATTGTGTGTTTCTGGTTGAGGCTTTGGGCAAGCGTTTGGCTCTTGAGCGCCAGTTCCTCGGCGTGCTGGTAATTGGCCATTTTCAGTTGCAGTTGGCTCTGCAGCAGGAACACAAGCATCTGGAATCCCAGATCGCCGAGGCGCTGGAAGGCGAGCATGGCTTCGGTGGCGTAGTCGAGCGCCTGTTGCCAATCTTGCCGCCGGCCGGCGATGGTTGCTTGCAGGTAGTTGAGCGCAGCCACTTCACCATATTCGCCTGCCTGGGTGGCGATATCCACGGCAAGCCGACACAGGTTGTCGGCGTCGTCGTGCGCCCTTTCCTGCAATGCGATGTCGGCCAGGGCGCGCAATGTGGCAACATATTCCGTTTTGTCATCTAGCATCTTATGCAATGAGCGCGCCTGCTCCTGCAATTGTTTCGCCTCGTCATATTGCCCCTGATAGTAGTAGACCAACCCCTGCCAGTACAACGTGCGCGCCAGGCCGCGGCCATCGTCCGTCGACGAGTAGACGGCCCAACAGGCGCGCAAGATCGTCTCGGCCCTTGGGTACTCGTCGAGTTCGACAGCCATACGCGCCTGGAGAAGCTGGGTATCGGCAAGATCCCTCGTTTCCTCCAAATCAGAAAAGATCGCAACCGCCTCAGCTAGCAACGGCGCAGCGGACGGGTAGTCGTCCTGTTCCAGGCAGAAGAAGGCCCACTCGCGCAGATACCGCGCCAGGACCCGTGGATCATCGTGCGTGCGCGCCGCATCCACGGCCAGGGACAGGCAACGCCGCGCCTGGGTGAAGTGTCCTTGCCGCCGCCAGGGAGCGAGGAGGGAGTCGGCGTAGGCGAAGACGAGTGCGCGCTCGCCCAGCGCATGGGCGGTGTGGACGCCGGCATCGATGTGATCCCACTCCGGCGCGTTGACGGCGAGAGATTCGGCGTCTTTGGCGATGTACGCGAAGTGACGGGCGAAGCGCAGCCGCGCCGCGTCAGCGTCGGGCGAGGATGTGAGCTTTTCGCGGGCGAAGTCGGCGAGCAGGGGGTGCAGGCGGTAGCGTCGTTCGCCCACGGCGCTGAGCAGCGAGAGCGCCACCAGGCTGAAGATTGTCTCTTCGGCGTCGTAGCGACCCAGCGCGAGGACGGCGGCGGCATCGTCGGCGGCGAAGGGGCGCGCCTCGAAGAGGGCGAGTTGGGCGAACGAGCGACACAGATCGGCGTCGAGGGCCTGCCAACTGGCCTCGAACGAGGTGCGCACGGCGCGGTCGCTGATGCGCAACTCGGCCAGCGTGGCATGGACGCTGCGCAGACGTTCGGCGAAGTCGGCCAGGCGACGTTCGGGGCGGGCGCGCAGCCGCTGCCCGGCGATCTCCACGGCAAGGGGCAGGTGATCGAGGAGGGCGCAGATGGCGGCGGCGGCAGCGTCCTCGGCGTTGGCGCGGGCGGGGCCGACGATGCGGCGTAGCAGTTCGTGGCTGTGCGGCGCATCCAACGGCGACAAGGCGATCAGCTGCGTGTGGAGCGCGTGGCCGATCTCCTGATTGCGCGTAGTCAAGATGACGGTGCAAGAGGGGGTGTTGGGCAGCAGCGCGAGGACACTCGCGGCGCTGAGGACGTTGTCGACGATGAGCAGCACGCGCCGTTCGGCCAGTAGATCGCGCACGGCGGCGGCTTTGCTTTCCAGATCGTGCAGGCGGCTGAAGTCGTAGCCGAACGCCTGCGCCCAACTGTCGAGGATGGCCCCGGTGTCGCTCACCGCCGGGTTGCCCCACAGCACGCCGTCGGGGAAGTCGGCGCGGCGCTGGTGGGCAAGCGCGCCGCCAACGTCGATTTGCCGACGCCGCCCATGCCGGTGACGGCGAAGACAGCGCCGCGGCTGGGATCGCCCGTCGTCGCGGCCAGTTGGGCCAGTTCGTCGTCGCGCCCCAGGAATTCGCCCGTCAACGGCGGGGCCTGGGAGGGGACGCGTTTAGTGTCGTCTTTTTCCACTTGCCAGGACGGGCGCAGCGTGTTGGTGAAGCTGCGCCACTCGTCGTCGCTGATCGGCTCCCATCCCCACACGTCACAGAGGACGGCCCACACGTCCTCGAAGCGTTGCGCGTCGCGGCGCAACCCCAGTCCATCCCATAGATAGTGCATGAAATGGGTGCGTCGCCGGGCGTCGGGGGCGTATTCGCCGCGCTCCCAGGCCCCGGCTGTCTGGTGGCTCTGGCGGCCGCTCAGACCACACAGCCGCGCCATGTCGCTCTGCGACAGGCCGACCTCTCGGCGTAACGCTGCAAGGATCTCCAGTGATTGGGTCATGCGCATGATGGGTATTGGGCTTTTTCTGATGGCTCAGGTGCGACGCACTGGCCGGGGCGGTGATGGCTATGCGGCAACAGTGTAGCCAGTGCGTCGCACCTGGGCTGAGTAGCAATGGGCTTTTTTTGATGGGTAGCGAGGACGTTTTGATGGGTGACCACCCCTCACGCCGCCCGCTAACATAGTCCTCGATGCTGCATCAAGCAAATTGACAACCTGCGCTCGTTGGGGAACACGCGTGTGCCGCTGCTTCGGCGGCGGTGGGGACCCTAAACTCGATGAGCCTCTTTCACTGGAGGACATTGAGATGGGCAAGGGCTATACTTTTCGGTTTTCGCTGCGCTTTGTGCGTCTGCTGCTGGCCAGTGCATTGCTGGCAACGTCGTTGGCTTTCGCCGGCGTCACCATCGACCAAGGTGCAATTTCCCTCGCTCCGTCGGCTGTGTTGGCCGCTGAGCCTGGCGGATCCACCGGAGGCGGGTGATGGCTGCTAAAACCTGGCGGGTTTTCTGTAACCCGCCAGGTTTTAGTTTCGTCCGCGTCGGCGCGCTTCTGCCAGATCCCGTTCAATCTCAGTGCAATAGTAGCTGTAACGAGGATGCTCTCGAAGTTGTGTCAGCAATGTCTCTGCCCTTTCAAGCACTTGCACCGCTTCTGTGTAACTCCCCGCATCGATCAACGAAATCCCCAATCCATCCAACGAATTGACCACACTGCCCAGATCGCCCAGCTTTTCCCAGCGGGCGACGGCTTCGCGTCCGCTGGCGATGGATGCTTCGATCTGCCCGGCGGAGCGCTGATAGATGGCGCGGTTGGTGTAGAGTTGGGCCAGCGACTGTTCATCGGCGCAGCGGCGGTAGTCGGGTTCGGCCTCGGCCAAGAGGACAAGTGCTCGCTCGTAGTCGGCCTGTTCGTAATAGACAATGCTCAGGTTCATGCGCACGGTGGCGCGGTTGCGCACGTCGTCCAGTGCCTCGAAGCGGTGGATGGCCTCTTCGCTGTACTGGATCGCCTCTGCGTAGCGTTGCAGATATTGAAGCGCCAGGGCCAGGTTGCGCAGCGCCATCGCGATCCGGCGCGAATCGCCCTGCCGACGGCGAAGCGTCAATCCGCGGCGGAAATGGCGTTCCGCGGCGTCGTAGTCGCGCTCAAAGAGGGCAATGTCACCTTCCACGTAGGCGGTGTAGGCCAGTTCGGGATCGTCGTCCTCGAAGACGGCGTGGGCCTGCACCACCAATGTCTTGGCGGCGGTGGCGTCGCGGCGCTGAATCGCCACATTGGCGAGGAAGTTGTAGGCAACGCCCAGGTGATGGCGATCCGCCAACTGGTTGAAACAGTCCACGGCGATGTTGAGCCAGCGCACGGCGTCGTCGTATTGGCTGGCGAGTTGGCTGAGCAGCCCCAGTTGAATGGCGATCTGTCCTTCGCTGTAGCGTTCGCCGTGGGCGCGCGCCTGCTCCAATCCGACGGCGAGATAGCCCATCCAGTCATCGCGGAAGCCGACCTGTTCCATCTTGGGCGACAGGCTGAGCAGCAGATCACGGGCATCGGCCCAGGCGCCGTCGACAGCCAGCCCGTAACTCAGGACATGCCACGCCTGTTGCCGTTCCGTTTCGGGCACCACGGGAAAGTCCTGGACGCGGGTCAGCGACCGGCGCAACCCGGCCCCGATGTATCGTTCAAAGATGTGTTCGTAGTGCGGCGGTTCAGCGGTTGTCTGGCTGTTCATGGCGAGATGGGGGACTCCAGCGTAACACTTGTTCGTGTAGGAAGGCGCGGGTCAGGCTGTGGATGGTGTAGCAGCGACGGTGCAGATCGCCGCGGCTTTCCACGAGATTGAGCGTCACCAGCCGTTCCAAAATGGGACGAAGTTGCGGCGCTGGCTGTTCCGCAATGTCGGCGATGAGGTCGATCTCGGCGCCGTTTTCGTTGATCAGCGGCATCACCAGCAGCAAATTTCGCTCGTCTTCGGCAAGACGGTCCCAGGCGCGGCGGTAGATGTGGGTGTAGAGCTGCTCGATGGCCTGTCCACGCGCTGCGGTGAGATCGGCCAGCACATGTTCCAGGCTGTGGACATGGGTCAGGCCGACGACGAGGCGCAGCGCCAGCGGGTTGCCGCCCACAGTGTTGTGGACGGCGTGCAGTTGGTCATCGGGCGCGGACGCCAGATGCGGCAGGTTGCGCTGGCGAGCTTCGTGGCGCAGCAGGCTGAGGCTGTCTGCGCGGCTGAGTTCGGGCAGCCGGTAGGGGAAGAAGCCGATCTGATCGTAGAGGCTGCGCCGCGATGTGAGCAGGAAACGCGACGGGTTGGCCAATCCGTGGAGGACGTCGCGCAGCGCGTGGATGTCTGCATCCGTCTCCAAATTGTCGACGACGATCAGGTGCGGCGATTGCTTGAGGACGCCGCGCACTCTGTTTTCCAGTGCGCTCACGGGGAGGTCGCGGCGTTCATCAGCGGGCAGCAGTTGATCGGCCAGGGCGATGATCAACTCTTCCACAGGCAATGCGGGGCGGTCGAGATCGTGCAGCGCGCCGCCGGCGTTGATCTGCTGTCGTCGCGCCGTCACCCAGGCCAGGCCGCTGTACGTCCGCCAGCCGATGATGCCGTCTTCGATCAGGGCGTCGATCAGGCCACGGGCCAAAGACGTCTTGCCGATGCCGCCGATCCCTTCCAGCGAGAGCAACCAGGGCGCTTCCGGCTTTACGACGATGTCGATCAGTTCGGCGATGGTCTGTTCTGCGCCGAAGAGCGCCGTGTAGGTCGCCGCGGGCAGGTGTTGGGCAAAGCGTCCTTGGAACTCGGCGCGCAGCGCTTCTTCCCGTTGCGCGAGGACGTCAGCAGCGTGCTCAATGCCCTGCGCTGCCGCTTGAAGACATTGCCCTCGGACATGTTCAACCGCAGCGCCACGGCATGGGCGGGCATTTCATCGTAAAAGCGCAGGCGCAGGATCGTGGCTTCTTCTTCAGATTGGGCAGCGAGCACGCCGATCACTTCTTCGAGGACGTGGTTGAGCGCAGCGTGAGCGTTCCCAGATTGAGCCAGCGCGCTGAAAGATCAGCAGATCGGCCAGCAGGTTGTCGTCCGCTTCGGCCCGACGCCACTGACCCAGTGCGTCATGGATCAACTTACGCAAGTATTCACTGTTCAGATGTTTCGTCGAAGCCATCTGCGCGGACAAACTCTCGTTGGATGTGATCGGTTGATGGCGATTCCAGGGCAGGGTTAGTATACATGCTTACGAGGAATTGTGAAACTGCTCATTTTGAAAGCCTAGTACAGATTGGCGCAAATGAGTCGCTGTATTCAGTTGAAATGCGGAGTGAGCACGCTCTCGTGCGGCTGTACTCGTGTAGACCCGCACCTGGGGGTGCTCACCTGCGCTTAACTTAATGACATTGACCACGCACTACGCACCACGCATCACTTGTGCCAGGACATGCCTTCGCCGCGCACGAGGCGGGCGCGGCGTTCGTAGGCGCCGGGCCATTCCACGGGCAGATCGCCGTTTTCGACCATCAGCTTTAGCGGGTTGACTCGTGTTTTCAGGGGTAGGTAGATGCGCTGTCGCTTGCGCGCCGATTCGAAGAGCGCCATCATCACTTCTTGCACGGCGCGAGCGCGCTCAGCGCTACTAATCGGGTTGTCGATGCGCCCTTCCACCCAGTCGATGGCCTCTTGGCATTGGTGACCCCAGCAGTCGTGCCACGGCGCGTCGACGTCCACCCATCCCTGTGTCGACGAACTGATGTAACGCACTGTGCCAATCTCGAAGTTATAGCGGGCCGATGGGCCTTCGGGCGTGTACATGGGCGCGTCGGAGGGGATCACTTCGTCGGGGTGGTGGGTAATGTCCAGTTCCATGATGCCATCCGTGCCGATGACGCGGCACCCCTGGCCGATCCCGTGTACCAGGTTGCCCTGGATCAGGATCGTGGCGCCGTTGTCACAGCCGGCCAGGCCCAAGCAGGCGTCTTCGGCGGGCAGGCCGCGCTCGAATTGATCGGTGGTGCGTTCCGCCGCGCCCATCACCCATTCCACGTTGGGCTCGTCCATGAGGAAGAGAGCCAGCCGGATGTTGTGCGAGTTGGTGTTGAGGATGTTGCCGCCGTCGTCGATCTGCACCTGGGTGACCTTGCCGATCACGCCCTGGCGGATCAGTTCACGTGCCTTGAGCCAGGTGGCGTGGTGCGGGCGCTGGTATGCAATGATCAACTTCACGCCGTTGCGTTCACAGGCGGTGAGCATGGCGTCGGCTTCGCCCAGGTCTACGGCCATGGGCTTCTGGCAAATGATCGCCTTGGGGCGGCGCGCTGCTGCCGCGATCACCATTTCGGCGTGCTGCTGATGCCAGGAGCAGACGTCGACGAAATCAGGGCGTTCGGCGTCGAGCATTTCGCGGTAATCGGCGTAGCGATGTTCCTCGCCGACGCCGAAGAAATCACCGAAATCGCGCCGGGCGTCGGGGTTGGTGTCGGCCAGGGCGCCGATGACGGTGGGTGTGCCGGGCAGGCCCAGCCATCCCCGCGCGTGGACGCGGGCGATGATGCCGCAGGCGATGATCGCTGTGCGATATTGACTCATGGGGGTGTCTCCTTGTGGTGGGGAAAGAGAAATGAGTAACGAGTAAGGCGGAGATCGAGCGATCTCCGCCTTACTCGTTACTCATTATACCCGGCATTTCGCTTCGATGCACAGGCGCCGCGGATCTCATCCTACGTCGCCGAGGAGCCATTTATGTTGGTGAGCTTCGCCGACGGTTGTAGCCAATCACCGCGCCTACCACAGAGACGCCCAGCGCCACGAAGAGCGTTGGCACCAGGCTGTTGGACGTCATCAGTGTACGGCTGATCAGCACGACCAATGCGCTGAACATCAAACTCGTGGACATGGCAAACCACACCGAGCCGTTCTGCCGCAAGAGGCGACCGCCGAATCCAGCGCCGATGCCCGCGCCGATGCCAAAGGCCAGGATCGCGCCGTAGATCTGGATGGTGAGCACACCCATGCCCAGTTGATCGCCCAGCGCTGAACCCACGAGGATCACGCTGAGGCCGTTGCCGACCACTGCGGCTGCAAAGAAACCGACCAGCAGCGCGCCGATTATCTCAAATGCAAGGGCGAAAAACCTCCGTTGGTTGTCTTTCTTCATCGCTCACTGCGCCGCAATGAAAGTCATGCTGCCGCTGTCCACCTGAAGTTCGAGCACCAGTCTACCGTCTTCGGTAATGAAGTACGAGCCGACCTGGCCGAGCTGCTGCAAGTACGCATCCGATTGCGAGCCTTCGGGGCAGGCCATCAAAGTGACGGCAACGGCGCCGAAGGTCAGCTGGTTGCCTTCCAGCGTGTACGGGCCTGTGCCACGGTTGCAGTCGGCCTGTACGGCGACACGACCGTCGGCGGCGAATTCAAGTGTGTAGGCGGCCGGATCGGCGGGCGTGGTGCTGGAATCGTCGTTCATCTGTGTGCCTTGCCACTGCCACACGACGCCGCCCAGTTCATTGTCCGCGGGGACGATGGTCTCTGCTTCGCTTGCTGTGTCTTCTTCTGTGGTTGCACCTTCCTCAGCGGCGGTTCCCTGATCGTCGGCAGCTTCTTCGCCGGTTGCGCCATCTTCGGACACCGCATCGTCTTCCGTTACCGCGCCTTCTTCGGTGGCGGTTGGCTCTTCTTCCGGCGCCGCAACAGGCACGACCATCACCTCGACGTCGCTGGTGGGCGCATCACGGGTGATCACTGGAACGATGGTGTCGGAGATGAAGGCGAGTTGTCCGTCGATCTCGATGCGCGCCTGCACGGCGTACGTGTTGGCATCGACGATCTGCGTGGGATCATAGGCAAGCTCAAATGGGATCGGCACTTGCTGCCCCTCGGTGGTGATCACCTGTTCGGTGATGAGTTCCGACGGCGCATCAGCCAGCGAGATATCGACCAGGCGCACGGTGATCACGGCGCCATCGGGCAGGGCCATGCGCACCATGTAGGTGACGTTGCCGGTGACGGCGGTCTCTTCGACCGGTTCAGCAGTGGCTTCCGCCGGGGCTTCCTCGGTGATTTCTTCCTCTGCTGCGGCGCTGGTGAAGGTCATCACGCCGGTGCGGGTGGTGATGCGCAGGGTGTCGCCGTCCACTGCGTAGGAACGCGCGTCATCCAGCCCGGCCACGAAATCATCGGCCACGGAATCAGGTGGGCAGGCGGCCATCGTAGAAGCCACCATGCCGAAGGTGAGGCCGTTGCCGTCGGTTTCGTAGCTGCCGGTGCCACGGTTGCAGCTAATCTGAGCAGCCACGCGGCCGTCTTCGCCGAAGGCCAGCGTGTACAGAACCGAATCTGCCGGTTTCACAATCGCACCGTCGCGGGTGGCGATCTGGGTCAGTTGCCACACCGGGCCGACCAGTTCGCCGCCACCAACGGTCCGCGCCGCCGCAGGCTGTGCCTCTGCATCTGCATCCGGCTGAGGACCAATGCAGGCTGCCGGCAGTAGAAAGATCGCCAACACGGCCATGAGTTTGAAAATCCGTTTGGTGCTGAACATAGAGTGATCCTTTCCAGGGTCATGTGAGAATATGTGGATTCTTATGTCCACAGGATCGCTGTCGAGGTGATTTGTGATTCAATCAGACTCCGATCACAGTCACGAATCATGCGCACAAGACGGGATCCTGCTAGAGAGCCGGTGCAACCGCTTGCAGACGACTCTGTATGGTGACGAATTGCGCTCTGTATATGTTGCACTCAATTTCTTAATGTTGTAACCAATGGGCGTTAAAGCCATCCCCCGACGGTTCCACGATGTCCTCTCTTTGGTTTTGTATACGGAGTGGGCAGCAAGATGAGTGGAAATTGGCGGTGCAATTTTATATTCTATGCAATTATAGCTCAGTTTGCAATGAATTGAACAGCTTGTGTAGGGCAATTGTCAGGCACAAAACCAGCGTCGCTCTGATCAGAGCGACGCTGGTTTTGCAGGCATTACGAAATGGGAAGGTTGCTGTAACGGAGGGTGGTTCAGTCTTTGTAAGGATCGCCTTCATCCGGCCCGGCCATGGCCACGCCGAGCGGCTTTAGCGTGTGGCGGACGCGCACCGTCCCCTCGTGGTAGGCGAGGACTTCGGGCAGTCGTTTGTAGCAATGGGGCGACTCGTCGGTGCCGGCGCCGCGCAGTTCCACCCCCATTTTGTGGACCCAATCGAGCATCATATCGCGGCTGATTTCGCCTTCTTTGACGACAATCTGCTGTCCCTTCTTCCAGCGGACGCGCCCGGCAGCCTGCGTGCGCGACATGACGCGCCCTGCGCCGTGGACGGTGGAGTAGAGCGCGGTGCGGCTGTCTTCGCTGTCCAAGCCTTCGAGGATCACCGATACGTCGCCCATCGAGCCACCCACAAAGCTGAGTTGACCGGGGAAGGCAGGCGTCGCGCCTTTGCGCACCACCCACAGATCCTGGCCGTTGTGTTCCTCGCGCCAGGCGAAATTGTGGTGGTTGTGTACTTCTTCCACAACGGCCGCGCCCAGCAGATCGGCCACGCGCTGCGCCACCCAATCGCGCCCGGCATAGGCGTAGCGCCCTGCCAGCTTCATGCACGCAAGATACTCTTCGCCCAGCGCCGAATCGACGTCGAGCAGCACGGGGTCGACGTTGATGCCGTCTTTGCCGCCGCCGGCTTTGACGAAGTGCGTGGCCAGCCGGTGACCCAGCCCGCGCGATCCAAAGTGGACGCCGATCCAGATCTGGCCGCCCTCGTCCTCGAAGAGGTCGACGTAGTGGTTGCCGCTGCCGATGGTCCCCAATTGCTCCTGGGCCAACTGCTTATTTTGACGGGCGATGGGGACGTGCCAGGCCGGATCGTCGAAGAGATCGTGGTCTACGCGCTCGTCGTTCTTCATGCCCACGCCGAAGGACAGCGTGCGCCAGATGTCGTCCATGATCGGGCCGATGTGCGATTTCACTTCCTTGGCGGGGATGTCGAGCCGCACGGCTTTATTACCGCATGCGATGTCGAAGCCAACGGCGGACGGACTGATTTGGTCAGCATACGCCACCACCCCACCAATCGGGACAGCATAGCCAAGATGATGATCGGCCATGAGCGCCGCCGCCTCGGCCTGCCGCGCACAGTTGAGGATCTGGTCCACAGCGTTTTGGAGCGGATCGCCCCAGACGGGGATGCCGTCGATTTTGCGGTAGGTCATGGTAGCTCCTTTCTGGCGGAAGGGATTGGGCGATTAAGCGATTGGGAGATCGGAGATCTGCATCGAGGGATCTCCTTCGTCTACTCTTCAATCAGCACGGGATGGCGAGTCTCATCCAACTCTTTCTGCAAGTTGCGCACGCGGCGCTGGCTGATCAACAGCGCCACCAACAGGATGATGGACAACACACCCAGCAGCGCCGCGCCGACTGTGTCCTCGGGCGCTATGGTGACAGTGACCGGGTTGTAGTGGTTGACGCCAGGTTTCTGCTCTTCCATTTGGGAGGCTCCTTGGAGAATAGGATTTGGTGGATCACGCGCCTTGATTGTACCGCCGCGCTGTGTGAGGGGCAAGGAGAAACCAGAGAAAAAATGATCCACGAAGCCACACGAAGAGACACGAAGGCAGAAAAGAACGAGCAGAAAGCTTTTCCGCTCTGCTGTCCTGCGAATCCTGAAATCCGTGTCCCTCTCTTCTCTTCTCCTCTTCGTAGTGCTTCGTGTGCCTTCGTGGATCAATAAAATTCTGAAATCGCCCAAGGAAAAGGAGGAAGGCAAAGTGCAAAAGGACGGAGCGGGACATTGGTGTGTTGACGGGCGATGCGTCAGTGCCTGGCACTGGGCAGCATCCGATCCGTGTGCGTGGATCTCTTGCCCAGTGCCAGGCACTGACTCATCATTCTTGGCTCAACTGTTACTCGAAGAGGCGCTCGTAGTCTGCGGCGTAGTCGACGGACCAGCCGTTGCCCTCGCTGTAGTCGACTTCGAGGCCCGCGCCGGCCTGGAGACAAGCGGCGTCGCCCCACCAGCGGTCTTCCCAGCGGCCCCAGCCTGCCGGGTCACATTTGCCCACGCCACCGGCCAGGTAGCCTTCGCCGCTGAATGCGTCGGCGCCGTCGGCGTGTTGGTAACGCAGGTAGATGTCGCCGCGGGCGTCCACCAGGCAGAGGACCCGCCCGTAGACGGCTGGGTTGAGGAAGCCGCCGTAGTTCTCGCTCGGCCCCTGCAACTGCCAGTACCAGAAGGCGACTTCGGCGTCACCTTGCAGGCTGAGGATACAGCCGTTGCCGATGATGGGAATCTGCCCGGCGTAGGCCCGCAGGTAGAAGCCGGTCATCTCGCCCAGGTCTTCGATGGCCATGCCTTCCAGCGCCAGATCCTCTTCGATCTGGCCCATGGCGTCGGCGAAGTTGTTCTGCAAGACGGCGCTGGTGGGGTCCACGTGACCGGCGAGCAGGTCGCCGGCGATGAGGATCTCCTGGCCTTCGCCGCCAAGTTCGCCGTCGAAGCTGACGCCCATGTAGTTCATGTCCGCACCGATGCCCATGACGGCAGAGGCGTTGTCCATGCTGACGCCGCCAGATTCGAGACCCCACAGCGTGATGCCGCCCTCGAATTGGGGCTTGGTGCTGTTGATCACCAGGGTGGCGTCGAACGAGTCGAGCTTGTCTTCGAACTTGCTGCTTTCGATGCCCTGGCCCACGATGGTGGTGTCACCGTGGCGGACGATGGAGAGCGTCACCCGTTCAGCGTAGAAGAGCGGCGGTTCCGGCTCCATCAACGGGTTGTCGGGGATCTCCACCGGTGTGTCGGGGTTCTGGTCGCGCCCCTTGATCTCGATCTGCGTGCTCAGGTGGAAGCGCTTGAATTGCGTCTCCAGGCCCTCGCCTTCCACTTCCACCAGCCCGCGCAGACGGTGAATGTTGATGCCCCGTTCCGCCAGCAGGCCCTGCGTGCGCCCGCCCACGTTCTGCACGTCGAGCAGGTTTTCCACGGCGATGTCAGAGAGTTCGTCCAGCGCCGCGGTGGTGTCCTCGAAGGGGAACACGCCCACGTTGTTCGTCAGAATCTGCACCTGCTGAATGTAGACCGGCTTGGCCGTGGCGTTGATGGCCATCTTGTCGGCCCAGGTGTTCATGGCGCCGTCATCGTTGACGTTGCGCGCCTCGGCAATCGCCCGCAACGGAGCCACGCCCGCGCTCAGCCCCAGGTAGACGCCGGTGGCGGTGGGTGAGATCACCGTGCCGGTGTCGAGTTGGATCACTTGCAGCCGCTTCAACTGCTCTTCCACCTTGTCCAGGTCCGCGATCTCCTGCACCGGGTCCGGCACGTTGGGGAATTCCAGGTAGCGGTCGGGCACGAAGCGGTAGTCTTTGAAGCCGACGAAGAGACCGGCGTCCGCGGCGGCGTCGTAGACGTGTACCAGGTGATCATAGTCGAAGGTGATGCGCACGCGGGCGACCTTCACCCATTCCTTGCTTACCCGGGGCTGCGCCGCGAAGCCGGTGATCGTCTCATCCCAGGCAGCGAAGACGATCTGATCGGCATCGGCCACTTCCTGGTCTATGAAGAGCGGACCGAAGTAGGGCGCAACCGGCACGCCGCGCAGTCCCACGAAGCCGTTGCTGTTCCACGTCCCCGCGGACGGGGCGGCGATGGTGGTGGCGTCGGCGTGCCACACCGGCGCTTCACCGCTGCCGGGGGCGTAGTCGCTCCGGCGCAGCCGCTCCATCAGGTAGGGAAGCGCTGGAAGCGGTAGTCGCCGCGGTCGTACTTGACGCCGCTGCGCACGTCGTCGTGGAAGTTGCCGTCAGGATCGAAGGCCAGATCGGCGGGCAGCACGGCGTCACCGTTGTGTAGCGTCAGGTGGGCCAGTTCCACGATGTCGCCCTGGAACCAGAGGACGGTGTCGCCGCCCAGCTCCTGGCGGAATTCCGCGGTCTCGAAGCGGGTGTCCACGTCCCAATAGGCCAGCGTGTGATTCTGCTCGTCCTCGGGGATGCGGCCACCACCGACGCAGGCGGCGTCACCCGAACCGGCATCGTTGACGTTGCCCGTCAGCCAGATATCGACGAGATGCACGTCCACATCGCTGGGGAAGGGCAGATGCACGAAGCCGCGGATGTCGCTGTCCAGCAGCGCGTTGTCCATGAAGTGCAGGTCGAAGCGCTCAGGGCGGAATTGGTAGCCGTGGACGGTCATCTGGGCGTCGGCGCTGTAGAGCGGGATGTGCCGCTGTGTGATGCCCGACCGGCGCAGATAGCTGTCCATGGACACGTTGTCGAAGACGGCGTTGTCGTTGCAGTTGGCCCAGGCCAGCGTAGCGTTGACGCCGCGACGGTTGAAGCCGGGTTCCATCTCGCCAGGCAGCACGCCGTCGGGGATCGCCACCGGCGCGGCCGCGCTGGGGTGCGATGCCCACATGATCGAGCGGGCGATGCCGTCGCCGTCGTGCATGGCAGGCAGACCGGGTGTGGTCAGCGCGCCCTGGTAGAAGTCCCAGGCGGCGGCGGGGGTGGCGAAGGCGTCCCAGTCCACGCCGTTCAGGTTCAAAGGCGTGCTCATGTGGCCGCGGGGGCCGATGGTGAGGGAGGCGAAATTGCCTGTCGCCGTCCCCTGCTTGCCGTTGTCCGCGGTTTGGTGGTAGAGGACGCTCACCGTCCCCGCGCCGGTGGAACCGCTGACGATCTGGCTGTCGGCGATGTTGACGCTCAAACCGTCCACATTCACCTGGAAGGCGAATGGGTAAGACGCATGCCACGTCACGTCGGCGGCGGTGCTGAAGTTGCCGTCCACGCCCGCCGGGGTGATGGTGACACCCGCAGCCGCGGTCATGCCCACGTTCAGGAATTGCTCGTTGGCGAAGCGCTGATCCTTGAGTCCGCTGTACGGCGACGTGATCATCGGGAAAGCGGCGTTGTAGCGGTCGACGTAGTTGGTGCAGGCCGCGGACAGGCTGATCTGCGATTCGTCGATCTGCACCACGCCGGTGGGGATCACTTCCACAGGCAGCGTTTCCAGGCGGAAGGCCAGCGCCGGGTGCGTGCAGCCCTTCTGCGCCAGGGACAGGTAGGTGCGGCTGAAGCGCAGACTGTCGGTGATGCGGGCGTCGGCGATGCGCAGGTGTTGGGCGCTGTCGCCGGTGTTGGCGGCCACGGTGAAGGCGTCACCGGTGAAGATGTCGAGCGTAGCCGACGCCGTGTTGTTGCCGCCAAACCAGGGCTGCAAGGTGATGCCGAGCAGTTGATACGGGAAGCCGCCGGGCGCTTGCAGCCACAGGCCGCCATCGGGCAGCGTGGACAGATCCACGTTGGCGCTGCCGCTACAGACGTAGCCTTCGGCGTTCACCGTCAGCCCGCTGAAGCTCATGGGCACAGGGATCGTCTCTTCGGCGGTGTGTACCAGCAGCCAGCCGCCGCCGCTGACGTTGGCGGGGCCGTATGCGCCTTCGTTGATGCCTTCCACCGCCACCTCGAAGCCGCCGCCGAAGCGGAAGTTGACCATCGGCGCGCCGGGCTGGATGGCGGCGACACAGTTTTCCAGCGGGTAGGCGGGCGCGTCCGCGGCGGGGCCGGGCGTGTAGATTGTCCCCGGTTGGCTGCACGCGCCGGGTTGACGGGCTTCGCTGTAGCCGGTCGGTTCGCCGTCGCGCCTGCGGAAGGTGACGACGACGTAGTAGTAGCAGCCGCGTTGCGCCGACGTGTCCTGGTAGAAGACGGATGTACCTGTCTGCTCCAGGATCGGCGTGATCTGCACGAAGTCGCTGTCGCGCGCACGCTGCGGAAGACGGCGAAGTGGACGATGCTGTTTTCGGCCACGGCGGCGGCGTCCACCAGGAGCGACGTGGTGGCGGTGTCGGCCTGCCAGGTGGGCGACAGTTGGATCCACGGGATTTCCACCAACGGACGGTTTTCACCGGGCAGGATGCGGTGCTGGCGCGGCTCCGATTCGGTGTGATTGATGCCGCCGTGCGACGGGATGGCCTGCACCACGTAGGTGTAGACTTCGCCCTGCTGCACGTCGACGTCGGTGAAGCTGCGGCTGCGCGGCGATGCCCACGAAGTTCTGCGCGCCGGTGCGGTCCTGGCGGGCGATCACGAACTCGTGCAACATCGGGCGATCGGCCATCTCCCAGTGGACGGTGGCGTCCCAGTTGCCCGCGCCTGCGAAGACGGTCTCGATGTCGGTGATGATCGGCTGCGTCAACTGGTCGGGGTTGTCCGAATCCAGGTCGACGGCGATCACCGGCGAGTCGTCGATGTCGCTCAGGTTGCCGTATTCGTCCTCCAGGATCAGGCGGCAACTTACGTCGTGCAGGTGCAGCGGCGGCTGGTAGATGGCCTTGATTGTGGCCACCCAATCCAGGCCTACGAAGTCCTCGGCGTCGATGTTGGTGAGGTAGATCTCCTCGCCAGTGGGGCTGAAACGGCAGTTCAGGCGCACGCTGACGGCGTCGGTGGCGATGTCCACACACTGATTGTTGTCCGGGTCCGCCGGATCGACGCAGGTGATCGGGTTGATGTCCAACTGCGTGGGCGGCAGCGTGTCGTAGATCAGAGCGTAGACGGCCTTGCTGGGCGCGCTACGGTTGCCCGCATCGTCCGCGGCGACCACACGGTACCAGCAGCCCTCGGGATCCAGCGGATCGTTCTGGCAGGGTGCGGCCATGTCGTTCCAGGCGCGGTCGGCGGCGGCGACGGTAGCGATGTCGGTCCAGCAAGCGCCGCTGGTGCAGTTCATGTCCTGGCTGCGCTGGATGATGAAGCGGGCCAGATCGCGGGTGGCGTCGTGTTCCCAGGTCAGGTTGACCTGTGTGGAATTGTCCACGGCGACGGCGGCGACGTTGGACGGCGCAACCGGCGGCAGATAGTCGGCGGCGGCCACGACGATGGGATCGCTGCACTGGTCGGCGTCCTCGGGCCAGCGGACGGGCTGGTTCAGCAGGTCGCGCGGGGCCACGCAGAGCGTGTGCGCTGCGTAGTCGCCGGGCGCGTACTTGAAGAGATAGCGCACGCCGTCCTCCGCGGCCACAGGACCGGGAACCACGATGGCGTCTTCACCTGCGGCGTCGGGATCGGCGACCTTCTGCGCGTCCACGATCTGGTTGGTCTCGTCGATGGCCGTGGCCTCGAAGACGTCGTAGCCGATGGTGAGGGCGGCGGCGTCCTGGCCGGGGGCGTCCGTGTTCCAGTCCAGGTAGATCTGGCCGTCGTAGCGGCGGTTGCGCTGGAAGCGTCCCCAGTTGCCTTCCCAGTTCTCGATGTCGAGCACACCGGTGACGACGTCGGTGGGCGCGACCAGCGGCGTGCGCTGCCCCGCCGTCACCGTGACGCTGCCCAGTTCGCCGTCCTCGCCGACGACGCGGTAGGTGTAGTTGACGCCGGGGGCGATGTCGGTGTCGAGGTAGCCCCAGCCCAGCATCAGCGCCAGCGGGTAGTAGCGGTTGGTCATGTGGACGCCGGCCAGCCCGTTGTTGTAGAGGAAGCTGAACAGGTCCGCGATCTCGGTTGCGGCGGCGTCGTGGCTGAAGTCATCGTCTTGCAGGATCAGCGACATGGCCTGTGTGGACAGATCGGGCCAGCGCGGATCGGTGGTGTCGAGCAGGAATGCGGCGTCGACGGGATCGGTCACCGGCGTCACCGTGGCGACGAGCGTTTCAGGTGCGCCGTTGGCGCTGCGGTAGACCTGGAAGCTGGCGGTAGAGCAGTCGCTCCAGAACCAGCGCAGCAGCGTGCGGTTGGCGGACGTGGCGTACATGACGCCGGGCAGATCGCCGTCGGCGGGTCCGCTGCCGGGTGCGCCGGGCGTGCAGGGGATGGCCCCCGTCAACGGCTCGGCGATGTTGACTGTCCCCACGCCGGGTTGGTCTGCGGCGAAGAAGAGGAACGCGCCGACGCTGCTGAAGCGGTGGCTGTATTCTTCGCCGGGGTTGAGCACCAGGTCGAAGCTGGGCAGGACGGCGGTGTGCTGCGCCGTCACCGGCTGTGCTGTGTCCGTTGCGGCGACGCCGTTGCCCGTGATCATGGGCAGGTAGACGGCGTTGGCCGCGCCGCTGCGCAACGTGAGTGGCACGGTGTCGACGTTGCGCCAGATCACGGTGTCACCGCGTTGGATGTCCACGGCGGCGGGGGTGAAGCCCGCGGCCTGTGTCCACGTAATGACGATGGTGTCGGCGGTGGGGGTGCCCTCCGCGGCGAAGGCGTTGTGGGGCCGCAGCGAAAACAGGCCCAGAAAGAGCGCCGCCATCACGACGACGGCGCTGATCCATTGTGGAAATTTCATCTCTCGCTTGGGTTGCATGGTTGGTTCTTCTCCTCTTTGCTTTGACTCGGGGGATGGTTTGTTTCCTGTGCTACGCTGTCTATTTTGCGCGAGTTGGCGGGATCTGATGCCTCACAGATTGGGGGATATGCATCATGGTTGTGGAATGAGGAGGGGGTGACAACGAATGGCGGGATGCCGCGAATGGTCTTGAGCGCAAGAGGAAGTCGGTTCAATCCACAAAAAAAGCCCCGCCGACATTCGGCGGGGCTTTTGGGGGCCAAGCAGATCTGGTTGAGCTATCAAACTACGCAGCCACTGACTCCGCAGGTGCGAAGTCACGCACTTCGAATGATGATCGTCTCGCTATCGTCATCGTTGTCTGCGGCGACAACGTGAAGCGGTCGCCCGTTGATCAAGCCCAGCCGCCGCACCGGTTCGAGGATCGTCTCGGGCCGGTCCAGGCTGCGCACGGCGAGGGAAAGCATGGTCATCAGTCGTTGCCGTAGTTGGGCGGATCGACGAACAGGCTGTCGATGAGCGTGCCGGCAGGCGCGGTGACGCCTGAAACTGGGTTGTACCCAATGTAGATGGCCGTGGCCTGGGTGTCGAAGGGTACCGTTGCTTTTGCGGTCGGTACGCTTTCGACGGCAAGACCGACATCGTAGCGCATGTCGCAGCCTGCGTCACAACCGTAGAAGGCGCTGTAGTCGAGCCAGGTGTTCAGGGCCGGCGCGCTGATGGCCGGCGTGGATGCAATCACACCATGCGGCGCCAAGGTCGCCGTGATCTGCGACATGGAGGACTGCGGCGTGATCGTGTACGAGGCGTCGGGGTGGTAGAAGACAGGCGCTTCGCCCGGCGAGGACGACCAAACCGTGGCCTCGGCACGGAAGTTGGCGTAGTGTTCTTCGTCCTCGATGCCCATGCGGCAGCCAGGAACCAGCGAATTGCAGGCGGCGAATGCCTGGTTCAACGCTTCCTCGATGTTGAGTTCACAACGCAGAAAGCCGCCGTTGAGCTTCAATGCGCCGCCGACCACCGAAACATCGCTGCCTGAGCGTCGGCACTCTACTTTGGTGTTGGTCTCGTAGATCGGCGGATCTGCCGGTGCGCCGTTGTCGTTGTAGCCGACGACCACGTGCAGGACACCGGTGATGTCGGTGTCGAAATCAAATGTCAGCGACCAGTAGTAGGCATAACCACTGGCGAGGGCAGGTGCTGCTGGCTGTGCTGCGCCGAACAACATCGCGCCGAAGACGATCAGTGCGATCCACAGTCGGCGGTACGTAGCGGGGGTGATGCTGGCCATTGTCGTTTCCTCCTGGTGATTTCCATGCCGCCTGGTTGCCTGGCTGCGAGAGAATGGCGTGGTTCCGCGTTCCGCGCAGCACACAAACAGTACGACAGGACAATCCGAAACTGAATGCTCGACGCTATTCGCTTCGAGTGATGTAGAGCATAGCAGAGGGGCGGGGCCAAGTATGCATCACCAATCGGGGTTTATACATCATCTTTTTGTGCCAAAGTGCTGATTTCGGCGACTTTCGCGTGGATCTTGAGCGCCTGGAAGAGGTCGATTGCCTGCTGCAACGATGCGCCCGCGTTTGGATCGTCTGCGGCGCGCTGGAGCTTGCCGATCTCTTCCCAGCAGTAGGCGAGGAGGTAGCGGTCGTCATTCATCTCGGCCAGTCTGCGCGCCTGATCGAAGATGAAGCGCGCGTCTTCAGTGCGCGCCTGGGCGTGGCGTACTCGGGCGAGGGTGAAGAGCGCATAAGGGTGGCTGTGGGGCGCCTCTTCGTCGAGGACGAGCTGCGCGTAGTACTCGGCTTCTTCGATGTGGCCCAGTTCGATATGTGCTTCGGCCAGATTCGATGCGTTGACCGCGATCCAAAACGAATCGCCCACAGACTGAAAGAAAGTCAGCGCGCGGGCGGCGGCGTCCACGGCTTCGGCATATCGGCCTGCCTGCATGTAGTTGGCGACGATGCCACTGCGCGCTACTTCCAGACCGACGCGGTTGCCCATCGTTTCGTGGGTTGTCATCGACTGCGTGTAGTAGGTGACAGCCTGATCCAGTCGTCGCTGTCGGGAGTAGACGTTGCCCAGGTTGTGAAAGCTGCGGGCGACGCCGGCCAGGTAGTTGATCTCCTGAGCAATCGCCAACGCGGACTCGTAATGCGCCAGCGCATCGTCGAGCCGACCAGACTGCTCGTGAAGGGTGCCGGTCATATTTTCGGCCAGATATCGGGCCTTCTGCACTTCCAGCCATGCTTCCTGCATGTCGCGCTCGTGCAGGTAGACGAGGCCACGCTGGACGTGCAGTTCGACTGTGCGCGCCATGAGTTTTTCTGCGGCGGCAAGGCCCTGGGCATAGCCGCGTTGCGCCTGATCGCTGCGCCCTTGACGATCATAGGCGCGCCCCAATAGCAAAGACGCATCCACCTGGGCCTCGTCGTGTGTATCCCAGTCGACGTCTACCAGCGATTCGATCACCTGCGCGGGCGCACCAGTGAGTTGGTATAGTTCCGCGCGCAGCAGGCGCAGTTCCTTCTGGCGTGTCCGGCTGAGGCGGCGCAGTGAAATCTGCTCGAAGAGCGCCAGGGCTGTGGCTGCCTGTCCGCGGTGGATCTCGTCTTCGCGGTGGTTGTACCAGAGCGAAATGGCGTCTTCGAGCTGCCCGGCCTGATGCAGATGATAGGCCGCTGCCGTGTATTCACCGCGTTCCTCGCGGATGTGGGCTGCGTAGAGATGCAGATCCTCCTGTGTTTCGGCGGGCAGTTCGGCGAAGACAATCTCGCTCAACGCAGGCAGCATCGAAACGCCGCCCAGCCCGTCTTCTTGGACGAGGCGCCGCTGAATTAGTTGTGCCAGCGCATCGGCTGTCTCCACATCGGCTGTCTCCACATCGGCTGTCTCCACATCGACTGTTTCCACATCGGCGTTGCGCCAGGCGTCGATGGGCGCCGGTGAACGGAAGACGGAAAGCCGTTGCAACAGTTGTCGCTCTGCAACGGGCAAGCGGCGTTCGAGCCGAAGCCACAACGGCAGCAGCGCATGGGAATTGGGGACCTGCGCCAGTACATCGCCGAACGATTCACCTGGGCTGGTCTGGTAGAGTGCGATGCATAGTTCCGTCAAACGCGGGTTGCCGCCGGTGAAGCGCAGCAAAGCGGAAGCTTCGTCCTCGGTATGGGGGATCTGCCTGGCATCGAGGAATGTCCTGATCTGCGCCAGGTCGAGGCCGTCCAAGCTGAAGACGCTGTCGCTTTCCCAGAAGGCGCGCTGGCCGATGAGGATCATGGCGCTGTGACCGCGCAAACTGTCGATGAATTCCAGCAGCCGGGTGTGGTGGGGGCGCGCTTCGGCCTGGGTCAACGGGCGCAGGAAGTCGAGTTCATCGAAGCAGAGAAGTGGTTTGTGTCCTATCGCAACCAGATCACTGCCCGCCAGGCCCAGGGCCAGTGACGGATCTTTGAGGCGTCCGCCATCCGCGATCAGTTGATGCCAAAGCGTGGAGCCGCGCCCTGGCGGTGCAGGAAATGGCCCAGCGCAAAGAGCAGGCTTTCGAGTTGATCATTGAAGGTGGGGCGAAAGGTGTACCAGAAGACAGCGGGCGACGTCCACTCGTCCACGAGGACGGCGGCGAGGGAGGTCTTGCCTACGCCGCCGGGGCCGGTGATGCTGACGGTGCTGCCGTTTGCCAGTTCCTGGGCGATCTGCGCTTGCAGGCTGTCACGGCCGATTAGCCGCACCGGCGTTGACGGCAGTTCAGGCCGGATCGTGGGGCGCAGCCGGCGCAACAGATGACCGCCCAGGCGTTCCACCGCCGCCCGCAGATGACGATCATGGGTGGGGCGAGAGATGTGGAGAATGTCGTTGTAGATCTCCGCCTGACTGCGCGGCGCCGGGCGGAAGCGTCGTTTGAGGTAGTTCAGCTCCAGGATCAGGCAGTCGTAGCGGCTGGTATTGCCCGCTTCGGTGGCTGCGTCGAGCATTGCATCGGCGTCTGCGGGCAACGGTGCGCCCCACATCGTTTCCAGCGCACGCTCGATTTCGGCGCGCAAGGCAAGAGCCGCGTCCCGTTGGCGTTGCGTCCGCACCGTGGACGGCATCGCCCAGGAAGTACAACGGCCAGCGGCGAATTCGTCCCCAGCCATTCTGGCTGCGAGACTGCTTCGAGGGCCTGCTTCGGGTGATCGAAAAAGGTTGCGCGTGCTGTCTTCACCGTAACAGCCTTAGTGATCAGGTCCCCCGAGGATTTCGAGCTTTTCAATTTCATCGGCATTGAATCGCTGTCGCGCCTGCCAAAGATCGTAACTACTCTGCATGGCAAGCCAACTTTCTGGAGATCGGCCAAGCGTCTTCGATAAACGCAAAGCCATTTCGGGGGTGACGCCGCTTTGCCCATTGAGCAAACGTGCGAATGTCGATGAAAAGCGCGATCTTGAGTTTGGCAACAACCGAGCGCGCGCTGATTTTTAGTTCTGCCAGATAGACTTCTCGAATAAACTCCCCTGGATGGGGAGAGTTGTACATGCTCATCAGTGATAGTCCTCATAGTGAACTACGAAAGCGTTGCCATCTATGAACTCGAATGTGATCCGCCAGTTTCTGTTCACATCGATTGCCCACAGACCATCTCTATCACCATTCAATCTTGGGGCGAAAGTGCCGGGGACTTCACTTTGGACGTGGCGACAAGGAGAACGCCCCGCCTCGCGGCAACGAAAAGTCCCCGGCACTTAGCCTGCCCCCAACTTGAATTACACCCTGTTGGCTCGTAGAAGACCGGACGGAACCCGATCCTTCCGTCTGAGATTCATTGGATTACAGATCTGTGACGCAACCGAGCGACGCGGACGCCACGGTCTTGATGTACTTGTAGAGGACGCCGCTGTTGGCGCGGTAGGCCGGGGTGACCCAGGCGGCGCGGCGGGCGGCGATTTCGTCCTCGCTCAGGGCCACGGACAGTTCATTCTTCTCGGCGTCGATGGTGATGATGTCGCCGTTTTGCACCAACGCCAGCAGGCCGCCTTCCTGGGCCTCAGGTGTGATGTGACCGACGACGAAGCCGTGGGTGCCGCCGGAGAAGCGCCCGTCGGTGATCAGCGCCACGCTCTTGCCCAGCCCCGCGCCCATGATCGCGGACGTGATCGACAGCATCTCGCGCATGCCCGGCCCACCCTTCGGCCCTTCGTAGCGGATCACCACCACGTCGCCGTGGGTGACTTCGCCGTTCTCGATGCCCTTGAGCGTCAACTCTTCGGAATCGTAGACCTTGGCCGGTCCGCTGAACGATGTGCCTTCCTTGCCGGTGATCTTGGCTACAGCGCCTTCGGTGGCCAGGTTGCCGTAGAGGATCTGCAAGTGACCGGTAGCCTTGATCGGGTTGCTCATGGGCATCACGATCTTCTGATCGGCGTCGAGATCGGGGAAAGATTCCAGGTTCTCGGCCAGCGTCTTGCCGGTGACGGTCATGCAGTCGCCGTGGAGCAGTCCTTCGCGCAGCAGCATCTTCTGCACGCCGGGTACGCCGCCCACTTCCCACAGATCTTCCATCACGTACTTGCCGCTGGGCTTGAGATCGGCCAGGTAGGGCGTGCGGTTGGCCACGTCCTGGAAGTCGTCGATGGTGAGGGGGACGTTGGCTGTCTTGGCGATTGCCATCAGGTGGAGGACGGCGTTGGTCGATCCGCCCAGCGCCATGACCACGGTGATGGCGTTCTCAAACGCCTTGCGCGTCATGATGTCCAGCGGCTTGAGGTCCATCTCCAACAGGTTGAGGATGGCGGGGCCGATCTCCAGACATTCTTCTTCTTTGGCGTCGGCGGTGGCGGGGATCGACGAGCTATTGGGCAGGCTCATGCCCAGCGTTTCGATGGCCGAGGCCATGGTGTTGGCGGTGTACATGCCACCACATGCCCCCGCGCCAGGACACGAATTCTTCACCACTTCTTTGAGTTCCGCTTCGTCGATCTCGTGGGAGAGGAACTGCCCGTACGCCTCGAACGCGGAGACGATGTCGAGCTTGCGTCCTTTGTATTCGCCGGGGCGAATCGTGCCGCCGTAGACCATGATGCTGGGTCGGTTGACCCGCGCCATCGCCATGAGCACGCCGGGCATGTTCTTGTCACAGCCAGGCAGCGAGATGTTGGCATCGTACCACTGCGCGCCCATCACGGTTTCGATAGAGTCGGCGATCACGTCGCGCGAGACCAGCGAGTACTTCATGCCCGACGTCCCCATCGAAATGCCGTCGCTGACGCCGATGGTGTGGAAGACGAGGCCGACCATGCCGGCGGCGTCCACGCTCTGCTTCACGCGGCGGGCCAGGGCGTTGAGGTGCATGTTGCAGGTGTTGCCGTCCCAGCCCATACTGGCGATGCCCACCTGCGCCTTTTGCATGTCCTCGTCGGTGAGGCCCACGCCGTAAAGCATAGCCTGCGACCCAACCTGCGACCGCACCTGTGTCAACTGGCTGCTGTACTTGTTCAGACCACGCTTGAAAGTGGTCCCGTTGGTGGTGGTTTCGGTCATGATGCGCTTCTTTCCGTTCAGAGAGTTTGGTTGTTTGGACGATCAAAACGTGCTAAAATCGCAATACGAAATGGAAAGTACGTTCTAGATGTGAGGTGGAAGATGTCGCTGACGTCACTCGAACTCGACGCTGCCAAAGATACGAAAATGGAAGACGCCGAACGGCTTTACACTGCTGATGAATTGCTCGAAATCTCTTCGAGAGATGACAATCGTTATGAATTATTGCATGGGAGGCTGCGGATTATGGCGCCTGCTGGTGATGTGCATGGTGACATGGCGATGGGTGTAGGCGGGTGGATGCGCGTACACGCCGATCAGAACGATCTCGGCAAGGTATTCGCTGCGGAAACAGGATTCATTCTGGAAACGAATCCTGATCTGGTACGCGCTCCGGACGCTGCCTTCGTTGAGCAGGAGCGGCTCGGCTTAGGGATGACAGGTCGCTACTTTCCTGCTGCACCCGATATCGCGCTTGAGGTTATTTCGCCCAACGACACCGCCAGCGAAGTTCAGGATAAGATCCAGGATTGGCTCACACACGGCGTCCGCCTGGTCTGGGTTGTCGATCCCAAGAGCCGCACCGTCACCGTTTACCGTCCTGACGGCACCGCCAACGTCCTCAAGCCAAAGGACACGCTCACCGGCGAAGACGTGTTGCCCGGGTTCGCATATCCACTAGCGAAATTGTTTGGCGATTGGGGAGCGGGGACTGGGGATTAGGGACTGGGAAGAGGAAGTTGGCATCTCTCTTGGTCGTCTTTATCGAAGAGCGATTTCCAAACAATCACCGGTCCTCAATCTCCGCAGTTCAGGATTCTCTGCGAACCTGCGGAGAGAGCATCCTCAGCTGCGGCCTATCAAGGTCTACCCGGCATCTGAGGATGCCTACTCCGCGTCAAATCTATCTATCGCCCATTCACGTCCTTAAGCCGATCCCCAATCCCTAGTCCCCAGTCCCGAGTCCCTCACCCCAACACCGACTCCACCTTCACCGCTGCCACGCCCCCGCCATCGTAGTCGCTTTCCTCGTCGTAGAGCAGGAAATACTCCACCGAGTCGGCCAGGGCGCGCCAACTGGCTTCGATGATGTTGCTGCTGGCCCCGACGGTGCTCCAGGTGCGTTCGCCGTCTGTGCTGTCGATGAGGACGCGCACATTGGCCGCGGTGGCGCTGCCGCTGTCGAGGATGCGCACTTTGTAGTCTTTCAATTGGATCTTGTGGATGCCGGGGTAGACCCGCTGCAGGGCTTTGCGCAGCGCGCCATCCAGCGCGTTGACCGGCCCGTTGCCATCGGACACTTCGTGGAAGGTCTGGCCGTTGATGCTCAATTTGAGCGTGGCCTCCGAGAACATGCCGCGGCCCTGCCGGTGCTCCACGTTGGCGGTGTAGTCGATCAACTCGAAGGGCGGCACGTAGCCGGCACGTGAACGACGCAGCATCAGTTCCACGCTGGCTTCGGCGCTCTCGAAGGCGAAACCGGCGTTTTCCATCTCCTTGATGCGGTTGAGGATCTTGCGCTCTTCCTCCGGCGTCAACCCCTCAAGCCCGAACTCGCGGCGCTTGACCGCGATGTTGTCTTTGCCGCTCAGTTCGCTCACGAGGACGCGCGTCTGGTTGCCGATGCTGGACGGGTCGACGTGTTGGTAGCTCATCACGTTCTTGACCACGGCGTTGACGTGCGTGCCGCCCTTGTGCGCAAATGCGCTGAGACCCACGAACGGCTGGTGTGTGTCGGGGTTGAGGTTGGCCAGTTCGGTGACGTAGTGACTCAACTCGGTGAGGCCCTTGAGTCCGTCCGGCCCCACCAGATCGATGTCCATCTTCAACTGCATGTCGGCGATGACGCTCACCAGATTGGCGTTGCCGCAGCGTTCGCCGTAGCCGTTGATCGTCCCCTGCACGTGGTTGCAACCGCTGCGCACCGCTTGCAGCGTGTTGGCCACGCCGGTGTCGCTGTCGTTGTGGGCGTGGATGCCGAAAGAGACACGTGAGGCGGGCGGTTGCTTGTCCGCGTCGGTGCCGAGGAGTTCGGCCTTGATCGTTTCCACAATCTCGCCCACTTGCCAGGGAAGCGATCCGCCATTGGTGTCGCACAGGACAACCGAATCCGCGCCCCCAATCACCGCCGCCTTCAACGTGGACAGCGCATACTCGGGGTTGGCGCGGTAGCCGTCGAAGAAGTGCTCGGCGTCGTAGATCACCTCTTTGCCTTGCGACTTGAGGTAGGTCACCGAATCCTGGATCATGCGCAGGTTTTCTTCGGGCGTGGTGCGCAGCACATCGGAGACATGCAGATCCCAGCTCTTGCCGAAGATGGTCACCACGGGTGTGTTGGCCTCGATCAGCAGTTGAATCTGTGGATCGTCTTTGGGATCGACGCCCACCTTGCACGTGGACCCGAAGGCGGCGATACGGGCGCGCTTCAGCTTCAACTCGGTCTGCGCGCGCTGGAAGAATTCCATGTCTTTGGGGTTGGAGCCGGGCCATCCCCCTTCGATATAGTCCACACCGAACTCGTCCAGGCGAGCGGCGATGCGTAGTTTATCGTCACAGCTAAAAGAAACACCTTCGCCTTGGGTGCCGTCGCGAAGGGTTGTGTCGTAGAGTTGCATGGGCATAAAGATAGACCTCTTGAGTTGTAGTATGCTCATGCGTAACTCGTGATGCGTAATTCGTAACCCAGAAACTGAATCGGCGTCACTGTCTTTACAAATTACGCATTACGCATTACGCATCAATCTTCTCCACCAAATCCGCCAAACTCTCAAAGATCTTGTCCGGCCAGATGCCCCGGCCCAGATCTTCGCGGCGGAATTTGCCTGTTTTGACCAGCCATCCTTGCGCGCCCATGCGCTGCGCACCGCGCACATCTGCTTCGATGTCGTCGCCGATGACGGCTACGCGGTGCGGTTGAAGGTTCATGGATTGCAGCACCAGGTTGAAGTAGGCGCTGCTCGGTTTGCCCACCACGATGGCCCCCACGTCGGCGGCGAATTCCAACGCCCCTACGAAAGGACCGGCGTCCATGTACAGCCCGTCTTCGGTGCGCCAGAAACGTCGCTTGTGCAGCGCCACCAACTGCGCGCCGTTGAGCAAGGCCCGGAACGCCGTGTTCAGCCGCGGGAAGGTAAAGCCAGGACCCAGATCGCCCACGACGACGAACTGCGGGTGGGTCTCGTCCACGTCGATGCCGGCGAACTCCTGTTGGGCGTCGGGCATCAGCAGCGGGTAGTAGGTTTCAGCCTTCTGCGCCTGCAAGTATTGGGCGGCGACATAGGTGGCATTGAACAACTGGTCAATTTCCACGGGAATCCCCATCTGCTGCATACGCTCCGCCAGGGTGAAACGGCAGTAGATGGTGGAATTGGTCATAAAACTGTGGGCAATGCCCCGGGCGCGCAGCGTTTGTAACGCTTCCAGCGCGCCCGGAATGACCTCGTTGCCTCTAGTAATGACACCGTCGATGTCGATGATCAGACCGTCGATGGACGAAAGTTGAGCAGACACGGGTGGGTGTCCTTTCGGGTGGTGTTACCCTGTATTCTGCAACCCCGCCGCGATCCCGTTCACCGATAGCAAAATCGGGTGTCGGAGTTCGCCTTCGAGGCGTGGGTGGCTGCGTAGTTGTTGGATCAGGGCGACCGGGATGGAGGTCAGCGGATCGACGTACGGGTTGCGCAGGTTGATGCTGCGCTGTAGCCACTGTTCGTTGTCCAGGATTTCGTGCTGGCCGGTGATGTCGAGCACCACTTGCTCGGTGCGACGATATTCGGCGGCGATGGTGGGGGTAGACCTGCTCGCGCACCGCTTCCTCGGTGAGTTCGGCGTAAAGGGCGGCGATGCCCATGTCCGCGGCGAAGACTGAACTGCGCGGTCGATCACCGTGCGGAAGAAGGGCCAATCCTGGTAGAGTTGACGCAGCAAGCGCAGCCGTTCACCGCTGGGATCTTCGTCGATCCAACTGCCGATGCCCGATCCAAGACCATACCATCCTGGTAGGTTAACACGTGACTGCGTCAGGCAAAACCAGGGAATGGCGCGCAGATCGGCCACGCCGGTGGTCTGTTTGCGCTTGGCCGGGCGAGCCGATGTTGAGCTGGTTGATGAACTCGATGGGCGTGGCTTCGTGAAAATACTGGAGGAAAGCCGGATCATCCACCAATTCACGGTACATGCGCTCGGAACGGGCGCTGACCTCTTCGAGGATGGCGCTCCACGCGTCCTCTGATCGTACTCGGGGCGCTTGCCACTGCTGAGCAGCATGGCGTTGACCAGTTGCTCCAGGTGGCGGTGGCCGATGCCCTGATTCGCATAGCGATTGGAGATCACCTCGCCCTGTTCGGTCACCTTGATGCGGCCGCGGATCGACTCCGGCGGCTGCGCCAGGATCGCCCGATTCGCCGGTCCGCCGCCGCGGCCAATCGATCCGCCGCGCCCGTGGAAGAGGGTGAGGCGCACGCCGTGTTCGTCGCACGTCTGCGCTAGCGCCCGCTGCGCTGTGAAGAGCATCCAATTGGCGCGCAGGTAACCGCCGTCTTTGTTCGAGTCGCTGTAGCCGATCATGATCTGCTGGCGGTTGCCGCGCAGGCGCAGATGCTCCTGGTAGATCGGGATCTGGAAGAGATGGCGCATGATGCCCGGCGCGTTTTCCAGGTCTTCGATGGTCTCAAAAAGTGGCACTACGTCGATCTGACCGAAGAGACCGGCATCCTTGGCACAGAGCAGCACTTCGAGCATGTGGCTGGCCGACGTCGTCATGCTGGTGATGTAGCTCTGCACCGCCTGCTCGCTGACCTGCTGGTGCGCCTTGCGGATCAGGCGGAAGATGCCCACGGTCTCGTTGGTATCGTCGTCGAAATCGAGGCGAGCGGTGAGGGGACGGTCGCTGGTCAGCTCGGTTTCGAGCAGCTTGATTTTGTCCGCTTCGGAGAGGGCCAGGTAATCGAAGTTAGGATCGCGCTTGCTGTAGTAACGCTGCAAGATCGCCGCCATCGCCTGCCGGTGACGATCCGAATGCTGGCGGATATCCAGCGTAGCCAGGTGAAAGCCGAAGATGCGCGCCTGCCGCACCAGGTTGGCAAAGCGCCCGCGGGCGACGCGATCACCTTTGTTTTGGCGCACGCTTTCCTGTACCAGCGTCAGATCGCGCACAAATTCCTCAGCGGAGGCGTAAGCGCGAGGATTGGGCGATTGCTTGTCCCACGGCTGCTCGTTCTGCTGCAAGGTGGCCTTCAGCCGCCGGTAGACGAGGATCATCTTCTGCCGGTACGGTTCCAGCCGAAAGCGCTCGAGGACGTCGAGTTCTGCGGGCGGCACGAGGTCAAAGTCGCGGCGCAGGCTCTCCTGGAATTCCTGCGAAAAGGTCATGCGTGTGCGTGCCATGCTCAGGTGACCGTACAGGTTCTCCACCGCCCGGGTGTAGAGGTTCAATACCGTGCTCTTCTGTTCGCGCAGCGTCCCCTCGGTGATGCCCAGGGTGACGTAGGGATTGCCGTCGCGGTCGCCGCCCATCCACGAGCCGTAGCGCAAGAAGACGGGGATCTGGAACTCGTGATCGGGGTAGTATTCCTCTAGCGCACGCTCGAATTCGTAGTAGATGCGCGGCACCAGATCAATCAGCGTGTTCTCGAAGTAGTACAGCCCCTGGCGCACTTCGTCGAGGACGGTGGGCCGCCGGTCGCGGGTCTCGTCGGTCTGCCAAAGTGTGACGACGGTCTCCTGGATGCGTTCGACGATCTCGGCCTCGTCGTCGGGGAGGAGGTTGCCGCTGTCGAGGCTGGCCAGGTACTCTGTCATGAGCCTGAGCTTGAGCATCACTGTGCGACGCTTGGCCTCGGTGGGGTGTGCTGTGAAGACAGGCATGATAAAGAGATCATCGATCAGCGCCTGCAATTCCTCGGCGGTGCATCCTTCCTCGCTCAGCGTGCGCACGGCGGCGGCAATCGTCTCGCGCATGGGGCGCTTTTCGGATTGGGCTTGAAAGGCGCGCTCCCACAGCACACGCGCCCGCTGCCGTTCTTCGGCCAGGTTGACCAACTGGAAATAGGTTGTGAAGGCTTTGAGCACGCCGCGTGTCTTTTCTGTATCTTTGACCAACTCGCGGGCAATCGCCGTGATCTGTCGACCCGCCTCCGGGTCGCCGCTGCGCTGCGCTTTGGACAGGGCGCGGATCTCCTCTTCGAGATCGAAGATGGCCTGTCCTTCCTGTTCAATGATCGTCTCGCCCAACAGATTGCCGAGCAGACGAATGTTCTGGCGCAGACGAGCGTCGCTGCTCGCCACGTCGGTGGAGAGGGAGGAAGCAGAAGTCATGGTTGATCCTTTGTATGCTGTTGCGCAAAACGAGTAAGGAGTAATGAGTCAATATCATTAAGTTAAGCGACCAACCCTCGAATATCCGCGGAGAAAGCACGCCCTCGTGCGGCTGTACTCGTGTAGACCCGCACCTGGGGGTGCTCACTCCGCGCTTAACTTAATGACATTGAGTAATGAGTAGGTCAACGGCGTCGGTCGCTTCGAAGCGACCGACGCCGTTATTACTCATTACTCCTTACTCATCAGTCTTTCCCGCACCAGATCCCCCATCACCACCGTCCCCACCGTCTCCGTGCCGGTGTGGGCAATGTCGCCGGTGCGCACACCCTCGTTGAGGACGGCGTCGACGGCGGCTTCGATGGTGGCGGCTTCGGTTTCGAGGCCGAGGCTGTGGCGCAGGAGCATGGCGCTGCTGAGGATGGCGGCCAGCGGGTTGGCGATGCCTTGCCCGGCGATGTCGGGCGCGCTGCCGTGGATCGGTTCGTAGAGGCCCAGGGGCAGATCGTGGCTGTTGATCACGTCGCCCAAGCTGGCCGACGGCAACATGCCCATCGACCCAGCCAGCATCGACGCTTCGTCAGTCAGGATGTCGCCGAAGAGGTTTTCGCTGACGACGACGTCGAAGTCTGCCGGGCGGCGGATCAGGTGCATGGCCATCGCGTCCACGAGGACGTGCTCCACCTGGAGATCGGGGTAGTCTTTGAGCACTTCCACGGTGGCGCGCCGCCACAGCCGCGACGACGCCAGGACGTTGGCCTTGTCCACGCTGGTGAGGCGCCGGAACGGCCCATCGCCGCGTCCGCGGCCAGGCGCACCGCGCTCGATTTCGGGGCGGGTGTAAAGCATGGTGTCGTAGGCTTCGTAGCCTTCCTCGCCCGCTTCCTGGCGCGGACCGAAGTACGCGCCGCCGGTCAACTCGCGCACCACGAGCAGATCGACGCCGGCCAGCACTTCTTCCTTGATGGCGCTGGCGCTGACCAATTGCGGGTGCAGCTTGACCGGGCGCAGGTTGGCGAAGAGGTTGAGCGCCTTGCGAATGCCCAGCAAGCCGCGTTCGGGGCGATCCGCGCGTTGGGGTTGTCCCACTTGGGGCCGCCCACCGCGCCGAGGAGGACGGCGTCGGCGCTGCGCGCCGCTTCTACCGTCTCATCGGGCAGGCTGGTGCCCTTGGCGTCGATGGCGCAGCCGCCCATCAATTGGTGATCGAAGGTGAAACTGTGGCCGAACTTGTCTGCCACCGCCGACAGGATCTTCTTGGCTTCGTCGGTCACCTCGGGTCCAATGCCGTCGCCGGCGAGTACAACGATTCTTGCGTCCACGGGGATGCTCTTTCTGGTGGAGTGTCTTGAAGCGATATTGGAAAAATGTGGGATTGGTGATTTGTGATTAGGCCTCGGAAAGCGAGCGCGAATTTGCGCTTCCATGTGGTCGACGAGACGCTTGATTGTCCATTCGGATACTCAACGAAGATCCAATCACCAATCACAAATCACCAATCACTACTCTGTCTCTCTCCCGCCGACAACGACCTTCGCCGTCTGCAATGCCACTGCCGGAGCGCCGTCTTTCTCTACCCAAACGCCGCACTCGCTGCCGCCCTCGGAGGTGCCGAGGGTGACTTCGCTGCCGTCCATGCGCAGGGCGGGGTGGTAGTATTTGGCGACCTTCTCGGCTTCGCCCACGATGTAGTGGCCGATGAGCGAGCGACGGAAGCGATCTTTGCTGGTGTTGGGGAAGCTGCCGTGGATCAACTGGCCGTTGAAGAAGAGCACGTCGCCCGCTTTCATACGCACGGGCGTCGGTTCCATGCCCTCGGCCAGCGGCACGGTGACGTCGGTGAAGCTCTGGCTGGTGTCGGCTTCCACGGTGCAGAGGATAGGCAGATCCTGCGTGCCGGGGACGACCTGCAAACAGCCGTTTTCTTCGTCGCAGTCGTCGAGGGCGAGCCAGGCTGCCATGCAGGTGCCGGGCTGGACTTTGAGATAGTACTGGTCCTGGTGTAGCGCCTGTCCGCGGCCGCCGGCGGGCTTGAAGTAGAGCATGGTCTGCACGGCGTAGGGTTCGGTCCCCAGTAGGGCCGTGAGCCAATGACCGATGCGTTCGTCCAGCATCCAATCCAGGCTCAGCGTGTCCCAGCGGTGCATGTGGATCATGCGTGGGTAGCGCTTGAGCGGATCGGCGCTGCCAATGTCCACGCCGGCGGAGTCACCAGGATAAGCCTGCCCGTTCTCGCGCAGCGCCATGAAATGTTCCCGATAGCGCGCCACTTCCTCCTGGCTGAACAAGCCGCGCGCCACAACATATCCTCTATCTTGATACTCTGCGATTTGCGACTGCATGGTGGTCTCCTTATTCATCTCTTTGTCTCCCATTCAAAGAATCCCGTTGTCTTTAAGACCTGACGCGCAAATGCTTCGGCGGCGTCGAACCGCTCCGCCGGGTCGCTGGTGGTGTAAAAGCGCCGCGCCACGTAAGACAGGTTCGGGTCAATGTCGGCCAGGCCGTCCACCGTCTGCTTGAGACGGGGCAGGTTGTGGTTGGCGGCGAGGAAGGCGTGCTGAATCATCATGCCCATCGCCTGCTCCAGGATCAGCATGGCATTGGCCGGATCTGCGTGGCGGATGTCGAAAGCGTCCTCGACGGCGGTGGCGGCCATGTAGCGGGCCATGAGCAGCGCGTCTTCGGGCTTGTTGGGGCGTTGAGCGAAATGCGCCTGCGCTTCTTGCCGCAATTCATCCAACACAGGATCAGTCTGCCAGATCACGATGCCGGTGGAGAGCATGTGCGCCGTAACCGGTCGCCCGGCCTTGCCTTCGTCGACGAAATAGCCGCGGATGGTTTCGGGGGGATTGACGAAGATCTCGGCCGGTACGCCGTGAAAGAACTTCTGCACGCGCTGCCGCCACGGTTCAAAGTGGACGACGTAGAGATCTAGATCGCTGGACGCGTGCCCCTGTCCACGCAGGACGGAGCCACTGGCGACGATGCCGACCGGGGAAAATCGTTCAAGAATGTAGTCCGCCGCCTCACTGAGCGCCGTGGCGTACGGTTCGTGTAGCGGTGGGAGGCGCAACGTTGGTTCGATGCTCATTCGTCGTCCTCGTCGCTGCGTAAGGGGCGACGACCACCGAAGACGGCCAGCTCAAAGGCTTTGAAGTAGCAGTCCACGTCGTCAAAGCCGATCTGCTTGAGCCACCAGCACTGGTGATCCACTGGGGTAAGGCGGTTGGCGGCTTTGTCCTCGCGGGCGTGGTAGTCGGCGGCGATTTCATCGCGCGACTTTGCTTCCTCGTTGCCGATCTGGCTTGCCCACAACGAATCGATGAACATGGCGTCGTAGAGCGATTCCACCCACGGCGAGGACGAAGCCACGTGTTCCATGTTCACGAAGACGCCGCCGGGCTTCAGCAGATCAAAAATATCGATGAAGATCTGCTGCTTCTGCGCGTCGGGCTGGTGGTGGATGGCGTAACCGGACACGATGACGTCGAACGGTCCGCGCGCGGCGACAGTGTCGTACCACGACGGTTCGCCGAAGTCCACAGTGGAGAAGTGCAGGGCGTGGCTGTACTCTTTGAGATTGCGTAGCGCCGCCTGGATCATGGGCGTAGAAAAATCCACCAGCACGCCACGCGCCTCTGGGTATTCCGAGAGGATGGCAGCGGCGAGGATGCCGTCACCGCAGCCCATGTCGAGGAAGTTTTCCACGGGTGCGCCGCGTCCTTCGACGACGCGCATCATCACGTCGAGCTGCGCTTCGGCCAGCGGCACACCGGCGCGCACCCGCTTCAGGTAGCTCTCCACCAAAGATGCTTTTTTCCACACCGCCGCGGACGAATCCGCCGCAGTTGTTTCAGGGGCATCTGTCATCGGGGTGATATCCATCTAAAATCATCAATCATAGTATTCAGGACGCCGAAAGCGTGTCAGCGCGTAGGTCACCGCCACTTGCAACGCTTCCGTGCGGTTGACGTCCCCGTCGGTGAGGACGCCCACTGCGCCCAAACTGTGCTTGAGGTTGCGCCGCCCGGTGAACTGGTCCATCAGCGGACCCAGTTCGCCGCCGCTGCGGATCTGCGCTGCGATAGATTCGGGCAGCGGCAGCCGTCCACTGCCGCCGACGCCGATGACGCCGTTGCGATCCACCACCACGGCCCAGCCGACGGCAAACATACCCAACGCCGAGTCGACCACGCCGCCTTCCACGCCCATGCCCACGTCCGCGGCGGCGGCGGTCAACGCGGCGCGCGCTCGATTGAGCGCGCCCTGGATCGTCTCCTCGTCGTCCATCGGTTGCTCCGCCACCCCCGACGCCACATCCACGGCCACGAATTCGGCGTCAGGCCAAACCTGCCGCGCCGCTCGTTGCGCCGCCTCGATTTTGGTAGGGTTGAGAGAGCCGATTGCGATTTTCATGGAATCTTGAACGGTAGATGTGAATGGGGTTGTGGAGCGTAATGCGTGGTGCGTGTACCAGTAGACAAAGTGAGTTTTTCATTGGGAGCCTTCGATGCAGACCAGCGAACAAGGCAAAATAGACCAATGAAATGTTCACTTCCTCCACCGGTACGCACCACGCACTATGCACTATGCCTCTAGTACACCGGCGTCGCCTCAAACTTACGAATCGCTTCATCCTTATCCAACAAATACCCCATGTCATCGAGGCCGCGCAGTAGACAGGTCTTGCGGAAGGGATCGATGTTGAAGCCCAGTTGCTGGCCGTCGGGCAGGGTGACGGTCTGGTTTTCCAGGTCGATGGCGATGGTGGTTTCGGGTTCTTCTTCCACCAGATCGAGCAGCATGTTGACGGTGTCCTCGGGCAGGGTGATGGGCAGGAGACCGTTCTTGAGGCTGTTGTTGTAGAAGATGTCGGCAAAGCCCGGCGAAATCACTGCGCGGAAGCCGTATTCGGTCAATGCCCACACGGCGTGCTCACGGCTGGAGCCGCTGCCGAAGTTGCGCCCGGCAATCAACACCTCGCCGCCCTGGTACTCTGCGTGATTGAGGACGAAGTTGGGGTTGTCGGAGCCGTCGGCGTTGTAGCGCCACGCCGAAAAGAGGCCCGCGCCCATGCCTTCCTTGGTGACGGCAGTGAGGTAGCGCGCCGGGATGATCTGGTCCGTGTCCACGTTTTCGGCGCGCAGCGGGACGGCGGTGCTGGTGAGTTTTGTGAATGGTTGCATGTGGTTCAATCCTTGTCTTTCTTGTATGCTTCGACAACCGGATCCTGTTCGAGCAGCTGATTCCAGAAGCTTGATCTATCCATCATTTATCGTTGCCCTTGCCACGTTGACCTGTTCCAGCAACGCTCCCAATGACAGACTTTCCATCGACGACAGTCGCATGTCCCCCGCGGCGAAGACGAGTTGCTGCGTCAGTGGATTTGGGATCGTTACGCAGTAGATCCCGGCCCGTTTGGCCGCCAGCGCGCCATTGGGCGAATCTTCCAGCGCGATGGCCTGTGACGGCGCCACGCCCAGCCGTTCCGCTGCTATGCGGTAGATAGCAGGATCGGGCTTGACCCGTTCCACATCGTCGGCGCAGGAGAACGCGTCGAAGTGGTGCGCAAGGCCCAATCGGGTGAGGTGACCTTCCACCCAGTCTCGTCGCGAACTGGACGCAACGGCCAGCCGCAAGCCAAGCCGTTTGGCGTCGGCGATGTAGTCCTCGACGCCGGGCAGCGGTGACAGACTTTCGATCAATTCGATTGCCCGGCTGCGATGTTTCGCCTGCAAGGACGGTCGATCCACGGCTCGGCCCGATTGCTCGGCCAGATAGGCGTAGGGATCGAACGTGTTGGCTGTGCCGATCAACTGCCCCCACTTGCTCAGCGGCAACGAACAGCCATGATCGGCGTAGATCTCCTGCCAGGATTGGTATTCGGGGCTTTCTGTGTCTAGAATTAGCCCGTCGAAATCGAAGATTATTGCTTTGATCAAGCCGTGGTTTCCTTCATCTCTTCGCGGACATCCACCACACGCCCGTTGATCGCCGCCGCCGCCGCCATGATCGGGCTCATCAGCAGCGACCGCGATCCTGGACCCTGGCGGCCGCGGAAGTTGCGGTTGCTGGTGCTGGCAACGTACTTGCCCGCGCCGGCTTTGTCGTCGTTCATGGCAAGACACATGCTGCACCCCGCGCCGCGCCACTCAAAACCGGCTTCGCTGAAGATGCGATCCAGCCCTTCTTCCTCGGCCTGCGCCTTCACCGCCTTGGATCCGGGGACAACCAGCGCCTGTACGCTGCCCGCTACCTTGCGCCCCTTGACGATGTTGGCCGCCTCGCGCAGGTCCTCGATGCGGCTGTTGGTGCAAGAGCCGATGAAGACGATGTCGATGGGCTGACCTTCCATCTTCTGGCCTTCCTGCAAGCCCATGTACTCCAGCGCACTGGCCAGACTGCGTCGTTCCGCGGGATCGGGCAGTTCTTCCATCGTGGGGATGCGCCCGGTGACAGGCACACCCTGCCCAGGATTGGTGCCGTAAGTGACCATCGGGGCCAGATCGCTCGCGTCCAGCGTGAGTTCGCGATCGAAGACGGCGTCGGCGTCGGTGTAGAGTGTCTGCCAGTAGGCCACGGCGCGATCCCAGGCTTCGCCCTGCGGCGCGTACGGGCGTCCTTTGACATATTCGATGGTCTTCTCGTCGGGGGCGATGAGGCCGGCGCGTGCGCCGCCTTCGATGCTCATGTTGCAGATGGTCATGCGGTTGGCCATGCTCAGGCCGCGGATGGCGCTGCCCCGATACTCGAAAACGTAGCCCGCGCCGCCGCCCGCGCCGTTCTTGGCGATGATGGCCAGAATGATGTCCTTGGCGGTGACGCCGAAGCCCAGTTCCCCGTCCACGGTGATGGCGAAGGTCTTCGGCTTCTGCTGCATGAGGCACTGCGTCGCCAGCACATGACCGACTTCGCTGGTGCCGATGCCGAAGGCCAGCGCGCCGAACGCGCCGTGCGTGCTGGTGTGGCTGTCACCGCAGACGATGGTCATGCCGGGCTGGGTGATGCCCATCTCCGGCCCCACCACATGGACGATCCCCTGCACGTCGCCCTCAATGTCGAAAAGGGTGACGCCGAAATCGCGGCAATTGTCGCGCAGCGTGCGCACCTGCGTGGCGGCGTCGCTGGGCCACAGGTCGATGGACACACCCTGCCGCGTGGGGATGGCGTGATCCATCGTCGCAAAGGTCTTGTCAGGGCGTCGCACCGGCAGTCCGCGCTCGCGCAGTTCCGCGAACGCCTGCGGCGACGTCACTTCGTGGACCAAGTGCGCGTCGATGTACAAGACCGCGGGCGCGCCGGGGTCCTCCGCGACGACATGGGCGTCCCATACTTTTTCAAAAAGAGTCTTTCCAGCCACGTGGTTCTCTCCCTTAGAGCAAATGGTTTTGTGCTATGAATGATTTTTCGTTAGCGAATGGATGATGAGATGATGGGCTAAAATGGCGTTGCAGTTTCTGTTGGAATCTCATCGGTTTGAGCACATAGTCGTTCCCACAAAGTATCCTGTTCTTCGTTGACACCTACGGCATCAACTGAATCGGACCGGATTTCGTATGGCAATGGCTGTTCGGAAACTTTGGTGTCTTTGCCGTTAGCCGACTGACGACTGCGCCTGTCTTTGATGAATAGGTTGAGTTTTCGACGAAGCTCATCTAGAAAAATGTTGGCTCGCTCTAGCGTGTCACCGTTGATGAGCCCTCGCTTGTGCGCCCGCCTCAGCCAATAGGACGTCTCGAACAGGCTACCTCGTGCGATGTACAGGAAGCGCACCTGATCGCCGTAATGATACCGACCGTATCCTTCAACAATATTCGCACCGACGCTATCCGCAGATCGAACAATCTGTCTGCCCAGCGTCTCCCTGTCAAAGGAAGGCCACGCCTGAACAAGCTCATGGATTCGATCTCAGCTCGTTCCGCCATCTGCACAATCTCAAGATCCTCAACCCGTCCATACCCCATAACGGCGATCCCCATCATCACATCATCACATCATCTCACCCTCTACGCCGCCACCGACTCTTCCTCGTCCTTCTCGTCCGCGCCTTCGTTGGCCGCCTCAATCGCGATGACGTTTTGCTGCGGCGCGACGTGCCAGAAGAACTGGCGGTGCGTGGACCAGTCGGCCAGGATCGTCTTGGCGCGCTGGGAACCGGTTTTGGCGGCGTGTTGCTCGATGAGACGACGTAGGGTTTCGTCCGTGTCGGCGTTTTCAAGGCGCTGAATGGTGATCAGTTCTGGATTATACCGGCGGGCGAAGGTTTCGTCCACATCGTAGACAAACGCTTGACCGCCTGTCATGCCCGCGCCGAAGTTGCGCCCCGTCTCGCCGAGGACAACCACGGTGCCGCCAGTCATGTACTCGCAGCAGTGGTCGCCCGCGCCTTCGACGACGGCAGTGCTGCCGCTGTTGCGCACCGCAAAGCGTTCACCGGCCACACCCGCCGCGAAAAGACGGCCCCCGGTGGCGCCGTACAGCGCCGTGTTGCCCAGGATCACGTTCTGGTGCGGCACGAACATGGCTTCTTCGTGCGGGGTGATCACAATTTCGCCGCCGCTAAGCCCCTTGCCCACGTAGTCCTGCCCTCGCCGACGAGGACGAAGTTCAGCCCTTGCAGCCCGAATGCGCCAAAGCTCTGCCCCGCCGATCCGGTGAACGTGATCTGAATCTGTCCTTCGGGCAGGCCCTTGTCGCCGTAGCGCAGCGCCAGTTGACCGGCCAACTTCGTCCCTACGCTGCGGTGGACGTTGCTGATCTTGTGCGCCAGGCGGATCGGGGCGTCGGGGTTGGCGGTGAGAACGCCAGCGCCTGTTCCACGATGCGCTCGCCCACGTGGTTCTCTTCGCGGGCATGTCGTTGGACGGCAATACGTTGCGCCGCGCACTGCCTGTATCGGGGACGTAGAGCAGCGATCCCAGATCCATGAAGCCCGCCTCCCGGCCGGTGACCACCTGTTCCAACATCTCAGGGTGACCGATCACCTCGTCCAGGCTACGGAAGCCCAGATCGGCCAGGATGTGGCGCACGTCTTCGGCGATGAAGGTCATCATGTTCATCACCATTTCGGGCGTGCCGATAAACTTGGCGCGAAGTTCGGGGTCCTGTGTCGCCACGCCCACGGGGCAGGTGTTTTTGTGACAGACACGCGCCATGATGCAGCCTTCGGCGATCATGGCGCTGGTGCCGAAGCTGAACTCGTCCGCGCCGAGCATGGCTGCTGTCACCAGATCACGTCCGGTGGCCAGGCCGCCGTCCACACGCAGCTTGACGCGGGTGCGCAGGCCGTTGGCCAGCAGCGTTTGGTGCGTTTCGGCCAAACCCAATTCCCAGGGCAGGCCGGCGTTCTTGACACTGCTCAATGGTGACGCGCCGGTGCCGCCGCTGTTGCCGCTGAGGTGGATCACGTCGGCGAAGCCCTTGGCCACACCCGCCGCAATCGTGCCTACGCCCATCTGCGTCACCAATTTGACGCTGACGCGGGCATTGGGGTTGACGGTCTTCAGGTCGTAGATCAACTGTGCCAGGTCTTCGATAGAGTAGATGTCGTGGTGCGGCGGCGGGCTTATCAGCGCCACGCCCGGTGTGCTGTGACGCAACACCGCGATCTCGGCGCTGACTTTGTGACCGGGCAGTTGACCGCCTTCGCCCGGCTTCGATCCCTGCGCCATCTTGATCTGCAACTCGTCGGCGCTCATCAGGTACTCGGGTGTCACGCCGAAGCGGCCAGACGCCACCTGCTTCACACGGCTGGCGCGCTCGGTGAAGTAGCGGTCTTTGGCCTCGCCGCCTTCGCCGCTGTTGCTCATGCCGCCCAGCCGGTTCATGGCGATGGCCAGCACCTCGTGGGCTTCCTTGCTCAGCGCGCCGTAGCTCATGGCCGCGGTGCTGAAGCGCCGCACGATGCGATCCGCCGCTTCCACCTGTTCCACGGGGATAGACGGACGTGATCGGCGGAAGCCCAGCAAATTGCGTGGTGACAACTTCATCTCGTTGATCAGCCCGGCGTAGATCTGATACTTCTGCCAGCCGGTGTCGCTGTCCTCGGCCTGCACCGCCTCTTGCAGCGCGTGGACAACCTGCGGACTCCACTCGTGCAGTTCACCGCCGCGACGGCTTTTGTAGATGCCCCAGGTGTCGAGCTTGGGCGCACGCTTGCTCGCCGCATACGCCGTCTTGTGCCAGGACAGCACGTCCTCGGCCACGCTGGCGAATGAGACGCCGCCCACCACGCTGGGCGTGCCTACGAAGGCCACGTCGAGCAGGTCTTCGCCCACGCCGATGGCCTCGAAGATCTGCGCGCCGCAATCGCTGTCCAGCGTGCTGATGCCCATCTTGCTCATGATCTTGAGCAGTCCTTTGTCGAGGGACTTGACAAAGTGGTTGTACGCCTGCGTCTGGTTGAGGAAGTTGATGCGCCGTCCTTCCACTACCATATCGTCGATGCTCTCGTAGGCCAGGTAGGGATAGACGGCATTGGCCCCAAAGCCCAACAGCGCCGCAAAATGATGCACTTCGCGCGGTTCGCCACTTTCGCAGACGAGACTCGTGCTCATGCGTAGCCCGCGGCGGATCAGGTGATGATGCACCGCGCCCACCGCCAGCAGCGCGGGGACGGGCAAACTGTGCTCGTCCGCCTTCTGATCGCTGACAATGAGGATACTCGCGCCCCCGCGGACCGCGTCCTCGGCCTGGGCGCAAAGACGTTCCACCGCGGCTTTGAGCGCCGCGCCCGCGTCGCCATTCACCACCTCAGCATCGAGCGCGGGCCACACCGCGTCCACGGTGACGCACTTGAATTCGGGTTCGCTCAGTCCGCTCAGCTTGGCGACGTCTTCGGGTTTCAAGATCGGGGACTTGAGTTCGATCAGCCGTGTGGCTTCGGGCGTCTCCGAAAGCAGGTTGGCGCGGCGACCTAGCAACATGCGCAGGCTCATCACCATCTCTTCGCGTAGCGGGTCGATGGGCGGGTTGGTCACCTCGGCGAAGCGCTGTTTGACGTATTGGAAGAGCGGACGCGGCAGCGCGCTGAGCGCGGCAGGCGGTGTGTCGTCACCCATTGCGCCCACCGGCTCTTTGCCTTCCACCACCATTGGGCGCAACACGACGACCATTTCCTCGCTGGTGTAGCCGAAGGCAAGTTGGCGGCGGGTGAGGGGGATGTTCTCGTGTTTGGACCCCCCTCTAGCGCCCCCCGCGAACGGTGGGAGGGCTGTTGACGGGGTGTAGGATGATGGTGTTGGTATCGATGACAGGGGGAGCAGGTTTTGCTCGACCCATTTGGCGTAGGGACGGCGGTTGGCGAAGTAGCGGGTGATCTCTTCGTCGTTCATGACGAGGCCACGCGTGGTGTCCACGCAGAAGATCTGGCCGGGGCCGAGTCGTCCTTTTTTGATGACGCGGCTTTCGTCGTAGTCCACGCTGCCCACTTCGCTGGCGCTGATCACAAAGCCGTTGTCGAGGATCACGTAGCGCGCCGGGCGCAGGCCGTTGCGATCCAAAATCGTGCCAACAATGCGCCCATCGGTGTAGGTGACCGCAGCGGGGCCGTCCCACGGTTCCATGAGCGCGCTGTGATACTGGTAGAAGGCGCGCCGCTCAGGACGGATCTCCTCTTCGGGCAGACGTTCCCACGCTTCGGGGACCATCATCATCAGGGCATGGCGCACGTCGCGTCCGCTGCGCACCAGCAGTTCCAGCGCGTTGTCGAGTTTGGCGCTGTCGCTGCCGTCCACGCCGATGATGGGCGACAGATCCTTGACGTCGTCGCCCCAGACTGGGCTTGCCAGATCATCGGCGCGCGCCATCATCCAGTTGACGTTTCCTTCCACGGTGTTGATCTCGCCGTTGTGACAGATCAGGCGGAAGGGCTGGGCGCGCTCCCAGGTGGGGAAGGTGTTGGTGCTGTAGCGCTGGTGAAAGACCGCAATCGACGTCTTGTAGTCGGGATCGTTGAGATCGGGGTAGAAGTGCTCCAACTCCTGCGCCAGCACCAGTCCTTTGTAGACGATGGTGCGACTGCTCAGGCTGGCGATGTAGAGACGCTGCACACCTTCGGCATGGGCGCGGTGGATGATGCGTTTGCGCGCCAGGTAGAGCTTGCGCTCGAACTCGTCGCCGGCGTTGCCGGTTTCGACAGTGCGACGCAGGATCACCTGTCCCATCCACGGGCGGACGGCGGCGGCGCGTGCGCCCAACGCGCTCTCGATCACCGGCACCGAGCGGAAGGTGAGGATCTCGATGTTGAGATCGGCCATGACTTCGCTGATGATCTGGCGGGCGTGGGCGCGGTCTTCTTCGTCCTGGCGGAAGAGGAAGAGTTGACCCACGGCCAGATCGCCCTGCGCCGGCGGCTTGATGCCCATGCGCGTCAACTCGCGGGCGAAGAACTCGTACGGGATCTGCGTGAGGATGCCCGCACCGTCACCGGTTTTGCGGTCGTCGGCCACAGCGCCGCGGTGGGCGTGGTTGCACAGCGCCTCCAGCGCCATCTGCAACACGCGATGGCTGCGCCGTCCTTCGATGTGGGCCACAAAGCCGATGCCGCACGCATCATGCTCGAACCGCGGATCGTAGAGTCCTTGCTTGGGCGGCAACCCACACAGGGAACCGGTATTTTCAACAAGCGTCATGGTCGTACTCCTCAACTGCAACTTGAACATGTTACAACTTGAACATGTTACGTAGACAAAAAAGCGCAAAGCCGCGGAGAGTAGATTGATCGCTCCCTCGCGTGTCTTTGCGCCGAGAATTAGGGATTGGAGACTGGGGATCGGGGACTTGGGATTGCGTAGAGTTCGGATCACCAACTGCGGCGGAGCGCCGTATACCCAGTCCCCAGTCCCTAATCCCCAGTCCCTACGGAAGACTCGTCTCGCCCATCAAATATCGATCACATTCGCGTGCGGCCGCCCGGCCTTCGTTGATCGCCCACACGACGAGGCTCTGGCCGCGGCGCATGTCGCCCGCTGAGAAGACGCCTTCAACGTTCGTGGCGAAGCTGCCGTATTCGGCCTGCACATTGGAACGAGGATCGCGTGCCAGCGCCAGTTCTTCGATGATGCGGTCTTCGGGGCCGAGGAAGCCCATCGCCAGCAGCACCAGTTGCGCGGGCCAAACTTTCTCGCTCCCCGGCACAGGGACCGGCGTGAAGCGACCGTCGACCTTCTGCCACTCGATTTCGACGGTGTGCAGTTCCTTGACGTGGCCGTTCTCGTCGCCCACGAACTTGGTGGTCTGGATCAGGTAGTTAGCGCGGGTCCGCCGTCGCCGGGCGATGGCCTCGGCCTGGCCGTAGTCCACGCGCAGGATTTTGGGCCATTCCGGCCACGGATTGTCGGCCTGACGTTCCAGCGGCGGCTGCGGCAGGATCTCGAATTGTACAACACTCTTTGCCTTGTGCCGCAAGGACGTACCCACGCAGTCTGTGCCGGTGTCGCCGCCGCCGATCACGATGACGTCTTTGCCTTCGGCGGAAATGGGCGGATGGTGACCACCCTTGCCGTTGCTGCCGCTGTACTGATCGAGCAGCGCCTTGGTGTTGCCGCGCAGGAAGTCCATGGCCAGGTGGATGCCCGACAGTTCACGTCCTTCGATGGGCAGGTCGCGCGCCTTGGTCGCCCCGCAGCAGAGGACCACGGCGTCGAACTCCTCGTGCAACTTCTTGGCAGGGATGTCCTTGCCGATCTCCACGCCGGTGACAAATTCCACGCCTTCCGCCGCCATCAGGTCGATGCGGCGCTGCACAACACCCTTGTCCAGCTTCATGTTGGGGATGCCGTACATGAGCAGCCCGCCGATGCGGTCGGCCCGCTCGTACACGGTGACGTTGTGGCCGGCGCTGTTCAACTGCGCCGCACAGGACAACCCTGCCGGCCCGGAACCCACAACCGCCACCTTCTTGCCCGTCCGCTGTGCCGGGGGATGGGCGACGACCCAGCCTTCCTCGAAGCCCTTATCGATGATCGACACTTCGATGTTCTTGATCGTCACCGGCGGTTCGATGATGCCCAGCGTACACGATCCCTCACACGGCGCAGGACAGACGCGCCCGGTGAATTCGGGGAAGTTGTTGGTGGCATGCAGCCGATCCAGCGCCTCGCGCCAGCGGTTGTGGTAAACCAGATCGTTCCATTCGGGGATCAGGTTGTTGATGGGGCAGCCCGACGCCATCCCCTGCGATCAGCGTACCCGTATGGCAAAAGGGGACGCCGCAATCCATGCAGCGCGCTCTGCGTCGTCAACTCGTCGTTGGACATGTGCAGGTGAAACTCGTTCCAATCGTTCAATCGTTCCAGCGGCTCGCGCTCATTCGGCACCTGCCGCGTACTCCATAAAGCCGGTCGATTTGCCCATCATGTACTCCAAGTGAGGTTGAATACGTGCTTGGGTTGATGAGATGATGAAGATGATGGGATGATGAATCTTGAAGCCATCATCCCATCATCTTCATCATCTCATCAACCACATCATTCCTTAGTTTCCGCTGACACGCGTCAGATCGTTCTTGTTCCGTTCAAAGGCCGCCATCAGCGCGTCTTCGCCGGTGAAGCCCTCGGCTTCGACTTGGGCCATGACTTCTTGCATGCGCCGGTAGTCGCGGGGGTAGACTTTGACGAACTTGGGTGCAAGCTCGCCCCAGTTCGCCAGGACACGCGCGGCGACGGCGCTGGCGGTGTACTCGCCGTGGCGACGCACCAGCGCCTCCAGTTCGGCGATCTCGCTGGGGTCGTCCACCGGCACCAGATCCACCATCTCGTCGTTGTAGCGCTGGTCGAAGTCGCCCACCTCGTCGAGGACGTAGGCTACGCCGCCCGACATACCGGCGCCGAAGTTGCGCCCCGTCGGCCCGAGGACGACGACGCGCCCGCCGGTCATGTACTCGCAGCCGTGGTCGCCCACGCCTTCCACCACCGCGGTGACGCCACTGTTGCGCACGCCGAAGCGTTCGCCGGCCACGCCGCGGATGAACGCTTCACCGCCGGTTGCACCGTAGAGGGCCACGTTGCCGATGATGATGTTCTCTTCGGGCGTGAAGGTGGCGCCATCGGGCGGGTAGACGATGAGCTTGCCGCCAGAAAGGCCCTTGCCGAAGTAGTCGTTGCCGTCACCTTCGAGGACGAGCGTCATGCCCTTGGGCACGAATGCGCCGAAGCTCTGCCCCGCCGAGCCCTGGAAGCGGAAGAGGATCGTGTCTTCGGGCAGGCCGTCGCGCCCATAGCGGCGTGTGACTTCGCTGCCCAGGATCGTGCCCACCACACGGTTGATGTTGCGGATGGGCAACGTCGCCGACACCGGTTCGCCCTTCTCCAGCGCAGGTTTGGCCAGTTCGAGCAGCGTCGTGTTGTCCAACGCCTTGTCCAGGCCATGATCCTGGGGCATCTGGCAGTAGCGGCCCACGGTTTCGGGGACGTCGGGGCGGTAGAGGATCTGCGCCATGTTGATGCCGCGCGCCTTCCAGTGATCCACATTGCCGCGGGGTTCGAGCATGTCGGTGCGGCCGATCATCTCGTCGATGGTGCGGAAGCCGAGCTTGGCCATGTACTCGCGCAACTCCTGCGCCATGAAGTACATGAAGTTGACCACATGCTGCGGGTCGCCGGTGAACTTCTTGCGCAGTTCGGGGTTCTGCGTCGCCACGCCCACAGGACAGGTGTCCAGGTGGCAGACACGCATCATCACGCAGCCCAGGGCCACGAGCGGGCTGGTGGCGAAGCCGTATTCCTCCGCGCCCAGCAGCGCCGCAATCGCCAGATCGCGGCCCGTCTTCAACTGGCCGTCGGTCTCCAGGCGCACGCGGCTGCGCAGATCGTTGAGGACGAGCGTCTGGTTGGTTTCGGCCAGGCCCAGTTCCCAGGGCAGACCGGCGTGTTTGATACTCGTCTGCGGTGACGCGCCGGTGCCGCCGTCGTAGCCGCTGATGAGGATGACGTCGGCGTGACCTTTGGCGACGCCCGCCGCAATCGTGCCCACGCCCACTTCCGACACCAGCTTGACGTTGATGCGCGCCTGCGGGTTGGCGTTCTTGAGATCGTGGATCAGCTCGGCCAGATCCTCGATGGAGTAAATGTCATGATGCGGGGGCGGCGAAATCAGCCCCACGCCGGGCGTCGAGTGGCGCACCCGCGCGATCCACGGGTAGACCTTGCGACCGGGCAACTGGCCGCCTTCGCCGGGCTTGGCCCCCTGCGCCATCTTGATCTGCAACTCCTGCGCGTTGACCAGATACTCGCTGGTCACGCCGAAGCGGCCCGACGCCACCTGCTTGATGGCGCTGTTCTTGGTGTCGCCGTTGGCTTCGGGGGTGTAGCGGGCCGGGTCTTCGCCGCCTTCGCCGGTGTTGCTCTTGCCGCCGATGCGGTTCATGGCAATCGCCAGCGCTTCGTGGGCTTCCTTGCTGATCGACCCGTAGGACATGGCGCCTGTCTTGAAGCGCTTGCAGATCGACTCCACCGATTCTACTTCGTCGATGGGGACGGGGTTGTCGCTGAATTTGAAGTCGAGCAGACTGCGCAGCGTACACATCTCACGCGACTGATCATTGACTAGCGCCGAATACTTCTTAAATGTGTCGTATTCGTTGTTGCGCGTGGCGCGTTGCAGGTAGTGGATCGTCTGCGGGTTGAACAGATGACGTTCGCCATCGCGCCGCCACTGGAACTCGCCGCCCGCAGGCAAGACGTGTCCGTTGGTCTGCCGTTCGGGGAAGGCTGCGCGGTGACGGATCGCCACTTCCTCGTAGATTTCGGCCAGACCGATGCCTTCGATGCGGCTGGGCGTCCACGTGAAGTATTTGTCCACGAGCGCCTGGCTCAGGCCCAGCGCCTCGAAGATCTGCGCACCACAGTAGCTCTGCATGGTGGAGATGCCCATCTTCGAGAGCACCTTGACCACACCCTTCACCGACGCCTTGATGTACTTCATCACCGCGGTTTCTTCGCTGATGTCGGTGAGCATGCCCTGGCGCACCATGTCGGTGATCGACTCGTAGGACAGGTACGGGTTGATGGCGGTGGCGCCGTAGCCCACCAGCAGCGCGAAGTGATGCACCTCACGCGGCTCGCCCGATTCCACGATCAGGGCGGCCGGCGTGCGCAGTTCCTCGCGGATCAGGAAGTGATGCAGCCCCGACGTGGCCAGCAGCGCGGGGATGGCGGCCATGTCGGCGCTGACACCTCGATCCGACAGGATCAGCACGTTGACGCCCTTTTCGATCAGTTCCTTGGCCTGGAGGTACATGGCTTCGAGCGCGCCTTCAAGTCCTTGCGCCGCTGCCGATGGGGAAGAGCATGGGCAGCGTGGCCGATTTGAAGCCCGGTTCCGCCAGGTAGCGGATCTTGGCCAGTTCCTCGTTGGTGAGGATCGGGTTCTTGATCTTGATCTGGCGGCAGTTCTCAGGCAGCGTCTCCAGCAGATTCAACTCGGTACCCATGTAGACTTCCGACGTTGGTCACCAATTCCTCGCGGATGGCGTCGATGGGCGGGTTGGTTACCTGGGCGAAGAGCTGCTTGAAGTAGTTGTAGAGCAGTTGCGGCTTGTCCGAAAGGACGGCCAACGGTGTATCGTTGCCCATCGCTTTCCACAGGATCGACGCCGTCGCGCCATCGGGCCGACCATTACGCGCAACGTCTCGAAGGTGTAGCCGAACGCCTGCTGACGCTGGAGCACCGTCTCGTGATCGGGGCCTTCCACGCGTGCGGCGGCTGGGGCAGATCCTTGAGGTTGACCAGGTACTTGTCCAGCCATTCGCGGTAGGGATGCTGCGCCGCGGCCGTGGCTTTGATCTCTTCGTCGGCGATGATGCGGCCTTCTGCCGTGTCCACCAGCAACATGCGACCGGGCTGGAGGCGTCCTTTGTGGGCGATGCGGTCTGCCGGGATATCGAGGACGCCCACTTCCGACGCCATCACGACCAGATCGTCCTTGGTGACGTAGTAGCGCGAAGGACGCAGCCCGTTGCGGTCCAACGTGGCGCCGATCACCGTGCGTCGGTGAAACCGATGGAGGCAGGGCCGTCCCACGGTTCCATGAGCGTGCTGTGGTATTCGTAGAACGCCTTCTTGGCGTCGTCCATCGTCTTGTGGCCCGACCACGGCTCGGGGATCATCATCATCATCACCTGGTGCAGCGGACGTCCGGCCAGGGCGAGGAATTCCAGCGCTTCGTCGAACATGGCCGAGTCGCTGCCGTCCTCGTTGATCACGGGCAGGATCTTGCCCAGATCGTCGCCGAACAGTTCCGAAACAAAGGTGGACTGGCGGGCGTGCATCCAGTTGACGTTGCCGCGCAAGGTGTTGATTTCGCCGTTGTGGATGATGTAGCGGTAGGGGTGGGCGCGTTCCCAACTGGGGAAGGTGTTGGTGCTAAAACGGGAATGCACCAGCGCCAGCGCGCTTTCCACATCGGGATCGGCCAGTTCGGTGAAGTAGGCCGGCACCTGTTCGGGCAGCAACATGCCTTTGTAGACAATCGTGCGGCTGCTCAGGCTGGGGATGTAGAAACGATCTCCGGGGAGGTTGTCGTTGTAGCGGATGGCGTGTTCGGCGCGTTTGCGGATGACGTAGAGCTTGCGCTCGAAGGCCAGCGGGTCATTTGCGGTGAGGGTTTCGGCATTCTTGGCGATGAAGACCTGATGCACGATGGGTTCGGCGATCTTGGCGGTTTCGCCCAGGCTGCTGTTGTTGGTGACCAGCTTGCGCCAGCCCAGCAACGTTTGGCCTTCCTCGCGCACGATTTCCGCGAAGCGCTCTTGGCAGACGCCACATTCGGCTTCGTCGGGCGGGCAGAAGACCATGCCCACGCCGTACTCGCCGGGGGCGGGCAGGCTGAAGCCTTCCTCGGCGCAGACCTTGGCGAAAAACTTGTGCGGCACCTGCATCAGGATGCCCGCGCCGTCGCCGGTGTTGAATTCGCTGCCGCGTGCGCCGCGGTGATCCAGGTTGAGCAGGATGGTCAACCCCTGCTCGACAATTTCGTGAGATTTTTTGCCCTTGATGTTGACGACAAAGCCAACGCCGCAGGCGTCGCGCTCGAAGCGAGGATCATAAAGACCTTGCTTCGGTGGCAACCCAACTGGTTTGGAATAGGGATGATGATCGCTTGACACAATGACGTCTCCTCGTACTGAGGCTGCCCAAAAAGGAGGAAGGCAGCCGCTCATCCAGATCATAGAAGCACTGTCCGCGGGCGATGAGATCCATTCGCATCGGCAGTGGACAGGTTGTGTCAGCGTAGACTGGACGACGTCATTGTCGGGTTTTCGGCGTTGGGGTGTGGGGGGGACTGCGGACCGACGCTGTGCTTTGTTCCATTTTGCACAGGCAGGGTTCGGAGTAATTTACAACAAGTATGGGGATTCGTCAACTAGAATTTTAGGTTTGGCGTATTTAGTTTCGTGTCCCCTGGGATCTACTCGGTCAATTCTTCGATTCTGCCGCTGATCGGTCGCCGGGTAGTCGGTGTGGGCATTCTTTTCTGATCTGCGGAGCGGGCAGTGTTCTTCGTGTCGGCGATGCGGTCATCGAGTCGGGCGCGCTGGAGTGGCGTGAGTTCGGCCAGTACAGTGCGCCAGAGCATGTTGTGGCTGAACCGATAAGCGTGTTGCCCGGGTTGCGCTTCGCTCATCTCTGCCACCAATCGCCGCGAGATCCAACTGCTCAGGCAGATCTCCACCCATTCCTCCGGCTCGCCCGACGCGGTGAGCAACTGCGCGTGGACAAACTCGCGCCCCAGCGTGGCTGCAATCTGCAACAAGCGGCGGGCGCGTGGGTTAAGCCGCGCCAGCCGATTCTCGAAGACAGCGCGCACGGCCTCGGGGATGGCCATCCCTTCGCTGCTGCATTGGGCGAAGGCGGCATCGTCCATGCCCCAGGCGTGGTTCGCCTCCACCAAGATCCCGTCTTCCACCAGGGCGCGGCGCACTTCTTCCAGCACAAACGGGTTGCCTTCGCTCTGCTCCACCAAAAAATGACTCAGTTGACGCACCTGCGCTGCGTTCAGCCCCTGGTGACGGCGCAAGATCTGGATGACGCTCTCCTGGTTCAGCGCATGCAACTGTGTCGCTGTCAATTCTCCCTCTCGTACGAGAACGTTGCGGAAGAGCGACAGCGGGTGATTGGGCGTTGTCTCCTCGCGGCGGTAGGCGCACACAAACCAGATGGGGAATCCCTTGAGGCGGTGGTAAAGATAGCGCAGCAGATCCAACGTCTGCTGATCCGCTTCGTGTAGATCGTCGAAGAAGAGCGCAACGGTGTGTTCGTGTGTCACCGTGACGGCGAGCAACTGCGCCACGGCCTCGAATAGACGGTTGCGCGCGCCGGCTTCGTCTTCGGGGTGCATGAGTTGCTGGGTCACCGGCACCTCGGGCCAGAGCTGCGCCAGTTCCACGCGCCAGATCGGGGCCACGTCCGCGTGATCGAGGATGCTGTTCTGTGAGTTGAAGAGCGGCCTCAGCGCGTTGACAATCGCGCCGTAGGTCAACCCAGAACGGTACTCGTAGCAACGACTGCGCAGCACCCGCGCGCCACGCCCAGCTGCATAGGCCAGAATTTCATCGAGCAGCGCCGTCTTGCCCACACCGGCTTCGCCCTCTACCAGCGTAAATTTGCCTTGCCCGCGGCGGGCGTCTTCGAAGGCGCGCACCAACCAGGTGTGGGCATCGTTGCGCTCCAACAATGGATCGCTAGGCGTGGCGGACGGCGGCGCAATCCCCAGGGCCGGGGACACGCCGAACATCTCGATCTGGCGACGCAGTTGCAGCGTTTCGGGGCCGGGATCCACGCCCAGTTCCTCGGCCAACGTGTTGCGACATCGGTCGAACTGGGCCAGCGCCGTGGTCCGCTCGCCGCGCAAGTGATGGAGCAGCATCTTCTGTCGATGTGCGTCCTCGTTCCACGGATGCACTTCTAGCAGGCGTGTCACCGCGCGTAGCCCCTGATCGTATTCGCCGCGTTCGGTGTGGTAGGTGATCAGGTTTTGAAATGCCTGCGCCACGCGCTGCTGCCACTGTTCGCGCTCGCCCGAAAGCCACACGTCGAAATCAGGACACTCCTTCAGTTCCAAATCTTCGAGAAATTCACCACGGTAGATCTCGGTGGCAGCGGCGGTGAGGTGCGGCTTCTGTTCGGCCATCAGGATCTCGAAGTTCACGACGTCGATCCACAGGTGCGCCGCCGGGTTGATCTGCACGCTCTGCCGATCCGCCTCGATGACGTTGGGCATCTCGCTGCCGATGCTGTGCAGCACGCGGCTCAGGTTGCCCCGTCCGCGCGTTTCGGATTTGTCGGCCCAAAACAGCGAAGTCAGATGGGTGCGCAGCACTGGTTTGGTTTGGCAACACAGATAACAGAAGACCGCAACGGCCTTGCGCGATTCAAGGCGGCCAATCGGCGCGCCGTTGCGTTCAATCTGGATCGGACCCAGTAAGCGGATCTGGTAGTGGTCTACTTCTGCTGGACTCGACATGTTATCTGTTCCTGGTACTTTAGGACCAATCAGATCCAATGAAATCGTGCTCTTATGCAAAAACTCAGCGGTTTGCGAAGAGTTTGCGAAGGGTTTGGCGCCATGTGCGAATGCCGTCTGCAGGGTTCCAACCCTTTTGCGAAGAGTTTGCGAAGAAAAGTGTAGTAACGTACGAGGCACTTGTCAACCCAACGATTTCCGACAAACGACCCATGCTTTCCCAACCGCTACTCGACAACGTAGATGCCTACAGCTTTGCCGAATCGGATTTGGCCTTCTTGTTGGCCGAACTCGACCGCGGAGGGCTTTTTCCGCCGACGCGGCGCAACTGCAAGCCGTGCGGCCCGGCGCATCCGGCGGCCTCATCGTCACCGACGAGGACGTTTCGCTGCTGCTGGATGCCAGATCGGTGGCCGATGCCGGGCAGGGGAATTCTTTTGACACGTTATTGGCGCAGAAGCGGGCCGCGTGCCCACCGCGCCAAGGCTGTTGAAGCGCCGGCTGGACCGCGGTTGGCGGCGCTGTATCGTTCGTTCGAGCTATCCGAATTTGAGCGGCGATGCCTTCCTCGTCTGCCTTGCCCCGATGATCGAGTTGCGCTTCGAGCGGCTGTTCGGCTACCTGCAAGATGACATCATCGTGCGTCGGCCCACCGTCTCCACGTTGCTCGATCTGTTGGCGGACACCGAAGAGGCGCTTTTCAGGCGCTGTCGTCGTTCTTCGAGCAGGGAAAGCTCTTTTGCATACAGCGGTTGCTGTCACGCGCCACCGAGCCGGGGATGCGACCGGGGCTGCTCAACCAGCAGTTGATGGTAGACGAGTCGATCCTGGCCTGGCTGTTGGGCGGGTACCAGCCCGATCCGCGTTTGGAGACGGCGCTGCGTTACACCAATCCGCGCCTGGACGAGAAGGATCACCTGCTCACGTCGGAAATCTGGCCGACCCTGGCCGACGCCATCAACGGGCAGAGCGTAGCGTCGTTCCACGGCAGTGATTGGCAGGTGCAACTGTCCACGGCGCGGCGGCTGGCCGTCAACGCCGAAATGCCGTTGCTTGTCCTCGATCTGGCCGAAACACCGTCGAACGGTGACCTGGCGCTGCTGGAGGCTCTGCGCCTGGCCCTGCGCGACGCCCGCATGACCGAGGCGTTGTTGTTGATCCAACATTGGGACACGCTTACGGCGCAGACGCCCGGCTACGAACAGGCGGTGCATCTGCTCTTCGCACACCCTGCGCCGGTCATCGTTAGCGGCGAAAAGGAGTGGTATGTCCACGGCGTGGCGCGTTCCGACGCCATCCTGCGCATCTCGTTCGCCCGTCCTTCGTACAGCCAGCGTATCGCCATCTGGTCACATTTCGTCGATGCCTGTGATCACGAGTTCGACGGCGGTGTGGATGTGAAGGCGCTGGCCAGCCAGTTTACGCTGGACAGCACGCAGATCGCCGACGCCGTCAGCTCGGCCCGTGACGTCGCCATCCAGCGCGGGGACACCATCCACCAGCGCGATCTGGTCAACGCCGCCCGCATCCACTCCAGCCCCAATCTGGCCGGTCTGGCGCGCAAGATCGAACCCCGCTACGAGTGGACAGACATCGTGCTGCCCGAAGATCAGCGGGCCATGCTGCGTGAGATGATCCAGACTGTGCGCGGGCGCGGCGTGGTGATGGAATCGTGGGGCGTCGGCGCAAAGCTCAAGACCAGTTCCGGTGTCACCGTCCTCTTTGCGGGGCCGCCCGGCACCGGCAAGACCATGTCCGCCGAGGTCATCGCCGGGGAACTGGGCCTCGATCTCTACAAGATCGACCTGTCGGTGGTGGTGAGCAAGTACATCGGCGAAACCGAGAAGAACCTGGGCAAGATCTTCGACGAAGCGCAGAGCAGCAGCGCCGTCCTCTTTTTCGACGAGGCCGATTCCATCTTCGGCAAACGGTCCGAGGTGAAAGATTCGCACGACCGCTACGCCAACATGGAGATCAGCTATCTGCTCCAGCGCATGGAACTCTACGACGGCATCACCATTCTGGCCACCAACCTGCGCGCCAACATGGACGAAGCCTTCACCCGGCGTATGCAGTTCATCGTCGACTTCCCCTTCCCCGACGTGGAGGAACGCCTGCACATCTGGCGCACGCTCTTCCCCGCCGAGCTGCCCAAAACAGGGGAGATCGACCTGACGCTGCTGGCTACTCGCTTCAAACTGGCCGGCGGCAATATCCGCAACATCATTGCCGGCGCCGCCTTCCTCGCCGCGGCCGACGGCGGCGCCGTGAGCATGGAACACCTGCTGCACAGCACCCGTCGCGAGTTGCAGAAGATGGGGCGGTTGATCAGCGATGTGGATTTGAGTTTTTGACGACTGACGAAGGGCAAGCATGTTCGACGAGTTCGATGAGGCGCTGGCGTAAGCTGTTGATCCAGGAGATCCCCATTCGCGGTAACGAGGTGGAGATCACCTTCGATCAACCCAAGCGCGAATGGTCGGCCCGGCTCAACCGCCCGACGCTCAATCTCTTTTTGTACGACGTGCGCGAGAACGTTTCACTGCGCAACCGTACACAGCGCCAATCCGTCGAGCCTGGCCGCCGTGAGGTGCTGATTCAGCGACCCGAGACACGCGTCGATCTGCACTACATGATCACTGCCTGGGCCAGCGAGGTCGACGACGAACATCGCCTGCTCACCCGCACCATGTTGTGCTTTCTGCGCCATGCCCAGTTGCCGGTGGCGCTGATGACAGGCTCGTTCAGCGACTATGATCGGGCGATTCACCTGAGTGTGGCGCAGTACGATCACCCGCTGAATCCCACCGAGATCTGGGGTGTGCTGGACAACGAACTTCGACCGGCGCTTTCGTTGCAGGCCACATTGACGCTCTACCCGCACACGCCCGTCCTCGTGCCGGCGATTCGCACACGGGAACTGCGTCTCATCGACATGGATCGGGTGGCCCGTCTTCAGCCAGCGCAGTCGCCGACCAATGGCAGCACACAGGCAACGCCCGAAGACGCTATCCTCAGCCGGCTGTGGACCATCGGCGGGGTCGTCAACCTGGGCGCCGACCTGGACGATGCCAGCCTCACGCTCGAAGAACTGGATCGCGACATCCCACTCGACGCCGACGGTCGGTTCGTCATCGGTAACCTGCGCACCGGAACCTACACCCTGCGCCTGGCGATCCCAGGGCAAGCGCCCGTCACACGGACCATCGAAGTACCCTCCGAAGAGTACAACGTGACGGGGGGGTGAAGGCGGAGAGAAGGCAAAAGGCAAAGTTCAAAAGGCAAAAGGGCGGAATGGTTCGACGCTATTGGTCGCGAGACGGTCGATAATTCGTACCTGCAACCTGCAACATATTCTTCTTCCTATCCATCGTTCACTGAGTTGAGGAGGCACCATGCCGGAATATCTATCGCCAGGCGTATACGTAGAGGAAATTGATCGAGGTCCGCGCCCGTTGGAGGCGACCAACACGTCGACGGCTGTTTTCGTCGGCTTCACCGAAAAGGCCGAGGAAGTGCGCAGCGTCGACGGCGAGAAGATCGTCTCGAATCTGCTCAACAAGCCTACCTACGTCACCAACTGGAGCCAATACCGCGAGAAGTTCGGCGGCTTCGTCGACGGCGCGGTGACCCCGCAGTCGATCTACGGCTTCTTCCAAAATGGTGGCACCAAGGCGTATGTGGTGAGCCTGCGCACGTTGCCGCCTGCCCAGGCGCCTCTGCTCAACGCCAACGGCGAGTCCCCGCTGCTGGTGAAGTTCCGCAAATCGGGCTTCGACGGCCTGAACTACCGCGTAGCGCATCGCCTTCGCAGATCGTGGCCCTACCCGGCGAAGAACCCGCCGAGGCCGAAGAAGGCAGCGAAGATCTGAAGCCTTTCGACGTCACCGTGGAAAAGCAGACCACCACCGGCGACTGGCAGGTGAAGGAAGTGCGCAAGGAAGTTCGCCTCGAAGCCCTCGAAGACGATCCCAGCGGCAAGAAGGTGAAAGTCGCCTACCGCAACAACAAGGCGTCCGAGCTGATCGACATCCTGATCCCCGACGACAGCAAGGCGCTGGCCGAACTCTGGCCCAGCGAACAGCAACAGTCGTTGCAGATCGAGCAGAATGTGTTGGCGTCGCCCACCACCAGCGAATTCCAGGGCGATTTCTCCGAGCGCACCGGCATCGACGGCCTCGAAGCCATCGACGACGCCCGCATCATCGTTGTCCCCGATCTGATGACCACCATGCCCGGCGAAAAGCTGGATCTGAAGATGGTCAAAGCGGTGCAGACAGCCATCGTGGCCCACTGCGAACGCCTGGCCGACCGTATGTGCATCCTCGATGCGCCGCCCGACCTCAATCCTTCTGAGGCCAAGCAGTGGCGTCAGGACGTCACCGGCTTCGATTCGGCCTACGCCGCGCTTTACTACCCGTGGATTGAGGTCGCCGACCTGGCCACCGACAAGCCCAAGATGATCCCGCCTTCGGGGTACATCGCCGGCGTGTGGGCGCGCACAGACAACACCCGTGGCGTACACAAAGCGCCTGCCAACGAAGTGGTGCAGGGCGTCACTGGGCTGGCCTACAACGTCACCCGCGGCGAACAGGACATTCTCAACCCCATCGGCGTCAACTGTGTGCGTTCGTTCCCAGGCCGCGGCATCCGCATTTGGGGCGCCCGCACCTTGAGCAGCAACGCCCTGTGGCGCTACATTCCGGTGCGCCGCCTCTTCAACATGATCGAGACGACCATCGAGAACGGCACGCAGTGGGCCGTCTTTGAACCGAACGAACCGCGGCTCTGGGCCATGATCCGCCGCGACGTCAGCGCCTTCCTGGTGACGCAATGGTCCGCCGGGGCGCTGTACGGTGGCTCGCCCAGCGAAGCGTTCTACGTCAAGTGCGACGCCGAGACAAACCCCGCAGAATCGCGTGAGTTGGGTCGGCTGATCGTGGAGATCGGCATCGCGCCGGTGAAGCCTGCCGAGTTCGTGATCTTCCGCGTCAGCCAGTGGTCACCTGAACTCGAAGCGGCCTAAACTATTTCATTGATTGTCGATTACTCGTCATAGGAGGCGATAGATGGCTACTGAAGCACCTTTAACACCGAAACGTGGCTCCGGCTGGGAAGAAGATCCGTTAGTTGGCTTTAATTTCTCATTGGAAATAGGCGGTGGGCTGGTTGGTTATTTCACCGAATGCAGCGGCATCGGCTCTGAGCATGATGTGGTGGAGAAGCAGTATGTCGACAAGGACGGCCGCTCGTTCGTGCGCAAAGTCCCGGGCATTCTCAAGTACAACAACGTCACCCTGAAGCGCGGCATCACCAGTGATCTCAAGATCTGGGAATGGCGCGCCGATGCGGAAAAAGGCGACATGACCAAAGCGCGCCAGAATTGCACCATCACCATGTACGATCGCAATTTCAAGGCCGTAGCGATCTGGCACTTCGTTAATGCCTGGCCATCGAAGGTCAGCGGCCCCGATCTCTCGTCCGACGGCAACGACTTCGGCGTTGAAGAGATCGAGTTCGTACACGAGGGCTTCTACCGCGAGCAATAGTGGTAGGGACGACGGACGACGGATGACCGACAAATCCGTAACGTAGGTTGGGTTATCGTCTTCGGGAACTGTTGCCATGCTGCAACATTCCCCGAAGACGATAACCCAACTTCGCGTCTACGCACAGGACGGGGTGAATCCCCATGAACGATGCTTCATTCACGCCGCGGGTGATCGAATCCGGTGTTCGGCTCTCGCAGTCGATATTGTGGCGGATCCTGACCGAATACTACAGCGACCGGGCACTCGACGCCTGGAAAGACAACACAGTGCCGTACCACATCACGTCGAATCCCAGCATCGCCCACGCCTACGCCCAACTGATCTTTGCCTTCCAACAGGATCTGGCTACCCACGATCAGGCACCGCCGCAGCCATTGCCGATTGTGGAACTGGGGCGGGGTCCGGCGCGTTCGCCTTCCACTTTTTGCGGCAATTCGAAGATCTGCGGACGCGGGCCGCTGCGCCCGTCGCACCCTACATCTATGTGATGACCGATTTCGTACCAGCCACCGTGGATGGCTGGCAGCGTCACCCGCAGTTGACAGATTTCGTCGATGAGGGCGTCCTCGACTTCGCCTGCTTCAACCCGCTGACTGAAACAGCGTTGACCCTGCGTCACAGCGGGCGCGTATTGTCTCCGGCGCAGCCATCACCGCTGGCCGCATTGCCAACTACGTCTTCGATAGCCTGCCCCAGGATCTCTTCGGCGTAGAGGACGGGCGGATCTTCGAGATCGCCGTCAACGTGCTGGTCCGCCGCACCCCATCGACTCGCTCGACAGCGCTGCCTGCGCCGCCGGAACTCGACTTTGAATACGTCTACAAGTCCGCCGCGTCACCCTACTACGATGACGCCGAATTCGAGCGCGTCCTGCGCAGCTATGCCGATCTGCATGGCGAAGGGTGCGCTTTCCACTGGACGCGTTGACCTGCTGTGCCGGGCGCTGCGCGGGCTGGCCGGCAATAATCTGCTGCTGGCGTCTGCGGATCATGGCTTCGCACACGCTGAGGATCTGCACGCCGAGTCAACGGATATGCTCTTCAACATCCACGACGGCGCATTCTCCATGCCGGTGAACTCCACGCCGTGGGCGAATACCTGTGCCACACTCGCGGTGACGTGCTACGCCCGCCGCGTTTGCATCGCAGCATCTGCGTTACGGCGTTCACCACGGAACCGGCAGCGCAGCGTCAGGCTGTACGCGCCGCGTACAGTGAGCATTTCGCCCGCTTCGGGATAGACGACGCCGGTTCGTTGACCTACTGGCTTACCCAAGAACGAAACCTGCCACGCGAGTTGGTTGTATCGCTATTGCGTTTTACCCGCCATGATCCGTTGGTGCTGAAACGCTGCCTGCCCAGCCTCAACGATGAATCGGAAAGGTGGGGAGATGCAGAATTGGATGTGTTGGTGGAGGAGATCGCACAGGTGTGGGCCAACTACTACGATCAGGGAGATCGCTACAATCTGCCGTTTGAGTTGGGGGTGTTCATGGAGCGCCTGCACCGTCCGGCGCAGGCGATCTTTTACTACGGCGAGGCGTTGCACTACTACGGCGACACGCCCGAAACCCTCTTCAATTTGGCCACATGTTATCACGGATCAGCGAGGATCAGGCTGCATCGGCCATTCTGACGCGGGCCACGCTAGACCTCGCTGGCCCGCCCGTGGTGCAACGTCACTATCGGCGCTGCATCGATGCACTGCCGCCGCTATTCAGCAATCGGCAGGCGCACTGTAGCCACGGTTCCTTGATCAAGCACACTGGCGATATCAATCTGGCCCTCGTGTCGTTGCACACAGGTCTGCACGATGCTCAGGCCGAGTCCTGTGCCAGGCATCCCCTGGGTGTTGGCGGCGCGGTGGAAGGGATCGAAGAGCAGTTTCATGCTTTCTTCGGGGATGCCCATGCCATGATCTTCGACGACGATGCGCAGGTTGCTATCGTCTTTGGCCAGTTCGATGCACACCTGGCTGCCTGCCGGCGAATACTTCAACGCGTTGGAGACAAGATTGGTGATGACCTGGCGTAGGATGCGTACATCTAACTTCAGAAACGAGGAATCGAGCCGATTCTCGAAGACGATCCTGATGCTTCCTGATCGATGAGGCTGAACTCTTCCAGCAACAAGTCCATCACCGCTTGCAGATCCACCGGCATCGGCGCAATCGAGGTGACCGCTTTCCATCTCGGCGACGGTCAGCATTTCGTCGATCATCTGCACCAGCAGGTGGACCGCACCGTCGATGCGATCCAGGTATTGGCGTTTGCGCTCGGGGGTAAGGCGATCTTCGTAGCTGCGCAGCAACCCCGAGTAAGAAAGGATCGACGACAACGGGTTGCGGAAATCGTGTGAGAACATGGCGACGAGGCGCGATTTCAACATGCTCTGTTCGCGCGCGCCTTCCAGGGCAATGTTCAACGTCTCGATCTGTTCCTGGATCTGCTGCGCCTGTTGTGTCTGCTTGCCCAACTGCGATTCAATCGCTGTGAGCAACTCAGTATGCGTGAAGGGCTTCGTGATGTAGTCGTCGGCCCCCATGTTCATGCCGCGCCGCACCGATGCCCGGTCCGCCGATGCCGTGAGGAAGATGAAGGGCGTGCGGTTGAGATGTGGATCGGCGCGTACTTCGAGCAGTACATCGTGGCCGCTGAGTTCGGGCATAGTGATGTCGCACACGATGAGATCCGGCGGATCTTTGCGCGCCTCGCTCAGCCCCTGTCTGCCGTTTTCTGCACCGGTCACGTCGAATCCTTCGAACTGAAGCCAGTCGAGTACTTCGTTGCGAATGGTTTGCTCGTCCTCAATAATCAGGATTTTCGGCATGCTCGCATCTTCCCGTAGCGTGATTGGGCAGGGAGATGGTGAAGGTTGCGCCTTCGCCAAGTCGACTATTGACTTCTACACTGCCGTTGTGAAGTTTCAGCGCCTGTTTGGCGATACTCAAGCCCAATCCCGTGCCAGAGATAACGCCGACGTTGTTTCCGCGGTGGAACGGATCGAATAGGTGCGCCATATCCTCCTCTGGGATGCCGATGCCGCGGTCCGCAATGGAGAGCGTGATGGTCTCGTCGTCCTGTGTCAGCGAGAAGCGCACGGCCTGACCTTCGGTGGAGTACTTGAGCGCATTGGTGAGGATATTGGCGATGATCTGTCGCATCAATTGTACATCGATATCGGCAAAAACCGGACGTTGCGGACAATCGAACGCTATCCTATCGTGTCGTCGCGAAGTTGCCTGTACCTCCTCGATGATTTCCAGGCACAGGACGTCGAGTTGCGTCTCTTCCGGCTTGAAGGGCATGCGTCCTGCCTGGATGCGCTCCAGTTGCGACACGTCTTCCACCAACCCCTTCATGTGCATCACTTGGGTGCGGATGCGGTCCAGCCGTTCGTCGACTTGGGCAGCGTCCATGCGACTGCGGTAGCGCGACAGTGTCTCTGTTGTGGCGAGGATGGCGGCCAGCGGCGTGCGGTATTCGTGCGATGTCATGGAGACGAAGCGCGACTTTAGCTCTCCCAGTTCTTTTTCGTGTTGCAGCGCCCGTTCAAGCGCCTGTTCTGCCTCGATGCGCTGCGAGACGTCGGAAAACGTCACCACCACAGCTTCGGGCAGTTTCTGGCCTGGCTTGAAGACGGGCCGAGAGTTGATCGAGATCCACCGTAACTCGCCGTCCGGCTTGTAGACGCCCATGATCACGTCTGAGCAAGGTTCACCGGTGCTCAACGTGATCATGGCCGGATGTGTCTCGCCCGCGAAGGGTGAACCGTCTTCGTGGACGGCGCGCCAGCGCGAATCCGCCGATGTCCTGCCTAGAAGCTGATCCATGCTCAGGCCCAGGATCTGGGCGGCAGCCTCGTTGCATGTGTGGATCGCGCCGTCTCGGCCCTGGAGGACGATGCCTTCCGACATGGTGGTGATCAAGGTGCGGTAGCGCTCTTCACTTGCACGCAGCGCCTCTTCACCGGCCTTGAGTTCGGCGGTACGTTCGGCCACACGCTGTTCCAACTGTAAATTCATTGATTGGAGTTCGGCCTCGGCCAATTTCTGCCGGGTGATGTCGAAGCCCATGCACTGCACTTCGTTGACATGGCCGCTTGCGTCGTGGATGGCGATGAACTCCCAGATCGTCCACATGAAACCACCGTCCTGGGTCTGCTTGCGTAGCTCCACCTGCACCGGTTTCCCCGGATCCTCGATGCACTGCGTGGTGGCCAGAATCACTTTTTCGTGATCCTCTGGAAGTACCATAGCCAGCGACGGTATGCCAATCAGCGACGGCGCATACCATCCAAATGCTTCTTTGTAACGTTGGTTGTGGTACGAGAGGTTGCCGTTGATGTCTATACGCACGCTGAAGGCGGTCTGCGATTCAACCAATGAGCGCAGATACACTTCACTCCGCCGCCTCGCTTCTTCGGCCTGCTTGCGTTCGGTGATGTCGGCGATGATCGTAGCATAGAGTTTGATCTCGCCGTCGGCCTCGCGGATCGGGAAGATCGTCTGATCGGCATCGACTCTCTGCCCGCTCGCCGTGTAGATGACTGCTTCGCCGCGCCACTGTCCGTGTTCAATGGCTGCGGGGATGTACCTCCATGATGCGGCGGGCGTCTTCGGGTGGATGGAAATCAGTCAACTTGCGCCCGAGGATCAACTGTGGATCGCCAACCTCCGCCATGTCGGCGCCGCCCTGGTTGATGTACGTGATCACGCCATCCAGGTCAGAAAGCGCAATCAGATCGTGCGATTGTTGCAGGATGGCGTTCTGGCGGTGGATCTCCTGCTCTACCAACTTGCGCTCGGTGATGTCGCTGGCGTGGAGCAGCGCGGCGTACGGCACGCCGTCGCTGTCGCGCACCGGCTGGATGCTGGTACGGAACCAACATGTCCTATCCCCAATCGTCACCTGCGGCTCCAGCACCATGCCCTTCTCGCTTTGGATCACCCACTGCACGTCGGCGAGGACGTCGTCGGCTTCTTGCGCGGGGAAGAGATCGTAGACGCTCTTGCCCACGAGCGCATCTGGATCGCCGCCGAAGGGCATGGCCGCGATTGTGTTCAGGTACAGGTAGCGGCCATCGGCATCTATCAGCGAGATTGTCGAATCCGAGCTTTCCACCAGGGATCGATACATTTCCTCGCTGGCGCGCCAGGCTGCCTCCGCCCCTTTTTGCCGCGCAATGTCGCGCGCACTGTCGTTGACGCCCACTGGCCGCCCCGTGCTGTCGTAGAGCAACCACGCACGCCGGTGCAACCAGCGGATCTGGCCATCGGGCAGAATGATGCGATGCTCGAAATCGGCCATTCCCTCCGTCCGCTTCGGTGACGTTTTTCCAGTGTCATCGCCAGGTCGTCGGGGTGGACAACCTGTTTGAAGAATTCGGGATCCTGCATGAATCGTTCAATCGGATAGCCCATGACCTGCTCATACGATGCACTCACGTAGAGGACGCTGCGATCTTCCAGCGAAATCGACACCAACGCGTCCTGCATCGAATCCAATACATCGTTCAGGCGGCTTCGCTGTTGCTCAATGGTCTCGTTCATCTCCTGCAAGCGCTGCATCTGCCGCTCTTGTTCGGTGACATCGCGTATCACCGCCGCAAAGTTTGTCACATCGCCCTGCGCGCCCACGATGGGGCTGATGCTCCAGTGCAACGTTATCGGCGCGCCGTCTTTCCGATAGCTGTGGGTGATCCCCTGGAACGGTTTCCTGTTGTGCGTTGCCGCGTGCAACGCCCGTACTTCATCGTTGTTGCCGGAGTTCGTGCCGGGCAGTTGCAGAATGGTGATGTCCTGTTCCAGCGCCTCGCGTAGCGTGTAGCCGGTGATCTTGGTGAATGCCTGATTGGCAAACAGCACGTGTGGCTTGCGGCCTTCCGGCGCTTCGGTGATGACCACCGCATCCTCGGTCTGGCGGATGGCGGCCTCAAAGCGGCGTAGATCCTGCTCCATCGCCTTGCGCCTTGCAATGTCGCGTACCACAGATATGATCACCTGGCGGCCACGGATTTCGCCGACGCGAGCGTGGACTTCCACCGGCAAGGTGCTGCCATCTCGTCTACGATGTATCCGCTCGAACACCACAGGCGCGCCGGATCGCATTCGCTCGAACATGTCGGGTGGACCCACCGGTGACGCTGGATCGTCGATGTCCTGAATGGTGAGCTTTAGTAGTTCGTCGCGCTCATAGCCGAGAAGATTGCACGTGCTCTCGTTGACGTCCACAACCTGATGCGTGTCTGTTGTCTCGTCGTAACTGAGAATGAAAAGGGCGTCGGGGATGCTATCGATCAGCAAACCGTTGGTACTCAACGCCTGTCACGGATCGGGCCTGTTCTAGCTGCTTCTCCAACTCGGCGATACGCTGCCGCTTTCCTTTGTCAGTTCCGTTTGCGCATCGTGCCGTGTTGCGTCTGTTTGGCTCATGCTCTTGTCCTGAGTTGAGGCTTCATGTCCTATCGGTTTGGTAATTCGGGCGCCTACGCACTTTGGCCTATGCATACACCTGGCGAGTCCTCAATGCCACTACATGACGCTGAACGTGTACCCATAGTGTAACGGACGCCCCAACGCCTGAACAACTCGGGTAACCTACTGAAAACACGTCAATTTGTCCTGGTTTTCACTGAAACCACTGCTTGCTTTGCCCTTGATCTGCACTGTATACTAGCGAAACACATCAACCAACCCAAGCAATCTGATTGATCCGCCGAACTGGAGCTTGTCCATGAGTTTTCAGACTGAATTCGAGTTCACCTTGCCGATGGCTACATCGACGCCGACGGCAATGTTCACAAAAAGGATCGATGCGTCTGGCTACGGCAATGGACGGATCCGCGCCGCTGCGCGACATGCGGTCCGCTCGAACCAGGCCTACCTGGTGATCACCCTGCTCTCGCGCGTCGTCACCCGCCTGGGCAATCTGGAAAGCATCACGCCTCAGGTGATCGAGAACCTCTTCGCCGCCGACCTGGCCTACTTGCAGGCGCTCTACCGCACCATCAACGAAGAAGGACGCACCACCATTCAGGTCACCTGCCCCGATTGCGGCGCACAATTCGCCATCGATCTGGCCGACCTGGGGGTAGCCGGCTACCCCTCCAACGCCTGCGTGAGGAGGTAGCCTACATTGCCTATCACTTCAACTGGTCGCATGATCAGATCATGTCCATGGAGCACAAAGAACGACAGATCTGGGTCAAGCAGATTGCCGGTATCAACCGCAGGCTGAACGAGTCTTTGCGCGCATAGGCGCGAGGACCATAGAGAAATCAAGTAGACATCGGACAATTGAGGAGTGAGCACGCCCACGCGACTCAGCCGGCACGAGGCGCCTTACCCACATTCTACGACCTCTATTGATTTCTCTATTGATTTGGCGATTTGAGCTTGTTGATCGGAGACCACGATGGCCGTAAACCCACCGCTGACACTGCCCGCAGCGCAGACCGATCCGCTGGTCGTCTACCCCTACGCCTTGCAGGTGAAGGGCGATGTTGTGGCCTGGATCGCCGAGATCCGCGGGCTGGGGCTGGAGCGCAAGGCCATCGAACACAAATACCTCGACGCCAACTTCCAGCCTAAAACCCAGCAGTTCCCCGGCCGCACCACCTGGCAACCGCTAACCCTCAAGCGCGGACTCATCACCGACAACTACTTTTGGAAATGGTACCTGGAGATCGAGAACGGCAACTACTCCGAAGCGCGCAAAAATTGCTCGATCCTGCTCTACCAACGCGACTACACCAAAGTGGGCATGCGCTGGGATCTGATCCGCGCCTGGCCCTCCAAGATCACCGGCCCCGATCTGGACAGCGGCAGCACCGAATACGCCTTCGACGAGGTGACGCTCGTCTACGAAAGCATCACGCGCCGCCCAGGATAACAACGATCATGGTTGAAACCACAGGCAACAACCAGTCCAACGCCGAAGATCCGCTGAACGGCCGCACCCTCGAAGATCTGGATCCCTCAGAACTGCAACAACTGGCGGATCGCGTCTACGAACAACTGCGCCGCGAACTGCTGCTCGAACGTGAGCGCATGGGGCTTTCCCGTCCCTTCCCCAACTGGCCGCGTTGACCGCAACATTCTCTGAGGAGAAACCAGAGAAAAAATGATCCATGAAGGCACACGAAGATCCACGAAGGCAGAGAAGATCCGACCGATAGCTTCTCGATCTGCTCGCCTGGTAGTCCTGAAATCCGTGTCCATGTCTTTTGCTCTTCGTGGTTCTTCGTGTGCCTTCGTGGATCACTAGATTCGTTCCTTGGAGACGGCTTCATGGCCCAACTCATCTCATCTCGGCCGCTTTCGTGGCGATTTCTGGTCACCATTGACGGCATGGGCGTCGGCGAATTTACCGAATGCAACGGCCTCACCGTTGAGCGCGAATTCGAGCCGCTCAACGAAGGCGGGCGCAACGACTCCGTCCATTACCTGCCCAAAGGCATCAAATTCACCAACATCACCCTCAAACGCGGCATCATCAGCCTGGCCCTGTGGGACTGGCTCATGAAAAACGTCAGCGCCGGCCAGGTGCAGCCCGAACTCAAAAACATCATCATCGAACTGGCCAACGAGACGGGCAAAGCCATGTACCGCTGGAACGTCAGTCGCGCCTTCCCTGTCAAGTGGACTGGACCCGATCTCAACGTGGAAACCGAAGAACTCTCCATGGAATCCCTCGAACTCGTACACAGCGGATTCACCCTGGAAGAAGCGAGATAGCGACGCATGGCAGATCAAGCACTCACCCCCGGCGACGGCGATCCCTTCAACGCCGCCGACGACAGCCTCACACCGCGCAGCGGTGAACGCCAGATCCTCTCGCTGCGCGCCGTCAACGCCGCCGACCACATCATGCGCACCCTTTCACCCTGGATCCGCGAATCGCTCATCGGCGAACAGTCGCCGCGCACCGCCGGCTCCCTGATCCGACGCCTGATGCGCAAACGCAGCGGCGCTTCCTTCACCTTCAACGGCACCGTGGGCATCATGCGGCGCTTTCACCGCATCGTCAACCGCAGCGTGGCCTGGCAGGCCGACGTCGGCCCTATCGATCCCAACCTCTTCGACCGCTTCTCACTCGACATGACCCGTCGTCGCGACATCGGCGCCAACAACATCGGCGAACTGCTCAAGATAAACCGCCAGGAAGAAGAACTGGAAATGCCCCTGGCCGGCGCACCCGAACCTGAACAGCCGACACAACAGCAGCCCGCTGAACCGTCGCGTCAACTCACCTTCGAAGAGATCAAACAGCGCATCGAGGCTGCCCGCACCTTCCGCTCGCAGTCGCCCTCCGGCGAGCCCGACTTTGTGGAAGCTATGCGCAAGCGCGCCGCGCAGGCCACCGAGCCTACGCAGGCGTCGGAACAGCCGTCACCGCGCCCGGCCATGCCGCCCGCCGCCCGCCTGCCCCAGCAACCGCCCGCTGCGCCGCCCACCGGCACACCACCTGAATCACCCAATCCTGCCGCCATGTCGCCGCGGCAGCGCCGTCGCATGGGGCGCAAAGTCGAATACCTCTCCATCCCGCAAATGGACGACGAAGACGGCGACAGCGACGGCGAGCCTGGGCCACCCACCTACCTTGCCCATGCCCCACCCGATCTCGCCGCGCCCTTTCCGCCCACCGAACCGTTCGACACATCGCTGCTCAGTCCGCAGGCCGATCTCGACGACGACATCCTCATCCGTCGCTACAATGACATGCCCCACTTGCGTCGGGCGCAACCTGTGCGCGTGTCTTTGCCGCCGCGCATCGCCGTAGCGCCACGTCGTCGGCCTGCAACCGCGGCCTCATCGGCGAACCCGCGCCGCAGCCCACAGCCGCAACATCGGCGCTCGCGCCGTGCGCCGTCGATCATCGCCCGCGCCGCCGAATACCTGCACCGCAGCATCGCCGGCGACATCCTGGTCAGCCGCCCGCAGACCTTGCTCGCCCACATCGCCCGCCCGCCCGTCCAGGACACCCGCCCGCCGGACCAACCGCCCACCGTGTTGCCCACCGTGTTGCCCGTCATCCAACCCGGGCCGGCGAATCCCCCAATCGCCCAATCGCCCAATCGCCCAATCGCCGACCCCGATCTCCTCTGCATCCTCCCTGCACCGCCGCGCCGCCGTCCCCGCCCAGCCTGGCTGATCTGCAGATTCAGCCGTTGCGCCCAATGCCCACCGTGGCTGTGCGGAGGAAGGCAACCATGCCGCCATCTCCTGTGCATCGGGCTTCTGCCGCCCCAATCTTGCCGCCTCAGCCACAAGCGATCAGCCACACCCGCCCGGCGCGCTCCTCTCGCTGACCCGACGATCTTGATTGCGCCCGTGGCGTCTCAGCGCCGTACCCATGCGCCCCATAGGTGTTAAGATAAGGACCAGCGAAAGTGCCGGGGACTTCACGTTGGACGTGTCGCCAGGAGTGAATGTCCCGCCTGCGGCGGCGATAAGTCCCCGGCACTTGTGTCTACGACGCTTAACTTAACGCCTATGCCCATGCGCCCCCAGCCAGGGACGCGTCCATCACCCGGCCTGGCCCTGCCACCCACCGCGGACATCACACCCAGCGTGCCCGCCGCTCGATACCAGCCTGGCAACGCCAACGATTTCGCAGCCCGAAACGCCGTTGATCCGCCGCAGCGCCGTGACACCCGCCTCCGATTTGTGGCGCCCATCGCAACTCGAAGACGCGCCGCCCGCCATCGAGGCTGTCACCGCGCCTGCTACGCTGTTGCGCCAGAGTGACTTCGCGGCACGAACACCCAGGCAAGCCCCGCACCGCACCTGTCATCGCCGACGCGACACTGCCAACGCTGGATGTCTCGCCCACACCCGCACCAAGCTTGGCGCCGCCAAATAACGCCAACGCTGCCTGGATGCCGCTGGAATACACCGTGCAGCGCCTTCTGCAATCGCCCAACGGCCGCACCGTCGCCGCCACGGACAGCGCACCGCCGCTGTCCCAAACGCCCCGCCGCCGCCCGCGACGGAAGCGCCGCCGTCAATTTCGCATCGGACGACGACCGCGCCGCCGTCTTCAGCGTCCTCGTCGGTTCAACCTGCACGATTGAGTTCGCGGCCTCGTCCGCGCCATCGACCATTGCACCGTCGCCCATTGCACCGTCGACTACGCCACCGCGATTGGCGCCGCGCCGCGCCGACGTTCCGCTTTTGCAGCGAATTGTTCAGCGCGATTTTGCCCAGAGCCGCGCCGCCGAACTGTCGGAAGGTGCGCTACGCCTCGCACCACCGCGACCGCAGCGGCCCGACCGCGCCGCTGAGACGCAACACCTCGTCGACGCGCCGCTGCGCCAGGAACCATCACCGCGCACCCACCCCGCGCCGGCGGAGTCGCCTGCCGTCCAAACACCCAGCGCAGGTGACGCAGCGCCCCTGGAGGCAGACGCCCGCGCCATGCGGCCGCCGTTCGCCACTACGTCGCCTGTGACAGTGCGTCGCACCGAGATCCTGTCGCAAACGCTGCGGCGCCTGGCCGAGGACGGCGCGCCGGACCGCGTGCAGCATCGTGCGCTCGTGGATCGATCCCCGTTGCCGCGTAGCGGCGCGCTTCTGCGCCCCACGCCGCCCACGTCTGCGCTCGTAGATGCCAACACATCGCCGCGGGCGCGAACTGCGCAACCAACATCGATGCAACCGGGCCACGTCGGGATGGCGTCCTCCGCCCTGGGCGCGGACACGTTAGTTGCACACAGACCAATGTCCGCGGCCAATCTCTGGTCGTCGTCTGCGATTCAGCGCGTCGAAACCGACGCCCCCGCGCCGACCGCCTCCACACAGCCGCCGCTCGTTGAGCAGGCCCTGCCGCCTGTCGCCGCCAAGAGCGCACCCTTCACCCGCACCGATGACGATGCGCCGCTGGTCTCACCGACCATGCCTGCCCTCGCGGTGCCGATTTCAACGCCGCGCGCTGCCTTCACGCCGCTGGAATTGCCGCTGCGCAGGCTGGCGCGTGTCTTCGCACCCGCGGAATCGCCTGTCACCGTGCAGGCGGCGCGACTCGATCTGCCCACCGCGCCCGAAGTGCAGCGCCGCGTGGCCCAGATCCCCTTGTCCCCACACCCGGCGCCGCCGCGATCTCACCCCATCCCAGCGCCGGTGACCGATCCACCCGCCGCATCACGCTTGACGGCCAGGGCGCAACGATCCGCCGCCGCCGTAACATCGCCCGCCGAAACCTGGGGTGCTGCGCTTGATCCAAGTCTGCCAACGCTGCCCACCGTGCGACGCTCGCCTGATCGTGAACCGACACAGCGTGTGGCCTCCTCATCGGCGCAGCTGACACAGTCGGCGCGGCCGCCGCAAAGTCGGCGCGAACCGGATGCACTGGATTTGCCGACCGCAACGGAAACGCCATTGGTGGATCAGATCCTATCGCGGGATTTCGACGATCTGCGCCGCCGCCAATTGGTTGGGGCAGATGTCCTCACCGACGCTGAAACTGTGTTGCCTGTCGCCCAGGGCAGCATCGATTTCCCAGTGGCGCAGCGTGATCCGGCATCGCCTGCCCAGCCACGACCTGCAACGCCGCGCACGCGCCGCACCTGGATGCGTCAACTGCGCCGCGATCTACAGCCGAGTGTCCACGCCATCCAGCCTTCGCGTCAGCCAGTCGCGCGTCCAATCGCCCAATCGCCTAATCCCCCAATCTCTCAATCTCCTCTCCGCTCCCCGCACTGGATCGCGCCCCCCGTCTCCGCGGCCTGGCCGCAGACGTGGAACGCGTTCGGTGAAGCGATGCCGTTGCCCTTCATCGTGCAACGGAGCTTGGGGACACCCGAGTCTTCTGCGCGTAGTCAACAGGTGCAGATCGAACCGTTGCCACAGGCGCCTTTTGCGCGTACTCCCTGGCTGCGTCGGCTCGACGGCCCCGCGCCTGTTTTCGTGCCTGAATCGGCGGTTGTGTCGGCGGATAACCAGTCACGCGGTCGTTTGATCAGGTTCTCGGCGCGTCGACGATCCGGTGGGTTAGAGCGGGCCGACACCGTGCAGCGGTTGACGGCGGATCTGCCCAGGATCGCGCCTGAGGTGTCGTCGATGCCGGTGTTGAATGAGGCCGCCAGGGTGGAGAGCGGGGCGCAGCAACGCACGATCACGCCGCCTGCGCCACAGCAGCGCACGTCCGCGCCGGATACTGCCTCATCCGCCAATCTGGCACTGGTTCGTCTGCGCGCCACAGCGTTGTCTTCGGCATCTACCGCTGTTTCGCGTGAAAGCGCCGCATTGTTATCGACGCCTGTCGAGTCTCGGCAAGCAGATCGCCTTGGCGCGTCATCCGATGCACTGCTGCCGCTTGCGCCACTGCGTACTGCGCCTGTGCAAACACAGCCTCCATCGACCGCGTCCGATCCGGCGGAACGCGAGCGTACACAGAACCACCCACCGCTACGAAGGGCGCACGCCGCCGCCGATGTGCCTGCCGAAACATCGCACACCCAGCGCTCCGCGCTGCGTGAGGCATCCTCAGGTGCCGGTGCGGCTGCGCATTCGGATCTACTTTCGCCGAATCTACGCGGCGGTGATGTTGCTCAGCGGCAAGCGCAGTTGCGCCGCCGCGTGCCGCGGACAGCCGCCGCGTCAACGTTGCCCCACAACGTGAACACGGACATCGTCCACCATGCGAAGCGCCCATTGGTGGAGGGTGTGCTCCGGCGCAGCTTCGGTGACAGCCGTCGCCGTGTGTTGTTCGCGGGGCCGCTGGCGATGGCGACGCCGACGAGGGACGCAGCGATGTTCGACGTTCTTCGGCAGGCTGAGGATGTGTCTGCCACGCCGCTCACCCGTGGCGCTTTGCCTGCGCAGGATCTGCCGCGTCTGCCGACGCCATCCAAGATCGAACGTGACGCGAACGCGGCGTCGCTGGTGCAGCCGCAGGTGACATCTTTGCCGCCTTTGGTATTGCGCCAGTTGGCGATGCCGTTGGGCGTGTCCGCGTCGGCAAGCGACAATCCTGCAGCAGAGACCGTCCCCGTGCCGCGTGGACGGCGCATGACGCAGACGTTGCTCGATCTGGTGGATCACCCCGCCGATGCGCCCGGTCTGCCCAAACGGCGACAGCCGTCGTCGAGACCGTCCTCGGCGGCGCGGTTGCGGCCCGGCGCTGTGGCCCAACGTGCAGCGACGCAGGCGGCGACGCAGCGCGCCCAAACGCGGGTTGAGCCGTCTTCGCGGATCTGGCGGTCGCCGCTGCTGCGCGAGGACGTCCTCTCCGGCGTGGGCGCGCCTGCCGTCGGCGCGGCGTTGGTCCTGCGGCGCACTGCTGCGAACGTCGACGCGGGCCGCGACGGGGCAGCAACGTCGTTCCACCCTGGGGTACTCGTGGCGCCGACGCCCCCACGGAGCGGACGCACGCTTGACGAGGTGACAAGCTCAATTTCTCCCCCATCTCCAGCCCATTTTGCGCCGCTGGATCTGGCTGTTCTGCCACGCCGATCTGCCGAAGCGCCGGTTGCGCAGGCGGAAACGCTGTTGGAGCGGGTGGTGCAGCGCGATTTTGCCGGTGCGCGCAGGCAGGCGACGTCGTCGGGCGCACTGCGTCTGGATGATGCGCCCAGTTCGGGGCGACAAGTGCCGCAGCGACCGGCGCGGGTGCGTCTGGCCAAGGACAGTTTGACCGCGGCGCTGTACGCGCGTCCGCGAGCGGCGGCGCGGTTGGCGCAACGCAGGGTGAACGGTCGCCGCTTTGCGCCGGTTTCGGCGCTGTGGCAGGGCGACGGCGCGCCGCTGTTGCCGCCGGAGTCGGCGTTGCCGGCAGCGCCAGGCGCGTTTTCGGCGAGTTCTTCGCCCGCGGCTGTGTTGGAGACGATGCAGGCGCAGGGCTGGCGCTTCAAACGTGTGTCGGCGGCAGGGCGTCCCGCGGATGTGCAGCGCGTGGCGGCGACGGCGCAGTCGCTTTCGACGCTGCGTGGGGGGGACATGCCGCTGCCCTCGCAACCGCGGTCGCTGCTGGAGCGGGTGTTACAGCGCGATTTTAGCGGAGTGCGGATGCAGGTGGCGGGCTTGGAGCCGCTGGGTGTGGCGGCGGCGGCGCGTGGCAATACCGTCTATTTGCAGCGGGAGACAGCAGCGAATCTGTCGGCGCCGCAGAACTTGGCGCTGCTGGGTCACGAGTTGACGCATGTGGCCGCGGCGGGTCATGCGCCAGTGCAGCGGCAGACGGTTGCGCCGTTGGCGTCGCCGTCGCGGGCGGCGGATGCGTCTACGCGGTCGGCATTGCCGGTGGCGGCGACGCGCCTGCGCGGTGACACGCCACCTGCCGCGCCCGCGGCGCAGGATGCGCTGACGCCGTTGGTGCAGCGTTCGATTTTGCCTCCGCTGCCGTCGACGCGTCCTAGCGTGGCGGTTGAGGAGCGCACCGCGGACCAGGTGGAAACGGCGATCCGGCGGATGCCGCGGGCAGCGTACGTCTGTTTCTCCGGTTGCGGCTGCGCCGGAGGCGATGCCGGAGTTGCCGCTGTCGCCGCTGCCGATGCGTCGACAGGTTTCGCAGGTGTTGGGCGATCCTGCACTGTCGCCGGTGTCGTCGTCTTCGGTACAATCGCCGTTGACGCCTTCGCCGAACCCGTCTACAATCCAACGCACGGTCGCGCCAGACGCAGCGCCAGGCCGACAGGGTGGTGTGTCCACGTTGTCGGGTGTGGAGTCCGCGGCGATGCCGGTGGCGCAGCGCTATCACGTGCCGGTGCGGCGCAACACCGCCGTCGAGGACGGCGAGCCTGACGCCAACGGTGATCGCGTGCCGTCGTCGTCGCTGCCCACTGCGGCCATTGGCGAGAAGATCACCATCACCGCGCCGCGGGCGCAGCGGGTCATCGATGAGCCTGAACTCAGCGATGGCAGCGCAGAACCCGATTGGGACAAGCTGGCGGAGAAGATCATGCCGTTGTTGCGGGATCGCCTGCTGGCGGAACGCGACCGGCTGGGCTGGTGAGGGGTGACACCGAACGGCCACGCCCACCCCGCCGAATTCATTCGGCGTCTGATACGGGAAACCGGCTGAAGCCGGTTCTGCGAACACGATTTATCGTGTTTCCCATATCAGACGGCGGTTTCAACCGCCGGGGACGCTGCCGCGTCGACCCGCACGGGGGCGTGCTCACTCCTCATCCAATTCAATAACGTAAACCTGCAACCTGCCTCCGGAGACCCGCATGGCAAACGGCGAATTTCAGAAAGCCAAAATCGAAGTGGTGGAAGGCTCGAAGAACGGGCAGTCGGTGGCGTTCATGTACAACCCCACGTCGCTGTCGGTTTCGCGCTCGGTGAAGTGGTCGCGCACGCCTAAGCCGGGCGGCAATGCGCCGGAGACCGATTTCGGCGGCGGCGAGGCCACCAGTTTTTCCATCCCCAGTGTGATCTTCGACGGGACGATCCCACTGGAAGGCGAGACCGCGCCGCGCGCCAACATCATGGATGATCTCGACAAGCTCGTCAGCTTCATGGACATCGACAACGACTTGCAGCGTCCGCCGTTTTGCCGGTTCATGTGGGGCCAGTACCGCTCGGCGCAGGTGACCATCGACAAGGTGGACATCACGTATCAGCTTTTCGACAGGGCGGGAAACCGCTGCGCGCCGAGGTCAACGTCACCTTCGCCAGGCCGAGGACCCCACCGAAGTGCCGTACCAGAACCCCACGTCGCGCAGCTACGCCCGCAAGTACCACACCGTGATCGAGGGCGAAACGCTGGATTGGATAGCGCACCAGGAATACGGCGATTCCAGCGCGTGGCGTCACATCGCGGAGAGCAACAACCTCAACGATCCGCTGGATCTGCGCCCCGGTCAGTTGCTGCGCATCACGCCGAGGGCTTAAGACATCTAAGAATTTCAATGATCCACGAAGGCACACGAAGCACCACGAAGAGGAGAAGAGAGGGACACGGATTTCAGGATTAGCAGGACAGCAGAGCGGAAAAGCTTTCTGCCTGTTCATTTCTGGCTTCGTGTATCTTCGTGTGGCTTCGTGGATCATTATTCCTCTGGTTTCTCCTTGACGATAGGATTCTCTCATGCCCACAGTGGAACGTCTTGGGTTCAAGATTAACGGCGCCACCGACGACGCCTGGGTACAGGACTTGCAGGAGATCGTGGTGGAGCATTCGCTGCGTATGCCGTCGATGTGTACGATCACGTTGTACGACGGCCTCAACACCGATGAGACCTTCACCTACATGGAGAGTACCACCTTCAAATTGGGCGCTGAGGTGGTGATCTTCGTGTTGGAATCTTCGCCCGAAGAGGTGGTCTTCCGCGGCGAGATTGTGGCGTTGGAACCGCTCTTCCGCGAGGACGGCAGTTCGGCGTTCCGCGTGCGCGCCTACGACAAGTCGCACCGGCTGCACCGCGGCAAGAAGATGCAGACGCACCTCAAGCAGAAGTACTCCGACGTGGTGACGAAGATGCTGCAAGACGTCGGATTGCAGCCGGGGACGATCACCGATACCAGCGTCGTCCACGAGTTCTTGATTGTGAACAATCAGACCAGCATGGAGTGGATCGCGATGGTGGCCGATATGCTGGGCTATCAATACTACATGGAAGATGGCAAGTTTCACTTCAAAACGGCCGAAGATTTCGACGATGCCCTGGTGGCGTTGGGATGGCGCGAAGATCTGCGCTCGTTCTATCCGCACGTCACCACCACACACCAACCCAGTCAGGTGCAGGTCTACGCCTGGGATCAGGTGAAGAAGCAGATGATCACCGGCTCGAATCAGAAGCCCGCCAAAGCGTCGGTGACCATCGACGCCATGACAAAAAACGGCGCCGACACGGCCAAATCCGTCTTCGGCTAGGCAAAATCGAATGTGGTGAGTGTGCCGACGCCCGACACAACCTCGGCGCAGGCGGTGGCCACCGGCCAGGCGCTGGGGCCGGATGGCGACTTCGTGCGCGCCGAAGGCATCTCCCTTGGCACGGGCAAGATCAAGGCTGGGCGCTACGTGGAAATCAAGGGCGTGGGGACGTACAGCGGCAAGTATTTCGTTACCAGCGTACGCCACGTCTCACGGTACGACGGGCGCTGGGAGACGCAGTTCTCGATCAATGGCCGCAACCCCACGTCGTTGTTGTCGGTGTTGCGCGGTGGGCAGGATCGCGATCTGTACAACAACCGCATCAACGGCGTGGCGCCGGCGCTTGTCACCAACTCGCGGGATCCACTGAATCTGGGGCGCGTTAAGGTGAAATATCCACTCCTGGCAGCGGGCAGCGCCGAATTGGAAAGCGACTGGGTGCGCGTGGCTGCGCCCGGCGCGGGCAAGGAACGCGGCCTGTTCTGGATCCCTGAGACCAACGACGAAGTGCTTGTGGCCTTTGAGTTCGGCGATCCACATCGTCCGTACATCGTGGGCGCGCTGTGGAACCAGAAGGACAACCCGCCGGCCCAAAGCTCGGTGGCCGCGCCCAGCGGTGTCACCACGCAGCGGTTCCTGAAATCCCGCACAGGACACACCATCCTGCTCGACGACAGCGACGGCGCGGCCAAGATCCAGATCCTGGACAGCAGCGGCAAGAATGAGATCGTCATCGACACCAAGCAGAACACGATCACACTCACCGCGGACAAGGACATCAACCTCAACGCCAAGGGCAACATCACCCTCGACGCCAAAGGCAAAGTGGACATCAAGAGCGGCGCCAACACCGCCATCACCGCGGGCGCCGCCTTCCAGGTAGACGCCAAAGCGCCCAGCCAGATCAAGACCACGTCGCCGCTGACGCTGGACGGCGCTACCGTCACCGTGAAGGCGTCAGGGATGCTGTCCATGCAGGCGAACGGCATGGCCGAGTTGAAGAGTTCCGCGGATTGTGAACATTCAGGGGACGCTGATCAAGCTCAACTAGTTTCTGAAAGGATCTCCAATGCCATTTCCCGCAGCCCGCTTGGGCGATTCCACAGCGCACGGCGGCGTCATCGTGGTGGGCTTCCCTACGGTGTTGATCGCAGGGCAGCCTGCCGCCCGCGCCGGTGACATGCACACCTGCCCGCTGGTCAACGGCGTGGTGCCGCACGTGGGTGGGCCGATTACCGGGCCGGGGTCGCCCACGGTGCTCATCGGCGGCATGCCCGCTGCACGTGTCACCGACATGGCGACCTGCGTCGGCCCGCCCGACACCATCGTCGCCGGCGCGCCTACCGTGTTGATCGGTCCTTGAGCGTCTGTGTTCACAACTGACTCTACTGCAAAAAGGTCGCTCAAGGGCAAAAGTCCGACTTCTCTCAGGAGGGGAGCAACCGCAAATCACACAGAAGTCGGACTTTTCGCAGTGGAGTCACAACTTGATGGCGCTGAACATTAACTCTGGAGTAACCCGTGGCTGATCGCGATCTGAAGAACCGAGAATTTGTGGGGCGTGGATTGCACTTCCCCCTGCGCGTGGACTCGCACGGGCGCTTGGCGCTGACCCGCGGCGCGTCGGAGGTGGAAGAGTCGATCCGCGTGATCCTCGAAACCGCGCCGGGTGAACGCGTCATGCGCCCCGAGTTCGGCTGCCGCGTGTGGGAGTTGCTCTTCGACCCGCGCAACGCCGCCACCGAGGCTGCCGTCGTGGAATACGTGCAAGACGCGCTCAAAATGTGGGAGCCGCGCATCGACGTCCTCTCGGTGACGCTCGTAGACGATCCCAACCTCGACGACAGCGTGATGCTGGTGCAGATCCAATACCGCATCAAGCGCACCCACGACGAACGCAGCATCGTCTTTCCGTTCTACATCATGGACGAACCCGCGGAGTAGCATCTTGAATGTCTACACGGTGAATATAGACAGATTCTGATCCACGAAGCCACACAAAGAAATACAAAGAAACACAAAGAGGAGAAGACGGAGGGACACGGATTTCAGGAGTTGCAGGACAAGAAAGAGAACAGGGTTTTTGATGTCGTCTGGAAATCCTGATAATCCGTGTAATCCGTGTCCTTTTCTTTTCTCTTCTTCTCTCTGCCTTCGTGTATCTTCGTGTGGCTTCGTGGATCAGAATATCCGGAATCTCCGAAGGAGTTTGACTTGTCCCTTCCAACACCGAACCTGGACGATCTGCGCTTTCAAAAAGACCTGGTAGACGAGGCGCGGCGGCGTATCATCCAATACTGCCCCGAGTGGACAGACTACAACCTCAGCGATCCCGGCATCACGCTGATCGAGCTGTTCGCCTGGATGACCGAGTTGATGGTCTACCGGCTCAACCGTGTACCCGACAAGAACTACGTCAAGTTCATGGAACTGTTGGGGATCACGCTGCGCCCGGCGTCCAGCGCACGCACCGAGTTGACCTTCCGCCTCTCCGTCCCCTTCCCCATCCGCGAGGACGACGACACCGTCGCCATTGTGCCGGAATACCTGGAAGTGATGAACCGTCCGCTGGAAGGCGAGGAAGAGGTGATCTTCTCCACCGATCAGCGCCTCACAATTGCGTCGCCCAAGCTCACCCAACTGCGCCGCGGCGCCGACTTTGCCCGCAACTACCTATCACGCTTGGCTGTGCAGGATGTACGTGTCTTCCGCGAAGGCGAGCCAGTGGAAGGTGACACCTTCTACCTTGGTTTCGACCAGGCGCGCCCGGTCAACGGCTACATCATTCAGCTTCAGGTAGCGTCGCTGCCTACGCAAGGTACCGGCGTGCGCCGTGACGATCCGCCGCTGGTGTGGGAGTGTTCGCTGGGCGATGGGAAGTGGTTCGAGGTGCAACCAAGCCAGTTGCGCGGCGAAACCGACACCACCGGCGGCCTCAACAACCCCAACGGGCAAATGGTCTTCTACCTGCCGCTGCGTATGCGCCCCGACGAGATCCAGGGCGTCAGCGCCTACTGGTTGCGCTGCCGTTTTGAAAAGCGCCGCGCCTCGCAGGGGACCTACAGTCGCTCGCCGCGCATCGCCGGCATCGCCGCCTTCGCCCTGGGATCCACCGTCACCGCCACCCACGCCACGCTGGTCCGCAATGAAGATCTGGGTGTCACCAACGGCGAACCGGGCGCGCGCTTCACGCTGCTCAACGCGCCGCTGCTCGATCCCGGCGAAGGCGAAATGCTGGAAATCGAAGAACGCGTGGAGGGTAGCGTCGCCTTCGAGCCGTGGACCCGCGTCGAAGACTTTTCGCGGTCCACGCGCTATGACCGCCATTACACGCTCAACACCGCCACCGGCGAGATCCAACTGGGGCCGAGCATCCGCCAGAGCGACGGCCAGATGCAGCAATACGGGCGTGTCCCCGACGCCGGGCGGCGTGTGCGCTTCACCCAATACCGCGCCGGCGGCGGGCTGCGCGGCAACCTGCCGCCCAACCGCATCACCGTGATGCGCTCCACCGTCCCCTACATCGACTCGGTGACCAATCTGATCCGCGCCGAAGGGGGCCGCGACGCCGAAACGTTGGATCAGGCCAAGATCCGCGTGCCGCAGGAGCTACGCACCCAGCAGCGCGCCGTCACCGCCGAAGACTTCCAGGATCTCGCCCTCAAATCGGGGCGCAACGTGGCGCGCGTCCACTGCCTCACGCCGGGCAAAAGCCCCAAGTCCCCCGCGCCGGGGACAGTGGAACTGCTGGTGGTGCCGTCGGCCTTCGAGTCGCTGCAAGCCGGTGAACTCAGCGGCCTCTACGTCTCCGAGGCGCTGGCGCGGCAGGTGGACGTCTTCCTCGACAAGTATCGGCTGCTCACCACCACGCTGCTGGTGCGTGAGCCTGCCTATGTAGGCGTCCAGGTCCGCGTCAACGTGGTGGCCGACGACTTCTTGCCTGCCGAGACGCTGCGCACCCGCATCAACCGGGCGCTGCGCTGCTTCCTCTCGCCGCTGCCGTTGGAGAACCCCGACGATCCCGCGGGCGAGTGGATGCCCGAAGACTGGGGCGGCTGGCCTTTCGGTCGTTCGCTCTACCTTTCCGATATTCACGCCCTGATCCAGAATGTAGCCGGCGTGCGGCATGTGCAGGATCTCATGGTCTCCTCGCGCCAGGTGACGCCGGTGCGCGAACTCTCGTTGACCGAGCAGATCGAGCGCGCCCAGAGCGATCCGCCGCTCCTCACGCCCGTGGATCGCGTCCTCTATCTCGAACAGGACGCGCTGGTCTGTTCACTGCTGCACGAAGTCGTCATCGTGGACCCGCGCACCCCGCCGCCGGGGACGCGCACCAATGGCAACCTGCCCAGCAACGTAATGCGTAATCCGTAACTCGTCGAGCCAAATTTCCCACTATTGGCAAATCGTCCCGACCAATTACGCATTACGAATTACGCATTACGTCTCGCTTCGAGGAATCAACGTACGTGACCCTTTCCAATTCGCACAAACCGACAACCGTTTCGTACACGCGTGGTGACCTGGTGCGACGGCGCTCGCCGCGTCCTGTGCAGCGGGTGGTGGTCTCCTATGCCGCCGACGCCTACCGACGCTATCCCGGCGAGGTGTTGCGCTTCTTCTGCCGCGTCGAGGTGCGCGAGGCGCTGTCCGCGTTCAGCTTGGAGGTGGCGGTGCCGGCGGGCCTCAGCCTGGACGAAACCAAACAGGTGACCGGGCCGGACGATGTCGATCTCTCGGTGCGCGCCGTGGCCGACAGCCTCTACGTGGTGTGGGAACGCAGCCGCACCACCGACGCCGGCGCCGTCTTCGAGTTTTCGTTGACCACCACCATCGCCCACCGCGAACAGGATTGGACGCTGGAAAGCGGCGCCGTCTTCACCGCCCGCAGCGTCGCCCACGGTGACCGTTTCAGCGACGGCGAGTGGATCGACATTCCTGTCTCCGCCAAAGGAGCGTACCTACGCTACCTGCCCGCGCTCTACACCCGCGACGATCTCATGGGCAGGCTGCTCATGCTCTTCGAGAGCTTCTGGGCGCCGGTGAGCGCGCAGATCGGCCAGATCGAGAAGTACTTCGATCCGTCCACCGCGCCGCCGGACATGCTGCCGTGGCTGGCGTCGTGGCTCGATCTGGTGCTGGACGAACGCTGGCCCGAGGCGCAGCGCCGCGATCTGCTCAAATCGGCGCGGCGACTGTACGAAAAACGCGGCACGCGCGTCGGTCTCCAAGAATACCTGCGCATCTACACCGGCGGTGACGTGCAGATCGTGGAGCACAAGGCCGAGAATCTGCGCCTGGGCCGCGCCGCTGTGATGGGCGACAGCCGCGCCCTGGGGACGGCGAATCGGCCCCACACGTTCACTGTCACTGTGCGGCTGCCTGCCCACGCAGATTCAGACGTCGACTGGGAACGTGTGGTCACCCAGATCGTCGATGCGGAGAAACCCGCCCACACCAGCTACACCCTTCGGATCGAACCGAACAAGGCAAAGGATTGAGGAATGAGCGCCCAGCATCTGTTGCGCAGTTACCCCGGCCGACGGGTCAGCGCCTTCGACGGCATGGCCGTCACCGCCGATGTTTGGCAGGAGGCCCACAACTACCATCTCTACCACGAGCGATTGCACGCGCTGGCCGGTCACGGCGTGGGCATCGTCAGTGGGCTGGAGGTGATCGCCGGTGATCCGCCCAGCCAGGTTGTCTACATCATGCCCGGCGTGGCCATCGATCCCAGCGGCAACATGCTGGTGGTGTCTGAGCCGACACCGTATGACCTGAGCAGCTTCCAGGCAGGGACGCTGCACATGCTGATCAGCTACGACGAGAGCCGCCCGCAGCCGATCAACGGGCGCAACGCCGACAGCCCGTACTACGTCTACACCGGCTACAACATCGAGACGGTCATCGATACGCCCGATTCGCCATTGGTGGAACTGGCGCGCATCCACCGCCCCGACATCGATGCGCCCATCACCAACGCCGCGGACAATCGACCGGGCCACAACCAGATCGATCTGCGCTTCCGCCCCCGCGTGGTAACCCTCAACGCGCAGCGCGTGATGCTGGGCGTCCACACGCTCAACCGTATGGCCGCACCCCACCACGCGCGCGGACATGCCAATGTTGCCGCGCAACTGGGCCAATCCCCGTGGAACGATGCCTGGATCGACGATGCTGTGGTGCTCAACGGCGATCTGAGCCGGTACACCGTCCTCTCACTGGTGGCAAAGGCCAATTTTCAACTGGAAGTGGAAGCACTCAATGTGCTCTATCGCTACCTGCAGGGCGGCGGCGTCCTCTTTCTGGAGAGTTGCCGACGCGAGGGCGGCGCTACGCCCGGGTCGGACAACCTGCTGCGCGACATCGCCGATTCGCTGGGTGTGCGCCTCGAAGCCGTCAAGATGGGCCATCCCCTGCTGAGTACGCCGCACCTCTTCCCCGCGCCGCCCGTCGGCTACGAGACACAGGGCGCGCCCAGCCTGTGGGCAGGTGACGGCATCGTCTTTTCCACCTTCGACTACGGCTGCCTGTGGACGGGCGAGCGCCGAGACCGCACGGCCACGCGCGAGGAGATCCGCGCCGGTTTCGAGTTTGCGCAGAACCTCGTCCACTTCGCCCAACGCCGCCGCGCCGCGGTGACTCGATGACACAGCCCACCAACACCAACGGCCCCGCCCTCTACGACGCTGTACCCTACGGCGGCGGCGCCTACGCTCAGACCCACCCCGATGTGTTGGCCGTGGTGGCGTCGCTGCGCGGGTTGCAGCCGGCGCCGCCCGAGCGCTGCCGCGTGCTGGAGATCGGCTGTGCCGGCGGTCACAACCTGTTGGCGCTGGCCGCCGCCCTGCCCGACGCCGAACTGGTGGGCGTCGACTATTCGGTGCGCCAGATCGAGCAGGCGCGGCGTTACGTCGATCAACTCGGCGCGGACAATGTCTCCTTCCATCAACTCGATATTTTGGACTGGGACGGCAGCCTGGGCCGGTTCGACTACGTCATCGCACACGGTGTCTACTCGTGGGTGGCGGCGCCGGTACGCGATGCCTTGCTCCGTCTTTGCGCGCAGGCGTTGACGTCGCAAGGTGTGGCCTATATCAGCTATAACACGTATCCTGGTTGGTTTATGTTGCGTGGCCTGCGTGAGATAATGTTCTATCATGTCGCTGGTACCGAAGACCCAACCGAACGCGCCGAACAGGCGATTGGCTTCGTAGAATGGCTGGCCGACGTCGTCGACGGGGAACGGCCGATTCCGTACAGCGCCTTTCCATCGGCCTATGCCGACATGCTGCGCACCTACGTCGAGGGCAATCTGAAGACATTGGAGCGAGACGCTTCCACCTTCCTGCACGATGAGCTTTCCGAAGTCAACGATCCGGTCTACTTCCACCAATTTCACAGCCACGCCCAGGCGTACGGGTTGCGCTACGTGGGCGACGCCGATTTCAGCAGTATGCTCTCCACCAATATCCCGCCCGAAGCCACGGCCAAACTGCGCGAAGTGATACACAACCCCGTCGACGCCGAACAGTACATGGATTTTCTGCGCAACCGCTCGTTTCGTCGGTCTATCGTTTGCCGCGAAGACGTGAAACTCAGCGGCGCCGTTCATCATGCCGCGCTGGAATCGTTCTACTTCTCGTCGGCGGCCAAGGCGCAAGTTCAGCCCGGCGACGATCCGGCCCGCCAGTCGGTCAAGTTCGTCTCCATCGACGGCGCCGGGCTGATCACCGATCACCCTGTGACGGTGGTGGCGATGAACACGATGCGCGCCAACTGGCCGCAACGCTTTACATTGGACGAGTTGATGGACGCAGCTTATGCCGCGCTGGCCGAAATGAACCCCGACGACGCCCGCTGGCGCGCCGCGCTACACGGTGACCTGTCCTTGCGCAGCGAGGACCGACCACCGCTGATCGCGTCGCTGTTGCGCGCCTTCAGCAGCAGCCCGGAGCTAGTCAACTGCCACGTCACGCGCGGACGGTTCGTGGCCGCGGCGGGAGACCGTCCTGTGGCCAGTGCGTGGGCGCGGCTCCTGGCCGAAGAGCAAAGCAACGTCTCTGATCTGCGGCTGCGGCGCGTGGACCTCAACCCGCTGGAACGCTTCTTGCTCGTGCGGCTGGACGGCGAGCACACGGCCGACGACTTGGTGCAAGCCGTGATCGACGGCCCTGTGGCGCGCGGTGACTGGCGCATCGGCGACGAAACCACCAGCGCCGACGGTGCGCGCGCTACCGTGCAGCAGGCCGTGTTATCGACATTACGCTGGTTCGCCGACGTGGCGCTGTTGGTGGCTTAGATCACCTAATCGTTCGATCAATTTGGGGTTAGCATTTCCCTTGGGGCGATTGGGATTTGCTTTACGTTCCAGTGGGGGTTGTGTATAATGATCGCACAGTGTCGTTTGGCCCTCCCGTAAGGATTTTGTTGGTCAATCATCGGTGAATTGTCTGGCTTGTGTCGATGTTAGAAGCAAGCCGCTCACTTCACCGCTATGCGTCTATGCGCCCATATTTGGGCGGCGCCGTCTGCTCCGATGACGAAGAGATCTATGGACAGTCAACAAGCGAAGAATCGAGTAGAGGTCACGGATCGCGAGGGTTGGCGCAAGGAGTACGCGCTGAATAAAGCGATCCTGCATATCGGCAGCGATAGCCGCAACGACATCGTCCTCGAAGCGACGCGCGGCGCGGGGATCGAGGCGCGCCACGCCCAGTTGATCGCCGCGGACGGCGGGCGGCATATCGTCTCGTCAACCTCGGGCAGAACCCGATCTGGCTGCTGGGCGCGGGCGCAGGTGCTCCGCCAACGCCGCCGATCTCTTCGACGGCGATGTGATGCAGATCGGCGAGCATACCTTCCGCTTCTTCATCACCGCGGGCGCGTCACAGGCGATTGGCCTCAGTTTTCGCCTGTCGGACACCGAGTTGACCGTCGATGCGCAGATCGAAGGCATTGTCACCGTGCAGAATCTTGGCAGTGCGCCGGGTGTGCAGTTCAAGTTGAGCGTCGAAGGCCTTGGCCCTGCCTGGTATGAACTTGGCCCCGGCCCGATCCTCTTTCCCGGCGCGCAAAAGGACATACCCATTCGCATCCGCCACGCCCAGGATCCGTCGATCCCAGCCGGCCCCCGTTCGGTGACCATCCGCGCCACGGCGTCGGCGGCCTACCCGGGCGAAAGCGCCGCTGTTTCGCAGACGATCCAGATCGCTGCGTTTCGCAAGCACTCGTTGCGGCTCATCCCTGTTTGAACCCCTCGCAACCGCTGCGATGGGACATCTATCGGTCAGTATCTGTAGCTATTCAGTGCCCAGGACTGGCGCCGGTTGAGTAGCCCGTAGCCTGCGCAGGGCAAGGCGCAGCGCCTGTACCAAACGAAACCCAGCGGGTAGACCCGTTCCTTGATTTCGTTTGGTACAGGCGTTGCGCCATAACGGCTCGTAGACTCGCCTACTCAATCGGCGTCACTCACAATGCCTGAATGGTTGCGCCTGATTGTTTCATTCGACTGTTAAGGGACCATGATGGCGTTCTTATCTCGTTTGCGCCGGCTCGGCTCGTTGTTGATCGTCCTACTCGTGGCGCTGCTCTTTGCGCGCCCGGGCGCCGCGCAGACGTCTTCGGCGATTGTCATCGACACGGTGGATGATTCCGCTTTCCCGCAAGTTGACGTCGACGTGACGGTGCAGGGCGCCGCCGCGCAAAGACCGCTCACGGTGGCCGACTTTCAACTCTTCGAAGACGGCCGCCGCGTCCCCGCTTCCTCCATCCTCGTCGAAACCGGTGATGCCCAACCCATGAACCTGGTCATCGCCGTGGACGTGAGCACCGAACCCGCCGACCTGGCGCAGATCCAGAATGGCCTGCTTACGTTGGTAGACCGCCTGACGCCCGGCGATCAGGTGATGCTCATCTCCTTTTTCGACGAAGTGCGCCTGGTGCAGCCCCTCACCGACAACCTCGATCAGGTGCGCAACGCCATCCGTCAACTGACCCCAGGCGGGGCCTACACTGCGCTCAACCGCGCCACTGTGGAAGCCTTCGCTCAGGCGCAACTGCTGCCCGTGGGGCGCCGCGCCGTGCTCATCGTCACCGACAGCGTGGAAAACCTGAGTGACGCCACTGTCAACGTCAACGGCGCCGGCGCCATCCCTGCCTACGTGGTTGCCTACAGCCCCAAAGTGCAGGCACCCGGCGCTATGGACGCCTTCGCCCAGCAGATCAGCGCCGATCTCACGCGGGTGGAGACAGCCACAGCGGCGCAGATCCGCTTGCAGACGCTCTCGCTGGCGACGGAGACACGCAGCTATCACCTGCGTTTCACCTCGGCGCTGCCCGCGGACGACAACGATCACACCATTTCCATCAACTTGAGCGACGGCAACGCCGCCGACCGTGACAACAGCCTTTTCCGCGCCCGCCCCGGCGCGGTGACCGTTGAAACCGGCCTGGCCAACGGCGCGCAGGTGGGCGGCCTCGTGGCGCTGACGCCGCAGATCTCGTCTCCGGCGCCGGTGCGCGAGGTGGAATATCTGCTCAACGGCCGCCGAGTGGCCGTTATCGATACGCCGCCGTTCTTCTACACCGTGGACACCACCCAGGTGACGCCGGGGAACAATGTCATCGGTGTGCGCGTCACCGACGGCGTGGGCAACCAGGCCGAGCAACTCGTCACCGTGTCTGTGGTGGACGCGCTCCAGGTGAACGTGCGCACCCAGCCCGAACGCTACTACCTGGGCGACAGCGTGCAGATCATCGCCGATGTGACCGCGCTCAACGGCGTCCGCTCGGTGGATTTTCTGCTAAACGGCATCGTGGTGGCCGAGGTCGCCGCGCCGCCCTACGTCTTCACGCTGGAGACAACTGGCTACAGCGCCGGCGCCGTGCCGGTGACGGTGCGCGCCTACGACGTCACCGGCTACACCAAGAGCGCGGATGCGCCGGTTGTGCTGTCCGCGCCGCCGCCGCGCTTCTTCTTCACGCAGGAGGTTTGGCTGCGCATCCTGGCCGTGGCCGCGATTGTGCTGGCCGTGGTGCTGACATGGCTGTTGCTGCTCTTCTTCGCTTCGCTGGCGCGGCGACAACGTCGGGCGCGCTTCGTCATCGAAGTCCACAACGAAGGCAACCAGGCATCCGCCTATCTGGTGCGCGCCGACGATCCCAAAGGCCGCTTGACCTTCTCGTTCCTGCTCAAAGGATTGCGCTTGCAGGGCCGCACGTTGACCGACTGGGAGCCGATCCCCCAGGCCGCACAGTCGGCGCGTCCGCGATCTGTGGCGCCTGCCACGGCGCAACCTCAGCCGATGACCCAGGCCGCGCAGCCAGTTGCTGTTGTGGCGCAACCTGCCCAGCAGCAGGCGGCTGCCGGTCCGTCCGCACGTGAACGCATCGGCCAGGGCGCATCGTGGTTCAGCACCGTGGCGCAGTCGTTTGTGGGGCTTTTCGGCACGCTGGGGCGATTGCTGCCTCAGTCGATGGGGGGAGCCGCCCTGTCGCGCGCCTCTTCCAGCGCCGGTCAGGCATACTCGCAGTCAGTGAGCGTCTATCGCCTCAATCAGGAGGTGGAAGGCGCTTCGTCGCGTTTGAAGGAAGGCAAACAGCAATTAGCGCCTGCCGCCCAGTCCGGCGCCAAGATGACAGCCGCCGCGCAGCCTGCCCTCGCTACGGCTTCAGCGCCCGCCACAACCCAGGCTCAGGCCCAACCGCAGATGCCTGCCGCGCCTGCGGTGTTGCCTGCCCCCATGCCGCTGCCTGCACCGTCGGCCCGCAGCGCCAACGGCCATCACACCGCGCCCATCGACACTGCCGATCTGCGTACCGACGCCAATGGCGTCACCTATCGCCGTGTGGTGCGTCGCGATCTCAACGCCGCGTGGACAGAGACGCCGGAAGTGGCCCCAGGCGACACGCTGCAACTGGAGATGCTGATCGAACCCAACCGTGTGGGGCGCACGTGGGCGCATCCGTTCCAGGTGCGTTCGCTACCCGTGGCCGAGAGCGCGGGGACGCCCCTGATCACCGAAGGATCGGCCAAGATCCGCGGCGTGTCGTGGTTGCTCTGGTTCTTCCTGCCATCGCTGGTTGTCCTGGTCGCGGCTGCGGTTGTCCTCTTCATGCTGGCCTTCCTGCTGGCCGAGTTCGGTCTGCTGCCCGATCTGTCTGGCCTGCCCATCCCGTGGCTGCCGCTGGATCTGTTTTGAGCAGGATCGGGGCAGATGTGGGGTTGTCGAGGCGCAGCGATTAGGCGATTGAGCGATTGTGTCTATTTCAAGGATCTGCACCCACTGTGACGACGTTTGATCAGCTTGAGATCATCTCCGCGGGCGGACTGATCGAGTTTTTCGATCTGCATCCGGCCCGCGGTTTAACCAATATCGGCAGCCACCCAGAGAACGACGTCGTGCTCCCTGGCGCCAATGTCGCGCCCTTTCATCTGGTCATCGATCACCGCATGGCGCCCGCGCAACTGCTGGTGCTCAGCACCGACCACCCCACTCGGCTCGACAATTCGCCCGTCGGCATGGACCGCCCCTGGCCGTTGCAAAATTGGTCCACAATCGAAGTGGACGGCTACACGCTGATCCTGATGCAGAACGGCAATGGCGCACAGGCAGCGACCGCGCCCTTGACAGCCGGCGCCGCGCCTTCGGTGACCCCCACAGTGACGCCTTCGGTTGCGGCGGCGCCGTTGCCGCGGACAACTTCACCGGGGGCGGGCGCGCTTGTGCCGGCTGCACTCGTTGCCGGCGCCGCCGCTGCGCCTGCGCCCACCGCGCCCGCTGTCGAATGGACCGACGCGCAGCAGCAGCACCGGCTGCTTTCGCCTGTCCGCGATCATGTGGACGAGCGCATCCTGGCCGAGTTGAGCGCCCGCGAACTCGTGACCGACGTGGAGAACATGATCGCCTTCCAGATCACCGTCACCAATGCAGGGGATCTGGTCTCAAGCTTTGATCTCACCGTCGAGGGAATCGATCCCAATGCGCGTGATCCTGCCCACCAGTATCGATCTCAGAGACACCGATTCCGGCGTCTTCACCGTCACCGTGACGCCGCCGCGCCACCCGTCCACCAGCGCCGGGCGTTACTACCTTTCGTTCACCATCACCACGCCCGACTACCCCAATCACTACACCCAGTGGGCGCAACGCTGGTGGTGCAGCCTTACTTCAACGTGCAGATTGGCGAGCTTTCGCACAAGAAACAGACGCTCACCTGGGGTAACCCGGTGGGGGAGACCTATTTCACCGTGGCCAATGCCGGCAACAGCACGGTGCAGATCCAACTCGAAGCACAGGACGAAGAACGCGCCTGTCGTTTCGACTTCCAGTTTGCCGAGCAAGGACTCACCTTCACACGCCAGGCCGAAGTGCAACTCGTGGCCGGTGACCAGGCCGAAGTGGCCCTCCTGATCGAACCCAACGACCGCCCGCTGATCAGCCTGCGCAACCACAGCTACCAGTACGACGTGCGCGCCACCCCGCTGGGCGGCGGACAGTTTCCGCGCATCCAGGCCGGCCAAATCAAAGTCGTGCCGCTGATCGGGCGCTGGCACATCATCGCGTTCATCTTTCTGCTGCTGGCGATCCTCATCCCCATCTTTTCGCCGGAAGTCGATCAGTTCTACCTCACCAACACCGAAGCCACGCCTGTCGCCTCGGTCGAGTACGGCACGCCCGTGGTGCTCAACTGGCGCGCCTCTCGCTTCTCCAACGTCAGTTTGCAGGGGCCGGGGTTGGCGTTGGCCACACCTCGCCCCCTGGGGACGGCGCAACTGTTGCCCGTCACCTCGGAGACGTACAACATCGAGGCCAACAACATCATCTCGCGCATCGGCCTGCCCGCGCTCTTCGGCAAGCGCAGTGACAAAACCACCATCCAGGTGATCCCCGTGGATCCCGTGCTCTGGCTCAAGCCCGACAAAACCACGGTGACGCTGGGCGAATCGGTGCGCATCGATTGGTCGGTGCAGAAGGCGGACAGGGCATTGCTGGTGATCAACAACAACCCCACGCCGCTGCCCACCGAGCAGTTCGTGGGCAGCCTGAATCTGTCGCCCACATCGAACCTCGACGTGCAACTCATCGCCAGCAATCCATCTGTGGCCGATTCGGGGACACCCTACGCGCTCGACTCGCCCATTGTCGTGGTGACGCCCACACCGACGCTGCCGCCCGCCCCGTCGGTGCTCGTCTTCTCGGCGCAACCCGTCGCCGTCGTCGCCGGTGAAACGGTGAACCTGGAGTGGCGCGTGGCCGATGCCCAGACTGTTTCCATCGAGAACTTGGGCGACAACCTGCCTCCCGAGGGGACACGCCAGATCACACCATTGCAGACCACCACCTTTGTGCTGCGCGCCAACACGCTGGGCGGGCAGGTCTTCGAAGAAGTGACAGTGGTGGTGGCACCGCCGCCCACGTCCACGGCGACGCCCGCGGCGCCGCGCATCGACTTCTTCCAGGCGTCGCCCAAGGAGATGGTGCGTGGTGGCGCGGACCCGATCAAGCTGTCGTGGTCGGTGAGCGGTGACCTCACCGGCGTGGTGATCTTCAGCCCGGATCTTCTGCTCCCCACCACGTTGACCCGCACCGGCACCATCCCAGTGCTGCCCGACAAGTCGACGTTCTTCATTCTCACGGCATCCAACGGGCCGCAGAGCGCCACTTCGCAGGTGGACGTGACCGTGGCCGAACCGTCGGCGACGCCGCTGCCCACGGCCACGGCCACAGCCACGGCGACGCCCACGGCGACGCCCACGTTGACGCCGTCACCTACCTTGACGCCGGTGGTTTCGGTCTCATTCTTCAACGCCGAGAGCGGTGAAAGCCCGGCCCGCCCCGACGACGTGCAACTGGTCGGCTCCGACACCTACCAGATCCTGGTGGGATCGCTGGTCAAGTTGACGTGGGGCGTTTCGGCGGAGGCGACGCGGGTGCAGTTGCGGGCGGTGAAACTGGACAATTCGACCATCGACTACGGCACGCGCCCATTGGCGGGCGACTTCACCTTCCGCTTCGACGGCTCGATCCGCTCGTTCATCATCGCCGCCTACGGCGACTATCCATCGGGAATTTCCAATTCGCCGGAACGCGAGCTACGGATCAACGCCCTGGAGATCCGTCCTGGCGCGCCCTTTGCCCTGACCGGCCTCTCGACGTCGGCGCAAAATCAGATCTCGTGGAGCTACGATCCGCAATCGCTCAGCCTGATCCGTTCCTTCAAGATCTACCGCGCCGACGTCACCGACATGAATTTCCTGCCTGTCAGCGAAGTGGACCCAACGGTGACAACCTTCACCGACACGATTCAGCCCACCTGTGGGCGCGCCTATTTCGTGGTGGCCACCTACCTAGACATCGAGGGCAACGTCCTCGAAACTGACACCACGCCGACGAGTTGGTTCAGCGCCGTGTGTCCGTCGGGTTAACTGCATTTCCCGTTCTTTTTCTATCCGCCAGGACACCCTATGCATCGTTCTCTCCCCCACCCCAACCACAACGCCTGCCTGGCTGCGCCTGACTGCCGCCGCGCTGCTGGCGTTTGTCCTCGGCGCGACGTTGCTGGCGGGCCTCGCCCTGGCCCAGGACGGAACACCCACGCCCCAACCCACGGGGACAGGTGACGCATCGTCGTTCGTCCCCGACACGCCGCCGTCAACGCTGCCGCCCGAAGGCCGCGTCATCGGCCCCACACCCGCGCCCCAGTGGATCGTGGATCTACAAGGCCGCTCGATCAGCGGCGGCGTGGCCACCGATGATCTCGTCATTTTCAAGCCGGCGCCGCCGAAGCCTTCAACGGCGGCGACATCTTCTACACCATCACCCTCACCAACACCTCCACTTCGGTGACCCTGCGCAACGTGGCGCTGCGCGATGTGCTGCCCCGCGGCGCGCTGCGCGACATCCGCTGTATCGCCAACACCTGCGACCGCGCCGTGGAAGAACGCCAGATCCCCGAGCTGTTGGGCGGCGTCATCGTGGTGACCGAGACGCGAACTGAGCTGGACGATTGCCAGCATCGCCCCCGGCACCGCGGCCACGCGCCGCTTCGCTGCCTCTATCGCGGGCCAGGCCGACGGCGCGTCGATCAAGAATCAGGCCTTTGCCAACTACCAACTCAACGGCGAGCGCCTTTCGGCCAGCAGCAACGAAGTGCAGACCATCGTCCGTGTCAGCACCGAGGAAGGCATGGGCGCGGTGATCTCCAAAGCGCCCAACTGGTTCTCCAGCGACCGCGGCGGCACGCTGGGGCTGGATTGGGGAGACTTCGACCGCGACGGCGATCTCGATCTGGCGCTGGCCTCGTCGGTAGGCGCCACCATCTACCGCAACGACAACGGCGTGCTGCGTCGCCTGTGGAGCAACACGCCGCACCTTTGGCGTGCGCTGGGGCGATTTCACCGGCGATGGACGGCTGGATCTGGTGGCCGTGGGCGATCAGTCGGGGACCGAGGGCGCGAACTACATCTACAGCATCGTAGGCAACACCGCCCAGGAGACGCAGCGCTTCACGTCTACGGTGCAACTGGTGCGCGCCGCCGCCGGTGACTTCGACCGCGACGGCGATCTCGACCTGATCGTGAGCAGCAACGTCATCAACGCCGCCTGCCCTGTGCTGCTCTACCGCAACGACGGCAGCGGCAAGTTGACGGCGTCCACCACCTGCATCAGCCGCCGCGCCACCGCCAACATCGGCGTCGGTGACGTGGACAACGACAGCGATCTGGATCTGGCGCTGGGGCTTTTCCCAAACTCGGTGCAGCTTTTCCGCAACGACGGCGCCGGCAACTTCGGTGACGCCGACGGCAGCGGCGCCCGCCGCCCGTCCTTTGCCGTGGACACATCTACCTCGTTTCTGCCCTACGATTTCGCCTGGGGCGACTACGATCAGGACGGCTACCTCGACCTGGCCGCGGCCTATCCGCTGTTGCGCCAGGCGCGCATCTACCGAAATGACGGCGGCAACGGTTTTGAAAAACCTACGATCCTGCGCACGGATCGCTTCCTCACACCCTTCACGTTGGACTGGGGCGACTTCACCGGCGACGGCAAGCTCGATCTGCTGGTGGGCGATCTTGCTCCCACTGTCTACGCCTTCGACGGCGCAAACTTCGTGCGCCAGGATCTGCTCACCACCGGCGGTATTAGCGGCCAGGTGTGGGGCCTGCGCGGCGTCGACGTGGACCAGGATGGCGATCTCGACATCACCCTCACTAACCGCGACGGCCCCAGCGTGATCTTCACCAACTTTGCCGCCGTGCTTTCGCCGCAACGCCAGATCGTCCCCTCCAACGATGACGTGGCCCGCGCTGCCGCCGAAGACGTGCTTTGGGCCGATCTCAATGGCGACGGCTTCCTGGATCTGCTCTTTGCCGCGGGCGAGAACGAAGTGGCGAGCAAGCGATACCTCAACCAGCAGGGCGCCTTCGATCGCGAAGACGAAGCCACCCTGGGCGGTTTCGGCCCGCACGCCGTGGCCGTAGGTGATGTGGACGGCGACGGCGCGCTGGACATTGCCATCGGCACGGCGCAGAACATCCAGATCTTCTCCGCCGGCAACCTGGGCGCTGCCGATTGGACATCCGACGCGCTTACGGCGCGCGTCACCGACATGGCGTGGGGCGATTTCGACGACGACAAGGATCTCGATCTGCTGGTGGCCACGGCAGGCGACGGCGTGCTGCTCTACCGCAACAGCGGCGGCGGTGTGGGCCTCGTGGGGCTGTCCACTGCGCCCAGTTGGCGCACGTCGGCGCGTTTCAACGCCACGTCGGTGGATTGGGCCGACGTCAACGGCGATTTCTACCTCGACTTCGCCGTGGGCGTGGACGGCGGCGCCAATCGTGTCTTCCTCAACCAACTGATCAAGAACGCCGCGGTGGTGGGCTTCACCCAGGCTAGCTGGACGCCGGGCGTCGCCAACGACGCCACCCGCGATCTGGCCTGGGTGGACTACGACGGCGACGGTGATTTTGACCTGAGCGTGGCCAATTTCGCCCAGGCCAACCTGATCTATGACAACGTCACCGCGGGCGGCAACTTTGCGCTGAGCGCGCAGCCGGTGTGGCGGTCCGCGACCCTGAGCCGCACTACCGCCATCGACTGGGGCGACGTGGACAACGACGGCGATCTCGATCTGGCTGTGGCCAATGTCGGCGAAGCGGATCAACTTTACGTCAACCGGCAAGGGCAGCTCTCCTGGTTGTGGTCTTCGCCCAGCGTGCAGAACAGCACCGGCGTGGCCTTCGGCGACGTGGACAACGACGGCGATCTCGATCTGGCCGTGAGCCAGGGCGGCGATGGTCGCAACGGCTACTACGCCAACACCCTGATCCTGCCCGCGCACCTGGCCGACGAATACCCCGACGGCATCCTGCGCCCGATCAACCCGCGCTACGTCAGCATCGCCCGCCCTGGCACAACCAACGACGCCTACGGCATGTCCGCGCCGGAGATCCTGTCGGGGCCGCTGCTTGGCGTGGTGCCGATTCCCTTCCGCATCTACGATCCCAACGGACTGCGCAATTCGCCCGGCTCCAACGGCGCGGGGACGCCGATCCCGCGCAGTGTGTTGCGCTACGAGTACTCGCTCGACGGCGGCGGCTCCTGGCGCGCCGCCACCTCGGCTACGCTGATCACGCCCACCGATCTGATCACCCCGACGCGTTTGGGTGTGGAGCAGACCTTCCAGTGGAACGCCCAGTCCGACCGCGCCCTCAGCGAGGACGCCCGCTTCCGCGTGCGCCTGGTACAGCCCGACGACACCGGCCCGGTGGCTTCGGCATCGGCGGCGGCGGTGAGTCCGCCCTTCCGCGTGCGCGCCACCACCTGCTTGTGGCCCACCAACGTGCGCATCACGTCTACGCCGGCCAACCCCGCGGCCAACGAAAAGGTGCGCCTCACCGCCATCATTCAGGCCAGCGGCGTGATCTCGGCGTCGTGGGATCTGGGCGACGGCAAGGTGATGTCGGGGCAGCGCGTCGATCACGCCTACGTTTACGGTGGTGTCTACAACGTCACCTTGCGCGTGCAGGGCGAATCCTGTCCCGTCACGCGCCTCCAGGTGGTGACGGGGACCGTGCGTATCGGCGCGGGGATCTCGCCGATCTTCCTGCCGCTGATCGGCGCGCAGCCGACCGCAACCCGCACCACCGTAACCGGCACAGACGCCGCCGCGCAGATCCCACGCGCCGAACCCGTCAACGCGCTGGCGATCACCGGCTTCACCGGCGGCTACGACGAGAACGGCGCCCTCACCCTGCGCTGGGACGATCCCGCCGCGCCCGAAGGCGTGCTGCGCTATCGCATCTACCGCAGCCGCGCGGACGGCAGCTTCGCGCTGCTCAACGAGACGCCCGCGGATCAGCCCAACTACCACGAGCGCACGCCCGCCTGCGGCCTGGCCTACTTCGTGGCCGCGATGGGGCGTAACGGCGAAGGACCGCCCAGCGCCGCCGCCTTCTACACCCAACCCTGCGGAGGCGACCAATGATCCGGCGATCTGCGCACAGCGTCTCCACTCGTTCCATTCGATATCTATCCTCGTTGATCGCGGTGTTGTTGGTGCTCTTCTGGCAGGTGATCGCCGCGCCGCCCGTCGCCGCGCAGGACGGCAACCTGATCTGCGGGACGCCGTCTCCGGTGCTGGCAGTGGTGGGGAATTCGTATAGTGCTGAGCCAGTCCTCAACAACGACGGCAGCCGCATCGTTTTCTGGTCTTCGGCCAATCCCAGCGCCGCCACCAATAACCTTGACGGCAACATTGAGGTCTTCTCCGTGGGGCTGGATCTGACGCAGCCGTCTCTGAACCCGCAGTTCAGCCAGTTGACCCAATCCTCCGGCAGCATCTTGGGCGGCTTCAACCTGGCCCCCGATGTCGACAGCGCGGGGCGCTACGTGGCGTTCTTCTCGGATCGCGATCTGGTGACCGGCCAGAACAGCGACGCCAACTTCGAGATCTTCCGCCTGGACACCACCACCGGCCAGATGATCCAGGTGACCAAGACGGTGCGCGGCTCCAACCTCTTCCCCTCGATCAGTGCCGACGGGCGGCTGATCGCCTTTGTCTCCGATGTGGCGCTGGAGGCGGGGGGCAGCGGACTGGCCGAAGCGCAGCGCAACCTCGAAATCTTCATCGCCGATCTCAGCAACCCGGCTGCCATCACCTTCGATCAGGTGACGTCGACCACGTTGGGCCTGCACAACAACGAAGATCCGGTGCTCAGCGGCGACGGCAGCACGCTGGCCTTCGTCTCCGACGTGGACGGCAACTCCGAGATCTATCGCTACGCCGTGGGCAGCAATGCCGCGCCGGTGCTCGTCACCACCACAAGCGCCGGCGCAAGCGCGCATCCTTCGCTCAGCTTCGACGGCAGCCGCCTCGTCTTCCTCTCGGATCAAGCATTGGAGAGCGGCAAAACTACCGGTGGACTGCCGCAGGTCTTCCTCTACCCCAATCCGCATACCGGCAGTGGCTTTTACCAGGTGACAACCACCGGCGATCATGGACACCCCGTCATCGACGACGCGGGCAACCGCGTTTCGTACCAGCGCATCACCGGCAGCACCGAAGACATCGTCCTCTACGACGTGGCGAACCGGGCTGAGCGGCAGATCACCACCAGCGCGGCGGGGCGCACGCGGCTTAACCCCAGCATCAGCAGCAACGGCGCGGTGATCGCCTACGAAGACACCGGCGCCATTTTCGTGGTCAACTGCCCGATTGCCGACCTGGCGCTCACCGTCGATCCTGTCCCCGCGGCCACGGCCGGCCAGACCGTCGGCTACCGCTGGCAGGTGACGAACAATGGCACATCCAGCGCCGCCGGTGTGGACGTGCGCGGCGCTTTCCCTGCCGGCTTCACGCTGGCAAGTACCGGCGCACCCACGGAGTGCAGCCAGACCGGCGCCGAGATCGCCTGCACGTTGCCGTTGGTGACGGTGGGGCAGACGCGCGTGCTCACCCTGCCCGTGGATCTGGCGCCCGATCTGCTGGAAGCGGCGTCGATCACGGTGACCGCGCCGGCCAATGTCACCGATCCGGTGCTTGCCAACAACCAGCAGACCATCACCACCACGGTTGGCGCGTCCGCGGATCTGCAATTGACGCAGCCCACGCCGGTGTCGGTGGCGCCGCTGGTGGGCGAGCCGATCACGTACACGCTGCAACTGCGCAACGCCGGGCCGTCGGTGGCGCAATGTGCGTATCACCGACACACTCCCCGCCCAGGTGACCTTCGTCAGCGCGCCCGACTGCTCGTCCAACAACGGCGACGTCACCTGTGATGTGGCCGCCGCGATGACGCCCGGCAGCGTCCTCACGCGCACCATCGTGGCGCGGGTGACGTCGCTTTCGAGACCAGCATCGTCAACGAGGCGGTTGTCGGCTCGTCCACCTTTGATCCGAACTTGCAGAACAACCGCGCCGTGCGCACGGACCGCATCAACACTACCTTTGATCTCGCCGTCACCCAGCGCGTCGACCCGCCGGTGCTGCGCTCAGGCGCACCCATCACCATCACCTTTGCCGTGAGCAATCTGGGGCCGTCGCTGGCCTCGTCGGTGCGGCTCTCGGTGACGCTGCCCTCGTCGTTCAGCGCAGCGGTGGACGGCAACGGGCGTCCGCTTTCTGCGCCACCTACACCTGTACCGCAGGCATCGACACGTCGCAGCCATTCACCGTTGGCCTCGCTCGTTGACATTCCAGAACTTCACCATCGACATCCCCGGCCAGGTGGACCGCTTTCAGCGGACCGATCACCACCACGGCCGAGGTCTACTCCGCCGACGATCCGCTGGCCGACCGCAACCTGGCCAACAACGACAGCAGCGCCACCTACACCGTGATCCAGGAAGCCGATCTCACGGTGGAACCCATCGACGTGCTGGGCGAAGTGGTGGCCGCGTCCATCACCTACGTCATCTCGGCGTGGAACAACGGGCCTTCGGTGGCCAACAACACCGTCTTCACCTTCTCGATTGAACCGGGCGTCACCCTTTCGGGGCTGGACGTGAACCAGGGGACGTGCAGCGGCGTGCCGCTGGTGACCTGCGTCCTCGACGTTTTGCTGCCCAGCCAGCGCGCCGTGGTGACAGCCACCGGCAGCCTGGACCCAGCCCTCACCGGCGTCGTCACCGCCACTGCCGCTGTCCGCTCCGACACCACCGATCTGACGCCCGTCTTCGATGACCGCACGCGCGTGGACACCGTGATCACCCGCGCCAAGTTGACGCTGCGCAACCAGCCCGCTTCGTCGCAGGCCGTCTCCGGCCAGGACAACGTGCTCTTCAACCTTGTGGTGAACAACCTCGGCCCGTCGCTGGCGCGCGCCGTGGTGATCACCAACGTGCTGCCCATTTCCACCACCGCCAACCAGATCACCGCGCCCAACGGCGTGTCGTGTGGCCCTCTAGCGCGTACCATCGTCTGTGACGTGGGCGACCTGAACGCGGGCGCGCCGATCACCGTTTCTGTGCGCGCCGCTGTCAACGCCGACGCCGTGGGTACGCTTGTCAACCGCGCCTCGGTGGCATCGGCCGTCACCGCGCAGCTCGACGTGGACAGCGCGCCGGTGACCACGATCCAGCGCGCCGATCTGCGTGTGGCGAAGACCGCGGCGGTGGCCGACGTCAACAACAACGCCGCCATCGACGTGGGCGAGCGCATCACCTACACTGTGGTGGTGACCAACGCCGGCCCCAGCAACGCAAGCGGCGTGGTGATCAGTGATCGCGTGCCGTCGCTGTTGGGATCCGTGGTGGTGCTGCCCAGCCAGGGTAGCTTCGCCGTTGACCTGTGGACGGTGGGATCGCTGGCCGCGGGTAAGCACACCACGCTCACCGTGTCCGCGCTGCTCGGTGACGCCACATCGGGGCAGACGATCACCAATACCGCGCTGATCCAGGCCGCCGACCAGACCGATCCCGTGACCAACAACAACAGCGCCGCCGTCATCTTCGCCGTGTCGCCCGCCGCCGATCTGGCCGTGGCGATGACGGTTTCCGCCGCCGCGCCGCAGGTGTTGGACACGATCACCTACTACATCACCGCCACCAACAACGGCCCCGAAGACGCAACCGGCGTGTCCGTCACCGATGTGCTGCCCTTCGCGTTGACCTACCTGAGCCACAGCCCCGGCGCGTCGGCCTACGATGACGTCAGCGGTATCTGGCAGATCGGCGATCTGGGCGTGGGGCAGCAGCGTAGTCTCAGCATCACCGCCCGCGTGGTGGGATCGGGCAACGTGGTCAACAGCGCCGCAGTGACAGGCACACTCATCGATCCCAACGCGGCCAACGACACGGCGGCGGCGCCCATCGTGGTGGGCCAGGCCGCCGATCTGCGCCTGAGCCAGAGCTTCAGCGACAACACGCCCAACGTCGACGACGACCTCGTCATCGTTGTCACGCTGAGCAACGACGGCCCCGATACGGCGACCGGCGTGGTGATCAGCTACCCGGTGCCGCCGCTGCTGGCCGGCGCCGCCGTCAGCCCGCAAGGTTCGGCGGTCTACACCGCCACCAGCGGTTTGTGGACGATCCCCTCGCTGGCTTCGGGCGCGTCCACCACGCTCACCGTGCGCCGCACGCTGGACCGATCCGGATCGTTCAGCAGCGTAGCCGAAGTGCTGTCCAGCAACCTCTTCGATCCCGATTCCACGCCAGGCAACGGCACCGGCAACGGCGAAGACGACGAGACGCGCGTCAGCGTCACCGTGCCGCCTGCCGCTGATGTGGCTGTTACCAAATCGGCCAACGCCGGCCCGTTCAAAGAAGGCGACACCGTCTCGTACACCCTGCTGGCGCGCAACAACGGCCCCGACACCGCCACCAACGTGGTGATCACCGATACCCTGCCCATCACCCTGCTCACCGTGTTGCAGCCCACGATCTCCATCGCCGGCGACGATCTCGCGGACAGTTCGTTCGTCTTCTACGAGACGGCGCAGCCCGGCATCATCACTGGCACGCTGGTGTGGAACGTGGGGACGATGCCCAACGCCGACACCGAGACGCTCTTCCTCTCGTTGACGGTGCAACCCAACACCGCGGGCCGCACCATCACCGACGGCACCGACGGCTTGCAGGCCGATCAGTACGACTGGAACCCGGCCAACAACCTCAGCGCCCTGGTGCCGATTGTGATCGACGGCGCCGACCTCAACGTCACCAAAGACGTGAGCAACGACCGCCCCAACGTGAACGAAACGTTGATCTACACGCTCACCGTCACCAACAACGGCCCCACCGACACCACCAACGTGCGCGTGGTGGATCAACTGCCCGCGAGCCTCACCTACGTGGGCAACACCGTCAACGCCGGCGGCAACTACGACAATCTTACCGGCCTGTGGACCGTCCCCGCGCTGGCTGCGCAACAGACGGCGACGCTGCTGCTCACCACCACCGTGGACGCCGGGCTGACGGAGCAGGTGATCACCAACACCGTCACCTCCGCTGTCTCCGACGTGGCCGACGGCGATCAGAGCAACAACACGCCCAGCGCGGTGATCAGCGTGCAGCGCGCCGACCTGCGCGTCTCCATCCAGCCGCAGAACCTCACCCCGTACGAAGGACAGATCACCACCTTCTTCATCGTGGTGGAAAACACGGGGCCGGATGTGGCCACCAGCGTCGTGCTCACCCACGCGCTGCCCATTTCGCTGACCAACCGCGGCGGCGCGCCCACCCAGGGAACCTACACCCTGGCGCAGAATCGCTGGAACGTCGGCGAACTGGCCGTGGGATCAAGCGCTCGCCTCAGCTTCTTCGCCGAACCTATCGCGAGCAGCGGTGGACAGACCATCGCGCTCACCGTGGCCGACCTGACGCTGGAACAGGAAGATCCCACGCCCACGGTCACCGCGCAGGGGGTGATCACCGTGCTCGGCTCCGATCTGCGCATCCCGCAGATCACCATCAGCGACAGCACGCCCGCCACCGGTAACCAGGTCCGCTACACCGCCACGGTGGAGAACCTGGGGCCGTCGGCCAACAGCAACGTGATCCTCACGCAGACTGTCCCCGCGGGGACCACGTTCGTGGCGGCGGAGCCGGGCGCTACGGTCGTCGGCGGTGACGTGGCGTGGCGGCTCAGCCTGGCCGCTGGCGCATCGGCCACCCGCTACATGACCGTCACCATCAACTCTACCGCGGGGGCCAGCGTCGTGGCGTCCGCAGTGACGGCGTCGGGGCTGATCACCACACCCGACAACCTGCCGCTCAACAACAGCAACAGCCTCACCGTCACCGTGAACCAGCCGCCGCTGATCACGCTGTCCGCGCTGCCTACCGTGGCCGAAGGCAGCATCTTCAACGTCAACGGCATCTTCACCGACACCGACAGCCCGTCGATCCAGACGGCGCAGGTGAACTATGGCGACGGCAGCGGCGTGCAGACGTTGACGATCAACCAGACGCCCAGCACAGGCAGCGTCACCGGCAACTTCACGCTCAATCACCGCTACGCCGACGGCGGCGTCTACACCATCACTGTGACGCTTACCGACAGCGACAGCAACACCGGCACGCTCACCCAGCCGGTGACGATTCAGAACGCCGCGCCCGCGGTGACAGCCCGCGCCGACATCACCAGCGGCGTGGTCGAGGGGACCAACTACACCGCCAACAACATCGTCACCTTCACCGACGCGGGGTACAGCGCGCTCTCCACCACCGAGACTTTCACCTACAGCATCAACTGGGGCGACGGCTCAACCTTGGTCACCGGCGCAGTGACCGGCGTGGTCAACGGATCGGCGGGGGTGGCCACCAGCGGAGCGGTGAACGCTGCCCACACCTACGCTGACAACGGTGTCTACGCCGTCACCGTCACCATCTTCGACGACGACGGCGGCAGCAACGCCGACAGCCTGAACATCACCGTGGCCAACGCTCCCCGGTGGTAACAGCCACCACCAACCGCAGCGTCAACGAGGCGTCGCAGCTTTCCATTACCGACATCGCCACGTTCAACGACGCCGCCTGGACCGACGCCACGCTGGGCGCAAGCGAAACCTTCACCTACAGCATCGACTGGGGTGACGGCTCCCGCTGTCCACAGGGACGGCAACCATCGACGCCAACGGCAGCCTCGGTGTCGCCACGCAGGGATCGCTGAACGGCGCGCACGTCTACGCCGACGACGACGACAGCCCGTACACCGTCACCATCACTGTGTACGACGACGACGGCGGCAGCGGATCAGGCACGCTCCAGGTGACGGTGAACAACGTCAACCCGATCACAGCCATCGCCGCCAACCAGGCCATCACCGAGGGCCTGCCGCTGACGATCCCCAACGTGATCAGCTTCAGCGATCCCGGCTACACCGCGCTGAGCACCAGCGAGACCTTCACCTACAGCATCGATCTCGGCGACGGCTCCCCGGCGGTGACCGGCGCGGTTGCTCTGGGTGACGTGACCAACGGCGCCTTTGGCTCACCCCACTCGGCGCTTTCGACGTGACGCTGACCTACGGCAACGATGACGACGGTCGCCCCTTCACCACTACCGTCACCCTCTTCGACGACAACGGCGGCAGCGCCTCGGGGACGTTCCGTGTGGCCGTGGCCAACACCAACCCCACCGTGGATCTCACCGGCCCTGGCGCTGTCAACGAGAACCCGACGTTGGCCCGCACCTACAACTTCACCGTCACCGACACCGGCATCGGCAGCGAGGTCTATTCCATCGTGGGAAGCCCGAGCTGTGGCGCAGGCACGTTGACCGGCACACCGACCATCGATTCCAACACCGGCATCGGCAACTTCCAGTGCATCTTCCCCGACGGGCCGAGCAACACATCGGTGAATGTTGAAGTCAGCGACGGTACAGTATCCGATACCACGGCCCTGCCCGTGACGGTGAGCAACCTCAATCCCGTGGCAGTCAACGACACCGACACCACCGACGAGGACACGCCCGTCGTGGTGGACGTGCTGGGCAACGACAGCGACGTCCCCGCGGACACGGTGACGATTGGATCGGCGAGTACACCGGCAGTGGGGCAGGTCACCGTGGCGGCGAACAACCTCCAGCCTTACCTACGATCCCAACGGCGCGCTGGAAGCCCGGCCGCAGGTGACAGCCAGGATGTCACCTTCACCTACAGCGCCGTGGACGAAGACGGCGGCAGCGCCACCGGCACGGTCACCGTCACCGTGTCGGGTGTCAACGATGCGCCGGTGCTGGGCGGCGCGGTGATCACCACCGACCTCAACGACACCGCCGGCGCGCAGGCCATCTTCGGCGGCGTCACCGTGGCCGATGTTGACACTGCCGACACGATGACGCTGACCATCCAGCTTTCAACGTCGGCAGGGACGATCAGCGGCGGCGGCTTCGCCTTGGTGAGTAGTGGCCTCTACCGTGCGACCGGCCTCAGCGCTGCCGCGGCCAACACCGCGCTGGACAATGCCGTCTTCACCCCCGCCAACAACACCGGTCCCAACGGCACTTTCAGCACCACATTCACGGTGACAGCCACCGACAGCCAGGCCGCGGTCGACAACTTCACCAGCGCCGCGTTGACAATCCCGCGGATCAACGGCGCCGACGCTGAGCGGCGCAGTGGACACCACCGGCGTGAACGACAACATCGGCGCGACCGCCATCTTCAGCAACGTGACCGTGGCCGATGTCGACAGCGGCGAGACCGTCAGCTTGCAGCTTCAGATCTCCAACGCCGCGGCAGGCACGATCAGCGGCGGCGGCTTCACCGATCAGGGCGGCGGCCTCTACCAGGTGACGGGCTTGAGCGTCGCCAACGTCAACACCGCCCTGGACAACGTCACCTTCACGCCCGCCAACAACACGGCCACATCCGGCTCATTCAGCACCACCTTCACGGTGACGGTGACCGACAGCCAGACCGCGTCCGCTTCGTCTCACCAGCGCCGCGTGACCGTCACCATCGTCAACGACGCGCCGGTGATCAACGATCTGGCCGGCGACACCCTGAGCTACGACGAGGGCGACGCCGCCACCGTCATCGATCGGGGGACGGGCGCAACCGTGGTCGACGGCGACGCCGCCGACTTCGACACCGGCACGCTCACCGTCTCATTCACCGCGGCAGCAACAGCGCCGAGGATGTCCTTTCGATCCGCAACCAGGGCAGCGGCGCAGGGCTGATCGGCGCATTACGCGAAGGTGTGAGTTACGACGGCGCCAACATCGGCACGTATACCGGCGGCAGCGGCGGCAACGCTGGTAGTGACGTTGAACAGCAACGCCACGCCCACCGCGCCGGCGTTGGTGCGCAACATCACCTTCCAAAACACCAACAGCACCAACCCCACCGGCGGCGACCGCACCGTCCGCTTTGTGCTGACCGACGGCGACGGCGGCGCCACCAGCGCCAACGTCGACGCCACGGTGACGGTGAACCCGATCAACAGTACACCGTCGTTAACCGGGCTGAACTCGGTGACCTTCCAAGAGAACACCGTCAATGCCGCGCCGCAGGTGATCGACAGCAACGTCTCGTTCAACGACGCCGACGGCTCCGACTTCAACGGCGGCAGTGTGCGGGCCTTCTTCTTCTCCGGCGGCGCAGCGCAGGATCAACTGGGCGTGCGTAGCGTGGGCACCAATCCGGCGAAATCAGCGTCAGTGGCAGCACCGTGAGCTACGGCGGCGTCGCCATCGGTACGATCAACGCAACCAGCAACGGCGTCGACGGCGTGGATCTGTTGATCAACCTCAACGCCAATTCCAACGCGGCTGCGGTGGAAATCCTGATCGAGAACCTCACTTACGCCAATACATCGGACGCGCCGAACAGCAGCCGTCAACTGCGCATCGTGGTGGACGACGGCGACGGCGGCACGAGTCCGGTGGCGGCGGCGACTATCACCGTCACCGCGCAGAACGACGTACCCGTGATCAGCAACCTGGCCGGCGACACGCTCTCTTACACCGAGGGCGACAGCGACACCGTCATCGAGCAGGGGGCCGATGTCTCGGTTACCGATCCGGACTCGGCCAACTTCGACACAGGCACGTTGACCATCTCGTTTGTCGGCGTGATCCCAGCGCCGACGAGCGGGTCGACGTCATCACGATTGGGCAGATCGAGCTAAACGGCGTCAACGTGCGCTACAACGGCACGACGATCGGCACGTCGCCGGACTTCGGCACCCCGGTCAACCCGATGGTGATCACGTTCAACAACAACGCCACCGCCGCGGGTGTGGAACGCACTGCTACAAGCCATCACCTACTGGCACCCGAACGACGTCAACCCCGCCGGGTAACCGCACCGTGCACGCCTCCTCACCGACGGTGACGGCGGCACTAGCGCCAACGTCGACACCACGGTGACGGTGATCGCGGTCAACAACGCCGACGCTTTCAGGGCTCCCGCTGACACCGCTGCTCTTCCTGGAGAATGTCATTAATGTCACCCCGGCGTGATCGACAGCGATGTCACCTTCAACGATGTCGATTCCCAACTGACACCGGCGGCGTCTCGGTGACCTGCACAACGGGCGGCGGCGCCGGATCTCGGCGTGCGCAACGAGGGCGGCGGCGCCGGACAGATTGGTGTCAGCGGCAATACGGTGAACTACGCCAGCACGCAGATCGGCGCGATCAACGCCACAGATGACGGCGTCGACGGAGCGTCGCTGGTCATCGACCTCAATGCAAGCGCCACCATCGCCGCCATGGATGCTGATCCAGAATCTCACCTACGCCAACACGTCCGACACGCCCACAAGCCGCACGATCAGATCGTGGTCGACGACGGCGATGGCGGCACGAGTTCGCCGGACAGTGTGGTCATCGATGTCAGCGCTCAGAACGGCCTTTGCCGACGCTCACCACCAACATCACGCTGACCGTTGCTTCGTCTTCGTCGAGCAACGTGATCGGCAGCATGCAATCTGTCGGTCACCGATGCAGACAATACGGCGGCGCAGGTGACGTTCACGCTCGTCACCACGCCGGCGCGGGGATCTCTCACTGGGCGCGGCCCTGCTTGCACCGAGCGACACCTTCACGCAAGCGGATATCGACAGCAACCAGCTCGCCTATTCCCACACAGCCGCGGACTCAAACGACGATGCCTTCCAGTTCACCGTCAGCGACGGCGCGGGCGGCGCCATCGGCAACACCACCTTCTCGATCCAGGTGGATGGCGTGGAAACGTTGAGCGTCCCCATCGAAACGGACCCGCCGGCGCGGATCTACCTGCCCGGTCTCCGGCACGGTACCTGATTGCAGGTATGCATACTTGCCACCTGTATACCTGCAAACCCGCCCACCTGCGGTATAATCCATAGTCTGATTGTGTTCAATGCTGCCTGCTACACAAGGACCTGACGTTATGGCATTCCCTGGCTCGCTTCGCACCTGGATTTCATCGCTGCTTCGCCGATCAACACCGCTTTCGGCGGCGGAATCGGCGTTTCAACCCGCTCGCGCAGATCGTTCTGCACTCGACCCTTTCCAGCGGCGCGACCGCGAGTTCGTGGTCATCGGGCTGGGGCGCTTCGGCACATCGGTGGCCACGACGCTGGTGGAACATGGACGGAGCGTCCTCGCCATCGATGCAGATCGTGATCGTGTGCAACATCTGAGCACCGTCCTTCACCATGTGGTGCAGTTGGACGCCACCAACGTAGACGCGCTGCGCCAGGTGGGCGTGGAAAACTTCGACACCGGTCTCGTCTGCATCGGCACCGATTTTGAGAGCAACCTGCTGGCGACCGTCCTCTTGCAGCAACTGGGCGTCAAGCGCGTGATCACCAAAGCGCGCACGCGCACCCAGCGTGAGATCCTGCTCAAAGTCGGCGCGGACGAGGTGATCCTGCCCGAGCACGAAGCCGGCATTCGTCTGGGCCGCAAAATGGCCGCCGGTCACCTGGTGGATTACCTGGAAGTCAGCGACGAAGTGGGCGTGGTCGAGTTGATCGCCCCACCCAGCCTGTGGGGACACACCCTGTCGGAAGCCAGCTTGCGTCAACGTTACGGCCTCAACGTCATGGCCATCCGCCGCGGCGACGATCTCATCGTCAGCCCCAGCGCCAACTTCCGCGTCGAAGAACACGATCTCATCGTCGTCCTCGGCCGGATCGAGGACGCCGAGCGGTTGAGACAGTAATCTGGGGACTGGGGATTGGGATCTTGTAGAGGATCTGAACGCCCTTTGGGTTTGTCTCGTGCAGAGTGATGCTTTCGACCTTTGCATTCAGTCGCTTGACGCAGTCCCCAGTCCCCGATCCCCAGTCCCCAACATGGAGATTTCCCTTGACAACCCTCATGCCCATCTACGATGTACCCACGGCGCAGCAGACGATTCTGCGCCGCTTGCCGTGGGACGATTTTGCAGTGCCGGATCGGCTGCTCGACGCCAACGAGCGTCTGTTTGGTGAGCGGATCGGGCCCGACGAGGCGGTGCGCCGCATTCTGGCCGATGTGCGCGGACGTGGCGACGCCGCTCTGCGCCAGTGGACAGCCACACTCGATGGCGTCAACGTGGACGCGTTGCAGGTGCCGCAGTCGGCCATCGACGCAGCCTTGGCCTCGGTCGATCCGCAGGTGGTGGATGCGTTGCGGCTGTCCGCGGCGCGCATCGAAGCCTTCCACCGGCGTCAGCCCAGCCTGAGCTGGATCCACAACGACGGCGAAGGCACGCTCGGTCAACTGGTGCGCCCGATTGGGCGGATCGGTGTCTACGTGCCGGGCGGCACCGCGCCGCTGCCCTCCACGCTGCTGATGACTGTGATCCCGGCGCGGGTGGCGGGTGTCCCCTACGTCGCCGTGATATCGCCGCCCCAACGCGATAGCGGACTGCCGCACCCGGTGACACTGGTGGCTGCGGCTGTGGCCGGCGTCGATGCCGTCTTTGTGGCGGGGGGCGCGCAGGCCATCGGCGCTTTCGCCTTCGGCACGGAGAGCATCCCTGCGGTGGACAAGATCTGCGGCCCCGGCAATCTGTTTGTCACATTGGCCAAGCGGCAGGTGTTCGGCATGGTGGGCATCGACGGGCTGCCCGGCCCCACCGAAACCGTGGTGGTGGCCGACGCGCACGCCGATCCTGAGTACGCCGCCGCCGATCTGCTGGCCCAGGCCGAACACGACATCCTGGCCTCGGCCATCCTGTTGACGCCGAGCCGCTCACTGGCCGAACAAGTGCAGGCCGCGGTGACGCGTCAACTGGAGGAACTGGACCGCGAGGAGATCCTCACCCTGTCTTTGGGCAGCAAGTGTGGCATCGTCGTCACCGAAAACCTGGACAGCGCCTTTGATCTGGCGAACGTCTACGCGCCGGAACATCTGTGCCTGCTGGTGGACGATCCCTGGTCGCGCCTTGATCAGGTGCAGAATGCCGGCGGTGTCTTCCTGGGTGAGCGTAGCTTCGAGGTTTTGGGCGACTACGTGGCCGGTCCTAGCCACGTCATGCCCACAGGCGGCACGGCGCGCTTCGCCAGCCCCATCAACGTGAACGACTTCGTCAAGATCGTCAGCGTCATCGGCCTCAACGATCTGGCGCTGCAAAACATCGGCCCTGCCGCCGCCACCCTGGCCCATGCAGAGGGCCTGACGGCGCACGCCGCCGCCGTGGAGAAAAGACTAGGGAGTGGGGACTAGGGATTGGGGACTAGGAGCGTGTGCGTGATGAGGACTCGCCATTCGGAATGCGTCGGTACGAACGATACGGCGGCGAGGTGAATTCAGCATTGCGATGCAATCCCCGGTCCCTAATCCCCCATAGGCGTTAAGTTAAGCGTCGTAGACACAAGTGCCGGGGACTTATCGCCGCAGCGAGGCGGGACATTCGCTCCTGGCGACACGTCCAACGTGAAGTCCCCCGGCACTTTCGCTGGTCCTTATCTTAACGCCTATGCCCTAATCCCCAGTCCCCAATCCCCAATCAATCACAATCAGCAATCACTTACTCCCATGCCAACACCAAACGCTCTCCTCAACCCCCATCTCGCCGGCCTGGAAGAGTACACGCCGATCTTGCCGTTCGAGGTGCTCAGCGAACGTCTCGGCATTGCGGCCGAGCAGATCGTTAAGTTGGACGCCAACGAGAATCCGTATGGCCCACTGCCTGCGGTGCTGGAAGCGTTGGCCGAATACAACTACTACCACATCTATCCCGATCCGCAGCAGACGAGCTGCGCGCCGCCCTGTCTGCGTTCGTAGGCGTCCCTGCGGACAACATCCTGCCCAGTCACGGCGCGGACGAGCTGCTCGACTACATCTGTCGCCTGTTCCTGTCGCCGGGCGATGCAATTGTCAACTGTCCGCCTACGTTCGGCATGTACAGCTTCGACGCCAAGCTCTCTGGCGCCGAAGTCGTCGAAATCTGGCGCAACGCCGACTACAGCCTGGACGTGGCCGCGATCGAGGCATTGTTCTCTGACTCCGCCTCATCGCCTCATCGCCTCGCCGTCTCGTCATCGTTCAAACTGCTCTTCCTGACATCACCCAACAACCCCTCCGGCAACTGGCTGCCAGATGACGAATTGCGCCGTCTGCTGGCATTGCCAGTGATGGTGGTGCTCGACGAGGCGTACGTGGAATTTGCCGATCAGCCCAGCCGCGCCGTGGGTGTTGGAACACGAGAACCTGATCGTGCTGCGCACCTTCAGCAAAGCCGCGGGATCGCTGGTCTGCGCTTGGGCTATGGCATTCTGCCGTCGTGGCTGTTGCCGTACCTGTGGAAATTCAACAGTCGTACAACGTCAACGTGGCGGCAGCGGTGGCGGGCCTCGCCAGCCTGCGTCACGTTGACGAGATGCAGCGTGGTGAAACGTCTGCGCGACGAGCGGCAGCGGCTGATCGCGGCGCTGGCCGACATCGCGTACCTGAAGCCGTACCCATCCCACGCCAACTTCGTCCTGTGTGACGTGGTGCGCGCGACGCCCGGCAGTTGAAACTGGATCTGGAACGCCGCGGCATTCTGGTGCGTCATTACCAGAAACCGGGCCTGGACAATTCGATCCGTATCTCGGTGGGCCGTCCAGAGCAGACGGATCGCCTGCTGGCGGTTCTGCGCGAGGTGTAGCCATGACGCAGCACTTCACCGATCCAACCTATCTGGCGTACCAGTACGCCGACAGCGAGAAGTTGCGCATCCGCCAGGAGACGCACGCCCTCTACAGCGAGGCCAAGGAAGATTTCGTGGATTGGGTGCTCAACGTCCTCGAAGCGCAACCGGGCGAGGTCATCGCGGACGTGGGCTGCGGCCCCGGCAGCTATCACGCCAAGCTGGCGGCGCGCGGTGTGCAGATCGTGGCTTTGGAGCGCGTCGCTGGGCATGGTGACGGATGTGGCGGAAGGCGCGACGTCGGCGCAGCGTCCTATGCGCCGCCATTCAGGCCAATGCCGAGCAACTGCCCCTGGCCGACGACAGTTGTGATCGTCTCATGGCAAACCACATGCTCTACCACGTCCCCGATCAGGTGACGGCGTTGAGCGAGATGTGGCGCGCTCAAGCCGGGGGCGTGTTGTTCTGGCGACGAACGCTGCGGACAACGGCGCCTGGCTGCGCGAACTACACGTCGAAGCCGCTACCGAGCACGGTTATCGTCCGCTGCGCGAGTCCACCGTGGCGCGTTTTTCCTGTCCAGCGGTGATCTGGTGACCGCTGTCTTCTCCAACGCGCATCATGGTGGCGAAGACGCCTTCCTCTTCCCCTCGGTGGAAGCCGTGATGCGCTACTATGCCAGCATGATGGTGGATCTGATCGAAGGCGCGCCCGCCGACACCGGTCATCGTCCACTGCTGCTTGCTTCCATGCAACGCAGGTTGGAATCGATCTTCGCGCGGCAGTCGGTGCTGCGTGTGCCGAAGGCCGCCGGCTGCTTTGTGGCAGAGAAGAATGCACAATGAACGAAGAACGAAGAATGGGAACACTGCGCTGAATCTGCCGACTGGAACAGCATCTCACTGTACCCATTCTTCGTTCATCATTCATTCGTACCCTCAACCGGAGCCAACTCACAGATCCTGCCGCTTCTTCGCTGTAGAACCAAGGCATGGACCTTCCTTCTCTCCTCATTATTTCCGATGACAGACTAACGCGGTGGGCCTGGCGGCTGTGCTGGCCGACACGCCGACACTGCGCGTCGCCGGCGGAAGTGGACAGCCACGGCGACCCCGCCGAGTGGGTCGATCTGTACGATCCCAGTGTTCTCCTGTGGGATCTTGGCTGGGATCCCGAAGCGCGCAGCGGTGGCGGCACGCCGCTCGAACGCCTGGCCGCTGCTGCCGATCTGAATCTGCCCACCGTGGCGCTGCTACCCGACGACGCGCATGTGCTCAGTGCGTGGCTGTTGGGCGTCAACGGTGTGCTGCCGCGCGAAGTGGGCGCGGATCAGTTGACAGCGGCGCTGTTGGCGGCGGCGTCCGGTCTACGCGTGCTGGATGCGCAGATGGCCGATGCCGTGGTCACCGCGCCGACGGAGGATGGCTTTGTGTTGACCGAACCCCTGACACCGCGCGAAGAAGAGGTCCTGGCGCTGGTGGCCGAAGGGTTGACCAACCGCGCCATCGGCCACGCGTTGAAGATCAGCGAGCACACCGCCAAGTTCCATGTGCAGGCATTGCTGGGCAAACTGGGCGCAGCAAAGCCGCACCGAGGCCGTCGTGCGGGCGACGCGCCTGGGCCTGCTGTCGTTGTGATTGGGGATTGGGGGCTAAAGATACGCTGCGCTACTCAACCGACGCTAGTCAGCCCTGGAACCCAGTCCCCGATCCCCAATCCCCACCTACCCGATCTACCAGGTTGGGGCTGCGAGAATGGGCGATGCGGACGCGGCGAATTGTGGGTAAAGTGGGGATGTGTTCCCTACCGGCCCGGTTGGGCCATCCACAGAAGGAGAAGTGACAATGAGCGATTTTCAGAGTATTTCAACGGCGTTCGCCGATGCCGTGGGCACGGTAGCCGGTAGCACGGTGCGGGTTTCGGCTCGCAAGCGCTTCCCGGCCAGTGGTGTCGTGTGGTCGAGCGATGGCGTGATCGTCACCGCCAACCACGTTGTGCAGCGCGACGAGGACATTCACGTGGGCCTGCCCAACGGCGAGGACGTCCCCGCGACGTTGGTGGGGCGCGACCCGAGCACCGATCTGGCCGTGTTGCGTGTAGAAGGCAGCACGCTGACGGCCGCAAGCTGGGTTGAGGAAGCCGAGATTCGCGTCGGCGCGTTGGTTGTGGCCGTGGGCCGGCCGCGATCCGGCGTCGAAGCGGCGTTGGGCGTCCTCAGCGCGGTGGGCGGCGCATGGCGCACCGGCGGCGGCGGGCAGGTGACCCACTTCATCAAGCCCGATCTGGTGATGTACCCCGGCTTCTCCGGCGGCGCGCTGATCGGCGGCAGCGGTGTGATCGGTCTGCTCTCTTCGGCGCTGGTGCGCGACAGCGGCGTGGCGTTGCCTGCCGCCACGGTGAAACCGGTGGTGGAGACGCTGCTGGCACACGGACACATGCAGCGCGGATACCTTGGCGTGGGCGTGCAGGCGGTGAAGCTGTCCGCGGCGCAGGCTGAGGAATTCGGGCAAGCTACAGGTCTGCTCGTCACCTCGGTGGACGACGGGTCACCGGCGCAGACGGGCGGCCTGCTGGTTGGCGACATCCTGGCCTCCTTCGACGGGGAGGCGGTGCGTCGGCCCGATGATCTTTCTGTGTTGCTCATCGGCAGCGCGGACAAGACAGTGGCGCTGCAACTCGTCCGCGGTGGGGCGGCGCAGGCGATGAGCCTGACCGTTGGTCAACGTGCGTGATTGATTCGCGTAGGGAAGGACAGCGTGCGTCAATGGCGACGTGTGCTGTGAACTGACGAACCGAAAAGTCTCTAACACCTGGCAAAACAAAGGCCATCCCCGAGCGGGGATGGCCTTTGTTTTGCCAGAATGTAGCCTTTCCTAACGACGGCGGCGATTCCACCAGAGCGAGCCGCCGAAGAGCACGATGCCGCCCAGGCCCAGGATGCCCATGCGCGCCAGCCCGTCGCGTCCGTTTTCCTGGGCGTAGCCTGTGGCGAGGGTCATCAATGCCTGGCTGCTGCCCATCGCCTCTACCTCAAGGACGTCGACTGCGTTGGGCGTGGCAGTGGGCCAGGGCGTCCACGTGGCTGTGGGCGTCGGCGTGGGTGTCTCGGTCGGCGTCGGCGTTGGGGTTGGCGTGTGTGTCGGCGTCGGTGTCTCGGTGGGTGTGGGGTGCGGCGTCCACGTGGCGGTGGGGACAACCACTGCGCGTTCCACGACCGGCGTGGCGGTGGGCGGCGGCGGTGGGGTGTCGGTGGGCGTGGGGAGGGCCGGTGCGCTCTCGTCGGGATAGAGCGCGATGGCGTCCACGAAGATCACGTTGTCACCTGTGCTGCTGGGGTGATCTACTAGGAAGAAGACGGTGACGCGGCTGTTCACGGCGCGGGCGCGCACGTCGATGTTTGGTCCTTTGCCGTCGGTGTAGTTGAGGAGTCGGCCCGGCCCCCAATGCATCGGTCCCCAGATGACGGTGGGGGCATTGGGATCGGTGCCACCGGTGGGGTCGATCCCCAGTTGTCGCCCAAAGTGATCGGGCGCGTTGGGCGCGCCCCAACCGATGCTGGCGCGGTAGCCGGCGCCGGGCGCCACGTCGACTTGGGTGTAGATGCCTGCTTTGAATGTGCCGCCGTTGCTCCACATCTGCAAGGCCGGCGCGCCCCAGAAGGTATCCACGTGTTGCGAAAAGGTGAGATCGCCGGAGAGGACAAAAGCCGTCCACCCATTGGGCAGTTGACGGGGCGGATCGCCGTAGAATGTGTCGAAGTCGCACACAGGTTTGGGGATCACGTTGCCGTTGCTCTCGCAGATTTCCGAGGCGGCGACGATGTATGGCAAGAGCCAGGTCAGGCTCGCTGCGACCAGTAGTGCAACGATGAATTGTCGGCCAGGTCGCTCAAGGCGTAGTCGGGAGGCGTAAGAGATCGTCATGGTACGAGTATAGCGGAGAAACGAAAGCTGACCCAAATCGCCTTAGTCTTCAGGATCGGGCAGGGTGATGGCGCAGCGGAAACCTAACCAGGGGCGTAGGTGACGGCCTCAACAGCTTGCTGTGTCGAGAGGACGAGTTCTTCGCGGCTACTCAGGAACGAGCCACCCTTGACGATGTAGGCGTCGGGCGTCTCCTGCTGCAGACCGGCGGGGCTGGCTGTCCACTCCGCCACGTTGCCGGCCATGTCTGCGGCGCCGCTGGGGCTGTCACCTGCGGGGCTGTAGTTGCTCACAGGCAGGGTGTCTTGTGTGGAGGCTTCCACGTTGTTTGTTAGGTGCGGGTCGAATGAGTTGCCCCAGGGAAACAAGAAACGCTCGTCCAGCGTGAGGGCAGATCCGGCGGCGACTTCCCATTCTTCAGCCAAGGGCAGCCTTTTGCCCACCCAGGTGCAGAACGTCTGCGCCTCTGCCCAGGTGACGTTGATCATTGGGTAGGCGCCCAGGGTTGGATCCAGGAAGTAGTCGGGGCGGGTGATGCTGGTGACGCGGCTGGGCCACGGGCACACGGCTGCATCGAAGCAGCGGCGGTAGGCGCGGTTGGTCACCTCGGTGTGATCGATGGCGAATGCCTTCAGTTCGACCTGACGCTCCAAGTTGCGGTCCACAGGATCACCGATGACATACACGCCGGCGGGGATCTGTTCCATGTCGTCGACGAGCGCCTGTGTCTGGCGGACATCCTGCCAGAAAAGCACGGCAGCGATGACGATCATGAGTACGGCCAGGAGACCAAAGACATTGGCCAGCGTACGCAGTTGACGCCGCGGCAGTCGGCGTCGCTTGCGCCGCACGGGCTTGAACGGCTGTTTGGCCACTTCCATGTTGCCGGGCGCGGTCCACTTGGTCACCTGTTTGGCGGGCGTAGTTTCAAAGTAGCGCAAGGCGGCCTGTGCCAACGTGTTGCGTGGCGCCAGCGCGGTGACGCTCTCCTCGCGCAGCAATTGCAGCAGGCTGCGATACCAGCGTTGATCCGCCTCGTCCGCGGTGACAAGCTGACGGATCTGGGCGGGATTCAGCGGTCGCGTCACGTTGAGCAGCAGATCGCGCATCACCGACGCTGTCCGCTCGGCGTCTTGCTGATGACGCAATGCTGTGCGCATGCCCCGCCCGTAGTGGAGTGCTGCGCGCAGCAGCAACGTTCGCCCGGCATCGTCGAGATCATGGCCGGCTTCTAGCGCCAGCAGTCCATCGCGCAACAGACCGCGTACTGGCATCTGGCCAGTGCGCCACCATGCTTCCAACGCCTGTGCCATGCCCTGCCGCAGCGAACGGACGCGCACTTCTGCCCCTGGTCCGCGGAAGAGCGCATCGTACGCGCTCGCCGCGCCGTTGGCGGGCGATGGTTTGGATGATGTCTTTTGTCGGTTTTGCTGTTGGTCAAACATGCGCACATTCTAACATAAAGCATATCAAAATAATGCTACACTGTGGTACCGGCTTGGATTTGTGGTATGTATTTCATTGTCGGGGCGAGCGGCGACAGTGAAACACATTCGGATCTGTGCGCGCCTCTACGCGAGAATTGATCCTTTGTCACCTGCGTGATATCATAGCCGCCATGTTGACGAATCGAACCGACATGCACACCAATCTGGGGCAGTTGTACTCGTATCTTTGGGGCGCAGGGCGCCCCGAGCAGATTGTGTGCGCACAGGATCAACGACCGATCTAACCGTCGGTTCCACTTTCACTTTGGACGCGTGACGCACAGTCACGCGTTTTTTTGTTGCCAATTGTTGTGGGTATTCACATTTCACCACCTGGGGAGAATGACAGATGCAGACGTTTCCAGCAGTCGATGAGCAGATGCAGATTTTGATGCGCGGCGTCGATTTCGGCGACGAGCAGACGCGCCAGAATATGGAGAAAGAACTGCGCGCCCGGATCGAGCGTAGCAGTGAGACGGGCAAACCGCTACGCGTCTACTGCGGTTTCGATCCCACGTCGTCGGATCTGCATCTGGGGCATACGGTTCCCATGCGCAAACTGCGCCAGTTCCAGGATCTGGGGCACGAAGTTGTCTTCTTGATCGGCTCGTTTACAGGCACCATCGGCGATCCCAGCGACAAAGAATCGGCGCGACAGCAACAGACATTGGACGACGCCATCACCAAGGCGCGCGATTTTACCGCGCAGGCGCAGCGCATCCTCGATGCCAAGAGGACCATCGTCGAATACAACCACAAGTGGCTGGGCGAACTGAGCTTCGGCGATGTGATTGACTTGGCCAGCAACTTCACTGTGCAGCAGTTCCTGGTGCGCGACAACTTCAGCAAGCGCTTCGAGAAGGGCGATCCGATCTGGCTGCACGAGTTTTTCTACGCGCTGATGCAGGGCTTCGACGCCGTGGCTTTGGAGACCGATGTGCAGATCGGCGGCACGGATCAACTCTTCAACCTGATGGCCGGGCGCAAGTTAATGGAAGCCCGCGGCATGAAACCGCAGACGATCCTCACCTTCCCCATTCTGGTGGGGACCGACGGCGAACTGCGCATGAGCAAGTCCACAGGCAACATCATCGGTATCAACGAGTTGCCCGGCGTGATCTTCACCAAAGTGCTCAGCTTGCCCGATCACACCTTCCGCAACTACGCCGAACTGGTGACGCGCTGGCCCCAGGACAAGATCAACGCCATGCTCGCCGACATGCAAACCGGTGCGCTCAACCCGCAAGAGGCCAAACATGCCCTGGCCTGGGAAGTGGTGAGCATCTTCCACGGCGACGAGGCGGCCAACCAGGCGGCGCTCGACGCAGGCCGGATGCACGCCGGTGAAGTCCCCAGCGATGCGCCCGTCTTCGCGCTGAGTGGCGAGATGAATGTTTTGGATCTGATGACATCTGCCGAACCCAAACTTGCAAAGAGCAAGAGCGAAGCGCGCCGCTTGATCCAGCAGGGTGGCGTGAAGCTGAACGGTGATGTTGTAGACGACGGCGGGACAATGGTGCGTGCTGAAGCCGGAGAACAGGTGCTGCAAGTTGGGCGGCGGCGGTTCTTACGCGTGGTATCAGCGTAGGGAGGTGGAACAACGGGGTGGGGCGCGATTCGGGATGCCACGAAAGCGTTACCAACTTAACAGTCACCAAAAATCTACCAATAAAAGAAGAGAAGTTGGCTATCACGCTTCCCCCGATAGTGGCTTCCAACCACAACGTGATAATCAACTTCTCTGACGGGAGTATAGCACAGATATTTCGGCTTGTAAACCCCCAATTTTGGACAGATTTTGTGGAAATACAGAGGCATTTCAGATCTTTATCGATGTAAACTTACAGCCACTTTTCGAGCGGGTGTCTAGTAAATATCATTACGACGTGGCGCCGACATGGTTTTGAAATGGTCCTCGAACAACGTGGATACATAACGACCCGACCGGCATACCCGGTCGGGTCGTTTCTATTCCTGCGGGAGCGACGGGATTTTGAACCCGCACCTTGGGCTTGACAGGCCAATATGCTAACCGCTACACCACGCCCCCCGGTCTCGCTTTGTGGCATCCATTCCGAGTGAACCTCGGAGGCGGAGCGACGGATTTGAACCCGCGCCTTTGGCTTGACAGGCCAATATGCTAACCGCTACACCACGCCCCCACAGACGAGACGCTATTCAATTGACTTTCGGTAGATATCATTCGGCCCTACGATTGTCAAATTGATCGGGGCGAAAATCGGTTAGGAATTTTCTCTGCTAAACGTAAATGTCGAGGCCCAGATTCGTCGAGGCAGAAGCAAACGCCGCTACTGCCAGTGCTGCCGTTTCCGGCTGCGGAGCGCTGTCGGCAGTGAAGGTGGCGGTCACCATCTCCGGTGAACCCGCTCCTGCCGGTGGCGTGTTTCCAGTGATCATCTCTGCATCACCCAACTCGCCGGTGGCCGACTCAGTTTTGTGATTGGCCTCGCTGCCCTCTTTGACCTGCGGTTGCTCATCTTGCGCCTTCGCCTTTTTGCCGTCGCCTTTGTCGTCGACCGGCTTGGTCTGCTCGTCGGCGAGGTCTTTGAGCGCTTCTTGGGCCATGCGGCTCGCCATCATCGCCACCTGTCGATCCGTAGAAGACGGAGTTCGACGGCGCCATCGCCGCCTGGCGCAGTTGTTGTGCTTTGCGCAAGGTGGCTTCAGGATCATTCGGGACAGGCGAAAGGTCGATCTGCACCGAACCACCGATGGCGTAGCGACGACCGTCTGGCCCGACCTGGTAGGTGTAACTGGGGCCGCCCAGCGCATGTTGCCCGGCTACAGCAAGGTGGGCTCGTTCATGCCGCCGTACTTCGGCATCACGGGTTTTCAGCTCTTCCAATACTGCCTGATCTTCTTCGCTCAGTTCACCAGTGACATTCACATCGACAATTGTGGCACCGCCTATGGACGATCCTGATGTTCCCAGGCCACAGCATAGACTACATCGGCACGTGGGGCTGTGCAATGTCGCAGTTGTATCCAACTCTGCCACGCTGGGCGTTTTCAACGTTTCTACCGAGCGCGGCTGGCTATCCAGGTTAGCGGTTCTGACCGGTGCGGCTTCGCTATGCACGCGGACCAGGTAAGCGCCCCATGCCTGTAGGCTTTTCCTCGTATTGTCTGCGCCGATGGCCATTGCTGCGGGCACCATGTCCTCCTACTGGAAGAAGAATTTTGGATTCTATCTCGAATAGACGAACAAACCTGTTCGTGCTCTTCACTACGTTTATCGGCAGCATGGACAGAGTTGTTCAGTGGAAATGCGCAGGGAATTTCAAAATCTATAGTTCAATCGCACTAGCTGACGGTATCGTAAGTACCACGTTGGGGCGTAAAGAGGGGAGATACACAAATCTATGCTACTTTGAGCTTCGGCGTAGGGGCAGCCGTCGCTGGAGTCGCTTCCACAGTGGTTCAGCCTCGACAGCTTTGGCGGGCTGATCATGGGGCGCTTGATCTGAGGGTTTGGGGAGCCGCTTGCGTAGATCGCCGGTGAGCCGTTGGGCCACTGCCTGGCCGCGTGCGAGTGCATCGTCGAAGAATTGGCGCAGCAGATCGGGCGTGATCTTGCGTCCTTCCACCGCCCACAGCACAACCGCCTCGCCAATCGCCCACGTGCCTGCGTAGGAGACGGCGACCTTGGGCGCGATCCCCCAAACCGGGATCAGGCCCACCAGTTCGCGTGCCAACTGTCGAAATAGGAACCCACCCCCCAGCACGCCCATGATCTCGCCGAGCAGGTGCTGGGGGCTGCCCTGTTTGCCGGCCATGACGGCGATCTTGTAGGCCATCACCAACTGATTTTTGGTCAACACGATCAGATCGCTGACATTGAGCGGGATGCCAAGCCCAGGGATGACTTCGGCGATGCCTGTGCTGAATGCGTAGGTGGCGTTGACCTGGGCCGTCTCCTGGATCAGTTGTTGGAACGCTGCCGGGCGCAATGGGGGCAGACGATGGGCCAGCGCCAGGCGCAAGCTGGGCAGAGCCAGCGCGACAATGGCCTCGGGAATCTGTTTTCGCACGGTAGCAGCGTTGAACTCAGGCGCGAGGACGCGCTTTTCTTCGCCGCGACGTGACAACGCCGCCCCGGGTGTGGCGGCAGCCGAGCCGGTGACGACGATCAGCACAGGAACACGCAGCGCGGTCAGGCGGCGGTACGTCTCTTGCATCGGAGCCGTCAACTCGACGGATGGGGTGAGCACAAGCGCAAAGTCGATGTGCGCCTGCGCCTGGGCAACGTCGACGGCATCCGGCGTGGCGGCTGTGATCCACGGATGGATGAATGCGGCATCTCCGTCGCTTAAGTGCGCGGCCAACGTCGACGCGTCGCTTTCGTCTTCCGCCACGACGAGCAGGTGAAAAGGGCGCACAACGTCTTCGCGGATCTCGTCGACATTGACCTGGCTGACGATGCGCCAGAGCGTGCTAAGTTTGAGGGTATTGAAAAAGCTCATTGACTATCCGTAGGTATGAACCTTGTTCACATCGCCGGTTGGCGCAGCATCCAACACACGCTCGAAGGTTGCCAGCGTGCGCTCGATATCTTCTGCGCTGATGTGGTAGTTGGTCACCGCGCGCAGGCGCTTACCACCGATGGGGTTGAGCAGTATATTTTCTTCACGTAGCGATGCCGAGAGCTGGGCCGGGGTCAACGTGGGGTGATCCAGCTCAAAGATGACGATGTCTGTCTCAATCGTGGCAGGATCGACGTTGATTGGGGCCATGCGCGCCAGTCCTTCGGCCAGTTGTTTGGCGTGGGCATGATCGTCGGCGAGGCGTTCCACCATTTCGGTAACGGCCACAATGCCGGCAGCGGCGATGACGCCGGCCTGGCGCATACCGCCGCCCACCACTTTGCGCATCCGCCGCGCCTTGCGGATGAACTCTTTGCTCCCTGCCACCACCGATCCTACCGGCGCCGCCAGCCCTTTGCTCAGGCAAACGCTGACACTGTCGGCGTTCTGGAGCAGACGCGCTGGAGTAACGTTGAGCGCCACCGCCGCGTTCCACAGGCGGGCGCCGTCTACGTGCAAGGCCAGGTCGTAACGGTGCGCCAGATCGCCGACTGCGTCCATGTAGGCGACGGGCAGGGCGCGTCCTCCACAGCGATTGTGGGTGTTTTCCACCGCGATCAGGCGCGTGATGGGGAAGTGTTCATTCTCACCGCGGATGGCGGTTTCCACTTGTTCCAGATCGAGGGTGCCGTCGGGCTGGTTGATCACCGAACGGGGATGCACGCCGCCCAGCGCCGCGGATCCGCCCTGTTCGTAGAGGAAAATGTGGGCCTGATCGCCCAGGATCATCTCGTCACCGCGGCCGCAGTGGCTGAGGACGGAGATCAGGTTGCCCATGGTGCCGCTGGATACGAAGACGGCAGCCTCCATGCCCAACATCTCCGCCGTGATCGCTTCGAGGCGGTTGACGGTGGGGTCTTCGCCGTAGACATCGTCGCCTACTTCGGCGTTGGCCATTGCCTGCCACATCGCCGGCGTAGGTTTTGTCACCGTGTCGGAGCGCAGGTCGATGACGGGTTTCGTGGCGCCGTTGGTTGTCACTGTTGGTTTCTCCCGGTTCAGGTTAAGGGTTAGCGATTGAGCGATTAGGAGATTGAGCGATTGGAGCACAGATCCAATCGCCTAATCTCTTAATCGCCTAATCCCACTCAGAAGGCTTAAGTTAATGGCATTGACTGCGTACGTCCTAATTGAATTTTCCATCAAAGACGCAACGCCGAAAGCAAGAATTGGATGAACTCGCCGGTGTCGTTGCGGCGGAAGAGATAGCCGCCCTCGAACGTCTGCGCGATGCCGTCAATGCGCAACGCTTCGGCGGTGGCCCAGCCCAACGTGTTGCGTACACTTTCGTTTTCGGCCCAGAGTTTGCCGATGCCACGGCGTGGCACCAGTAGACCGATCTCGCCAGGCTGTAGCGCCGGATCATCGATGTTCTCTGGATCGCCGGGGTTCCAGCTATTGGGGAACCATTCCCAGGTGCCGTTGGTGTCGTAGCGCACGTAGATCCGCTGTTGCCCATCCAACTGCCAGAGCACGACGCCGCGCTGGAAGGGCTGGATCTCAAATGCGGTAGGCATGGCCGGGCCGGCGGCGCAACCAAGGCGCGATGCAAGCAGTGGGTTGTTGTTCAAGTATTGCGCAACAACCGGGTCCGGTTGATTCTGGCAAGTTGGCTCAGGCGTCGCAGTATGTGTCGGCACCACGGATGGCAGTGCGATGATCTCCGGCGTGAAGGTAGGCGTCGGCGGCGCCGGTGTGGGCGTCGGTGGCACCGGCGTGGGTGTCGCTGTGGGTGTGGGCGTCGACGTGAGCGTTGGCGTCAGTTTGGCAGTGTCCGTAGGCGTCGGCGTCTCGGTGGGCGTCTCTGTCGGTGTGACTGTCGCCGTGGGCCTGGGGCTGGTGGCTGTGGGCGGGATCTGGGCCGTAGCCGTTGCTTCGCTGGTCTCCTCGGCGACCGCGGTAGGCAACGTTTCTGCTTCATCAATTGCCGTGGCCGAAGGTGTCACCGTTGGTGTGTCTGTTGGATTGAGTGCCACGATGATGGGATCGTCTGTCGGCTCTGGCGTGGACGATCCATCGTCCCCGGGCAAGCTGACGGGCGGCTGCGGCGGTTCACCGAAGAGCCGCGGGACGAGGTTGGCGGCTGAGATGGCGACAAAAAAGAGCAGCACCACCGAGGCCAGCCCAGCGGCAGCCAGGAGCAGGCGGTTACGCAATGTGGGCTGCCGACGTGGCTGCGCCTGCGTCGCCGACGCGGGCGGCGATGCAGGCGCAGCCGGTGCAGTGACAGGTCTGTTTATCGTTGTGTTGCCCCGCTGCGGCGCCGGCACAAGGACCGTCTCTGTGCGCGGGGTGACGGGCGCAGGCGTCGTCGGCAACGAAGCCAGCGTCATCGTGCTGGTGACCTCGCCGTTTTCGTCACCTGCTTCTTCGACGATGGGGGCGCGGCCCGCGGCCAGAGCGAAGGCGTTGGCCAGGTCGACGGCGCTTGCGTAGCGCTGATTCGGGTCTTTGGCCAGGGTGTGGCGCAGGATCTCTACCACCATCGGCGGCAACGTGGTCAGCACATCGTCCGGCACGGTGATCGGGTCATAGACGTGGGCGTGGAGGATCTGCGTCATGGTGCCGGTGAAGGGCGCACGGCCCACCAGGCAGCGGTAGAGCACCGCGCCCAACGAGTAGATGTCTGATCGCCCGTCGATCTGGCGACTGCCCTCGCACTGTTCCGGCGACATGTAGGCCGGCGTGCCGATGGTGCGGCCCACGTGGGTCAACTCGGGCGTGTCCAGGGCGCGGGCGATGCCGAAATCGGAGAGCAACGGCACCACAGGGTATTCGGCCGATTCGATCTGGATGCTGTTGGGCGCGCCAGGACGAGAGGGACGTAGCAAAATGTTGCTGGGCTTGACATCGCGGTGGACGATGCCGCGGTTGTGGGCGTAGGCCAGGGAACGGGCGATAGGTTCGAGCAGGTTGCATGTCTCTTCGGCGTGTAGGTGACCGCGCCGATCCAGCCACTGGCCCAGGCTTTCACCTTCCACCAACTCCATCGCAATGTAGGCGACGCCATCGACCTTGGAATCGCCCACTTGCAGCGTCTCCACGATGTGTGGGTGTCGCAGCGTGCCGGCTGTCTGCGCTTCCTGGCGGAAGCGAGATCGGGTGATCTCATCGGCGCTGGGCATCAGCACTTTGAGCGCCACAGAGCGGCCGCGCACCTGATCATACGCCTGGTAGACAGTGGCTGCGCCGCCACTGCCCAGCCGACGCCCCACCAGGTAACGCCCCACACGCTGACCGGTGAGATCGCTGTTGTTGGGCGCGCCGCGTTCGCCGCTCTCCTGCCCGCGCGGTGACTCGTCATTTTGATTGGGCGGTATGGGTTGAGAAGGTGGACCCATCACGAAATATCCATCTACTGGTGACAGGCGCGTCGCCTGTTGAGTTGCTCGATGTGGTTTCTACATGAATAGGACTTACGCAAGCCAAGCCTGTAAGGGCGCAATATATTGCGCCCCTACCCCCAAACAGTGCGTAAATCTAAAGAATTGTGGTTCTTACGAGAGACGCCGTCGCCAGGCGTCGAGTTCCCATGAAATTCTACAAACTTTGCCAGCCTACCCGCTTACTGGTATGATTGCAAAACACGTTCGATGGTGGGCGACTGGTGAGCATTTGAACATTCTAGCACAGGCAGTAGGGCCAACCAAACGATTCTGCCGAATTTCGGTTGCGGACACGTTTGAGTCGGCGATGGCGATGTGAGTTTCGCCCTCCTCACTTCTCGAACGTCTCCCCCGATCCACAATTTTTATCCGCAAGAGGTAAATCGTGAGCCAGTATGGTCGTTTAATCTGCATCAGCGGTCCAAATATCGGCAAAGAGTATGCGCTGAACCAAGATCGCATGACAATCGGGCGCTCATCGACGCAAGATATTGTCCTGAACGACAACTACGCCAGCCGTCAGCACGCTGAAGTGCATTACTTGCAGAATGCGTACCGCGTTCACGATTTGGGCAGCAAGAACGGCGTTTGGGTGGATGGTCGGCGGCTGGGTGAAGGGGCTACCGCCTGGCTCGAAGACGGCATGGAGGTGCAGTTCGCGTCGACGCGTTTTCGCTTCCAGGACCCTTCGGCCACGATCACGGCGCCGGCGTTGATCGCGGTGCGCGAACCCGCTCTGCACGTGGACCCGTCCACGCGGCAGGTCTACGTGGACGGCGTGTTGCTCGATCCGCCGCTGAGCGTCAAGCAATTTGATCTGCTCTGGTACCTTTACCAGAACCGCGGGCGTGTGGTGAGCAAAGATGAGATCGCCCTCAATGTGTGGCCAGAGGTGGAAGGCGAAGTCTACGACGCCAACATCGACCGCATGGTGAGCCGGGTTCGCTCGCGCATCGAGCCTGAAGCCAGCGAAGATGCGCGTTTCATCGTCACTGTGCGCGGCTACGGCTACCAGATGAAGGATGATCTTATATGACCACCTACTGCGAAGCTGCCCCTGGTGATCCCCTACACGGGCCATACCACGACGGCGAATACGGCTTCCCCGCGCGCGATGACAGCGTCCTCTTTGAGCGGCTGATCCTGGAGATCAACCAGGCTGGGCTGTCCTGGGCGACGATTTTGCGCAAGCGCGCCAACTTCTGGCAAGCCTACGACGGTTTCGACATCGACAAAGTCGCGGCCTATGGCGAAGAAGACCGGCAGCGCCTGCTTGCCGATGCGGGCATCATCCGCAACCGGCTCAAAGTGGACGCCGCCATCGAGAACGCCAGCCGCTTACAGGCGATCCGCGACGAGTACGGCTCCTTCGCCGACTGGCTCGATCACCACCATCCCCTCACCAAAGAGGAATGGGTCAAGCTCTTCAAGAAGACTTTTCGCTTCACCGGCGGTGAGATCGTGGGCGAATTCCTCATGAGCACCGGCTACCTGCCCGGCGCACACGTGGATAGCTGCCCTGTCTTCGCCGAGATCGCCGCCCTCAACCCGCCGTGGATGCAGCCGCCGCCGCCGAACGCCGAAAGTGAGATCCGTGCTTGCGCTGCTGCTGACGTTGCGTCAATTTGTCAAAGCGATCCAGTATGCGGCGCGCGATCCCGAATTTCGCACACTGGGCGCGTTGACGGCGATGTTGCTGGCGCTGGGAACGCTCTTCTACCGCACCATCGAAGGCTGGGATTGGCTCGACAGCCTCTACTTCTGTGTCATCACCCTGGCGACGGTGGGCTACGGCGACTTCAGTCCGCAGACCGCTGCTTAAGCAAAATCTTCACCATGATCTACATCTTCCTGGGCATTGGGCTGCTTGTGGCCGTCTTCACCCGCCTCGCCGATGCTCTGGTGCAGTCTCGTAGCAAACAGTGAAATTGCACCGCCGTTGTGTACATTGTTCAAAATGATCACTGCGTTTCCTGTGCGCTTTCTGCTGATTCCCCCTTGTCGTGATGATAAACTGAGAATGTTGGCCCGCGCACACCGGCGCGGACCAATCCAACCCCAATCCTCAGCATGGACGTATATGAAACTTGATCAGTTGCGTCAACAGTTGGCTGTGCCTGTGGATGCCGCCGATGCGGAACTCTTTGCCGAGATGTGGCAGGCTGTGCAGCATATGGCGGATGGGCAGTTCTTGCCCACGATGGGCGAGATTCTGGCCCGCTACGAACAGGATCAGCCGATTCGCCCCCACTTCCCCAACAAGATGCAGTACATCTACATGCGCGATCGACAGACCTTCACTCTCGCGCTTTTCCCCCAGTTGTTGCCCTTTGCCTACCAGGCCGGGCGCGCCATCGGCGCCGCCTTCGATGCGCCGCGCCGCACCGGCATCACCCTGCCCGAAGCGTTGTCCAGCGCCATCGACGTGCCCCGCCTTCGACTATGGACACCAGGAGATCGTCACCGCCGAAGAGAACTTCGCCATCTACCGCACCTACGAGTGCGCCGACTGCTACGGCCTGCCCAACTTGGGGCTGAAGATCTGCGCCTACGAAGCCGGTGGCCGCGGGCGCTGGAGCGCACGTTGGGCCGTCCTGTGCGGGTGGAAGAAGTGAAGTGCTGCGCCAACGGCGATCCCTACGACGAGTTTCATATTTTTGTGTTATAGGGACTGGAGATAGGGGACTGGAGATTGGGGACTGGGGCAGAAGCAAAGTGTGCCCCAATTCCCAGTCCTCGGTCCCCAGCCGCCGGTCCCCAATCACCATCAAAGGAGCCTGCCATGTCTCGTATCAAGTTGTTGCTTGTGGGGATGCTTGTCCTGTTGTTGGCGGCCTGCGCTGCGCCTGCCCTGCGCCGGCTGCGCCTGCCGAGGAAACTGCTGCCGAAGAAGCGGCCACGCCGTCGCCCGAGGAAGAAGCCGCTGCCGCGTCGGACAGCGAGGCGCGCTTCCAGGAGATCCCGGCCTGTGTGCAGGAGAACTTCCCAGCCGAATCGTACTTCACCAACGAACTGCTGCCCGATCCCGAAGCAGCCTGGGAACCCATGGAATGTGACACCGTCGACACCATCCGCATCGGGATGCCGTGGTGCTCAACGACGAAGAAGCGCCCTGGTACAACGCTGTGGAACTGGGCTATTACGCCGACGTCTGCCTCGAAGTTGAACTTGTTCCCGGTGGCCCTGGCATCGATCACCTGCAAACGCTTGCCTGCGGCGCCATCGACATCGCCGTCTCCGCTGCGGGCAGCCGTGTGCCGTCCATGCTCTCCAGCCCGACGCCCGCCGACGTGGTGGCCGTGGGCACCTTCCTCAAGCACACGCCCTACATCTGGTTGGGCATCGATTCCAGCATCGCCCAGGATCAGCGCTCCACCCTGGAATTGACCCCAGAGGACTTCGTGGGCAAGAAGGTAGGTGTGCAGGGCGGCGACGACTATTTCGTTGAGTTCCTGATCAACAAGTACAACTTGCCCGCCGATTCCATTACGATCATGGAAGCCGGCTTCACGCCCGATCCGGTGTTGATGGGCGCCATGGACTACATTGCTGCCTGGCTCGTCAACCAGCCGCGCCTGCTCGAAGAACAGGGCTACATGAACTGGACCGCCTTCCAGTTTAGCGACTGGGGCTGGGACGGCTACGCCGACATCTCGGTGGTGCGCCGTGAGACGTTGGAAAACGACGCCGATATGGTGACCCGCTACCTGGCCGCCACGCATCAGGGGTTGAAGTATCTGCTGGAAAATCCCGAAGAATCGGCTGAAATCGCCGTCAAATACGGTGTGGACGCCCAGCTTACCGCCGAACAGGCACTGCGCCGCTTCCAACTCCAAGAAGAACTGGTCGTCGGCAGCGACGATCTGCCCATCATGCACATGACGCCCGAGACGTGGGATACGTTGGTGGCGTCGATGATCCAGTATGGGCAGTTGGAATTGGCGGCGTGTCAATAAGGGACTGGGGACTGGGGATTAGGGACTGGGGACTCGTTGTGACGTAGAGCGGATAATGGGATGTCGGGATGATGTCATGGCCGAAGATCATCCTGTTGTCGTGTCAATGTTGCCAAGCAATCCCCAATCCCAATCCCAAGTCCCCGATCCCCAGCCCCCCTCCGAAGGAGACAATCGTGTCTGCAATCCAATTCCTCTCCGTCGGCAAGCGTTTTGGGCAGATCGAGGCGCTGCAAAGCGTGGATCTGACGGTGAAACCGGGCGAGTTTGTGTCGCTGATCGGGCCTTCGGGCTGCGGTAAGACGACGCTGCTGCGTCTGGTGGCCGGCCTCGAAGACGCTACATCGGGCGACGTGAAAGTGGACGGCGACTCGCCACATGTGGCATGTCGTCATCACAAAATTGGGGTGGCGTTTCAGCGAGCAGCGTTGCTGGCGTCGCGCACGGCGTTGGCCAACGTGCGGCTGACGCTGGAGATCACGGGCAGGCGCAACGCGCTATCCCCGGCAGATGTGCTCACCGATTTCGGCCTGGGCGAATTCCTCAACCACTATCCACACCAGCTTTCAGGCGGTATGCAACAGCGTGTGAATATCGCGTCTGCTTTGGTACATGATCCTCCGATATTGCTCTTGGATGAACCCTTTGGCGCATTGGACGAACTGACCCGCGAGTCGATGGGTGAGTGGCTGGGCAATGTCCTTGCCAAAACGACGAAGACCGTCCTCTTTGTGACGCACAGTGTAGAAGAGGCGGCCATCCTCTCGGATCGGGTGGTGGTGCTGTCGGCGCTTTCCGGGCCGCATCGCCGAAATTCTCGACATCGATCTACCGTCTGTACACGCGCACTGCGCACCGATGAAGCCTTCTCTTGCACAAGGTGGCTCAGGTGCGTCAAGCGCTTTATCGCCGTTGAAGGTAGCCCCGCAAGGACATCACCATGACCCAACCACGCTTTGTCCTCTCGGAACGCATGGCCTACTTGATCATGCTCATCTCGATCCCTGTGCTGTGGCGTTGGCTGTACACTTCAGCGGCTTTCCGTCTTTGCTGCCGCCGCCGGACATGGTGGGCAAGGTGCTGTGGGCGGAACGTGAACTCTTCCTCTCGCACATGTGGACAACCATCGTCGAGGCGTTGACCGGCTATGCCATCGCCAATCTCATCGCCATTTCGCTTTCGATTGCGTTTCTCTACATTCCCTGGCTCGAATCGCTCACCGTGCCGTGGACGGTGGTGATCAAGAACATCCCGTTCGTCACCATCGCCTCGATTCTTATCATCACCCTGGGCGACACACCCGCACCCAAGATCATCATCGTGGTGCTGATTACCTTCTTCCCCATCCTGGCCAACGTGACCAAGGGCCTGCAATCGGTGGACCCGGTGCTGCTGGATCGAATGCAGACGCTCAACGCCAACCAGTGGCAGATCTTTCAGCAAAGTACGCTGGCCCAGCCGCTGCCCTACTACATCGCCGCCCACGAGATCGCCTTCACCGGCAGCATCATCGGCGCCATCGTGGCCGAATGGCTCTTCGCCCGCCGCGGCCTGGGCTTCCCATCGTGCAGGCAATGACCCAATACCGCGCCGACCGCCTCTACGCTGTCACCCATCTCCAGCGTCCTCGCCGTGGGCGCTTACATCCTGGTGAAGGTGATCGAGCGGTGGTTGTTCCGCTGGCAAAAACCTAGTTGATTTGCGATTGACGATTTTTTCTCGCAGATCGTAAATTCCAAAGGATCGCCCATGTACCCCACCCCAATTGATCCTAACCTCGCCTACACTGGTCCGCGCTGCTTGCCTCGATTACGGGCAGCCCGCTGTGGGGACTGACGATGGACGAGGTGATCGACGCCGCCCGTGCCCGCGGGTGGACCTTTCATGGTGGACAGCGCCAACCGACGCCGTACGGGCTGGGTCCGCTGGTCAACCACTTTGCCACACCCGATGGCCGCGATGTGCTGTGGATTCCGTCCTACGGCATGGTGCTGGGCGAAGACTGGGACGTGCGCGGCAACTTCGACAAGCTGTTTTGGGTGCTGTGGCAGGCCGGTGTGAAGGTGCTGATCATCGGTGGCACATCGGGGATCGCCGACTGGCGCCGCGACGACGATGCCATCCACCCCGGCGACATCGTGTTGCCCTGGTCGTTCCGCACCAAGACCACACAGCGCGGCCTGCCCTTCACGCCCCACGAAACCTTCTGGCCCAAGCACGATCTGCTCCTCGATGAGCCGTTTTGCCGCGATGGATCGGCGTTCCTGGCCGAGCAATTCGGTCGTCACGTCAACGCGGGGACGATCCGGCGCATCCACACACCCGTTGATGCCCGCGTGGCGCTGGTGATGCCCGATTCGCTCACCTTCGAGACAGACTACGACATCCTCATGTGGCTGGCGATTAACAAGATGAGTTCGGATCTCACGCCGGATCAGCCGCCGGTGGCGACGCTACACGGCGACTGCATCAACCCGATCCTGGCGCGCAGCCTGGGCATTCACGTGCTCTACTATCACATGGTCTCCAACTACGCCCAAGGCCTGGCGCGCGGACACGAAATCGCCGACACGATCTACGATCTGTATATCCGCGCCTTCCCACAGGTGGCGCTCGATGTGGAATTGACCACGCTGTCCACCTATCCGCTGCCCGCGGACGACGCCTGCCGCTGCGTCTCCAGCGTTCACCTGGCGCCCGAAGTCTTCAGCAAGGCCATGACCCAACCGACACCCGAGGGGAGCATCTGATGTTTGGTGAAATCGACGATTCGGTGATCTACGAAGGCCCACAGGCCGACTTCGTCTCGTTTACCGGTAGCCCAATTTGGGGTTACAGCGTACCCGAGGTGATCAGCCACGCTGTGGACCTGGGCTGGACGCATCATTTCAGCGAGCGGTTGCCGACGCCGTACGGCCCATCTCCGCTGGTGAACCATTTCACCACGACATCGGGGCGCAGCGTCTTCTGGATTCCGTCGTACGGTGAGGTGGTGGGCGAAGATTCGCTGCTGCATCGCAACTTTGAGCGCGCTTTCTGGATCTTGTGGAAGGCGGGCGTCAAGGCCATGATCGTGGGCGGCACATCCGGTGTGGCCGAGTGGCGGCAAGGCGATGATGCCGTCCGCCCCGGCGATGTGGTGTTGCCCTGGAGCTTCTACACACGTTGGGTTCACCGCGGCCTGCCTGGCACGTGGTTCGAGTCGATGTGGTCGAAAGGACACCTGCTGCTTGGTGATCCGTTCTGCCCGGACGGAGCGACGGCCCTGGCGGATCGGTTCCAGGTCTTCGCCGATGCGGGTATGATACGGCGCGTGCGCACCCCCGCCGACACGCGTGTGGCGATGGTTGTGCCCGAATCCATCACTTTTGAAACTGAGTTCGACATCCTGCATTGGATGGCGACATCCAAAACCGCGTCTGAGCTACAGCCGGATCGCCCCCCTGTGGTGACACTCCACGGCGACTGCCTCAACCCGATCCTGGCGCGCTATCTGGGGATCCACGTGCTCTACTACCACATGGTCTCCAACTACGCCCAGGGCCTGGTCCCTCAAGAAGATACCGCCCGCGACATCCATCACCTGTACACCAAAGTCTTCCCCACCATCGCGCTGGACGTGGAATTCAACGTCCTTGATACGTTGGAGATCCCCAGCGGCCACAAGTGCAAATGCACCAGTAGCTTTCACAAAGCGCCGCCTGTGTTCAGCCAGGCGTTGACGCAGGCGGAGTAATGCGTAATTCGTAATGCGTAACCCAGATCCTAGAGTGAAGCTACTTTGAAATCCATAGTTTGACTAGCGCCGGTTGAGTAGCGCAGCGTATCGAAACCCAGCGGGTCTAGCAATGATCTCTTGTTGACCCGCTCCTTGATTTCGTTCGTCGTTGCGGCGATGACTCGTCTTCCCGAGACAAACTCTGCAAATTACGAATCACGCATTACGCCTTACGTTCACAAAGGAGACCAATCCAAATGACCCAATCCATCCCCCCCGCCCAATACGCCCTGATCGGTGGATCGGGGACGTGGGGCGCTCGCTTCCCCGAGGACATCGAACTGCCCGGCGTCGAACTGGTTGCGATCTACGACGGTTTCGAGACGCCGTATGGCATGTCCGCGCCGTTTAAGTTGTTGAACATCGCCGGTCAACCTGTGTGGCGGACGGCGATGCACGGCATGTGGCGCGACGGACGCCCCAGTTCGCCGTGGATCGCGGCCAAGCAGGTGGCCTACGTTTTGGAGACGGCGGGCGTGCAGTGGGCGCTGGTGGAAGGATCGGTGGGCGGCATCCAAAGCCCCGATGCGGCGGGCGAACCCCTGCCGCCGTGGAGTGTCGTGATCACCACCGATCACATGATGCTCTTCCGCCCACAGGACGACCAACCCTATGTTTCGCCTGCGCGACGTTCGGTGCGCCTGCTCGATCCATTCTGCCCGATCCTGCGCAAAGCGCTCTACGACGCCGCGTTGCGCCAGCCCAAGTTCGCCGCTGTCTACGATCATGGCGTCTACGTGTGCAGCGCCTGGGGACGGTTCGAGACTGCGCACGAAATCAAGGTCTTTGCGTCGATGGGCGCGCATGTGGTGGGGCACACGCTGGGGCACGAGTCGCCTGTCTTCCGCAAGGCGGGCGTACGGTTGGCGTCGCTCAACATCGTCTCCAACTACGCCGAGGGCGAGGCGCAGTGGGTGGGCGACCGCCCCGAATCCATGCACGAATTCTACAGCGAATGTCCGCACTACGTCGGCCCCGTCATGGTGGAAGCGCTGCGCAGCGTCATCGAAAGCGGCGTCGAACCGCCCGATTCATCGCTCTACTACCTGTCGAGCCTGGGGAAATTGCCGGTGGATGGGGCGTGAATCGTGATGAGTGATTCGTGATTTGTGGGCAGAGGATGGCGTCGTGCTTTGGTGGCATTGTAGGTTTGCATGTATGTAGGTATGCAGGTGAAAATGGATTGACGCAATCCGCAATCCGCAATCCGCAATCCGCAATCCGCAAAGGAATCCGACATGGTAACCGCACTCATCCTGATGAATGTCAAACGAGATCGTATCCGCGAAGTCGCCGAGGAACTAGCCGGCATCGACGGCATCTCCGAGGTCTACTCGGTGGCCGGGCGCTATGACCTGGTGGCTGTGATCCGCGTCCATGCGAACGAGGAACTGGCCGAGCTGGTCACCGAGACCATCCGCGGCTACGAAGACATCACCCAGACCGAGACGATGATCGCTTTCCGCTCCTACTCGCGCCACGATCTGGAGCAGATGTTCTCCATCGGCCTAGCTTGACGTTGGAACTGTGGACACGAAGTTTTTGGACAGGGATTGGAGAGGACACGGATTATGATTGATATCCGTGGCTCTGCCAATCCGTGTCCACACCAAGTGGACAGGCCGCTCTGCACCGACGACAATTCGTTCCAATCCCCAATCCCCAATCCCCAATCCCCAATCCCCAATCCCCAATCCCCAGACCTCAACCATCCGTTCACCCTCCGTTTGCCCGCAAAGGATTGATCTGGCCGCACTCCTGTGATGTAATGTGAATCGTTATTTTTGGACACTAGATTAGGGTGCATGTGCCGGCGGAGGAATCAGAGATGACAAAGCCAACCGTTGACAGATTTCGACGTTCGTCAACACAACCGACGCGCCTGGGATGCAGCCGTGGCCCGTGGCAGCCAGTGGACAATCCCCGTCTCGCCCGCGGACATTGCAGCGGCGCGACAGGGAACATGGTCCATCGTACTAACGCCGACGAAGCCGGTGCCCCGTTCGTGGTTTCCCTCGTTTCGTGATGCGGAGATCCTCTGCCTGGCCTCAGGCGGCGGCCAGCAAGGGCCGATCTTGGCGGCAGCAGGCGAATCGGAAGGGGCTACAGTCATCGTCTTCGATACTCCTGCCGCGCAACTGGCACGAGATCGAGCCGTGGCTGAGCGGGAAAACGCTTGCGCTTATCACCGTCGACGGCGACATGCGCGATCTGTCGGTCTTTCCCAACAATACCTTTGATCTAATCTTTCATCCTGTGTCGAATCTGTTTATTCCGGACGTACGACCTGTGTGGCAGGAAGCCTACCGTGTTCTTAAGCCCAATGGCGTGCTCCTGGCAGGTTTTTCCAACCCGATCCATTACCTGTTTGATCAAAGAGCCGCCGATGAAGGTGTGCTGACAGTACGCCACACGCTACCCTACTCCGATCTGTCCAGCATCGACGCCGATGAACGCAGCGTCTACATTGACGCCGATGAAGCGTTGGAGTTCGGCCACACCCTCACGGATCAGATCGGTGGTCAACTCGATGCTGGGTTTGCCCTCACCGGTTTCTACGAAGATGGTTGGCCCGGCACTGCCCTGGACGATTACACCGACACCTTCATTGCCACTCGATCCGTGGCGATGAAAGCTTGACGTCAGGTGTTTGGTGATTTGGTTCCGCTTTCCCTGCGGAATGCTTACTCCTGTGCTTGCATGAATGGAAATGCTCTCAGACGTCTACTGCTCCATTTGTCATTTCATATTCAGGCGTGTTACTCTTGAATCCAGGTACGTAAGCTGTTTGCGAATCGGCGTAAGCTCCATTGTCACTACATCGATGCCAACACCTTACCAAGATTGCAAATAGTTTCTCGTTCCGTCAGCGGGTGTCCCGATCTGACGCGTATAGATCTAAATTCGTATGTTTGAAGAGGAAAGGAAGAAACCATGGCCTACGCGCACACCAATTCCAAGGGCAACACCTACTATCTCCACTCCAAGGAGACGACGCTCCGCAACGGGCGCAACCAGACCCTCTACTTCTTCGCCAAAGAGGTGAAGGACGGATCGCTGGACGCTGTCCCCGATGGCTACGAAGTGGCCGAGAGCAAGAACGGCCTCCCCGTTCTGAAGCGCAAGTAAGAAATTGCTGGTGAGTGGGGCGTCGGAGAGTCCGGCGCCCCTCTTTTTTTGTGAGCGTTTTCTGTGAGCGACTGCGAAAGACCTGCCAGAATTTCTGCAAATCGGCGGGTCTTCTCAACGCCACACACGAAACATTTTGATGAGAAAGGAAAATGGAATGACACAGCAGGCAACCGCGGGGAACACCGTCCGCGTACACTACGTGGGGACACTGGACAACGGCGACCGCTTCGATACATCGGTCGGCGGCGATCCGTTGGAATTTACCCTGGGTTCCGGGCAAGTCATCCCTGGTTTCGACGAAGCCATTAGCGGCATGGAAGTTGGGGAGACCAAGCAGGTGCGCATCCCTGCTGAGCAGGCATACGGGCCGTACCGCGAGGAAATGATCCTGGAATTGCCGCGTGAACAACTGCCTGCCGATGCCCAACTTCAGGTGGGGCAGCAGGTGCAAATGCAGCAGGGCGAACACGTCTTTGTCGTGCGCGTCGAGGAGATCGGCGAAAACTCCGTCACCTTCAACGCCAACCACCCCCTGGCCGGCGAAGCCCTCAACTTCGATCTGCGCCTGGTTGAGATCCGCTAGTTCGAATGCAATCATAGAACGCGGATTGGGCGGATCAGAACAGATCTTTCGCGCTTTCATCCGCTATGATCTGCTCAATCCGCTCCATCCGCGTTCTATTCTGGCGCGTTCTATTCTGATCATGCCCTGGAAAGAGGACCATCGTGGACAGCAGCCAGCTTTCAATCGAAGACAAGATCGCCGCCTGCCCGCCGGCGCTTCAGGAGATTATCGAGGACTTTCGCAGCGCGCCGCCGCGTGATCGCATCGAATATCTTGTGGATTTTGCGATGGAGATGCCCGATCTGCCCGAACGCCTACAAAGCAAGCGCGACGAGATGGAACAGGTCCACGAATGCCAAACGCCCGTCTTCGTCTTCACCGAGTTGACCGATGGCAAGGTGACCTTCTACATCGACGTGCCACGTGAATCGCCCACCGTGCGCGGCTACGCCGCCATCGTGGCCGAAGGTCTCAACGGCGCCACGCCCGACGAGGTCTTCCAAACGCCCGAAGACGTCCACATGCTGCTGGGGTTGCACGAGGCCATCTCGCCCCAGCGCCTGCGCGGACTGCACGCCCTCATCGCCTACCTCAAACGCCAGTTGACGGCGCAGATGTAGCATTCGTCAATCCAGCCGCTCCAGCACAGGACCATCCAGGCACAGCAACTGCCCTTCGTGTTCGCACGCGCCGCAGACGCCCACGGCGCAGCGCATATACGCCTCCCAACTCAACTGTGCTGGAACCCCGTACTCCCAACTCAACTCATCCAACGCCGCCAACATGCCGTGAGGACCGCAGGCGTAGATGCCGTCCACGGCCCCGGCGTCCAGCAGAGGCAACAGCGCATCGGTCACCCGGCCCGAGACACCCTCGCTGCCGTCTTCGGTGGTGGGGATCCAGTCGAGCCGCGTGGCCGACGATGTGGCTGCCAGTTGGGCAAATTGGGCGCTGTACAGCAGATCCACGCCGCTGCGCGCCCCCACGATGGCGGTGATACGCTCGGCTGTCCCCATCTGCGTGCGCGCCAGCCAGAAGAGCGGCGCCACGCCGTAGCCGCCACCCACCAGCACCGGATGTTTCACCGAGCGATCCACCTTGAACCCATGTCCCAGCGGACCACGGATCCACAGCCGGTCGCCCACCTGCTTTTCGTGCAGCAGACGGCTGAACGGCCCAACCGCCGTCACCATCAACGTGATGGGGTCGGCGTTGACTAACGAGAACGGCTTTTCGTCGAAGCGGGGCAGCCACGCCATCACAAATTGACCGGGGTAGGCGTTGATCTTGCCGTCGAGGACGAAGGTCTTGGTGCGGTAGTTCTCGTCGTAGATGCCGCGGATCTTAAATGGCGTGGGCAGGGTGAAGACGTCGGCCTGGTGGGCGGGGGCAAGCTGCGACATGTGAATCTCCTCAATCGGGTTTTTCGGCAATCAAGATCATGGTCTGCGGTAGGTGAACGGCGACATCTCGGGTGTACTCATCGGCCCAGGGATCGTCGGCCCAGTCGGGCGGAATGCTGAATTCGAGCAGGCGATGGAAGATCAAGCCCGCCTCGCCAATCCAATCGAGCCATTGCGCAAGCGGGCGGTGGTAGGTGCGCATGGGCGCGCCGGTGTCCGCGAAAGACCAGCGCATGGGGCCTGTGTCGAAGTAGCGACGCGTCGGCAGCACGCCTTCGTCTTCAGCGTCCTGATCCCAGAAACAGGCGCGGATGGGGTGATCCTGGCTGAGCACGAGCCGCCCGCCCGGTTTCAGTGTCCGGGTGCAGGCCCGCAGCACGGCGAGGACGTCCTCCACGTAGGGGAACAGGTAGACGGCAAGCAGCCAATCCAGGCTGTCCGTTGCCACGAAGCCAAGATCCGCGGCTTCTCCCTGCCGAAAATCGACGGCGACGCCTTCCTCGTGTGCCAGGTGACGGGCGAAATCGATCTGGGCGTCGCTCAGATCCACCCCGGTGACGTGTGCGCCCTGCCGCGCCAGCGTGAGACAGTTCTGCCCGCCGCCACACCCGATCTCGAGGACGCGCCGCCCGCGCACATTGCCCAGCAGGTTGAGCGTCCGCTCGTCGGGGGCAATCGGGCCGTAGTGGACCGACTGTGTGCCGATGCGATGTTGCGCCTGGTAGCGTTCGGCGGCGCGGTTCCAACTGCGGCGCTGCTGGTGAACAGTCACGTCAGCCCACCAGTTGATTGAGATCAAAGACCGGCCCATGCACACACGCCCGTGTCCAGCCGCCACGCGGGAGGGGGACGACACAGGCCAGGCAGGCGCCGACGCCACAGAGCAGATCGGCGTGGACGAGCACCTGGCAGAAGCCACTGTCCACGTGAAAGCGATGACCGCGCAATAATTCGTGTAGCGAAGAAAAGTCCGCTGACGGCAGCGCCGCGCACACTTGATCGGCCCATTTCACCGCTTCGCCCAGTATCTGACGCCAGCCGTCGTCGCTGTCGGCGGCGTGGACCTCCAGCGCCAGGGGCAGCGTGTCGAGCAGTGCGGGGGACAGCGGCGCGTCGCTGCGGATCACCAGCGTCACGCGCCCGCCGCGGGCGATCATCGGTTCCACCAGCGGCATCAGCCAGGACAACTGTCCTTCGGGGCGGCGCAGATCGGCCACCAGCGCCAGATTGCGGCTCTGCGCGTGGATCTGAAAACCGTTGCCCAGGGGACCCAGCAGGTTGATCGTCGATCCGGCGGGCCGCGTCGCCAGCCAGGCATAGCCGGGATCGTCGGCGCGGTTGGGTACAAAGAGCGACCACTCCTCTTCGTCGGCCCAGGCCATGCGCCCGGCGATGAAGAGCGGACGCCGCGCGTAGATCCCCCAATCCTCGCCGCGCAGGACGCCGCTCTCCGCCGCGCATCGCGCCAGGACGTAGCGCCCCGCCGCTTCCATGCGCTCATCGAGCAGGCCCGCAGGCGTCAGCACACGCAGCCGCCCCCACTCATCCAGCGGCGCGGCAACCACACCGATCACCGAGCCATCGGCCAGTAGCGCTGTCTTCAATTCAGATCCAAGCGTCTGCTGCGCCACGTTTATGCTTCCCGTGATCCGTGTCCACAAAAGAACCGCGCCGACTGTCTGTGATACAATAGCGGCGATTGTCCCCGCATTGTGGCACAGCAGGCGCGGGTTGGGCAAGATTGAATTCTGCGAAATTGGAAAGGGACTCGATGGCGCGTCGAATTCGTCTCCTACAACCGGGGGTGTGGCTGGATCAGTTGCTCAACCGCAACCTGCCCGCCGACCGCCGCATCACCTTGCAGGTCGCCTGGCCGCTGTTTCTTTTCCCCTGGCTGCTCGTTCTACAACTCATCGATCCCAGCCCGCTGTGGATGGCGCTGATGGTGACGCTGCTGGGCATCTACGCCGCCGGGCTGGGCTGGGTGCGCGTACAGGCACGAGGACTTGCACTGACGCGGCGTCGCCTGGGCGCGATGATTGTGGTGGGCGACTCGGTCTCCGAGGAGTTTACGCTGGAGAATTCCAGCCCGCTGCCGCTGTTGTGGGCCGCCTTCGAGGACGAATCGTACCTCCCCGGCTACACGCCCGGACAGGTGGCAAGCTGTGGGGCCGAGTCGGTGGTACGCTGGAAGAGCGAAGCCGTATGCCGTCGTCGCGGCGTCTTCCGCTTGGGGCCGCACTCGTTGCAATGCGGCGATCCGTTCGGTCTCTTTCGCCTGCACGTGCGCACCGATCAACAGGAATCGCTGCTCGTCTACCCGCGTGTGGTGCATCTGCCGCCCGTGGACCTGCCGCGCGGACTCACCTCGGGGCGAGATCGGCGACGACGTCCGCTGTACGGTGACCTGCGCTCGCCCACCGTGCGTCTCTACCAGCCTGGAGACAGCCTACGCCGCATCCACTGGCCCACCACCGCCCACCGTGCGCAGCTCATGGTGGCCGAAACAGAGGAAGAACCCAGCGGTGATCTGTGGATCGTCCTCGATCTGAACGGCGCGGCGCAGGCGGGGGCCGGCGAACAGAGCACGTTGGAGACCAGCGTGATCCTGGCCGCCAGCCTGGCCGCGGACCTGCTGGGGAGCAGCGAACGCCGCTCGGTGGGGCTGCTCACCGTGGGCGCGCCGCCCGAGGACGCCGACACCGCGGCCGAGCAGACGATCCTGATTTCGCCGCAGCCTGGCCGCGGTCACCTGTGGCGGATTCTGGCGGCGCTGGCGCCGATCCAGGCGGGCCGCTTGCCGGTGGCCGACGTGTTGCAGCGCAATCGCCCCTTCCTGGGCAAAGGGCACACTGTGGTGGTGATCACGGCGCAGATCGGTGACAATGCGCCCGATTGGATCGCACAACTGCTGCACCTGCGCCGCAGCGGCATCGACAGCAGCGTCCTCGCGGTCACGGCTGCGGCAGCGCCTGTCGCCACAAGCGAAAACGGCGCGGATCACGCCCTCGCTGCGCAGCAGGATCAGCTCTCGGATCTGCTGGTGCGCCAGGAGATCCCGGTGCGCTTTTTGCAGGCGGGCGCGCCGTTACGGGCGGCGCTCACCTATCGACGCAGGCGCACCGAGCTGCGCAGCACGCCCACCGGCGGCGTCATCGCGCGAAGTGGAAGAGGAGGTGGGATGAACGCCTCGATGCTTGGCGACGACCGCCGCAACTGGGCTTTGGCGATCCTCGACTGGACGGTTCGACGTCTGCGACCGGCGCTGGGGTGGGTCACCTTTTTGTCGGCGCTGGCGCTGTTGCTGCTCACGGTTTTTGCCGTGCGCGAGGCGCGCTGGGTGAACGTGGCGCGTTACGGCGTCTCGCCTGAGTGGATGGTGCTGATCGGGCTGCCGCTGGCGTGGTTTCTCGTCCACCGCAGCCAACGTCGCACCGGTGTCGCTGGCCGCGTGGTCAATGCACTGCTGTTCGTCCTGTGGTTGGGGATCGGCGGGGCGGTGACCAGCCAGGTGATCCTGGGATGGATGCCGTCGCCCGTGCGTCTGCAACGCGTGGCGGCAACGGCGGACTGGCCGGGCCTGCTCAACGAGATCCTGGCGCAGTGGACATCTTGGGGATGGCGGCTGCAACAGTGGTGGCTGGGTGTGCAGACCGGCGGCGCGCTGCAAGATGACATCGTCTTCCTCACGCTTGCGGCGGCGACACTGTGGCTGATCAGCGGGCTGACGGCGTGGCTGGCGTTGCGCACCCGCAGCGGTCTGCTGACAGCGCTGCCCGCGCTGTGGACGCTGTCGCTGGTGCTCTACTACGGCAACGGTCAGCGCTACATTTTGATCACGGCGCTGGCGTTGGCCATCCTCCTGCATTTGTGGCTGGATCAGCGCAACCTCGAAGCGGAATGGCAGCGCCGTCGCATCGATTTCAGCACGGCGTTGATCGTGGACCGCGCCGGCGTGGTGGTGGGGATCACGTTGCTGGTGCTGCTGGCGGCCTGGGTGATCCCGTCACCGCGGGTGGAGGCGACCATGCGCTGGGCCTACGAGCGTCTGGCGCCCGTCTACGCGCCCATCGAAGAGACGGGCAAACGCCTCTTCCCCGATCTGGAGCGTCCGTTGCGCGGCCACCTGGGCAGTGGTATCGGCGATGGGCTGCCCAACCGTTTTCTGCTGGGCGCGGGGCCGTTTCTCTCGCAGATCCCCGTGATGTGGGTGGGGACCAATCGCACGTTCACCTCGAATTTGACGGATTTCTACGAGGAGCCGTCGCTGCGTTTCTACATGCGCCGAGCCACCTTCGCCGACTACGACGGCGCCGGCTGGTCGAACCCCACTCTGCTCACACGGGGCAGTGTGCCTGCCCAACGCAACTGGACCGACGCAGCGTGGACCGAGCGCGTGTTGGTGCGCCAGTGGGTGCGCTTGGCTGACGCGTCGACGCTGCTCTACGCCACGGGTGAGCCGGTAGAGGTGAGCATCAACTACCAAACCACCCAGCGCAGTCCTGTGGACCTGGTGGCGTTGTGGGCCGACGGCGAGCCGGTGAACCGCTACGATGTGGTCTCTGCGGCGCCTTCGGTGAACGAGGAGATGTTGCTGGCTTGGCCTGGTTTCGGCGCGGATCGTCCTCTGCCCGATGATCTGGCGATCCACTTGACCTTGCCCGACACCATCACCCAGCGCACCCGCGATCTGGCGGCGCAACTGGTGACAGGCCAGGCCACGCCGTACGCGCAGGCCCGTGCCATCGAGCAATATCTGCGCGGCTTCACCTACGATCTGGAGGTGAGCGAACCGCCCGCGGACGTGGATGTGGCCGATTACTTCCTCTTCGACTTGCAGCGCGGCTACTGCGACTACTACGCCACCGCGTTCGTGGTGTTGGCGCGGGCGGCTGGACTGCCGGCGCGTTTTGTCACCGGTTTCGTGCCAGGGGGGTGGAACCCCGAGGCGCAGGAGTGGGTGATCACCGAGGCCGAGGCCCACTCGTGGCCCGAGGTCTACTTCCCCGATCTGGGCTGGCTTCCCTTCGAGCCGACGGCCGGACGCGCCGCCCTCACCCGCGTGGACATGGAAGGCGACCGCGCGCCGCTGTCGTTGCCGCTGCCTGTGGCCCAAGAACCGACGTCGGCGCCCGCTGCTGAATTCACTTGGAACTGGCAGATGTTGATCTGGCTGATTCCGCTGTTTGGGCTGAGTTGGCTGGCCTGGCGTTGGCTGAGAATGCGTCGTCACCGCGACCCGTGGCAAGCCTTGATCCGCTGGGGACGACGACTGGGGCGTCCCTACCGCGACGTGGAGACCGAGTTGGAGTATGGCCGCGGGTTGGCCGGTCACATCGCGGCGGGGGGCGGCGAGCCGGAGCGCGCCCGCCGGCTTAGCCGCTCCGTCATTGCGCTCACGGAAGACGTGAGCCAGGCACGCTACGCCCGCGAAGAAGCGCGAGGCGAGGCGGCTGTCCGCGCCACAGAGCGGTGGCGGGAGGTGATTGGTGATAGGTGATAGGTGATCGGGAACAGGGGATCGGGGGCTGGGATCGTCGTTTGACTGTCTCTCCTCATTGGATTGATCCTGTGGCATTCCAATGAAAAGGGAACGAACTCTGCCCAGTCCCCAGTCCCCGATCCCCAGTCCCTAATCCCTCAACAAATGCTTCTGCACCTTCCCCATCGCGTTGCGCGGAAGTTCGGCCACGTAGCGGAACTGGCGGGGGACTTTGAAACCGGCGAGTTGCTGCTTGCACCAGTCGACGAGGGCCGCTTCGTCGAGGACGTTGCTGCACACGACACAGGCCATTGGCACTTCGCCCCACTCTGGGTGCGGCGCGCCGATGACGGCCACGTCGCGGATGCCGGGGTAGGTGAGTAGCAGTTCTTCGATCTCGCGCGGTAGATGTTGAACCCGCCGCTGATGATCAACTCGTGCCGCCGCCCCAGCAGGGTAACGTAGCCAGTCTCGGGATCTTGTACCGCCAGATCGCCGGTGTGGAACCAGCGGATGCCCTGGGCGTCGCTGCTGAAGCTTTCGACTGTCTTCTCGGGAGCGTTCCAGTAGCCGTCGAAGACGTTGCTGCCGCGCACCAGCAGTTCCCCTTCGCGGCCGGGGGCAGTTCGTTGCCCTGATCGTCCACAATCCGCGCGAAGACGCCGGGCAGTGGCGTCCCCACGGTGCCGCAGGCGCGGACCGGCATACGGGTTGCTGAAGTTCATGCCGGTTTCGGTCATGCCGTAGCGTTCGAGAATGCGTTGGCCTGTCAACTGCTCGAAGGCGACGTGCGTTTCCACGGCCAGGGGCGCGCTGCCGGAGCAGAAGAGGCGCATAGCGCTGAAATCGGGGCGCGGGTCGGTCTGCTGGATGAGATCGATCAGGCGCACGTAGAGCGTAGGCACGCCGAAAAAGAGTGTGGCGCCGCCCGATCCCAGCACGTCGACGGTGTGTTGTGCGTCGAACTTGGGGCGCAGACGGGTGGTGGCGCCGCTTGCCAGGGCGCAGTGCAGGCCCACTACCAGCCCATGCACGTGGAATAGCGGCAACGGCAGCAGGATCACGTCGTCGGCGCGCCAGGCCCAGGCCGCCATCAACCCCGTCACCGTAGCAAGGACGTTGTTGTGGCTGATCATCGCGCCCTTGCTGCGCCCCGTCGTCCCTGAAGTGTACATGATCAGCGCCAGATCCTCGCCGTGGACCACGGGCGGCGTGGTCTCCCCGGTTGTGTTAGGAATCCAGCTTTCGAGGTCGTCCACCGATAGCACCTGCGACACGGCGCCGAAGTCATCGGCTGCCAGCTCATCGAGGACAGGCTGTTGCGCTGCTTCGGTGAGCAGGAAGCGCGGTGTGCAGTCGTTGAGGATGTGACGGATCTCTAACCGACGGTAGCGTAAGTTGATTGGCACCATCACCGCGCCGGTGCGCAGTGCGGCCAGATAGGCGACGACAAACTCGGGACGGTTGCCCAGGTAGAAGGCGATGCGATCTCCTTTCTGTACGCCCATGCGCTGTAATGCGTTTGCCCAACGCTCTGCTTCGGTGTAAAGTTGTTCGTAAGTTAGCGCGGTCGCAGCGGCATCTTTTTCGGGATCGATGTATTCCAGCGCCGTCTTTTCCGGCGTGCGTTCCCGTGCGATTGCGAAGAGCGTCCAGAGATTCATCAGTTTGTCCTTGTCCAGTTGGCGAAGGGGTGCAGGTCACCTGGTTGATGGCGCACTCATTATAGAGGGCGCATTTGAATTTGCAACCTTGCCTACCGGTGTGTCGTGTGCGTGAAACGCGGATCGAGGATATCAGCATGACCTATGGATCCAATGACGACCGTCCGCGGTCTGAACTCGAAGATCTGTTATTGCCCATCGACATCGAAGACGCAGATCCCGACTCGGCGATTGTCTATCGCATGTTGTATGAGCACAGTCAGGCCGCCCTGGCATACACCCAGACGCTTTACGATCTCAGCCGTCGTCTGGTGGGTGCCTATCACCTGACGGATGTGCTGAATTTGTTGTGCGAGGGGGTGAAGACGGCGCTGCACACCGATGCCGTTTTTGTTGTGCTGGGAGAAACCTACCAGCAGCTGGCTCAGGGTGTGTGGTCCGATGAGGGGCATCGAGGTTGGTTGCCAAAGAATCGGGAGAGCGATTCGACGCACCAGCTTTGGCGCAGCGGCCTGATTCAACGTGTCCTGCGTACGGGAGCGCCTGTTGTGTTGGCAAAGGAAGACGTGGATCTGCGCGAAAGCCCGCGTTTGCGGATTTTGCGCAAGCGTATGTTCGGCCTGTGCGCAATATCTGTGACGCCGATGTTCTTTCGTCAACACGTGGTTGGTGTGGTGGTGGCGGTGAATCAGTATCCAAAGCGCGACTTCAATTCGTTCGATGTCGAGTTGATCACCACCTTCGCCAACCAGGCGGCCTTGGGCATCGAAAATGCCCGGCTTCAGTCGGAGATGGCGGCGCGTTCGGTGCAATTGGCTCAGCAGGCCGAGGAACTGGCTCGCTCCAATGCCGATCTGGAGCGCTTCGCCTACGTGGCTTCACATGATCTGCAGGAACCGCTGCGTGTGGTGAGCAATTTTGTGGAGTTGTATCTGCGGCGTTTCGGCGAACAACTGCCTGAGGAAGGCGCATTGTACTTGCAGCACGCGGTGGAAGGCACAGAGCGGATGCGCCAATTGATCAGCGATCTGCTGGCGTATTCTCGCATCGGCACACGTGGCCGAACCCCTGCGTGTATGGACAGCACCCGCGCCTTCCAATCGGCTGTGGCGCGCCTATCTCGTTTGATTGCCGAGCGCAGCGCGGTGATCACCCATGATCCGCTGCCGGAAGTCTTCGCCGACGAGAGCCAGATCGAGCAGATCTTCCAGAATCTGTTGAGCAATGCGCTCAAATTCCGCCGCGCCGACCCGCCACGGGTCCACGTCGGTGTTCAGGCCCAAGACAACTACTGGCGTTTCTCGGTGCAGGACAACGGCATTGGCATCGACGCGACGCAGACAGATCGCATTTTCAATGTCTTCCAACGGCTGCACACCAACGAAGAATACCCGGGCACCGGCATCGGCCTGGCCATCTGTAAGCGCATTGTCGAACGGCATAGCGGGCGGATCTGGCTCGAATCCACGCCAGGCGAGGGATCGACTTTCTTCTTCACACTGCCTGGGATCGAGTAATCGAGGATCAACCCCGCCTCCGGCGTCACTAGCCTTACGCTGAAGAGTTACTAACGCGATTCATTTACGCGTGGTGTACTGGTCCTCGGTACCGAGTATACGTGCGAAGAAAGCGTGTGATTCATTAGGTCGATGTTTTGTTCCCAGCTTGTTAACACCGCCTTAGCATATCTTGCCAATACTTAACGTGATTCAGCATAAGCCTTAAACGATTGTTGTTGTCCAGTTAATGCAGCGCCGTTGTAATGGTACCGTTGACGAACGCTGCTACGGCAAAGCTTAACTGGACAACACAATCATGGCCCTACTCGAAATCCGCGATTTACAAGTTGTATACCCCAACGGCACCGAAGCGTTGAAGTCTGTCTCTTTGCAGGCAGACGCAGGCGAGATCATCGCCGTCATCGGGCGCTCGGGCGCGGGCAAGTCGACGCTGTTGCGTTGCATCAATGGCCTGCAACCCGCCACGCGGACAAATTCGCCTCGACGGCGAAGAGATCACGTCCATGTCCGAAGGCGAACTGCGCCAGATCCGTCGGCGGATTGGCTTCATCTGGCAAGAGTACAATCTGATCGACCGATTGCCCGCCCTGACCAACGTCCTCACGGGTCGCTTGGGCTATAACCACCCAGCGGCCAGCGCCCTCGGCTTCTTCGACCGCACACACCGCCAAATCGCCCTGCACAACTTGGAGCGGGTCAACCTGCTACACCGAGCCGGTCAACGCGCCGACAGCCTGTCTGGCGGCGAGAAGCAGCGTGTCTCGATTGCGCGCGCCATGTCGCAAGAGCCGACCATCGTCCTCGCCGATGAGCCTGTGGCCAGCCTTGACCCCGAACTGGCGGTGCAGGTGATGAGTGCCCTCGAACGCATCGCCCGCGAGGACGGCGTGCTCACCCTCGTTAACATTCATCAAGTCGACATTGGTTTCTTCGGCGGCGACGATGCCGAGCAGGTATTGGAGAACAACCAACCGTTTGCCGATTACATGAACGAGCGGCTGGGCGTCGAAGTGGAAATGTTCACCGGCACCAGCTACACAGCCGTGATCGAGGCCATGCGCGCCGAGCGCGTAGACGCCATGCAGGTAGGCCCTTTCTCGTACATCCTCGCCGTGCAGGAAGCGGGCGCAGAAGCGTTGGGCGCGGGTGTGTCCACGCGCGCCGAGCCGGCTGTCTTCGATTCGACGCTGCCTGCCCACTACTACAGCGTCATCTTCACCAAGAAGGGGTCGGGCATCGAGAGCATCGAAGATCTGCGCGGCAAAGACTTCAACTTCGTCGATCCGGCGTCGACCTCCGGCCACCTGGCCCCCAAGACGCTGCTCTTCCAAATGGGCATCAACCCCGACGAAGAGATGCAGACCGTCTTCGCCGGTAGCCATCCCACGTCGGTGATTTCGGTGTGGAACGACAAAGCCCCCGCCGGCGCCACCCACGAAAGCAATCTCTACCGCCTGCGCGACGAAGGACAGATCGAATTCTGCGGCTTCGAGGACAACCAGGTGGGCAAGCCGCGCAGCGAAGACGAGATCCGCGCCCTGTACGAAAGCTGCCCCGAAGGCCAGATCGTCATGCTCGCCATGACCGATCCCATCCCAAACACGCCCTTCGCCATCCGCAGCAACCTGCCCGCATCGTTCAAGGCCGCCGTCAAAGACGCGCTGCTCGACATCCAAAACAACCCAGAGTTGATCGCAACGACGGCCCGCTGGTACGTTGACCCGTCCGCCGAACTCGGATTGGATTCACTCGACCAGTACTACAACTCACTGCGCGACATCGCCCGTCTGCTCGACCTGGATCTCCAGGAACTGGCGAACCAGTAACACAGACGCAGAGATTTGATCCACGAAGACACACGAAGATACACAAAGACAAAAAAAGAGAAGAAGAGAAGGACACGGATTTCACGGATTAATAGGATTTCCAGAAATGAGGAGAGCCGATCATTCCGGCCTAAATCCTTCAAATCTGCGCAATCTGTGGATCTTCTTCTGCCTCTTCCTTCGTGCATCTTCGTGTGCCTTCGTGGATCAAATCTCTGCGTTCACTCTTGAAGGAAATATCGATGACCTTTCGTGTGAATCAAGTACCGGCGCAGGCAGACTATTTGAGCGTGTTGAGCCGTGTGCCTGCGGAGCGGCTGAAATCGTTTGTGGAGGCGCTGTTGCCTCACCTCGGCCACGTAGACGCGCTGCGCAACCGCACCGGGTTGGCGATGATCCCCTACACCGAGAGCGTGGAAAACAGCGTCTTTCACCTGGGCGAGGCGCAGGTGCGCGTGGGCGACGTCGAAGGCTACGGCGCCTGCCTGGGCCGCGACCTGGAGCAGGCGCTGGCCATCGCCATCCTCGACGCCGCCCTGCAAGGTGAGCGCTGGGTTGCCTCCATCGTCGAGTTTCTGCGCGCCGAACAGGCCACCCAAACCGCCGAAGACGATCTGCTACTGCGCCAGGTCGAAGCCACCCGTGTCGAAATGGAGACCTTCTGATGCTCTCGCCCACCCTTTCCCGCGCCGAGATTCGCACCCGTTCCACCTTTTTGGGACTGATGTGGGCGCTCAGCCATCCCGGCCGTCGTCAACCGCTCCCCGACGCGGTGACCGATCCCAACGTCGCCCTGCACGTCATCGGCGAGACACTGCTGGACCTGGAGACGACGTTCTACACGCCCGACCTGAGCCTGGCCTATGCGCTGCGTCAGACCACCGCCCGCGACGACGCGCCCGAGAGCGCCGCCTATCACTTCTACCCGCATGTCGACGCGCTGAGCCTGTCCACTATCGAACTGGCGTCGGCGGGCGACATGCTCTACCCCGACCGCGCCGCCACGCTGGTGTTGGGCTGCACCCTGGGCCAGGGACCCGAATTCCGCCTGAAAGGGCCGGGCATCGCGTCCTCGACGCTGATCCGCGTCGACGATCTGCCCGACAAATTTTGGGATCTACGGGCGTTCGCGGCGCTATCCCCTGGGCTGGGACGTCTTCCTGGTTGGCGGCGGTGAGGTGATCGGCATCCCGCGTACCACCACTGTCGAACGAATGGGAGGCTGATCATGGCATACGTGGCTGCCCGCGGCGGCGAAAACGCCATCCAAGAGGCCGAGAAGTTCTTTCATTTGCTCAACGGTCCGTTGACCAAAAATCTGGTGGACCGGATCGAACAAAACCTGCCCTATCTCGTGGACAGGGTGATGGGCGAAGGCTCGCTCTACGCGCCCCAACTGGCGGCATTGGCCCTGGCCCAGACCGGCGGCGATCTCTACGAAGCGGTGCTGCTGCTGCGCGCTTACCGCTCTACGCAGCCGCGGCTGGCCTACGCCAAGACCGTCACCGCCGAGGACGTGCTGGTGGTGCGTCGCATCTCCGCCGCCTTCAAAGACATCCCCGGCGGCCAGATCCTCGGCCCGACTTTGGACTACAGCCACCGCCTGCTGCGCACCGAAGTCCTCGACGGCCGCGAAGTGGACGAGACGCCGCTCACCCCCGCCGAGGAACCGGCACCGCGTACCTATCCCAGCGTGGCGTCCTGGCAGCGCGCCCAGGATCTGATGCCGCCCGTCCCCGAACACGAGGACGTCGACGCCAACGATATCCCCGATCTCACGCGCGGACCACTCCTGATCCCCGCGCCGCGGGCGCACCGGCTGCAAGCCCTCGCCCGCGCCGACACCGGCGGCGTCCTCTCGCTGGGGTATGCCAACATGCGCGGCTACGGCGGCATCCACCCCACTGTCAACGAAGTGCGGCTGGGCTACGCCGACGTGCAGATCAAGCACCCGCTCAGCGGCGTCGAATTCAGCGTGGGGCGTGTGCGTGTCAGCCAGGCCGAAATCGTGAGCACCTTCGGCGGCAAAGACAAGCCCCAACTCGAACTCGGTTTCGCCGCCACCCTGGGCTGGAACGAAGTCAAGACCATCGCAGGGTCCATGCTCGACATGGCCATGAGCAAGCCCAACCCGCACCCGGCGCACAGCGAGGAATTTGTCCTCTACCACACCGAGCCGGTGGAATCGTCGGGCTTCTGCATTCACTACAAACTGCCGCACTACGTCACCTTTGGCAGTTCCCTCGACGCCATGCGCGACGTCATGGCCGCCAGCGGTTGGCTGCGCCAGCCGGAGGGGAAGAAGAAGCAGGGGATGGCGGACGTGGCGGCAAATGGCTCGTGATGGGTTAGTTCTTGTGTTGAGCGATGATGAGATGACGGGATGATGCGGAACCGTACACATCATCTCATCATCTCATCATCGCCAAACGAAGGCAAGATGTTATTTTCCACTCACTCTCTAGGACACACCATGTCTCTATCCAATCTCGCCTCCCCCCAACAAGACTACGCCTTCGGCTTTCTCGACGAGTTCGCCAAGCGCGAGCTGCGCCGACGCATGTTGAAGGCGATTGCGATTCCCGGCTACCAGGTGCCGTACGCCAGCCGTGAACTGCCCATCGCGCGTGGATGGGGGACAGGCGGCCTCCAGGTGACGCTCACCCTCGCCGGCCCCGACAGCGTGATCAAGGTGATCGATCAGGGCGCGGACGATTCGGTCAACGCCGCCAATCTGCGCCGCTTCATCGCCCGCATGACCGGCGCACAGACCACCACCGACACCACGGCGTCCACGATCTTGCAGAGCCGTCACCGTGTCCCCGAAGAGATGATGAACGAAGGACAGGTGCTGGTGTTGCAAGTACCCGATCCCGAACCGCTGCGCGGCGTGGAATCGAACATTTCGTTGGCGCGCATCCTCCACGCCGACAAAGACTACGGGCTGATGTGGCTCAAGCTCTACGAGCAATTGGTGCGCTTCGGTCGCTTCGTCACCGGCGCCAGCTACCCGGTGATGGTGCATGATCGCTACGTCATGAGCCCCAGCCCCATCCCGCGCTGGGACACGCCCAAGCTGCACCAGGCCGCCCACCTCACGCTGCTTTCCGCCGGTCGTGAGAAGCGCCTCTACGCCATGCCGCCCTACACCAATGTCTATCCACTGGAATTCGAGGATGTCTTCTTCCAGGTGGAGACACAGGCGGCCAACACCTGCGAGCGCACCGGCGTCGCCCACAAATTCATGAACGAGATCCCACAGGCCGACGGCAGCGCCCGGTTCGAGCTTTCCGACTCGGGCTACGCCGACAAGCTGCTCATGCAGGCCCAGGGTGAGGACGTGACCATCGGCGCCACCTATTTCGACCAAGAAGGAAGCTTCTACCATGCCGGTTACCTCAAGTAACGGACACGTCCACGCCGTGCCGCTGGCCGCGCCCCAACTGATCGCCGAACGTCCGCTGCTGTCGGCGCGGGCGTTGACGCGGCGCTACGGCGCGCTCACCGCCGTCAACGCCGTGGATGTCGACGTCTACCCCGGCGAAATCCTGGGGATCGTGGGCGAATCGGGATCAGGGAAGTCCACCCTACTGCGCATGTTGAATTTGCAAGAAGCGCCGGACGCCACATCGACCCGCGCCGGCAGCTACGTCCTCAACATCCCCGGCTACGAGGGCGTCAACCTGCTGGAACTGGACCGCTACGCCCAGCGCGAAGTGGTGATCCGCCACATTGGCATCGTCTACCAGCACCCGCATTTGGGGCTGCGTATGCGCAATACCAGCAGCGGCAACGTGGCCGAACGTCTGCTCATGGCCGGGGAACGCACCTACGCCACCCTGCGCGCCGCCGCCAGCCGTTCGCTGGCCGCGTCCGAATTCCCGCTGGACCGTCATGGACGAATCCTCAATGCGCCTGTCCGGCGGGATGCAACAGCGTGTTCAGCTCGCCAAAGCCATCGCCCTGCAACCCAAGCTGCTGCTGCTCGACGAACCTACCAGCGGCACCCTGACGTGTCGGTGCAGGCCACCGTCCTCGACACGTTGAAGCGGCTGCAACGAGAGACCCACGTCACCATGATCCTCGTTTCGCACGATCTCGGCGTCATCCGCACCCTGGCCGACCGGGTCATGGTCATGCAGCCACGGCGATGTCATCGAGACAGGCTGACGGATCAGATCCGGAAGATCCACTAGCGCGCACACGCAGCAGTTGGTGCATGCAAAGCTCTAGGGATTGGGGACTGGGGATCGGGGCATAGGCGTTAAGCGTCGTAGACACAAGTGCCGGGGACTTATCGTCGCAGCGAGGCGGGACATTCACTCCTGGCGACACGTCCAACGTGAAGTCCCCGGCACTTTCGCTGGCCCTTATCTTAATGCCTATGGGGATCGGGGACTGGGGATCGGGTTGAGGAAATGGCTGGGTGGTGGGTGTGTTGATTTTGTGTTGCGGATTAGGAGATTAGGCGATTTCGGATTGTGTCGACGATCCCCAATCGCTGACTCTACTGCCAAAAGGTCGCTCAAGCGCAAAAGTCCGACTTCTCTCAGGAGGGGAGCAACCGCAAATCACACAGAAGTCGGACTTTTCGCAGTGGAGTCATCGCTTAATCTCCCAATCGCCTAATCTCAAATCTCAAACGAGGCATCATGCTCATAGGTATCATCTCGGACATCCACGGCAACGCCCACGCGCTGGACGCGGTGCTGGGGCAATTGGATTGGTGTGGGGTGGATCTGGTCCTCTGCGCAGGGGACCTGGTCTGCTACGGCGCGCAGCCGAATGCAGTGATCGCCACGCTGCTCGAACGGGGCATCCCCGCGGTGATGGGCAACTACGACCACGCCGCGGCCTGGGATCTGCCGACGGCGTCGCGCAAGCCGTCAAGCCCGCGCACGGAACCGTTGAAGCAGGCTGCGCTGCGCTGGACACAGCGAGTGATCAATCCGGCGTTCAAGCGTCACCTGCGCGGGCTGCCGTTTGCGGCGGACTTTCGCGTCGACGGCGTGTCGATCCACATGGTCCACGCCGGGCCGGATCACCTGGACGACTGGTACACGCCCGACGTTCCCGACGATCTGGCCCATTTCAGCGCCCGTGTGCGCGCGGACGTAGTGATCCTTGGTCACACGCACCAGCCCTTCGTCCATCAGGGCGATGATCTGGGCGGCGAGCGCGGGCCGATATTCGTCAACCCTGGCGCTGTCGGCCGCTCGTTGGACGGCGACCGGCGGGCGTCCTGCGCCGTCTTCAACACCGCCACCGGCCACACCGAATTGCTGCGCGTCCCCTACGACATCGACGCCGCCGTCGCCGCCATCCGCGGCGCCGACATGCCGGTGGAGATCGCATTGCTCGTCCAGAATGCGGCGCGGCGTGTAGAGCAGTTGGATCTGGTGACGTGGTGAGAGGCCCTCACCCCCAGCCCCTCTCCCATCCGCACACGACAATTCGTCGACTGAGGCGTGTCTTTGAGGGCGAGATTTCACCGTCTTTGGATCTGGATGGGAGAGGGGCGGGGGGGTGAGGGCCTTACGCCCATCCAATCCCCTCAACCCGACAATCGCAAATCGTCAATCGAAAATCGGAAATCCAATGACCATTCTCGACGTCAGCAATTACAGCAAATCTTTCACGATCCACCACCTGCACCGGCGCATCCCCGTCTTCGAGGGGATCGACTTTTCGTTGCGCGCCGGGGAATTTCTGCTCGTGCGCGGACCCAACGGCGTGGGCAAGTCGACATTGCTGCGCTGTCTTTTTCGTAGCTATCGACCTACCACGGGGCAGGCCCTTTACCACCGCCCCGAGGGGACCATCGACCTTGCCAACGCCGCCGATGTGGACATGGCGCTGTTGCGCCGCCACGAACTCGGCTTCGTCACCCAGTTTTTGCGTCCGCGGCCACGGGTGACGGCGCTGGAGTTGGTGGCGGAGCCGCTGCTGCTGGCCGGGCTGTCTGCCGAATCGGCCGAGGATGCCGCCGCCGAAATGCTCGAATCGTTCGGGCTGAAGCGCGACCTGTGGGCGGCCTACCCTACCACCTTCTCCGGCGGCGAGCAGCAGAAGGTCAACCTGGCCCGCGCCCTGATCCGTCCGCGGCGGCTCTTGCTGTTGGACGAACCCACTGCCTCGCTGGACAAACCCACCCGCGAAGCCCTGCGTCGCCGTCTCCACGCCCTCAAAGACGAGGACGTTGCCATGATCGCCGTCCTCCACCACCCCGAAGACGTGGCCGGCCTCGTCGATGACGAACTCTACCTGCACGCGCCGGCGGGTGTCGTCCTCGATGAATCCATCCGCGACACCGAAGGAGCAGCGCAATGACAACCCCGTGCGTCGTCGCTTCTGCCTTACGCATCACGCATTGCGCATTGCGCCAGGAGCCAACCCATGTGGCTAAGTGACCTCAAACTCGTCCTCCCCGACGGCACCCTCGAGCGCGGATCGCTGCGCATCGAAGACGGCGTCATCGCCGAGATCTGCGAAGACGGCGCGCCCGAACCGGCGTTGCACGCGCCCGCGCTCACGGCGCTGCCCGGCCTTATCGACATCCACGGCGACATGTTGGAGCGCGAGATTACGCCGCGGCCCAAAGCCAACATCCCCATCGATCTGGCGCTGCACGAATTGGACAAACGCCTGGTGGCAACGGGTGTCACCACCGCTTACGCCGCCGTCTCGTTCGCTTGGCACAAACAGGACAGCATCCGCTCCGAAGAGCGCGCCCGCGAGATCATGCTTACCGTCAACCAGTTGCGGCCCGAATTGCTGGCCGATCATCGGGTCCACGCCCGCTTTGAGATCACCAATCCCGATGCCGGGAAGGTGCTGGAAGAATTGCTGTTGGCCGGTCACGTCCACCTGATTTCGGTGATGGATCACACCCCCGGCCAGGGACAGTACCGCGACATCGAGGCCTACGTGAAGTTCGCCGTGGAGTGGAGCAAGCGCACCGGCGAAAACTACAACGAAGAACAGGTGTGGCAGCGCATCGAAGTGGCGCAGCAACGCCCCAAAGGCTGGGATGTGGTGGCCGATGTGGCGAAACTGGCGCTGGCCCACGGCGTGGCCCTGGCCTCGCACGACGACGACACCGTGGACAAGGTCAATTTTGTCCACGAGTTGGGGGTGTCGATCAGCGAGTTTCCTGTCACCTGGGATGCGGCGCAGGAGGCCAAGCGGCTGGGCATGCACATTGCGATGGGCGCGCCCAATGCCCTGCGCGGCGGATCGCTTTCGGGCAACCTCAACGCCGCCGAGGCCGTGGCAGCCGAAATCGTCGACACGCTGGCCACCGACTACTACCCGGCGTCGATGTTGCATGCCGCCTACGCCTTCGCCGAACGCGGCGTGATGCCCCTCTACGAATCGATCAAACTCGTCAGCCAGAACCCCGCCGACGCGCTAGGACTCCACGATCGTGGACGCATCGCCGTGGGCGCGCAGGCCGACATCGTCCTCGTGGAAGAGGGGCAACGTCACCGCGTGCGGGGGACGCTGCGCCAGGGCGTACCCGTCTACTGGGATCGCTACATGGCGACGTTGGGCAGCGCCGTCGAGCCGCAGGTCTTTGTGCCATCGAACCATTTTCACAGGAGCGCACCATGAAGTACTTCGATGTCTTCCCTTCCGATCTGCGCGAGCGCAAGCCCAAGCAGTTGAGCGAAGAACCCACGATCCACCCGTCCTGTCGCATCGTGGACAGCAGCATCGGCGCGTGGACGGATTTGGGCGCGCACACCACGCTGCTTGAATCCACCTTCGGCGACTACAGCTACACCGCGGGTGACGTTTCGATTGTCTACGCAGACGTGGGCAAATTCTGCTCCATCGCCTCGCACGTGCGCATCAACCCCGGCAACCACCCCATGTGGCGGGTGACGCAGGCCCACTTCACCTACCGTCGATCCCAATACGGCTTCGGCGCGGACGACGCCGAATTCTTCGAGTGGCGGCGCAACGACCGCTGCACCATCGGCCACGATGTGTGGATCGGTCATGGCGCGATTTTGATGCCGGGCGTCAAGGTGGGCACCGGCGCGGTGATCGGTGCCGGCGCGGTCGTCACCAAGGACGTGGACCCCTACACCATCGTGGTGGGCGTCCCCGCGCGGCCGCTGCGTATGCGCTTTCCGCTGGAAGTGGCCGAAACGCTCCTCGCCAGCAAGTGGTGGAACTGGGATCGCGCCACCCTCGAAGCCCGCTTCGATGAACTGCTGGACATGGATCGCTTCTTGCAGATGCACGGCGAGCACACGCAGATGCTCACCAGCCGGTATTTGGAGATGGGTTGAGGAAATACAGCTCCATTTCTGCGTCCTGCCTGTCCTGGAATCCGTGTCCTCCTCGCTCTTTCTCCGCTTTTCTCTCCTTTGCGGCCTTTGCACCTTTGCGGCGAACCCGTTCCGCGTTCAACCGAATACAGCGACTCAATTGCGCCACTCTGTGCTAGGCTCACGCCGCGGTGCAAAAAATGCACAAATGATTGACTTCGTATGTGGAATTCACTCAGAGGTGGTATAACATTCTAGGATGCTGTGTATGACAAAATCCTACCAATCATCAACAAAGCAAGGATTATTGATGGAACTCCGACAGGTCGTGTTTCATTCCCCAGGTGAAAATTGGCAACACGGTGTTGATTTTCGCGAACAACCAGGCGTCATGGAGCATGTTCAGCATTACGCAAAGCTGTTTGAGCAAGGCAAATTGTTCCGAGGTGGACCATTCACGGATCCTGATTCCGGTGGCATGATGATCGCTACGCAAGAGGTTTCCCGTGACGAACTCATGGCATTTGCAGCCGAAGATCCAGCGGTTCTCAGTGGATTGCTGACATTTGAAGTGCGCACTTGGTATGTGGCAATGGCAGAGGAGCGTTAGGACTCATCTTACGAAGATGGCGAGAGGTAATCAACGGTGCGGGCTAATTTGTTCGCTCACTCTCCGATACTTGAACGACACGATAACTGAGAGCCAAACCAAAAATGACGTTCAATCCAAACAACAATGTTGTGAAACTCTGTCTTCAGGGTATGGGCATGGAAGAAGCAGGCAAGCCCGAAGAAGCAAGCAAGCTGTTTCTGGAAGCATGGGACGAAGCAACAAACGACCATGAAAAATTCCTCGCGGCTCATTATGTCGCACGTCATCAGAACAATGTTTCCGACAGGTTGAAGTGGCTCGAAACGGCTTTGCAGTTTGCCTTGAAGTTAGACGATGCCACTGTAAAGAGTGCTTTCCCTGCCTTGTATGCAAAGATTGCTCAGTGCTACGATGAGCTAAACGAACCTGACAAGGCAAAACAGCATTACAAATTAGCTGCTTTGTCTAAAGACAACCCTGTGGACAACGGCCCCTTTATCACGGGACGAGAGCAGATTTGCGGGTGGGAGATTTGTTGACCCCAGGAGGCGATTCCAATTATGAAGCTGACCTCAAGATGAATCACATTTACTTTACTGCCCTTGTGAATGGGGCGGGACTCGCCGCTGCACTGGCAAAAGGCGATAACCGGGAACGGGTTTATATCGTTGAGCCGACAGGAAGTTTCGAAATGACCCGAATGTCACCGACAAGAAATTCCCAGGAAACCCGACACGCTCCTATCGCTCCCTAGCACCCTTAAAGATCGTTGGCGAAGTCAGCGAGTGGGTGCGACAAACCCCGAAGAAATCCAAAAGTGGCGGGAAAGGTTGGCCGATTTGTTGCCGAAGAAAATGGACAGTTACTTGGGTCGATTTTCTTCAGCCGCCTTTTTTTTGACGACAATGTAGTGGCGTTCCTGTTGGCCCCGGTAGCCGTACACAGCGATCACCAGGGCAAAGGGATCGGTCAGGCGTTGATCAATTACGGTCTGCGGGAACTGAGGGAGGCAGGCGTGGACATTGTCCTCACTTACGGAGATCCTCACTATGGAAAGGTTGGCTTTCGCCAGATATCACCCGAGGCGGTGGTGGCCCCGTTCGTACTTTCCTATCCCGAAGGCTGGCTGGGTCAATCGCTTCTGGACGAACCAACCGAGATGCCGTCGGGCAGATGTACGTGCGTGGAAGCCTTCAATAATTCAGCATATTGGTGAGCAAGAGCAGGTATCGCGCTTAATCCCAACTCGCATAGAAGCGCCGTAGCGCCGCAGCCAACGCCCGCATTTGAGCGGCTTCGTCGGGCGCGGACGCAGTGTAGTGTGCGTTGAACTCCCCCCGCAGCGCGGCGGCGACGTCGTCTTCGTTGAGGCGCGTGTGTCGCCCGTCGCGGATCACCCACTCACCGCCCACCATGACATGCCGGATCTGTTGCCGTGACCCGCGACGCAGGAGCAGTTCGTCGGCGGCGACGGTCGGCGCAGACCAGAGACCCCGCACCCCTTCCCAATCCACCAAGAGCAGATCGGCCAGGTGACCAGCCGCCAGCCGCCCCACGGCGACGTCTGCGCCCAGGGTGATGGCGGCGCCGTCCACTGTACCCATGCCAAGGACGGTGGACGCCGTCACCGTGGGCGATGCCGCGCCAGGACGGTTGGCCAGTGTCCACGCCAGGCGCAGTTCGCGTAGATAATCCTGATCATCGTCGAGGGTGTGGCCGTCCATGCCCACGCCGACGCGCACGCGCGCGGCCAGCATTTCGGGGACGGGCGCCACGCCGCTGCGCAGGCGCAGGTTGCTGCTGGGGTTGTGGGCGATGCCGACGCCGCGTTCGGCCAGCAGATCGAGTTCGTCCAACTCGCACCAGACCATGTGGGCGAGGGTCAGCCACGGCCCCAGCGCGCCGATCTCGTCCAGGTGACGGATGAAGCTGTTGCCCCAGCGCTGGTGGGCGTAGATGCGCTGGTAGCGGGTTTCGAGCATGTGCATCTGTACGCGGAGTCCGCGCGCCTGGGCGAAGTCCACGCAGGCGAGGATGAGTTCGTCGCTGCACCACTGCCCACCGACGGGGCTGATCTGCACGTGGACGGTGTGGCTTACCGGATCGTGGCAGTCGTCCACCAAGCGGGCGCAGAGATCAAGGTAGTCCGCTTGGGTGAGCGACGGCGGAGAGAGGAAACGCTCGGCCACAGTTACGAGCGAGGAAGGGATTTCCTGGAGGAAGCGGCTTCGTTCGGCGTAGACAAGCTGGTTCTGGTCCACCAAAGGCGGGTGAAAGGCCACGCGCACCCCGGCGTCGACGTAGGCGCGGATCGCCTCTCGGCTGTCTGCCTCCATCTGTTCCCAGGTGCGTGGGTTGTGGCTGTGCGCTGTGGTGGTGACGCCGCTCTTGAGCAGTTGCAACGATTCCCAGAGCGTGAGCAGGTAGGGATCGACGGGCGGCAGCGTCCACAGGCCGGGGAGCCAGATTTCGAGCAGATCGTCGGGATCGCCCAGGGGCATGGTGCCGATGCCGCGCCCGTGATCGTGGCTGTTGACGAAAGACGGTATCAGCAAATAGTCTGCGCCGCCGCTGATTTCTGCATTGGGGTGGCGTGTGCTGAGTTTGCCGCGCGAGCCTGTGTCCACGATGCGACCGTCTTCGACGTAGACAGCCCAATCGGTCTCGACGTCCGCACCCGCCGCAGGGATGGCGATCCCCGCCCAGATGATTTCGCTCATAGATTACCTCCAATAGAACGCGGATTGGGCGGATTGAGCAGATCTGAGCGGATTCAAATAAAAATCCGCCTCAATCTGCCCGATCCGCCCAATCCGCGTTCTATTCTGTTGCTTCAAACGCGGATATCTTCCTCGAAGAAGTCGCGCTGATCACCATGCTGAGCCAGTCGACGATGGCGGCGTAGCTTCAGGTCCGGTCTCTTCTGTGGCCAGCCGATCGCTGATGGAGCCGTAGGGGGTGAGCGCTTTAGCTGCGCACGTTGTAGCTGATGCCGCCGCCTGTCTTCATGTGTTCGGGGCTTTGCAGGCGGCGCAACTCTTCGGGCTTGAGGTAGAAGGCGGTGCCTGCTTCGGGGTGGACGAGTTCGGGATGGGCATTTCCAGCAGTCGCGCGGTCTCGCTTCGCCGCCGTGGCTTTCGCCCTTCTTCGAGACCTGGATGGTGTGGTAGACCTGCTCTCAATCGCCACCATCCAGTTGAGGACGACGGCGCTGGCGTCGGGCGTGGCGTCGACAATCTCCTGGGCCGCCACCATCATCGAGGGCAGGTTGCCGTCGTGGCCGTGGATGAGGACGAAATTGCGAAAGCCGCCCTGGTAGAGGCTCAGGCAGACTTCTTTGAGCAGTGTCACCAGCGTACTAGAACTGATGGACACGGTGCCGGGGAAGCCCAGGTGAAAGCTCGACGTGCCAAACGGGATCACCGGCCCGATCACCACGGGGCAGCCCATCTCCTCCAGCCGGATAGCGGTGAGGCGGCAAATCTCACGCGCCTCCATGCTGTCTGTCCCCAGCGGCAGGTGCGCGCCGTGATCTTCGGTAGCGCCCACGGGGATCAGAATCGTCTTCGTCTTCTTCAACATCTCCCACATCGGGGCTGCCTATCTCGGGCAGCGTCGCTTATCCTCTTTGGACGTAGAGCACTTCTCGTTGGGATTGGTCATGGGTTCCTTGTGTTGGGGATTGGGGACTGTGATCAGGGACTGGGGATTGGGATGATTACTTGAATAGAGATGATGAGGATGATGGGCACGACGAGCATGATCCTCATCATCCCATCATCTCCCGCCCAGAAAAAACTACCCAATTCAGCGACATCATACTCAACCCAATCCCCAGTCCCCGATCCCCAGTCCCTTTTCCCCCAATCATTGCATATTCTCACAACACCACTCTCGTGCAAAGTGTACAAGAAATCTCGTCATTTTTCCATAATGTCTAAACTGTTGACAAAGTGTCGATTTGCGCGCAGGGATAAGGTCAATTCCACTGTGCGATGGTTTTTATTCGAAAACAGGGACTCATGACCAGCGATTCCGCTTCGACGGCAGGTATGCAGGAAAACGGTGTTGAGGCGATGTCTTCAGCCACAAACGCCGAGGCAATGCAAGAGCGACAGGCACTTTTCGCCGTCCTTGCGCAGATTGCCGAGTCGCTGCGCCGGCTCTTCGATCCCTTCTGCGAGGTGGTGATCCACGATTTCAGCGACTTTGAGCATCTGATCATTCACCTCGAAGGCAATATCACCAACCGCAAACCTGTAGCGGCGTTGCCACAGATCTGCTGCTTTCCAAAGCACGGAGCGGTGACACCGATGAGGATCCGTCCAATCATCTTCATCAGCCTGTTGCGGCCGTTTGATGAAATCTGGCACCGTCTTTTTGCGAGATGAGACAGGGGCGAGCCTACGGCGCTTTCTGCGTCAACTTCGACATTACGGCGTTCGTCAGCGTGCGTGCGCAAGCCGCTGGGTGCGTTCGTCAGCACAGAAGATCAGGCGACATCGTCGAAACCTTCTCCGATGACATCGAAGAGACGATCCAATCGCTCCTCACCGATACGCTGCACGCAAGTGGGCAAAGGGCAGCCCCTCATGAGCCGCGAAGAGAAGATCGATCTCATCGCCCGCTCGACGAACGGCATCTTCCAGGTGAAAAAGCCGTCCCCATCCTGGCTGATCAACTGGGCCTGAGCCGGGCGACAGGTCTACAACTATTTGTGAAGCGAGAGAAGAAAAATAGAAGGAGGTTTCTATGCTGCCATTCGAAGTAATTCTCACCGATTCCGTTGCGCCGAGCAGTGGATACAGCCAGGCGTTGCGCTGGGGCGATGATTGTCACGTCGGGCTACCTGGGCACGCATCCCGATGGATCGGGTGTGGTAAAGGGTGGTTTCGAGGCCGAGGTGCGCCAGGCTTTGGACAACATCAAGGCTGTCCTCGAAGCGGGGGCAGCAGCATGGCCAACGTGGTGCGTGTCAACGTGTCGCTCACCGACGTCAACCGCTTCGCCGATATGGATGCCATCTACCGCAGTACTTCAGCGATCCCTATCCCACGCAACACCATCGGCGTCAAGGAATTGTGGGGCGGCGCGCAGGTGGGGTTTGATGTCTGGGCGGTGGTGAGTAATGATTTACGATTTGTGATTGACGATTTACGATTGTCATGCAGAGATTGTGAACGGGCAATTGGGTTGTCAATTTCGTCTACAGCACAACTTCCCAGAGAAGAAATCGCACACTCAACACGAAAATCGTAAATCGTCAATCGCAAATCGTAAATTGATTAATCGAAAATCCCAATGAACTCTAATCTTCTTCTCTCTTTCCATTTGATCCTTCCGAACCCGTTGCGTTGGCGCAGGAGCTGATCCGTGTGTCGTCTTATCTTTAGCATGAGTCGGCGGTGGGGCATTGGATTGCCGATTGATGGCGGCGCGGGGTTTTTGATGTGGACTTGCAGATGGTGCCGCTGCCCCATCTGCCCAATCACCCAACTGGGTGACACACCAGGCCATCGGCACCTTGCGCGTAGCGGCACCGGACCGAGCCTGATGCTGTGCGGCCACACCGACACCAGCGATTGGCAGGGGCGTCCTTTCCGCGAGGACGAGTGGACGCATCGATCCCTTTGCCGGCGATATCGAGGATGGCTATCTCTACGGATTGGGCGCGATCGAAGACAGCGCTGGCGTCGCTCGATCCTGATGGCGGCGGGGATGGTGGTGTGCGCCAAGCCCAGTGTGCCGCTCAAGGGCGATCTGATCGTGGCCTGTGTGGTAGCGGAGACTGGCAGGTGTGGGCGCGCACAGCACCTGATCCAGAGCGGCCTGCGCCCCGACTATTGCATTGTCACTGAGGCCGGGGACCTGGACGTAGGGGTGATTTCGGTGGGCTACGTGCAGGGGAAGGTGAAGGTGATCGGCGAGTTCAAACACCGTGTGCCCTACATCAACCCCATCGAGAAGATCTGCAGGTGATCAGCCTCTCGGCCCGGTCTATACACCGATCCTGCACAGGGCAGTTGGCTGCATTATGAGCCACACCCGCTGATCCCGGGCTTCCTACATGGCGGTGCGCAACATCGAACACTTCCAGAACACGACGACGCTCAGCTTTGATCTGCGCATCATCCCCGGCATGACCGAGGACAGCGTCATCGAGGATCTTACAGTCTGCTCCAGTCCATCGCCGCCGAGGATCCTGAATTCCAATACGAATCAATCGTGCCGTTGAGCGCACAGCAGCCCAACATGCCCGCCCAACCAGCCACACCCGTCAATTGCCCGTAGTGGACAGCGTGATCCGCCACCACAAAGCCGTCACCGGGCGGGATGCCATGGGGGCCGCCGGTCACCGCATCAAAGCCACCGCCGACACCTGGGTCACTTCAAAGGCGGGCATCACCCGCGTCGAATATGGCCCGGGCTACATCCCCATCTGGCCCATGGTCGACGAGCGCATCGAAGTGGACAGATTGTCACGGCGACGAAGGCGCTGGCGCTAACGGCGGCAGAGCTTTGCAGCTAAATCAATTTTCGATTTTCAATTGACGATTTACGATTTCTCGTTGTGCGAGTGACAACGATTGGTAAAATCTTTAAGACAACACAGCAGACCAATTCGCGCTCGCACCCTCAACCAGACAATCGCAAATCGTCAACTGCAAATCGTAAATCATCTTAGGAGCGATTCATGTCTGACCTATCATCCAACGCCATTCTCGACATCTACACCGCGGCGTTGCGCATTCGGCGCTTTGAGGAGCAGGTGGGCAAGCTCTTCGCGCAAGGACAGCGCTCCGGCTTCGTGCATCTTTATGTTGGCGAAGATATGGCGGGCGCGGGGTGTGCGGCGCTGCGCGTATGACGATTACATCATCAGCACCACCGCGGGCATGGACACGTCATTGCCAAGGGCGGCGACTTCGACCGCATGATGGCCGAGCTATTCGGCAAGGCCACGGGCTATTGCAAGGGCAAGGGCGGCTCCATGCACATCGCGGACTTCAGCATCGGCATGTTGGGCGCTTGCGGCATCGTGGGCGGTGGCATTCCGGTGGCGGTGGGGGCCGGCCTCAGCGCCAAGACTCGCGGCACCGATCAGGTGTCTGTCACCTTTTTCGGGGACGGCGCCGCCAACGAAGGCAGCTTCCACGAGTCGCTCAACCTGGCGTCGGTGCTGAAGTTGCCAGTCCTCTTCGTCTGCGAGAACAACCAGTACGGCGAGTTTACCCCGTCGGACAAAGCTATGAACATCAAAGACGTCGCCATCCGCGCCGCAGGCTACGGCATCCCCGGCGTCATCGTCGACGGGACCGACGCCCTGGCTGTCCACGAGGCCACGCAAGACGCCGTCGCCCGCGCCCGCCGCGGCGAAGGACCGACGCTGATCGAGGCCAAGACACACCGCAAAGGCGGCCACGCCGAAGGCGAAGACGCTTTCCTCGCCGGTCAACAGTACCGCAGCGAAGCCGAAAAGCTCGACGCCCAGCGCAAAGACCCAATCTTCCGCCTGCACGAAGTCATCGTCGAGCGTCAACTCATCGCCGTGGAACAACTCGAAACCCTCGACGAAACCATCGTCGCCCAAGTCAACGCCGCGGTGGAGTTCGCGAGAAATAGTCCTGACCCGGATGTTGAATCGATTTTCGAAGATATGTGGGCCTAGGATGGATTTACGATTTACGATTGACGATTGTCGTGTTGAGCACGTGGACCCAGGATTGGTTTCTTGTGCTGTTAACCCCGACTCTCACCAATAAGTTGTCGCTCGCTCAACCAAGCAATCGTAAATCGTCAATCGCAAATCGTAAATGGAGTGTCAAACATGTTGCCGACACACACAACAAGATCCCTCGAACAGCATCCTGAGGCGGAGGCGATTGCGGCGTATTATGCGGCGTTGCGTCCTTTTTGGCATCCGGTGTTGCCGGCGGCGGCGTTGACGGATGGCGCGCCGCTGGCGGTGGAGTTGTTGGAGGAGCGGCTGGTGTTGGCTCGGCTGAACGGCCGCGTGGTGGCGATGGACGATCTGTGTCGTCATTTTCAGGCGCAGCTTTCGCTGGGCGAGATTCGTGAGATTGCGGGGCATGGCGATTGCCTGATGTGTCCTTACCACGGCTGGAGCTACGCCACCAGCGGCCAATGTGTGGACATCCCCCAACTCGCGCCAGGACGCAACATCCCTGCCGATGCGCAGGTACCCGTCTACCACACGGCGGAACGCTACGGGCTGATCTGGATCTGTCTGGATGTGCAGCCACGCTACGATCTGCCCGTCCTGCCGCACGTGGACGACGCCGAATTCATGACCGGTCCACTGCGCACCTACGCGCCCTGGCAGGCGGCGGCGCCGCGGGTGATCATGGCCGCACTGGACGATACGCACGGACCGTGGGTGCATGGTGGGCTGGTGGGCGATCGGGCGCACCCTGAGCCGCCGGAACACACCGTCCACCGCCAAGGACAGTACCTGCTCGTGGACATCACCATGTGGCAGCCCAACAACGCCACCATCGCCGAAGCCGGCAACGACGCCGCCTTCCGCCAGGTGAAGTTGACCACCACCGTGGGCATTCCCAACGTGATCCACTTCACCATCCACGCAGCGGACGCCGCCGACAACCGGCGCACGCTGATCTGGCAGGCGGTCTGTCCTCGCCGCTACGATCTCACCGAGACCTTTTGGGGATCCTCGCGCAACTATGATCACGACAAACCGGCCTGGAACGAAGCCTTCGAGACCATGCAAGACACCCTGCGCGAACAGGACCGCATCATCGTCGAAAGCCAGCGTCCCTGGCTCCTGCCACCCTTCTGGACCAAAGTCGAACTCCCCCTGCGCCCGGCGGATCTGCCGCTGATCGAATACCAACGGTGGTTGGAGGAGTTGGAGATTTCAATTGAAATCTGACGATTTACGATTTTCGATTGACGATTTACGATTGTCGCGTTGAGTACACGAATGCATGATTGGTTTGTTGTGCTGTTAACGAAAATTGTTACCAATGCAATGTCACGTGCTCAACGAAGCAATCGTAAATCGTCAATCGAAAATCGTCAATCACAAATCGTCAATCGCAAATCGTAAATCCATAGGGGTTCCTGTGCCACGAAAAACCTATATCGCCGCCATCAAAGATGCTTTGGCCGAGGAGATGCGGCGCGATGACAGTGTGATCTTGATGGGAGAAGATGTACGTATCGGCGTCTTCGCGGGACGCGTGGACTGCACGCCGAATTCGGTGATGTGCGCGTCATCGACACGCCGATCTCGGAGTTGGGCGTGGCCGGGGCCGGTGTGGAAGCGGCCGCCACGGGGCTACGGCCGATTGTGGATCTGATGTTCGGCACCTTCCTCTACCTGGCTTTCGATCAGATCGCCAACCAGGCCAACGCCATGCGCTACATGTTCGGGGGCAGGCCAAACTGCCCATCGTCTACATGGTGCAGAACGGCGGCGGCATTGGGGCGGGTCCGCATCACAGCCAGGCCGTACATCCGCTCTTCATGTACCTGCCCATGATCAAAGTCGTCATGCCCAGCACGCCCCAAGACGTCCACGGGCTGTTGAAGGCTTCGATCCGCGACGACAACCCTGTGGTCTTCTTCAACCACCTTTCCTTGGGCGGCCAGCGCCAGAACATGCAAGACGACGCCGAACACGTCATTCCCCTGGGCAAGGCCGACATCAAGCGCCCCGGCAAAGACGTGACCATCTGCACCGCGGGCCTCATGGTGCATCACTCGCTCAAAGCCGCCGAGATCCTGGCCGCGGACGGCATCGACGTCGAAGTCATCGACCTGCGCACCCTCAAGCCGTGGGACGAAGAAATGGTCCTCGACAGCGTGGCCAAGACAGGCCACTTCGTCGCCGTGGACGAGAGTTATCCCGTCTGCGGTGCAGCCAGCGAATGGGCTGCCACCGTCGCCGAAAAGGGCTTCCGTCACCTCAAAGCGCCCGTCCGCCGTGTCAGCAGCAAACCCGTCCCCATCCCCTTCAGCCCGATCCTTGAAAAGGCTGTCATTCCCTCGGTCGAGGAGATTGTGGATGCAGTAAGGGGTACTTTCAATGGGTAGATTTACGATTTGCGATTGACGATTTACGATTGTCGTGAAGAGGTGGTGAGCGCGCATTGGTCTGCTGTGGTGTTGACCAAGATTTTCACCAATACGTTGTCACTCGCCCAACCAGACAATCGTAAATCGTCAATCGCAAATCGTCAATTCACCCATTCATTATCAGATCGGACACAAGATCGATGGCCAAACACCCAATCTACATGCCCAAGTTCGGCATGACGATGACGGAAGGATTGATTGTCGCCTGGCATGTCTCCGAGGGGGACAAGGTGGCGCAGGGCGATCCGCTCTTCACGGTGGAGACCGAGAAGGTGGACACCGACGTGGAAGCGCCCGCCGCCGGCGTCCTCGTGGACGTGGAATACGAGGTCGACGACGAGGTGCCTGTCGGTGAGATCGTCGCCTACATTGATGACGCCGCCGAGTAACGTTTATGAAGTTCGCGTGTGTTACGGGGATGGTCCCTGTGTCCGGTTTGGCAGAACAGTGCGCGTGGATCGCCGAGACCGGCGCTGCGGGCGTCGAGACCATTGTCTTCGAGCAGACGCCGCTTGATCGCTGGCAGGACGAACTCCGCACAGCCGCCGTCAACGCCGGATTGATGCCCGTAGCCGTGATCCTGGGTGGGCTTGCGCTGTATCGAGCCGGTCAACTGCCGTGGATCAAAGATGTGCTGGCGGCGGCGGCTGAGTTGGGCGCATCGGTGCTCTTGACGCCGGAATATCGCCCACAGGATCCGCTGCCGATCTTCCCGCCGTACACTGAGCCGCCGGTCGAGGAAGTCCGCCGGCTAAAGGACAACCTTAACGCCATTGTAGCGTATGCGGTGGACAAAAACGTGCCGCTCTTTTTCGAGCCGCTCACCCCTTTTGAGGGCCGTTTTTGGCGTAGCGTGGAAGATACACTCAGCGCCGCCCACCAGTACGATCACCCGGACGTGGGGGTCTGTCTTGACTTCCACAACATGAACATCACCGAAGCCGACATCAACGCCTCGATTCGGCAGGCTGGGCGCTCGATCCTCCACGTACACCTGGCCGATAACAACCGGCGTCTCCCCGGCCAAGGACATGTCGACTTCGCCGCCGGATTGGCGGCGCTGAAGGCCGTCCACTACAGCGGTTGGTACACCTTCGAGTGCGCCGCCGAGGCCGATTTCACCGCATCGGTGCAACACTCCATTGCGACACTTCGACGCATCTATCAACAGTGCGTTTGATGTGATTCCCCCTGATTTTGCTCGTGAAGCGTGTTCATATCTGTTTGTATTGCGGCCACTTTGAGCAAAGGAGAAACTCAATGTCTCAGAAATCCAGTCAGGAGAAGTACATGGCGTATCTGCGAGACGTCGCCATGAACCGGCGGCGCTTCTTGCAAGGATCGTTGGGTGTGGCCGGTTCGCTGGCCGCGGCGCAGTTCCTCGCCGCCTGTGCGCCTGCCGCCGCCCCTGCCCCCAGCGGTGCAGAAACCGCGGCTGGTGAAGTCGTCGCCACCGGTCCGCAGCCGGGGGGGCGGTTGGTCTTCGCGGCGGAAACCATCGGCGAATCGCTTGAACCGGGTTTGTGGAATGGCTTCGGCATCACCAATGTCCACGACAACGTGGGCGCCTACCTCACCCGCCCCAACAGCAGCGGCGTGTGGACCGATCCGCCGGAACCCAGCCTGGCCGAGTCGTGGGAAGTCTCCGACGACGGCCTCGTCTACACCTTCAAGATCCGGCCCGGCGTCAAGTTCCACGACGGCACAGACGTCGACGCCAACGCCATCGTGCGTAGCCTCACCCGTCAGGTCAACCCCGACGATTCCAGCTACGTCGAAGGGCTGTACATGCACACCAACTACACCGTCAATCGCAAGTCTATCGAGGCCACAGACGACATGACGGTGGTGATCGAGTTGGAACGGCCCGACGCCGCCTACCTCTACCGTCTCTTCCACCCCTCGGCCATCACCCTCAGCCCCGCCTCGCTGGATGAGTTCGGCGCGGGCATCAACACCAATCTCGTCAGTTGTGGCCCGTTCAAGGTTGAGCGCTTTGTCCCCGGCTCCGAGGTGACGCTGGTCGCCTTCGAGGACTTCTGGGAAGGACGCCCCAACCTCGACGAGATCATCATGCGTGGCTACCCCGACGAAGGCGCCATGTTGGCGGCCATCGAATCGGGCGAGGTGAACTTCGCTCCCTATCCGCCCTCTTCGGCGGTGCCGCGTTTGCAGCAGTCGGACGCGGTGAAGGTGATGGCGGGCGAGCCGGTGGTGAATCTCTTCCTCGGTTGCTGCATGCTCAATGCGCCCATGGACAACCGCGACGTGCGCTTTGCCATCAACTACGCCATCAACCGCGAGAACCTGATCCAGGCTGTCCTCTACGGGTTGGGTGAACAACCGGCCACCTTCGTCGGCCCCACCGAGTTCGGCTTCGACACCGCCGGCTACGAGGTCAGTAAACAGGATCTGGACCTGGCCGCCGAGCATGTCGCCGCCTCGGGGCTGCCCACGCCCATTGAACTGGCATTGACCTACGAAAGCAACCGCTTCTGGCCGCAGATGGCCGAGTTGCTCAAGAGCGATCTCGAAGCGGTGGGCTTCGCCGTCACCCTCGATCCCCAGGACGCAGGCACCTACTGGGGCAAGGTGCTGGGCGGCGAATCGCAGCTCAACATGAACCAGCGTTCGCTCTGGGTCCCCGACCCCGACAACAAGGTGACATTGCTCTTCTCGGGCGATGGATCGGCGCAGGGCGAAACCGGCATCGTCGGCGCCATGCCCGAATACTCGGCCAAGATGGACGAACTGCTCGTCGCCGGTCGCCAGGAGACAGATCTCACACGCCGCGCCGAGATCTACAAAGAAATCCAGGATCTGATCCTCGAAGAACTGCCCTACATCATGCTGGCCTACTACACCAAGCCCACCGTGATGGCGGCCAACGTCAACGGCCTGGCCGCAGGCAGCGCCTCGACGGAGCGCATCTTCTTGCAGAGTGTTTGGATTGGATAAACGTAACTCGTAATGCGTAATCCGTAATTCGTGTTGCGAGATCGGGGCGTCATTGGGAATGCCCTGTCAGCTCGCCGACCAATTACGGATTACGCATTACGAGTTACGTTTCACAAGGATACCACCGTGAGCGTCAGCAACCTCAGCCCAACAGCAAACACAGCGAGTAACCCACGTGTACCGACAGAACCGGGGCCGGTTCGACGCGTGGTGCGGTTGGCGCAGAACAACGAACTGGCTTTCTGGGGTGGGGTGGTCTTCGTGCTGATTGCGCTGGCCACGGCGGCTGCGCCGTTGTTGACATCGTACGATCCAACGAAGATCGACATTCCCAGCCGCTTGCTGGGGCCGTCGCTTACCCATCCCTTCGGCACCGACGAGTTCGGGCGCGATCTGCTGGCGCGTGTCCTCTACGGTGGGCGACCGGTGTTGATCACCGGCGTCCTCTCGGTGGTGGTGGGCATGTTGATTGGATCGGCCATCGGCATCGTCAGCGGCTTCCGCGGCGGGCGCGTGGACGACTTCCTCATGCGCCTCATGGACATCATGCTCAGCTTTCCGGCCATCCTGCTGGCGATCCTGATCGTGGCGGCGTTGGGCGCGGGGCTGGTGAACACCATCATCGCCATCGCCTTCTCCATGATCCCCATCTTCGCCCGCCTGGCGCGCTCGGTGGTGCTCGTGCTCGCGCTGGAGCAATACGTCTTGGCGTCCCGTTCCATCGGCGCAACGGACAGGTGGATCGTGTTGCGCCACATTGTGCCCAACCTGATCCCGCCCATCATCGTGCAGGCCACGGCTATGCTGGCGATTGCCATCAGCTATTCGGCGGCGCTTAGCTTCATCGGGCTCGGCGTCGAACCGCCCACACCCGACTGGGGACTCATGGTCAGTGAAGGACAGCGCCTCATCTTCGACGCGCCACACGTCCCCTTCTTCCCGGGCATCGCCATCACCCTCACCGTGCTCTGTGTCAACTACCTGGGCGACGGACTGAGAGACCATTTAGATCCGACGATGAGAAACCGTTAAATTTACGATTTGCGATTGACAATCGTAAATCGTAAATCGCAAATCGTAAATCCTCCTTGGAGGTTTTATGCGCTACATTCTCACTCGTATCCTCTGGCTGCCGGTTGTGCTTTGGGCGGTGGCGAGTTTGACCTTCTTGGTGCTGCGACTGGTGCCTGGTGATCCCATGCAGCAGGTGGCGACGCTTGTGCTGGATCAAAGCCAGTTGGACACGGTGCGCGCCATGTGGGGATTAGATCAGCCGATCTGGGTGCAGTATCTGCGCTTCCTCGGCAACCTCATTCGCGGGGACCTGGGGATCTCGATGGCCTCGGGTGTGCCGTTGACGCGGCTGCTCTCTGAGAAGATGCCGCCCACGATTGAGCTGGCGCTTGTGGCGCTGATCATCAGCTCCATCATCGGTGTGGGCGCGGGCGTCGTCTCCGCGGTGACGCGTAATCGCTGGGTCGATTACTCGGCGCGCACGTTTGCCATCCTGGGGCTGTCGATTCCGTGGTTTTGGATCGCGATCATGCTGATCTACGTCTTCTCGGTGCAACTGCGCTGGATGCCTGTGGGTGGGCGCATCGGCATCGGCGTCGACTACGAGACGGTGACCAACTTTATTCTGCTCGATCAGATCATCACCGGGAATTGGGCGGGATTTGTCAGCGCGTTGAAGCACATCACATTGCCGGCTGTGGCCATCGGCCTTACCTCGGCCGGCTTCGTGGCGCGCATGACCCGCTCGTCGATGTTGGAGGTGCTGCGCGCCGATTACATCCGCTCCGCCCGCGCCAAAGGGCTACAACGCAGCCGCATCACCTTCTATCACGCCCTGCGCAACGCCATTCTGCCCGTCATCACCCTGCAAGGACTCCAATTCGGCGCGCTGCTAGGCGGCGCGGTGATCACCGAACTCGTCTTCTCGTGGCCGGGGTTGGGCCGCTTCTTGCTCGACGGCATCCTGCGCCGCGACTACGCCGTGGTGCAGGGGACAGTCATCGTCGTCGCTTTCACCTACGTCGTGATGAACTTGCTCGTGGACGTGTTGTATCGGGTGATCGATCCGCGATTGCGGCACGCGTGAGGACGTGGTGCGTAGTGCGTAGTGCGTAATGCGTAGTCAATGTCATTAAGTTAAGCGCGGAGTGAGCACCCCAAGGTGCGGGCCTACAAGGGAACAGCCGCACGAGGGCGTGCTTTCTCCGCTGATATTCGAGGGTTTAATGACATTGGCTGCGTAGTGCGTGTACCAGTGGACGATGCGATCTCTGAATTGGAATCACGCCCTGTACGCAAGACGGACGCCAATGCCGAAGTCACGCCCTCTACTGGTACACGCACTACGCACCACGGATTCACACAACAACTGCCAAGCCAAGACGACACATCCTCTACCCACAAACCACGGATCACACCCATGCCCTTCAACCCGCTCGATCCTGCCGTTCTTGCCGATCCATACCCACACTATCGCCGTCTGCAAGCGGATGATCCCATCCACTGGGGCAATGCAGACGACATGGGCCTGCCTGGGCGTTGGTATGTGACACGGTTGGATGATGTGGTCGCCGTGCTCAAGGACAACCGTTTCGGGCGCGAGATCGACCGCGTGCGCCCCGATCTGGCTGCCACCATCCCGCCCGAAGAACGGGAGATCGCAGCGTTGGCGCAGGGATGGATGATTCTGCGTGATCCGCCTGTCCATGCGCGATTGCGCGGACTGCCGCAACGACGTTTTACACCCCGCGCCGTGGGCGGTTTGCGCGAAGAGATCGAGGCATGGGCGGCACACCTGATCCGCGCCATGATTCAGGCCGGTCCGCCGCTGGATCTGCTCTCGGCCTATGCGCTGCCGCTGACCGTGGGCGTCACGGCGCGCTCGCTGGGGCTGCCGCTGGATGATCTGCCCCGCCTCGCCGAATGGTCGCGCACCCTGGCCACGTTGATCGATCTCAACCAGTCCGAAGAAACACGCGCAGACAGCCGCCGCGCTGTGATCGAACTGCTCGACTACCTGCGTGAAATCGTGGCAGAGCGCCGCCGCCAGCCCGCCGAGGATCTGCTCTCGGATCTGGCGCGCATGGACGATCTGGGCGAAGATGAACTCATGGGCACGCTCACCCACCTCATCTTTGTGGGCAACGATCCGGTGATGCATCTGATCGGCAACGGCGTCTACCACCTGCTGCGACGGCCTGCCCATTTGGATCAACTGCGCCGCCGCCCCGAGCAGAGCGAAGCCGCCGTCGACGAGTTGATGCGCTTCGACAGCCCCGTGCAGATGACCTTCCGCTACGTCCTCGAAGATGTGACCCTGCACGGCAAAGAGATGCGCACCGGCGATCATGTAGCGGCGGTACTGGGCGCGGCCAACCGCGATCCGGCGCACCATCCTCAGCCCGATGTGCTCGATTTCGCCCGCCCGCAAGGACAGCTCATGCACTTCGGCCAGGGCATCCACTACTGCTTGGGCGCGCCGCTGGCCCGCATCGAAGGGCAGATCGGCATCTTGTCTTTGCTCGAAGCGTTGCCCGATCTGGCGCTGATCGAGGATCAACCGTCCTGGCAACGGACAGCCGCCGTGCGTGGCTTGACACACCTGCCCGTTCGTTTTTGAATCAATCCACCCAATCACCCAAAGGACAACCGCATGGCCCGCTTAACCGGCAAAGTTGCCATCATCACCGGCGCCGCTCAAGGACTTGGCCGCGCCATCGCGCTGCGCTACGCCGAAGAAGGCTGCGCGCTCTCGCTTTCGGATCTCAACCTGGAAGGCGTGCAGGAAACCGCGGACCTGGCGGCCAAACACGGCGTCGCCATCGCCACCTTCCGCACCAACGTCACTGTGCGCGCCGAAGTGGACGCAATGGTGCAGGGGACGGTGGACCAACTTGGCGGCGTCGATATCCTGGTGAACAACGCCGGTATCTTTTTCAACGCCCGCTTCGAGGAAATGACCGTCGAGCAGTGGCAGCGCACAATGGACGTCAACCTGAACAGCCTCTTCCACGTTACCCAGTCGGTGGTGCGCCATTGGCTGGCAGCGGAGAAGGGCGGCAGCATCGTCAACCTGTCCTCGATCAGCGCCTACGTCGCCTTCACCGATTCGTCGGCCTACTGTGTCACCAAGGCCGGCGTCACCGAGTTGACCAAATGCCTGGCGATGGAATTCGGCCCCTTCGGCATTCGCGCCAACGCCATGGCCCCCGGCATCATCGCCACCGACATGACGGCGCGTTCCTTGGCCGATCCTGAACTTTCGGGCGGCTGGATGACGCGCATCTCATCCCGTCGCTACGGCACCCCCGACGACGTGGCCAACCTGGCGCTCTTCCTGGCTTCGAACGAATCGAGCTACATCAACGGCGAAATGATCACCGTCGATGGCGGCGCCACCTTCGCCTGGCCCAAACCCGCCGATGCCGACCGGAAAAGTAGATGACGATATGAGCATCAACTTTGATGAACTTGTCCAGTTTACGCAGTCGCTTGTGCGCGTGCAGACGCTTTCGGGTGAGGAGGAACCGGCTGTGTCCTTGGCCGCTGCCGAGATGACACGGCTGGGCTTCGACGAGGTCTTCACCGACGCAAATGGCAGCTTGATCGGCATCATCAACGGCGCGCGGACAGGGCCGACGCTGCTGCTCGACGCCCACTGCGATACCGTGGGCGTGGCCCCCGGCGTGCCGTGGACACACGATCCCTTCGGCGCAGACATCGTGGACGGGCGCATGTTCGGCCGCGGCACGTCGGACATGAAGGGCGCGCTCGCCGCCATGATCCACGCCGCCGCGGCGGTGGACCGCAGCCGTCTGGCCGGGCGCGTCGCCGTGAGCGCCACGGTGATGGAAGAGGTGATGGAAGGCGTGTCGCTGGCAACGGTGATGGAGATCGTGCGCCCTGATTTTGTCGTCATCGGTGAGGCGACGGACCTCAACCTCAACCACGGTGGCCGCGGGCGCGCCGAGATCCACATCGAAACCATCGGCAAGCCGGTTCATTCGTCCAGCCCACAATTCGGCGTCAACGCCGTGGACCTGATGATCGACGTCATCGCCGCCATCAAACAATTGGCGCTGCCCGCCGATCCACTGGTGGGGCAGGCGTTGATGGTGCTCACCGACATCATCTCTGATCCCTACCCCGGCCATTCGGTGATCCCCAGCCGGTGCCGTGTCACCTACGATCGGCGGCTGCTTCCCGGCGAAGACATGCAAAGCGTCGTCGCCGCCATCGAGGCGCTGCCGACGCTGCGCCGCGGGAAAGTCCACATCGCGCAGGGTGAGCACGTCACCTACACCGGGGCGACGCTGTCGGCGCCCAAGTTCTTCCCAGCCTGGAAGTTCGACGCCGAGCACCAACTCGTCCAGTCCGCGTTGACGGGTTTGCGCAGCGTCGGGTTGTCCCCGCGGCTGGGGGCCTACCAGTTCTGCACCAACGGCGCCCACAGCGCGGGCAATCTCGGCGTCCCCACCATCGGCTTCGGCCCCTCCACCGAAGGCCACGCCCACGTCGCAGACGAATACATTGCCTTGGACGATCTGCGCTCCGCAGCCAGGGGATACGCGGGGATCGTTGAAGCAATTCTAGATTGAATTTACGATTTGCGATTGACGATTTACGATTGTCAATCGCAAATCGTAAATCAAGGGAGGTTTTATGTCGTTTGACCTAACCAACAAAGTCTCCATTGTGACCGGCGCCGGTTCGGGGATCGGGCGCGCCAGTGCGCTGGACTTTGCCGCAGCAGGGGCGAAGGTGGTGGCGGCGGGGCGGACCTTGTCGAAGGTGACGGGGGTGGCGGCAGAGATCGGCGCGGCCGGCGGCGAGGCGATTGCCTTGGCCGTGGACGTCGCCCGCGGCGAGGACGTGCGCGGCATGGTGCAGGCCACATTGGATCGTTTCGGGCGCATCGACGTGCTGGTGCAGAGCGCCGGGATCAGCCCGGCGGGCAGCATCACCGAGATCAGCGAAGACGAGTGGGACGAATGCATCGCCGTGGATCTGCGCAGCGTCTTCTTGGGGGCGAAGTATACCGTCCCTGTGATGCAGCAACGGCAGGTGGCGGCGTGGTGATCAACGTGGCAGGCACACTGGGGATCCGTCCTTGCCGGGGAAAGCCGCCTACGCCGCGCCAAGGCGGGGGCCATCAACCTCACCCGCGCTATCGCGCTGGACTATGCACTGCGCGATCAGGTGCGCTGTAATGTGATCTGCCCCGGCTACATCGATACGCCGCTCAACGCCGGTTTCGATGTGACCGAAGCGACCGGTTTTTGGATGGCTACCAGCCCTGGCCGGGGTTGATCCAGGCCGAGGAAGTGGCCGCCCATGGCGCTATCTCGCTTCGGACGCGGCGGGGAGTGTTACCGGGCAGGTGTTTGTGATCGACGGTGGGCAGCAGACGGGGATCTTCTGAAACTGGGGCTTGACTCTCCCATAACAGGAGGGTGTAGAGTATGGTTGTCGCTGCCGGCCGGCAGATCAACCACAGGAAGAAGAAGATCGAATGCTCAAGATTGGAGAGTTCTCGAAACTGGCGCAGGTGTCGGTCAAGACGCTGCGCTACTACGCCGAACTGGGCCTGCTCAAGCCCGACTGGGTGGATCGCTACACAGGTTATCGCTACTACACGCTGCAACAACTGCGCGTGCCTCAACCGCATCCTCACGCTCAAGGACCTGGGCTTCTCTCTGGTACAGATCGAGCGCCTGCTGCACGAAGACCTACGCGTCGACGAACTGCGCCGCCTGATGCAACTGCGCCAGGCTGAACTTGAAGAAGAGGTGCGCGCTGAACAGATGCGCCTGGATCGAGTGGCGGCCCGGTTGCGCCTCATCGAGCAGGAAGGACGGCAACCCCACTACGAAGTGATGATCCGTCCTATCCCGGCGATGCTGGTGGCGGGCATCCGCGACACGGTGGACGGCGGTGAAGACGTGCGTCACCTGATCGAGGAACTTCGCCGCTCCGTCGCAGAATGGGGCATCACGCCCGGGCCACTGTCTCCCTTTGCCGCCGTCTACTACGAGTGGGAATACAGTAGCCGCGTCGAGGTGGTGGTTCCTCTAGACAAAAGGCGACGAACGAGTGGACGAGTCGAGATCCGCGAACTGCCCGGCATCGACACTGCCGCCTGCCTTGTGCATGAAGGCCGCAGCGATCAACTCACCGCGGCTTACCAGGCGCTAACCCAATGGACGAGCGTCCACAGCTACCGCAGGGCTTCACACATTCGAGAAGTCTTCTTGCAAGGCTTTGCAGGTGACAGGGCGGACGAAAGTTATGTCACCGAGATCCAACTTCCTGTGGAACCGTTATCTTTCAGCACAACCGACGCAATGGAGACACAGATCATGGAACCGACGATTCTTACCAAAGAGGCCTTCGCTGTGGTGGGCCTGCCCTTTACCGGCTTCATCAGCAGTTCGCCCTACGCCGATGGCGAGAACAACAACGAGATCGGCAAGTTTGGGACGTGTTCAACGCCCGTTATGAGGAAGTACGCAACATCACCGGCCCAGCCTGCGGTCTCTGCTTCGCTATGCCCAACGACAAGGAGCCGTGGTACATTGCCGGCATGTCGAAGTCTCGCAGGTGGCCGATGTGCCGGCGGGTATGGTGGGCAAGCAGGTCCCCGCGCAGCGATACGCCGTCTTCCCCTGCACGTTGAAGACGATTGGCGACACCTATCGCTACATTACAGAGGAATGGCAGGCCAAATCGGGCTACGAACACGCCGAAGCGCCCGACTTCGAGATACTACGACGAACCGTCCGAGCCAGCCAACCCACAGGATATGAAACTCAAAATCTACTGGCCGATCAAGTAGGCAGGTGGCAGGTGGGGCATTGCACACTGGGTACTGTCCACTACTTGGTTGAAACGTGCTCATCTTGCGAAGATCGAAAGAGGGGGAAGCGAGCGCTTCCCCTCTTTAGTTGCGTTCCGTTGATAGTTCACCGACAGTTTTCGGCTGACATGCTCTGTAATCGTGCGTTGTGTGAGCCGTTGAACTCATGGACAAATCAGATAGAGATCGTTGCTTGTGGAGTAGGCACGCCTCGTGCCGGCTGAGTCGCACGAGGGCGTGCTCACTCCTCAATTATCCAAAGTCTACTTGATTTCTCCATCAGTCGTCGAACTCAGTCGAGTTGCGTTCAACCGAATTCCAGTTGACGGAGTTCCAGTTCACCGAATTCCAGTTGACCGAATTCCAGTTGACAGAGTTCCAGTTGACGGAGTTCCAGTTGACCGAGTTCCAGTTGACAGAGTTCAGTTGACCGAGTTCCAGTTGACAGAGTTCCAGTTGACCGAATTCCAGTTCACCGAATTCCAGTTGACCGAATTCCAGTTCACTGAGTTCCAGTTGACATCCGCCCAGTTGACGGCGTTCCAGTCGATGCTGTCGTCGCCGTTCACGCTGGCCCAGTAGGCGATCATCGCCATTTGGGCCAACAGCATGTGCGGCATCGTGTCTTGGTTGGCCAACTCTGTGCTGTCGCTACCTATCGCCGCCCGAATGTCGAGGTAACTTGTCTCCTGTGTGCAGTTGCCCACCAGGCGAAGGTTGTCGATGATGAATGTGGGCTGAGCGGCGCCAGTGCGTCCTTGGATATCAATGCGCTTGATGCTGGTGATGCCTGTTAGCCCGCTCACTGGGATGATGTATTCCTGCCACACACCGGGCGTCAGGTCCACGTCGACAGTTCCACTGAGCTGGCCTTCGTCGTCGTTTCGGGCGAAGATCTGCAATTTGTTGACGGGATTTCCACCGGCTGTACCGGCGCCGTATGCCCAGAATCGAATCTCGGATATTGCTGTCACATCCACCCAGTTGTTTGCCGCGTAGTGAGATGGCGGCCCACGGTTGATCGAATGTCACTGCTGCCGCTGCGCAGCCGTCATGTACCTGGTTGGCTTCAGCGCCGCCGTCATCCCCGAAGACCAGTCCTGCCAACCATCGGTCATGTCGTCGTCGAACAGCGTCAACTCACAGTTGGGTACCCGGGACAACGCTGAGAATGCCTGGCCGCTGTTCATCAGGCGGTACTTCACCTGATCCGGCGTTAGCTTCTGTCTGCACTGAGCAACAACGCCACGGTACCGGCGGCAATACCTGCCGACATCAGCGTACCCGACATGCGGAAGTAGTAAGTTCCCATTCTCGCCTGCCACCACGTGATCCGGGTGATTCACGGCCAGATTGGCGTCGTCACTGGCCAACGGGGCGATGATGTCAGAGCCGGGAACGATGATCTCCGGCTTCATGAAACCATCGTTGGTGTAGCCGATGGCCGTGTAAGGGGCCAAGATATCATCTTTCGTGTCGACGGTCCACTCGTCGTCCGACGCACCGACGGTGATTACGAATGGGTCGTTGGCGGGCGGGTAGATGATGCCCGCGTCTTCGTTGTCGCCATTGTTGCCGCTGGAGACCACCACCGTCACGCCGCTGAACCAGAGCATCTCCACGGCGGCATCCAGCGGGCTGTTGTGGTAGGACTCGGCTCACCGTACTGTTGAGCGACATGTTGACAACACGAATACCGTACTCATCTTTGTTCTCAAATACCCATTGCAGCCCGGCCACCACGCCCGAGGTGGTGCGGCGCCGTAGTCGTTTGTCACCTTCACATCGACCAGATCGGCTTCCGGCGCAACGCCGATGTAGCTGCCGTAAGATTGCTTGCCGTTACCGGCAGCTGCGCCATGCCACATGGGTGCCGTGGCCATAGTAGTCGTCGATGACGCCGCCGCCGTCGGTGAAGTCGACGTGGGCGAGGATGCGGCTGTTGCCCTTCTTGTCTGTAAGATCCTGGTGCTCGGAAATGCCACTGTCGAGGATGGCGATGGTAATGCCATCTCCCTGCTTCTTGACATCTTCGTTCCAGACATCACTGGCGCCCACCACCTGCGGGTAGACTGTTTCCAGGTTCGTGGTGTCGATGCAGTCGGTGCATGTCGTCTCGGTCGGCGGCGGTGCGGTCGGCACATCGGCCACCGTCCACTCGATCTGGATGTTGTCTAGAGTGACCCATTCACCCCATTCCCAGTTGCGGTTGAGGTTGGCAAAGCGGATCGTGGTATCGGCGGAGCGGAAGTTGGTGATGTCTACGCTGTAATGGTTGGAATTCGTGCCGTCAAAGGTTGCTAGCAGCGTGAACGGGCCGTTGCGGCTCGTAGAGATGAGCAGCGACAGTTTCTCGTCCCAATCCAGTCCCAGGCTCTGCCAATCGAAAGACAGCGTGGCGCTCTGGGCATCGGCAATGTCGACGCTACGTTGGATCGACTCAGTCTGAAAGGCGTAGTGGAAACGTAACTTGCTGGAGACAACGGCTACGTAGTCGTTACCGGCCGGGCCGGCGACGCCGTCGGGATCCGTTTCGCTCCACTGTGTAGACCAGCTCGTGTTGCCGTTGTTGTTGGCGTACGAGGTGACGTTGAATTCATCACGCACGGTGAGCACGCTACCCGCCGCGCGCACGATCATGTCGTTCACCGCGTCGGGCTGTGGGCTGACCACGTAGGGCAGATGCACGGAGTAGGTGAGTTCAGGCTTCACCACTGTGTGGCGGATCTGAACGAAGTCCAGGTAGAAGCGGGCGTCTGCGCTGAAGTTGGTTTCGCTCACAAAGCGCACTTTGACGACGTGGCCTACCCACGGGCTGAGATTGGCCGTGCTGATCTGAATGTTGTCATCGGTGACGGGGCCGGCCAGCCGCTCAACGATCTGCCATGTTGCGCCGTCGTCGGTGGAGATTTCGATGCGGATGGCATCGTCGGCCTCGAAACTCTTGCGGCGGAAGCTGAAGTTCATGGTGGCCTGTGTGCTGAAACTCAGATCGACACTGGTCTCGATGCCCCTGTCGCCGTTCTGGATGCGCAGACCCTCTTGCTGGCCGCCGAAGAAGGTGGTCAACAACACATCACCGGCTTCCATGCCGTCCTCTTCGCCGATTTCGAGCCAGCGCCAGTTGACAGCGCGTGTAGTGGAGTTGGCCGAACTCAGCGAGAACTCTTCCATCAGAATCTGTTCGCCGTCATCTTCGCCGGTGTCAAACACGGCGCGTCCAGGCTGATCCAGCGCACACCGTCCGCCGCCGCCAATGTGGCCACCTGCGACACCGGCATTTCGATCACCAGCGCGCCGATGATTTCGAGATAGTTGATCGCCGATCCGCCCAGCGCCTCAACTTGCGCCGCCAATTCCTCGGCATCGCCGCTGAACTGAACGATCATGCGCGGCGCCAGATCCGGTTCCTCTTCTGCTAGAGACAACAACAAAGGCTGCACATTTGTGCCGGTGACGGCTACCGCCGTCGGCGCCGGCGCAGTACAACTGGTTAGCGGCAGCAACGCAAAAAGCTGCACTATCAAGAGTAAGTGCAATAGGTTTCGGCGTAGTGCTTTTGTCTGCCGGAGTTCTGGAAGTCGGCCGTACCATAGCTGGTCTTCCATCATGATCTCCCATTTCTAGTCAATGGTTGTTGCCCCAATGCAACGGTTCTGGTTGATATAATTCGATGTTGTGGGCAACGCTATCTGATTTCTTTTTGATTCGCTTTCTTTACGAATCCTACTATGTATATCGAACGTATCAATATCGGCCTTCATTACATTTTGCTGATAAATATCTACGATTGTTCGTATGCTATTGCATAAGAATAAGATATTGCATCTAAGTAATATGCTCAAAAGCCAAACGGCTTATATGCTATTTATTTGATGGGGTGTAGCAGAGGGCGTTGCCCGATTTGCCTGCGATTTCGATGCGCTCCATTTTGCGCAGGCAGTAGGCCATCTGTTGCGCGAGCCGACGGTGGATTTGTAAATGTGACGCCAGATCGGCCGTGGTGAAAGGGACGGGGAGATCGGGGGGCAACAACTGAGCGGACGCCTCTGGCGTGTCGATGCGGTGTTCTTCGTTGACAGCCAGCAGCCGCCGCTCGTGGACGATCCAGCCTTTGCGCCGCCAACCGCGTTTGCCGTCGAAGCGCTGGATTTCTTCGACATCGATGAGCAACACTTCCAGTTCAAAGCGAGGATGCAGAAGTAGGTGAGGGATGGCGGTTAACGGTGCGAAAATATCGTGGATCCGCCCTCGTTTGGGCGATTTTCGCCGACTGATTGTCTCGTCATCTTCGCTGAGTTTAAGGATCCATTTGTTCTGGGCAATGGGATGCACCAGCCGTACGCGGTGCGTAGATAGCAGCGTCAACAGCTTGCGCGCGATGGGGCTGAAGCCGCCTGTTTGGATCTCGATGAGTAGATCCTGGCGCACGATGTCGATCACGTAGCCGTGAAGCGGCGCTTCCAGCCTGTCGTCGGGGTCTGCGTACCACTGCTTGAGGGCAGCGTGCAGTGGGTTTTCGTTGAGTGTTCCGATACCCATGATCGCGAGTTTGCCTCAGGAAAAACCAGAGAAAAAATGATCCACGAAGCCACACAAAGATACACGAAGGCAGCGCAGACAAAAGAGAAGAGGGACACGGATTACACGGATTTTCAGGATGTTCAAATCAAAAAAAGCCCGCCTCTTCTCTCTGCTGTCCTGGTAATTCTGAAATCTGTGTCCCTCTCTTCTCCTCTTCGTGGTGCTCCGTGTCTTCGTGGATCATTAGAATTCTGAGATGTCCTCAGCGCGCCACTGTGGGCAGATAGACGGTGTGCGCAGCCGGCGGTGTCGTGTCGCTGAGGGTGATCACGTCGAGCAGCGCACTGCTGGGCCGCTGCGGCGAAGACTGGTAGACGTTGAAGATCAACGTTGCGCCGCGCCCGGCAAACTCGCTGAGATCGAAGAAGCGATAGCGCCAGTCGATGGCCGTCTCCTGCACGTAGAGGTAGCGCGGTTCAACGCCGTCCGCGACTAGGATCACCTCGAACCGGTCGTGGCCGGGGTCGGTCTCCTGGCTCTCGAAGCGATAGGCCAGGGCCAGGTACGGTTGACCGCCTGGCACCGTGATCTGTTGCGAGATTGTGCTGTTGCCGCCGTCGCTGCCGTCTTCGCCGGGGACACCTGGATTGGCGACAAACGACGTGGCCAGCCGCAGGGCGTGATCGCCGGTTTCGGGCTGTTGCTGCACGGCTTGCGGCGCACTGCCGGACACCTGCCAGCCGGTGAGGCCGTCTTCAAAGTCGCCGTTGACGATGGCGTTCCCCGCAGTGGCGTGCAAGAGCAGCAACTGGGTGGTACCCTGGAAGCTGCGTCCGCGGTGAACGATTTGCCCAGCCACTAGAATATCCCACTGGCCGATGGGGACATCCAGCGCGAAGGCGCCGTCTTCGTCGGTGTGGGTAGCTTGATCTGCGATCTGGATCTGTGCGTTCACCACCGGCGCGCCGCGCGGATCGATGACCGTCCCCTGCACCGATACTTTGTCGCGCACCGTGGTCTGGGCCAGGGGCGTCACCTCGGTGAGCGCGTTGCCCGCCCGGTCTACTGCCAGCAGGCCAAATTCGTAGAAATGATCGACCTCGCCCATGTAGATGGTGCTGCCGGATGCTGGCAGATCCGCCTGCCACACCTGCCAGTCGCCGCCGTCGACGCGCACCCAGAGCGCGGTCGAAGCGACGCCGGAGCCAAGATCCGCGGCGGTCCACTGTACGCTGAACACCGGCGCAACGGCCTCTGGCAGCGGGGCAATGCTGACGGTGGGCGAAGCCACGTCTTCTTCGATTAGCAGGAAGGGCGCGCCGTAGATGCCGATATCGTAGCCGCCGTCCTGGGGCCAGTTGCGGTTGGTGGCGCCGGGCAACGCGACGCTGTAATGGCCGTCGACCGGCTCAAGCAAGGTTTCGCTGCCGTCCAGGGCTACCAGTCGCGCCGACGTCCCCGTAGCCGGGATCGTGGCGACGACGTCCTCGGCAACGATGGACCAGATCATCAGGCGTCGTTGGCGTAGTTCCGGCTGGTAGAAGGCCACGCGGCGCACTTGACGGTTCTGCTGCACGTCGCCCCAGATCAACTCGACATCGGCCAGCAGTTGGGTGGCCACCTGAAACGCGGTGTACGCCGGGCGTGGTTCGGCGTTGGCCGGTGAACAGTAGCTGCTTGCTTCGTTTTTCACCAACCCAAAGCCGTCGGGCGAGTCGACGGCCACCGTGTTGCCACAATCGTCGTGGAGCATGAAGTGGAAAATGGGACCGCCGCCGGCCAACCGCGTGTAGGCGATGTTCTGCCAGATGTACGCCGCCTGTTCCAGCGGACGGGCGCGCCAATCACTGGGGCAGGTCGGCCCGGGGTAGTCATCGCACACCGGCACGCCGCTTTCGGTAATCCAAATGGGCTTGTTTTCCCATTCGGCTGCGTCCAGGGCAAGGCGTACCCTATTGGTGTAATCGAAGCTGTTCCAGGCCAGCGAATAGTGGTGGCTGGCGGCGGCGTCGAAGAAGCCGTTGTACTCCGCCGCCATTGGATCGGCCAGCAGCGCGTCGATCATGTCGTAGAGCCACTGGCCGTTGGCAAAGTGGGCCAGCCCACCCCAGAGCACGGTGGCGGACGGATCGTTGAGCTTGATTACCAGATAGGCGACTTTGAGCAGCCGCGCATATTCCTGTGCCGTACCCGACCAAAAGTGACAGAGATCCGGCTCGTTCCAGATCTCCCAATGGCGCACGTTGACACCGACCAGGCCGCCCGGTTGATAGCGCTGCACCGCCTGTTCCACGAAGCGCGCCCAGTAGTTGTCGGGATTGGCTGTTTTGCCTTCGCCGGGGACATCGCTGCCGTCGCTGAAGATCGGGTTGTACAGGCCAGAGGGTGCGGGCGGCCCTTCGGTGCGGATGCAGGTGGATTGGCCGACCACGGCGCCGGCCTCGCGCACAAAGCTACCCCCGATGGGGGGCGTCGCTGCTGTAGAGGCGCTACGGGCGTAGTGTCCTGGCGTGCCGAGAAGGATGGCCAATGTGGGCAAGCCGGCAGCCTCGTTGGCCTGCAAAACGCCGTCTTGGGCCGTCCAATCGAAGATGCCGTAGGTGGTCTCGATACGATCCCAGTAGATCGGGAACCGATCCATTTCGGCGCCGCTGTCGATGCCGCGCTGGATGCGCTGAGGTTCGCTGGGCTTCTCCGCCGAGTTGACAAACGCCAGCCCGAACGTCGGCGGTGGATCGAGCGGTTGTGTCGGTATGGTGGCGCTGTTCGGCGTGTTGGTCGCCTGTGCATGGACGACGTCGTGTGCGTGTCCGTTGAGTAGCAGTACGCAGAACGCGATTAGCGGCAAGAGGCGCCCGATTCGGCGCAGTGGCCGAGGCGGGTGCAAGGTTTTCGGTGTTTGTGGTTGTGCAGGCATGTGGTTCTTTTCGAGTGTGATTCTATTCGAGTGCGATTTTATTCGACCCTACTGTCACGCGTATCGCCATTCTAGCATTGGATTCGCATAAGAAAAGCGCGCAATCTGCGTATTCAACGTATTGTTGTCTTTTATTAAGTCGATCTCCCGTGATTTACGTAGAATTACAGAATTAGTAACGCTTTCATTACGCGGGATGTAGTTCGGTCTGGTACAATACGAACAATTCGAATGCATTGACGTCAATGGGGATGCGTTGGTGCCTATCTACACAACTCAGCCGTCTTTCCGAATGAAGAGCCGTTCGTGGCGAGTTCCCCGTGAAAGATTTGTCCGATTTCGGCACAGACGGATATGAAGGATGTTTCATGGCAACCATTGCCCTCGACCCTTTGCTCGTCGCCAAGATCAATGCGCTGTTGGCTTCCATGCAGAGTAGAGAAGAGCAGGAACAGTTTTCCACTGAAGACATTTTGGAACTGTTCGAGACTTTCCTAATGGAGCAGAGTCAACGGCCACAGGTATCGAAGGATTTTGTGGTGCGGCGGTCGCAGCCAGTCAGAGAACCGATGTAGGCCGACCTGTTTCTCCTGTTCGATGCGATGTCGGCGTCGATCCATTCAGATTCGTCCAGTAAATACTGCGTAAAACAAGGCCCAAAAGAAAGAGCCACCCATAGTGAGTGGCTCTTTCTTTTGGGCCTTGTTTTACGCAGTCTACACGGTAAGCGCCGCACGTGGGCGTGCTCACTCTGCAGGATTTCATAGACTCTTTTCGGCCACTCTGTTCTAGGACAACCCCAACGTGCGCAGGAAGGCCCGATTGCGGCCTGCGCTTTCTTTGGGCGCGCCCATGCCGGGCAATACGTCCTGTTCCACGGTGATGTAGCCCTCGTAACCACGTCGGCGTAACCATTCGGTGACGGCGGCGAAGTCGACACAGCCATCTCCCAATTCACAGAAGACCCCGTGGCGCACGGCGTCGAAGTAGTCCCAGCCCTGGGCCTTGGCCTGCGCGCCGATGGCAGGGTCGAAATCTTTGTAGTGGATATACCAGATGCGGTCGGCGAAGCGCTCCAGCGCGGACATTACCGAATCACAGCCGCCGGCGCCGAAGGCGTAGTGCCCCGTGTCGAAGACCAGCCCCAAGATCTCGGGATCGGTCAACTCAAGGATGCGGGCGATTTCGTCGGGTGTCTCCACGAAACCGGCGCAGTGGTGGTGGAAGACGGTGCGCAGCCCGGAGGTGTCGCGTACCGATTCGGCGATCTGCTCTGCCGCCTGCGCGTGCGTTGCCATTCCTCCTCACTGAGCATCAGATCTGGCGTGGCACGCCCTGCATTCGCCACGCACGGGGTCTGTCCCCGCGTCGTCGGCGAGGACGAGGAAGGGCTGCACCGACTGCCCTAGTTTGCGGGCGGTGGCGGCCAGCAGCTTCGCTGTGCGCACCGCCGTAGCCTCGCCGACAGCGTGGGCCGCGGGATCACGTAGCTTGACGCCAACGTAGGCGCCCGTCATCGTCAGTCCGCGCTGCCGGTAGGTGTCGGCCAGCTTGTCGGGATCCGTGGGCATGAAGCCCCAGTCGCCCAATTCGCTGCCGGTGTAGCCGGTGTCCACCAGCTCATCCAACATCTGCGTATATTCGTAGGATCGGCCTTCCTTACCCTCAAATTCAAGCGTCCCCCACGAGCAGGGGGCATTGCCCACGGAGATTGTAGACATTGTTGTGCGTCCTTTTGGGGAGGACGTGGTGCGTGGTGGGTGGTGGGTGGTGCGTGTTTTACGCACCACCCACTACGCACTACGGCTCACGCCCAATTCTTGTAATAAAACTCACTACCCTCATCATCCGTCAACCGCGCCATCACCTCGAACATCCACTCGTCGAGGAAGCTGTCGTGGGCGTCGGCGCGGGGGAAGGGGTTGTCGTAGCCTTCGGTGAGGGCGCGGCCGGTGAAGCTGAGCCCCATCAGCGCCAGTTCGGGTACGTCGATGTGACGGACCCCCTCGCGTTCCATGATCTTCTGGTTGAGGTTGGCGATGGTCATGCCGCCGGGGATCAATGGCAGGGCGCGGGTGCGCATCATCGGGTAGAAGATGTCGAGGACAACACGATCTGTGCCGTAGGCGCTGCGCGCTGCTTCTTGCAGGTACTCTTTGGGCAGGTAGAGGCTGGTGGAATAGGCGCCCTGTCGCCCGTACTCGCGCTGTTCGGGATCGCGGCTGGCCTTGTCCAAACTGCCGCGCCAGTCCGCGAAGACAGACGCTTCCACGGCCACGCCGTTGTCTTCGAGCACTTTGGGGAAGGCCACCGCCATCTCGCCCATCACGTAGCGGGTGATGCCGATTTCCTTCTCCGAAAGCGGCTGTAACTCCCACTGGAAGAGACCTTCGTCGTCGACGTCGCGGATGTAGACCGGCGGCATACCGGGCAGCAGGCCCGAAAGCGCCGCCGCCACGGTGTTGACGTAGACAACGCGGTCGGCCCCGGCTTCTTTGAGCGCGGCCAGCAGCGCTTCCAGTGGCGCGCCTTCCATCGCCATGCCGTCGTTGAGCCAGTGGAAGCGACTGCCCATGCCCGCGGCTTCGGCGCGATCCTGCATAGCCTTGCCGGTTTCGTAGTTGATCGAGCGGCTCAAGTCGCGCCCGAGGACGGTGATGCTGGCCGCTTTGCCCGCGCCCAGCAGCGCCGTGGCAAATGCGCCGCCCAGCCCCGGTCCTGTGGCGCCGGCGAGGAGGAAGTGACGTCCTTCGATCCAGTCGAGGTTGTAGGTGTCCGCGGCCGGGAGTGGTTCTTGCTGACTCCAATTGCTATTGAGCAACGTCTGCGCTTCGGCGGGGAAGGCGGCGATCTCTTCCTTGCTGGGTCGGGTGATCGCCGGCGTCCCTTGCGTACAGGCAGGTTGGGATTGGGTTTTCCAAATGGGCTGGTGATTGGCATGGTGGTGGTTGTCCCCCTGGTTTGATTCGGATGAGAAGGGTGGTGCGTGGTGCGTAGTGCGTGTACCGGTGGAGCAAGTGATTTTTTCATTGGGATGTTATTGGTTTGAACACAAATCCAACATCCCAATGCAGTGTCAACAATGTCAACCGGTACACGCACCACGTACTACGCATCACGCAAACAAGCTACTGTACGTCATCAGCTACAACACCTGTCACAACACCTAACGCTCGATCCAGTCGCGCAACCAAGACGGCATCCACGATCTCATGCGCTCGCGGCGTAGCTCTTCTTTGCTGGCGCCAGTGTCGGGGAGATCGTCCGGCGGCTGCGGCGTGACGGTTGGTGTGTCCGTGGGCGCAGGTGTTGCGGTTGGCGTATTGGTCGGTTCTGGCGTATCGGTCGGCGCCGGCGTGTCGGTGGGTATTGGTGTATTCGTTGGCGTGGGTGTACGCGTCGGTGTGGGCGTACGTGTCGGCGTGGGTGTGTTGGTCGGTACGGGTGTATCGGTTGGTGTAGGTGTATTGGTCGGTTCTGGTGTGTCGGTGGGCGCGGCTGTGTTCGTGGCCGTCGGTTCGGGCGTGTCGGTCGGCGCCGGTGTATCTGTGGGCGCAGATGTGTTGGTTGCCGTTGGTTGCGGCGTGTCCGTGGGGACAGGTGTGTCGGTCGGCGCAGGTGTGCGCGTCGGCGTGCGTGTGGGTGTCGCCGTGGGCAGGATCGACTGCGGCGGCGTGTTCGTGGCCGTCGGCGTGTTGGTGGGCCGCGTCGTGGGCGTGCGTGTAGGCGTGGGCGTATCAATCGGTGACTGTTGCAGCGACGACCCCGTTCCCACGCGAGAGACGACCGAGGCGTTCAACTGTCCTAGCGCGGTGACAAGGCGCCCTGCGGCCAAACCCGCACCATCCACAAAGAAAAAGATCGACACCGCCGCCGCGACGAGGACGAAGAGCAATCGATTGCGCATGTTGGCTCCGTTTGTGTGTGTTGGGGACTGGGGATTGGGGAGCGGGGACTGGGATCGAGTCGACGAAGTGAATTCCCAATTAGCTGATTTCAACGTCGACCCAATCCCCAGTCCCCAGTCCCTAATCCCCAATCCCTATCTCTTCCCACCCTCCACTCGTCCACGATTTTCGCATAGCTTGCTGCACTTGCGCCAATTGGCGAGCGGCTGTGAAGCTGGGTTCGCGGGGGACGCCGTCGGCGATGCCCTGGAGGAAGTGGTAGGCTTCGATGATTTTCAGGTCTTCGTAGCCCATGCCGATGCCGTCGCCGGGGTTGAAACGACCGTGCATCGGGTATTTGGGTCCGCCGTAAAGACGGGTGTAGCCGTCGTGGTGGGGCGAGTCGGCGGGCAGGTAGAGTTCGAGTTCGTTCATGCGCTCGAAGTTCCAGCGCAGCGCGCCCTTCGTGCCGTTGACCTCGAAAGCCATCTCGCATTTCGGCCCGTAGATGACGCGGCAAGCCTCCAACGTCCCCTGTACGCCGTTGGCAAATTCCACCAGCGCGCCGGCGTAATCTTCGTTGGTGACAGGACCGGTGGGATCGCCGGGCTTGCCCACGGCAAAATGCGTCCCCTGCGCCGAGGGCAGCGGACGGTCTTTGATGAAGGTGTGTCGATTGGCAACCACCCGCTGGATCGGCCCGGCCAGCATGTGCGCCATGTCGGTGACGTGCGACATCAGGTCGCCGAGGACGCCCAAACCGGCCTGATCTTCCTGGAAGCGCCAGGTGAGCAGGCCATGCGGGTTGCTGCCGTACATAGAGAAGAAGCGGCCGCGGTAGTGGGTCAACTCGCCGAGTGCGCCGTCCTCAATCAGTTGGCGCGCGTACTGCACCAGCGGCGCCCAACGGTAGTTGAAGCCCACAAACGAGTGGACGCCCGCCTCGCGCGCCAGCCGCTCGATCTCCAGCGTCTCCTCGGGCGTGCGGCCCACCGGCTTCTCACAGAAGACGTGCTTTCCCGCAGCGGTGACAGCCCGCACCATCTCCAAATGCAAAAAGTTGGGCGCGGCCACGTTGACCACGTCCACGTCTGGGTGATCCACTACGGCGCGCCAATCCGTCGTGATCTCGGCGAAGCCCAGCGCTTCCTGTGCCTGCCGCGCCCGCGCTGCCACATCGTCGGCGCAGATCACCAGCCGCGGCCGAATCCCGCTGTCGTAAAACCGATCCGCGATCTGTCGATACGACCGGCTGTGGACCATGCCCATCCAGCCCATGCCGATCACGCCGATGCCGGGGGCAAAAGTCATAGACACTCCTTGAGATATCTCAGAATCATGATGATCCACGAAGCCACACGAAGAGACACGAAGGCAGAGAAGAGCAGACAGAAGACTTTCCCGCTCTGCTGTCCTGGTAATCCTGAAATCCGTGTCCCTATCTTCTCCTCTTCGTGGTCCTTCGTGTGGCTTCGTGGATCAATTTTCTACGTTCTCCTTAGAATTGTCGGTTCCACTCCCGCGGCCACCGTTCCACCACCACCTTCGTCTGCGTGTAGAATTCGACGCCGTGACGAGATTGGGCGTGCAGATCGCCGAAGAAGCTGGCGTTCCAGCCGCTGAACGGGAAGAAGGCCATGGGCGCGGCCACGCCGATGTTGATGCCCACGTTGCCCGCGTCTGCGAAGTGACGGAACTGGCGCGCCGTGGCCCCGTTGCTGGTGAAGATACAGGCCATGTTGCCGAAGGCGCGGTTGTTCACGATCTCGATGGCGCCGTCGATGTCGTCGGCGTGCATCAGGCTGAGGACGGGGCCGAAGATCTCGGTCTGCGCAATCTCGCTGCCCGGGTTGACGTCGTCGAGGATGGTGGGGAAGACCCAGTAGCCGTTCTCGTAGCCGTCCACCACCTTCTGGCGGCCGTCGACCAGCACCGTCGCGCCTTCCTGTGCGCCCTTTTCGATCAGACCCGTAATGCGCGATTGGCTTTCTTTGGTGATCACCGGCCCCATCTGCACGCCTTCGCTGAGGCCGTAGCCCACCTTGCGCGTGCTGGCAATGTCGGCCATCATTTCGGTGAAGGAGTTGCGGGCGCTGCCCACCGTCACCGCCACCGACGCCGCCAAGCAGCGTTGACCGGCGCAGCCAAACGCCGAATCGGCCATGATGCGCGTGGTTGTCTCCATGTCGGCGTCGGGCATGATGACGACGGGGTTCTTGGCCCCGCCCTGACACTGCGCTCGCTTGCCGTTGGCCGTGGCGCGGCTGTAGACGTACTTGGCTACCGGCGTGGACCCCACAAAGCTGATCGCCCGTACGCCCGGGTGATCGAGCAGCGCGTCGACGGTCTCCTTGCCGCCGTTGACCAACTGCACCACGCCCGCGGGGAAGCCGGCCTGTTCTAGCAGTTCAAACAGCTTCTGGCTGCTCATCGAGACTTTTTCGCTGGGCTTGAGGATGAAGCAGTTGCCGGTGGCGAGGGCGTAGGGCATGAACCAGAGCGGGATCATGCCGGGGAAGTTGAAGGGTGTGATGGCGGCCACCACGCCCAACGGCTGGCGGAACATGTGCTCGTCGATGCCGCGGGCGATGTCCTCGTTGTTGTAGCCCTGCATGAGGACGGGGATGCCACACGCCACTTCTACGTTTTCGATGCCGCGGCGCATCTCGCCCACGCTCTCGGCGTAGGTCTTGCCACACTCGTTGGTGATGATGCGGGCGATCTCGTCGAGGTTGTCTTCCAGCAGCATCTTCAGCTTGAACAGATGCTGGATGCGGTCCACGGCGGGCGTCTCGGCCCATTCCTTGAACGCTTTCTGCCCGGCCTGCACCGCGGCGTCCACTTCCGCGCCGGGCGAAAGCGGCACCGTCGTCAGCGCCTCCGCTGTGGCCGGGTTCACAATCGCCAGCGCGTCACTCGCCGAAGAGCGCGTCCACTGGCCGTTGACGAAGTTGAGTAGTTGGTTGGTCATGCGAATGATCTCCTGGATTGGGGGGATTGGGCACTGGGGATCAGGGACTGGGGATCGGGTTGAGATAGTCTCTGCGCTGTGGGCTTGTCTGCTTGAATAGAAACTATAGGACTTACGCAAGCCACGCCTGTAAGGGCGCAATATATTGCGCCCCTACCCCCAAACAGTGCATAAGTCCTAAACTATCAAACAGAAAGCCCCCAATGCTACAAAACTACCTCCACCCAATCCCCAGTCCCTAATCCCCAGTCCCTAGTCCCTAAAGAAAATATCTTTCCCGCGCCCGCATCTCCTCCCATTCCTCGCGGGCGGCTTGCACGGTGTCGACTTCGCTGACTTCGGCCACGGGGACATCCCACCAGCTTTCGTAGCCGGGGACGCCGACGTAGCGGTCGTTGGGGATGTAGATGACGGTGGTGCGGTCGATGCCCTTGGCCGTTTCCAGCGCGGCGAGGACGTCGGCGCGGCTCTCGCACTCGATGACGTGCGCGCCCAGGCTGCGGGCGTTCATGGCCAGGTCTACAGGCAGTGGATCCACCGCTTCGGCCTGATCCGAGGGCAGGCGGTCGTCCTTGGGGAAGACATAGCGGGTGCCGAAGCCCTGCGTGCCCACGGATCGACTCAGCGCGCCGATGCTCTTGTAGCCGTGGTTGTCCATGAGCACGATGACAAGCTTGTAGCCTTCCTGGATCGACGTGACGATCTCGTTGGAGAGCATCAGGTAGCTGCCGTCGCCCACCAGCACGTAGACCTCACGCTCGGGGTCGGCCATCTTTACGCCCAGGCCGCCGGCGATCTCGTAGCCCATGCAACTGTAGCCATATTCCAGGTGATACTGCTTGGGGTGCCGCGTGCGCCATAGCTTGTGCAGGTCACCGGGCAGGCTGCCCGCGGCGCAGACCATGACGGCATCGGGATCACCGTTGTCGTTCACCGCGCCAATCAACTCGCCCTGGCTGGGCAACGGCTCATTGCGGATGGCGTAGATGCGGTCCACTTCGGCTTCCCAAGCGTCGTGTAGCTTCTTCGCCTGCGCCGTATACTCGGCGGGGGCTGCGAACCCCGCGAGCATTTCCGCCAGTTCTTCCAGCGTGGCGCGGGCGTCACCGATGACGGGCAGTGCGGCGTGTTTGTAAGCGTCGAACTCGGCCACGTTGATGTTGACGAAGCGTACGTCGGGGTGCTGGAAGGCCGTCTTGCTGGCCGTGGTGAAATCACTGTAGCGGGTGCCGATGCCGATGATCAGGTCGGCGTCCCGCGCCAGGACATTCGCCGCCGACGTCCCCGTGGCCCCAATCGCCCCCATGCACAGGACGTTGTCATAGCGCAGGCTGCCCTTGCCCGCCATCGTCTCGCCCACGGGGATGCCCGTCTGCGCCGCCAAGGACGCCAGCGCCGCCGTCGCCTCGCTGTAGAGGACGCCGCCGCCGGCAATGATCAGCGGGCGCTTGGCCGACTTGATCCACGCCGCCGCTTCTTGCAACGTCGCCGCGTCGGGCCGCGTGCGGGGGATGCGCCACACCCGCTTGTGGAAGAGTTCCTCGGGGTAGTCGAAGGCTTCGGCCTGCACATCTTGGGGTAGACAGAGCGTCACCGCGCCGGTGTCCGCCGGGCTGGTGAGCACACGCATCACCTCGGGCAAAGACAAAATAAGCTGATCGGGCCGGTAGATCCGATCCCAGTAGCGGCTTACGGGGCGGAACGCATCGTTCACCGAAATGTCCTGGCTGTGTTCCCACTCAAGCTGCTGGAGGACGGGCGCCACATTGCGCCTCGCGAAAATGTCCCCCGGCAGCAGCAACACGGGGACACGGTTGATCGTGGCCCCGGCCGCCGCCGTGATCATGTTCGTGGCCCCCGGTCCAATCGACGTGGTGCAGGCCAGCGTCTGCAAGCGATTCTTGTGCTTGGCAAAGGCCGCCGCCGTGTGGACCATCGCCTGTTCGTGCGCGTCTGGTAGTAGCGGAAGTCCTTTGTCTGCATCAGCGCCTGCCCCAGCCCGGCCACATTGCCATGACCGAAAATGCCGAAACAGCCCGCGAAAAAGCGCTGCTCCACCCCATCGCGGGTGACATATTGATTCTTCAGAAAGTTCACCACGGCTTGGGCGGTGGTGAGACGGATGGTGTTCGAGGTCATTGGGCGCTCCTTGGTGGAGCGTGTTGCGTGTTGCGTGTTGCGTGGGTAGAGGATGTTGTCGCCGCGGCTTGGAACTTTCATGTAAAAGTAGTGCGTAGTGGGTGGTGCGTAACGGACTACGCACTATCTCTTCGCCACATCTTCCAAACCACAAAGAATCGTTCTCTGCCCACGCAACACGTAACACGCAACACGCAAAGCTCTCATCGATAAATTTCAGGCGTCTCTACGCTCTCCACATCCACCGCCGCCCCACCCTTCGCGGACCGAATACACGCGTCCGCCACAAGCATGGAGACGTAGCCGTCCCAGGCCGAAGGGCCGGTGGGTTGCCCGCGCACGACGGAATCGACCCAGGCGCGGATTTCGGCGACGTAGGCAGTGTCGAAGCGTTGCAGCCAGTCGTCTTCCACCCACTGGCGGCGGCTGTTGGACTGGCGAACGCCTGCGCTGCGCAGCGAATTGGTTTCGGCCATACCGCGCTCGCCCGTCATCTGCACGTCGACTTCGTAGCCGTAGCCCGAATCCACGTTGCAATCGACCAGACCCAGCGCGCCGCCGGCAAAGTGAAGCTGCACGAAGACGAACCGCGCCGTGTCAGGCCGGTCCGCCGCGGCGGGGACGACGCTGGCGTAGACGCGCACGATCTCGTCGTCCATGAGCCAGCGCGCCGAGTGAATGTCATGAATCGCCGAGTTGGTGATCACGTCTTCGATGGTGCGGGGGTTGCCGTCGCTCAGCCCGTTGTGCATCCCGCGGAAGGCGAGGATGCGTCCTAGATCGCCGCTGTCGCAGATGCGTTTCACCGCCACGTGCGCCGGATCATATTCGCGCATGAAGCCCAGTTGCACAAGTCGCCTGCCGCCCGCCACCTCCGCGTCGATGACCGTGCGCGCTTCCGCCGCCGTGGTCGCCAGCGGCTTCTCGCACAGGACAGGCTTTCCCGCCGCAATGCAGCGCTTCGCCAGGTCCGCGTGGAAGCGATCCGGCGCGGCGATGAGCACCGCGTCCACATCCGGGTGATCGATGAGCGGCGCGGCGTCGGTGAAGCGCAGATCGGCGCCGCACTCGTCGCCTACTCTCGCCAAATTCGCCGCGTCCACATCCATCACCGCTGTCACCTGGGCCGCCGCCACCTCCCGCGCCAAATTCCGCGCATGGCGTCCGCCCATCCCGCCAACCCCAACCACACCGATCCGTACAGGATTCGTGCTCACGTTGATTCCTCGACCGTCTTGGTCATTGGATGATCCACGAAGTCACACGACGAGGAGAGGGACACGGATTGCGCGGATTTTCAGGAGATATTGAGGAAAACAACAGGTCTCTTCTCTCTGCTGTCCTGGTAATCCTGAAATCCGTGTCCTTCTCTTCTCTCCTGCGTGATTCTTCGTGTGCCTTCGTGGATCACATTTTCTCTGCTTTCCCTCAGTCCAGCCCGCCGCGCTCATTGGCGAAGGACATCACCTCGTCGTAGGTGGGCATGAAGTTGGCGCATCCGTGTTTTGTGACGACGATGGCGCCGCAGGCGTTGCCCAGTCGTGCCGCTTTGCGCAGATCCCAGCCGTGGACGTAGCCGTAGATGAAGCCAGCGCCGAAGGCGTCCCCCGCGCCGAGGATGTTGTAGATGTCCACGGGGAAGCCGGGCGCTTCTTCGACGCGTCCGTCCTGCCAGTGGACCCGCGCCCCCAACGCGCCTACCTTTTCGATCACCGCCTTGGGGCCGAGCGACAGAATCGTCTTGATGGCAGCGTTGACGTCGCCCTGCACCTTGGTGTCGGAGACCTGCGAATGGGTCAGCGACATCTGTGACGGGTCCACGAGCATGGCGGCGTTGATCTCGTCCTTGGTGCCGATGACAATGTCCACCAGGTGCATGGCCGAACGGCAGACCACGCCGAACGCACGTGGATCGTGCCACTGATCAGGCCGGAAGTCGATGTCGAAGATGACGTCCGTACCCACCTGCTTGGCGATCTCCGCGCCGAACATGGTGGCGCTACGGCTGGGTTCCTTGCACAGGTTCGTCCCCGCGAATTGGAAGACCTTGGCGTCGGCAATCGGCGCGGCCAGTACATCGTCGATGCTGAGTTCGATGTCCGCGCAATTGTCGCGGTAGTAGACCAGCGGGAACTTGTCCGGCGGCTCAATGCCGAGGACGACGGCGCTGGTGCGGTGTCCTGGTTTGCGCACGCTGAACTTCGTCTCCACGCCTTCCTTCACTAGGAACGCGTGGATGAAATCACCCACCGGGTCCACCCCCAGCCCGGTGACGATGGCGCTCTTCAGCCCCAGCCGCCGCGCCCCTACACTAATGTTCGTGGGCGACCCGCCCACATACGCGGCAAAACTGGTGATCTGCTCAAACGGCGCGCCCACATCGTTGCTGTACAGATCGATGGATGAACGCCCCATGTGGAGGGAGTCGTAGGTGCGGTTGGACGAGTCGGTAGGTTGCGTCATGGTTGCACTCTCGTGTGATTGGTTGGTTTCCGTGGTGCGTAGTGCGTGGTGCGTGTACCAGTAGAGAACGTGGTCTAGTACAAAGGCAATCGTTCGTCCACCCGCGTATACGTCGTCTTCACCCACGTATAGTTCGGATCATCCTGATTCGCCAGGCTCTGCGCGCTCCCGGCGAGGACGTTCAAGTAGTACGTCGTGTAGCCTGGCGCACTGACCACGGGGTGGTAGCCCTCCGGCACGAGGACGGCGCTGTTGTGCGTGGCGCGCATGAGGCCGTCGATGGGCTGCCCGGCGGCGTGCATCGGCGAGTTCTCGTCGGTGTAGACACGCTGGTAGGCATAGCCTTCGGGCTTGTCGATGTGGTAGAAGTAGACTTCTTCCAGGTCGGCCTCGATCAGGTTGCCGTCGGCGTCTTCGATGTGGACGTCGTGTTTGTGCGGGGGGTAGCTGCTCCAGTTGCCGCTGGGAGTGTAGACTTCCACCAGCACCAGGCGGTGGACGGGCGATCCCGGCGCCAGCAGATCGTTGATCTGGCGGCTGACGTTGTCGCCGCCGCGGATGCCGGTGGGCACGTCCTCGGGCTTGATCAACCAGGGATCGTGGTCTTCGTCGGTGGGGACCCAGGTGACGGCGAACTCGCCCGCTTCCTCCGCGGTGACGGTCAACTGCGTGTGGCGGGGCAGGTAGAGCGCATGCCCGGCGGACTCGAAGACGTTCTTGCGCCCGCCGATGCCCGTCCATGTGCCGCGGTTGCTGGTCACCGCGTAGCGTCCGGTGAGGTTGACCAGCGCAAACTCGTTCTCGCCGGTATCAAACGACCAGCTTTGCCCCTGTCCTAAACGGCGGGCCTGGAAAGAAATATAGTCCCACCCGGCGCTCTCCGGCGTGATGGACAGGATCAGGTCGGGGTCTTCGGCGTGCTGCTGCGGAAGGACAAGCATGGTTTCGGCAGTGTAGCGCATGGGTTGCTCCGTTCGGCGTGATGAGTTTGGGGTACGATTTCTGGTCTCCGCTGCTGGCACTACGCACCACGCATTGTCGACTTCCGAATCAACAACTCCCCGCGCAACTGCACCTCGTGCGGCGGGGCGGTGGCGTTGTTGGCCAGCAGATCGAGCAGGATCTCCGTGGCGCGGATGCCCATCGCGTAGCGCGGTTGGCACATCGTCGTCAGCGGCGGATCGAGATGGGCTGTGACCTCCAGGCCGTCAAAACCGGCCACAGCGATGTCGTTGGGGACGCGCAGTCCGCGCTGGCGCAGCCCACTGAGGACGCCGATGGCCAGCAGATCGTTGTAACAGAAAATCGCGTCGGGCGGCTGTCCCCATTGGCGCTCGGCCTTGTCCAGTAGCGGCCCAACGGCGTTCATGCCGGCGTCGATGGTCGTCACCGCGACATCCACGGTGACCGGCGGCGTGAGATTGGCCTGTTTCAACGCATCGAGCCAGGCGTCTCGGCGTTCGCTGTCCACACGGCCGCCGCTGAAATGACCCAGGTAGGCGATGCGGCGGCAGCCTTGATCCAACAAATGCGCCATGATCTGCCCTGCGCCGCCGTAGTCGTCGTGCGTCACCGAGTGCAGCGCGTCGTTGGTGCTGTGTGTACTGATCAGCACGATGGGCATGTCGATCTCGTCGAGCACTTCGGCGTAACGATCCCCGAACTGACCGGCGGCGATGATGATGCCGTCTACATTGCGGGCGTGGAAGCTGCGCACCATGCGCACTTCCTGGTCTGGGCTGGCCGTGGTGCTACCCAGAAATAGACTGTACTCGTTGGTCTGTGCGACGTGCTCAACACCGTTGATGATCTCGGCGTGGAACGGATCACCGATGTTGGTCACCACCAGGCCGATGCTGCGCGTGCGCTGCATCACGAGTCCGCGCGCGACTAGATTCGGCGTGTAACCCAGATCCTGGGCGATGGCGACAACACGCTCGCGCGTTTCATCGCTGATCCGTCCTTCGCCGCGTAGCGCGCGGCTGACGGTTGGATGACTCACGCCCGCGATCGCGGCGATGTCTTTGATCGAGACGCGTTTTCTGTTCAAAAGTCGTCTCTCAGTCAGTTGTTTGGGTGTCGTTCAAAGATTTTATGGCTTGCACAGATGATGTGAGGGGTGGGGATGCATTCGCCAATACCGTGCGCGCATACGTTTGCGCAATTGATGCCAGTATAGCATCCACTGCTCTTGAAGTCAACCACAACCGAAACAAAGCAGTGCATTCGTTTGCGTTTCACCTTGCCTAGAGGATATGATCAATACTGATTTCGTGAATGATTTCATCTCTATCCTGAACTGGTTTCGGATAGAGTCAAGGGCTAAGCGTGCAGCTTGGCTCTCATTTGCCAGATTTGGCGCTTTCCCCAGGAGTACTTTCAGTGAGTTTTGAACAGTTTTCTTTCGACGCTCGTATCGCGTCTGGCATTCGTTCCGTTGGCTTCACGGCCCCTACCCCCATTCAATCCGACGCAATTCCACATGTGCTGGCAGGGCGGGATCTGCTGGGCCTGGCCCAGACCGGTACCGGCAAGACGGCTGCCTTCGTCCTCCCCATTTTGCAGCGCCTGATCAAAGGTGCGCTGCGCAAGCAACGCGTGCTGATCCTGGCGCCGACGCGTGAATTGGCCGAACAAATCCATGCCACCATTCAGGATCTAGGGCGGCACACCCGCATCCGCAGCATGACCATCTACGGTGGCGTGGGCAAGCAGCCCCAGGTTGCCGGTCTGCGCCGAGGCACCGAGATCGTCGTTGCCTGCCCTGGGCGGCTGTTGGATCTCATGAACGAAGGCGTAGTGGACCTTTCGCAGATCGAAGTTTTGGTGTTGGATGAGGCGGATCGCATGTGCGACATGGGCTTCCTGCCCGACGTGCGCCGCATTCTGGCCAAGTTGCCCACCCAAAGACAGACACTCTTCTTTTCGGCCACCATGCCCGATGACATCCGTAAGCTGGCCGGTGACATCCTCAAGAACCCGGCCACCGTGCAGATCGGCATGATCGCGCCGGCAAAGACGGTGTCGCACGCACTCTATCCCGTGGAACAGGCGGCGAAGAAGCGGCTGCTGCTGGCCATGCTCGATCAAACGCCCACCGGACGTGTGCTTGTCTTCACCCGAACCAAGTACCGCGCCCGCTCGCTGGCCGAAGATCTGGCCAAGAAGGGCTATCGCGCCGTGGCGCTGCAAGGCAACATGGCGCAAACTCGCCGCCAACAGGCCATCGACGGCTTCCGCACCGGTCGTTATGACATCCTCGTGGCCACCGACATCGCCTCACGCGGCATCGACGTCACCGAAGTGTCGCACGTGATCAACTTCGACATCCCCGACACCGTGGACGCCTACACGCATCGCATCGGGCGCACAGGCCGCGCCGAACAGGAAGGCGACGCCTTCACCTTCGTCACGCCCGACGACGAAGCGATGGTACGCGACATCGAGCGTGTGTTGGGCCAGCCTCTAGACCGGCGCTACCTGGCGGATTTCAACTACGGCGCGCCGATCCCTGCGGCTGTAGAAGATCGCCGACCTGCGCCTTCCAGCCGATCAAAACGCGGTCAGTCAGCCCAGACGTCGCCCAACCCGGCAAGAGCCAAAACGGCGCAGCCCAAATCTGCGCGTACCGCAGGAAAACCGCCCGAAAGGAGCGCCGTCAGCCAAGAGGAAGCCGGCCAAGAAAAGAAATTGCGCCGTCGACGTTTTCGACGGCGCAACTCGGGCCAAGGGCGGCAAGGCTAGATTCGTCTCACACCAACCCGCCGGGTTTCTACAACCCGGCGGGTTTTTAGTTCACCAATCCACATTCCTGCGCTGCTGCTTGCGTTCGCTCCGCTCTTTCTTGTTCTGCAACCGCCGCGCCCGCGCCGCCGCCGTAGGGCGGGTGGGGCGGCGGCGCAACGGCTTCACGCTTGCCCGTCGCAGCAGTGCTTGCAGCCGATCCAGCGCCGCTTCGCGGTTCTGTTCCTGGCTGCGGTATTCCTGCGCCTTGATGATCACCAACCCATCGGCGCCGATCCGCGAATCGTTGACGGCAAGCAGCCGCGCCTTGACCTCATCTGGCAACGACGACGCCTGGCTGTCGAAGCGCAATTGGATCGCCGTGGCCGATTTGTTGACGTTCTGCCCGCCCGCTCCCTGCGCGCGTACAGCCGTCAACTCGATTTCGCTTAGCGGAATCGCCAGGCGATCTGTGATCTGAAGGATGTTCTCCTGTTCCACGAGGTTCCTTTCCAGAGATTGTGGACACGGATCCGTGTCCACAATTCTTTCTGTTCGATCCCTACGGCAACCTGCGCCCGGGTACCTCGATGGGCGGCGCAGACGGCGGCGCCATCTCCACAGCCTCTTCGCCGCGGATACCGGCTGGGATGATCAGCTTTTCCACTTCCATGAACGGCAGCGGATCACAGTAGCCACCCCAGCCGTCGCCACGGTAGTAGGGTGTGATGCGGATGCTGAAATGCAGGTGTGGGCCGGTGCTCGTGCCGGAGTTGCCCGATTCGCCCAACACGTCCCCGCGACGGACGGTTTCGCCCTCGCGCACGGTGACGCGGTTCATGTGCGCGTAGACCGACTGCCCCCAACGGTGATCGACCATCACCCAGTTGCCGAAGCCAGCCGGAGACGCCCCCACCGTGAGGACGCGCCCCTCGTCGCTGGTGGCGATAGGGGTGCCGATAGGCATGGAAAAGTCGATCCCGTTGTGGCCGCGCAGCGGTACGCCGTCGTAGGTGAACTGCTTGTAGAAATCCGGGTTGTCGCCCCATAGCTGCGACACCGGATGCGCCCCACGGAAAGGGATCGACAACTGGATGGCGTTGCGGAAGATTGCCGGCGCCAACAGCCGTATCCCTGTGGGCGATGATTCGGCCATCCAGCCAACCAGCGGGCTGCCGCTGTCGTTGCCTTGTATCTGCCACCAGTGCAACCCGTCTGCTTCGGCTGGGCCTGTCTTGATCCTGAGCAGCGCACGGCTGGGGATCAGCGCCACCACGTCGTCTATCGGCTGATTGCGGTAGCCCGGCGTGCGGCGGATATTCACATCACCCAACGAGATGTTGCACACGGCATCGCCCACATGGAATGTGTCGAAGACGGGGGGCTGAACCGGCGGTGGCGGCGGCGGCGCCTTCTCAAGCAGCAGTTCTTCGCCGGCGTGATTGGCCTCCGCCGTCCAACCACGCAGGTTGTGCCCATCTTGGTTGAAATCCACCTGCCACCAGATAAGATCGTCGTCACGCCGCGGACCACCGTCCACCACCACGGCGGCGCCGTAGGGCATCTCTACCAGGATATCGTCGGTGGTCTTGCCCACGTAGCCCGGTGTGCGGCGCAGATTGACGTAGCTGCCGGTGTAGACCGTTTGGCTGATGCGGAATTTTCCGGTGGGGGCGGGCGGCTGTGGCGGCTCAACCGGCGGTTGCGTCGGCTCGGCCTTGGCCACCAGCGGCGTGCCGTTGCTTGATGCCTGCGCCAACCAACCGGTGACCTCCTGACCGGCGGCAATGGCGCGCACCTGCCACCAGGTCAGCCCGTCCACACTGCGCGGACCGGCCAACACCGTGCCGCGCACATCCAGCGGCAGATCGGCCAGCACGTCCTCGGCGGTTTTATTCTGGAAACCGGGCGATCTACGCAGCCGTACTGTGGTGAGCGTGAAGATGGTGTCCTGGGCCTTGAAGTCGCCCACCACCAGCATCTCGCGACTCAACAACGGCTGCTCGTCGGAAAGCGCCTGCGCCGACCAGCCCTGCACGGTGCGCCCGTCGACCTGCGCTGTCACCAGCCACCACACCAGATCGTCGCCGAGGCGCGGACCGTCCACCACACGCACGCTGCTGTTAAAGGGCAGGCTGGCCACAATGTCTTCGACGGGCTTGTCGCGCACGCCAGGTGTGCGGCGCAGGTTGACCACTGCGGCGGTGTAAAGTCGTTCGCCCCGTTTGAAATCGGCCACTACCAGCGGTTTGGGCGGATCGATAAGCACAGGTCCGGAGTAGTGCGCCAACGGTAGTCGTTCTGCAATGCCTCGCGGAAATCGTTGATCACGCCATTGATCCCCTGGATCCGCCACCTGTCTTTGGGCAGCCAGCGGTAGAGGATCGCCGCCCGGATCTGCTGATGGCCGGGCTGCTGATTCCACCAGTCGATCTCGGCGTAGGCGCTTCACCCAGCGCGATTGGCGTCTTGCCACGGATCATCTTGATCCATTTCGGTGATATAGACGGGCAGATGACGCATGTTGGCCGGGATGCCTCCTTCGCACCTACAAAGTTTACGGGCAGATCTTCTTTGCCTCTGCGGATCACTTCATCGACAGCTTCGATTTCAAGGAAGTGATCGAGCATGTGGTCATCGATGTCAGTGACGCCCATCTTTGGGATCTCACATCAGTCGGCGCGCTGGACAAGGTGATCCTCAAATTTCGCCGCGAAGGGACGCGCGTCGACGTGGTGGGCATGAACGAAGCCAGCAGCACACTGGTGAATCGGCTGGCCATCCATGATAAGCCCGAAGCACTCGAAATCATGACAGATCATTGAGGTGAACCGCCATGAATCCACTTGACAGCACGACCGAAAACGGAAATATCCTTGCCTTTGTCGATGGTTCGATCTATACAGATAGCGTCTGCGATCATGCGGCCTGGGCGGCAAAACGGCTCGAAGCACGTGTGCGCATTCTGCATGTGCAGACTTCAGGCACAAACGCCGCCGCCGTCAAGGATCTCAGCGGCAGCATCGGTTTGGGGGCCAAAAGCGCTTTGCTGGAAAAACTGGCCCAGGTCGATGAGGCACAGGGCCGGCTTGATCAACAAAGGGGACGGGTGATCCTTGAACACGCCAAGGAGCAGGTGGTCGCCGCCGGCATCGCAGCCGTTGAGACGATGCACCGGCGTGGTTCCCTGAGCGAAACGATCAGCGAAATGGAGACAGATGCCCAGTTGCTTGTGTTGGGCAAGCGCGGCGAAGACGCCGATTTCGACAAGCTCCACCTCGGCTCCAACTTGGAGCGGGCGGTACGTTCGGCGCACAAGCCCGTGCTGGTGACCTCACGAGCCTTCAAAAAGGGCGAGCGCTTCGTCATCGCCTACGACGGCGGATCCAGTACGCGCAAAGCAGTGGACTATCTGGTCAGTAATCCACTACTGCGTGGGATGGCGTGTCATCTGTTGAAGGTGGGCGCGAACAACGCAGAAAATCAGCGGCGGCTGGAAGAAGCGACGCTCAAGCTCAGAGACGGCGGCTATGATGTCACGCCCCAGCTTATCGCAGGCGACGCCGACGAAGTGATCGCGGCCTACGTGGCCGAAAACGAGATGAGCATCCTGGTGATGGGCGCGTACGGCCACACACGCATCCGCAACATGATCATCGGCAGCACCACCAGCAACATGCTGAGATCGTGTCCGATCCCGGTCTTGATGTTCCGCTAAGGAGAAACCAGAGAAATAATGATCCACGAAGCCACACGAAGAAACACGAAGGCAGAGAAGAACAAGCAGAAAGCTTTTCCGCCCTGTTGTCCTGCGAATCCTGAAATCCGTGTCCCTCTCTTCTCCTCTTTGTGGTGCTTCGTGTGCCTTCGTGGATCATTAAAATTCTGAAATCTCCTTATCCGCGTTCTATTTTGCTCGTCACCCGCTTGCCGAATCAACCATAGATCGCGCGCAGAATTGCGTGGTCAGACAGCCACATCTATAATGACGTGTTGTATGCCAGAAAAAGCCGAATCACCAGTCACCGATCACCAATCGCTGAACCAAACCAGAAGTTAAGGAACTCCTTATGTTGAAGACCCATACCTGCGGCGAATTACGTGTAGAGGACGCCGGCAAAGAGGTGGTGTTGGCCGGTTGGCTCAACCGCCGACGCGACCACGGCGGCCTGATCTTCCTCGATTTACGCGATCGATTCGGGATTACCCAGGTCACCATCAATTCCGACGAGCAGCCCGCTGCCCATGCCGTCGCGGCCAATGCCCGCAGTGAGTATGTGCTTCAGGTCAAGGGCATCGTACACCAACGCCCCGAAGGTTTCGAGAACCCGGATCTGGCCACAGGGCAGATCGAAGTGCTCGCCAACGAGGTGACCATCCTCACCGAATCGCGCACGCCGCCCTTCTACCTGAGCGGCGCCAACACCGACGACGTAGACGAGGCGCTGCGTCTCAAATATCGCTATCTCGATCTGCGCCGCCCGCGCCTGACGCAGAACATGATCCTGCGCCACGACGTCGTGCGCTACATTCGCGAGTATCTGTACGAACGCCAATTCCTCGAAATCGAGACGCCGATCCTGCTCAAGAGCACGCCCGAAGGCGCCCGCGACTTTGTGGTGCCGAGTCGGCTGCACGCCGGCGAATTCTATGCCCTGCCCCAAAGCCCGCAGCAGATGAAGCAGTTGCTCATGGTGGCCGGCATGGAACGCTACTTCCAGATCGCTCGCTGCTTCCGCGACGAGGATCTGCACGCCGACCGCCAGCCCGAATTCACCCAACTCGATCTCGAGATGAGCTTCGTCGACGTCGAAGACATCCGCAGCCTCATCGAAGGGCTGATGATCGACCTGTCGGGTAAGGTCAGCCAGAAGCAGATCGTGCAGATCCCCTTCCCGGTGATCAGCTACGACGAGGCCGTGGACAAGTACGGCGTCGACCGCCCCGACATCCGCTTCGGCTGCGAGCTGTTCAACATCACCGACATCGTCGCCGATTGCGGTTTCGGCGTTTTCAGCAACACCGCCGCCTCTGGCGGCCAGATCAAAGGCGTGGTCTACCCTGGCGGCGCGGACATGTCTCGCCGCGAGATCGACGGGTTCACCGACTTCGTGAAACAGTACGGGGCCAAGGGGCTGGCCTGGATCGGCGTCACCGCGGACGGGCTGCGCAGCCAGATCACCAAATTCTTCACCCAGGAAGAGACCGATGCTATCGTGGCGCGTAGTGGCGCCAAGGCCGGCGATCTCATCCTCCTCGTCGCCGACAAGCCATCGGTGGTGGCCCAGAGCCTGGCGAATCTGCGCCTGGAAATCGGCAAGCGCGCCGGCCTCATCGATCCCAACGTGTTGGCCTTCTGCTGGGTGCTCGATTTCCCGCTCGTGGAATACAACGAAGACGAAAACCGCTGGGAAGCCGTGCATCATCCCTTCACCAGCGCACGGGACGAAGACTGGGACAAACTCGAAAGCGATCCCGGCGCGGTCAAGGCCAAGGCGTACGACATCGTGCTCAACGGCTGGGAGATTGGCGGTGGCAGCATCCGAATCCATCGCAGCGACAACCAGGCGCGTCTTTTCAAACGCATCGGCCTGGCCGAAGAAGAGATCCAGGCGCGCTTTGGCCACATCATCGAAGCTTTCCAGTACGGCGCGCCGCCGCATGGCGGCATCGCCTTGGGCATCGAACGCGTCGTTGCACTCTACGCCGACGCGCCCAGCATCCGCGACGTGATGGCCTTCCCCAAGACCGCGGCCGGCACCGATCTCATGCTCGACGCGCCCAGCCCTGTAGACGAACGGCAGCTTGTGGATCTTCACATTCGCGTACGCGACGAAGAGAAGAAATAGAACGATTTATGTTGCATTGCTGATTTTTGTCTATTTGCACGGCCCCAAACCGTGTGATATATTGGACTCAAACCCTGCGGTGTTTGTGATCGACCAGAATACGGGGCGAGCCAACAATTCACTTATGGGAGCACGGTGACGCAACGTGGATGTGATAGCCCCCCGGCAACGGGTCCGGCAAGACTGAAGCGTTCAGCTAGCACCCACCTGCAATAGCAGGTTCGCACCCACTGGTTCACACGGCATTGCGGGGTTTCCTTCTGATAAAAACACCGCCTGGACTGTCCAGGCGGTGTTTTTTACGGGCTTTTCCTAACGTTTTCCTTACATTCGTTGACGCTAACCCGTCGTCTGTGCTACACTTCGATGTTGGTAATTGTGCGATTGATCTACTATTAGCAGAAAGGGTATGCGGCCGTGGCCATTACACGCACACGTGTTGCAGATGATACTTGGGTTTTTACCAGCGAACTCTATGCGGAGGTCAACGCGGGGCTGGTTGTGACGACGGAAGGCTGCATTTTGATCGACACATTGCCCTTCCCCTCGGAGACGCGGCAGATCATCGAATTTGCCGACCGCATTTGCCCCGACGGCATACGTTACGTGATCAACACCATCAGCCACGCCGATCACGTATATGGCTCCTATCTCTTCCCCGACGCCGAGCTGATGGCCCACAGAAGTGTCGCGAGATGCTGGCGCGGTTCGGCCGCAAAGCCCTCGACGATGCTCGCGAACACACGCCCGAACTGCTCAAGGTAGAGATCCGTCTGCCCAAACTCGTGTTCAGCGAGGGCGCCGTCATTCGCCTGGGCGATAAGACCGTCCACGCCATGCACGCGCCCGGCCCCAGCCCCGATGTGGTGGTGGTCCATGTGCGCGAAGAGAAGGTCCTCTTTGCCAGCGATTTGATGATGCCGGTGCCGCTCATCGCCAGCCCGTTGAGCAACCTGGAACACTACAAAAGTTCACTGCGCAAACTCCACGATTTCAATCTGGAATCCATCGTGCAAGGCCACGGGGACATCCTGCTGCGCGGGGAAGTGACCAGCAGCATCGACGAGAGCATCAGCTACCTGGACGACATCCAGGCGTTGGTAGATCGCCTGATGGCCGAAGGCGCAACCAAGCACGATCTGCTACAAAACGATGTAGAACAGTTCGGGCGCAGCCGCATCCCGTTGGGTGGCTTGGTGCAGAACTTCCATCAGGCCAATCTGCTCTACCTTTGGGAGCGCGCTCGATCCCGGCAGCGCCGTGAACGGGCCGCAGCCTAGTACGCGGTGGCGTAAATGAGTCGCTGTATACAGTTGACCGGGGAGTGAGCACGCCCACGTGCGGTTCTTGAGGGTTGGCACCGCACGTGGGCGTGCTCACTCCGCCGGATTTCATGAACTCGTCTCAGACACCATGCCTAACCCACGGAGAAGCCGACAGTGTCCACCACCCGCAGCCGCGATATGCAGCGCCTGAACCAACTGATCGAGGGGATCCGCCGACTATCTTCCGAGGACAGGCGACGTCTTTTTCGTCATGCCAAGTTGGTTGGCCTTTTGGAAATTGAAGATCTGCTCACCGACCGCGACGCCTTGCGCATTGCGCCCGCGGTTTCGCCGGGGCAATTGACCGCTGTCAAAGTGCCCGCGGACGCGTCGAAGCCCGCCCCGGCTTCGTCATTGGCGTCGGCGGGTGGGCGCATTGATCTGAAAGCCGCGCAACCTGGCGCCGACACCGCCGACGGCAACTATCGTTCTGCCGTCAGCGGGCGGGTGGTGATGGGAACGCCCCAATCTGCCGCCGAAGAATCGACGTCGGCCATGCGTCCGCTGCCGGGCCAGGCGCCCGAACAGCCGATCCGCATCATCTTCGACGGCGGCAGCAAGGGGAACCCTGGTCAGGGGTACGGCAGCTACGCGCTGGATTGGCCCGGCTATCCACGGCAGGTGGTGCGCCTGCAATTTGGCAACAACGTCACCAACAACGAAGCCGAATACGACACGCTCATCGCCGCGCTGGAAGCTGTGACCAAACGCCTGGCCGAAAACGGCGCCGATCCTAGCAGCGCCCGTATCGAAATTTGGGGCGACTCGCAACTGGTGATCAACCAGGTGAAGGGCGAATGGCAGACCAATAAGCCTGAGCTACGTGTCCGCCGCGACAAGACCCGCTCCTTGCTGGAGAAGTACGGATCTGCGCGCTTGCAGCACCATGATCGATCCAACAATGTTGAAGTGTTGGGGCATTGATCAAGAGCGACGACGGACGATAGACGACCGACGACGTCGCTAGTACGAAGTGGCCGAAAAGGGTCCATGAACTCTTGCGGAGTGAGCACGCTCTCGTGCGGTGCTTACCGTCTAGACCCGCACGAGGGCGTGCTCATTCCGCGTTGAACTGAATACAGCGACTCATTTGCGCCGCCGTGTACTAGCGGCAATCGTAAACGGCCCCAATCAGAAAGCGACGACCTTGTGGGTCGTCGCTTTCTGATTGGGATCGGTTTTATCCAGCGCAGATCTGACCGTAGACCCGCTAGTTTCGACAAGCTCAACCGACGCTTGACATCCGCAATCTGTCGTCCGTCGTCGGTTGTCCGTCGTCATTCACTCACTCATTCCGAATCTGTACCAGCGTCTTTCCCTGATTCGTGGTCAGGGCCATCATGCTGAAACGGAGTTCGTCTTTGGTGGCTTCGTAGAGTCCGAAAGCGCCTTCGATCTTCCAGCCCAGTTCGGTGAGCGTCTGCTGGTAGAAGTTCATCACTTCCGTCTCGCTCAGTTCGGTGGTGATCTCGGTCTGGCCGAACATGTTGATCTTCATCTCTGCGCCCAGTGGCAGGGGAAATTCTCCTACGGCGAAGCCTGGCACGTTGGCCGAACTCGGTTCCGGCGCTTCCTCGGGGACGCGAATCTGCACGTCACCGTCAATGTCGTAGATCTCGTACTGCCAGTCGATCTCCTGATCCACACGCACTTGTTTGCGTTCGGCGTCGAAGTCGACGGCGTCATTGATGGTCGCCTGCAACGCGTAGGCGAGTACGTAGTTGCCGTCGGCGGCCACCCATACGTCCACCTGCACATCGACGATTTCCTGGCCATCTGTCAGATCCAGGTTAGCGGCGGCCAGGAAGAGCGCCGGATCGGTCGAGCGGTAGTGGATGGCTTCGACGCCGCTACGTTCTTCTGGGCCGATGCGGTCGGCATCCGACATGCTGGTGGTAAGCTGGTAGAGAGGCGGCGCAAATGGATTGTCCGTCATCGAGAGGATGGCGTCGTTGCGATCCGCTGTGCGCCATGATCCGTTGAAGAGGGCAGCCACCACTTCGTCTACTTCGTAGATGGCCAGGCTCTGCAACTCGTCTTGGTCGGCGCGTACGGCTTCGAGTTGGAAGAACTGGTTGAATCCAAACTCGTTCGCAGCACGTACGTAGCCGCCATCGAGGACCAGTGTTTCCTCTTCTGTGGCGCCGTCTTCGAAGACGGTTGTCAAGAAGAGTGCGCCCCCGCTCCGAAACGTGCTCACGATATCGCTAGGAACGTTGAAAAGCAGCGCCTGTACATCTTCGGCGGCTGCTTCGTCGATCTCCTCGGCAGGGGGGGCGCTCTCAACTGTCGGCGTTTCCGTCGGTTCGGGCGTATGGGTCGGAGGTAGCGCCGTCGGTGTATTGGTGACGGCAACCACAGTGTCCGTAGGGATTGGCTCTTCTGTATCGCGACGTCCACAACCAGCCAGGAGTGCGATCATGATCATCACCAGAACGACGACGGCGACCGATCGCTTGGCTTGCATCTGGATGTCCTTTCTGATGGAGGCACTTTACATCTTTCCGGGAATTACAGGCGCTGCACCCCGACATTGGTGCAAAGTCAGCGTCATGCAACTGCTGTGAATTCCCGGCCGGTCTCTTGCGCATTACGCCCCCATTATACGGTCTGCGTCTGGAATGTCAATCGTATGCAAAACGTATTTATGCCACTGGAAACCAGTGGGGAGACAGACCGGTTAGGGGGCGATGAGGTGAATTGTGCGGAGTTTTGCCGTCGCGCCACCTGTGGCCACCAATGTTAGCATCACTTCGCGTCCGTCGTCTGCCTGTGGAGCCAGCACAAGCTCAGCGGTGACCCGCTCTTCGGCGGGCGGCAGCGTAGCAAGGACGGCGTCCGCCGCGATCTGCGCGCCCTCGTAGACCACAATCTCGCTGTCTGCTTCGTACTCGATGCGCAGCACTGCGCCGGCGCGGACATGACGTAGCGTGAGCGTCGCTGCATCGTCGCTGAGCACGCGGAAGTTGCCGTCGTCGTCGCTTTGCAGCGATCCCCAACCGGTTGGCCCCAGCACCGGATAGCTTGCGGGGCGAGCCGACTGTGTGCGGTAGACGGTCAGACGTTCGTCCTCGTAGACAGGGGGCATGCCCGCGAAGATGGCGTTGGCCAGATCCGTGGTGTAGCTGCGTTCGAGGCCGCTGGGCATCTTGTAGCGGTCGAGGACAACCCAATCCACCCCCAGGTCGGTGAGGACAGTCATGCCGATCTGCGCCGGATCAACGCTGAGGATGTCCGCGCCCAGGTGGCGGAAATGCTGAAGCACCGGCATCCGCTCGGTGAAGGTACGTGGATCGTCACGGCTGATGTAGGCAACCGTCAGCGGCTTGTGATGGACGGTCTGGTAGAGTAGATAGCCGGGGCGGTCGAAGTTCATGGGCAGGTTGAGCACCGCGCCGCTGGACTCGTCCGCGTCGATTTGCGCGTAGTACGCGGGTGTGTCTGGCGGGGAGATGGGGTAGGGGGCCACCCAAAATTCAGCCAGAACCGCAGCCAGGGCCACGACCACCACGGTCAATTGCATCTGGCGTGACCGTCTGCGTAGCAGCGCCGCCATCCCAATCGCGGCGGCGACGGCCAGGCTCATCTGCACGAGGACGGCGAAACGGCTCACGCTGCGGCTGATGCGCATGAACGGAATCGTGCGATTGAGGATCTCGTAAGGCGTCCATCCGAACGACGGCGTGCCCTGCGGCACATCCTCCAAAGTGACGGTGCGCAGGTTGAACGACGGCCCCAGCGCAATGAGGAGGAAGAGCACGGCGGCTGCCCACCACAGCCCGCTGCGTCTACGATCTCGCAGGGCCGCCACCACAGCCAGGCTGAGGGCAACATAACCGACGGCGATGGTGCGTTCGCTCACCGGCGCGATTTGGTTGCCCATCCAGGCAAAGCTTTCGGGGCGAAAGAGCGTGTGCAGCCGGTTGGGGATCACAAAATCGGCCAGTGCGGCGCTGAGGATGTAGAGATCGGAAACGGGGCGTTCCATGAAGCTGAAGCGCAGCGCTTCGTTGATCATGGGGTAGAGGATCGGGCTGAGCAGCGCCAGGAAGACGATCCCCGCCGTGCCGGCTGGGTAGAAGATGGCAACGCGCAGTCGACGCTGCCGCAGGTCTTGGATCAGCCGCCACACCAGCACAAGCCCCGTAAACAGGAAGAGATAAAGTACGAAGTACCAGTCGCACAGTCCAACCAGCGCCAGGAAAAGACCGGCCAATAGTCCTTCGTGTAGCCACTGCTGGGCAGAGCGTGTCCGCTCGATACCGCGCAGCAAGTAGAGGACGTAGAAGGGCATCCACTGGAGGCTCATTACCTGCATGTGGCCCAGCAGATGCGCCATGTGGAAGGGCGAGAAGGTGAAGATCGTCCCAGCCAAAAAAGCCGCGCCGAACCGCAGCAACGGGCTGAGTCTTGCCGCGCGCAACACCCAAAGCGCCAGCAAGAAGACCCCGTAACCGCCCAGCACCCAACTGATCCACACCACCGCGTTGTAGGCGAGCATCAGCCCGCCGCTGAGCTGTACCGGCAGTGTCACCAGGCCGTTGAAGGGGTTTAGCGTGTGGAAGTAGAGGCCCACACCGGTGGGCGTAGAGCAGATCGGTGAAGAACGGATTCTGAATGCGTTCCACCAACGCCACCTTGACCCACCACAGATTCCAGTAGTTCTGCCAGCCATCGAAGCTGTCACCGGGGATGGCCGACGTCAATTGCGTGGCCAGCGGCCACGTCATCGCGCCGGTGAGCAATGTATAGAAGACAAGTACCAGCGGGTGTATCCAGCCTGCGCGGAGAACGTGTTGTCACGGAAACGGGGATCCTGTGGCGTGTGTTGGGGATCGGGGACTGGGGATTGGGGACTGGGAATCAGGTAAGCGCAGCGTGTCTCGAATGACGAATCCCCAGTCCCCGATCGCTAATCCCCAACTTGTCTTCGATATGCATCCAACAAATTCTGCATCAACATCACATTCGTCATCGGCCCTGTGCCGCCGGGGACGGGTGTCATCATGCCGGCGACGGCGGCAACGCCTGATTGGTCGCAGTCACCTTTGAGGCCGTCATCGGTGTAGGTGGTGCCAAAGTCGACGACCACCGCGCCGGGCTTGATCCAGTCGCCCTTTACCATTTCGGGGCGACCAACCGCGGCGCACAGGATGTCGGCGCGGCGGGCCACGCCGGGCAGATCCTGGGTGCGGCTATGGGCCAGGGTGACGGTGCAATGGCGGTGCAACAGCAGCAACGCCATCGGCTTGCCCACGATATCGCTACGCCCGATGACGACAGCTTCCTTGCCCTTGAACTCGACGCCGGCCGCCTCCAACATATGGATCGCGCCCGCCGGCGTCGCGGGGACAAAGTAGGGCGGACGCTGTGCCGAAAGCCGCCCCGCGTTCACAGGATGCACGCCGTCGACGTCCTTGCTCGGATCGAGGCGATCCACCAGGGCGTTGGCGTCGATCCCATCGGGCAGCGGCTCCAGGATCATGATGCCGTGGACCGACGCATCATGGTTCAGATCATCCAGCGCCGCGGTGACGGTCGCCTGATCGCTGTCGGCGGATAAGATCACGGGGCGAAAGCTGACACCCACGCCGGTGCAGGTGCGTTCGATGGCGCGGGCGTAACCTGCGGCGGCGTCATCGTCCCCCACACGGAGGACGGCCAACGTCGGCGCCACGCCGTGCTGGGCAGCCAAGGCGGCGGCGCGTTCCTTGATCTCAGCGCGCAGCGTCTTCGCCATCTCTTTACCGTCGAGGAGTTGGGCGCTCATACCGTCACCCCCAGGGTTTCGGTGCAGGCGGTGCGGGCCTCGTTGTAGGCCATCTGCGCCGACGCCACCAGCGACTGCGCCTTGGCCGACCATTCGCTGGTGAAGGTTTCGTCTTTGATGTACTTGAGGTTGATGTTCACGTTGACCAACGCGCTAAGCAGGGCGCCGAAGGCCAGGTGCGCGGCGGTGGCGGCGTCGCTCACCACGTTGGCGTTGCCCTTCTCCGCCACCGGTTTCGCCATCTGCAAGATGACCAGGCACCGCTCGGCCACCTGGTAGGGGACCTCGGTGGCCCCGCGCATGGCCTGTTGCAACGCCGCCGTGCGCGCCTGTTTTTCTTCGTCGGTGGAACGGGGCATGCCGTAACAGGCCGACACAGCCTCGAACGCTTCGGCGTCTTTGTTGATGAACATGTAAAGTTCGCCACGCAGCGCCTCGGCGTGTTGCAAGTAGGACTGCATCTCTTCTTCGACCTCGGCATATTTCGGACGGCCCACGGTGAAGTTGATCACCATGCTCAACAGCGCTGCGGCCTGGCTGCCGGTGAGCGCCGCCGCGCCGCCGCCGCCCGGCGTCGAGTTGCCCGATGCCAGCGCGTCGAGGAAATCTGATATCGTCGATTCAGCAATCGTTGCCACAGGGGAAGCCCTTTCTGTTGCCGTGCGATTGAATAGATTTAAGCCATTATACCTGGAAATGTGCATACTTGCATACCTGGCGTTCCCCTTACAATCCGCAGGACATGCCACTTTTGATATTGTATTTCTGTGGTACAATGTGCTCGTCCTATACGCAAATACACGACTTGAGCAATGTCAGCTTGAACAGTACTTGAACAATGCCTGAACAATGTCAGTTGAATAATGTCAGCCTGAATAATGTTAGGATGAACCATTGATGAGTGGGGATCAAGACAACTTGGACGATCTGCTTTGGTACGATGACGAGGAAAATGATGACGAAGGCGGCGGTGAAGTCGTCTTCGAATCAGAAGCGTACGGCAACGACGGCAACGGCGAAGACATCGAAAACGGTGATAAATCGTTGATCGCAGATGACCTGCCAGTGCTGCCCTTGCGTGGCGTCGTCGTCTACCCGATGATGTGGCTACCATTGACGATTGGTCAGCAGCGCAGCATCAACCTGGTGGAAGATGCGCTGCCAGAGAGTCGCATCATTGCGCTGGTCACCAGCAAAGATGAGAGCGTGGAGGAGCCATTGCCCGCCGAGATCTACGAGATCGGCACGGCGGCGCAGGTTCATCGCGTGCTCAAAGCGCCGGACGGCACAATCCGCCTGGCAGTGCAGGGCCTTGAACGCATCCGCATCCGCGAGTACATTCAAGAGAAACCCTACCTGCGCGCCCGCGTCGAAGTGCTGCCTGAGACCGAAGAAGAAAGCCTCGAAGTGGAGGCATTGACGCGCGCCGTTCAGGATCTCTTCCGCCGCCTGGTGGAACTCGATGGGCAGATGCCCGACGAACTGGCCGTAATGGCCGCCAATGTGGAAAACGCCCGCCAACTGGCCTATTTGGTGGCAAGCAGTATGCGCCTGGAACTGGAAGACGCCCAGCGTATGCTCGAAATCAACTCGGTACAGGAGAAGCTGCTCCGCCTGACCCAGTTGCTTAACAAAGAGGTCGACGTACTGGAACTGGGACACAAGATTCAGTCTCAAGCCCAGGGCGAAATGGAGCGGATGCAGCGCGATTTCTTCCTGCGCGAGCAGTTGAAGGCAATTCAACGCGAGCTGGGCGAAGAGGACGAGCAGGCCGCCGACATCCGCGAATTGGAAGAACGCATCGAGGCCGCCGGCCTTTCCGAAGAGGCGCTCAAAGAGGCGCAGCGCGAACTCAACCGTATGCGCCGGATGCCCATCCAGGCCGCCGAATACAGCGTGATCAAGACGTACCTCGATCTCATGGTCAGCCTGCCCTGGCAGAAGACCACCGAGGACAATCTCGACATCAACCACGCCCGCACCGTCCTCAACGAGGACCACTACGGCCTCGACGAGATCAAGGATCGCATCCTCGAATACTTGGCTGTGCGCAAGCTGCGCTTCGACCGCAAAGACGAACGCTCTGCCGAGAGCGAAGAGGATGTGCGCGACAAGATCCGGCGCGAACGCGAAGGCGTGGTTCTCTGTTTCGTTGGCCCGCCCGGTGTGGGCAAGACGAGCCTGGGCATCAGCATCGCCCGCGCCACCAACCGCAAGTTTGTGCGTCTGGCGTTGGGTGGCGTGCGCGACGAGGCCGAGATCCGCGGTTTCCGCCGCACCTACATCGGCGCCATGCCAGGCCGCATCATCCAGAGCCTGCGCCGCATCGAAAGCAAGAACCCCGTCTTCATGCTCGACGAAGTGGACAAACTGGGCCGCGATTTCCGCGGTGATCCCACCAGCGCGCTGCTAGAGGTCCTCGATCCCGAGCAGAACCGGGAATTCCGCGATCACTACCTCGACGTCCCCTTCGATCTGAGTCAGGTGATGTTCATCACCACGGCCAACGTGCTGGACACGATCCCCAGCCCGCTGCGCGACCGCATGGAGATCATCCAGCTCAGCAGCTACACCGAAGACGAAAAGGTGAAGATCGCCGAAGGCTACCTGGTGCCGCGACAGATCAAGGAAAATGGCCTGCGCGACGGCGAACTCAACTTCACCGAGGACTCTCTGCGCGAGATGGTGCAGGGGTACACGCGCGAGGCCGGCGTGCGCAACATGGAACGCGAGATCGGCAAGGTCTGCCGCAAGGTGGCTGCCCGCATCGCCGCCGACGAAGTAGCCGACAACATGATCATCGACGCCGCCGATCTGCCCGTCTATCTGAGCAAACGCAAGTTCCACAGCGAAGAGATCGCCGACCGCTTGCAGATCCCCGGCGTGGCTGTGGGGCTGTCTTGGACGATGACGGGCGGCGATATTCTCTTCTTCGAGGCCACCAAAATGCCGGGGCGCAAGGGCTTCGTCCTCACCGGTCAGCTTGGCGACGTGATGAAAGAGAGCGCACAGGCCGCGCTGAGCTACGTGCGCAGTCGCGCCCGTGACCTGAGCATCGATCCCAGCTTCTTCCAGGACGTGGACATCCACCTGCACATCCCCGCCGGCTCGCTGCCCAAAGATGGTCCTAGCGCGGGCGTGACGATGGTGACGGCGATTGCCAGCTTGCTCACCGGCCGCCCGGTGAAATCCAACATCGGCATGACGGGCGAGGTGACGCTGCGAGGCAAGGTGCTGCCCATCGGCGGCCTCAAGGAAAAGGTCCTCGCCGCCGCTCGCGCCGGCCTGGATACTGTGATCCTGCCCAAGCGCAACGAGGCCGATCTCGACGACATCCCCGAAAACGTGCGCAATGATCTGCACTTTGTGCTGGTCGACACTGTAGACGAAGTGTTGGCGGCAGCACTGGAACCGTCTTCGGTGAGCAGCAACGGCAGCGGGGCTGCACCGACCGACGGCGCCAAGAGCAGCTCACAGATCCGCGGTGACGCATCGAACGACGACGACGAGCAGCCGGAACCGCAGGTTGGCTACGCATCTTCGTAGCTGTAGTGTGACCTTGGGCGAAATTCGCATACGCGGTTTCGCATATTTCTTGAATTTCGTCCAGGTTAGTGTATAATCCGTTAAGGTTGTAGTTAGGGGCAGTGAACACTGTTGAAGTGAGCATTTTCACGATGAGCATTTTCACGATGAGCATTGTCACTGCGCCGCTACTCCATATTGTGCAATTTAGGTGTTTCCATTGAGAACCCCGCGTGGGGTTGGCAAACGCCGGCTGGATGCTTTCGTTTTGGGATGAGATCCATGCCGCTTTGCTCTTAGTGTTCATTCTGAAGTTACAGTGCGCACCAGAAAGTCCTCTTTGGATTGGCGATTATCGCCGGGCTGCGGTGAATTTCAGGAAAACACTAAATCGTTTGTACTTGCGCTGAATGTCCTACGAACGCAATCTTTGAAAGATGTTCAGCAAGCACAGACGGTGGTGAAGCCGATTTTGAGGAGAACAGAGTTTTGTGCTTCTCATGCAACAGGTGCTTTGGTTCTATTTTCTGCATCAGTGCAGATTTGTTGGGTGTTGGGTCCGTCTCGGTGTTTGAGAGAGCGCGCATTTATCTGTGCGATCACATCGTGACCTGGGATGGCGACGCCGCAATGGCCAGAGCTTGTGTCGTTGTTTCACCGGTGAAGCCGGCCGGAACTCCCTAAAGCGAAACCAGCTATTGATGAAAGGATTGTGATGGTTTCGTGAGCAGGAGAAAAAAACCTAGCAGCAATGGTCGCCAGACTGAGAACACTGGGCAGTCCACGAAGTTGAGTTGGTACAAGGCGGATCTACATTTGCATACGCCTGCCTCCAACGACTACGAACAGCCTGGGGTTACCTATCTGGAGTGGTTGCGCAAAGCAGCCGAGAAGGAATTAGACATCATCGCCATCACCGATCACAACACTGTGGCCGGTGTGGCAAAGATTCGGCAAGAGATCCAATGGCTCAGCCGTTTGGAAGAAGAAGGACGCCTGCACGACGAGGAGAAGGCACACCTCGAAGAATGGCGACGGCTTGCCAACAAGGTATTGGTCTTGCCGGGGTTTGAGTTTACCGCCACATTTGGTTTCCACATTTTGGGCATCTTCCCGCCGGAGACGAGTATTCGGCAGTTGGAACACGTGTTGTTGTCGCTGAATGTCCCTGCCGAGAAACTCGACGTCGGCACCACGGAGACAGGCGCCAGCACCGATGTGCTCACCGCCTACGACGTCATCCGCAAAGCCGGTGGATTGCCCATCGCCGCCCACGCCAACAGTACCCACGGCGTGGCCATGCGCAACTTCCCCTTTGGTGGACAGACCAAGATCGCCTACACCCAGAACGAAAATCTGCTGGCGTTGGAAGTGACCGATCTGGAGAACCGCAGCCGGCGGGCTACGGCGGCTTCTTTAACGGATCGAAGCCCGAATACCCGCGGCGCATGCACTGCCTGCAAGGCAGCGGCGCGCACCGCATCGTCGCTGATCCCAAGAACCCCAAGCGTCTGGGCATCGGTGACCGTGTCTCCGAACTGCTGCTGCCCGAAGCGTCGTTCGAGGCGATCCGCGATCTGTTGACGAGCAAATCGTTCGACCGTATCCGCTCCTACCGCCCCAAAGACAAACCTGTCGACTACCTGGCGGTGGCGCGCACCGAAGGCGCCAACATGGTGCAGAGCTTCCACGAATCGGCCAACAAGGTGGGCGGTCGTCAGGCTGCGATCCTAGCCGATATCTGCGCCTTTGCCAACACCGATGGCGGCGTCGTCTACGTGGGCGCCAGCTTGCGCAAAGGTTCGATCAAGGGGCTTCCCAACCCCGGTCAGGTGCAGAAAGAGTTGCAGCAAGCCCTGGCCGAGCGCCTGGCGCCGCCTGTGGATCTCAAATTCGAGACGGTGCAGAGCGAAGGCGCCAAGGTGCTGCGTATCAGCGTGGGCGAGGGCGAAGACAAACCCTATTGCCTCGACGGCTCCAAATTCTACGTGCGCAACGACGCCGAGACCGATCTGGCCGTCCGCGACGAGATCGTAGCCTTGGTGTTGGAAGCAGTGAACATCGAGACAAGTCCACCCAGCAAGGCCGCCGCATCCGCTACAGGTGGGCGGCGCCCACGAGGTGGGCAGTCGCAGCCGCAGGCCAAGGACGCACCGCCCGCGGCGGAATCGGGTGATCCCTTTTACCTGCCGCAGATGGGTGTGGAACTGGTTTCGTCGGAGACACGCAGCGGCGTAAATCACTACGTGGTGCGCGATATGCGCAATGGGCGCACCGTGAGCAACGTCACCCGCCGTGGGGCGCGCAAGCTGTGGAACTACGCCATCTCCCAGGCCGAGGATCAGCCTGTAGACGCAAACAAGGTGCCGTGGAAAGGCAACGTGGCGCTGCTTCGTTCCGATAAGCGCGCAGGCAAAGTCCGCTACGACCTGGCGCTGCGCGAGAACGGCAGCGTACGTGTCTTCTACGGCGTCACCGAAGACGGCATGGAAGGCCAGTGGGCGCAATTCGTCGAAGAAGAAGAAGACGCCGGCTGAGCCGAAAACGCACACACAACAGGGGACGGCGCACGCCGTCCCCTGTTTTCTTCATCGAATGTATCGCCTGGTCAATGCCATTCAGTTTAGCCATCGTCGATGAACGACCGACGACACCAGAATCGACCGCAGCGTCAACCCGCAACCTGCAAACCGTATACTCGCAACAACCAAGCCAAGAAACCACAAGGAATCGTCATGACTTCGGACACTGTCCTCCTGCGCAAAGATGCCCCGGCGGAAAGCCAATGGCACGTTGACCATGTCTTCGCTTCGTGGAATGCCTGGGAGACGGAATTCAACGCCGTGAAGGCTGCTTTGCCCGAGGTGCAAGCCTACGTCGGGCGGCTGGGCGAAGGGCCCAACGTGCTGGCCGACTGGCTGGATTTTGCGCACCAGATGCGCCGCCGCGCTGCGCCTACGGCTCTATCCCTACATGCATACCGTGGTCAACAGCCGCGACACCGCGGCCAAGGGCAACCTCGGCCAGGTGATGGGGCTGCTGGCGCAAGCGCGCCGCCGCCGCCTTTGCCGAACCGGAAATGCTGGCGCTGGATCAGGATCCCCAGGGCGACGGGCATCTGTTGCTCGCCTGGGCAGAACAGGACCAACGTCTGGCCGTCTACCGCCATTACTTCGACGATCTGCTACGGCAGCAATCGCATCGGCGTTCGCCTGAAGTTGAGGCGATCCTGGGGCGGCTGGCCGATCCGTTCAGCGCCGCCTACCAGACCTATGGCGAGTTGACCAACGCTGATCTCGACTGCGGCCAGGCCGAAGACAGCACCGGCGCACGCCTGCCCATCACCCAATCCAACATCCGATCCCACCTGCACAGCGCCGACCGCACCCGTCGCCGCACCGCATGGGAACGCTACAACGACGGCTACGTAAAGATGCAGAACACGCTGGCCGCCAACTACATCGTCCACGTCAAACAGTCTGTCTTCATGGCGCGGGAGCGGGGTTACGACTCGGTGCTGGCGTCCATGCTCGATCCACACAACATCCCGGTGGCCGTCTTCCACACCCTGCTCGACACCTTCCAGCAGCACCTGCCGGTGTGGCATCGCTATTGGGATGTGAAACGGCGTGCAATGGGCGTGGAGACGATCCATCCCTACGATGTGTGGGCGCCGGTGACGCCCGACTCGCCCGATGTGCCGTACACGCAGGCAGTGGATTGGATCGTGACGGCGCTGGCCCCACTCGGCGCGGACTACACGTCTACGTTGCGGCGGGCGTGCCTGGAGGAAGGCTGGGTGGATTGGGCGCCCAACGCCGAAAAGCGACAGGGGGCGCAGTCCTTGCGCGCCAAGGGGACACACCCGTTCCTGTGGCTTAGCTTCGACGACAGCCTCACCGGCGCCAGCACCCTGGCCCATGAACTGGGCCACTCGCTGCACAGTCACCTGAGCGATGCCAATCAGCCCGAAGTCTACAGCGATTACAACATGTCGGCCGCGGAGACAGCGTCGAACTTCAACCAGGCAATGCTGCGCGCCTATCTGGTAGAGGCGAAGGCAGGCGATGCGCCCTTCCAATTGGCGTCGATTGCCGAGGCGATGGACAACTTCCACCGCTACTTCTTCATCATGCCCACGCTGGCGCGCTTTGAACTGGCTGTCTACACCCGGGCCGAAGAGGGCAAACCGCTCACCGTCGATTTCTTCAACCGCACCATGGCCGATCTGTTTGCCGAGGGCTACGGCGACACGATGACCGACGATACCGTGCGCACGGCCAGCACGTGGGCGCAATTCCTGCACCTGTACATGCCCTACTACACCTTCCAGTACGCCGTCGGCATCAGCGCCGCCCACGACATCGCCTCGCGCATACTCAGCGGGAACAACACCTCAGCGAACACCACAGCGAACACCACTGTGCAGAACTACCTGCGCTTCTTGGGGGCGGGCAGTTCGCTCTATCCGGTGCAATTGTTCCAGGTGGCAGGGGTCGATCTGCTCAGCGCGCAGCCGGTGGAGCGCGCCTTTGCTGTGCTCTCGGGGATCGTAGACCGGCTGGCCGCGCTCACCAGTCAGGCGTAGATCACCACGATCAGGGCGGCAACCCAAAGCAGGATCGAGACGAGGAATGGTTTGTCTTGCAGCAGGAGATCTTCTGGGGTGCCGCCCAACTTGCGCACGTGGATCAGGTAAAAGTAGCGCATGATACCGTAGAAGACGAACGGCACGGTGAAGAGCATCTTGCCACCTCCGGCCAGCGCCGTCTCCGCTTCGAAGCTATAAAGCGTGTACGAAACCAGCGCGCTGGTGGTGACAAAGCCGATGATCTGATCGAGGAAGGGCATGTTGTAATGTTCCAGGCTGGCACGGTGACTGCCGGCGTCTTCTTCGAGCAGGGCGATCTCGTGGCGACGCTTGCCGAAACCCATGAACAGCGCCAACAGTGTCACACAGACGTAGAGCCAGGGGCTGAAATTCTGCACATCGACCACGAGGACGCCGGCCACCACGCGCAGCACGAAGCCCGCTGCGATGGTCATCACGTCGATGATCACGATGTTCTTGAGGTAGAAACTGTAGGCCAGGTTTTGCACCAGGTAGACGCCGACGACGGCAGCAGCCCACAGATCGATCAGCCCGAGCCACAGCACGCTGACCACCGAGAAGAGGACCGCGGCGCCGGCAGCCAATGACAGGCTAAGCTGGCCGCTGGGCAGTGGACGCATCCGTTTGCGCGGGTGTTGGCGATCTTTTTCGATGTCGACCAGATCGTTGAGCAGGTAGACAGCGCTGGACGCCAGGCAGAAGCACAGGAACGCCACCACAGCGCGTTCCATCGAGATGAACTCGAACAGCTTGCCGTCGAAAACCAGCGGCGCCAAGACAAAGGTGTTCTTCGTCCACTGCTTGATGCGCATGGTTTTGATCAGGCCACGAATGCTGCCGGCCGCCGATCTGGACACATTGTCCTGTGTCTTTGCTGTTCTCTGTGTCGTGGCCGACTCTACGCCTGTTACCTTCTTCATCGGTTTGATCCGTGTTCTCTTTGATCTGTGTCCACAAGTGATTCCACTGCGAAAAGTCCGACTTCTGCGCCGTTCTGCGGCCTGAGCGCGGGCGCAAGGATCATACTGTAGCCCTGGAATATCCGTCAATAACAGGCATCAATAGAAGATGGGCAAGCTGTAATGGCGAAACAAACCAAAGAACGGCTGGATCGTTTGCTCGTCTCCCGCGGATTGGTGGAGAGCCGCGAACAAGGACGTCGCCTGATCATGGCCGGCGACGTACTGGTGGGCGAGCAGGTGATCGACAAACCCGGCCAGCCGGTCCTCGTGGACGCCGAAATCCGCGTGCGCGCCCAGCCCAAATACGTTAGTCGCGGTGGGCTTAAGTTGGAGGCCGCGCTCGATGCCTTCGCGCTCGACGTTGCAGGCATGACCGCGGTCGATGTGGGCGCCAGCACCGGCGGCTTCACCGATTGCCTGTTGCAGCGGGGGGCGGCGCAGGTCTTCGCTGTGGATGTGGGATACGGTCAACTGGCTTGGAAGTTGCGCCAGGACGCACGCGTGGTGGTATTGGAGCGCACCAATATCCGTCATCTGGCGGCGTTGCCCGGGGGCGTTTTGGTGGATCTGGCGGTGATCGATGCCAGCTTCATCGGGCTGTCTTTGGTGCTGCCGCCGACGCTGCGCCTGCTCAAAGAGACAGGCCAGGTGGTGGCGCTGATCAAGCCGCAGTTTGAGGCCGGTCCTGCACACGTGGGCAAGGGCGGTGTGGTGCGTGATCGCGACGTGCATCGCCGTGTCATCGAAGAAGTGGCCGATCTGGCCCGCACACAAGGAGTGGCCGTGGCGGGGATCGTCGTGTCACCGGCGCCGGGGCCAGCGGGCAACATCGAGTTCCTGATCTGGTTGACACGGACGCAGGCGCACATCGATCTGGCGCAGACGATTGCAGACGCGCTACGTCAGGCGGATCAACTGGCTGGATGACGCGTGCGCTGCTATCGGTTTGTCACCGGCAGAAAGAACAGATGCGTCGAAACCTCGATGTCCGGCGCCGGGAAGGTGTCGATAACCTCCAAGGTGATGCTGGTGTCCGGCGATGTAGACTCCGAAATCACGATTTCCACCTGGTCGTTCCCCATGAACAGGTAAGTATCCCCGCTCTGTGTCCGTCCATTCCCAAGGTTGACATACCAATAGCCATTGTCATCGACCAGTGACGTCAGCGGCAACGACTGGTTTTGCGCGTTCGAAAGCCGCATTTGCGCCAGCGCGCCGGTGGGCAAGCCGCCGTCGGGCGCGTGGACGATGCGCCCGTAGGCCGAACGGCTCTGCGGCACGTTGGCGGGCGTGGGCAACGTGGTGAAACTACCGGTATCTCCGGCATGGCCGCCGTCCACATAATTCGAGAAGAGCGTGAACTGGTAGGTCATCTCCGGTGCGAGGCCGGTCACCTGAACGTAGTGCAGCTTGTCCACCGCATCTTCGCCGCGTGTGTCGCTGCGCAGCGCGATAAGACGTCCGTCCTGGCTGATCTCGACCCAACCGTCGGCCGCCGAATCGGTCCACCACGAGAGCGTGACGCTGGTATCGCTGAGGTTGGAGACCATCACATCGCGCACCGGATCGACGTCTTCGGGGAGCCGCGAGGCCATCGGCGGGTTCGCATCGAGATCGGCAGCGGCGGCGCTTGTTTCCGTCTTGATAAAGTAGCCGTCCCCCTGAATTACGGAGAAGTTGTTGAACCCCTCGGCGCAGATGTGACCATCCCAACCGGCGGCGAACCAGCGGTTCACCTCCACGGCAACCTGCGGCGACACAACCGACGCACACAACGCAGCGGCTGTGGCCGCGTTCCACGCTGCCCCGTTGATGCCGTTCCAGCCCACACCTGTGCTGAAATCACTGACCGGCGTCGGCGGCACACCGCTCAGATCGAGCAGACCTGGGCCGTTGTGGCGCACGAAATAGGCGGCGTCGGTTTGCAGATCGAAGTTGTTGGCATCAACGCCGCAGATGTAGCCCGACCATTGGCCGTCGGCCCATGTCACAATTTCAACTGGGGCGCCTGAGGCGATGTCCTGTTTCATCTGCGCGCAGAGACGCTGCGCATCGTAGCGACCAACAGTTTGTACCGGCAACGCCACCAAGTTCCAACCTGTGTTCAGTGGACGCCCCACGCGTTGCAGCGAGATCGCGGTGATGGCCGGCGCGGGCGCGTCGTTGCCGGTGCCCACGCTGAGGCCGGCGCCCAGATCTGGGGTGCACTGCACTTCCAGATTCAGCTTGTCTCCGGTGGCTGAGTAGAGGAAGTAGGCGTCGAGTTTCTTGGTGCGGGCGTTGCCCAGGTCGAGTGTCCAAAAGCCGTCAGCATCGCTGCGGGCCGCCAACAGCGCGGAGATCCCTTCGGCGCCGAACGGGTCGCTGTCTTCGATTTCGGCGTACACCGTGCAGCCGTCGATGGGCGCTCCGTCGCTGTCCACGACGAAGCCGCGGATGTTGTCGGTGTTGGGCAGCGTTAGCGTGGGGCCGGTGGTGACACGGTGGTAGCTGCCGCGGTTGTCGTCCACGTCTTCGCCGGAACGGATGTAGAAATAGTAGGTGGTGCGGGGCGCGAGGCCGGTTGCAGTGACGAGGTGCGCCTGCCCGGTGGCGGGGCTGGTGAAGATCATGGGGCTGCTCGCCAGTTCCGCGGGGCCGGTGGCGACGTAAAGTGCGCCGTCGCGCGCTGCTTCGGTTGTCCACGAGACGCTGAATGCGCTGTCGCGCACGTTGCTGGTGCGCAGGCCGCCGATCAGCTTGCGCTGGAAGACAGGTGTTTCGGTTGGCGTTGGGTTCGGGGTCACCGCGGTGGTGGTTGCGGTGGGCGTCGGTGACGAGGTGCCGGAGGGCGTGGGCGTGGCGGTGGATGTGGCGTCGTCGATCTGCGCGCTGACCCAATCGGCGAGCACGCTGATCCGGGTGTAGACGCCGTAGTAGTCGGGTTCGGCGCAGCCGATGCCCCAGCTTGTGATGCCCGCTTGCAGCCAGCCGCCGCCGGGTTTGGGCACCATCAACGGGCCGCCGCTGTCGCCCTGGCAGGCGTCTTTGCCGCCTTCGGCAAAGCCGGCGCAGAGCATCCGGCTGGTGACGTCGCCGCCGTACGAAGACGACGCATTGCACACGTCGTTGGTGATGATCGGCACCTGTACTTGGCGCAGCACATCGGAGTAGCTGCCGATGCCGTTTTCTCGGGTGTCTCCCCAGCCCACAATCGTGGAGACCACGCCCGGGGCCGTGAGGACGGTGTCGCTGGCTGGTACCAGGTCGATAGGCGTATAGCTGCTATCCCGGCTCAGGCGCAGCAGGGCGATGTCGTAATCATAGGTAGGGCCGTTGTAGTTGGGGTGCAGGATGACTTCGGCCACGTCGATGCGTTCGCCATCGCTGCTGCTCAACTGGTGCCGCCCAATCAGGACGTCGATGGCCGAGGGGGGCAGGGGACGATAGGCTGTGTCGTCGGCGCAGTGACCCGCGGTGACGACCCAACCGGGGCGGATCAGCGCGCCGCCGCAGTACCAGCCGTCCTTTTCGTTGGCGGCGCTGCTGCGGAGAATGGCCGCCATCCACGGGTAGTCGCCGGGGGTGGCTTCGTCGCCGCCGATGATCGCTGGCGCCATCGGCCCAGGTGTGTTCGTCATCTGCGCGAAGACGGCGGTCGACGTGGGTGTTGGTGTGATTGTCACCTGTGCTGCATTGGTCACCGTGGCGAGGGCAGCCACCGCGAAGACAATCACCAGGATGGCTGCTGCGAGTAAACGTCGTGTCATGGGCGGGGGCGATCCCAAAAGCTGGCGCCGAAGACGCGGTCCAATGTCGTTGCGCGCTCTTCGCCGGTGGTCCAGCGCGGCTGGCCGTAGTCGTAGATCAGGGTGGTGAACACCTGTGTGCTGATGTGTCGATTCTGGTAGATCGTGTGCTTCACCACCATGCCTTCTCGGGTTGTCCCCTGCATCTGATCGAAGAGGAAATTGCCCAGCCCGTAGAGGATCATCGCTCCGTCTTCGAGCTCGAAGGCTTGCGGCACATGGCTCTGTACCCCGGTGACGATATCCGCTCCGGTGCGGCTGAGGGCGCGGAAGTTCTGACGCTGGTCGAAGAGGGGTGTCACATCGTAGCTTTCCTGGTATTGCAGCTCGGCCAGCACCACTTCGGCCAAGTCGCGTTCCTTGATGGCGCGAATTGTGGCAGACATGATGTTGAGATCGAACTCGGCGCTGCCGGGTCCGTTGTCGGTGGCCCAGGCAAAGGGCGGGCCGTAGCTGTTGGCGCCCAGGAAGGCCAGGCGGTTGCTGTTGTGCTCGATGTAGAGCGGCTTGAATGCGGCTTCTTTGTTGCGCCCGCCGCCGTAGACGGGCAGCCCGGCTTCTTCGTAGATATCCAGCGAGATCAGTGCATCGTCGCGCCCGTAGTCGTTCTGATGATTGCCGGTGAGGCCGATAAGATCCACGCCCATTGCCTCGAATGCGGGCATGTACTCGGGCGGGCTGCAAAAGGTAAGGTTGTCGGGCGAAGTGTTGGTGGTGCAGCCGGGGACGAACGGTACTTCGTTGCTGATGACGGCAAGATCCGCCGCGGCCAGGGTATCGCTGACGTATTCCACCGCCCACAGCGGGCCGTTCTGATCCATCTGCTGCGCCGTGAGCCGCACCATCGCGGTTACGCCGGTCATGGCGATGACAGTGAGGTGATCACTGCGCCGGTTGCTGCCGCCGCTCTGTGTGGCGATCTCTGCCAATGCCGTATCCACCGCGTCCGTCGGTGTGAGCACCTGGGCGTACACGTCTACGATGAAGGGGTAGCGGGTGACATCGAACAGGTTGTCGTTCTCCACCGGCGTCTGCCCATCGACGGCGAGTACGCTCAACTCGGGGGTCAACTGGTGGAACGGGATCAGCGTTAGCGTCGTCTGATCTGTCCACACGGCGTCGAGAACCGCGTCGGCGTCGGTGTAGCCTGTCAGCAATGGGCCGGGTTCGCCCATCAGCGCGACGAGGCTGGGCAGCGTTTCGCTGATCACGGCGATGTGGGTGTAGGCGCTGTCCTCGGCGGGTGAACCTTGCCAGAGCGAATAGACTGCATCGGCGCTGATGGCGGTATCCACCGTGTCGAAGCGACCGGCAACGGCGAACAACGAGCGGTAGATTGGCTCGGTGCTGCCTGCGCCTGTTTCGATACGCAGGGCCGGCGCGCCGACGTCGGCGCTGGTGGTGCTGGGGATGGTGATGGGTATCGTGCCGGAGATGGCAAGCTGCTCGATGATCGCCTGAAATTCAACCGGCACACGTTCATCTATGGCGATTGCCAGCGGCCCCACCGGGGTTGGTTCGGGTGTGGGCGTCGGCGGGGTGTCGGTTTGTGCAGCACTGTCTGTGTCGTCGGCGGCTGTTGACCGCGCTTCCTGTTGATCATCGGCTGGTTCGGCCTGTACGTCTGTCACCAGTGCACGGGCGGGCGCGGAATCGGCTCTGTCCGACTGCGAGAATGCCCATATCCCCAGTCCAATTCCTCCAAGGATCATGGCCACACTGATCACAGCAGCAGCACTTCGTGTGAATGACTCAATCTTCATTTTGTTTTGTTGCCTAGCTGGAGTACGGTAAAATGAACAATTGTGCGATCCAAGAAAATTCGCATGTCGGCAGATCCCCAAGCAGCACAATTCTGCCCTGTGACAAACAGCGCATTCCTTTGAAACATACATAGGGTCTGCGGTGCAGCAGCCATCATAGCGCAGTGGTTGATAGACCGCAATCCGCAGAACGAACCTTTTTTGCATTTGCATTTTGGCAGCCTCGGCATGGCTGCATCCTGAAAAATGAGGTTTACGCAATGCCCAAAACGAATAGTCACATGAATGAGGTTTCGTCGCCCGAACCTGTGGCGGCTGTTGAGACCTGGCGTATCAATATGGACGATGAAATTGACTTGCGCGAGTACGTGGCTGTGCTGATTCGATGGTGGCGTGAGATTTTTGTGATCACGGCGGCGGTATCGATCCGGCAACCGGCGCGATGTTTGTGGCTGATCAGTTGACGCCGCCGGAATACGAAGCATCTGCCACTGTCGCCATTGCCCGAGTTAAGAGCGACATCACGTTCGATGATCGCTACCGCACACTTTCGGAAGAGGAACTGCAACAACTGCGCGGTGACGCGCGGCGGGCGGCTTTGCTGGGGCTGGTGAACAACAGTGCGGTGGCCGAAGCGGTGATCACCGAACTGGGCGACACGCTGACAGAGGACGAGCGCAACCCAGCCAAGCTGCTTGAGAAGATCAAGGCGTCGCTTGTCTCATCGGCGGATGGCCGTACCGACAGCGACCTGATCCGCATCCTTGTGACAACGGAATCACCTGACCATTCGGCGGCAATCGCCAATGCCTGGGCCAGGCATTATGTGCAGCATGTCAATACCCTGTACGGCAGCGTCCCTGCGGAACTGATGACGTCGGTGCAGAGCGATCTGGCGCAGGCAAGCGCCGATTACAACGATGCGCAGCGCAAGCTCGAAGTCTTCATCGCGCAGGACAACGGCGATCAACTCACACGCCTGATCGCAGAGAAAGAGGCTGTAATTTCGAGTATTCAGACGGGCAAACAGGCGGCGTTGCAATCGCTGATCGACAAAGAACTGGCGGCGCGCCAGGAGATCGCCGCCGCCTACATCGACGCGCTGGCGCAGAATAGGCTGCTTGGTTTCGAGAAGGAGCAGGAGGCCAAGCGCCAGATCGTAGCCGCCTACATCGATAGCGAACTGGAAAGCCGGCTCAACGCATTCTTCGACGACCGCCAGGCGCGCCAGGAGATCTACAGCCGACTGGTGAACGCCGAACTGGACTCGGTGACCGCCATCTTCGACGCACAAGTAGAGGACAACCTGACGCAGCTTTCTCGGCGCTACCAGGAGAAGCAAAGGCTGGAGTCTCTGCTGGCCGCGGCGCAGACACTGCGCGAACAGGTGACAACCGGGGGCGATGCCGCCGCCGCCACCAATCGCCTGGCCGTGACGCTCCTCAAAACGCAGGTCCTCAGTGCAACCACATCACTGGCCGATACGCTACAATTGAACGTCTCGACCGACATCGCCGCGCCTGTTTCGGCAGACGAGCAGGAGACCGATCTCGCTGCACTCATCGGCGCCCTGAATCAGCGATTGGCGACGCTGGAGGCCGAGATCAGTGAGCAGTCGGCAGCATTGGCTGCCGGCGACGGATATCAGTTCCTCGATCTACTGGCGCCTGAGCAACTGGCCGTCTCCAGTTCGGTGGAGGTTGGCGGCGTTCAAGCCGAAACCGACAGCGTGGTGCGTTCGCTCAAGGATGCCATTGTCGCCCGCTACCCCGATCTCTACGGCATTGGCAGCATTGCTGAAACCGGGCAGGAATTGGCCGTCGACAGTGAACTCTTCGACGAGATTCGGTCGCTTTACCCGGATCTGTTCCGCGTGGGCGAGCTTTCGGATTTGGCCGGTGTCGACGCTGGCGAGACGCAACTCTCGTTGCTCGGGCAGTCCGAAGCGGCGGATCTGCTCCAGATCCAGACTTCGGCCACGCTCTCTTCGTACGCGGCGGCCACCGCCGAGTTCGATGGGACAATGGACTTGCTCGAAACAGAATTGCAGACGCTACGCTCACAGCAAGCGGCGCGGACAGCGCGTGAGCAGCAGTTGTTGCAGCAGCGTGATTTGGCCTGGTCCACGTTCACCACGTTGAGCAACAAGAACGTGGAACTCAATCTCTCCAACACAGCGGCCAACAGCGAAGTTCGCTTCGCCGCACCGGCGATTCCACCCGCGGAGGCAGTTGAAGGAACAAGCCTGTTGATGGTGCTGGTGCTGTCGGCGGTGGTGGGGGTGATGATGGCTGTGTTCGTCGCCTTCCTGGCGAATTTCATGGGGGTGCAACCTGTATTGCACCGTCGGCGCGGCGCTGCAATCGGAACACTCAACTAGACGTTGATGGACGAAAGAAATGCCCAGCTTTTTCGAGACAGTGCGGCAGGCACTGGGGCTTGATCCCGATGTGTTCTCCCAAATCACGGTTGCGAGCAACGGCCTGTTGATCGCTCTGGCCGTGGTCGCGCTGGCCGGCCTGTCCGAAGCATTGGCGCAGAGCCTGGTGCTCTTCATCAACCGCATTTCGCCGCAGCGTTTTGGGCTGGCGATCATGCTGTCCACAGGTAGCCACATGATCGGCTACCTGTTTTGGACTGCTACGATTTGGCTGGTGGGGTTCTACGTCTTCGGGCGTGAGGTTTCGCACGAAGCCATTGGGCGCGCGGTTGGGCTGGCGTATGCACCGCAACTGCTGGGCTTCTTTGTGTTGACGCCGTATCTCGGATCGCTGTTCGCACTGGTGATCGGCGTGTGGAGTTTGCTGGCAACTGTGGTGGCCGTGCAGAGTGGACTGAGCCTGAGCGTGTGGCAGGCCGTGGCCTGTAGCGGATTGGGTTGGCTGCTGGTGCAGACGTGGCGCCGCACGCTGGGGCGTCCGCTGCATCGGTTTGAACAGTGGTTGCATCGGCGCACCACCGGCGTCACCACCCAGTGGACGCTGAGCGACATGCGCCGCCTGCGCCTGCCCGAAAAGCTGCGCGAGCGGATGCGACTGCCCAGTAGCTCGTCCACCAACGACCGTAAACCAAAGGATCCGCGCGATGGCTGAACCCTTGGTGAACCTACTTTCGCTGCTTGGGATCGCGCTGGTGGGGCTATTGGTTTGGGCTTCGTTGGCGCCGTTCGAGGCGTTGGGCTGGTGGGCCGGCTGGTTCGGTGACAAGATCTACCAACCCGAGATCGAAGTGCCCCCGTTGGTGCGTCCTTCGCCTGCGGAGGTGGACAACTACATCGTCTTTCTTTCGGGCATCAGCCGTGTGTCGGGGAGCCGCTCAGCCGCCGCGAACAGAACTTCCTGCGCGATTTGGCGTCGGCCATGCCGCGCTCCGTGGTGATCGACAACATTTTCCCTATTCGGTGAACAATCTACCGCTCACCGGGCAGCCCTTCTTTCGCATATTTGGCGCTGGGCTTTGCGGCGCAAGTTGAGCCGTCACTGGTTGGAACGGCTGGCCGGCTACCTGATCAATGTGCGCAACCTGTGGCAGGTCGCCATGTCCATCGACAAGCGCTACGGGCCGATCTACAACCAGGCATTGGCGCAGGTGTTGATCTACACGCTGGGGCGGCATGGCTACGACCCGGCGCAGCGCCGCCCCATCATCTTGATCGGCTACAGCGGGGCTGGCCAGATCGCCATCGGCGCCACAACGTACTTAAAAGAAGAGTTGAACGCGCCGGTCTTCGTAGTGTCGTTGGGGGGGATCTTCGGCAGCGACCTGGGGCTGCTGGCCGCGGATCACGTTTTTCACCTGTTCGGCGCCGACGACAGACCGCAGCGGTTGGGCAAAATTCTCTTCCCCGGGCGCTGGCCGGTCTTCTTTACTCGGCGTGGAATCGCCGTGCGCCTGGGCCGCTACACCGAGATCTGCCTCGGTCATATTTCGCACTCGGGCGGCACAGGCTACCTCACCACCAGTCGCAAGCTGGCCGATGGCGAGACGCATCTCTCCGCCACCGTGCAGACGATTGCCCAACTCCCCTACGCACAACACGAGTTGCAGCAGTAGCATCATCCCAGCGTAAGCCCAATCACATGTGACAACCCCTGATCGGCTATCCAACTGACCAGGGGGTTCGCTATGCTATGTGCTGGCAAGATTCGCTTTTTATGCAAATATACTTGATGATAGTGCTCTTCCTACAATTTTCTTTATCCGCATACGTGTTTCCCCTTTAGTTCTCTCGATACGATCCCTGTTCGGTCATGTTCCGTGCTGAACCAGTGTACTGGTAACGGCCAGGCCCGCAATCCCCCCTGTTCGTTCGTCGAGGCTCGATATGTCCGCTCTAGAAATTGGCCTGTTCGGCGGCTTTCGATTGCGCTACCGCGGCGAAGCGGTATCCACAGTCCGTCAGCCGATTGTCCAATCCCTACTCGCGTATTTGGTGATCCAGCGTGCTACGCCGAAGCCGCGTCAACACACGGCTGCCGTCTTTTGGCCAGACGTGCCAGATGCCGATGCGCGCAGAAATCTGCGCAACAAGGTATTCAGCCTGCGCAATCATCTGCCGGATGCGGATCACTTCCTGGCTGTTGATAGCAACGTTCTGCAGTGGCGGATCGACTCTGATTTCACACTGGATGTGGCCGTTTTTTCGCAACTGCTCGCCCGCGCCGAACAGGCATACACAGAGCCTGAAGAAGCGCGCCAGTTCTTGGAGGCGGCGGTTGCGCTCTACCAGGGTGAGCTGTTGCCCGGCTTCTACGATGACTGGATCCTCGACGCTCGGGCGCAACTGAGCGACCTGTACGTCGCGGCACTGGATAATCTCATCCGTATCCTCGAAGCGCAGCGCGATTTTACGGCTGCGCTCGACTACGCGCGGCGCCTGCTGGCACATGATCCGATTCACGAGGGATCGTATCGTTGCCTGATGCGGCTGTACGCCCTGAACGGCGATCTTCCCCACGCGCTGCGCATGTACCAGGAATGCGTTGCCACGTTGGCGCAGGAACTTGGCGTTGAGCCGAGCAGTGAGACCCAATCGCTCCATCAACGAATCCTGAACAGAGAAGTGGGCGAAACCGCATCCGCGCACGTGAGCGCGCCTACCGTCAGTGTGCTGGTCGGGCGCGAGGCGCAACAGGAGATCCTGCAAGCTGCCTGGCGCCATGCACTTCAAGGACGCAGACATGTCTTTCTGTTGCGGGGCGAAGCCGGTATCGGCAAAACACGCCTGGCCGAAGACGTTGTCTGGCAATGCGGTCGTCACGGTGTTGTGGCGTGTGTGACCCGCTGCTACCGCGACGCCGGTGATCTTGCCTACGCGCCCATTGTCAAGTGGCTGCGTTCCGATCTCCTGTTTCCACTCGTCACTGGGCTTGATCGGATCTGGCGCACCGGGTTGGCGCACATTCTGCCCGAGTTACTCAGTCTCGATCCTGAACTCCAGCCCCCACCGCCTATCATCAACGGGCGCCAACGTCGGCGGCTTTTCGAAGCGCTGGTTCATGCGGTTCACAAGCTGCAAAAGCCGCTTCTGCTCGTTGTCGATGATCTGCAATGGTGCGATCAGGAGTCGCTTGAATGGCTCCATTTTCTCTTGGATGTGGACTCAACAGCGCGGACACTACTCGTTGCTACCCTGCGAACAGACGAAATCGAGAGCAATCCGCTTATCGATTCCTTGTTGCTGGATCTGCGGCGCGCACAAGCGTTGACAGAGATCCCGATCACCGCGCTCGATCCAAGTCAAACAGCGATGCTGGCCAGCCATGTCGCGGGCGAGGCGTTGACAGCGACGCAGGCGGCATACATTTTCCGCGAAACTGAGGGGAACCCGCTGTTCGTGGTGGAAATGGTGCGATCCGGCCGACATGTTGGCGTAGACGAACCGGATCGATCAAAGTCGCTTGCCCCGACGCCTGAACTGGCACTCTCCTTGCCCCCAGTGATACAAGACGTCATCATGCATCGGTTGGCGCAACTTTCCACCAATGCACGCCGCATCGTAGACGGCGCGGCGGTGGTGGGGCGCGAATTCTCGTTGGATGTGCTGCAGGGCGCTTTGGCAATCGACGAAGACGCGCTGGTAGATGGCATCGACGAACTCTGGCGTTGCCACATCGTGCGAGAGCAGGGCGCTGTTACCTACGATTTCAGCCACGACAAGATCCGCAGTGGCGTACGCTGAACTGGAAGCGGCGCGCCGACGCCTGCTGCATCGGCGTGTGGTCGCAGCACTGTCGACGGTACACGCTGCCGATCTGAGTGAAGTGAGCGGCCAACTGGCTGTCCACTACGAACGGGCGGCCATGCCGGAACCGGCGATCCTGAGCCTGATCCGCGCCGCGCAGAGGGCGCAGCTCATATACGCCTACGCCGGTGCATTTCGTCACCTGAACCACGCGCTGCATCTGCTGACCTTGATCCCGTCGGCGTTGCGGCGCAAAGAACTTGAGTGCGACGTGCAGATGGCATTGGGCGCCACTTCGATTCTGCCGCGGGGCTTCGCTGCTGCCGGCGTGGCGCAGGCGTTTGCGCGCGCCGGCCAACTTGGGCGGGAACTGGGCGCCACCCAGCAGGTGACACAGGCCTTGGCCGGGCTGTCGGTTCACTACCTCGTCAAAGGTGACCAGTTGCGCTCTGAAGAGCATGCGCAAGAGATCCTCGTGTTGGTGCGCAGCCACGGATTGGCGCAACACGAATTGGTCGGCGACTATCTCCTGGGCGCCACGTCGTTGTTTCAGGGCAACCTTGGTCTTTCTCGCTATCACCTACAGCACGCCGTGGACGCTTACCAACCGGTCGATGTGGCGCGCTACCTCGCCACCTACGGTTACGATCCAGGGATCGCTGCCATGTCGTACCTGCCGTTGGTGTTGTGGCTGCTCGGCTACCAAGACGCCGCATTTGCACAGGATCGGGCTGTTCAGCAAATCCTTGCCGACAACGCCGATCCGCACAACGCCATCTTTGCCAATAGCATGGCCGTGGTGCTCTTTCAACTGCACGGTGACCAGGAAAACCTCCAGCACAGGGCGGATAGGCTGATCCGCGATGCGGCGCAGCACGGCGCTGTGCAGTGGGAGGCGCATGGTCATATCCTGCGCGGCTGGTTGCTTGCTATGCAAGGCGAAGCCGAGGGCGTGGCGGAAATGGAACAGGGGCTGGCTCACTGGCAGATGACCGGCGCCATGTTGGCCGTTCCGTACTACCTGACGATGTTGGCGCAGGCTTATGGCCGCATTGGCCGGCACGAAACTGCCCTGGAAAAAGTGGCGCAGGCTACCGCGGTCATGAACAGCGGGTATGAGTGCTGGTACCAGGCCGAGATTCTCAGGCGCAAAGGGGATCTCCTGCTGGCGCTTGGCGAAGCCCCCGATCTGGCGGAACGCGCCTTTCTCGACGCGCTTGGCATCGCCGAACGCCAGGGCGCCCAATCGCTCAAGGTGCAGGCTGTGCAAAGCCTGATTGCGCTGATGCAGCAGCAGGGACGTCACCTGGCAGCGCGTGAACTGGTGGCGGATGTCTACGCGCACGGCGCTGGCGCTTATGGCCGAAACGGGCTTCACGCCGTGGATGTGGTAATCCAGTCAGTTCAATAGATATGTTGTACACCCCGCAATTCTCCTCTCTCGAACACCTGTAAAACGCAGATCGCCCACAAAAGATTGCTGTAAAACGCCGCGCGAAACGTTGAGAAGACGCCGCACGCTTATGCTTGTGGCGGATAGACGCTAAGAGACATCGCTTTCTCTCTGCAATGGTGTCGTACGTTGTTCCTCATGCTCCACAAAATCCCACAAGGAGAAATTCATGAAGAAGTATCCGATCCTGGTATTCGTACTGCTGCTATCGCTTGCCCCACTTGCTGCTTCTGCCCAAGCCAGCGCTGATCCACAAGATCCATCCGAAATCATTCAGTCGATCTACGCTGCTCTCGAAGGCGGCGATGTGGACGGCGCCATGGAAATGGTTGCCGAAGATGCCGTACTTACCCTGATCCCCCCACCTCTGGGAACCGATGGCACTTTCGTGGGTGCCGACGCAATCCGAGATTGGTATGACAGCCTGGTTGCCAACAACATTCGCATCGAGTTTAGCCATGTGGATGTCTCTGGCAACATGGCTTCCATGTCGATGGCGACGTGGGTGGACGATCTCCCGATCTCCCCGGCGTTCTTCGACGGTAGTGGCATCGTACAAGGAGGGGAGCTGAAAGCGCTCAGTTGGGCGATGACACCGGCATCTATGGCTGCGCTGGACGCTTTCGCTGAAAAAGAGGCAACGATGGCGCTTGTCGCAAGCTACTTTGACGATCTCTGGGCGCAGGGCAATCTGGACCTTGCCGACGAGCTCCTCGCAGAAGATTTTGTGAGCCACAACTTCCCTGCCGGTGATCGAGCGGCCTTGAAGGATGCAGTTGCCGGCTTCCGCGTTGAGAACCCCAACGCCTACTTTAGCTACGATGATGTGGTGATTGGCGACGGGCAAGTATTCATCATCAACCGCATGATGGCGCGACCCGAAGGCGCTGCGGCCGACGCCGAAGGCGAAGCCATCAGCCCACCGATGGTATTGATCCTGGGTATCCAAGACGGAAAATTTACAGACCGTTGGCTATTCTTCCTTGCTCAGTAGAGGCGGATTCCGATGCGTTACATCAATCCTGATCAACAGTCGCGGTCACATCTGTTCACCGTGCGTCTGCGACCCGAATACCTGGGCGATGGACGCATCGAATATGGCGTGGTCAGATTCGGCTTCCGCCAATAGCGACCAACATGCGCATCGCACTCCGGCGTTTCCGATCTGGTGAGTCATCTGCAAGCGTCGCTTACTGATGCCGGTGTTGATCCACCCGCTTCTCCCATTCAGAGGACGCATTGATTCACCCAGACTGCCTTCCGCCAATCTGAACAAGGAGTCGACCGTATGATCCGCTTAAGTTTCTCTACACTACTGCTGCCAGAATGTTGTTGGCGACGGCCTGTCAACCGTTGGTTGTGCCGATTGCGGTGCTGGTGTCGCTGCAGGAAGAGGCGTCGCCGATTGTGAACCTGAGATCGAGCGCCCGGATGCGTGCTGACGTATGGCGTGGCGCGGCCATATGCTGTGGGGACGCGATGTCGTCGTAAACCCGACCGGATCGTCCACTGGCGACGACCGTCTGGCATCCACATTCAGCCAGAGGGCGTGGATGAACTGATCACCACAACCGTCCCATCTGGCCCATCTTTGCCGAGTATCCTGCCGGGCCGGGCGATCCGGCGATGCCGAGTTCTGATCTCAGCGGTGGGCCGTATCCGCTGGTGTGGTCTTCGACCGGGTTCAGCATCGTCACGCGTGGTTGCCGTCAATTTCACCGAACATCTCGCTTCATACGATTTGTAGTGATGGCGCCGGACCATCCCGGTACATCGCTCGCCGATCCTCGGCGATGACATTAAGATGTACATCAATCGACCACTGACGTTTGCGTGATCTGCCTAAGTGCCGCCGCAGAAGCAGGTGATGGCTCTTGACGGGTCTTGTCGATGCTGAAAAACTGCGGTCACCGGCGTATCTTCCGGCGATCATGATACGGACGCCGGCGGCGCACAATACGATTTTTCGGCTCTGTTACGACATGGATGAAGAACTTGAAGCCTACATGGGGGGAAGACTGTGCCCAGATCATCGCTTACACAGAGAGGGAATTGCCAACCCGGCCGGCTTAGATGCCGTACCTCAGGGACTCTGGCCACCCTGTTTGCGGAAAGACAGTCGATGCCATTCCCATTGTCCCCGACGAAGGACTTTACGGCGTCGATGACAGTGGTGGCGTCGGCATTGATTCCACGCTGATTCTTGGCGCTGGTCGAGATGTATTCAATGCCGCTGAACTTGGGGCGATTCCTCAGTTTGAAACAGTGGGTAGCGAGCACAAAGGTCTGGTGATCTTTGATCACGCCAATCACGTCTTCCTCGTCAACGCCTGTAAGGCCAACCCGTGGATGGCCACCGACGCAGGCCAGCCACTGGTTCTGTTCGATCCGGTGGGATATGCAACGAGCCCACGATCTGAGTAATCACTTTGCCACAGCGTTCCTCGTTGGCTGAACCCTACGGCGATGAAGATGCCGCGGCAGCGCTGGCGCCGGAGAGCGTCGATTTCAACGGCATCATCTATGGCGCGAGGTACTAAAGTGCCTCAAGTACCTATGCACCTTCACCGATAGACACAACCGATAGATAAACCGGATAGACAAAACCGATAGACAAAGAGGAGACAAACATGAAGATTCGCAAGTTGTCGTTGCTGCTTTCGGTTGCATTGGCGTGCCTACTGATCTCTGTCAACGGTGTACATGCCCAGGAAACGGACACCGCTGAAGCGAACAAGGCGCTTATTTGGCGCTTCTACGAAGAATTCTACGTGGAGAAGAACAAAGACGATGTCGAAAAGTACTTCAACGAGACATTTGTCGAGTGGGGTCCAGGCGGCGTGCTCACATTCACCGACTATGACAGCCTGCACGAATACCTGAACAGCAACTGGCCGGATCTACAGGTCGACATGCAGACTGTGTTTGCCGAAGGCGACTACGTGGCCGCGCGATCCGTCATTTGGGCGCCCGAAACTGGGCTGGACAAGTCGATGGCCATCCAGATCTTCCGGGCTGGAAAACGGGCGCATTTCAGAGCTATGGGAGGTCTACGATCAACTGCCAATCTATGCGCTGTTTGGCATGGTGGAATTTGTCGAAGAGGCGAGTGGAGAATGCTGAATCCGCAACCGAACAAGTCAGTTCCACTGAGGCGAACAAGGCGTTCATCCAGGATTACTATCAAGAGCAATACGTGGAGAAGAACAAGGAGAACGGAGAAGTTCTTTACCGAAGATTTCGCCGAAATCAACCCCCTGAAGGTAGATTCTCCTTCACCACTTACGACGATATTCGTGAATACATGAAAGGCGTCGCACCGGATCCGAGGTCGACATGGATATCCTCGTAGTAGAAGTTGGCGAGATATGGCCGTTGCCAAATACACCATTTGGGCGCCGGATCAACTGGACTGGATAAGATGCCCCTGCCTATTTCTACCGTCCCGAAGAGCCGGCCTCATCGCCGAAGCGTGGGAAATCTACGCCGACCGGATACCGGTCTATGAGGACATTCGACGTGATCCGCTACGTGGGCGAGGGTGAAGAGAGGAAAGCGCCGAACAAAGCCTGCGCCACCTGGGCTGCCTGTATGCAACTCATGTGGAACGATCTCCTCGGCGGCGTGAACGGCAATTGATCTGCTCATCCACCCGACTCGCGCCAGACCGTCTCTGCTGCCGCCGTTCCCTTTGCAAGGCAACATGCAGGGACCGGCTCCGCTGGTTCCGCCCGCGCTCCGGCTCGGCTCCTTCCTTCTCCGTCGCGGAGGCCTCCGCGGCCAGTTGTGGCGGATCCACTGGCGGCGGCGCGGCTATCCGGCGTAATCGGCCTGCCGGGCGGGAAGTGACGGTGAAAGATGTACTCGTCCAAGGTCGGCCGCCCAAAAGATGCTCCCGATAGATGCGGTTGAGGCGCTCTTCGTCCACGCCGTGGTACCAGATCCCATCCGGGTAGACGACCAGGATCGGCCCGCTGGCACAGACGCCCAGGCAGCCACAAGGCACGCATCACACGATCTGGGTTGCTAAACCGATGCCTGCCGTTTGCGGTGCAGGGCGCCTGCTGACGCAGCAGATCGTCACCGCTCGCTGCCGGCGCAGTTGCCGTTGGTGCAGATGAAATGCCGTCCGTACGGCGGAATGCTGGGGATCATCTCACTCATCACATACTCTTCGCAGAAACCGGAATCAGGGCTGAGCGCTCAGCCCTGATTCTCCACAGCCTTCTTGACTCAAAGTTTTGATGTCGCGGAAATAGAACGCGGATTTAGCGGATTGGCGGAGCTGACCCGATTTTCAGCACATTTATTCGTAATCCGCCCAATCTGCCTGATCCACGTTCTATTCTGCTCGTATTTGAATCCCAGTTTGATTCGCCTCCCGATTGACGCCCACACACCTCTATGATAGGCTACTCGCTACGGTACTTTCTGGAATGTGTGGTTGTTTCCTTCGTCTGCAAACAGGAGCCATTCGATGACCTCTTCATTAACACCCCCAAACCGGGCAAGTAGTGCTTTGCGCCCAGCCCAACCGGCTACCTTCATCTCGGCGGTCTGCGGCCCTCTTTGATCGGCTGTATGCGCTTGCCACCGGCGGCCAGTTCATCCTGCGCATCGAAGACACCGACCAGAAACGTTACAATCCCGAAAGCCTCAACGATCTGATGACTGCAGCCTGCGCTGGCTCGGCCTGGACTGGGACGAAGGCCTGATGTAGGCGGTCTGCATGGCCCCTACGTGCAGAGCGAACGCAAGGATCTTACGCCCAACACATCGAACCGCTGATCGAAAGTGGACACGCCTACCGCTGTTATTGCACCGCCGAACGCCTGACGCGGTGCGAGGAGCAGCGCAAAAGCGGTCGGCCCCGGCCACGACCGCCACTGCCGCTACCTTCGCCCGAAGAGCGTCGGCATTTGGCAGCGCAGGGCTTGCCCTCGGTGGTGCGTCTCGCCGTCCCCGAAGACGGTTCCACCACCTCGCCGACCTGATCCGGCGACATCACCACCGACAACCGCCAACTCCAAGACGCCGTCCTTGGTGAAGAGTGACGGTATGCCCACCTATCACTTCGCCAGTGGTGGTGGACGATCAACTGATGGAGATCACCCACGTGCTGCGCGGCCAGGAATGGCTAGCTCGGCGCCGCTGCACCAGATCCTCTACGACGCTTTCGGCTGGGCGCCGCCTGTCTTCGTGCATCTGCCCATCATCCTCGACCCGAGCGGCAAGGGCAAGATGAGCAAGCGCAAGACGGTGGTGGCCGGTAAGGAATATCTGGCGCTGGTGCATGAGTTCATCGAGGCCGGTTACCTGCCGGCAGCAATGTTCAATTTTCTCACCAATGTGGGGTGGAGCTACGATGCTTCGCAAGAAGTCTTCTCGGTGGAAGACGCGGTGGCGCGCTTCGATCTGAACGCGGTCAACCCGTCACCGGCAGCGCTGCCCCATGACAAACTGGACTGGCTCAACGGCCTACGTACATCCGCGAGTTGACACCGGCGGCATTGAAGGATTCGGTGATTCCTTCCTGGCCAAGGATCTGGGCCGATCCGAGGCCGATTCGCGCGCCGACAGCCGATTGGACATCCTCGTGCCGCTGATCCAAGAGCGCATCAAGCGGCTGGACGAGGCCGCCGAATGGCTCGACTGGGCGTTTGTCGACGCCGACGCGGATCCAGTACGACGATCCGTCCTTGCTGCTGGGGAAGAAGCTGGACGCAGGGCAGAGCATCGCCGTCCTCGAGAAGGGGAAGGCGATCATGCAGGCACTCGAACCCTTCACTGCCGACGCGATCCAGGTCGCCTTCCGCGAAGCTGCGGATGAGATGGATGTCAAAGCGGCAGCTTCTTTGGTCCTTTTCGGGCTGCGATTTCGGGGAAGAAAGTATCGCCGCCGCTTTTCGAAAGCCTCGAAGCACTGGGCCGAGCGGAAGTGCTGCGCCGCCTGGACAACGCCATTCAGGTTCTCGGCCGTGAATCGGTGCCGGGAGACTGACCAAACCCGTCGGTTTCTAGACCCGCCAGGAGAAAAGCAAACTGGGCGGACGCGTGTGAGCATCCCGCCGGGTTTCCTGCAACCCGGCGGGTTTTTTATGTCATCAACCATCGACCTGATCCTTTCCAACGCATCAGCATGACCCGATGACAAGACTTGGTCTTGGCACATACGCCTACGCCTGGGCCATCGGCGTGCCCGGCTATCCGGTGACAGAACCGATGGACGGTTTTGCCTTCCTGCATCGCGCCGCCGACCTGAATCTGCCTCTCGTGCAGATCGCGGACAATCTCCCGCTGGATGCACTGTCCACGGCGACGTTGCAGGCGCTGGTGAATGAAGCGCAGCGCCTGGGGCTCGAAATCGAGGTGGGAACACGCGGCATCGCCCCCGATCACTTGCGCCGCTACCTGCTAAAGATCGCGATGGCAGACCGTCGATCCTGCGCTCGGCGGATCGACACGTCAACCCATCATCCGCACCGTCGACGAGGTCATCGCTACGCTGCGCGCCGTCGCCCCCGAATTTGAGGCCGCCGACGTTACACTCGCCATCGAAAACCACGATCGGTTCACGGCAGCCACCTTTGTGGCCATCCTCGACGCCGTGGACAGTACCCACCTGGGCATTTGCCTGGACACCGTCAACTCGTTCGGCGCGCTGGAAGGACCCGACGTGGTGATCGAGACGCTGGGGCCGCACGTGGTCAACCTCCACCTCAAAGACTTCACCATCCGCCGCGCCGACCACAACATGGGCTTCGTCATCAGCGGCGCGCCGGCCGGGCAGGGCCTGCTCGATATCCCCGCTCTGCTGGCGCGGCTGCATGGTTTCGGACGCAGCTTCAACGCCATCCTCGAACTGTGGCCCGCGCCCGAGGCCGACATGGCGCGTACAATCACCAAAGAAGCTGATTGGGTGATGGCGAGTGTCGCCTATCTCAGAGCGGTGATGGATGGACTACAAAGTCCCTAGTACATGGTGGCCGAAAAGAGTCCATGAAATCCTGCGGAGTGAGCACGCCCTCGTGCGGCGCTGACCCTGTAGACCCGCACGAGGCGTGCTCACTCCGCGTTTCATATGAATACAAGGACTCACTTGCGCCGTTGTGTACTAGCTCATCATTCCTCTGGCATTCGGTTCAGTAACGAAAGATAGCTGCCGCTTGTGCATGATCGGGAATTTCCTGGCGCGGCAGCGCGTAGACCTGGCCGTCGCCGAGCAGAGTCTGCGCGGCGATATCGTTGAGCAGATCCTGCTGCCCATTGCCAGGAGAAGCCGTCACCGAAACTTCGTACGTCGACGGGTCGAAGTCTCCCCAACACTGTTCGCCCACAGCCGTGAAGACGGTTTCCACGCGACCTGCGTGAGCCGCGGGGACGATCTCGCGGATCCGTTTCGACCCCAGTTCATGCGCTGATGCTGTCTGAAAGCGGCGCATCGCCTTGTCGCACTCGTGCTGGAAACTGGGCTGGACTATGGCCCATGCCTGTTGATGAAGCGCTTCTGGCGAAAGCTGCTCCGGGTTTCCTGTGACACCTCGTGTCATCAGGTGCGGATAGCTGCTTGCCTGGTGATAGATCGGCTGTAAGTAATCGACGCCGGCCAGCACCATGGGCAAGGATTCGTCATTCAGAATGGCCCTGACGCCGCGATCCACCTGCTGGAAGAAGCGCAGGATCGCGTTTTTGTGATCATCTTCGCCGATGCCATGTCCGTGAAAGATCACACCTTGATCGCCGCCCTGCCTGCCCGCTTCGGCGCCGGCGTGCTGTTGGAGTTGGCGTTCTCGGTCGTCGTACCAGAGTGCGTCGGCGAGGGATGTCGGTACATCGTTCAGCGCCAGTTCATCGACGTGGTGCTTGGTGGCTTCGAGCAGGCGCACTTCGTTCTGGCTCAGGGCCAGGATGTAGAACCGCCCGTCACTGTTGAAGAGCGGCAAAATGGGCTTGACGTGAAACTGATCAGAGACCAGCACCAGTTCCTCAAATTGAAGGGGGAGCCGGTGGATGTGCGCGCTGTCCTCGTTGAGCAGGGCAGCCAACCCGTCGCTTTGGTGCTGCCAGTAGACGGGATCGGCGGCCAACCTACGGGCTGGATCGAGTATTTTTGCGGCCAGAGGACGTCTCAAATCTGCGTCCTGTAACTGCTGTGCCGCCGAATCGAGCAGATTGCGCAGCCGAATGGGATCTTGTTGTGTCTGATCCCCTTTACGGTGGGTAGGCATGTAGATCGATACACAGGGCCGCTGGTTCGTCTGAAGTAGTTCTTTGAGCCGATGCTTCGAAAGAAAGTCGTTCATGTGATTTACCCCTTACTTTGCCATGCAATAGTCTTCGTCCTAACCCTAGCAGATTGGGCGACCAAATCGCGTAGGCGGGGAGACATGACTCGGTAACAGGTCTGGATACAACTCCTGCATACCTCACAACATGTATCTATCTATGCATCTTGCTTGTGTACCTGGATCGATGGCGTTCTCGGTGCGAGGAATGTAGGCTGAAACCGTAACGGCTTGCCCATCACATCGGCAGAGCCAATCACATCAGCCAAAGGAGTAAGTGATGAACCAGATGATACTCAAAGGAAAATGGCGCCAGGCGCGTGGGCTCGCCCGCGAAAACTGGGGACGCCTGACCAACGACGATAGTCAGCGATATGGCGGTAAAGCAGATCGCTTCTTGGGCAATATCGAGGAGCGCTTCGGCCACACCCGCTCACACGCCGAGCGCGATTTCAAGAACTTTCTCGATCAAACTCCCATCTCCCAGCGTGATCTATTCGCCACGCAGCACAACCGCCCGTTCTTGATGCGACAGCCGTGGATATTCCTGGCTGTTGTGGGGGCTGCGATCATGGCGATCCGCGTGCTCACCAGTGGTGACGGCCATGCCAAGCACACATCGTCAACACGTGAGAAGGCTCAGACCGCCTAGTGTTGCGTCAATCATGATTTATGTGTAGGGGCATGATTTAATGTGTAGGGGTTCAGCATGCTGCGCCAGAGGATTCAGCATCCTGAACCCCTACTCGTTACTCGTTCTACAGCCGAAAACATGGCATCACTTCCGCCGTCCTGTTTTCGCCGACAATGCCTGACTTCCCTGTCCTTTTTGGGTATACTGGGGACACAAATTCTGCTTCTCAACGCCACCACCCAAACCACAAGGACAGCCCCATGCAACTTCGTCGCTTAGGAAAAACTGATCTGAACGTCTCCGTGCTCGGCTTCGGCTGTGGCGCGGTAGGCGGCCTGCTGGTGAAAGGCGACCGCGCCGAGATGACGCGCACCGTAGCCTACGCCATCGAAAACGGCGTCAACTACTTCGACACCGCCGCGCTCTACGGCAACGGCAAATCCGAAGAAAATCTGGGCGCGGTGCTCAAAGAACTCAACGCCGATGTGCGGGTGGGAACAAAAGTGCGCCTCGCCACAGAGGAATTCGACGACATCGAGACCGCGATCTTGGCTTCGGTGGAGCGCAGCCTGCAACGGCTTCAGATGGAATCGGTGGATCTGGTACAGTTACACAACCTCGTCGCCGCCGAACGCAACCCCCAACGCGGGATCGCAAGCGTCGAGGACGTGGAACAGGCCATGTCCGTCTTCCAGGATCTGGTGAAGGCGGGCAAAGCGCGTCTATTGGGGTTTCAACGGGCTGGGGAACCGGCGGCGGTGCGGCAAGCCCTGCACGGCAGCGCAAGACAGTGCAGAGCGCGGTCAATCTGCTCAACGCCACCGCGGCCAGCTGCGGCGCCACACGGCTTCGCCTTTGAGGACTATGGCCAGACCATCAACGTGGCCGCCCAAGAAGACGTGGGTGTGATCGCCATCCGCGTGCTGGCGGGCGGCGCGTTGACAGGATCGACAGCGCGCCATCCTGTGGCGGCGCAGGCGGTGGATCCCATCGCCACCAGCGCCAACTTCGCCGACGACGTGGCGCAGGCGCAGCGTCTTCAGTTCCTGGTGGACGACGGCTACGCCGACAGCTTGGTGGAAGCCGCCATCCGCTTCGTGGTGGGCATTCCCAACGTGGCGACGACGCTGGTGGGGATCTCCACCTTCGATCACCTGGCGCAGGCTGTAGCCGCCGCAAATCGCGGTCCCCTGCCCCAAGAGGCGCTAGATCGCCTGGCCTGACATCGTTTTGTGGACACGGATCGGAGAGAACACGGATCAAACCCAAAATCCGTGTTCTCTCCGATCCGTGTCCACACGCTCTCCAAATCCCTCAATCGCCCAATCTCAAATGTCTGCCGCGACATCGTCTGGCCCAGGATCAAGCGTACTTGAACCGGCTTACCCCAATCGCAAACAGCACCACCGCCGCGCCCACAAGCACGCCGATTTCCGGCAGCACATCCACCAGGCCGCGGTTGTACCACATCACGTCGTGGAAGGCCGCCATCGCCCATGAGATCGGTGACGCATAAGCTATCGTGCGCATGAAATCGGGGACGATGTCCAGCGGCCACCAGGCGCCGCCCAACGGCGCCAACGAGAGCGAAAGCAGCAGCGCGATGCCGCTGGCCTGCGATTCGCTTTCCACGTGCGGCGCGATGGCGAAGGCGATCCCCGTGGTACACAGGACAAAGGCGATCATCACCGGCAGCAGCACCAGCGGCCTATCGCCGAAATCCAGCCCCACCGCCAGCCCCACACCGAAGACGATCAGATATTGGATCATGCCCAGGGTGAAGTAGGTGAGCACCTTGCCGCCCAGGATCTGCGCCCGCGACAACGGCATGGCCACCAGTCGTTGCAGCGTCCACTGTTTGCGTTCGCGCATGAGCACGGCGATACCGCCGAGCACCGTGAACATCACATACATCGATCCCATGCCCGGCACCGACTGGCCGAAACCTTCGTCCACGCTTTCGCCTTCGACGTCGCCGCGGGTGAGCACATAGCGCACAGCGTCGGGGCGTTCTTCGACGCGCGTCTGTGCCTCGTCGTAAATGCGGCGCACCAGCGGCTCGCGGAAGCCGGCCACAAGCCCGCCCAGGCCGGTCTGCTCGCCCACATCTTCCAGCAGCGCGCCGGTGGCCCCCGCCGTGAGCGATGCGGTATTCACCTTCTGCAACACCGCGTCTACACTTTGGCGCACACCGCTGGGCAGCGTCAGATCGCCGGTGGCGTAGTATTCGATGTCGGCGCGTCCGAAGTTGAGCAGCGCGTCGCCGTAGCCCGTGGGCAGCACGATCAGGGCGCGGGTCACCTCACTGCGGGCGCGCTCGATGGCGCGTTCCAGTGTATACGGTTCCTCGCCCAGGCGGCAGTAGTCGTCGGCGTCGTTGTCCATGGGGCAAAGGACCAGCGACTCGTTGGTGGCGCGCAGCTCGGCGAGGAACTGCGCCGACTGCGCCGTGTTGTCCTGATCCACCACGTCCACGCGCACTCGCCGCGGTCCGCTGTCACCGCCGCCGCCGAAAGCCCAGCCCAGCACCATTGTGAAGGCCAGCGGCAGCACAATAAGCCCAATCAAATTCCTCGCTCTGCAAAGAAGACACGCAGATCGTTGAGCGCGATGTTGAAAGTTGCTTGCATGGTTGATCCTTTGTTGTCGTTACAGATCCAGCCGCTGCCGGAAGAAGAACGTCCCCACGGCGAAGGCGATGAGGCCGCTGCCAAAGAGGACGAGGAGCGGCAGCCCCAGTTGATCGATTTCACCGTTGGAGACACGCAACAGCGCCTCCGATCCCCACCAAACTGGTGAGATGCCGGCGATGGCGTCGGGTAGGCGGAAGCCGAACGCGCCGCCCAGTGCGCCCAACGTAGACGAGACCATCGGCCCCACAAACTGCACCTGTTCCGGCGACCGCGCCAGACCCACCACCAGCACGCCCAGCCCCGACACGAAGGCCGCGATCCCCAGGATCACGAGCAGCAGCGCAGGGACGTTGGTGCCCCAGATGAAGCTGGGTTCGCCTTCGATGAGGCTGGCGATCACCGTGAACGAGGCGAACAGGATCGAGAGTTGCGCCGTCACCACCACCACGTTGCCCAGCAGTTTGCCCGCCAGGATGTACGACCGCGGCGTAGGCGACGCCACCAGCCGTTGCAGCGTCCAGTTGTCGCGCTCCTGGTAGATCGAGTTGACACCGAAAATGCCGGTGAACATGGCGAAGAAGATGGCCTGCGCCGAGCCAAGCAGGATCATGATGAAAGCGAAGGTGCTGCGCGTTTGCAAGATGTCCAGCGGCTGCTGATCCACCTGGATCGTCCCCGCGCCGGGGACAAGCAGGCAGCTTATTGGATCGAGCACCGAGGCGTCGATGTTCTGCAAGCCTTGCGTCACCAGGTTGGCATCGATGCCGCTGAGATCAAGCTGCGAAATTGTCTGCAAATTGAAGGCGGCCAGCAGTGTGTCCACTGCGCCGGCCAGCACCGATTCGATGGCGATGCTGACGCGCACCAGTTGGTTGACAACACCGTTGACCACGGCGCGCACGATCCCCGCCGAGATGGTGTCGCCGGCGTTGGCGTAGATCTCCACCGCGCCGTCGACAGTCTCCGTCACCGCGGCTGTGGCGGTGATCGTGGCAGTGCGGGTCACCGCTTGCGTACTGCCGGTTTCGGTGTCGTCGCTGCTGAGGAAATCGAACGAAGGCATCAACTGGTTGGTAAAGCCGACGGGGATGATCACCGCGGCCACGAACTCGCCCCGGTCCACGGCGGCGCGGGCGGCCACAGGATCGTCCATCTCCACAGCGTCGAAGAGATCTTCCAGCGTGCCGGAGAAGCCGCCGATGGAACCGTCTTCGCCGTCGTCTTCTACCAGCGGGCAGGTGAGATCGCCGAAGGAGAAGTTGTCGAAGCCGGCCACTGTGGTTGTGGTCACCGTGTCGGTGGCGGTGGTCGTCGCCGTCTCGGTGACGGGTGTGGAGAGCAGGATGCCGGCCAGCGTGTCGCCCATGTTGAAGGCGGCGTTGTCTGCCTGCAAATCCGTATCGGTGACGGCGAGATTGGCGTTGAGCTGCAACTGCTCGCCCAGGTTGATCGTCTGCCCGCCCACCTCGAAAGTGACATCGTTGAGCGATGCCGTGCCGGTGATATCGTCGCCAGGCTGAATCTGGTCTGCCAGATTGAAGCCCTCGTCCAGGTTGACAACTACGATGGGAATGTCGCCGAAGGTATCGGTGACGTCATCGCCGCCCAGCCCGCCGAAGGCCATCCCCATGATCGTGGAGAGGACAATCGGCGTTAGGAACATGATCAGGATCAGATTGCGGTCGCGGAAGGTGGTGTACAGCTCCTTCCACATGATGTTCAGGATTTTGGTCATGTTAGTCTCTCAGCGCGCGGCCGGTTAGCGCCAGGAACACCGCTTCCAGATCCGGCTCTCGAATTTCCACGGCCTGAATCTCGAAGCCGGCGTTGTCGAGGAGGTTGATCAGTGCGGGCAGGGCGGTCTGCCCGTGCCGGGCAAAGGCCGTGAGGACGGCGGGCGTGGCTTTGTCGCTGCCTTCGCTGATCTGCTCGGCGGGCGCGTAGAGCGCTTTGGTGACGCCGGGGATTTCCGCTTCGATGCGGCGCAGCACCTCGTCGGTCACCACCTGCGAGTCGAGCTGGATCTCTAGCCGATCCTCTTCGCCTACATGTTGGGTGAGTTCGTCCTGGGTGCCGTTGGCGATGATGGCGCCGTGATCGATGATGGCGACGCGGTCGCTCAGTTCCTGCGCCTCTTCCATGAGGTGCGTGGTGTAGAGCACCGTCATCTTGTATTCGCTGCGCAGTTGTTTGACGGTGTCGAGGATGCGCCGACGGCTCTGTGGATCGATGCCCACGGTGGGTTCGTCCATGTAGACAAGTTGGGGCCGGTGCAACAGGCCCACGCCGATGTTGACGCGGCGCTTCATGCCGCCGGAGAAGGTGTCGATGCGGTCATTCTGCCGATCCGCCAGATCGATGAAAGCCAACACTTCGTCGACGCGACGGGCAAGGTCTTTGCCGCCCATGCCGTACATTTTGCCGAAAAAGGAGAGGTTCTGGCGCGCGCTCAATTCGGGGTAGAGCGCGATTTCTTGGGGGATAAAGCCCATCAACTTCTTGGCCGCAATCGGTTCTTTGGTGATGGAATGGCCGCCGATCCAGGCGTCGCCGGTGGTGGGTTCGAGCAGGCCGCTGATCATCGAGATCGTGGTCGTCTTGCCTGCGCCGTTAGCCGAGCAAGCTGAAGATTTCGCTGGCCTACGATCTCCAGATCGACGCCCTTGACGGCCTCGATGGTGGAGCCGTCGGCGCGGCGAAATGATTTGCGCAGGTTTTGCGTCTTGACCATTGTTGGCATGTGGATCTTCTCGCTTTTTGATTGGCTTGAATGCAACCTCAGTACTTCACGCTTCTTTGTGAAATTGCGGAGAGAGCATCTTCAGATGCGGCTTGTCCAGGCCTACCTGGCATCTTACCCGGCATCTGAGGAGGCCTGCTCCGCGTCGAAATCGTGAATTACTGAGTCTATGCTTAAGTTATCACAGAGCCAGGCCAGTCGGATCATCATATCGTGTAGCCTGGGGGCGTCATTTGTCGTTCACTTCGTCGGCAGCGCTGAATCGCCTCTCTGTGGTCAGTTTGACGGGTGCATGTCACGTGGCGTAGTGCCAGTCACGTCTTCGGTCATGTGACCCGTGAACAATCCGCCTGGATCCGCTCAATCTGCGTTCTATTCTGCCTGCATTCCGGCGTTTCTGATATTCACGCCGGCGCGCTTCTGTTTGATCCCACGTTGGGGTATACTCTCAGAAGTTTTGCGCGAATGAACCGAACACCACCCTCCAGGAAAGCTGAAATCCATGTCTTCTACGATCCGAGATGACTATTTGTTGCGCCGCGATTGACACTGCTGAACAACGGCTCGTTTGGCGCCTGTCCTAAACCGGTTTTTGAAGTCTACCAACGCTGGCAGGCCGAGTTTGAGGAACACCCCGGCGGTTTCATGCACCGCTGGACTGATCTAATGCTGGAAGGCGCACGCGCCTGGCTGAGTACCTGCACACCGACCAGCCGCCTGGCGTTCGTCACCAACGCCACGATGGGGGTCAACGTGGTGACGCATTCGCTGCGCAGTTGGCTCAAACCGGGCGACGAAGTGCTCACCACCAACCACGAGTACGGCGCCTGCAACCACGCCTGGCAGTTCAATCCGCGGCAAGGCTGGCGCCGAGTACATCAACCATCCCATCGATCTGCCCATCCACTCCGACGAGCAGTTCATCGAGCAGTTTTGGGCCGGCGTCACCCCGCGGACACGGGTGATCTACCTCAGCCATACCACGTCGCCCACCGCACTCACCTTCCCGCTGGAGGAGTTGTGCCGGCGGGCGCGCGAGGCCGGCATTCTCAGCGTCATCGACGCCGCGATGTGCCGGGGCAGCGCGATCTCTTCCTCGACGATCTGGGCGCGGATTTCTACACCGGCAACGGTCACAAGTGGATGTGCTCGCCCATGGGGACAGCCTTCCTCTACGTTCGGCCAGAGGTGCAGCACCTGATCGAGCCGATCATCGTGGGCCACGGCTGGTTCCCCGACAAGGTGAGCGAGAAGCCGTTGGTCGACTACGTGGAAAGCTACGGCACCTGCGATTTGTCGGGTTTCCTGGCCGTGCCTGCCGCCATCGATTACATGGAAGCGCACGATTGGCCGGCAGGCTCCGCTGCCACGCAATGGGCATGGCGACAAAGCACGAACTGGAGCGGCACTTCGGCACCGAATCGATCTGCCCAGAGACTTTCGAGTGGTTCAGTCAGCTTATCCCCATTCACCTGCCCGACAACACCGACATGGGCAAGTTGGGCCAGATCATGCGCGAGGAATACAACATCGAGATGCCCATGATCAACTGGAACGGCGTCAAGATCGCCCGCCTCTGGTGCAGAACTACACTACATAAGAGAACTGGATCTGCTGGTGGAGACGATCCCACACATCAGCCGGCGTGTTTGGAATAGGGATCGGGGACTGGGGATTGGGAGTAGAGCCATGCGAATCTATTTTGTGCGACATGGGCAGAGTGAGGCCAATACCGCCCACGTTTTCTCGAATCGGGGGTGGCGTCACCCACTCACCGCGCTTCGGACGCGAACAGGCTGGCGCTGCGCTGGCTGATCACCTGCGAGGACAGCCCATCGCCCGCATCGTCAGTAGCCTGCTGCAACGGGCGGTGGAGACGGCGCAGATCTTGTCCGCTGCCCTGTCTGCGCCGGTGACGCAACATGACGCCCTGCGCGAGTGGATGTGGGCGTCTACGAGAACACCGACGATCCCCGGGCTGGGCGCTGCACAGCCAGGTGCAAGCGGACTGGTTTGTGCATGGTCGCCTGATGCGCGTATGCCCGAAGGCGAAAGCCAACGACATGCGGGTGCGCTTTGTCCCCTTCATCGAGCAAGTCACCGCTGCCGATGACGACGAGGCTGTGCCGCTGGTGGGCATGGCGGCCTCTTCCACGCCATGTTGCCGCTTGGTCTTCTGTAATGTGGACTCGGCCTTCGTGGCGCAGCACCCGTTCGACAACACCGCCTACGCCCTGGCAGAACGCCGCCGCTGGCCTCACCTGTCTTGAGTGGTGCAGCGTCGTTGACGCTAGCCGTCAGTGCCTGGCTCGCGGCACATCTTGGCGCGACAAGGAGCCATCAGTTTGGCGCGAGAGAGCACGCCTTCGTGCGGCTGAGAACGGAAGGTCCGCACGAAGGTGTGCTCTCCACAGATGTTCGAGGGTTGGTCACTTCATCAAATGACATCGGCTTTGGGCTTATCCTCAACCGGAGATCATCATGGGATCCTATCGCCACACCTGGGCAGATCATCATCCTCAACGGTGCGCCGTCGGGGAAATGTCGATTGCCGCCGCTGATTCAGAGACGTTCGACGGCGTGTGGATGAACATGGGCGGATCGCTTCATATGACGCCGCAGCGCTATCACCCCGGCATCGGTTTGCGCCCAGGCGGTGAATCGCCCGAACTGGAGCCGTTGATCGCCGAACTCTACGCCGCCATGTACGAATCCATCGCCGCGCACAGCCGTATGGGCGTGAAATGTGGTGGTGGACGTCGGCCATCACGATCACTACAGCCGCCGGTTGGGGATTCTGCCGTCCTGTGCGCGGCGACTGACGGGTGCTGCCGGTCCTGTTTGTGGTGCGCTGCCGGCTCGATGATCACGGAACGCCGCCGCGCCACAGGTTGGCCCACGCTCAGCGTCGATGAACCTGTTGGCCACCGCCGGTAACGCTGGCAAGAAGCTGTCCACAAACCCGGCATCTACGATCTCGAAGTGACACGGCGTGCTTGAGTTCGGCGGAATGCGCGGCACTGATTTGGGAGCAGCTTCACGCCATCACACCTGCTGCTTTTGCGAGGATTGGCGCAGTTGGCCGACTAAACTGATCGCTCACTAGCAAGGATACCCCCATGTCTGATCCGCAAGAACCCGAAATTCGACCGCGGCGACTGCCCAACTTGCCCATCGAAGTTGCACCGTTGCGCTCGTCAGTTCCGGGCCTGCCCAAGAGTCTGCACGCGCTGCGCCATCGCAATTTCCAACTCTACATCGCCGGTCAGCTTCTTTCGGGGATGGGGACAGGATGCAGATCATTGCGCAAGGGTGGTTTGCTCATCAGCTCAGCCAATCGGAGTTGATTTTGGGCATCGTCGGCTTTTCGTCGGCGGTGCCTGCGTTGATCATCACACGTGGGCTTACGCTGCTGTGGACAGCATTCCTGCGGCAAATTGATGGTGATCACCCAGAGCTGCGCCATGTGCTGGCGTTTGTCCTGGCGGCGTTGACCTTGGGCCAACATCGCGCAAGCGTGGCACGTCATCGTTGTGGCGGCGCTGGGCGCGGTCAACGTTGATGGACCGGCGCGCCAGGCTTTCGTGGAGGACATGGTGGGCCGCGAAGATCTGCCCAACGCCATCGCCCTCAACTCGATGACTTTCAACAGCGCCCGCGTGGTTGGCCCGGCGGTGGGTGGTCTGCTCTTAGCTGCCGTGGGCGCGGATTGGTGCTTCCTGATCAACGGTATCAGCTTCCTCGCCGTCATTGCCGGCCTGCTCATGATGAAGTTGCCCGCGCACAAAGGCAACAGCAACCGAGTGCCGCCCTGGCAACAGTTGCGCAGTGGCCTGGCCTACGCCGTGCGCACCAACGAAGTGGCTGCGCTCCTGCTGCTTTCGCTCAACCTGAGCCTCTTCGGCATCACCTACGGCACGGTGCTGCCCGCCTTCGTGGACCAGGTGCTGGAGCAGGGGCCAGGGGCTTTCGGCGCGCTTAACATGGCGTCCGGTCTTGGCGCGGTGAGTGCAGCGATTCTCATCACCCTGTACGGGGATCGTGGACGGCGCGGGGCATGGCTCGGGCGCCTGTCTTTGGCCTATCCGCTGGTGCTACTGGCCTTTGCCGTCAACTCATCGTACCCCGTGGCATTGGGCCTGTCGGCGTTGTTGGGGATGGGCTTCATGGGGCAGTTTACACTGATCAACACCCTGTTGCAGACGCAGATCGTCGACGAGATGCGCGGTCGGGTGATGAGCCTGTACACCCTCACCTTCTTCGGACTCACACCGTTCGGTAACCTGGCCGTGGGCGCGCTCTCCGAAGCGTGGGGTCTTGGCTACACTATCTCGGCAAGCGCCATGCTGGGGGTCATCTTCGCGGCGGTTATCCTCTACCGAATGCCCAAAGTGCCGCGCCTGGCCTGAGGGTGTATTTCATTCTTGGGCGAAAGTGCCGGGGACTTCACAATGGACGCGGCGACAAGTCCCCGGCACTTGGCCCGCTCCCAGCGAGAAATACACCCCTGGCCTGAATCATGACGCCGCAGCAAAAAAGGATCAACCGACGGTCGCCTGACATGCACCTGTACGGTTACCTTCAAATCCGCGCAATCTGTGGATCCATTTCTGGCTCTGTGTTCGCTCGCTGCCGGTAGACTTCCCAACCGCCGGGGTAGCGGATCAACCGACCCTGGCGCAGTTCCCACACTTCGTCGGCGAAGCGCTGAATGAAGCGGCGATCGTGCGACACGGCCAGCACCGGGCCAGGGAAGTCGATGAGCGCCTGCTCGAACTCTTCCAGCACGTCGAAGCTGATGTGGTTGGTGGGTTCGTCCAGTAGCAGCAAGTTGGCGCCGGTGGCCATCAGCCGCGCGATCTGAAGTTTGCGCTTCTGGCCGATGCTCAGTGTGCGCACCTGCTTCATCAGTTCAGGCCAGGTGAAAAGGTGATAGCGCAACAGTGCGGTTTTCAGTTCCTCGAAATGGCCCGGAATGCCCTGACGGTAGACGTCGAAAAGCGTGGCGTTGTCGTCCAGCGTCTCCTGCTCTTGATCGAGGTAGCCGATGACCACGCTGCCGGCGCGGATCACCTCGCCGTCGTCCGCCGTGGCCAGCCCGGCGAGGACGCGCAACAGCGTGGTCTTGCCCGCGCCATTCGGACCGACGATGACCACGCGACTGTGCGGCGACAGGGCGAAGCTCACCTCGTCCAGGATCACGTCCTCGCCGTAGGCTTTGGACAGCATCGACGCCGTCAGCGGGGACGCGCTGGTGAGCGCGCGCGGGTCGAAGTTCGGGTTGATGTTCAGACGATCCGGTGGCTCGGGGATGGGATCGGCTTCGATGCGGCGCAGCCGTTCTTCCGCCGAAGCCACGTTGCGGGCGACGGCGGTCTCTACGCGCTCGCGTTTGAAGTGCTTGAGGAACTTGTCACCGTCGCGGGGGGCGCGGTTGTGCGCCACCTGGCGCGCCTTGCCCTTGATCACCCGACGCAACTCGGCGATCTCGTCCTGTTGTTCGGTGTAGGCCTCGATCCACTTCACCCGCTCCTGCGCCTTGACTTCGGCGTAGAAGTCGTAGTTACCACCGTACTCGTGTACCTCGCCGCTGAACTCGTCCACTTCGAGGATCGTCTTCACCGTCTGGTTGAGGAAGTGCCGATCATGCGACACCACCAGCAGCCCGCCTCGGTAGCCCGACAGATAGCCTTCCAGCCACTCCAGCGCCGCGAAATCCAAGTGATTGGTGGGTTCATCGAGCAACAGCAGATAGGGCGACCGCAGCAGCAGCGCGGCCAGGCAGACGCGGGTCTTCTCGCCGCCGGAGAGCGTCTCCACCAGGCGGCTGCGGTCGATGTCGGCCACCTCCAGCCCGGCGAGGACGATCTCCAACTGGTGGCCGATCTCGTAGCCGCCGCGTCGCTCGAAGCGTTCGGTCGTCTCGGCATAGGCGGAGAGGACGGTGTCCATGTTGGCGTCGTCCTGGGTCATGCGACGTTCTAATTCGCGTAGCCGTGCTTCCAGCGCGTGCAGGCTGCCCAAAGACTCGCGGATCAGATCGTCGACGCGCTTGCCTTCGATGTCGAGCAATGCTTGGGGCAGGTAGCCGATCTCAAGATCGCTTGCTCGCTGGATCGCGCCGCTGTCGGCAGTGATGTCGCCGGCCAGGATCTTGATCAGCGTCGACTTGCCCGCGCCGTTGGCGCCCACCAGCCCCACATGATCGCCGGGGTAGAGCGACAGCGACACGTCCTTGAGCACCTGGCGGTCGCCGTAGAATTTGGCTAAGTTGGAGGTTGATAACAACATAGATCCTCCTTTCTCTTCTTCGTGTATCTTCGTGTGCCTTCGTGGATCAAACTCTGGTTATTCCCAGACGTATTCGGGGATATCCATGTGATGCTGGAACCCTGTCGCTGGTAGATAGGCAGGCCCATGTCCTGACGCCATACAGCAGACGTGACGCGTCTCGGCGCGCCAGGTTGAGGGGTGGCCACGGTGATAGCTGAACCAAAGCCGCAAGGTGACGATGCTCTGGGCGGCGTGAATGTCAGATCCCATGATGCCGCCGGCCACGAGCAACGTGGACGACGTCACCGGTTCGTCACCGTGGTAGCCAATGAGATGAACGGCGTTGTTAGTCCGCTGGCAGGTGCTGCGCAAGTAGGCGTCGTGATAGACCCTGCAGACGTCCAACCCGTCTCGAAGCCGGCCGCGGAGACCCGCGACCAATCGGCCATCATCGCGGACGAGTCGACGATGCGCACACTGAACCCATCCGGCGTGCGCTTCGGTGGAAAGGTCATTGAGAGCCGCCAGCAGCCAGGGGACCCGGCCCGGCTTTGCCACCTTTACGCAGCAGCCGTTCACCCAAATCGAGCGTGACGGGCACGCGATAGACCGCCCAATCCCATCTGCGCACTTTGCGCTGACATGTCCGCGATCACCTGATCGATGGCGGCGTCGATGTCGTCCTCGGTGTTGAAGCGGCCCACATGGCTGCTGTGCGGACCAGGGTTTGCTGGCGAACCACTCCACCTGGTCATCCCGATGAAGTACAACACCATCCAGCCCCACAAAGCGGCGATATAGTAAGCGGGCGATTCTCCTGTGTCGCATCGATCAACGCCGCCAGTGGGTGTCGTTTTATCAATTATCGTGTGAAATTCATCTGCTAAATTCGCAGTAGCGATACCACCGAGAACTCTCCTTTGAATTACGCATTACGGATCACGTCACATCCGGCGGCGCAGTGCACCTGCGTTGCCGGCCCTCTCAACGAACGCTGGAAAATCCACAACGTCGGCGTGAGGATGATGCCGGCGATGGTCAACGCCAGGCGCAAGCCGCAGATCGGTGCCGATGGCGTCGACGGCAGGGCCACAATGATCACCCTCATGACGGCGTTGAGTTGTCCAACGCCGGAGAAGACGGTGGCGCTTTACGCGGCTCTCCAGTTCTGGTTGATCCACCGTGAAGAGCGGCCCGGCCCTGCTGCGCGTTAATACGCACCATCAGCAGCGCTGCCAACGCCAACGGGAAGTTCAACGCCAGGGCAAATCCTACCGTCGCCAGCGCCATGAGACCGTAGATCACCGCCAGCGCCATCGGTACGGCGCGCGGGCTGTTCGTGTCCACAGTGCGGCGGACGATTTCCACGGCGCCGATGGAGAGCAGCATACCAGCGGCGCTGATCATGCCGAACCAGACCACCGGTTGCAAGTTTCCGATTGTGGGAAAGCTGAAATTGTCTAGCAGATGGGGCGTCCATAGGCGGTCCATGCCTTCGCTGTAGAGGCCATAGACCAACGACAGTGACATCACCGTCACCAACGCGGGGCTGACGCGCACCAGGCGCACCGCTTCGGTGGCGGTGTCGCGCATCTGCCGCCAGGAATTGCGGTCCTCGGCGGGCGTGGGGGTGAAGCCGTCTTCGGGCATGGTGAGCCAGATGAAGAGGCTCAGCGCCAGGAAGAGCGCGCCGCCAATCTGAATCGGCAGCTGTAGCGAAACCGTGCCGATGGCGGTGCTGACGCCGATGCCAACCAGGCCGGCCAGCATCGCCACCTGCGAAGCGCGCAGGTAGAGCGGATTGGCTTCCTTCTCACCGATTTCGTCGGCCAGCCAGGCTTCACGTGCGCCGCTGGTGAAGGTGTAGCCGATCCCCCACAGCACTTGCGACAACAGCACCGCCCAAAACTGGGGAATGCTGCCTTCCACCAGAAAAGCGACGCCGATCAGCGCAAAGCCAATGAGGATCGAGATCTTGCGGCTATACAGATCGGCCACGATCCCGGTGGGAATCTCGAAGAGAAAGGCGGTAACTTCCAGCGTCGTACCCACCAGCACCAATTGTAGCGGGTTCAGGCCGACGATGGTGGCCTGGTAGACCATGTTGACAGTGAAAATGAGGTCGAAAAAAAGTGACGACCCTGCGGTCATCAATAGAAACACGAGTTTGGGGTTGCGTGTGGTACTCAAATGTGCGTCCTCACAGGGGAGAGCAGGGTGGTGCATCGAGGGAGATGCACCACCCTGGGGCGTGTCCGATTACTGGGCCATGCCAGGCGCACTGCTGTAGCGGGCTTGCAGACTTTTCCCTGCCTGCTCCAAGAACCGACCGAACCGGTGCAGCAACAGCGAAGGACGTTTGGTCCGGCGCAAATAGGGCTCGTGGATGTAGAAGTGATGGTTCTGTCTGCTCAGTGCTTTCTGGGTCGCCATGTGTACGTAGTAGTCGCGGAAATACATGGTGAAGTTCTCCTGATTTGTGCGTTTGATGGTCTTGCCAACTACTTCGATCTTGCCGACAGAATGAGCAATCGACTTGTCGTGCGTTTGCGACGTTGCTCATTGCCACATGTCTACTTTGTTTTTCTCTCCATCAAGCACCTCCCATCAAGCAATGTAGTGACAGAAACGTTTCAGGCAGTAAATCAAGGAAACAAAAAGCCCCGCACGGTCAACCGTGCGGGGCGGGGAAGGCATCAA
>JAWKOL010000007.1:0-278123 GCA_041391225.1 Caldilineaceae bacterium
GGCTTGCGTCTGCCGCGTGCTCAGGATCTGGTCATTGATCGGCGACCAGGAGAGATCCTGCGGGAAGTTCTCCGTCCCCGTGAAAAGATCCTGCCCGATGGACTCGCCGCCCACGGCAAAGCGCCGGCTGCCGTTGAGCATCACCCCGCCGATGGCCGCGCCGTCGCCCTTCCACGAGAGGTCAGAGACGTTGTACTGGTTGCAGTAGCCGTTGAAGTTGATGGTCCCCACGTCCACGGTCTGGCCGGGCAGCACGTCCACGGGGACGGAGAATTCCTTGCCGTTGGCGCAGTTGTCACGGCTCCAGTTGAAGACGATGGTTTGCAGCGCGCCGGGTCCGTTGTCCGCCACGTTGGGGATGTTGAAGGCCACATCCTGGCCGAATTCGGGCATGTTCACGCTGATCACCTCCTGCGCGCCTTCCACGTAGACCACGAAGGTCAGCCCGAAGCTGGCGTAGCCGTTGTAGATGCGCCCGGTGATGGCGCCGGTCTGCCGACCGTTGGGCCAACCGGCCTGCATGGGCGCGTTGGAGATGCGGCGCAGCGCGTTGCCCACGGGGTCCACGGCGTAGATGTCGCTGTGGAAGGGCGAATAGGCCCCCTCGTGGTCGCTGACGAAGGCGAGTTCCTTGGCGTCGGGCCGCCAGGTGACATCGTAGACGTCGGGCGCGATGGTGTCGGGGTGGGTCCACAGGGTTTGGCGGGCGCTGCCGTCGGGCTGGATGCGGTTGACGGTGGGCTGCTGCCCCTGGCGGCTGATGAAGCCGATGCTACCGGTGAGCGACGGGTAAGCCATGTCGCCGTCGACGCGCAGCGAGAGGTTGTCCACGAAGGCGGTGAAGTAGGCCCCCTGCCCGTTGACCAACACCATGCGCAGGTAGATCTGCTGCCCGGCGTCGAAAGCTTGCTGGATCTTGGTGATGGCGTCGGCGGACAGTGACGTCGAGATCGGCGTCCACGCCACGGCGCCGTTGATCTGGTAGGCGTCCTCGAAGAGCACTTCGGAGTCGGTGAGGATCTGCGCGCCGAACGTCGCCATGACACCTGCCGGCTGTTGCCCTGGCTCGATGCGCACGATGTAGCTGAGCGTGGCCGCGGAAACAGTCGTGGGCAGGTGCAGCATTTGCAGCGCCTGGGCGGGGCCGTCGTCGGATAGGTGGTTCAGGCGCAGGGCCGCGCTACCGTTCTGGCCGGCGCCGGCGTCGATGTAGCTCCAGGTGGGGCTGGTGTTCCAGCCGACGTTGTTGGCGCTGAAATCGCCGTTGCGCACGTACTCGCGTCCTGTGAACGCGGACGTGTCCGCGCTGCCGGCGAGGGTGCGGGCGTCGGGCAGCAACAGGCCGCCTAGCAGCAGCGCCAGGATCAACAGGGCAGCGAGCGAGAAGTTGGATTTCATGATTGTCTCCTCAGTTTGGTACTTTGTTGGTACTTTGTTGGTTCTTAGGTGGTTCTTTGGTGATGGATCTCAGGTTAACGCAGACCGGTGGGCGGATCTTGGGCCATTTGTTCCAGCCACGCCAGCAAACGCTCGCCCACCTGCTCAGGATGATCGCAAGGCAGGTGACGCCCTGTGCCGACGTGGATCAGGTGACAGCGCCAGCCGTCACCGTCCGATCCTGCGGACGCGTCCGTGGCGCGCCAGGCGCGCACGATGAAAGATTCTCGATGTGGTGGCGATTGGGCGTTGGGCGGATCGTGAGACATGGTGTCCTCGTGGTGCATAGTGTACCGATGCAGGATGTGATGTTCGGGCGCATCCATTGGGCGGGTTAAAACCCTCCGCTGACACTGAGAAGTCGCCTCAGCGACTGCGGAGACTCCGGCAGCGCCTAAGGGCGCTTTCCTGTGTCAGGGCGGGATTTCAATCCCGTTGCGGTCAGATGTTGTCGCGATGACAGCGTCTTGGTGATGCGTGTTTATTCAACGACGGGGGTGTCTCAGGATTGTCTCAGGCTGGTGGGGATCTCGATCTCGTTGACTTGGTTTCTGTTGGAAGGCTATAATGATCTTCAGGTAGCCCAAACCACCTGGACATTTGTGTGACGATAATGAATATTGATGAACGGGGAGATTCTGGAGACTTACCCGGATACGGGACGAGGAGAAAGCTGTTTGATCGTCGGCTTTGCTGGGGATACGCCTATTCATGTTGTCTGTGGCCGACGTGGTGACAAAATTGTGCTGATCACCGTCTACGTGCCAGGGCCGCCGAAGTTTGTAGATCCCTGGACGAGAGGAAATTCTGAAAATGAGTAATAACAGCTATCACGATAGATGTAATTTCTGTGGTGGAGATCAATTCGAGGAACGACGGATCGAATATTTGTACAGCCACAAGGGCAAGTACTTACTCGTGCCGAACACACCCGTGGAGATCTGCACACACTGTGGCATGGTCTACTACGATGCCACAGTTCTCAAGGAGATTGAGCGGCGTTTCTTCGCCATTCAAGAGCACAACGAAGAACCCGATCAATATATCCAAATGCCTACGGCTGCTTTTGTGTGATGAGCGCCGCCCCCTCTTGATAGCATATCGAGCGGAGAGAGCATCCTCAGATGCGGCGGCACACGAATAGAACCGCATCTGAGGATGCTCTCTCCACGTCTGATGGCATTGATTGTCCACGCCACCCTTCCCGATCCGAGTTCCCTCCAAATCCGTGCCTACAAGACAGTCTCTGCATCCGCCAGCAATAACCGATGAGCGGGGACCATCCCGCGGCTGCGCGCACGCTGCTCCGGTGACAGACTATCGAGGACGGCGCTGAACTCGGTGATCGCTTGGACGAGGGCGGCGCGGGCTTCGTCGGGGTTACCGGCGGCGCGGAGGACGCGGAAACGCCGGTGATATAGCAGGTAGGACTGGAAGACGTTGGGATCGACGCCGTCCACAGCTTCGGCGGTGGCGGCGTCGGCGGCGTCGAGCATCCCCAGTTCGAGGAAGATTTCGCCCTGGATCGAACGCATCTCGGTGACGAGGTGGGGCGCGTCGATGTCGCGGCTGATGGCGAGGGCGTCTTCGATGAGGCGCAGCGCGTCGGCGAAATTGCCTTCGGCCTGGCTGAGCGTGGCCTGGGCGCGCAATGCCTGCGCTTTGACGTAGGCGTAGTCCACGGCGGCGAAGGCGGCCACGGATCGGTCGAGATCCTGGCGGGCCTGGACGAGATCCCCGCTGTAAAACGCGGCCATCGAGAGCAGATTCCACGCCTGACCGACGCCGATGGGGTCGCCCACTTCTTCGCTCCACGCCAACGCCCGCCGCACCTGAGCGATGACGTCGTCATCCGGCCCCACAAACGAAAGATACGTCGAGCCGTGGTTGATGGCGATGACGTGTTCCACCCGCGCCTCGCCCAGTTGACGGCCAATCGCCATGCCCCGGTCGTAGAGCGTCAGCGCTTCGCCGATGCGCCCGAGGATACACAGCGCGTTGGCCAGATTGGTGGCGATGCGCGCTTCCTGGTAGCGGTAGCCACACTGCTCGGTGAGCGCCAACGCCTGGAAGTAGCGTTCGGCCCCGCCCGCCACGTCGCCGCGCTCCACCTGGATCACGGCCAAGGTGACATTGGCGTGGGCTTCGCCGGCCACGTCGCCTAATTCCTGGTAGCGGGTCAAGGCGGATTGGGCCACGGCGAGGGCTTCGTCGTAGGCGTTGCGGCCGGGCAGCACGTCGGCCAGGTGGATCAGCGCCTGCGCGTGTAGGCGAGGATCGTCCATCCCCGCGGCGAGCGTCACGGCGTGACGTAGTTTGTCCTCCGCGGTGGGGAGATCGCCCACCTGGTTGCGCAGTTCACCCCAATAGATCAACGATTCCACCTGAAGACGCAGATCGCCCATCTCTTCGGCGAGAACGCAACAGGACGCCACCGCCGACAGCGCGCCCGTCAACTGGCCGGACGCGCCAGCGAGCCGCGCCTGCCGCAGCGCGAGGACGCCGCGCTGCGCCCGACTCAGTCCGTCCTCCTGAGCCAACTGCGCAAACACCTGCGCCTGCGCCTCCCGTTCTCCCAGCAGATCGAGGACGCTTTCCCACGCCAGCAGCAGCTCGAAACGCCGCTCCGGCGCGAGGACCCCGTCTGCCAGGTGGGCTGCGGCCTGTTCGTAGTGTCGCCGCGCCTGGAGATAGCTGCCACTGGCGCGGGCGCTGTCACCGGCCAGGGTGTGGTAGTGGACAGCCTGCCCCGTGGCCCCGGCCTGGCCGAAGTGATAGGCGAGCAACGCGGCTGCGTGGGGCTGGGCGCGGGCGAGGACATCCCCGGCGCGGCGGTGGAGTTGTCGTCGTTCACGGTCGGGCAGTTGGGCGTAGACGGTCTGACGGATCTGGTCATGCTCGAAGCGGTAGGCGGTGGCCGTCTCCTGCAAAAAGCGACGCTGCACCAGCGTAGCGGTGGCTGTCAAGGCGTCATGGGCCGCGCCGGGGAAGAGCGACGCCAGCAAGTTGAGATCGAACGACGTCCCCAGCACAGCGGCGATGTCGAGGATCTGGCGCTCGGTGGGCAGCAGGTGGGTCAGGCGGCGCTGGATCATCGAGGCGACTTCCGTCGAAACGAATGCCTCCTCGTAGTCCACGGTCTGGCTGTCCCACGGGGTCTGCCAGCCGCCGCCGTCGGTGGGGGTGAGGTTGCCTTCCTGGTAGAGCGTGCGCAGCGTTTCCAGTACGAAGAAGGGGTTGCCCTGCGTCTGCGTGAAGATGCGTTTCTCGAAGAGCGGCGCAGGACGGCTCAGCCCCAGTATCCTGCGCACCAGATCGGCGGTGTCGGGGGCCGAAATGCCGTCGAGTTGCAGGCGCTGAGGACGGCTGCCACGGTCGATTTCGGAGAGGCTGACCCACACGGCCGGGTTGGCGCGGGCTTCGTCGCTGCGGTAGGAGAGGAGCAGCAGCAGCGGACTTTCGGCGACGCGCCGTGAAAGGTAGATCAACGCGCTGAGGGTGGCGCTGTCGGCCCACTGCACGTCGTCGAGCACGAGGACGGTTGGGGTGAGTTGCCCCAGCGCCAGGACGAGGCGGGTGAGCGCTTCGAGCAGGCGCACGCGGTCGGGTTCGGGATCGAGGGGCGGCGGTGTGGGCAGATCGGGCAACCACTCGGGCAGCGTGGCGAGGACGCGCCCGGCCACGGCCAGCCACATCGGGTCCACGAGGATGCGCAGTTGTTGGGCGCGCAGCGGAGACAGGAGATCGCCCACGGCCTGGATCAGCGGCGCGTAGGGCAGATCAAGTTCGATCTCGTGGGCCGCGCCGCGCCCCACGAGCAGCCCGCGCCAGCGAGCGTCGGCCAGGATCGTGTCGACGAGGCGGCTTTTGCCTACCCCGGCGGGGCCTTCCAGCAGGCAGATTTGCCCTTGGCCGGATTGGGCTTGCGCCAGAGCGTGAAGCAGCAGCGTCCGCTCGCCGTCGCGGCCGATGAGCGGCGGCGCGTAGGACGGATCGGCGAAGGCCGCGATCTGGGCCGCGTCCTCGCGGTGGGAGCGGGCCGACAACTGCTGCGCGAGGACGGTCAACGCGGGCGCGGGCGTGGTCTCCAGTTCCCGCGCCAGCCGTTCGCGGTAGCGCTCGAAGATACGCAACCCAGCGTCTGGGCGGTTGAGCGTCGCCGCGATCTGCATCGCTTCACCCACCCACTCCTCGGCCAGGGGATCGAGTTGCAGCAGCGCGTGGACAACCTGCTCGGCCTCCGTCCACGCGTTCTGGCGTTTGCGCCAGGCGAGGATCTGCGCCAGTCCTGTCTGCACAGACTGGAAAAGCTGCTCACGCGCCAGCAGCACCCAGTCGTCGAAGTAGCCGGGGAGCAGATCGCCCAGGTAGAGATCCATGATTTCGGCGGCAGCGGGCCAGGCGTAGGGATCGTCCTTGCGCAGCGCGGCCAGGGCAGCGCGCAGACGAAACAGATCGCAGTCGAGCGGCGCGCTGGCGGCAAGCGAAACCGTCGCACCCGTCGTCTCCAACAGATCGACGACACCCGCCTTCTCCAACTCGTTGCCGATGCGCCACACTTCCTGGGTCAAGCGGCGGCGGGCGTTCTTCTCGGGCAGATCGGGCCAAAAGACACCCGCCAGGTGTGCGCGCGTGTGCGGTCCTGGCTGCACGAGCAGATAGGCCAGCAACGACCGGCTCTTCTCCGTGGGCAACGGGGAGCAGATGGTCCGCGAGGGTGATGGTGTAGCGTCCGAGCAGGTGGATTTTGAGCATGAGATCGATTAAGAGAAACCAGAGAAATAATGATCCACGAAGCCACACGAAGATACACGAAGGCAGAGAAGAACAAGCAGAAAGCTCTTCCGCTCTGTTGTCCTGCTAATCCTGAAATCCGTGTCCCTCTCTTCTCCTCTTTGTGGTGCTTCGTGTGCCTTCGTGGATCATTAAAATTCTGAAATCTCCTTAGGCGATTATGCGATTGGGGGATTTCGGCGAGGCGAAGCGGCGAAACAGAGGCCCTCACCCCTAGTCCCCAGCATAGCACACCCAACGCCCAAAACACACGTATCCCCGCGCCATAATTGATCTATCGAACAGGCTACGTATAATAACTTTGCTCCTCTGCTGCGGTGACAACGACAGACGCGCTGTGCATCTCCTCGCTCGCGCACAGCGTCGACGTCGGCCGTAGGGCAGAACCTCATCTTTTTGATTTCAAAGGAAAAAACTGATGAAACGTTTTGCATGGCAGCCACTGCTGGCTGCGTTGTTTGCGTTTGTGCTCTTCGGCTGCGCCCCCGCGGTCACGGACACGCCGTCCGCCGATTCGTCGACGGGCGCAACTACCGCCGCGGAGGACGGGACTGTCACCTTGCGGATTGGGTGGGCGGGCAGCCCCGACTCGCTCAACCCGGGCGTAGCCGTGCTTTCAGAAGCCTACACCCTCTTCGATCTGGTCTACAGTTCCATGTACCAACTGGAATTGGACGGCACCTTCAGCCTGGAACTGGCCGAAAGCGTGGACGTGTCGGACGACGGCACGGTGTGGACCTTCACGTTGCGCGACGGCGCGACCTGGCACGACGGCGAACCGGTCACCGCGGCGGATGTGGCCTTCTCGTACAATCTGTACATGAACACCGAAGGCTTCCCCTTCCTGCCCGTCTACACCGAATACTTCGACACCGTCGAAGCAGTGGACGAGCGCACGGTGGTGATCACGTTGACCGACGCCATCCCCAATATGGAATCGCAGTTGGTCTACCTCTTCGTTGTCCCCGAGCACATTTGGGGCGGGCTGGAAGGGCAGGCCGCCATCGATTTCGAAAACACAGAAATGATCGGCAGTGGTCCGTTCAAACTGGTCGAGTACAGCCAGAACCAGTTCGTGCGCCTGGAAGCGGTGAAAGACCATTACCTGACCGCGCCCAAGGTCGATCAGATCGTCTTCCAGACCTTCAGCAACCAGGACGCGCTGGTGCAGGCGTTGCGCACGGCCCAGGTGGACATGATCACCGAAATGCCCGCCACCGCCGTCCCCGCGCTGCGCAACGCCGACAACGTCGAGGTCGTCACCGGGCCGCCCAGTGATCCTGGCACCAACGACATCTTCTTCAACCAGGTGCTGCCCGAAAACTGCCCGCCCGAAGACGGCGTCTGCTCCGGTCATCCGGCGCTGCTGGATCGCAACGTGCGCCTGGCCCTGGCCCACGCCACCGACAAACAACAGATCATCGACGTCACCATGCTCGGTTTCGGCACACCAGGTCGCGTCCTCATCCCCGATGGGCTGGGCGTCTGGTACAACAGCGAGTTGGAGGACTACGCCTTCGACACCGCACTGGCCAACCAGATCCTCGACGACGCGGGCTACGCCGACACCGACGGCGACGGCGTGCGCGAGATGCCCGACGGCAGCAATCCGCTGGTCTTCCGCCTAAACTGGCCCAGCGACAGCGTATGGGCGCAACGCGCCGCCGAACTGGTGAGCAGCACGTGGGCGCAGATCGGCGTCAAGACCGAGCCGCAAGCCCTCGATCCCGACGCGCTCACCGCGGTCTGCTGCCCCACCTTCGACTACGACATCATCCTCTGGGGCTGGGTGTCGGACCCCGATCCGGGCTATCTGCTCAGCGTCACCACCACAGACGAGATCCCCACGGGCAACAGTGAAACGGGCTACTCGAACCCCGAGTACGACGCCCTCTACGCCCAGCAGGCCGTCACCCTGGACAAGGACGAACGCCGCCAGATCATCTGGGAGATGCAGCGCATCGTCTTCGAGGACGTGGTCTACGTGGTGCCCTTCTACGATCAGGCCGTGCAAGCCTACCGCACCGACCGCTTCACCGGCTGGAAGCTCGACGGGAAGATTTCGCTTTCGAATATCGCGTCGTTGCTGGTGGTGGAGCCGGTGGAATAGGGTGATGGGATGATGAAGATGATGGGATGATGGCGCAATGCCGCATCATCCCATCATCTTCATCATCCCATCATCTTTCCATCGTCAGAATCACATCCATGACCACGTACGCCTTCCGCAAACTCTTCTGGGCCACGTTGACGATCTTGTTCGTGATCGTGCTCAACTTTCTCTTTCGCATCCTGCCCGGTGACCCGGCGCGGTCGGGGATGCGCGACCCGCGGCTAACGGCGGAGGCGCAGGAGGCGATCCGTGTGCGCTTCGCTGGACAAGCCGGTGATCAACTGTTTCGAGTCGATCAACCCGCTGAAGACGGGCGATTGCTTCGTCAACCCGTTGCAGACGCAGTTCTTCATCTACGCGGGCAACCTGCTGCGCGGGGAATTGGGGATCAGCTACCACACCAACCGCCCCGTCACCGATGTGCTGGCCGAGCGGCTGTGGAACACGGTGCTGCTCATCGGCGCGGGGCAGATCCTGGCGGTGATCCTGGGCATGGCGCTGGGTGTGCTGGCGGCGTGGAAAGCCCACAGCGCCGTGGACTACAGCGCGCTTGTGCTCAGTTTGATGGCGTGGAGCCTGCCCACCTTCTGGCTGGGGATCATCCTGCTCTTTTGGGGCAGCACCTACTTCAACCTGCCCCTGGGCGGCATGATCACGGCGGGGCAGAACTTCGCCACGTCGTGGGCGCGCACCGTGGATCTGCTGCGTCACCTGGCGCTGCCCACGTTGACGTACACCATCGTCTTTCTGGGCGAATACATGCTGATCATGCGCAGTTCACTGCTCGACGTGCTCTCCGAAGACTACATTCTCACGGCCAAGGCCAAGGGGCTGAGCAACTTCCTGATCCTCAAGGATCACGCCCTGCAGAACGCCATGCTGCCCATGGTGACGATCATCGCGCTGAACCTGGGCTTCACCGTGGCCGGCGCCATCCAGATCGAGACGGTCTTCTCGTGGCCGGGGCTGGGCGGGGCTATCTTCGACGCTGTGGGCCGCCGCGACTACCCCATGCTGCAAGGCGCGTTCCTGCTGATCGCGGTGAGTGTGATCTTTGCCAACCTGGCCGCGGACCTGCTGTATTCGGTCCTCGATCCGCGAGTGAAGACGGAGTGATTTACGATTTTCGATTGACGATTTACGATTGACGATTGCTTCGTTGAGCCTGTGAACGTACAATCGAGGATTTGGTTGGTTAACAGCGAACATTCCCAATACAGCATCACATTCTCAACCGGAAAATCGTCAATCGTCAATCGTCAATAGAGCTATCATGGAACCAACAACCTCTTTCACTGCATTTTTCAAAAACCGCATGGGCATGGTCGGGGCGATCATGTTGGGGATCGCGCTATTGGCCGCGCTGGGCGCGCCGTGGATTGCGCCGTTCGATCCCGACGCGCCGATCCGGGTGACCATCGACGATATTTACGCCAAACCCAGCGCCGTCCACTGGCTGGGGACGGACGATGCGGGCCGCGATGTTTTTTCGAGTTTTGTGTACGGGGCGCGGGTGTCGCTGTTTGTGGGCTTCTTCGCATCGGCGATTTCGATTGGCATCGGTGGGGTGATCGGCATTGTGGCGGGGTACGCGGGCGGGCGCACCGAGGCGATCCTGATGCGCTTTACCGACATTGTCCTCGTGATCCCTGATCTGCCGCTGGCGGTGGTGATCGTGGCGCTGACCAAACCCAATTTGTGGAACATCATCTTCGTGATCGGCATCCTGGGGTGGACAGGGACGGCGCGGCTCGTCCGCGCGCAGACGCTTTCGGTGAAGCAGCGCAAGTTCGTGCTGCGCGCCCAGGCCATCGGCGCGGGGAAGGTCCACATCATCCGCCGTCACATCTTTCCACTGGTGCTGCCGCTGATCGTGGTGAACACCGTGCTGGTGATCTCGCTGGCGATCCTCAACGAGAGCACGTTGAGCTTCCTCGGCCTGGGCGATCCCACGACGTTGAGTTGGGGACAGATGCTCAATTTCGCCTTTACGCGCGGGGCCATGAGCGCCGGGGCGTGGTGGGCGCTGGTCGCGCCCGGCTTCGGCATTGTGTGGGTCGTCCTCGGCTGCACGCTGCTCGGGCAGGGGCTGGAACAGGTCCTCAATCCGCGGCTGCGGGGGCACCATTTGGCTGTGGGAGACCAGATGGTGGCGAGGACACAAGATCCTTCCGGTCCCCCAAAACTGCGGACACAACCCGAAGCAGGTGACCGATGAACGAGCCGCTGCTCGACGTGCGCAATCTGTGCATCGACTACGTGACCGGCGGCGCGCCCGCCCACGCCGTTGAGGACGTGAGTTTCCAGTTGCACGAGGGCGAGATCCTGGGGCTGGTGGGCGAGAGCGGCTGCGGCAAGACGACCCTGGCGCTGGCGCTGATGCGTCTGCTCCCCGCCAGTGGACGCATCACCCGCGGCCAGATCAACTTTCGCGGCCGCGATCTGCTCGATCTGAGCGAAAACCAGATGGCGGCGGTGCGGTGGAAGGACATCGCCATGATCTTCCAGGGCGCGATGAACGCGCTGAACCCTGTTCGATCCGTGGGCGATCAAATTGCGGAGGCGATTCGCCTGCACACAAGCGCAGATCGCGGACAGGTCAACCGCCGTGTGGGCGAGATCCTGGATCTGGTGGGCATCGCCGCCGCGCGCAAGGACCAATTCCCGCACCAATATTCCGGCGGCATGCGTCAGCGGGCGATGATTGCGATGGCGCTGGCCTGTTCGCCGCAGGTGGTCATCGCCGATGAACCGACCACGGCGCTGGACGTGATGATCCAGGCGCAGATCCTCGATCTGCTACTGAAATTACGCGATGAACTGAGGCTGGCCATCATCTTCGTCACCCACGATCTGGGCGTGGTGGCCGAAATCTGCGACAGCGTGCTGGTGATGTACGGCGGCGTGTCCGCGGAGTACGCGGGCGTGGACACGATCTTCAACGATCCGCGCCACCCGTACACGCAAGAACTGCTCAAAGCCTTCCCCGATCTCACCCACCCCGGCGAGCGGCTGACGTCGATCCCCGGCTACCCGCCCCGCCTCGACGCCCTGCCACCGGGCTGCCGCTTCGCCCCCCGCTGCCCCGCCGCCTTCGACCGCTGCCGCACCGAGCAGCCGCCGGTCTACGCGCTGGGGATGGGCCATGCGGCGAGTTGCTTCCTTGTGGACGACGAACAAGGCGTACGGTGACGATGAACTTTTTCACCGCAAAGGACGCAAAGAGAGAAGAAGAGAGGACACGGATTTCAGGAGAGGCAGGAGCAGAATCATGCGAGTTTGCCACGACAAAATCCCCCAAAGTGTCTCCCCAATTCTTTGGATCAATTTCTGCCGTCCTGCTTGTCCTGAAATCCGTGTCCTCTCTTCTTCTTTCTGCGTCTGCCTTTGCGGTGAATCTCTGAACTGGAGTGTGCCGATTGAATCCGAGTCCAATCCTCGCAGTGACTGACTTGAAAAAATCGTTCCCGATCCGCTCGGGCCGCCTGTGGTGGGCGCGGACGGGCGAGGTGCGCGCCGTGGACGGGGTGAGCTTCAAGTTGCAGCGTGGGGAAGTGCTGGGCGTGGTGGGCGAGAGCGGCTGCGGCAAATCCACACTGGCGCTGACGCTGCTGGGGTTGGAGTCGCCCACGGCGGGCAACATCGTCTTCGAGGACAAGGAGACATCGACGCTCTCCGGCGGCGCGAAGGAGATGCGCCGCCACATCCAGATGATCTTTCAGGACCCGTACGAGTCGCTCAACCCGCTGATGACGATTGGCGATCGTGGCCGAACCGCTCATTGTCCACAGGCTGGCCGCGGACAAAGCCGAGACGCGCCGACGTGTGATCGCGGCGCTGGAAGACGCCGGCCTCAAGCCCGCCGAACGCTTCCTGGATCGCCTGCCCCACGAGCTTTCGGGCGGACAGCGTCAGCGCGGAGATCGCGGGCGCGTTGGTCCTCGAACCGGCGTTGCTGCTGGCGGATGAGCCTGTCTCCATGCTGGATGTGAGCATCCGCGCCGAGATTCTGAACCTGCTGGCCGATCTACGGCGCAGCCGCGGCATTTCGATCCTCTTCATCACCCACGATCTCAACACCATTGCCGCCCTGGCCGACCGCATCGCCGTGATGTACCTGGGTCATCGTGGAGATCGGCCCGGCGCGGCAGATCCTCAGCGCGCCGCAGCACCCGTACACGCAAGCCCTCCTCTCCGTGGCCCCTGTCCCCAACCCGCTCTGCGCGCCGCGAACGCATCATCCTGCAGGCGAAACGCCTCGACCCCGTCAACCTGCCCACGGGCTGCCGCTTCCACCGCGCCGTCCGTTGGCCGCGGCGGAGTGCCGGCGGACGGATCCGGTTTTGGAGCGGGTGGGGATGGGCATGAGGTGGCGTGCGTGAAGATTTGAGGAGCGAGTGACACCGAACGGGGGATGACGCGAACAGATCCCGCCAAGACGCAGCTTTGCACACGATTGGTGACTGTCGTGTTCGCCGTTGATCACGCCGATAGCGCGGCGGCTAGTACAAGGTGGCTGAAAAGAGTCCACGAAGTCTCTGCGGAGTGAGCACGAGGGCGTGCTCAATTGCGCCACATGAATATTCGCGCCACATGAATATCCGCGCTTCACATGAATACTCCGTGCTTCACATGAATACAAGGACTCACTTGCGCCGTTGTGTACTAGTTTCCGCAGATCCGCCTCCTCAGGACCTGCCTGCGCTTTCCTCCCGTCTGCGTCAATCGCAGCTGGCAAAAAATGTAACGCGCAGATGCCCGGCGGCGTCGACCAGGGCGCGGTCTGCGGGCGTGAGGACGGCGGGACTCGGGGTCTTCGATGATGGCGGGGCCGTGGATCGTCATCCCGGCGGCGCAGCAGTTCGTCGTAGACCGGCGTTTCCACGAAGTGGCCGGCGAAGGCTGGGCGATGTCCTTTGCGGGCAGGGGATGGATCGTCACCAGCGCCGGCGCGGCAGCGTCGCGACGCGCGCCAGCGGGTTGTCTGCGCCGAAAGATGCCAGTGGACACACTCCAGCGGCATGGCGCGGTTGGTGCGGGCGAAAAGCTGCTCGTACAGGCGGTGAAAGCGTTCGGCCAGCGCCGCCCGATCTGGTACGTCCACGCCGTCCAGCGCCACGCGGATCGTGGATCTGGCCCACCATGCGCATGTCCACGGCGCGGGCCAGCGTCGTGTCTCGGGGCGATGCCGGCTGTCGGCAAGGACGGCGAGCGCTTGCGCTGGCGTCGCCGAAGCGGGCGATCACGTCTTCGGGCTGGAGCGCGCCGAGGCGCACGGTGGCGGTGCGTTCCAGGGCAAAGGCGAAGGGCGCGGCCAGGCAGCCTACGCTGGAGAGCGTCCCCGCCGGTGGGAGGACGAAGCGACCGGCACCAAGCAGGCGCGCCACCGCGGCCACATGTGCCTGCCCCCGCCCGAAGCCACCAGCGTGAATCGCCGCGGATCGTGTCCGCGCTCGATGATGTGTACAGTGGCCGCCGCGGCCATGTTCTCGTTCACCACCTGGTGAATGCCCCAGGCGCAGGCCACCGGGTCCATGTGCAGCGACGCCGCCAGCGCGCTGATCGTGCCTGGCGCGCTGGAAGTCCAGTTTCATGCGCCCACCTAGGAAGAAATCGGCGTCGAGGTAGCCGAGCAGCAGGTTGGCGTCGGTGACGGTGGGCTGGTCGCCGCCCTGGGCGTAGCAGGCCGGTCCTGATCGGCGGCGGCTGTGCGGCCCCACCTGAAGCAGACCGAGGTCATTGCGCCAGGCGATGCCGCCGCCGCCCGCGCTGATTTCGATCAAGTCCACACTCGGCACCGCGATGGGCAGTCCACTTGCCGCGCTGAAGCGGTTGGACGCGGCTCGCCTCGAAGCTGCCGCTCAGGTAAAGCGCCCCCTTCGATCAGACAAGCCGTTTGCCGTGGTACCACCCATGTCGAAACCCAGCAGATCAGGCTGATCGAGGTCGCGGCCCACTCTCTGGCCGCCAGCGCGCCCGCGGACGGCCCCGATTCCAGCAGGCGGATGGGGAAGCGCTGCGCCGTGTCCACCGAAGCAGCGCCGTTGGAGAGCATCACCGCAAAGCGTCCGCGGAAATTCAGCGCAGCCAGAGCGTTTTGCAGGCGGTTCAGGTAGCGGCTGAGCAGTGGACGCACGTACGCGTCCGCGGCGGTGGTGGACGTGCGATCCCATTCGCCCACCACGGGCGCCACCTGCGACGAGAGCGAAAGCGGCAGATCGGGGAAGTGGCGGGCGATGACGCGCGCCGCGGCCTCCTCGTTGGCGGGGTTGGCGTAGGCGTGTAGGAAAACGATGGCCAGCGATTCGATTGGGCGGCGCGCTGACGGGATCAGCAATTCCTCGACTGCGGCGAGGACGGCGTCTTCGTCCACCGGCGTGAGGACGTCACCGTCGGCCAGTGTGCGCTCGGGGATCTCACGGCGCAGGTCGTCGGGGATCAACGGATCGGGGTAGGTGATGAAGAGATCGTAGGCGTCGTAGCGCTGCTCCTTGCCCAGATCGAGCACATGCCGAAAACCGGCGCTGGTGAGCAGACCGGCGCGGGCGCCGCGGCGGTCGATGATGGCATTGGTCACCAGCGTGGTGCTGTGGACGATCTCGTCGATCTGCGCGCCGTCGATCTGCTGGTCCGCGAGCAGGGCGCGCAGCCCGTCGATCACGCCGTCCGCGGGATCGGGGTAGCTGGTGAGGTGTTTGTAGCGGTAAATCTCACCAGACGCGCTGTCCGTCAGCACAAAATCGGTGAAAGTGCCGCCGATGTCGAGTCCCAGTCGATAGTGTGACGCCACGCCTGTCTCCTCGTGGTGTGGTGGTTGGAAAAGACGAGAAGGACACGGACTTCAGGATTATTTGGACGGAGAGGGGAAAGGCCTGCTATCTTCTTCGGAAAGTCTCTAAGGAGAAACCAGAGAAACCATGATCCACGAAGGCACACGAAGAACCACGAAGCCAGAGAAGAGCAGACAGAAGGCTTTTCCGCGCTACTGTCCTGGTAGTCCTGAAATCCGTGTCATCTTCTCCTGAAATCCGTGTCCGTCTTTTCTGCCCTGTCTTCGTGTATCTGCGGATTTCGGGCAGTTTCCCTCGTCGCCAGGCTGTACTAAAATGAGTGTACCACGGAATTTCCACTCATCGACGATCTACGCAGAAAGGAAACCCCATGGACGCAAAGACGCGCCTGCACACAGCCTTCGACGGTGATCTTCCAGACAGACCGCCGATCTTGGGGGGCTGGCTGGCGGCGCCGCCACACATCCAGGCGCTCACCGGCTGTTCGGCGCGCGAGTACTGGTCTGATCCGGTGGCGTGGAGCATCGCAGCGGAGAAGGTGCTGGGCAGCGATGGGCTGATCACCGTGTTTACGCCGGTGAAGGAGGGTGAATTTCGCTGCGTGGATGAGCAGGTGATGGATCGCCGCGCCGCTTACACCGTGGAGTCGCTGCTGGCCGAGATCGACGAACGGCCCGACGTAGACGAGATCCGCGACGCCTTCGACGAGGACGCCGCCTACGCCGAGTTCGTGGACGAGTTCAACGCCGATCAGGCGCGCTGTGACGATATGCTCTGGTGCCCCGCCGATTGGCAGTTGATCCCCAAGGCGCTGTGGTACCACGAGTACGGCTACGAAACGGCGCTGATGACACTGGCCCTGCACACCGACCGCTACCTGAAGTTGCTCTACACCAGCGCCGAAATCGCCCACCAACACGCACGGCTGCGCGCCCGCGCCATCCGCGAGGGGATCCATCCTCGCGCCATCCTCACCGGCGAAGATCTGTGTTCACAGCAGGGGCCGATGGTGTCGCCCGACTTTCTGCGCCGTCACTACTGGCCGCTGGTGGAGTTTGCGCTGGCGCCGATGGTGGAGGCCGGCGCCAAGATCGTGTGGCATTGCGACGGCAACTACCGTCCCCTGCTCGATGACGTCCTCGCCGTGGGTATTGGCGGCTTGCAGGGCTTCCAGACCGAGTGCGGCATGTCGCTGGCGTGGATCCGCGATCTGCGCACGCGCAAGGACGATCCGCTGCTCGTCTTCGGGCCAATGTCGGTCACCACCACACTGCCCCACGGCACCCCCGAAGACGTGCGCGCCGACGTTCACCGCGCGATGGATCTGGCCCGCGACCACGTCTCGCTGGTCTTCTTCACCAGCAACACCATTACGCCGGACATTCCCTTGGCGAACGTGCGAGCGTTTTGGGAGACGGTGCGGGGAAGCACTTGGTAGGAATAGAGATTGAGCGATTGAGCGATTGGGAGATTGAGGAATTCGTCCAGTGCCAGGTAGGACTCTCGCCTAAAGTTTCGTTGACGTGGCGATTGGGCGATTAGGCGATTCCAGAATCTCGACGAGATCCCCAATCCCCCAATCGCCCAATCCCATCCGAAAGGACACAAACCCATGACAAAAATCCTGGTCACCGGCATGAGCGGACTCATCGGCGGCGTGGTGCGCAGTCAACTGGGAGGCGACTACGAACTCAGCGCGCTCAATCGCCGCCCCGTGGACGGTATCCCCACGGTGCAAGCGGATATCGGCGACTTCGAGGCCATGCGCCCTGTGCCTGATGGGCAGGATGTGGTGATCCACCTGGCCGCCAACGCCGGGCAGCGCACCGTGGACGGAGATCCTGCACGCCAACCTGCTGGGGACGCACAATGTCTACGAAGCGGCGGCAGGCTTACGCGCGCAGCGTGTGATCTTCGCCAGCAGCGGCACCGGTGGCCTGCTGGGAAAAGGACGATCCCTACCAAGCTTCCTGGTCAACGGCGCCTACGACGCCGCCCCTCCGTCCTGGCCCATGATCACCCACGAATCGCCGATCCGCCCGCGCGGCGATTATGGCAGCAGCAAAGCGTGGGGGGAAGCCGCGGCCCGCCAGTTTGTCGACAGCAGCGATCTCTCGATCCTGTGCCTGCGCATCGGCCACGTCACCGAAGAGGATAGGCCAATGTCGGTGCGAGACTACTCGGTGTGGTGCAGCCAACGCGACATAGGCCAGATGATCGCGCTGTGCGTGGCCGCGCCCGCCGATCTGCGCTTCGGCGTCTTCTTTGTGGTGTCGGAAAACAAGTGGGGCTATCGCGATATCAACCACGCCCGGCAGGTGCTGGGCTTTGAACCACAGGATGCGGCAGAGGATTATCGATAAGAACACGAGAATGACAGGAAACCAGGCATTTTTCTGCGTTGAGCACGGTTCTGCCATGTGCTATCCTACAGAAAGAATCCGTTCAGATAGGCGAAACCACTGCTTGCTGACGAATGCCCTGTCTCACTGGAAAACTCAGTCCTTCAGGAACAGCCTTCATGGCATCCGCCTTCATCGATCTGCTCCACAACATCGCTCTCTTGCTCGCGGCGGCCCTGATTTTCGATTTGGCCAGATTGCGTCCGCTCAATGCGCCCGAAGGGCTACGACAACTCTTCGTGGGGTTTGCGCTGGGCGGAATTGGCATGCTCATCATGTTGGCGCCTTGGGAGTTTTGGCCCGGCATTTTCTTCGACACTCGTTCGGTGTTGTTGAGTATTTCGGGGCTGTTTTTTGGGGTATGGCCAACGGTCGTCGCCATGCTCATGACGGCGGGCCTGCGCTTGTCTCAGGGCGGCGCCGCATGGACCGGTGTAGCAGTGATCGTTGCCACCGGCGCGCTTGGCATCATCTGGCGGCAGGTTCGCCATGACAAGCTGGCAGATATCACGCTGCGCGAGTTGTACGCCTTTGGGTTGGTGGTGCATCTGATGATGTTGGCGCTGATGTTTACCCTACCGTGGGCCACGGTGCTCTCTGTCCTCTCGCACATCGCGCTGCCTGTGCTGATCCTCTACCCGGTGGCGACGGCAAGGTTGGGCCTGTTGATGGCCAATTGGCTGCGGCATGAACGCTCTGAACGCCTTCGCCAAGAGAGCGAAGTACGCTACCGACTGCTGGCCGACAACCTCTCGGATGTGTTGTGGATTTTGAACCTGGAGACTGGGCAATGGGACTACATCAGCCCTTCGGTGGAGCGCCTGCGCGGGTTCACACTTGAAGAAGTGATGAAACACCGCATCGAAGACGTGATACCGCCGGAATCCTACACCACCGTAGATGCGTTGCTCAATCATCGAGTTGCGCAGGCTGAACAAGGCGTGGACGACGGCCGAACAGATGTCAACGAGTTGGCGCTGCGCCACAAGGACGGCTCGGCCATCTGGACCGAATCGGCCACGCGCCTCGTGAGGAACGAGGCGGGACAGTTGACGCTGCTGGGCATCAGCCGCGACATCTCAGAACGCAAGCGGATCGAGGATGCGCTGCGCGAAAGCGAAGACAAGTTTCGGCGACTGGCAGAGGATGCGCCCATCGCCATTTTCATCCAGATCGACGGGCGCTTCGTCTACGTCAATGCGTCCTGTGTGGCGCTCTTCGGGGCCGACTCAGCCGAGCAACTGCTTGGCGAGGAGTTGGTAACGCGCTACCACCCAGACTTCCGCCAGATCGTCACCGAGCGCACCCGTCTGGTGAACCAGGAAAAGCAAACGCTCGACGTGATGGAAATGAAGATCTTGCGTGTAGATGGAACAGTGGCCGACATTGAGGCGCACGCGGTCCCTTTCGTATTCAACGAGAAACCCGGCGGTCTCAGCTTTCTGCAGGATATCACAGAGCGAAAACAGGCCAATCGCACTGCATTCGAGCTGGCCCTAGAACGCGAACAGACGACCATGCTCACATCGTTTGTGCGCGAGGCATCGCATGAGTTCCGCACGCCACTCTTCTTGATCCAATCAGAACTCTATCTGCTGGACAAGGTGAAGGATCCGAGCTCAACGGGAACGGAAGATCGGCGAGATCCGCCAACAGCTAAACGGACTGACACGTCTGTTGGATATGTTGGACGAAAGCACACGGCTCTACGATGTCGGTAGCCGCTCCAGCCATCGGGTCGACGTCGAACTGAATGACCTGATCGATCAGGCTGTGCAGAATGTCCAGGAGAAGGGCGACGGTTCGTTCCCTACGATTGCGGTCGACCGGGCGGCGAATCTTCCACCGGTGCAAGCAGACCCGGCCAAGCTGCTAACCGCGTTGTACGAGATCATAAACAACGCCGTGCGCTTTACGCCGGCCACCGGCCAGGTCTGCATCTGCAGCACCAAAGAAGATGACAGCACCATCGTGGTGGAAGTTCAGGACAATGGTCCCGGCATCCCTGCCGATATTCTGCCCCACATCTTCGAACGCTTCTACCGCCAGGACACCGTCCACACAACCCCGGGCTTCGGGCTGGGGCTATCGATCTCGCAGATCATCATCACCGATCATGGCGGCCATATCGACGTAAAAAGCGAACCAGGGCAAGGTTCACTGTTTCGAATATGCCTGCCAATTGCCCAAGTCAAGCCATCACAGCCGTCTTAACCCACCCACCCCACAACGGAGGATACGCCCATGTCTGTCTCGTTACAGGCCGGTCAACGCGCACACGTACCCGATTGGGCGCTGCGCCAGCGTCACCTGATCGCGGTGATGAACGAAGCCGCGCCGCTCTACCAACAACGCTACACCCGCGCCGACGGCACTTTCCACTGGCGCGAGGAATGGCCCGGCATGGATGGCTCCGACGACGGCTACGAGAGCTACCACAATTGGCCGCTCTTCTACGCCCTAGGCGGCGCCGCGGACCTGCACGAGCGTAGCCGCTTCCTCTGGGACGCGGTAACGCGCCAGTTCACTAGCTACGGCCAGGTCTGGCGCGAGTTCGACGGCTACTACGATTGGATGCACCACGGCGAATCGTCGATCTACTTCTACTATTTCGGGCTGGCTGACCCCCATCGCGCCAAAGATCGGGCGCGGGCGCTGCGTTTTGCATCGTTCTACATGGACGACGAACTCGATCTCACCCACCCCGAACTGGGACACGTGCGCAAACAGATCCCCGGCAACTGGGACGCCGAAAAGAAGATGATGCGCTCCCCCATCACCGGCAGCCGCGGTCCTCGCTTCGAGAACACGGCCATGGATTGGACGACGCACCGCTGGGTGCTGCGCGAATATCCCGTCCCCTTCGACGATCTGGACATCCCTACGATGATGGAGCAGTGGCGGCGCGGCGAAACCGTGCCCAAGGCCGACTGGAACGACGACGCCGTCTTCGCCGTGATCCTCGACGCCATGAACAAGCGCATGATGCGCTGCGACGTGCCGCTGAACCTCACCAGCACCAGCCTGATCACCAACGCCTTCCTCTACACCGGCGACGACCGCTACCGCCGCTGGGTGACCGACTACCTGGAAGCCTGGGCCGACCGCATCGCCCGCAACGGCGGCATCTGCCCCGACAACATCGGCCCCTCCGGCGAAATCGGCGAGACGATGGGCGGCAAGTGGTGGGGCGGCTACTACGGCTGGCGCTGGCCCCACGGCTTCATGACCATCATCGAACCGCTGACCATCGCCGCCATGAACGCCGTGCTCCTCACCGGCGACATGAGCTATCTCGACATTCCCCGCGGCCAGTTGGACTACCTGCTGGGCCTGGGCCGCGAAGAAGACGGGCGCCTGCTCGTTCCCTACCGGCGCACCGACGAAGGGTGGACGGCGTGGCGACCGCTGGAACCGAAACACGCCTCGCAGATCTGGTACATGTCGCAGGATCCGCGGGATAAGGCCCGCGTCGACGCCCTGCCCGAAACCCGCACCGATTGGCTCACCGTGCAGCCAGGGCGCAGCAAAGGCGACGATCTACACTTCGGCCCCTGGTACTGCTACATCGACGGGCGCAATCCCGACTACCCACGGCGCATCCTCGAAGAGCAGTATGCCGAGGTGCTGCGCCGCATGGACGACATGCGCGCCGACGACGGCAACCCCGAAGATTGGGACGTACACCACTGGCAGAACAAGAACCCCATCCACACCGAAGGGCTGGTGCAGCTAACCTGCGGCGGCCCGCAGATCATCTACCACGGCGGCCTGCTGCATGTGCGCCTGCGCTATTTCGACGCCCACGCCCGTCGCCCCGGCCTCCCCGAAGACGTGGCCGCGTTGGTCCCCGCGCTGGATGCAGAGAGCACCACGGTAGAGTTGATCAACACCAACCCCAGCCAGGCGCGACGGGTCCTCGTGCAGGCGGGCGCGTTCGGCGAGCACAACTTCACATCGATCGAAGATCTAGACAGCGGCGCTGTCCACGCTGCGGATGGCAGAACCATCGAGATCGACCTGCCCGCGGGTAAGTCGATCCGCCTCAAACTGGCGATGGCCCGCTACGCCAACACGCCGAGCTACGCGCAGCCGGTGTGATCAGCCAGATCCCAATGTCGTTCAGTTGGGCCATTTAGATGAGATTAAGCGATTAGGGGATTAAGCGATTGAACTTCTGCCCAAGTCGCTAAATCTCCTAATCGCCCAATCTCTAAGTCGCCAAATCACCAAGTCTCGACTTGATGACACCGTTTCAGTTCCCTACTCCACCGTCACACTCTTGGCCAGATTGCGCGGCTGATCCACGTCGGCGCCGCGGTGGACCGCGATCTCGTAGGCCAGCAGTTGCAGCGGAATCACGGCGACCACGGGGCTGAGCAGTTCGTGGACGGGCGGGATGGGCAGGATGTCGTCGGCGACGGTGCGAATGTAGTCGTCGTCCGCAGCGGCCACGGCGAGGACAGCGCCGTTGCGCGCCTTCACCTGCTCGATCTGACTCACCATCTTGTCGTAGACGCTGTTGCGCGGGGCCACGACCACGGTGGGCATGCGCTCGTCGATCAGGGCGATGGGGCCATGCTTCATTTCGCCAGCGGGGTAGCCCTCGGCGTGGATGTAGCTGATCTCTTTGAGCTTGAGCGCGCCCTCCAACGCCACCGGGTAGTTGACGCCGCGCCCCAGGTAGAGGAAGTTGTGTCGATCCCCGTAGCGGGTGGCCAGATCGGCGTAGTGTCCACTGTGGCGGGCGTCGGCGAGGAGACGGGCCACGAGGCCGGGCAGGTGGGCCAACTCGTCGATGAGGGTGTGGTGGATCGCCTCGGTCATCGTGCCGCGGGCCTGGGCCAGGTAGATGCCCAGCAGCGCCATGTCCACCAACGAGGTGGTGAAGGCTTTGGTGCTGGCCACGCCGATCTCGGGGCCGGCGTGCATGTAAATCACGCCGTCGCAGACGCGGGCGGCCTGGCTGCCCACGGCGTTGACAATGGCCGATGTGAAGACGCCGTAGTCGCGCGCCTCTTCGAGCGCGGCGAGGGTGTCCACGGTTTCGCCACTCTGGGTAATGGCCAGCACCATCTCGTCTTGCCCGAAGACGGGGCTGCGGTAGCGGTATTCGCTGGCGTAGTCCACTTCCACAGGCAGGCGGGCCAGGTGCTCGATGAGGAATTTGCCCACGAGGCCGGCGTAGTAGCTGGTGCCGCAGGCCACGATGGTCAACTTGCGCAGGCGCTGGGCCGCGGCAGGCGTGAGGTTGAGTTCGGGCAGGTCGACGCGGTAGTTGGTGAAGTCGACGCGGTGGGCCAGGGTGCGCTGGATGCTTTCGGCCTGCTCGAAGATCTCCTTCTGCATGAAGTGGGCGTATTCGCCCTTCTCGGCGGCGTCGGCGTCCCAACTGATCTCGTTGACGGGCAGGTAGCAGACATTGCCGTCGAGATCGTAGATTTCTACTTGGCGCGGCGCAGGATCGCCATCTGCCGGTTTTCAGGAACTGCATCCGGCGCGTGTAGGGCAGCAACGTGGATGTCGCTGGCGAGAAAGGTTTCACCGTCACCGTGGCCGATGACGACGCCGCCGGCGTTGCCAAGGCGCACCACCACCATCTGCTCTGGATCGTTCTCGCAGATCACGCCGATGGCGCTGGGGCCTTCCAATTCGGCGGCGGCGCAGCGCACGGCGTGGACCAGGTTACGCTCGCTGCCATTGTGGTAGTGGCTGTGGATCAGATGCACGATGACCTCGGTGTCGGTGTCGCTGTGGAAGACGTAGCCGAGATCTTGCAGTTGGCGGCGCAGCGGCTGGAAATTTTCCACGATACCGTTCTGCACCACTACCATCGCGGCGTCGGGGCTGCTGTGGGGGTGGGCGTTGCGTTGCGAAGGCGGACCGTGAGTGGCCCAGCGCGTGTGTCCTATGCCGAGGGGGCCGGCGATGGGTTGCTGCGTCAGCAGCGATTCCAATTGGGCCAGCTTACCCGCCTCGCGGCGCACCTCGATGCCATGTCCATTGAGCACAGCGACGCCTGCCGAATCGTACCCGCGGTATTCCAAACGGCGCAGCCCGTCTACGACAACGGCAGCCGCGTCACGATGACCGATGTATCCAACGATTCCACACATGATTCCCTCCGGGGTTGGGGACTGGGGACGGGGGATCGGAGACTGGGAATAGAACGCGGATTGGGCGGATTGAGCTGATCCGGGCGGATGGAATAGCAGAAGAGGCGCTGGATTCTGCAAAATCCGCGCGATCCGCTGCATCCGCTCAATCCGCGTTCTATTCTCGTTTTCTTGGGAATCCCAAGCAGTCGCCTGCCCCATCACCAATCCGATTGGTTTGGGCAAGGTGCAAGTAATGCGTAAACCGAAACGCGTAACTAGCGACGCACCGAGCATCTGGGCGCGACTTCTGGGTTACGCATCACGCATCACGAATTACGTGCATTGGGCTACTGCTTAACGCTTCTGTGCCGGTGATTGCTCACGGTTTTGGGCGTTTGCTTGGTATGTAAAATTGGAGGGAATACAACCGAAACCGAGGATGGTTTCGGGTCAGGTCTGTAGCCAGGACCTGGGGGCATCCGCTGATCTTTCGATTTTCCTGCGGCAAGGGTCGCCGCAGTTAGCCCGACATCGCTGCCGGGAACCCCTTCCTCGTCACCCCACCTGCCGCGGTTCGGGCAGTTGCCTGTGCAAATCGTGCCTTGTCAGGCGTGGGGCCATGCGCTCTTCCCTCTTCGGTTGTAGATTACGGCATAGGCAACCTCCTTGTGAACAGCTTGAATTGTCACCAGTCTAGCGGAAATTGATTGGGCAATCAAGTTAAAGTTTCTTTACGCAAGCAGTAATGAGTAACGAGTCAATGTCATTAAGTTAAGGGATTCGGCTACTCGTCACGCTGCGGAGTGAGCATCCTCAGATGCGGCTCTACAGGTGTGGAAACGCATCTGAGGATGCTCACCTGCGCTTAACTTAATGACATTGAGTAACGAGTAATGCGTAGGCGTACATTGGCCTACGCATTACTCGTTACTCATTACTCGTTACTCATTATCAATGATTTGCCCCGCCGCTTTGCACTCGTTCAGAGCGGGTGCGTTTGACTTGTCTGAACCCCTATGCCTATAATGCGTTAGATTTGGTTGTCTTCCTGAAACTACAGTGCGCGGCAGAACTTCCGCTCTGAATTGGACAATGCGCTGGGCTGCTGTGAATTTCAGGAGAGATTTTTGGTCATGTCATCGGGGCGAACGATGAAGTACCTTACTATTCTGCGTCATGCCAAGGCTGCCGTGCCGCAGACAAATCAACCGGACATCGAGCGCCCTTTGCAGGAGAAGGGGCGACGGCAGATCCAGTTGATCGCGCCGGTGATCCAGGGGATCAAGCTGTTTCCGGATCGGGTGTTGTCTTCACCGGCGACGTGCGGCAGATACGGCGGAAGCCACCGCTGCCGCCATCCAGTTCGAGCAGGCGCTCGTGCTGGAAGAGCGCATCTACGAGGCTGCGCCGGTGACGCTGTTGGAGATCCTGCGTGAACAACCCGCTTCGGCGGAGCATCTGCTCCTCGTCGGTCACAATCCAGGGCTAGAGATGCTGGTGTCGGGCCTGTGCAGCGGCGACGATTCCCGCCTCAACCTCAAGTTGCCCACGGCCGGTGTGGCGCACATTCAACTGGAAGTGATGCGCTGGCGCCAGGTGCGCTGGGGATGTGGCGTTATGCAGTTTTTGGTGACGCCACGATCTCTGAAAAAAACGCGAAAAAAGACACTGTCGTCGCTCAAAAAACGCAGTAGCCGCTGAAAATCATAGCAGTCGCCGACACAACACGCCGACACAACACAGTGTTCGCTGAATAGCCAGATTGAGTCCACACCTCTATCGATTCGGTCTTCTCGGCATCACCTGGCCGCTGCATCGTGCGGGGCGCGCCGGCGCCGTCTAGGAAGTCGAAGAACGGTGGGCCACCCTCCGCCAGTGGTTCAACGAAGACATGATCCCCCTGATCAACGTGGCAGCGAGCGAACGTCTTCACCCGCGCCAATCTCAAAGAAGATTACAGAAAGCTGATTCAGGTCGATGACCGAGGCTGATCCCAACATTGCAGCGTCTGCACCCGACGACATACTCCTGGCCGAGGTAGCACAACGGAACCCGGATGCGCTAGAACTGCTCTACGACCGCCACGCGCCCAGCGTCCTTGGCCTGGTGACCCGTATCGTACGCGATCAGGCGGTCGCCAAGAGGCTGCTAGAGGAGACGTTCTGGCAGGTATGGCAGATGGCGGGTCAATTCTGCGGCGGCGGTGCGGTGGCAACATGGATCTATCGCATCGCGCGCAATCAGGCGCTAGACCATCTGCGGAAGCAACAGATGCTCCCACGAAATGTCGAATTTCCTTAACAATCCCTACTACATCGAGATCATGGAATTCGCTATGACGCAACCCGCGGTGAAGCGAAAACTAGACTACCGGGCGATCATTGAATTGCTGCCCGACTACACCCAGGGCGTCCTCGAAGCAGAAGAGATGCTGGCCGTCGACGAATATCTACGCCGCCACCAACATCTTCTGGAAGAACTCAAAAGCACCGACGAAACGATGGCCCATCTGGCACTGACGACACAGGCTGTCACGCCGACAGACGACGTCAAAAAAGCGCTGCTGTCACGCGTACATTCGTCGCTTTCAAACGAACCGACCGTCGAGCTTCGGTCTCCATCGGCTCAGGAACAAGAAGCGGCGGCTCCTGCCGAGTCGGCAACCCGGCGCCCACAGATGACCTGGCTGGATCAGTTGCGATATGAACTCGGCGGCGGCCTCACCTGGCCTACGTCGACGGCGTTGGCCGTGTTGGCCTGTCTTCTCTTGGCGGTGCTCAGTGTGCAGATGTGGCGCAATCAACGCATCGCCTTTTCGCGGCTCGACACTGTGCAACAGAGCGCCCAGGCCCTTGGCAACCAGAACGCCCAGTTGCAATCGGCCAACGACGAGATACTCCAGAAACTTTCGGAACGCGACCAGCAACTCGGCCAGTTTGCCACGGCCATGCGCAGCATCGCCCTGGAAGGCACCGAATTCGCGCCACAGGCCGGCGGCGCCTTCTACGCGGGGAAGATGACCGGCGTGCTGATCCTCAGCGGCCTGGCTCCGTTGCCGCCGGAACAGACCTATCAGCTCTGGCTGATCCCCGCCGATGGGGATCCCGTCTCCGCCGGCCTGATACAGGTGACGGACGATGGCGTCACCATCACCAGCATCAACATGGACAGCCGCCCCCAAGATTTCGCCGCGGTGGGCCTCAGCATCGAGCCTGTCGGTGGCAGCCCACAACCCACAGGACCGATCGTGCTTCTGGGTACGGTCAGTTCCTAGCCCACGATCATGGATCGCCGATTCCACGAGCACATGCAGCACAAGATCCACGCCGCCGACATCGCATTCTTGCCATCTACACCGGGCAGCTATCTCCTCGTTTTTGAACTGCGCACACCTGTTACCTTCGCCGTGGGTCGCCTTGGCTTGCTCAATTTTGCGCCCGGCGTCTGGTTCTATGCCGGCAGCGCCTGGGGACCGGGTGGCCTCCGCGCGCGTCTGGCGCGTCACTTCCGCACCGACAAAAAGCCACACTGGCACGTGGATGCGCTCAGCTTGCGCCACCCGCCGTCCTTCGCCTACATCGAATACCAACCAGATCGCGCTGTCCGCCTCGAATGCTGCTGGGTGCAGACGCTCCTCACACACCCCAACGTCAGCGCGCCGCACGTCGGCTTCGGCAGCAGCGATTGTACAGAGGGATGTTCGGCGCATTTGGCTTTTTCGAGCGATGTGGAGCTAGATTGGGCAGACCTCCTACGGAATGCAGATGATGGGATGGTGAGATGATGGGCGTGCCTCGACACCTTCCATCATCTCAGCATCTCATCATCCCCCCCAATCCCGAATCACCATTCACCAATCCCCTCAACAATTTGGCGCTCCCTCCCTTTTCGATTAATGTTTATCCTGAAATTGCAGTCCATCCACCAGTATAAGAAAGTGACCGCCCCCCATGATCCTCTACCTGATCCGTCACGCCCAGTCGGCCAACAATGTCCTCGCCGAAAAGGTACGCGCCATCGGCGAGCTGGATGAACTCTCTTACGACGACTATCGCCTCTATCGCGTGGCGGATCCTTCGCTCACCGACATCGGCTTTCGGCAGGCCGAGATCCTGGCCGACTATTTGCAGACAGCCAAACCCAAGCACCGCGCCGGCTTCGATGATCCCGGCGATCTGGAGCCGGGCGAATTCGAGGGCAACCCCTTTGCCATCAACCGTCTCTATTGCAGTGCCATGTTGCGCGCATTGCAGACAGCCAGCCCCATCGCCGAAAAGCTGGGCCTGCGCCCACGGATCTGGCTCGACGTCCACGAGCATGGCGGCGTCTTCGACAACCGCGGCGAAGATGGCCTCGCCGCTGGCAAGCCAGGGCTAACCCGCAGCGAGGTAGCCGATCTTTTCCCCGGCGCCGAGATCCCCGACACGTTGACCGACAACGGCTGGTGGTTGGGCGACGAAGAGGACTATGCCTCCTGCCAGGGGCGCGCCATCCGCGTGGCGCAGGATCTTGTACGCATGGCACGAGACAACGAAAACGACCGCGTCGCCATCGTATCACACGGCACCTTCCTCGACTGCCTGCTCAAAGCGCTGATCGGCCGCTTGCCCGGCTACGAATTCCGCTTCGGGCATTACAACACCAGCATCACCCGCGTCGATTTCACCCACTCAGCCTACGACGGCGCCCCACAGGCCATCCTCCGCTACGTGAATCGCGTGGATCATCTTTCGCAAGACCTGATTACTTAGGACACCTCAGAATCTTAATGGTCCACGAAGCCACACGAAGAACCACGAAGAGGAGAAACGAGGGACACGGATTTCAGGATTATCAGGACGGCAGAGCGATAACGCCTTTGCCTGTTCTTTTCTGCCTTCGTGGATCTTCGTGTGGCTTCGTGGACCATTATTTCCCTGCTTTCCCCTTAGATCTACGTCTGCATTTGTATCTACACCCAAGGAGCACCAACATGGATCACAACCAGCCCCCACTGATCGCAAGCGATCTCGAAGGCGTTCTCGTGCCTGAGATCTGGATCGCATTTGCCGAGAAAACAGGTATCGAGCAACTACGCCTCACCACACGTGACGTCTCCGACTACGACGCGTGATGAAAATGCGCATCGACATCCTGCGCGAACGCAATCTGCGCCTCGCCGACATCCAAGACGTGATCGCCACACTGTCACCGCTGCCCGGCGCCGCGGACTTCGTCGCCAAGATCCGCAGCCGGAGCCAGTTCATCATCATCTCCGACACCTTCTACGAATTCGCAGCGCCGTTGATGGCGCAGATGGATCGGCCCACGATCTTCTGCCATTCGCTCGTCACCGACGACGACGGCTTCATCATCGGTCACCGAATGCGCCTGGACATGCCCAAACGGCGCACGATCCTGGCCATGCGCGACATTGGTTTCCGCACCATGGCCATGGGCGACTCGTACAACGACATCGCCATGCTCGAAAAGGCCGATGTCGGCCTGCTTTTCGCCCCACCCGACAACGTCATCGCCGACTACCCGCAGTTCCCTGTGGCGCGGACGTATGCGGAGGCAGAGGCGTTTATCGATGAAAAATTTCTGCATCGCCCAGAATAATGAATGAAGAATGAAGATTGGGTAGACAGTAGATTTCCCATTGAAGGAAACGCACTCTCTACCCAATCTTCATTCTTCATTCATCCGTTCTTACCAAACAAGTGATGTGTCATGGACAACATTGACAGTTCCCCTTCCCAGCCCACCCCCCAATCCACGTGGACGAAGTTCTTGATCACCAGCGGCTACGTGTTGGCGGTGTCTTACCCGTTGCTGGCGCTTTCCACCGGGGTGCGTGCGCTCTACCAGCTCTTCTTGAAGGAAGGCGTCACCGACTACCTGGGGCCGGCGATGAGCGGTGTGGCCGCGCTCTGCTACCTGACTGCCACCATCGGCTTCACCTACCGCAAGCGGTGGGCCTGGCGACTATCGGTGGGTGTACTCGGGTTCGAGACGGCGATGACCCTGATCGTGGGTACGCTCAGCTTCATCATCCCCGACGTCATCGGCAACACGGCGTGGCGTCACTTCGGCGCAGACTACGGCTTCTTCCCGCTCTTCCAGCCGCTGTTTGGGCTGGCCTGGCTCTTCTGGCCACAGACATTGCGCAACTACGGCATCGTGAAGAGAGAAGCAGAGCGATGAATGAAGAATGAAGATAGCGTAGAGTACCGTAGAGCAGGATACAGACAGCGCGCCGAATCCGCTGTAGATCTTAAATCGACGCGAAACACGCATACCCGCGGAGTGAGCACGCCCTCGTGCGGGTCAAACCCGAAAGCCCCACACGAGGGCGTGCTCATCCGCGCTTGATTCAATGACACGCACCACGCACTTTTCTCCAGAAACGAGCACTCACATGAGCAATGATCCTGTCATCGTCGCAGCGCAGCCTCACGAACAGGCGGCCGTGCGTTCAGATGTATCGGCCTTAATGGTGATCTTCGGCGCGTCCGGCGACCTGGGCAAGCGCAAACTGCTGCCGGCGCTCTACAGCCTCTACCACAAAGGACTGCTGCCCAAAGGCTTCACCGTCCTCGGCTATGCGCGCTCCAACTACGACGATGAATCCTTCCGTCAACGCGCCCGTGAGGGGATCGAAGCATACGGCGATGTCCCCGTAGACGAGAAGGAGTGGGCCGAATTCGCCCAAGGGCTTTTCTACGTCGCCGGTGGCTACGACGACACCGCCGATTTCGAGAAACTGGCCCAGCGCATCGCCGAGATCGACACACATCGCAACACCGACCACAACCGCCTCTTCTACCTGGCCACGCCGCCCTCCGTCTACGAGAGCGTGGCCACCCAACTGGGCAACGTGGACCTGGTGCATCCAATCAGCGACAAGTGCTGGACGCGCCTGGTGGTAGAAAAGCCGTTTGGCCACGATCTGGCCAGCGCACACAGCCTCAACGAGCACCTGTTGAGCATCTTCCAAGAGGACCAGATCTACCGCATCGATCACTACCTGGGCAAGGAGACGGTGCAAAACATCCTCTTCTTCCGCTTTGCCAATGGCATCTTCGAGCCAATCTGGAATCGCAACTACGTCGACAACGTACAGATCACCGTTTCGGAGACCATCGGCGTCGAGGAACGTGGCGGCTACTACGACAAATCCGGCGCGCTGCGCGACATGGCGCAGAACCACATGATGCAACTGGTGTCGCTGGTGGCGATGGAACCGCCGGTCGCATTCGATGCCAAGGCCGTCCGCGATCAAAAGGTGAATCTGCTACGCTGCATCCGTCCGCTCACCCCCGAACAGGTGACAGATTACACCGTGCGCGCCCAATACCGCGCCGGCCACGCAGGCAAAGAGGATCTGAACAACTATTGGGAAGAAGAGGGTGTCGACGAAAACTCGACAACGGAGACCTACGTCGCCTGGAAGCTGGAGATCGACAACTGGCGCTGGAACGGTGTCCCCTTCTATTTGCGCACAGGCAAGGCCATGTCAGAAAAAGTCTCGGAGATCACCATCACCTTTCGCCGTGTCCCCCACCTCGTGTTCCAAAACGTGGACGGCGCCGAGCGTGTGAGCCGCAACATCCTCACCATGCGCATCCAGCCTAACGAGGGCATTCACCTCAAGATCAACGCCAAGCAGCCTGGGCCGGCCATCCACATGCAGCCCGTGGATATGGAATTCAACTACGGCAGTAGCTTCGGCGGCGATCCGCCCGACGCCTACCAGCGGCTGATCCTCGACGTGATCCTGGGCGACAGCACGCTCTTCACCCGCCGCGACGAAGTGGAAATCGCCTGGGATCGGGTGACACGCGTGCAAGAAGGCTGGCGGCTGCAAGAAGCCAAGGAAATCGAAGAAAACGGACGCCCACTGCGCCTGCCCACCTACACCGCCGGCACCTGGGGTCCCAAAGAGGCCGACGCCATGCTGGCAAAAGACGGCCAGGGCTGGCGCGAGCCGGATATTCGCCGGTAACGGGTACGCACTGAACAGCATAGGCCCGAAGTTTTGAATGTACGTCCCCATCAAGTACAATGTCAACCAATGCAGCGGTCTCATCCTGCAACCGGTTGCACCTACAAATACAAGGAGTATTGCCATGAAATCACTTGGCAAAATCTCGGTTTTCCCCAAATTGCCCGATTCGATTGCTCGCCTCCAAGATCTGGCCTACAACCTGTGGTGGATCTGGAACCCCGAAGCCCAGCGCCTCTTCTCGTCGCTTGATCCACAATTATGGAAGGCCGTGAACCAGAACCCGGTAAAGCTGCTGCGCAACATCAAACAGGCCCAATTGGCCGGCGCCGCCGCCAACGATGACTACCTCGCGCTCTACAAGCAGGTCCTCGCCGATTTCGACGCCTACATGGACCCGGCCAAGGCATGGTTCAGCACCCATCACGCCGACAAACAGGATCAGGTCATCGCCTACTTCAGCGCCGAATTCGGCCTACACGAAGCGCTGCCCATCTACAGCGGCGGCCTGGGCATTCTCAGCGGTGACCACTGCAAAGAAGCCAGCGATCTCAACCTGCCGTTCGTGGGCGTCGGCTTCCTCTACCCGCAAGGCTACTTCACCCAGCGCATCGCCGCCACCGGCGATCAGGAAGCCATCTACGAAAAGATCGACTTCTCCGAAGTGCCCGCCACCGAAGCGCTGGACGCCAACGGCGCGCCGGTGATGATCAACGTCGATCTGCCCGGTCGTACCGTCTACGCCAAGATCTGGCGCATCCAAGTGGGGCGTATTCCACTCTACCTCATGGACACCGACGTCGAGCGCAACGCCCCCCAGGATCGCGAACTGAGCGCGCGTCTCTACGGTGGTGACCACGAAATGCGCATCAGCCAGGAATTCGTGCTGGGCATCGGCGGGGTACGGGCGCTGCGGGCGCTGGGCTACAACCCCAGCGTCTGGCACATGAACGAAGGCCACAGCGCCTTCCTCAACCTGGAGCGCATCCGCGAAATGGTGCAGCAGAAGGGTCTGAGCTTCGACGACGCCGTGGAAGTGGTGCGCGCCGGCAGCGTCTTCACCACACACACGCCCGTCGCCGCCGGCCACGACGCCTTCAACTTCGAGCTGATGGAGAAGTTCTTCTGGCAATACTGGGGACAGCTCGGCATCGACCGTCAGCGTTTCCTTAACCTGGCCGCCCATGATCAGGAGTGGGGTACCCAATTCAGCATGACAGTGCTGGCTTTCCGCCTCAGCGCCTATCACAACGGCGTCAGCGAGTTGCACGGTCATGTGTCGCGGCAGATGTGGACAGAACTTTGGCCGGGGACACCGGTGGAGCAGATCCCCATCGGTCACATCACCAACGGCGTCCACATCGGCACCTGGCTCGTACCCGAACTGCGCGATCTCTATGATCGTTATCTCGGCGGCGAATGGATGGAAAATGCCGACGATCCGGCCACGTGGCAGGCCGTCGACACCATCCCCAACGCGGAACTGTGGGCAGCCCACGTGGAACGCAAGCGCAAGATGATCGACTTTGTGCGAGATCGCTTGCAGCAGCAGCTTGTACGACATGGCGAAGGCCCGCGCCGCGTCGCCGCAGCTGGCCAATTGCTGGATCCAAGCGCGCTCACACTGGGATTTGCGCGCCGATTCGCCACCTACAAACGCTTGCCACACTGCTCTTCCGCGATCTGGAACGGCTCAAACGTATCCTCAACAACCCCGAACGCCCGGTGCAGATCGTCTTCTCGGGCAAGGCCCACCCCCACGATGAACCCGGCAAGGCGCTGATCCGGCGAATCTACGAACTGAGCCAGGATCCCGAATTCCGCGGCAAGATCGTCTTCGTAGAAAACTACGACATGAACATCGCCCGTCACTTGATTTCGGGTGTGGATATCTGGCTCAACAACCCGCGACGGCCCTACGAAGCCAGCGGCACCAGTGGGCAAAAGGCAGCGCTTAGCGGCGCCCCCAATTTCAGCGTCCTCGACGGCTGGTGGCGTGAGGGTTACGACGGCAGCAACGGCTGGTCCATCGGCGAAGAACGAGAGTATAAGGATCAGGAAACCCAAGACGAAGCCGACGCCCTCAGCCTCTACGCCACCCTCGAAGACGAAATCGTGCCGCTCTACTACGAGCAGGATGCCAACGGCATCTCCGACGGCTGGCTGGAACGCATGAAGGCCGCCATTCGTACCTGCGCACCCGAGTTTAGCATGAGGCGCATGATCAAAGACTACACCGAGATCTACTACGTCAGCGCCATGCAGACAGCCCAACGCTATACCGCCGACAGCCACAGCCTGGCGCGCCGCGTGGCCGAATGGAAGCGACGCGTACGCCAGCAGTGGTCCACGGTGAACATCGAAATCCGGCAGTCGGCCCCAACGCAGGCCACCGTGGGCGAACCGGTGCGCCTGGTTGCTCAGGTGTGGCCCGGCCTGCTTGGCGAAGACGACGTCATCGCCGAAATCGTCATTGGTCACCAGAACGATCAGGGCATCGTCGAAGATCCGAAGACCATCCCCATGATCAAGGGTCGGCAAGTGGATCACGGCAACGAATACGAAGGCGCCGTCACCGCCGAGGATAGCGGTCAGCTTACGGTGGGCGTACGTGTGCGTCCGCAGAACGAAGCCATGATCCACCCCTACGAGATGGGACTGAATCGCTGGGCATAAGCGCCAACGAGCCAATGCAAGAAAGAAGGGCCGCTCTACTTCGGAGCGGCCCTTCTTTTTTGGCATCGGGGATGAACCAGCCGCTGCACATATGAACTACACAAGCCCTCAACCTGTCATCCCCGTAAGGTTCTATTACCCCACACCACGGACTATACGCAAAATTACCCACTACAAAGTTGGACAATTGATTGACATTAAATATGCCGTGTGTTATAGTAAACACCATCGAACGAATGTGTTTCTGTTGGCACAGAAGGAAAACCACAGAGGAAAATACTATGGCGGCGAAGAAGCGTCAGGATCAATCGTTTAATGGCAAGTCGGGCGATGCCTCTGATTCGCACGCACCCTCCGACCGTCCAACTTACAACCTACGTGCTGTGGTACAGCGCACCGGTCTTAAGCCGGACACTTTGCGCGCCTGGGAAAGAAGATATGGGTTGCCGGTGCCGAACCGCACCGCCGGCGGGCATCGTGTCTACTCCGAAGCCGATGTGCAGTGCCTGCTCTGGTTGATCGCCCGCCAGGACGAGGGCATGAACATTTCGCAGGCCGCAAAGCTATGGAAGACGCTGGAAGAAGAGGGTAGGCTGCCTACGGCGGCAGAAAGCCCCATCACCCAAAGTCGCTCAAGCGACAGGATGATGACCTTCGATAACGGCGGCGGCGGCATCATGGAAGACCTGCGCAGGCGTTGGGTCGACGCGTGCGCCTCATTTAGTGAACGCGAAGCAGAAACGATCCTGGCGCAGGCGTTTGCGCTGTACCCACCTGAGACTGTCTGTGTCGAAGTGTTGCAAAAGGGGCTAAACCAGATCGGCATGGAGTGGTATCGTGGCAAGTACACCACGCAACAGGAGCACTTTGCGTCGGCCCTGGCCATGCGGCGCTTGGAAACGTTACTGGCGGCAACGCCCGATCCCACGCAACATGGCCGTGTGGTGGTGGCCTGCCCAGCCAACGAGAATCACACGTTCAGCCCGTTGCTGATCACCGTGCTGCTGCGCCGCCGCGGATGGGATGTGGTATACCTTGGGGCAAATCTGCCGCAAGAGGAACTTGCCGAAACCGTGCGCGCCACCCGCCCCGATCTTGTGGTGTTGGTTGCGCAGCAGCTCTCCACCGCAGCCACACTGCTGGAAATGTCGCGCATGTTGGCGAATGAGCGTGTCCGCGTTGCGTATGGCGGACAGATCTTCAACATGATCCCGGCGCTGCGCGAGCACATCCCCGCCTACTTCTTGGGGACGGAACTGGCGGCTGCGCCCATGCAGATCGAACGGCTGTTGATGCGCCCACCGCTGCTGCCTTCGGCCCAGCCCATCACCCGCGAGTACGAAGTTGCGCTGTCTGAGTTCGTAGAAAAGCAGGCGCAGATCGATGCCTATGTCTGGCAATTGATGAGCGCCCAGGGCATGCCGCAGAGCCATTTGAACGCAGCCAAACACAACTTTGGACGCGATCTAACCGCAGCGTTGACCCTGGGTAACTTAGACTACCTGGGAAACGACTTGAATTGGATCGCTGGTCTGCTCTCCTACCGCCAGATCTCGCCGGAAGCCTTGGTGCTCTACATCACCGTATATACCGAAGCCGCCCGCCGCTATCTTGGCAAATCGGGGCGGGTTGTGATTGAGTGGCTGACCCGCCTGCTCAATCGGCATGGGTACATCGGCAACGAAAGCGCCGAACAACAGGTGAATGTTCAGCCTGCGGTGCGGAATGTACCCAGCAAAGCATCGGGGCACCGCCAGTCGCAGGCTACTGGCTTACGCACGGCGTTGAATGGAGATGAAGCTTCGTAGCTTCGTTGGCGACCGTGATCAACTGAATAGAAAATCACTCACAGAGAGTGGAGACTCAGGTCGTTTCGATCGCGTAGTCTCCGCTCTTTTTGTCGGCAAAAGCAAACAGCATCATCGAACCAGTACACACATAGGAGAATCACGCAAGATGCACGTCATCATCACAGGCGGAACCGGGCTAATCGGCACCGCATTGGTTCAAAACTTGCTCGAAGATGGTCATCAGGTGACGGTGCTCAGCCGTTCTTCGCAGAAGAAACAAAGCCCGGCGCTGGATGGCGCCAACGTCGTCGGCTGGGACAGTCGCACGGCGGAAGGCTGGGGCCACCTGGCCGACGGCGCCGACGCCATTGTCAACCTGGCCGGCGCCGGTATCGCGGATCGCCGCTGGTCGGCCGAGCGCAAGCGCCAGATCCTGGAGAGCCGCGTCGACGCGGGCAAGGCCGTGATGGAGGCCATCCGCAACGCCAAACAGAAGCCGAAGGTGCTGATACAGTCGTCGGCGGTGGGGTTCTACGGCCCTAGCGATGACCGTGAACTGAGTGAGCGCAGTTCACCGGGCAGCGATTACCTGGCCCAGGTCTGCTTCGAATGGGAGGCGTCTACGGCCGGCGCCAAGGCGCTGGGCGTACGTCGCCCTGTGATCCGCACAGGGATCGTACTTTCCACGAAGGGGGGCGCACTGCCCAAGATGCTGCTGCCCTTCCAATTCTTCATCGGCGGTCCGCTGGGCAGCGGCAAGCAGTACTTCCCGTGGATCCACATCGCCGATGAGGTGCGCGCCATCCGCTTCTTGCTGGAATCGCCCGACGCCGACGGCCCGTACAACCTGGCTGCGCCCAACCCGCCCACCAACGCCGAATTTAGCAAGCAATTGGGCGAAGCCATGAGTCGTCCTTCGCTGATGCCGGTGCCTGGCTTCGGGCTGAAGATTCTGTTCGGCGAAATGTCCACCGTGCTGCTGGATGGTCAGCGCGGTACCGCAGAAGACAGGACGCGGCTTCGATTTCAACTACACCGAAGCCGTCCCCGCGCTGACCGACGTCTTGCAGAACAAGAAGTAGCCGATGATCTACACACACAGATTCCGCGTGCGTGCGCCGCTTTCGGCTGTGGCCGACTTTCATCGGCAGACGGCCAGCATGGGCAAGATCACGCCGCCGCCGATCCTGGTGCGGGTTCACCGTGCGCCGGCGCAGGTGGACAGCGGCGAACAGATGGAGTTCACCATGTGGATGGGTCCCCTGCCGGTGCGCTGGGTGGCCCAATTCGAGGACGTAGCCGAAGATAGCTTCGTGGATCGCCAGGTACGCGGCCCGTTCGCCCAGTGGGTCCACCGGCACACGTTCGTGGCTGTGGACGAGCAGATCACCGAGGTACAAGACGAGGTCACCGTGCAACTACACGAAGACAGCCGATGGTGGCAATTGGTCGGTTTCGGCATGTGGATGGGGCTACCGGTTCTCTTTGCCTATCGAGCCTGGCGCACGCGCCGCCTGTTGGTGTCGACAGCATGAGCGACAAACGCACCGCCATCTGGTGGATCCGCCGCGACCTGCGCCTCACCGACAATCAGGCGCTGCACGCCGCCCTCGCCCACGCTGACAATGTGTTGCCCGTCTTTGTGCTTGATCCACGGCTGGTGGGTTCAGAATTCAGCGGCGAAAAGCGGACGGCCTTTCTCTACGGCGGTCTGCGCGCCCTGGATGCGGATCTTCGCGGGCGCGGCAGTCGCCTGATCCTGCGCACCGGCAAGCCCGAAGACGTGTTGCCGGATCTGGTGCAGCAGACAGGCGCGTCGGTCATCTTCGCCGAAGAAGACTATTCACCGTTCGCCCGTCGTCGCGATGACGCTGTGCGCCGATTCTTGCCGTTGCTCCAGCTCACCGGCGGCGTTTCGGCCCTGCCCGTGGGCCTGGTGCGCAAAGCCGACGGCGATCCGTACGTGGTCTATTCACCGTTCAAGCGCCAGTGGCTGGATCAGCGACTCCCCGTCAAAGCGGACGTGCTGGCCGCGCCCGAGATGATCCCCACCGACACTGAAATCGCCTCCGCCGAGATCCCCGATGCCCCGTCCATGCACGAAGATGTGCCATTCGCGCCGGGCGAAGTGGAAGCGCAGGAACGGCTCAGGCGTTTCGCCGTGGGCAAGGACGCGCCGATCTACGGCTACGCGGCGCGGCGCGATCTGCCCGCCGAAGACGGTACGAGCAGCCTCTCGCCATATTTGCGCTTCGGCATGATCTCGGCGCGCCGTGCCGTGGTGGCGGCGCGCTACGCCGTCGATCACGCCGCCGGCGCCGAACAGCGCAAAGGCGCCGAGACCTGGCTCTCGGAGCTGATCTGGCGCGATTTCTACATCAGCGTGCTGCATTATTTTCCCCATGTGCGCGGCGGCTGTTTCCGCCCCGAATACGACAGCATCGCCTGGCGCAACGATGAAGACGAGTTCGCCGCCTGGTGCGAAGGGCGCACAGGTTATCCTTTTGTCGACGCGGCCATGCGTCAATTGCGCCGGAGCGGGTGGATGCACAATCGAGCGCGCATGGTGGTGGCGTCGTTTCTGGTGAAGGATCTGCTCATCGACTGGCGCTGGGGCGAACGCTGGTTCATGCAGCATCTCGTAGACGGCGATCCGGCGGCCAACAACGGCGGCTGGCAATGGGCCGCCGGCACCGGCACCGACGCTGCGCCCTATTTCCGTATCTTCAACCCTGTCACGCAAAGCGAAAAGTTCGACGCCGACGGCGCATACATCCGCCGCTGGGTCCTCGAACTGGCAGACGTCCCCGAAAAGTACATCCACGCGCCGTGGACCATGCCCGCCGCCGATCAAAAACGAGCGAAATGCCACATCGGCGAAGACTACCCCGCGCCGATTGTGGATCACAAGGCAGCGCGACAGCGGACGCTGGATGCGTATAAGGTGATTGGGGATGGGTGATTGGTGATTGGTGATTGGGGCAGAGGGATGCTCTGCCCCAATCACCGGGGATTTCGGTTGGGGTTGGCTAGTTGTCGTTGATCACAGGCAGGTAGAGCGTCTGATCGAGGTTGATGGCGTCTTTGGTGAGCTTGGTGATGTAGGGGATACTCTCGCTCGATTCGTCGGTCTGCACCGTCGTGGAACCGAGAAAGTAGACATGTGTCGCATCCAGTGCGATGTTGATAGGCCTATCCCAGGCTCCCAGACCGACTGTCGTTGTCCATTCCACGTTGCCGTCGAGATCGAAGCGGCGGATCATCACGCCGCTGCTCGCCTGCCACAAGGCGTAGATGTGGTCGGCATCCAGCGCAATGTTGTAGCCGGAGAGCATATCTGGCATGTCGAAGTTTCGGGTCCAGATTTCGTTGCCGTCGCTGTCGTAGCGGCGAATACGCTTATCCTGCCCCAGAAGGAATACCCCCGCTGTACCCGCTGCGACACCAGCATACATGGGGTCCTCAAACGTGAGGCGACGTGTCCACGCCTCGGCGCCGTCGAAGTTGTACTTGCGTAGGAATCTGTGTGGATCGTCTATGCTACTGCTGTTACCAGTGACATACACCCCCGATCCATCCTGCCCCATCCCAGTCACATCCCCATCGTCGACTATCGACAGGCTCCAGATTTCATCGCCGTTGCTGCTGAACCGAGTCAAATACTTTTGGGTTTGTCCATCTTTGGTTCCAAGTACGTAGAGGCCCGAACTGTTCAGGGCGATGCGCCAGATTGCACCGTCGTATGTGTGCGTCCACTGCTCGTTGGCGTCGCTGTCGTATTGGCGGACAAAGTATTGAGAACCGCTGCTGTAGGCGACGTAGACGCCGGTTTCGTCGGCAACGACGGCCATCGCAGCATCCGGCGCGGTGGTACCGAATTGACGGGTCCACACTTCGTTGCCGTTCAGATCGACCTTGCGGATGTACGCATCGGACTCACCGTAGTATGTTTGGCCTGGGAAGGCGGCGAGTGTCCTGCCGACGGTGTAGACAGCATCGTGGACAGCGACGCCGAATGCTGTGGCGGCATTCGTACCTGTTGCATCCGTAGCGCCGAACTGCTGTGTCCACTGCTCGATGCCGGCTGTGGTGTACTTGCGCAAGAACATGCCGGACCGGTTAAGATCTACTTCGCCCGGCAGAGGCAAATCGGAGTTGCCCACGATGTACAGATCTGTGCCGATGACCTCAATATCGCGTCCGTCTTCGTATTCTTCCGTACCAAACTCATTCGTCCATACGTGGTTTCCGTTCTCGTCGTATGAGTAGACCCGCACGTCATAGTTGTTATTCTGAAATTCAGGTCCATTGAGGCTGGCGCCAATCACATGAACGCTACCGTCGCTGAGGGCCAGATCCGCTGCCCAATCCTCCCTGGGTGTACCGAACTGCCGCGCCCACACTGTATTGCCGTCAGCATCAAAGAGGCGGATAAACACGTCAGATGCTCCAAGGTGCGTTTGCTCTGGTAAAGCCGCATTGGTGGTGCCAACCAAATAGATGCCATTGCGCCCGATGTCGATACCGCCGACAGAATCGTAGCCTGCTGTGCCGAACTGCTGTGTCCAAATCTCGTTGCCGTTGCTGTCGTACTTACGCACGAAGACGTCCTGACTGCCCGAACTGGTCTGCCCGTCAAGTGCGCCGAAGGTCGTTCCTGTTACGTAGATGAACGATCCGTCTTCCGCAAGGCCGGTGACCACATCATAGACATCTGATCCGAACTGACGCGCCCATATGACGTTGCCATCGAAATCGTATTTGCGGACATGCGCGTCCGGCTGAGCGCCGCTGTCAACGCCGTCGAGCACGCCGTAGGTCCAATCGCCGACATAGATCGCATTCTGCGTCGCCAAGATGGTATCGGCAGATATCTGTTGCGAAGCGGCGAACTGGCGTCCACACGAGCATTGCCGTCGGCGTCAAACTTGTTTAGGGCAGCCTGCCAATTGCTGTAACCTACAACGTTGCCGACGACGTAGATGCCCGAAGCATGAGCCGCCACGCCATACGGTCTGTCGGCGTCATCTGTGCCGAATTGACGCGTCCATACCTCGGCGCCGTTGAAATCATACTTGCGAATGAAGCCGTCCGATCCGGACTCACTGACCGGGCTTTGCTCAGGCAGGACGCCATCGGTATCTCCGACGACGTAGACAGCATCGTGGATCGATACGCCACTTACTTCATTGTAGGCAGGCCCGATGCGGGCGGCGAACTGGTGCGTCCACTGCACGATGGGCACAAGAATGTCTTCGTGTGCGGAAGAATCTGCGGTGTTGAAGGCAAACAAGACAAATGAAACAACGATCAGTCGTAGCAAGGTGATACGCGGCATTTCATGCTCCTACGTGGTGTGATGCTTGATACGTTGAGGGTAGCTGACGTCATGCGGGGAGGATGCGTTTCGCCAGTAGCGAAAGTATAGCACGGGGGCGAGAAAACGTGTCACCGGTCATGTGACCAGCCATGAAGTTTGCGGACAGCGAGGCGTTGTGGACACCAACCGCTAAACAAACGCGCCAAACACCAACCGGTGACCGTTGAGATCGCGCACGCTGAATTCGCGGATGCCCCATGGCTGGTTCACCGGCTCGAAGACGATTTCAACACCCGCGTCGCGGTAGCCGGTGAACAGGTCGTCGATATGGACGTCGGTGAAGATGTAAAGGTGACCCGCCGGCTGGATCGTCTGCGCAGGCGGGACCTGCGTCAACTGAATGGTGACGCCGCTGCCAGTCCACTCGCGGCGCGACACTGCCGCGTGGACTGGCGGATCGCCGTACACGAAGTCGAGGCGGAAGCCCAACCTGTCCACGTAGAAGCGGACGCTCTCTTGCACATCGTGGACAGGCAGCACCGGCTCCACGCCGAAGAAAAGCGGCGGATCGGCGGGTTCGGCGTCACCGCGCCACTCGTGTACCCGCATACCGTAGATGAACATGTAGTGGTGGCGCGCTTCGTGGCGATAGCGCAGGGCGATGCGTCCTTTGAGGCCGAAGCCCAACTTCTGCGCCACGCGCATGGACCGCGTATTCGTGTCGTCGATCCACAGTTCCACGCGCTCGTGGCCCAGTTGATCGAAGCCGTAGTCCAGCGCGGCGCGGGCGGCTTCGACGGTATAGCCCTGTCCCCAATGATCGGGGTGCAGGATGTAGCCCATGCCGGGGATAGGCGAGTTCAAGTAGTTGACATGCCCGATCACATTGCCGTTGTCCTTGGTGCAGACTGCCCAATGATGTTCACCAGGGCGCGACACCTCTGTCTCAAACCAGGCGCGTGTTTCTTCGATGTCTCGGTGCGGCAGCCAAGGCATAAAGCGCATGGCCTTGCGGTTGCTGTAGATACCAAAGAACGCGGGCAGATCGTCCGCGGTGATGGGGCGGAGGGTGAGGCGATCGGTGAGGAGTGTTGGGATAGTCATAGACGGGTCCTTGGCGGATTGCGGATTGCGGATTGCGGGTTGCGAATTGCGAATTGCGGATCGCAACCCGCAATTCGCAATTCGCAACTCCCCTACAAATTCCCCAAAAACGTGTAAATCTTGTCGTTCAGATCCGGCAGCGATTCGTGGGCGAAATCTGGGTAGATGACCGTCGATTTCTTGCTCTGAATCTTGTTGTAGGCGGCATACTGCGTCGACGGCGGGCAGATCTGGTCCATGAGGCCGACGCCCATCATGACTTCGCCGCGGATGCGCGGGGCCAGATGCTGGATGTCGATGTAGCCCAAGCGGGTGAAGACTTCTTCGCGCCGTTCGTGGCGTGGGTCGAAGCGGCGGAACCATTCGCGCAGTTCGGCGTAGGCATTGGCGTCCTGGTCGATCTCCCACACACGCAGGTAGTCGCTGAGGAAGGGGAAGACGGGCGCCGCCAGCTTGATGCGCGGCTCCAACGCGGCGCAGGCCAGCGTGAGACCGCCGCCCTGACTGCCGCCGGTAGCGCCGACGCGGGTCTCGTCTACGTCTTCCATGCTCATGACGATGCGCGCCATCAGCGCCGTATCCAAGAAGATGTGACGGTAGAGCAGATCCTCAGGCCGGCCGTCCAGCCCGCGGATGATGTGACCGCGCAGCGTCCAGCCCGGCACGCCGCCCACGTCCTCGGAGCGACCGCCCTGACCGCGGCAGTCCAGCGCAGCCACGGTGTAACCGCGGGCCACGTAGCCCAACTTGTCGGCCCAGTCGCCCGAACTGCCCGAATAGCCGTGGAACATGCACACCGCAGGGTGAGGACCGTCCACATGTTTGGGGCGTAGTAGCTTGGCATAGACCCGCGCCCCGCCTGTGCCGGTGAAGTACATGTGATAGCACTCAGCGAACGGCGCCTGAAACTCCGCCGGGATCAACTCCACCTGCGGATCCAGCGCGCCGAGTTCGGCCAGCCCAGCATCCCAATAAGCGTCGAAGTCTGCCGGGCGCGGGTTACGTCCTTCGTAGGTGGCCAGTTTTTCAAGCGGCATATCAAAAAGAAGCGGCATCGGATGGTCTCCTTGTGTGAGGTAGTGGAAGCAACCATGTCATTATAGCGCAAGTAGACCGAGAAGGGGCAGGAGTTGACGATTGGCGTTTGACGATTTACGATTTCCCGCCATAGAGATTGACGATTTGCGATTGACGATTGACGATTTTTTTGTTAAGCCAGTGAAACCGTTGTCAGATGACGGCCTCGTTCACTCCATAGAGGAATACGTCCTTTTCGCATTCTCAAGATCGTGCCATCCATTCACGCCCTCAACACGACAATCGTCAATCGTAAATCGCCAATCGTAAATCTCTCGTTGAGCCATCGTTTCAATCCACCCAACGACCATCTATCCATTCAGACGGTCAACCCGACAATCGTCAATCGTCAATCGAAAATCGTAAATCCTAGGAGTTTCCCATGACGCTCGATGCTTCGTTTTGGAAAGCCATGCCCTTCCGCAACATAGGACCTTCCCGCGGTGGGCGCGTGATCGCGGTAGCCGGTCATCCCACCGAGAAGGCCACTTTTTACTTCGGCGCCGTCGCCGGTGGGCTGTGGAAGACCACCGACGCCGGCACCACGTGGATCAACATTTCCGACGGCTACTTCAAGAGTTCGTCGGTGAGCGACATCGCCGTGTCGTCGTCTGACCCTAACGTGATCTACGTAGGCATGGGCGAATCCACCATTCGCACCGACGTCAGCTACGGCGACGGCGTCTACAAATCCACAGACGGCGGCAAGACGTGGAAACATTGCGGCCTGGCCGACACCCGCCACATCGGCAAGGTGCGCGTACACCCGCGCAACCCCGACATCGTCTATGTCGCCGCGCTAGGACACGCCTTCGGCCCCAACCCCGAACGCGGCATCTACAAGTCGGTGGACGGCGGCAAGACGTGGCAGCACGTTCTTTTTGTCAGCGACAACGCCGGCGCCGTGGACCTCTCCATCGACGAGCAAAACCCCAGCGTCCTCTACGCTGGGGTGTGGCAGGTCTACCGCAACTTCTGGGAACTGAACAGCGGCGGCCCCGACAGCGGCCTGTGGAAATCTACCGACGACGGCGAAACGTGGACCAACATCACCCAGGCCAAGGGACTGCCCAAAGCCGCAGCGCTGGGCAAGATCGGCGTGGCCGCGTCCCCCGTGCAGGCCGGGCGCGTGTGGGCGCTGATCGAGGCCAAGGACGCCGACAAGCCCGGCCTCTACCGCTCCGACGATTTCGGCGACTCCTGGCAGCTTGTCTCCGACAAGGCCGATCTGCGCTATCGCCCGTGGTACTACATGCACGTCTTCGCCGATCCGCAGGACGCCGAGACAGTCTACGTGCTCAACCTGAGCATGCTCAAGTCCACCGACGGCGGCAAGACCTTCACGGAGATCGCCACGCCCCACGGCGACAACCACGGCCTGTGGATCGACCCCGCCGACAACCGCCGCATGATCCAGGGCAACGACGGCGGCGCCTGCATCAGCTACAATGCCGGCGAATCGTTCAGCACCGTCTACAATCAGCTCACGGCGCAGTTCTACCGCATCTTCGTTGACGATTCCTTCCCCTACCGCGTCTACGGCACCCAACAGGACAACTCCAGCCTCTACGTGCCCAACGACACCAGCAGCGGTGTGGTCGCCTGGAGCGATTGCAGCATCGCGGGGACAGGCGAAAGTGGCTTCATCGCCGTCGATCCCAAGGACCCCGACATCGTCTACGTGGGCGCGGTGGGATCTTCGCCCGGCGGCCAGGGCTCGTTGCAGCGCGCCGACATGCGCAGTGGACAGATCCAGCTCGTGAACGTGTGGCCCGAGGAGTTCGGCGGCGACATCGGCCCACGTGACCTCACCCACCGTTTCCCGTGGACCTTCCCCATCCTCTTTTCGCCGCACGATCCGAATGTCCTCTACGCCTGCGGTGAGATGGTCTTCCGCTCCACCGACAACGGCCACTCCTGGCAGCCCATCAGCCCGGATCTCACGCGCAACGACAAAAGCAAGCTCGGCCCCTCCGGCGGCGACATCACCTTCGACACCAGCGGCGCCGAACACTACGCCACCATCGCCAGCTTCCGCGAATCCAGCCTGCAAGCGGGTCTGCTCTGGTCGGCCAGCGATGACGGTTTCGTCTACGTCAGCCGCGACAACGGCGGCGCGTGGACCAACGTCACCCCCACCGATCTGCCCGAATGGGCCTACTTGCAGACCATCGAGCCGTCGCCCTTCGACGCTGCCACAGCCTATCTCGCCGCCACCCGCTACAAACTCGACGACACCACGCCCTACCTCTTCAAGACCACCGACTACGGCGCCACGTGGACACGCATCACCGACGGCATCCCCGACCACGACTACACCCGCGTCGTCCGCTGTGACACCGAGGTGCAGGGTCTGCTCTACGCGGGGACCGAAAGCGGTCTCTACATCTCCTTCGACGACGGCGTCAACTGGGAGCGGGCGGGCGGCAACCTGCCCGTGTCACCTGTCTTCGACATGGCGGTGAAGCACGGCGACCTGATCGTGGCCACGCATGGCCGTTCGTTCTGGGTGCTGGATGATCTGTCCCCGTTGCGCGAGATCGCCCAGCGTGGGGAACAGCGGCTCTACCCGCCGCGCCGCACTGTGCGCGTGATGCCCGATCTCTTCGCCGACTGGATGCCCAGCGAAGGACGTGTCTACGATGTGGCGTCCAGCGCCGTCTACATCGCCCGCAAAGACGAAGACACCGGCCTCACCCAACGCACCGTCCTCGACGCCGGCGAGGGCGCGCCACGTGGCGTGCTGATCCACTACACGCTGCCCGCCGACCTGCCCAAGGATACCGCGGTCAAGCTCTCGTTCCTCGACGCCGAGGGCAACGAACTCGTTTCGTTCAGCCCGAAACCCGCCGGCTACGCCGACTGGGACGAGAACAAGAAGATGATGGAACCTGGCCCGTGGATCGCGGTGAAACCGGGGCTGAACCGCTTTGTCTGGAACCTGCGGCTGCCGGGCGCGGAGAAGGTGCCGGGCAACAAGACTGCGGGCGAAGCCAACAAAGGCCCCATCGTGCCGCCGGGCGACTACCAGGTGCGTTTCTGCATCGGCGACGAGTGCGAAACCGAGTGCTTCCGCGTGGCCACCGATCCGCGCGTGGACATTGCCGACGATGTGCTCAAGGCCCAGTTCGACGCCATCCGCTCCGTCATCGCCAAGATTTCGGACGCGCACAAGGGCGTCAACAAGCTGCGCACTGTCCGCGGGCAGGTGGAACACTGGCACAAACGCCTCACCGACGAAGCCGCGGTGGTGGCGAAGTGCGAGGACATTCTCAAGAAACTGGGCGACGTGGAGGATGCGCTGATCCAGCCCGGTGAGCAGAAGAACACCTACAGCCTCACCAACCGGCCGCGGCTCAACGCCAAATTGTCCTCGCTCTTGTCGATCCTCGGCACAGCCGACGCCGCGCCCACCGAGTCCGCCCTGGCCCTGGTCGACGACTACAGCGGCCAGATCGACGGTCAACTGTCCACGCTGGAGCGCATCATCGACGAGGACATCCACGAACTCAACCGCCTGATCCTCACCGCGGACGCGCCGCCGGTGGCGATCTAATGAGTTCACCGCAAAGGACGCAAAGAAGGGAGAAGGGAGAGGGGAGAGGGACACGGATTTCAGGACACTCAGGACCGCAGAGAGAAGAGAAAGAAAAAAGTCACTATTCACGAAAAATATCTCTCGTCTATTTCTGTGTCCTGCATGTCCTGAAATCCGTGTCCTTCTCTCTCTTTGCGTCCTTTGCGCCTTTGCGGTGCATTTCTGCTTCTTCACCCACAGCGCGGTTTCATACATGGCGACGATATTTTCCGGGTGGGCTGACGGCCTGGATGTTGTGGCAGGGCGCCAGGATGTAGCCGCCCCGCGCCGAGGACGGCGATGTTCTCTTCGACTTCGCGGCGCACGTCCTCGACGCTGCCGAAGGGGAGTGTCTGCTGGTTGTCCATGGCCCCGTGGAAGATGATCTGATCGCCGAACGTCGCCTTGAGGTGGAAGCGGTCCATGCCCTTGCTGCGCCACTGAATGGGGTTGAGGATGTCGATCCCCGTGGCGATGAGGTCGGGGATGATGGGCAGGATGGCGCCGTCGCTGTGGTGGAAGACGTACGTGCCATTTTCGTGGGCGAGGTCCATCATGCGCTTCATGCGCGAAGAAGACCTCGCGCAGCGTCTTGAAACGAAGAGCAGACTTTCCTGTGAGCCGAAGTCCTCGGCCACGTACAGGAAGCATCACCTGGCCGGGCAGTTGCTCGTAGATACGGCGTGTGTTCTCGTAGGCCAGATCGAAGAGTTTGTCAGGCAATAGGCCGCAATTCGGGCTGCAGAGCAGATCCATGTAGGCCTGTTCCATGCCGCGCAGCCGCGCGTAGATCAGAAACGGCTCCGATCCGCCGCCCTGGATCGGGTACTGTTCCTTCCCCACGATCTGCTTGCGAATCCCCGAATAGTCGAACCAGTCCGGGCTGGGCCAGGTGTAGTCTGCCTCAATTTCCGCCACCGAGTTGTACTGCGCCAGCGGGTGGTAGACACATTCGCGGTAACTGCCGGTGCCGTAGTCGATGTTGACGAAGCGGCAGCCGAACATGTCATACTCCGCCGCAAACGACGGCCCCACGTACTCCGGCGACACCCCTACCACGCGGTCGATGTGCAGTTTCTCGAACATCTCCCACACCGTATCGCAGCCAAGGTGACCCAACATCTTGGCGTTGGCTTCCTCCGTCGCCCAGTAGTCCATCGGCATTCGATCCGGCGTAGACCGCGTCAACACCGCCAGCCAGCGTTCCTTGGGGGTCATGCTGTCCTTCATGTGGGGTCTCCTTGTAAGTGGGAAGATAATTCGTGGTGCATAGTACGTACCCATTTCGTACCGTCATCGACAAGCAAAAACCTGCCTCTGTAAGTATGCTTTGGAACGGTTCGACTGCGCACCGGTCCAGAGGACAGGATGATCTGCCGGTGGATTTGGTTGGGATCGGGCTTTGCGGTAGTATGAACGACACACTATCGACAACTTGCGATACAGATAAGCGTAGCATTCACTGGAATGGTGGTTGTGAAGATGGCGAAACAGTCGCCTGGTTTGCGAATCTGGTTGTTGTTAGGACTGGCGATTGCCCTGCTGGCCCTTGCCGGTTGCGGCGGACGCAACGAGTCTGAGCCGACGCGCACGCCTATCCCCACGTACACGCCTACGCCCGAAGGCGCCCAAGCGGCCCCCGCCGTCATTGCTGTGGCATCGCCGCAGCAGATCAACGCGGGGCAGCCTGTGATCCCTACAGCCACCTTTACGCCAGTGCCACCTACGCCCACACCCACCGAAACGCCCACCTTTACACCCGAACCACCTACCGAAACGCCGACGCCTGTCCCCACGGACACGCCCACGCCGACGCCAACCGATACGCCTTCACCGACGCCGACGCCGACGGACACACCGTCGCCCACGCCCACGCCGACACCTGATTACGCCTTCCAACTAGAGGCGGCGGAGAAATTCCCCACCCAGGTCGAAGACATCGACGAGGTGCGCATCTACCTCTACGTCTACGCCGAAGACGACTACGCCCTGCCCGGCTACAGCTTCCGCGTGCTCAAGAACGGCGATCCGCTGGAAGTGCAGGCGCGCTCAACCGGCGGCCTGCCCGGTGAAACGCGCCCTGGGCCGAGCCAATACACGCGCTTCGCCAATCTTGGCGCCGCCTTCTTCGAGCCGTCCATCGGCATCTGGCAGATCCAACTGCTCGACCCCGATCAGCAGCCCGCCGGCGAAATGGCCGACTTCGTGTTAGGGGAGAATGATCCTTTGCGGGAATTGTACGTAAGATACAGGCAGAAGAATGAAGAATAAAGAACGGGCGACCAGCTTGGTCGCCCGTTCTTTATTCTTCATTCTCGATTCTTCATTCTTCATCAGATCTCTATCCAATACCGCGCGATCTCCCGATCCTACCCCGGCGGCATCAGCCGATCCGCCAACACCCCGCCATTCTTCTCGATGATGCGCACCGAGGCCACGTTGTCCACGTCGCAGGTGACAAGCACACGCTTCAGCCCCAACTTGCGCGCCTCCGCCAACGTCAGCGCCAGGATCTGCGTGCCGTACCCCTTGCGCCGTTCGCCAGGACGGATGCCGTAGCCGATGTGGCCGCCCATCACCTGGAGCCGCTCATTGAGATAGTGGCGCAGGCGACTCGTCCCCAGCAGGCGCGTGTTACCGTCTTCGCGGCGGACGAGCCAGAACGTCGACTGAGGCACTCGTTCTGTAGGCGCCGCCTGTGGCCCGCTTTCGGCATGGAGGCGTGCCACGTAGCCGGCAAAGTCGTATTGGATCATCTGGAGCAGCGGTAGGTAGCCGCTGCCGCCCGCCTCCAACTGCTCGCGCACAAAGGCGCGGAACTCATTTTCCAGCGCAACCGACGGAGAAATCAGCTCGATCAATGATGTCATGAAGCCTTGCCGAATCACTGGGGCAGCGGCGATGATCAGTCGCACGCCTGCCTGTCGTAGTGGCGGATCAGCATCCCCGTCCACGCGCGGAAGCCCAGCCGTTCGTAAAAAGGACGCAGATCGTCGTCGCACATCAGGTCGATCATGTAAAGGTGACGCAGTCGAGCCAGCATTCGGCGCACAAGCGCTGTGCCGATGCCCTGTCCCTGCCATGCAGGTCGCACCGCCAAATGCGGAATGTACGCCGCCGACACGCCGTCGCTGATCGCCGTGATGTAGCCGATCACCTGGCCGCTGGTGTCATCCACCGCGAGGACAACGTAATCGCTGCCACGGAAGATACGCAGCACGTCCACTGCCGCTGGTCCCCGGCCCCAATAGCCGAACAGCCCGTCAACGTCCTCTTCGCGCACGCCCTCACACTCGTCCCGATAGATCACCATCGTCCCACCATCACCTCGCCGCCTCCCTCAACCGGCCATCATTGTGCGCCAACCCGTCAAAATCCACAAGCACCGTTGCGGTTGAGAGATCCCAAGCGCACTGTGATCCGCGACACATGACGGCTGTGAAATGACTGGTTGTGTTGCTGTGATTTCCCTTGTACCATTCTCCCAACACCTCCCCAATGATCCCAAACAAGCAATCATCCCGAATCCGTTTCCTTGCGTGTCATTGCTGCATCACAACTCAATCCAGGAGGACTCTATGCACGATCATCGCACCCTCACCGCAAGGGCGCAGGCAGCACTCCATCCGCCGCATCAGCGACTGTGGCTGGTGCTGCTGGTGGCCTGCACCCTTGGCCTGCTGGCCGTTTTGGCCGGCAGTCAGGTCACCCGCGCCCAGGATCAGCCCCCCGTCATCGTCCACAAGATCGTCAGCCACGACGTGGCGACCATCGGCGAGACGGTCACCTACTCCATCACCATTTTGAACGCGCACACCGGCGCGCTCGACCTGGGCATGGAAGATCCTCTGGCCGCGGACCTGTCGCTGGTGGCCGACAGCCTCCAATCCTCCACCGGCCAGGCGCAGTATTCCGACGCCACCCACACCATCACCTGGGGCGGCGCGCTCAAGCCGGATGAAACCGCTGTGATCCGCTTCAGGGCCACACTCATCGACGTACCTGGTGTAGCGCTCAAGTGCAGCGGCGAGATCATCAACAAGGTCACCATCAAAGCGGAGCAGTTGCCCACACTGGATGCCTCGGCGCAGGTGGCGCTTAAGCGCGTCTGCCCCGATCTTGGTGACGCGCCCGACAGCACCAACCATCCTGCCGCCGGCATGACAGCCTACCCCGGCCCGATTGTGGCGCGCTATCCCACCGTCTTCGATGCCGCCACCGGCACACCGCCTGGACCGCGCCACTGGCTGACCAAGGCCGACGCCTGGCTGGGCAAAGACGTCAGCGGCGAACGTGACGCCGATCTCCTGCCCGACGAAGACGGCCCGCCAACCTCGATCCCGCAGGTGACGTCCCCAATGCGACCGCTACGACGACGGCCTGCTCAAGCTGCCGCAAAGTCCACAAGTTGACCACGATGGACGTGGAAGTGACCATCGTAGGCGGCACTTGAGCGTTACCTCAACGCCTGGATCGATTGGAACCACAACGGTGAATGGCGCGATATCTTCCAATGCCCGTCGGTGGACAGCGTCGCGGCCATCAACTACGATTGGGTGGTGCAGAACCACGTCTTCAGCCTGGGCAACGGCGTCCACACCATCACTGTGCCTGCCTTCTACGCCATCGATCTGCCCAGATACACCCCGCCGATCACTGGCTGCGTCTCACTCTCTCCGAATCCGCCTGTGCGCTCGATCCTTCCATCAACCTGGCCGATGACGCAGGCCACCGTGGATTCCGTTTTGGTGAAACCGAGGACTATCTCATCGAGTTCACGCCGCCCAGGAGGAGCCAAACTCACCATCACCAAGAGCGCCGACGTCACCAGCACCGTTCCCGGCGGCGTCATCGAATACACCATCGTCGTGAGCAACACCGGCACCGGGTCGGCCACCGGCGTCTCCGTACAGGACCCCATCCCGCAGGGACAGCCACATCTCCGGCACGCTCAAGCCACCGCGCCCACCGCCGACGACAGCAACCCCGCCATCATGCGGTGGACGGGCAACATCCCCCGCCGGCGGCGCGGTGACACATCAAGTTCAAGGTCAAAGTCTCACCGGATCTGCAATGCCCCAGTGAACTGGTCAACACCGCCAAGTTGCTCGACGCCGCGGGCACACAGATCGGCCAATACCAGTTACTCACGCTGATCGAATGCCCGCCGCAACCCACCGAAGGCGGCGACTTCGGCGGCGCGCCCGACAGCCAATCAATCACCACAGCATGAACAACACCGCCTACGCCGCCGGTCCGGTGCTGGGCCGCTTCCCCTCGGTTTGGGACGGCACACCCGCATCCGAACCCAGCGGACCGCGCCATGCCGCGGTGTTGCAGTACTGGCTGGGCAAAGACGAGACCCGCGAACTCGACGCCGACACGATGCCCGATGCCGACGGCGTCACCAACATCCTCGACAACGGCGCAAACGATGTCGCCGACAACGACAAAGCCGACGACGGCTGGCTCAACCCCGACGTGCCGCTGATCGACTGCCGCGAGCGTGCTCAAGGTGCGGATCTCAAGGCCGCCGCGCCGCCCGCCGTGGATCGACTCTTCCTCAACGTCTGGTTCGACGGCACCGCGACGGCGACTGGAACGGCGTCGCCCGCTGCCCCAACCAGGAAGCCGTCTCCTTCAGTGGATCGTGCAGGATTGGGCCATCAGCCCCGCCTCGATCCCCGCGGCGGCTTCATCGACATCGCCGTACCCGCGGCTCGTCCTCAACCAGAAGCTGAGGCCGACGCCTGGCTGCGCTTCACCCTGAGCGAAAGCCCCGCCGTTAGCGACAACACGTCGGCCGCCAACCTGGCCGACGGCCGCGGACCCGCCTTCCCCGGCTTCTTCAAGATCGGCGAAACCGAAGACTACTACCGCAAGGCCAGGAACCCGGCCAGCCTGGCAACATCCAGATCACCAAGCAGTACACCGCCCCAACCCGGTGGACGTGGGCGACGTGATCACCTACAGCGTCACCATCACCCGCGTGGGCGGCACCGGCGCCTGCCTCCGCCGTGATGACCGACGTACTGCCCGCGGGCGTCGCCCTGGTCGGCCCGCCCACAGTCACCGAAGTGAACCCCAGCGTCACACCGCTGCTGGCCACGTTCAATCCATCCATCGGCCCCAGCGGCGCCATCCTGTGGAATGGCACACTCACGCCCAACGCCGTGGTGCGCGTCGACTTCCAGGTGCGGCTGCGCCAGTGTGTCGACATCCTGGTGAACCGCGCCGTGGTCCGCATCCCTAGCGGTCCACAGGCCTTCGCCGAAGTCAGACGCCGGTGGAATGTCAGCCCGTGGAGCCGAAGATCGAGCTACGCAAGCGCGTCTCGCTCACACCGACGCCGACGCCGTCACCGACGCCGAAGTGTTGCCCGGCATGACCGCCGTCTACTACCTCACCCTGAGCAACAGCGACGGCCTCACCCACACTGTTCACATCAGCGACAGTCTGCCCAGCGGCGTGGTGGCGGTCAACGTCAGCGCCAGTTCGGGCGTCGCTTCCATCGTGGGCGGCTCCACCGTCGTCTGGGACGGTCAACTCGGCCCGGGTACGTCACCGGTGACGATCAAGATCGAAGTCAAGATTGAGCAGGTGGAATGTGGACGCGCTCTCGTCAACGTGGCGCACTGGTACGTGGGATCGTTGACGGGTGACAGCAACCCGGTCACGCTACGCTATTCCTGCCGCGACTTGGGCGACGCGCCGGACAGCACCAACAACGCCTCATCCGCAATGACGGCGTACCTAAGCGTGCAGGCCAACTTCCCCACCGTCTTCAGCGTGGCCGCCCCCGAGCGCGGACCGCGCCACGAGCAGCCGCGTCCCTTCTTCCTGGGCAAGCGTGTTAGCCCCGAAGTAGAGGCCGATCTCGGTTTCGACGCCGATGGCGTCACCAACATCGATCCGTCGGCCAATGTTGCGGACCGCGACCGCTTCGACGACGGCGTCAACGTAAGCGCCCTCAGCTTCCAACACTGCCGCATCGTCGCCATCCCGGTGATGGTCACCATTACGCCGCAGGCGCTGCCGCTGCTGCCCAACGGCATCGGCTACCTCAACGTGTGGGTAGACAGCAACCGCGACGGCGACTGGGCGGATCGCTTCGAATGCCCGCAGGACGCCACCGGCGTCGCCGCGCAAGCCCTCGAACACATCGTCATCGACTACGCCGTCGACGCCAACGCCCTGGGCGTGGGGCAGCAATCACTACTGGTGACCACCAGCGTGCCGGTGTGGTGGCCCGCCGATCTGGCACAGCAGCCGTCTTGGCTGCGGGCCACGCTCAGCGACCGCCCGTCGAACAAGCCGTTCATCACCTACGGCGACGGGCGCGGCTACGACACGCCCTTCCGCACCGGCGAAACCGAAGACTATCTCCTGCGCGGGCAGATCGTCGATCCCACAGCGGATCCGTCGGTCACCAAGCGCGGCGAGATCTGGCCCGACTTCGACGCCGCGACCAACCAGCGCCGCTGGGTCATCGGCTGGATCGTCAACTACGCCAACGGCGGCGCGTCCCTGGCCAACAACGTCCACGTGATCGACAGCTACGGCCCGCCGCAGACATTGCTGGCCGAGCATTCGATTCCGCTCTACGCGCCCACGATCAGCGGCAACAGCCTCGATTACAACATCGGGACGTTGCCTGCCGGCGGCGGCGGCCTCGTGATCTTGCGCACCAGCGTGCCGTGGACCACGCCGCCCGGCACGGTGATCACCAACAGCGTGATCATCACCAGCGCCAACGACACCGACATCACCAACAACAGCACCACCGTCAGCGTCACCGTGCCGGTGTTGCCGCCGGTGATCGTCAGCCCGGTGGCAGGCAGCACCTGCACCGGCACCGTCACCATCGACGGTTGGGTGCAACCCGGCGCCGTGGTCGATATCTACGTTGATGGCACAGCAGTTGCCACCGACATCAGCACCGACACCCACGGCAACGGCAACGGAGACTGGAGCTACGTGCTCACCCTGGCCGACGGCGCCCACGACATCTACGCCGTGGCCCGCGCCGGTGGCGTCAGCAGCGATCCGTCGCCCACCGTCCACCTAATCGTCGACAGCACGCTGTTCTGGGATCCCATCAGCCTGCGCTTCGAAGACGAGAACGGTCACGTGATCGTCCCCAGCGGGCGGCTGGACGAATCGGGTTGGCAGGTCTTCCTGCGCCCCGGCCACACCTACACCGTCTCGCTGCGGGTCTGCTGCGCCGATCCCAACGCCCAGGTGACGCTGGAAATCGGCGACGACATCGTGGTTGAACTCACCGACCCGGACAATGATCACATCTACACCGGCACCTTCAGCATCGCCGTGGGTGGTCGCATGAGCGGCAACGTGCGCATCTGCGTCACCTGCAACCTGATCCGCCGCTGCACCGACGGCCAGGTGACCATCGATCCCGAAGGCACCGTCTTCGATGTGACCAGCGGGCAGCCCATCGACGCCGCCTTGGTGAGTTGTATGCAGTCGCCCACCGGCGCGGCCAGCGCAGACGGCGTCTTCGTGCTGTGGCCGGCGGAACTGTTCGATCAGGTGAACCCGCAGGAAGTGGCGAACGATGGCTACTTCAGCTTCTTCACCCCGGCGGGCGTCTACCGCCTGGACGTGGCGAAGACGGACTACCAGCCCTACACCAGCCCCGACCTGACGGTGGTCGACGCGCCTGTCCACTTCGACGTGCCGCTGACGCCTGTCCTCGGCGGTGAGGCCGACGTGCAGATCTCCATCAGCGACGGCGGCTTCGAGCCTTCCGTGGTGACCGTGGCCCCCGGCGCAACCATCGAGTGGATCAACGCCGATGCCGCGCTGCACAGCAGCACCAGCATCACCCCGTCGGTGGAATTCCAGGGGCCGGCAGCAGCGTCCTTGAGCGCAGATTCCGGTGCATGGGACAGCGGTCTGCTCGCCTCCGGCGCCACCTACCGGCGTCAACTGAACACGGTTGGCACGTACACCTACCGCGACGTCAACAACCCCGACCTCACGGCGACCATCATCGTCGAAGAAGCGGATACATCGCTGCGGCTGTACCTGCCTGGCGTGGCGAAGTAGGGGAAGGTTGCAGGTTTGCGGGTTTGCAAGTGGCAGATATGCAGGTTGCAGGTTTGCAAGTCAATGCGATTGTTGGGTGCGGAGAGAGCATCCTCAGATGCGGCTTGTTCCGGTCTACCCGGCAGCTGAGGATGCCTACTCCGCGTCACAATCGTGAATACTGAGGCTGATTTACGCCACCGCGTACTAGTCTGGTCACGAAAGTGATGTGTGGCTAGACAAGATGAGCCACGCAAAAAGGGGACAGACGGAACTTGATCCGCATGTCCCCTTGATGTTGAGTCGTCCGCTGTCACCGAGGTCTAGCCTGTCCCCAATCCCTAGTCCCCGATCCCCAATCCCTAGGATCGTTCGATGATGCCGTTCTCCATGGCGATGGCGACGGCTTCGGTGCGGCTGGCGGCGTGCAGTTTGGACAGGATGTTGCTCACGTGGAATTTGACTGTCGAGCGGCTCACGATCAGGTCTTCGGCGATCTCCACGTTGTTGAAGCCCTGTGCCATCAACGAAAGCACCTCGCGCTCACGGTCCGTGAGATCGTGGCCGGGCTTGGGTGGTTGCGTAGTGGAATGGATCAACGCCTGGGCCGCCTCCGGCGCCAGCGTGGATCGCCCGGCGTGGGCTTTGCGAATGGCATTGGCCAGTTCGTCAGCAGAGACGTTCTTGAGCAGGTAGCTGATAGCGCCGGCCTTGAGGGCCTGCGTCACCAGGTCTTCTTCGGGGAAGCTGGTCAGCACCACCACCTGCACCTCAGGATAGCGCTGGCGAATCAGCCGGGTGGTCTCGGCGCCGTCAATGCCCGACATCACCAGATCCATCAGGATCACGTCTGGGCGTAGCTTCTCTACCTGCGCCAGTGCTTCTTCGCCGCTGCCGGCTTCACCCACCAGTTCCAGATCATCGAAAACCATCAAAAACGCCATCAGCCCGCTACGGACAACGGCGTGATCGTCTACCAACATGACCCGAATGGGGGCCGACTCGCTCATGCCATGACTCCTAATCGAAACAGAAGAACCCTTGAGACTCTCTTTCGTTAACATATTCTTCCTATTCTAATGGTAACCAGGCCGATAAACAAACATTGGCCTGATGCTATCCGCTTGAGTTCTGCAGCGCCCGCCCACCTGGCTAGGTCACCAACCAACCATGCGTCGCATCGGTTAACCCACCGTTCGCATGGTCAAGCACCGAATGAAGACAAGTAGAGTTGAAAAACACATTAATTACCCTGACATCGAGCGCCCAGTGCGCCTAACTGAAACTATGCTTGCCCGCCCCACGGGCCGTCCTCTATTTCCCAGCTTTCATGAAAGCCTCGGTTTGACCAAGAATCTATCCGTGAATTCACAGCAGCCCGGCGAAACTGGCTGTTCAGAGCGGACGTGATGCTGCGCACTGTGATTTACGGACAGACACCAAAGGAGCCGATTCCTATGTTGGTCCGCGATAGAATGAGCACGCCGCCGGTGACAATCATGCCGGAAACGCCCTTTCAGGACGCCCTGAAACTAATGCGAGAACAGCGTTTTCGTCGGCTGCCGGTTGTGAACCGCAGCGGCGAACTGATCGGCATTGTTTCGGAACGAGACCTGCTGTACGCCACACCGTCGCCGGCAAATTCACTCTCTGTGTGGGAACTACAGTACTTGCTTTCGCAGTTACAGGTGCAGAATATCATGTCCAAAGAGGTGGTGACTACCACCGCCGACACGCCCATCGAAGACGCTGCCGAAGTCATGGCCAGGCGCAAGATCGGCGGCATGCCTGTTGTGGACGAGAACAACTATGTGCTGGGCGTTATCACCGAAACCGATATTTTCAACGCCTTCGTTGAGATGATGGCCGCCGAAAAGAACGGCCTGCGCCTCACCTTGGAAGTGCCGGACCGCATGGGCGTGCTGGCCGATTTGGCCGTGGCCATCGACGAAGCTGGCGGACACGTGGTCAGCGTCGGGACATATCAGAGCGCATCCATTGGGCTGCGTCGGCTCCTGGTCAAAGTGCAGGGCTTGAGCAAGGGCCAATTGGTTGAAATCAGCGAGCGGCTGGGCGATCACATCGTCGACGCGCGTGAGACAAGCCGTCCACAGGTGAAGACAGTCGGCGGCTAGTACAAAATGGCGGAAGCAGCCTAGCAACTGCGCCATATCGAATGAGTAACAAGTAATGAGTCAATGTCATTAAGTTAAGCGACCAACCGTCGAAAATCCGCGGAGAAAGCACGCCCTCGTGCGGCTGTTCTCGTGTAGACCCGCACCTGGGGGTGCTCTCTCCGCGTTTAACGTAGTGACATTGCCAACCTACTCATTACGCCTTACTCATTTTCTCCCCACATATCCCTACCCCAACGGAATCGCATCCCGATACAGCAGACGCCGATCCACCCGCGAGAGTTGACCGCGGGTGAGATCATCCTCGCTGGGTGGGGTGTCGTCGCCGGTCTGGCCGCTCACGGACGGCAGGTAGACGTTGTAATCGGCGGCGTCTTCGATTTCGGGCAGGATCTCCCATTCCTCGATGACCACGCGTAGCTGCCGCTCGTTGGCAGCGCGGACCTGGGGAATGTCGATCTCGCCCGTCCACGAGACGAGGCCGCCGGCGGGATCGCGCTGCGCCTGCAAGACGATGCGGTTTTCGCCGCGGTTGAGCGGTTCCCAACCCAGTTCGTCGTCTTCGACTTCGTCCAGGCGGTATTCCAGGTGCGCCGTGATCTCGGTGACGAATGTGCTGTCGGCCGTCTGGATCTTGCCCGGCCCGGTGATGTTGATCACCGCTTTGGTGACGTTCTGGAGTTGGATCATCGCCGTGCGATCCGGCGTGAGCTGTACAATGTCGGCCAGGATCACCGGGGACAGGTGCAGGTTGTTCACCGAGTTGGGCTGGTAGGCGGCCAGCGCCATGCGGATGAAGGGCCAATCGGCCTGCCCGGCGTCGACTTCGATGTCGGCGTACCAGAGTTTGCGCTCGGCGTCGAAGTGGACGGCGTGGCCCACGACGTTGACCTGGCTACCGTTCTCCGAGAGGACACGCCCTGTGCCGGTGCCGCCCGCCGCGGCCAGCGGAAAGTCCTGGGGACGGGGGGCGCGGGTGGGCGGGGCGGGCGGTCCCTGGATGGGATCGAATCCCCAGCGTGTGGTGTACGGAGCCAGCGCCGCGGACGGCGTGTTGTGCTGCGGATCGAGGACCACGCCCAGCAGTTGACCCTCGCCCGTGTCGTACCAGGGACGGTCCAGGTAGACGCGCAGCCCGCCGCCTTCGCCCACGCTGCTCAGCGCCTGCGACTGCCAGCGATGCGTGGGGACGACGTAGAGCACCTTGGGCGACTGTGGCCGCGCCGAACTGGGAATGTCCAGGATCTCTCCAGCGGAAACGCCGTGTTGAGAGTAGACGAATATCATGCAGGCCTCGGCGCCACCTGGCGGCGACGCTCGATCTCGCAGTGCGTTCAGCGGCACGCTGTTCAGTTCATAGCATGACGGCGCAGCGCCTCACCGCCTGCACACGCACCGTGATATCGGTGCGGCAATAGCGCGAGTCGACGCCCGCCACCTCGACATGGCTCGTCCACCTCCAGCGGAACTCGGTACCGTCTTTGCGCACGCCGGAGAGTTAAACCAAGCCCCATAGAGGCTTGAAGCGACCATCTCGAAGTAGTCGCCGCGGTGCATCGGTAGATGGCGGCAGAAACGGCGGTGACGTCTCTACCGGGCGACCGATGATTTCTTGGCAGGCCATGAAGATCTCTCGCTCAGGCGTTGATCGTTCGATCTGGCCGTTCCTCTCTGACAACCACGACGCCGATGGGGGCAGATTCCGGGTAGGCCAAATGCGTTTCATCGTACTTCTGATGCGTGAGGTCCAATCTCGATTCTCCCTGATCGTGTGCTTCTGCCACAACTTGCAACTATGCCGTGAAACTATGCCGTGAAACTATATTGTACAGACAAGCCGACAAACCAACCAAACTGAGGCCATAGAGCTTCCAAACGCTGCCCATTGCCAAGCTTACAAACCGGTCACTTGACCCAGGGTGCGACCCACCAATCAGAGGATAGTACATTCTATTGAGTTCATTGGTAGTGGTGAAACCGCAGGTGTGACTTGCATGTTGTTCCCTTTCACTGGATCGGTATCAGTTACGATCAGTGATCCGCGATCAATGTTTTGTTGCGTCAATACGTCGCAGACGGACGACATCGTGATGAATCGTGGGGTGGGAGGTCGCCATGATGCGCAAAGTTGCAATTCCTTTGGATGGTTCGTCGTTTGCGGAACAGTGCTCGCCCATGTTCCTCGGCTGGGCGGCGTCGACGAAATCGAGCTGTTGCTTATTCGTGTCATCGAAACGGCGCGTTACTACAGTTACGTTGCTCTGACGCTGTTCACATCGCTGATTTCACCAAGTGGAAGGCAGGAAGCCGAGAATTACCTGAAGCGCGGGTGTCCGGCGAGCTGCGCGAGCTGGGCTATCAGTCTACACTACGGTTGTCGACGGCGATGTGGCTACGTCGATCTGCGAAGTGGCCACGGCCTGGGACGCCGACATGATCGCCACGATACCCGGTCGTTCCGGCCTACAGCGCTGGATCATGGGCAGCGTGGCGGATCGCATTATTCGCTCGGCGCAGAAACCGTTACCTTGTACGCCCGGCAAAGAGATGGGCAGCAAAGGTCCGCAGAAAGTCCTGGTTCCGCTGGACGGCTCGGCGCTGGCCGAAACGGCCCTGGCGCCGGCGCTGGAAATGGTGGACAAGCACCATGCCGAACTGTGGCTGGTGCAGGCTGTTGAACTCCCTGAGCTTTGGGGAGAAGAGTTTGTGAGCGCCGAGACGGTTGCATCGCTGCCCTCTATCGAAGAACAGGAAGCGCTGGCTCGCGGCTACCTGGATCAGATCGCCGCTTCGATGCAGGAAAACGGGCGCGTGATACGCACGCACATCGAAACTGGCCACCCGGCCTCGGTGATCGCCTCGGTGGCTACGGCGCAGGACATCGACACGATTGTGATGAGCACGCACGGCCGATCTGGCCTGAGCCGCTGGGTCTTCGGTAGCGTGGCCGAGAAGGTAGTGCGCACAGTGGAATGCCCTGTGTTGTTGGTGCGTGGTATGTCGCCCAGTGAAGGCGCCACAGAATCTGTTGCCCAAGAAGCTGTACCTGTCGATTGATTTGTATTGTAGACCTCAACTTGCAGCACGGCTGCCAAGAGGACGCACACGGGTTGGCCGTGGAGGAGAGGGGCCTATGTTCGTTCGAGATTGCATGAGTTCGCCGGCGGTGACGATCACGCCGGACACACCATTTCAAGTCGCGCTCAAAGCGATGCACGATCACAAATTCCGCCGCCTGCCGGTGGTGGACAAGAACGGCCGACTGGCCGGTATCGTGTCTGAGCGAGATCTGTTGCACGCGTCGCCTTCGCCGGCCAGTTCGCTCTCAGTTTGGGAGATGAACTACCTGCTGGCCAAGCTGACGGTCCAACAGATCATGACTCGGGCGATTATCATTACCTCGCCCGACACACCGATTGAACATGCGGCCAGCCTCATGGTTGCCAACAAGATCGGTGGTCTACCTGTGGTCGACGAAAACGATCGCGTCGTGGGCATGATCACCGAAACCGACATCTTCAAGGTATTCGTGGAGATGATGGACGGCAAGGAAGGCGTGCGACTGACCGTAGATCTGCCGGACAACGAAGATCTTTCGTTTGACTTCATCGAAGCGATCCATCGACGCGGCGGACATCTGACGGCGATGGGTACGGTGGCACACAACGCCGGCAAGCGACGTGTGGTGGTTGTGGTGCGGGGTCTCGCCCGAGAGATGCTGGACGAGCCGCTTCAACTACTGGGTAGTTCGCTTGTCGACGCTTTCGAGTTGTCGGTGCCGGTGGGGATAGCGTTGCCGCCCGTAGCGAAGAATGGCAAGGTCAAGCTCCCCGCCAGATAGCGTTCCTTTCGACGGAGTACCAGAAGCATCTGCCTCTGTTTCCCTCCTCAAAAGCAGGAGAGTCTTCCTTCCCTCCAAGGTCGGCTCTCCTGCTTTTTTTGCGATCACACCTAAAGTTCAACAGTTAGGAGAAACCAGAGAGAAAAACGATCCACGTGTCATATTTTCATTCTGCGCCCCGCAACAAGCATCACGCTCCCGAGTACAACAAAGGCAACGCCGAAAATAGCGCCGATCAGGGAGTTCTGCCTTCCACAGTAGCCACAGAACTCCAGGAAGGTATCGGCCATGAAGTAGCGCGCCAGCCGCGCCTCATTCGTCAAGTCTTGCTGTGTGTCGCTGTTCATAGCGTACAGATAGCCTTCCGGCCGCTGTTGCCCCAGATCCTCGCACGTCACCGCGCCGGATAGGGTGACAAAGACAACCACATCGCGAGTTTCATCGGTAAAGAAGACATCGGAGTAGCGCGTTTCCTCTCTGACGCTGCCATAGCGCAGTGCCGTCGCCGAAATTCCGCGCACTTGACGCAGCGTTTCGCAGTCCCATGCACCGTCTACGATACGAGCGTAGAGCGGTGCGTCACCGGCCCTCTCAGCTGCCTGTACCAACGTGAACGATTGGGGGCCGACCGCCGTTTTGAGCACATCTGGCACGAGAAAGGCTGATACGTACAGCCCAAGCGCCAACAGCACGCCGCCCAATATCAACAAGCTGCGTTTGCCTGTGCGTCTTGCCGCCTGTTGTTCATCGATAGGATTTGGTGTTGCCATGCGCAGTTACCTGGTCTCCTGAATTGATTGGTCTTTCAATTTATCCGCGAGGATGACGAAGTCTTCGGCCACGACATCGAATTCGAGATCGGGCGCAAGATCGGCGCCGCCGCCTGGCCCGTACTCCAGAGGACGCGGCACGTAGGCGGTACGCATGCCCGTGGATCGAGCGGCGTGGAGATCTCCTTTGTGCGCCGCTACCATCATCACCTGTTCCGTGGGCAGGCCCAGCAGATCCGCTGCTTTCAGGTAGACCTCGAGATCCGGCTTGTAGTGGCCCGCCAACTCCGCCGACAGGATGCAATCCCAGGGGAGGCCGGCATGTTTTGCCATGTTGGTGAGGAGCGACACGTTGCCGTTGGAGAGTGTGGCGATCACATAGTCTGCTTTGAGGCGATACAGCCCCGGCACCGCATCCGGCCAGGGGATCAGACGGTGCCAGACACGGTTTAGATGGCTGAGTTCGGTTTCAGATAGCATCGCAAGGCCAAACTCGTCGAGCAGCCCGTCAAGGATACGCCGGTGCAGTTGATCGATCTTAAGCCAGGGCAGCTCCCCGCTGCGCACTTGCTGCATGGCCGGCACATACCCAGCGCGCCAGGCATCGGCGAAGCGCGGCCAATCGACGTCGATCCCCTTGCGCTGCCCCAACATCTGGCCTTCGCGGATGATCGACGTCCGCCAGTCGACCACCGTGCCGAAGACGTCGAAGACGAGGGCAGAGATTGGGGGGAGAGAGTTCGTTGGCATGGGGATTTGCTCCTTGGCACGTCCGTAGTCCGTGGTGCTTAGTGCGTGTACCAGGGCGATATGAGCCTTCCATTGGTGCGTCATTTTGGTGGACACTGATCGGGAAAAACATGGATTGAAGATCGCTGTTTCCCGTGATCTGTGTCACAGAAGATCGAAAGGTCGCCGGCAGAACATCCCAATATAGGAATCACACACTCTACCGGTACACGCACCACGCACCACGTTACTAAATCTCTATCACGATCTCGCTCTGAAGATTCGCATTCTGCGACACCTGCGGCGCTTTGCCGCTGGCAGTGGTCAGCCCGCGCACGGTGACCTTCTCCGATCTTCGATACGGGAACGGGCGCACGTCGGTCAACGGGACGGCGGCGTCGCCCGGGTTCATGGCGTCGGGATCGGTGAAGAGGTAGAGGCCGGTGTACTCTTCGTAGTGGTTCGAGTCGTCGACGAAGAGTCCATCGATGGTGATTGTGCGCGGCATGGTGCAGGGGTAGCCGAAATCGTGCATACCATCGTTGCGGATGTTGAACAGGGTGGGCCAGTATTTGTTGCCACAAGCCGGGATCCAACGGCTGTTGCGCACGATCACATCGCCTTCCCAGGTGCTGCCGTAGTCGCTGCGCAGGCTAATCAGGGCGTTGCCGTAGAGCGTGGAATCTTCCACTGTGAGCAGGCCGCGGCCGATGGCGTTCAGCCCCATGTGGCCGAGTTCGCAGCGGCGAATGGTGTAGACGCCGGAGACGCCCATGTGCGTATCCATGCGCGAGAGGACGCAATCTTCCAGCACGATGTTCTTGCAGAAATTCGTGGCGATGACGCCCCAATGTGTGCGATCACAGATGTGGTGCATACGGCAGTTGACAAGATGGAAGTTGACCACGTTGTTGCCGTGGATGTCGTACGATCCCATGTTGACGGGCAGCCCCGCAGCGCCGATGGTCGAGTAGATCTTGTGCGGCGTGGCGAAGCAGTCGCGCATGCTGAAGTTGGCGCACATCTCCGCACTGACGAAGCCGCGGTATGGGTGACCCACTGCGGTTTCGCCCACCACGTAGTGAGTCAGCCCGTCGATCTGTGTGTTGGAACGGGTGACCACGATGTTCCTGGCCCAGTAGTTGTAGCCCACCGGCTGTTCCATGCGGTTGGCGAAGGTGGTGAAGATGCCGCCGCGAATGTGCAGCGTCTCCGCATCGATAGGACGCGCTTCAATGCGCGTGATCGCATCGTACGCCCAGTCGATGTCGCCTTCGATTGAACCGTCTTTGCGCAGGATGAAGCAATCCTGTTGTGGGAAACCGTTGTTTTGGTTCAGCCCGCGGCGGATGTAGAGCCGCTTTTTGTCGTTTTCCACGTAGACATGACAATCGTGTTCGGGGCGGGCGTCAACCTGGCGTTGGTCGCGGGTGAGGCGGTCGATCTGCACAGAGACGGGTTCGAGCAGCGAACGCACTGCGAAGAGGGGAACCTTGTGGTTTTCGGCTTCGGTGTCGATGTGGGTATCATCGATGGTAAAGCGCGACGTGTTCCAATCGACGTCGGTGGTGATGACCGCGGTGAGCGGCTGCCGCCCCAGGTGATAGATCGCGCCCGGCGGCGTCTTCACTGGGAGGCGATGCTTGTTGGCGTAGGCGTGGGCGGCGCAGATGGCGGGCAGGTCGTCGGTGACGCCGTCGCCGACAGCGCCGAACGCTTCGTAGGTGACGAAATTGTCGATATTCATCGGTCAAGTCCTATCGATGATGGGTACTACTGTCGAGACGGCAGTGGATCATCCGGCGGATAGTTGATCGACGGGCCGGAATCGATTTCGCTGGGGCTGTCCCAATTGAGATCGGCGAGGCGAATCCGCGCGCTGACCACATCATCCCACGGCACAGGGTCGGCAGTGAAGGCGATGTTGCCGTTCTCACGGTAGACGATCCGCTGATCCGGCGCGATCTGCATGAGGATCCGCTTGAGATCGCTGCCGGCGTGATACCAATAGCGGATCTGGTAGATACGCGCCTCGGGGAAGGCATCGGTCAGCCGTTGCAGGCTTGCGGCGAGGACATCCGGCTTCAAGAATGGGAGATCCTCGATGGCGGGCGGACGGGTCAACCCTTCGCTGACGCGGCTGGTCGGGCGCCATTCGCCGGGTAGAATGTGGTAATCGAGCAGGGCGTAGGCGCCGTTCTTGTCCCATGCCGACATGGACGGATCGGCGAAGCGCGCCTCGGCCTGGGCCAGGATGTACGCTTTGCCCTCGTCGGTGTCGTCCATGTAGAGCTTGTAGCGCCCGGCAATGCGGTTGCGGATCAAGGTGTCCAGCCTGCGTTGATCGGTGGGGAGACCGCCGGGCTGGTCGTTGGGCAGGTCAGCGGCGATGTCGTCTACGATCTGGCCGATCAGGGTTGGATCTGGGTTGCGGTACGCCTGCCACCATGTGTTGAGATCCATGGTTTGCAGCGCCTCGATGGCGTAGGCGCGGGGATCGTCTACCTGTGCGCGTGGCTCGTCCGCGCCGCCGCAGCCCACAAACAAAAAGACGGCGAAGAGCAGCGCCGCCCATCGAAATCGTGTCATGCGCCGCACGATTGGCTCCCTCCTGGTGCGTGGTCAAACATCGATAGGTTCATTATAGCAAAAAAGGTCGGGCCGAACTCGGCCCGACCTTTTTGAGATGCAAAAAGACGAAAACTATGCGGGATCGAAGCGGTCGGCGTTCATGACTTTGTTCCACGCCGCCACGAAATCGCGCACGAACTTCTGCTGCGCGTCGTCGGCGCCGTAGACTTCGGCCAGGGCGCGCAATTGCGAGTTCGAGCCGAAGACCAGATCGACGCGTGTGCCTGTCCACTTGACGGCGCCGGTGGCGCTGTCGCGGCCCTCGAACACGTCGGCGTCGGCCGAAGTCGGCGCCCAGGCGGTGTTCAGATCAAGCACGTTGACGAAGAAATCGTTGGTCAGCGCCCCCGGCTTGTCGGTGAAGACGCCATGCTGCGATCCGCCGAAGTTGGCGCCCAACACACGCAGCCCACCAACGAGGACGGTCATCTCGGGCGCGGTTAGGGTGAGCAGTTGCGCCTTGTCGATCAGCAGTTCCTCGGCGGAGACGGTGTACTTGGTCTTCAGGTAGTTGCGGAAGCCGTCGGCCACCGGTTCGAGCACCTCGAACGCCTCTACATCGGTCTGTTCCTGCGCAGCGTCCATGCGGCCCGGCGTGAAGGGGACGGTGATATCGTGGCCGGCCTTCTTGGCGGCGGCTTCCACAGCCGCACAGCCGCCGAGGACGATGAGATCGGCCAGCGAAACCTTCTTGTTGCCTGTCTGCGCGCTGTTGAAATCGCTCTGGATGCTCTCCAGGATCTCCAGCACGCCGGCCAGTTGCACCGGCTGGTTGACTTCCCAATCCTTCTGCGGGGCCAGGCGAATGCGGGCGCCATTGGCGCCGCCGCGCTTGTCCGATCCGCGGAAGGTGGATGCCGAAGCCCATGCCGTCGAAACAAGCTGCGAGATCGACAGGCCCGAAGCCAGGATCTTAGCCTTGAGATCGGCGACGTCCTGCGCGTCGATGAGTTCGTGATCGACAGCCGGGATGGGATCCTGCCAGATTAGATCCTCCGCCGGAACCAGCGCGCCGAGGTAGCGCGACTTGGGACCCATGTCGCGGTGGGTCAGCTTGAACCAGGCGCGGGCGAAGGCGTCGGCGAACTGGTCGGGGTTCTCGTGGAAGCGGCGAGAAATCGGCTCGTAGATCGGGTCCATACGCATGGCCATGTCCGCGGTGGTCATGATGATCGGCACACGCTGGCCAGAACCGTCCACCTGCGGGGCATGGTCATCGGGCGCCAGATCTTTCGGCGTCCACTGCCAGGCGCCGGCAGGGCTTTTCACCAGTTCCCATTCGTAGCCGAAGAGCATGTCGAAGTAGCCGTTGTCCCACTGGATTGGGTTGGGCGTCCATGCGCCTTCGATGCCGCTGGTGATGGTATCGACGCCCTTGCCGCTGGCGTGCTTGCTCAGCCAGCCCAAGCCCATCGCTTCCAGCGGCGCGCCTTCCGGCTCAGGGCCGACGAGAGCGGCGTCACCTGCGCCGTGGGTCTTGCCAAAGGTGTGACCACCGGCGGTGAGGGCCACGGTCTCTTCGTCGTTCATGGCCATGCGGGCGAAGGTCTCGCGGATGTCGCGACCCGAAGCCACCGGATCCGGCTTGCCGTTCGGCCCTTCGGGGTTGACGTAGATCAGGCCCATCTGCACGGCGGCCAGGGGATCTTCGAGTTCGCGGTCTCCGCTGTAGCGCTTGTCGCCCAGCCAGGTGTCTTCGGCGCCCCAGTAGATGTCTTCTTCGGGTTCCCAGATGTCCTCGCGACCGCCGGCGAAGCCGAAAGTCTTGAAGCCCATGGACTCCAGGGCGCAGTTGCCGGCCAGGATCATCAGATCGGCCCAGGAGAGTTTGCGGCCATACTTCTGCTTGATCGGCCAGAGCAGGCGACGGGCCTTGTCGAGATTGGCGTTGTCGGGCCAGCTGTTGAGCGGGGCGAAGCGCTGCGTCCCCGAGGACGCGCCGCCGCGGCCGTCACCGGTGCGGTAGGTGCCGGCGCTGTGCCACGCCATGCGGATGAAGAGGGGGCCGTAGTGGCCGTAGTCCGCGGGCCACCAGTCCTGCGAATCGGTCATCAGGGCGTAGAGATCCTGGCGCACCGCTTCCAGATCGAGGCTCTTGAACTCTTCGGCGTAGTCGAATTCTTCGCCCATTGGATCGCCCTGTGGCGAGTTCTGGTGAAGCACCCTCAGATTCAGTTGATTCGGCCACCAGTCTCGATTCGACCGAGCCGACATAGATGTGTTCGAATGACCCGGGAATGGGCACTTGCTTTCTTCGGTCATTGTTCTCCCCCATTGGGTTTGATATTTGGTGTTTTGTCGCCAGGGGTGGGTCCCTTGGGCGAGTGGATTCTGAGCATTATGGTCAGACGATGCCTGATCATTCTATCGTATAATGTGCCTTTGTACTGTATTTGCGAAACCCGTTCCTGTCCAACATTTCTTGTCTATTGCACCCATAGCCTACAGCTATGAATAAAAAGGCACAATCAACGTCTTCGTCTATGCAATGTGTATTGTAGGTTGGCGCGCTTCTTGTTGAGAATCCGTTTTTCGATGACAATGTCGGCAGTGAACCTGTTTCGAGGGTTGCCCCATGCCGACACCCAGAAGTCGCCTCAACGACTCAGATATTTCCGCAATGCCTGAAGGCGCTTTTCTGTGTCAGGGCCAGATTTCAGCATCCACTACGGCGAGGACAACTTGAGCAACTCATCGATGCTTTTACCTTGGTCGCAACCAGGATGGATCGAGGCCGCCACAGCCTGGATCGAAGACACGCTGTCGTTACTGGGCATCCGCCTCACCGGCGCGGTGACGCAGCCGCACGTGCGCCCGTGGTCAACCGTGATGCACGCGCCCTCCGACGGGGGTCTTCTCTACTTCAAGGCGACGGCGCCCATGCTGGGCCATGAACCGGCGCTGACCCAGGCGCTGGCCCGATGGCGCCCTGACTGTATGCCAGATGTGCTTGCCGCGGACCTGACGCGTGGCTGGTTTCTGGTGCGTGGCAGCGGGGTGTCACTGCGCAGTTTGGCCCAGCGCCCAGGGCAGATCGAACGTTGGCTGGCGTGCCTGACGCTCTACGCCGAGGTGCAGATCGACATGATCCCCCGCTCCGGGCAATTGCTGGAACTGAATCTGCTGGATCGACGGCTCGCGGTGCTGCCCGATCAGTTTGCCCATCTGCTCGAAGACGTGGATGCGCTGTGCATCGAGCACGAAGACGGCCTCTCTGCCGCCGAATACGACGAACTGCGCGCCCATCTGCCCCGTTTCCGTCAACTCTGCGCCCTGCTTGCGGCGTACGGCATTCCCGAAACGCTCCACCACGACGACTTCCACGACGGCAACATCTTCGTCGATGCAGCGGCGCAGGATCGCAGTCCATACACGTTCATCGACTGGGGCGAAAGCTGTGTGGCGCACCCGTTCTTCTCGCTGGTGGTCGGTCTGCGCAGCGCCGCCTACACCATGAACCTGAGTGCGGACGACCCCGCGCTGGCGCAACTGCGCGACGCCTACCTGCGTCCCTGGCGCCGCTTCGCCGCCGAAGACGATCTGCGCGCCGCCTTCGCCCTTGCCAACCGCGTCGGCATGGTCAACCGCGCGCTCACCTGGTATCTGGTGGTGCGCCACATGCAAGAACCCTACCGCAGCGAACAGGCCGACGCCGTGCCAGGTTGGCTACACGAATACCTGCACGCGGTTCGTACATTGTAGGTATTGTAGGGAATGATGACTCACAAAGGCATACGAGGAGAGGAGAGGAAAAAACGGCGAGGGACACGGATTTCAGGATTTTTGGACGGGAGAGGGAGAGAGACTCTGCCCTTTTCTGGAACTCCTGAAAACCAGCGTAATCCGTGTCCCTCGCCGTCCAACGCATCGATTACGGCCCGTGGCGCGCCGTTCACCTTTCGGTGGGCTATCGCAAGAACAACGCGCCGTCGTATCCTACCGACCTTGCCACCAGTCTTTGCGCGTGCGCGGATCCATGAACGTGCCGCGATCACGCACCGCGGCGAGGAGTTCGTCCACTTTCACCGTCCCCAACACGTCACCGTTGCGCAGCGCGGGCAGGTTGCCGCGCCCGGCCAGGTTGGCCTGTCGATAGAGCGCAAGTAAGTTCGGATCAACGCAGACGCTTTCCAGGTGGACGGTGTAACCGGGCGCCACACTGTCGTCGCGGGTGTAGCCCAGCGTGATCCGCTCTTCCGACGCGTAGAGGACCAGCGCCACAAAGCCGCCGCCGTAGATCTGCGCGCCGCGGCTGGGGAAGGAGATCGCCTCGCCCTGATCCGCACCCATGCCCAGCAGTGTCACATCGCGGGGGGTGAGTTCGTCGCCGCGGCAGCCGTGTTCACCACATGCCCAGTTCCAATCGTAGACACGATGCGCCGACGTGAACGACGGCGTACGCCCATCCGCGAACAGACCTGGAAACTGCGGCGCGCCGGGATCAAACGCGCCGTTGATGTCGATCAAACCAAGTTGGGCCGACGTCTCCACGTAGCCGCGTAGCGCCAGATTGAGGTCGCCGTGCTGGTCGTCTGGATGATCGGCGGGCGGCGGCAGCACGGGGATCATCTCGAATTGGCGGTTCGACGTGGTCGGGCAGGCCGGCGTGGGGATGTCGGTGGCGGTGGGCGTGGCGGTGGGTACACTGGTTGGCGTCGCCGTGGGCGTTGACGTGGCGGTCGGCTCCGTCTCGACCACGGGCAAGTAGATCTGCACCGTGCCGTCGGGCAGTGTTCGCTGCGCCGATGTCGCCGCCTGGGCAGGCGTCAACTGGGCGAAGTAGAGCAGCCCTGTCCCTGCCAGTACGAAAAACAGGAAGGACGACAGCCGGTGCGTTTTGCGGGTTGCGTGCATGAGAAACTCCAGTGTGAAAGCGACTGCCGAACACAGTCTCGGTCGCCCCGCTAAGGCAGTCGAAACTCGGGGCCGGGGCGGCTATCCAGCGCGCCGCCGAGGTTCACCAGCGTGGACGCGATCTGACGCAGACAGCTGGGCAGATCGGCGCGGATCTGCTCGGCGTCGAGATTGAGTACTGTCCACCGCGCCGGAAGGACGGCGAAACGGGCTTCGGCAGCGCTATTCTCGTCGACACAGCGGATGCCCAGGTAGCCGCCGCGCACACGCAGCGCGATGTCAACGGGCCATTCTCCCGCCAGACGGTTGGGCAACGGACGCAGCCGGTTGGCGTGCAACGCCTGCCACAGTGCGTCGAAGCTGTCGTCCTGAATGAACAGATCGGTGACATCCGCGGCGTTGAGCAAACGCTCGAACGTGGTGTGGATGAAGGTGATGCGTCGCAGCTTGGTGGCCTCGATAGGACGATCCAAGCGCATCAACGGCCCCAGGTCAATGCGGAAGTAGTAATCGTCGGCGCGAGGATGGTCGGCATCTTCGGGCAGCAGTTGGGCGCGTGTGGCCAGGTGATAGCGGCGCACCGGCGCGTAGTATGTCACCGTGCGCGCCTCGAGCGCCTTGCCGAACGCGCCCGTCTGGTAGAAAGCCAGGTAGTCGGCGCCGATACGCCGCGGTGCGCGGCGCTGTGGAATGCGGTACCAGCCGTCCGAGGCCGCCCGTCGCAGGTCATCTTCGTTGTTGACCACGGCTACCAGAACCGTGCGCCGCCGAATGTAGGGATCCGAGTAGTCTTGTGTCATGGTGATGCTCGCAATCGGTAGTGCTGATTGGATGGGAGATTGATACGTGATGCGTAATTCGTGATACATGGTCAGATCACGCATTACACATCACCGCTGCCAGCTTCGGCGCGAAGCGTTCGATCTGGTCGCGCAGGCGCAGCAGGGCGATGTCTTTGGCTTTGGCTTCGAGCATGATGTCGAAAGGACGCAAGCCCAGCCGCTGGGCGTGGCTCAGTAGATCGATGACCTCGAATGGGTTGATGAAGTCGCTGTGCTGGTTGGGCAACGGCGGTTGCAGGATCGTCGATCCGTTGCGGATGAGGGTACGCACTTCGGTGCGCGGGCTGCTGATGTGGATCTTGGGGCGCTGCGTGGCCGGCCACGTGGATAGCGCCAGCCGCAGCGCGTCCACCTGCGGTACGCCCACAGGATCGAGGCAGCGGTGGTGCAGCGTGTCGAAGACAACGCGCAGTCCGGTGCGCTGGTAGATCCACAGTGCGTCTTGGAGAGAGTAACGTCGATCGTCGTGCTCCAACACCAGGCGGGTCTTGACGTCGGCGGGGAGTAGATTCGCCTGGCGGACGAAGCGTTCGCGCCCCGCGTCCGCGTCGCCGTGGACGCCGCCCACGTGGACCACGATCACGGCGTCGTCGCCCAGGCCCATGCGCGCCAGCAACTCGGCAGCCGCGGTCAACTCTGTCACCGAGCGTTGCACCCACGTGTCGTCGGGGCTGTTGAGTTGCACGTAGAAGCCGGGGTGCAGCGTGAGGCGTAGGCCGTCCTCGCGCGCCAGATCGCCCACCGCGGCCAGTTCCAGATCACATTCGTCGAGTTGACGGTGGAACGCGGGCAGGGCCGGGTGGGTGAGGTAGGGCGCCAGTTGACCGGCCATACGGTAGAATTTGACGCCGCGACTGCGCAGGTAGACGAAGATGTCGCGCAGATAGGCCAGGCTGACGCTCAGGTGTGGCTGATTGTGCCAGCGACGGCTGTCGTGGGAGGGTAGGTTGGGGGCGCCGATCACTTTCACCGGGAAACCCAGTCGAAACCGCGGTTCGGTCGATGGCGCTGATGTGACCGCAGATCCGGTTGTCATGCTTACGTTTTGACCGGTTGAATGGCCCAGGCCACCACGTCGAGGCGGCGGGCAAAATGGAGCAGTGGGGGAATGTCGGGCAAGGTTAACCCGGCGGCGGTTGCCAGTGTATTCACCGAGATGTCGGCCTCGGCTGTCTGGATCGGCCACGGCTGGTGATGGATTTCGCCACGGTAGATCCGTCCGCGGCGGTCGACGCTGTAGAGCGCGTAGCGTTCGATCAGCCAGTGCTCGAAGCTGCCCGGCATCACCTGGCGCGTCTCGCTCACAGGGCGGTAGCTGCCCACGAAATGAGCGGACGCGGCGCGACCATGCGTGCGCACACTGCGATAGGACACAGTCTGATCAGCCGCCCGCGTGGACATGTCCATGCGGGCGCGGAAGTAAGGCAAGTGAAAGAAAGCGCGGGCCAGCGCCACGGCCACCGGATTGCCCGCGTCCAGGCTGAAGAAAAAGACGCCGGGGTGGTCGCCCACACGCACGTAGGTTCGCACATTCAGTTCGGGAAAGTGCGACAGCCACGGGACGGACGTGACGTAGCGGGGGCGCACGTGGCTCATGCGGAAGGGGACCACCGCCAGCCACGCTTCGCCCTCGTAGGTGTCCAACGTCAACCCGGGCGGCAACTTGGCCGCGATCTGCGCCGCCGAAATCGGCCAATGGGCAAAGAGCAGATCATGCCAGCGCTGCGCCATCGCCCACGGCGTCTGCGACAGCGGCCACGGTCTGTGCGTGGTCACAGCGAAGGGATCGTATGTTTTCGGCTGTGTGCTGTCGATGGTCATGGGATCACAACCTCCGAAATTCTAGCGGAAGCCGCGCCGTCCGCCGCCGCCGCTGCGCCGTGAGCTGCTGGATCGGCTGCTACTGAACGAAGACCGGCGGCTCGATGATCGGCTTGATCCCCAACTCGAAGACGAACTGCTGCGTCCGCCGCGATGGCTGCTGCTGCCCCCACCGGAAGACGACGCTTTCAGGATCTCGCCCAACACGTCGAAGGTGGAGGCTGTCCCCTTTTGGATGTTGCCGAAAGGGGTGGCGGCTGCGCCCGCGCCTGCCGCTGTGGCGAGGACGGCGCCCAGGTTTTTGCTGCTGCGACTCAGGCGAGATCCCAGGCTTTCGCTGGCGCGGTTGAGCGACTGGCCAATCGACTTACTGTCGGGAACGGTCAGCTTGGGCCGTTGGGCCAACGGCGGCAAGGCGACAGGCGCGCCTGTCTGCGCGGGCGCCGGTCCTTGTGCGGTGGGGCGGGCGCGACGGCGCATGGTGGGACCGTACGACCAGGTGGGGATGCTCGTCCCCATTTCGGCCGCACTTTCCAGGACGATCTCCTCCTGATCGAAGGCGACGGCATAGGCGAAGTAGCGGTCGAGGATCTTTTGCGCGTCGGCCACCGTAGCGTACTGCTTGAGGTTGCCCAAGTAGCGCTTGAAGGCGCGCCAGCGTTGCGCCTCTTCCACACCGGTGTCGGTGCGCCGCGGCATGTGACGGCTGAGCCACATCAGGCCGCCGCCCAGGGCGATGAAAGCAAACGCCGGTCCTAGCGCCAGCCAGCCCAGGCGCGGCGCATAGCCCACAGCCAGGAAGAGCGCCAGGATCACGGCCAGGATCACGCCCCACTGCCCCCACACCAGCCAGCGGTGTCGGGATTCGCCCGGCATGTCGTCGAAGTAGATCTTCACGCCCTCGCCCATCTTGGCGTAGGTGGCAGGCAGCGCTTTGACGAACGTCGGCTCGATCTTGGCGTAGGCCACGTCTTGATCAGTCGGCAGCACTGGATCGAGGACACTGAGCAGGTGACGCAGGTGATCAGGCAGCGAATCGGCAGCGCGGACGGGCGCGGCCACCTTGCGCACGCTCATGCCGCCTTCCAGGTCGATTTCCACGAAGCCGAGAGACGCCAGGTGGAAGAGACCGGCCAACGCGCCCTTGGTGCTCGGTTCCTCGTCGAGCAGATAGGCTACGAGGCCCGGCGCCAGGTCAGACGGCGGCTCAGCCAGGTAGTCGGCCACTTCGGGCAGCGGTTTGTCGCGACCCCACGTGTACCAGATCAGGTAGAGGCCGGCGCCGCCGAAGACAAGCAGCAGCGCGGTCATCGTGCCAAAAGCCAATTGCAGGCGCGCCCGGGCCTGCTGGGCGTCGGCTGCCAGCGCCAGGACACGTTCAACGTCGGCCTGCCACTGCGACATGGTGGCGTTGGTGGCGTCGGCGGGCATTTCGATGGATACGCCGCGCTGCTGTCCGGGTTCCACAGCGCCATCCCATGCGAAGCGCAACGCCGTCGTCGGTCACCTCGGCGGGGCCTTCCACGACGTCGATCTGGTTGGCGCGCACGCCCGGCGGGGGGTAGATGTAGAGCGTCGCCGTCTCCACGGCGGCGTCGCGGTCGGGGTAGATGGCTGTCCAGAGCAGGCGCTGTGTGTTGTCGTAGAGTTGGATGGCGCCGAGCACACGGTAGCGCAGGACGAAGATCCCTTGTTCACCGCGCACCAGCGGCGGATAGGACCAGGTGATCGAGACGTCGCCGGCGGCGCGGTCGTTGATCACCAGTTCGTAGTTGGCGTCGTAGCGCGCCCAGTTGGCGGCGCGCTCGTCTTCGCTGATGCGTACGCAGTATTCGCAGTTCGAGCGCGCCTCTTGGAACGGCACATCGCCTTCGTAGACCTGCACCTGGTGGACGCTGTCGAGGAAACGCGTGGGGATGGTGCGGTTGCTTTCGTAAAGCGCACCCGCTTCGACGCCCACGACGTGGATCTCTTCCACCAGCAGCGAACCGTCTTCCTGGATGCGGATCGTCGTTTCCAGAGCGGGCAGGGAAACTTCGAGGTTGGCGGTGTCTTCGATCACCTGCCAGCGGCTCGGTTCAGCGGCCACAATGCCATGCGGGAACCCAACCTGCACCTGGAAGGCTTGTCCGTCGGGCAGCGGCGTAGCGGCCTCGAAGACGACCTGATCGGCGGTGGTTGGCTCTGTCAGTGGGTTTGTCACGCCGGCGAGCGCGTAGCGCGTGTCGAACTCGGGGCCGTAGGCCGTCGTGGGCAGATCTGCCACATCGAGGGCCTCGGGCAGCGTCACCGTGACAGTGGATGATTCCACCGGCACGCCGCCGCGGTCACCGGGGACGGCGCGCCACTCCAGAATGTCGCCGTCGTTGTAGATCCACAGCCCGCCGATCACCGTGTATTCCACGATGAAAGTGCGGGTTTCACCGGCGGCGGTGGGGCTGTACGCCCAATCCACGTAGATGGCTTTGCCCTCGCGCTCGGTGACGAAGGTGTATGGCAGCAGCGGATCGTTGTCGGCGCGCGTGGCGTTGACGTAGACCACCTCACGCCCGGCCAGCATCTCATAGACCTGCACCTCGCCGATGGACTCGGTCATGTCGGTGGGGATTTCGGCGAACGCGGTCTCGAATTCCTCGTTGAAAAGGACTTCTTGGATCTCGCGCACAACAAATGAGCCGTCGGCCTGAATGTGGATATCGACATCGTACCGTTGGTAGACGACGGGCGCATCTTGCGCCAAGACGCTGCCTGTCGCCAAAATCATGCCGACAGCGCAGATCAGCAGTAGTAGCGCGATTCGGCGAAGTCGCAATTGGTTCATGCCGTGCATACTCCTTTGATCGATGGTTCGGGTGTTGTTGGTTGAATCTATGGTTTTTCCACCGAGATCGTCCAGGGTCCGTCCGCGGTGACATTGATAAAGTAGGTGCCATTGCTCGGGATATTCACTATTTTGTCTACATTGGCGGCGCCGTTCCCGCTCGCTAGCAGATCGATGTTGCGCCCGGTGCTGCTGAGCAGTTGCAGGCTGTAGGCGCCCGAACCGGCAAGATTAGCGCGGAAGCGGATCGGCCCGGCGGAGAGCACAAACGGATCGGTGAAGGTCTGCCCTTCTCCCTGGAAGCGGAAAAGTTGGTTGGCCGATGCCGCCATCGTGGGCGCAGGCGGCGGGATCTGCTTGCCGCTGTCGTCGAAGAAACGGTTGTCTTTGAAGGTGATGCCGGTACATTGCACGCTCTGACCGATGGTGTACGTCCACACCGGCGATACCGGCGTCAACGGGCCGAATCCGGTGATGGCGTCCTGGCCTGCGCCGGTGATGCCGCTCTCAGGGCACGGCACGACGTAGATCCGCACGGTGACGCCAGGCTTGCCGGGCAGGTTGCCAAACGGAGCGAATCCCCATTTAGCGTTGACGTCGCCGTCGCAGCCGGTGCATTTGGTCTGGCGCGGGCCGTCGTAGGCGATGTGGACACAGGCGCCGCTCATCGGCGTGTTGTCGCCGTTTAGCACCTGCCCCTCGAAGTAGGTGATGGCCGCGTTTGGTTCACAGGTCCCGGTGCTTGCCAGCAGAAACGGGAAATAGGGCGTCGGCGCGGGTGTGGGCGGCGCAGGCGTCGGCGTGGGTGGCGTGGTGGGCAGCGGCACAGGCGTGGGCAGGAGCACCTGGGCGGCGGCGATGCCGACGGCGACGGCGTCCACCAACGGCGTAGACCCAGCCGATCTGCCCCGGTAGTCGATCTGCACCACGTCCGTGCGCCGTCCGGCACGGTGACGGCGTAGACGTCGTCCTTGTGCGCGCCGCCGAGATGGTGTACGCGGTCCCGGCCCGCTGCGCACGTTCATGGCATCTTTCCGCACTTGCGGGTGCGGTGTAGGCGTAATGGTGGCGAGCGCTGTCGGCGTGACGGTGGCGAAGGCGGCGGTGTCGGTCATGCCGTAGCGGAAGACCTGCACCGGCGTGTCACCGGCGAGCAGTGAAAGTCGAAAGGTCAGTCCGCGGTATTCGGCGGCTTCGGTGAAGCGATGCCGTGTGCAGTCGACGCCGCTGGCGGGCAGTTCGTAGTATTGGCGTTCGGCCAGACCGCGCAGATCCTTGAGCGGCAGCGCCGTATCGCTCGAAGACGAATTGCCGTCGAGGATCACCAGTTCGGCGTGCAACTGATCGAGCAGCGCCAGGTTGTCGGCGTCGGCGCCGTCGAGCCGAAACGAGAATAGGCGCAGCCCAGGCCGGTCCGGCGCAGTGTAAAGCGATCGCCAGCGCGGGCTGTCCGCGGTTTCGGCCAGGGTCACGTTCACGGCCGCGGTGGCTGCGGCGTCGGCGTGGCGAGCGGCGATGGCGTCAACGGCTGGGAGGCTGTCAACGAGAGCGCATCTCGATTCTGCGAAGACGGCGTCAGCACCAATGCCTCTTGAGGTGGTCCTCCACCGTTCAGCCGCGTTCACCCAGCCAGACACAGTGGCGCGCCACCCAGGCAGGATCGCCACGAGCACAATCAGCAACACGATCACGAACACAATACCGGCCAGCACGAAACGTAGCCAGGGTCGCTGCGCCTGTTCGGGCTGAAGTGCGTAAGCGCCCATTTCTTGCGGGTTGATGCCGGTCGGATCGGTTGGTGACATAGAGGTGACGGCTGGCGGCAGCGAACTGGATCAGTGAGACAGTCACGTTGTTCAAGGAAGGCCCTGTGTTGCGCGGGGATATTGTATCACGAATGCGCTGTGTGACGATATGCGCGGATCAATTCTGCTTAGGAGAAACCAGTGAAATAATGAACCACGAAGCCACACGAAGAGACACGAAGGCAGAAAAGAACAAGCAGAAAGCTCTGCCGCTCTGTTGTCTTGCGAATCCTGAAATCCGTGTCCCTCTTTCTCCTCTTCGTGGTGCTTCGTGTGCCTTCGTGGATCAATAAAATTCTGAAATCTCCTTATTTCCTGTCGTTGTGCAGGTCTTGAGATTCTTCGGCGACGAAGTTGCGCCAGAATCCGTCATCGAGGATCGATTGCCCCAACAGCCGCTCTAGCTTTGGATCTGCGGCGTTTAGCTTGCGGCGGTCGCGCAGGGCCGTAGCCAAACCTTCGGCCCAATACCAATGCGGATCGTTGATCCCGGCGTCCGAGAGTCCGTAGCCCAAGGGGAAAAGTGTGGCAATGTGGCCGCCGACCCGCTGCCAGCGCGGCGTGCGCCCGCCACCATCCGAAAGCCATGCGCCTGTTGGATCGGCGTCGCAGCCGAGCAGGTGATCCAGCGGTTGGAGGGTGAGTTTGAGCGCGTGATCGGGCTGCGCAAGGATGCGATGCAGTGGCACCAACGCGGTGGCGGCAAGTGCTCGGTCACCTGAAGCGCGGAGACTGGCACTGTAGCCTTCGTCTTCGGCTGTGAGCAGGATGTGCCCGCGTGGTTGGCGCGCCCACCAGTGCAGTGCGTCTTCGGGGATACCGTGCAGTGCTGCAACCAGCCTCAGCGCCGCCGACCATGCCGAAGAAAGACGGCGGCGCACATTGGCGTCGCTTTGCGTCAAGGCGCGTGGAGCAACGTGGATCTTGTGTTGGAGCAGGTCGCGCTGCCCTGGGGTCAACGCGGCGGGCGTGGGATGAGAGCGATCATCGAGCATTGGCAACGCCGGTCTCGTTTTGCATGAATTCGTTGAAACTTTCGGAAATTGGCTGCGTATTGTCCTGTGAGCGAAAGCGTACGCAACAATGTGAAGGGTATCGATCACACTTTTGAGTGTACAGTGAGGTCTGTAAATGAGCAATGCACAGCAATCAGTTCAGGAGCAACCGGTTCAGGCCGATCCGTCGGCGCAGACCGTCATCGAGATTGGACAACAGGAAGAGACCCCGCAAGGTGTCGGCCTGCCGCAAGTAGACGAGGGATCCGTGCAAGAAGCGATCAGCGAGGAGACAAAGATGAAAGAGGAATCTGTTCCGGTGCAGCAAGCACAAGTTGAGCAGCCTGAAGAGAATGCGGCACAGCCGACGGTACGTGCGCCGCTCTATCGTCACCCCACCCACCAGATTGTCGGCGGCGTGTGTGGCGGTTTGGCCGAGTACCTGAACCTCGATCCCGTGCTGGTGCGCCTGCTTTGGATCGTGATGACGATTCCTACGGCGGGGGCGGGCATTCTGGCCTACATCGTGCTGTGGCTGCTGCTTCCGGTTGGCACCGCACACGGTGGTCAACGCGAACCGGCTGCGATCAACATCAACGAGAGCAGCTTGCGCCGCGCAGGCAGTGTGCTGGTGATCTTCGGTGGCCTGTGGTTCCTGGCCAACGTGGGCATCCTGCCCTGGATCTGGAACGCGTTCTGGTCTGTGGCGTCGATTGTCTTCTGGCCGGCTTTGCTTGTCGGCGCAGGCATGTTGCTCCTGAAGAATCAGAAGGAGTGGCGGGTTAGCTTCCAGGATTGGCGCAGCCGGGCGCGGGTGTCGATGCCCAAGATGTCCAGCAACCTGCACGTGGACCGTTCCACGATCAAGAGTGGCCTCAGCAACGCCCGTCAACGCATTCCGCTGAAGCGAAGCCGCACCGACCGGCTGTGGCTGGGTGTCTCCGGCGGCATGGCCGAAAGCCTGCGCCTCGACGCCAACTTGATCCGGCTCTTCTGGATTCTCTTCTCTCTGGGGACGATGGGCTTCGGCGTGCTGCTCTACGCTGTCCTCGGAGCGCTGTTGCCGGTGCGTGAGTCCAGCATGAGCGCCCTCAACTACGACGGCGACATCGACGCCGAACCGCAGCAGGTGCAGATCATCGACGCCGGTGCCAAGTAGGGATGTAGATAGAACGCGGATTGAGCGGATCGGGCGGATCAGAGCGGATTTCGAGTGTGAGATCTGCGCTGATCCGCCCGATCCGCGTTCTTTGCCGTTGCGCTCCTGGGCGACCGTTGCGTTTATGCTTGGTCATCGGACGCGGTGGTATCGTTCACAGTCTTCGGAACTCAGACGGCGTCAGGTCCAGCGTCGGTTGAGCTTGTCGAAACCAGCGGGTCTACAGATAGGACTCCAGCGAAAATGAACGACATCCCGGGCGTGGGTGTGGCTTGCCAGCACAGCAGACCTACGCGACAATGCACGTAGCGAGGTTGATTGTCATTTGTTTGTTGGACCAAACAGCGAGGAACGGTTATGGGCAAGAGCGTGAATCTGCTACTGGGGAGTGTGCTAGGCATCGCCGTAGGGTTGGCCGTGGGCTACGTGCTGGCGCCGGCGCGCGACACGAGTTTTGAGGCTGGCTACCAATCTCGACTCGACAAGGCGCTTGCTGAAGGACGCAAAGCGGCGGCACAGCGTGAAGCGGAGTTGCGCGCCGAGTACGAGCGGGCCAAACGCCAGCGCAGACCTGGGCAGAGCGGCGCCTGATCGACGATCCCGTCAACGTTGGCAGTGCGGGCAGAAGTGTGTGCTACGTTGCGCCAACACCACCCGTTCCACAGGCGCCCCGCACACAGTACAGGGCAACCCCGTACGCCGGAACACTTGGTGCGACGCTTGCGCCGCGCCGGGTTCGCCGTCGGGCGGCGTGTAGTTTTGCGGTCCAGAGCCCAGTGAACTGCCCCGCAGCTCGATCCCCATCTGCAATACAGCGCGGACGCTCTGCCACAGCCGCTCGATCTCAGCGTCTTTGAGATCGCCCCCAGCCCGGCGCGGATCTATGCCGGCGCGGAAGAGCGCCTCGTCGGCATAGATATTCCCCACCCCAGCCACAATCGACTGATCCAGCAGCAACGCCTTGACCGCGGCGACGCGGTTTTTCAACGCGCCGACAAGCAGCGCCGGGGTGAAGTCACTGCTTAGTGGCTCCGGCCCTAGTTTTGCCAGCACGCGATCCGGATTGTCCACCAGCCATACACGCCCGAACTTGCGCTGGTCGCGGTAGTGGAGTCGTTCGCCGCTATCGAGAGCGAGGACCAGGTGGGTGTGCTTGTCGCGTGGCTGTTCGGCGGCGTGGACACGCAGTTCGCCGGTCATGCGCAGGTGAACGATGAGGGTTTCGCCGCTGTCCAGACCGAAGAGCATGTACTTGCCGCGGCGGTCGAAGTGCGCAAAGCAGCGGCCCTGGATCAGCGTGGTGAATGCCTCTACATCCTCGGGGACGGCGACGATACGCGGCCAATAAACATGGGCGCCGACGATGCACTTTCCGTGCAGCAGCGGCGCCAACCCGCGGATGTAGGTTTCAACTTCGGGCAGTTCCGGCACGGCGGATCCTTTTCGATGTGATTTGCCAGTACGCGACAGCGGAAGTGACACGATGTTTCGGCTGCCAATGAGTGACGAGTAACGAGTAGGGTTACGTTGACCTACTTATTACTGACTCCCCCTGCGAAAAGTCCGACTTCTGTGTGATTTCCGGTTGCTCCCCTCCTGAGAGAAGTCGGACTTTTGCGCTTGAGCGACCTTTTTGCAGTAGAGTCATTACTCGTTACGCTACTTGTTCGATGAAGCGCAATTGTTGGTCGATCTCGGCCATCTTGTGCTAGCGTGCAGTGCGGCGACGGCTGAACAGCCAGCCCACCAGGAAGAGGATGGCCAATGTCGGCGCGGTCACCTGGGCGATGAGCCACAGATCCCGCGGCGATGGTTCCGGCGTCTGGCTGCGAGCGGCGGGATTGGCCTGCTGTGCCGATTGGGGTGGATTGTACACGGCAACGCCACTGTCGGTTGGCGCTGCGTCTGTCTCCTGTTCAGCGGCGGTTGCGTCCAGTTGGGCCACAGCGACGGTGGGGCTGGGTTCGGGTGGGGTTGTAGCTGTTGGCAGCAACGAGCGTTCAGCTTCTTGATTTGCGGGAGACTCTTCGGGTGATTCTGCCGGTGACTCTGCGGCAGGCGCGGCCATTGCAGAAGCAGCGGCGGCGCTCCCAGCCTCTGAAGATGCAGGCCCAGCAGATTCTTCGACAGGCGGCGCGCTGTCGGCTGTGGCAATCTCGGCGCTTGCGGCAGCGGACGCAGCTTCAGCCGCAGGTTCGGCGGCAGCTTCGGGGACGAACGTGTTGGGTGGCACCATCCGCGCCTCCGAAACGGGGGCGTCGCCACTGCCGACGGGCGCATCTGCGGTCGTCGACTGCATGGTCTCTGGCGCGATCAGCGTGCGGACGGTGGCAGTGGCCTCCGGCGGCAGAGGTTCTGCCGCTTTTTCTGTGGTTTTTTCTGTCTGCTCTGTGGCGGCGGCTTCGCTCATCGCGTACGGTTCGGCAGCGGGTGCGTCCATCGGCGCTTCTTCTATGGCTTCGACGCGCGCGCTGTCGTCACTTGCATCTTGCAGCGGCGCTTCGAGGACCAGCGGCTCTGCGTCCGCGGCGGCGGAGCTTTCCGCCGCCATCGGCGCCGGCGCGGACGCCATCGGCATCAGCGTTGGACCAGTCAGCGCAGTTCGTCCCAGCGTCACGGCTAGGAAGAGCGCGGCTGCCAATGCCGAAGCGTTGCGTAGGAACAGGTTGCCGTCATTGATAAACGCGAGCAGGCGGCGACCAATCGATGGCGACTGCGTGGCGTGGGGTGTGGCGGCCTGTTCTCGACGCACAGCCAACACATCGGCCACCTGATCTTCGTGGATCACAAACGAACGAGCGAGCGGCACCGCAGGCAGATCGCGCAGTAGCGCCACGGTTTGGCGCAACGTTTCCACCTGCCAGGCCACTTCAGGATCATTGGCGATGGCGTATTCGACTTGCTGCTGCTCCGCTTCGGTTACATCGCCGTCGATGTAGGCGGACAGCAGCTCATCTGTAATTGGCTGTCGATGCTGTTCGTTCATGTCGATTCAGGTTGGCGGGTGCATTGTTTGCGCACTGTGGCTGGGCAACCGCGCCGATGTCGTTGGTCTCCGGTTGTGTGTCCGCAAGACGCCGGCTGTTCACTCTTCACTAGGACGAAAGGCTGTTGGCAAAAGTTCCGGGTGCTGGATCAGGTAGTCGCGCACCTTGCCACGGGCGCGGCTGATGCGAGATTTGACGGTGCCGATGGCTGCACCGGTGATTTCGGCGATTTCTTCGTAGCTGTAGCCTTCCACGTCGCAGAGGACGATACTGATCTGCTGATCCTCGGGCAAGTGACGAATGGCGAGTGAGATCAGGCCGGCAAGTTCTTGCCGCTCTACATACTGCTGCGGCGATTCGCTGTCATCGGTGAATGCGGGGATGTATTCGCTCTCCACCGGCATGTCGTCTATGCTATCGGTTTTGCGGCGTTTGCGGGCGCGCAAAACATCGTAACAGGTGTTGGTGACGATGCGCATCAGCCAGCTCTTGAAGCTGCCCCCGCGGAAGGTCTCCAGCGCCCGAAACGCTTTGATGAAGCTGTCTTGCACGGCGTCGCCTGCCGAATCGGCGTCGTCGAGCAGCCGATAGGCAACGCTGTAGGCAAGCGCTTGATATTCCACGACGATGTGGTTGAACGCGCTCAGGTCACCGGCAAGTGACCGTTCGAGCAGCGCCTGTTCATCCATGATTTTCGATCTCTGTGTTGCCTCGTGTTTTGGTCAAGGCGGGAGTTGTGGCGTGTTGAAGTGCTGCATACTTGACGAATTCTCCGCCCCCGAATTATACTTGAAGCACGCCGAAGTGGCGGAATAGGCAGACGCGCACGACTCAAACTCGTGTGGGGTAACCCGTGTGGGTTCGACTCCCACCTTCGGCATCTAGATTCAGAGGGACGGTCTGTCCGTTGCGACAGACCGTTGCTGTGTCTGGCACAGTCCATTCCACAGCGAAAGGATTCCGTGCATTATAGCAAATGAGAGGTGAAGCGGAAACCCCTCTACTTTGGTTTTCGCGTACACGAAGTTGCGTTCTCGTGTTTCACCCATAGCTCTGGATTGCGTATGATACAACAACCTTTTGATCGTTCCGCTAGGCATTCCTCACCGCCGCACTCGCCCGTTTTCCCCCCAAGTCGCCCTGCACAAGAAGACGTCACCTGGATGTGTGCTTTGCGCGTCCTGCGTCCGTTCATGTTGATCGTGCTGCTGGCCGCTTTGGTGATGGCAGGCTGTGGCCCTTCCAGCGACGAGAGCAGCGATGTGGATGCGGCGGATGTAACCAAGGATATCGCGTTCAATTACGCGGGCAGCCGCGACATGGCAACTGCGCAGGCCGCGCTCGACACTTTGGGCGTGGCCAACACCAACCAGTGGCTCATTCTTGTGGCCGAAGAGACAATCGGTCAAGGACCAAGTGGCGATGCAGATGCACTGACGATGTTGGCGATGGACATGGGCTTGAGTTCGGCGATTGTCGATGGATACGCGGCAGCGCGCGGGTTTACATCGTCCGCGGCGGTTGCGCCGAATGATGCGCCTGCGGGCCAGGTTGCCGAATCCGCATCGTCGAACACGGCTCAGGACGTGTCTCAGAGCGTGGCGCAGGCGGTGTCGCCTACGGTGTCGCCCACAGAGGCGCCGGTGACGGATAGTGGATCGGCGGTAGACACGAGTGTCCCTGCGGCTGATCCGCCGGTTGAGCCGGCCGCCGAACCCAGCCCGGAGCCGACGGCAACAGACACGCCTGTCCCCGTGCAAGAGGCGCAGGTGCAGGCCGTATCGCCGATGAATGTGCGCGCTGGGCCAAGTACAGAGCACCCGATCATCGCGGCCATGCAGACGGGTACCGCGGCTACGATACTGGCCAAGAACGCGGCGGGCGACTGGTGGCAGGTAACGCTGAGCGACGGCGCGATTGGCTGGATCTACGCGCCATTGGTAGAGACTGTGGGCAACGTCAGCAACGTGTCAGTTGCCGAGGCGATTCCCACGCCGCCGCCGGTGGTACCGACCGCTACGCCGGCGTCTCAGCCCACCGCGCCGCCGCAGGCGCCAGCGGAAGAGCCGACGGCAGCGCCGCCGCCCTCCGACGGACCTGATTTCAGGTTGGTGGAGCAGCGGCTGTGGGACGTGCAAGAGAACGGTGGCTTTTTGGCCGGCTCTTCGGTCAACTGTGGCGAGAAGCAGGTCTTGCAGATCATTGTGGAAGATGCAAGCGGCGCCCGGCTGAATGGCGTCACCGTGCAGGGGGTTTACCGCAACGAGATACACGTCACCGGCGACAAAGGTGACGGCGTGACCCAGATGGACATCAACAAGGACGGCGACGATGTGATTGTCCTCAGAGACGTGGACGGACGCGAGGTGAGCAGTGACCGCGCCGTCGGCAATACCGCCCGCACATGGGATATCCCAGTTGATCAATTGATCCAGGCGCGGTACTGCACGGATGGCGCCAGTTGCCAGGCTTTTATCGCCAAACCAGGCTGCTTCGGCCACTTCAGTTGGACGGTTCGTTTCCGTCGCAGCTACTAATAGAGAAATCAGATAGAGGTCGTAGAATGCGGAGTAGGCACGCCTCGTGCCGGCTGAGTCGCACGTGGGCGTGCTCACTCCTCAATTGTCCGAAGTCTACTTGATTTCTCTATAAGTTCGTGTTTTCGCGGCGAATCGTCAGTATGTTGTCGGCTAAGCGATTAGTTTGCGGGTCGACGTTGGAGTACAATATCCATTGGCGTGACACTTGTTGCGCTGCTTGGATTCTTTTTGCCTCCTCGCTTGACCGAAAGGAGATAGCGTGAACGTAGAGATGATCCGTCAGGTGCCTTTGTTCGCCGATTTGACGGAATCCGATCAATCGTTGATCGGTAATGTATTTCGCTCGGAGAATCGCCCACGTGGATCTGTGATCTTTAGCAGTGGCGAGCGAGCGAACACGCTGTTCCTTGTAGAGAGCGGCTACGTCCGCTTGATGAGCGATCAAGGACTTGTCTTGGCGACGTTGGGACCAGGGAGCGTGCTCAGCGAAGCCGAGTTTCTGCGCGGCGTCGATCATGTAATGGGCGCGGTTGCGGCGTCTGACGTCGCGGTCCTTGCGCTGCCGGATGACGGCCTGCGTCGGCTGATCCAAAAGCACCCGCAGGTGGGTGTGACGTTGTCGCTTTCGTTCGACGAGCAGATTGTGCAGATGGAGGACTACCTCACCGATCAGCTTGCACGCACGGATTTGTTGGGCGATCTGCCGGCGAGTGTCCTACGCCCGCTGGCTTCTCGGCTGCGCCCGTACGAACTGGAAGCGGGTGATCCGCTGTATCAGATCGGTGAAGCGCCTCAAGGGTTCTTTCTGGTGGAACGCGGCGAACTGGCAGTGCGCCCCGAAGGCGACGGCGAGCATAGCTACAGTATCGAACCTGGCGAGATCCTTGGCGCACTGCCGCTGCTGACTCACAAGCCTTACGATGAGGTCGTGTGGGCGCTCGAGCCGTCGCTGATCTGGGTTGTGCCACTGAGTGAGTTCTACCAGGTAAGCGGCCTGTACCCGGCGCTTCGGCGCACCATGGGCCGGCGGTTGCGTGGGAATCTCAGCCCCGCGGATCAGACACAGGCTGTGATTCGGCTGGCGCAGACACCGATCTTCGCCGCGATGGGTGCGCAGAATCTTCATGCCGTGGCGCAGCGGTTGGTACTCCAGCACGTCCCCGGTGGTGAGACGATCTACCAGGCAGGCGCGGCCGGCGATGCCCTCTATCTAGTTGATGAAGGCGAAGTCGAGCTAAGCACCGAGACGGCGACCGGTGTGATTCAGGAAGTAGATCGGATCGGTCCTGGCCGCTACTTCGGCGAAATGAGCCTGCTCACCGGTCGCAACCGAACCAACGACGCCACGGCTGTGCATGACAGCAACTTGTGGGTGCTCTACAAGGCCGATCTAGACGAACTGGTGTCGCTCTATCCAAGCATTGGGCAGGCGTTGAATCAGGTTGTGGCCTCACAGCTTTCAGCGCAAGAGGAAGTTGTCGACGAAGGTCGATATCGCCGCTTCCCGCTATTGGCAAACCTCAGCGGACGTGATCTACGCGAAGTGGCGCGGCATCTGCGCCCGACTCGGTACCGCTCAGGCGAGCAGGTCTTCCGCGCCGGCGCGCCGGGTGACGTCCTCTACTTGGTAGAACGCGGTTTTGTGCGTATGCAGCCGTTGGCCGGCGGCCCTGGTTGGACGCTTGGCGAAGGTGAAATCATCGGCGAACGGGCCGTCTTGGGCAATCAGTTGCATGGGCAGACGGCTTATGCTGACACCGAGGTCGATCTGCTCACGTTGGATCGCGAGGACCTGGAAGCGCTGATGATGCGCATCCCTGGCCTGGCGATGAGCATGAGCCGCTTGATCTCGCAGCGCAGCGGCGACACGATCCAGGCGGAACCGGACGCCGAGGGCGGCGCCGGCGCCATGACAATATCGTCACAGCGACGCCGCGCAGCGGCTCGACAGCCTGGCGCCGAGCGGCAACGCGTCGGTGTGGGTGAGTGGTTCTCGGGGCTGAGCACAGGGGCGAAGCTTCGCCTTGTGCTACTCGTGTTGATTCTTACCTACCTGTTCACCGTGGCCGCCTGGGCCTCGTTGAATGCGCTGATCAGTGGCCCCACGGTTGCCGCGGGCGACACGGCGGTGGTGTCGGCCAGTGTTTTCAGCGCATTCGAGGGCAGCAGTGATGTCAACAGCGCGCTGGCTGCCAATGGCGGTGAACCTGCCCAGCTTGCGCTTGCCCAGCAGCAAGATGCCAACGCTACGCCTACGTACACGCCGTATCCTACCGAGACGCCGATCCCGACGCTGACCTTCACGCCTACGCCCACGCCAACGGAAACGCCGGTGCCGCCGACGCCCACGTACACGCCGGTGCCGCCGACGCCAGTGCCGGTGGTGGTGCAGGCTGTGCAAGTGGAAGCCCCGCCCGAAAGCCGGAAGCGCGCCAGGCGCCTGCCTTGCCGCCTGCGTGGTTGGGACGGTCGGCTCGATCAGCTTCGGCATCTCGGTCGCCGACGCCGGCGTCCCCTCGGGTCAACCATATTGGCGCCTGGTGGATGCGCGCTGGGAGAACGAGCAAGAAGCCGGCGGCAAGCACCACATATACACCGAGGTGATCGATGAATCCGGCCAACGTGTGGTGGGCCAGCAGGTGACGATCTTCTGGGCAGGCGGTGACACGATCCAGACGGAGAACAAACCTGCACCTGAGTACGCGTCGAACTATCCCATGTATAAGGCGGGCAACGCCTACAACGTGAAGATCGAGGGGCTACCCAGCGATGTAGTACAGGGCCTGGGCCTGGGTACACCGGGCGAGCACCGCTTCTTCACGATTCACACGTCGTTCTTGCTGACGTTCCAGAAGACGGTTGCGCCCTAGGCTGTTCGACGACAATTTCGCACAAAAGAGGCTCGGATCCGCGGATCGAGCCTCTTTTTTGTTGGATTTGTTCATCTGCTCACTAGGTCAACAGGCTAACGGGCGGCGACCGGCCGCACGACTTCGACCTCGCCATTGCGCAGTCCCACGATCTGGTTGAACATGTTGTTGACCACACAACAGTGATTCACCAGGATAGTGACTCGTTCGCCAAATCTCCGGTTTGCGCACACGCCGACAGATCCACCCACCCGATGTTCCTCCGACAGGTTGAAGATGGCTGCATCGGGATATTCCAGAATGAGACCGTAGCCGTCGGCCCTGCGTGCCTTGTCACTTGTCAGCGCCTTGCTACCGGTATCGAGGATGGCACGATCCGACGTCGGCCGGCTCACCACGGTGGCGATGACATGGAATGAGACTTGTTCCTGCGTTAAGACGCCAGTGTTTACCATGGACCGATCTCCGTAGATGTACGTCTTGGCGCGATGCTCGGTCACCTCTGCATGCTTGTGCGGACCACATTCCCGGTGATCCGCCCCGCTGACAATGTCGACCTGAAGCCCATGCGGCGCAAGTTGCTGCTTCACTGCGACCACGAACGGGTCGGTGTTCTCGTTCGAGGGGTAGGTCATGAGGCCGGCAAAGTTGAGCGAGTCGTGGCTGGCAATGGTGCGAGCGAGTTCGGCTGCTTCTGCGGGCGTCTGCACGCCACAGCGGCCTGTACCCGTATCGAACTCAACAAGCACGGGCAGTTGCGTGCCTTCACGTTGAGCAGCCTGCGCCAGGCCCATCACCGTTGTCGCAGTGTCGGCTGTCACGCTGATTCGGACGCGCCGGGTAAGGTGCATGAGTCGCTCTAGCTTTGCCTCGCCCAGGATGTTGTAGGGCAGAAACAGATCATCGATGCCGGCCGCGGCCATCACCTCTGCCTCGCCAAGTTTTTGCACCGTCACGCCGACTGCGCCCGCTGCCACCTGCATGTGGGCAATGGCGGGGATCTTGTGGGTCTTGATGTGTGGCCGGTTGGCGATGCCGTGCTTGTCGAGGTAGGTCTGAAGGCGCTGGATGTTAGCAGCCAGTTTGTCGATGTCAACGACCGCAACCGGCGTCTCAAGCTGGTCCACGTGCATGCTGGTCTCCTTGCGTGCTGGTCTCTTTGCATGGTTGGGTAATGCAACAGTGATCATTCGGAAAAACGCGTCATGGTATGGCGGGTGGTTGAACCGGTCGGCGGATCTCGAAGCGAAGGTCCTCGCCGTCGCTTGAAACGAAAACCGTGCTACCTTCAGGCGCTTCGCCTTCGAGGATCTGGACAGCCAACGGATCTGCAATGCTATGCTGGATTGCGCGCTTGAGGGGCCTCGCACCGTAGGCGGGATCGTAGCCTGCGCGCACAATCGTCTCCTTTGCTTCATCGGAGACTTCGAGCAGTACGCCGCGTTCGCCGAGTCGTGCCGCAATCTTCGCAATCTGGATATCAACGATTTCGATCAGGTCCTGAATTGAAAGACTATGAAAAATCACGATATCGTCCACGCGGTTCAAGAACTCGGGCCTGAAGTGCTGCCGCAGCGCAGACATTACCAGGCGCTGAACCTCATCGTCGACACCAGCGACCTCCAGAATGTGGCGACTGCCGATATTGCTCGTCATGATGATCACGACGTTGCGGAAATCCACGGTGCGTCCTTGTCCATCAGTAAGTCGACCATCATCGAGGACCTGAAGTAGCACATTGAAGACCTCTGGATGCGCTTTCTCGATCTCGTCGAACAGTACCACTGAGTAGGGATGGCGGCGGACGGCCTCGGTCAACTGACCGCCCTCATCGTAGCCCACATACCCCGGCGGCGCACCGACCAGCCTCGCCACTGTGTGGCGCTCCTGGTACTCCGACATGTCGGCGCGCACGAGTTGCGCTCGTCGTCAAAAAGGCGCAGCCAACGCGCGCCAGCTCTGTCTTCCCACGCCGGTTGGCCCCAGAAAAATGAAGCTGCCGATAGGGCGATCCAGGTCCTGAAGGTGAAGCGCGCTTCGGCGCACAGCAGCCGAAACGGCATGGACGGCTTCAAACTGGCCTACAACACGCCTGTGTAGTTCGTCCTCCATGCGGACGAGCTTCAGACGCTCCGTCTCCAAAAGTTTGCTCACAGGGATGCCGGTCCATCGACTGACCACAGCCGCAACATCCTCAGGTCCGACCTCCTCCTTGAGCATCGCTCCTTCGGCCTGTAGCTTGCTGACACGATCCTCAGCCAAAGCGAGTTCACGGGCGAGTTCGTTCAGACGGCCATAACGCAACTCGGCAGCACGTTGAAGGTCGTATTGGCGCTCCGCCTGTTCGACTTGAGTTTCCACCGCAGCGATCTGCTCCTTCAGCGCCTGCACTTGGGAGATGGCGTCACGCTCGGAATGCCAAAGGCTCGTCAACTCGTGGCTCTGTTCACTGAGCCTGCGAAGCTCGTGCTCAAGAAGTCCAAGGCGTGCCGCCGAATCAGCATCAGTCTCGCGGCGCAGGGCCTCTCTTTCGATCTCCAACTGCATGATCTGCCGATCCACATCGTCAAGCTGCGCGGGTTTGCTGTCGATCTGCATACGCAGCGTCGAGGCTGCCTCGTCAATCAGATCGATTGCCTTGTCTGGCAGGAAGCGGTCGGCGATGTACCGGTGACTCAGCCGACTTGCCGCGATGACCGCACCATCCGTGATGCGCACGCCGTGATGAACCTCGTACCGCGACTTCAGGCCACGAAGAATCGAAATCGTGTCTTCTACCGACGGCTCTTCCACGATGACCGGTTGGAACCGACGCTCCAGCGCGGCGTCCTTCTCGATGTGCTTTCGATATTCATCGAGTGTCGTCGCGCCGATGGCATGGAGCACGCCTCTAGCCAGCATCGGCTTCAACATGTTCGACGCGTCCAGCGCGCCGTCAGCGGCCCCTGCGCCCACGATCGTGTGCATCTCATCGATGAATACGAGGATGCCACCTGCCGCGGCTTCGACTTCGGCGAGCACTGCCTTGAGCCGCTCCTCAAACTCACCGCGATACTTCGCGCCGGCCAGCATCGCCCCGATGTCGAGGCTCACCAACTTCTTGCCACGCAATGAGGACGGCACGTCGCCGTTGACAATCCGCTGAGCGAGACCCTCGGCGATGGCAGTCTTACCAACGCCAGGATCGCCGATGAGAACAGGATTGTTCTTCGTTCGGCGTGAAAGAATCTGGATCACGCGTCGAATCTCGTCGTCGCGCCCGATTACGGGATCAAGGCGACCACGGGCCGCATCGTCGGTGAGGTCAGTGGCGTACTTCGACAAGGCATCGTAGGTCTCTTCTGGGTTCTGCGAGGTAACGCGAAGATTCCCACGGACCCCAGCCAGCGCCTTCATCAGCGCCTCTTCGGTGGCTCCGGTCCGCGACAGAAGCGATCGCAGTGACAGTCCGCCATCGGCTGACATGGCAAGCATAGCGTGCTCGGTCGACGTGAACTCATCGCGCATCTTCGCGGCGCGCGCCTCGGCAGATTCAAGCAACGAGATCGTGCTCCGCGCCAGCGACACCTGCATCGAACTTCCTTCGGCCCGAGCACGTCGCGCCAGTGCAATGTCCAGCTGCTGGTGCAGTCCTGCTACGTCAACGCCCGCCCTGGTCAACACCACGGAAACCACGCCACCCTCCTGGTCGATCAGCGCGGTGAGCAGATGCTCGGGTTCCACCGCTGGATGACGGTACTCCTTCGCAATGTCCTGTGCGGCCATGATAGCCGCTTGAAGCTTTTCCGTATATCTGTCAGCGCGCAATTATGGTGCCTTTCACAAACCAATGTGCGGATACCAGATTTGGAGACGGATATCCCAATTCAACTTTGGGTATTGACAATAGCACATTCGTTCTATATAGTCGAGACAGCACTTCAGCCTGGTGAATAGACGCCACCAGGCAGTAGTCATCGGATACCGCTGCACCTCGGCACTGCTCAACCCACACTGTACTCGATTATGCTAGCACGTGCGCCGAGTTCCGGCAACAGTCAACAGGAGGAATGCTTGCATGGCAAATCGAAGACGAAAGCTCGATATGCAGGCGGACCGCATCGAAGCGGTTTTAGGGCGTCACAAGATCGCTGGCCAGGTCCAGGGAGGACTCATAACGCCACGCCTGGTTCAGTTCAAGCTGTCAACACAGATCGGCACCAAGGTAGGCAAGGTCGCGGCACTCGCGGAGGAAATTGCGCAGGCATTGGGCAGTCGAGAAGCAAGGGTGTATAGGGATGGCGGCGGGATCAATGTTGAGATCCCGCGCGCCGATCCGCAGCCTGTTAAGCTGCTGCCGCTTAGTAAGCGATTGACCACACTGCCGCCGCTAAGCGCAGTGCTGGGTATGGACGAATCTGGAACGCCATTGGTGCTTCGACTATCGTCGCCGGCTGTGTCGCACGTGTTGCTCGCGGGGACGACCGGATCGGGCAAGACGGCGCTCGCCAGGACGCTACTTGCATCGCTTGCGATGTTCAATCACCAGGGCGAGGTTCAGTTTGTGCTGATCGATCCCAAAGGTCGCGGTTTCCGTCCATTGCAGAGCTTGCCTCACGTGCTGAACGGCATCCAGGACACGCCTGAACTCGCCTTGGCGGCGCTGAACTGGGTTGTTGGCGAGATGGAGAGGCGCGACAGAGAGGCCGTTTCGCGCCCGGCAATCGTGGTGGCCGTCGATGAGCTGGCTGATTTGATGCAGGTCGGCGGCAGCAAGGTTGAAAGTGCCGTGGCGCGCATCGCCCAACGCGGACGCGAGGCCGGCATCCATCTTGTTGCATGTACCCAGAAACCAACCGCTTCGCTGATCGGGTCGGCAGTCAAAGCCAATTTTCCCGTGCGTCTGGTAGGACTTGTGGCTGGCGCCGATGAGGCACGTTACGCAACGGGTGTGGCCGGTTCGGGCGCAGAGAAGCTCGAAGGCCGTGGAGACTTCCTCCTGGTTGCGGGTGGCGAGACAGTGCGTTTCCAGGCTGCATGGTTGGGCAAGGCGGATCTGGAAACCGTCGTAGTGGAGCTTTGGCAGGGGAACCGCAATTCGCGACGGTGGGGAGCTTCGAGCCCAGACGCGGGTTCCGAACCCTCGAGGCAGGAGGCGGCGCGGGCGGGTACGGGGCTTTTGTCACGCCCTGGGTGGGCAATGTTCAAGCAAGATCGGCAGATCGCATCGTCCACTTAGGCCCGAATGGAACATGTTGCGCACGTGTGCTAGTTGCGGCAACTCACAGGTCGGCGCCGCACTGTCGAATGCGCGACCTGAAATGGGCGGTTCATGGGAAGCCTGGTCTGTGCCTACTAGTGGATCGCCATGCACGGTCATCACGGACCCGCCGCACAGCAGCGGGATTCGGCGATGTCGCCAACACACGCCACCTGGCGTGATCGTCTATGTCGTCCTTGCGTATGGACGCCAGATGTGCCTACGAGATTGTGGTGAACAGGGAGAATTGGGATAGTGAAGAAGCTCTTGATATTGGCACTGATTTTGTTCTGTGCGGCGGCCGGCTGGAGTGTGGGACAGCGGTTGAGTTCTGATGCGCTAAGTATGGCGATTGGTATCCTGTTCGGAATTCTTGCGGGGATTCCCGCTGCGCTCCTGGTGATGGCTGCTGGACGCCGCGGCGAGCGGACGCCGGAGCCGCCAAAACGGATGCCGCAGGAATACGGCGGCGGTTTCCAGGCGCCAGTGATCGTTGTCAGTCCACCAGGGGCACAGTATCCGCAGGGATATGGGCAGCAGTCGCCTCAAGCGCAGGGCTTTCTACCTGCCATGCCTGTGCAGGCCGATGCACGGGGCAGGCGAGTACCGAGTTGTGGGAGTCGAGGAGGAATGGGACGACGACTAGCCGTAGCCGTTGTGGCGGCTTGTTCCTTATTTGGTTCGTGCTGGTGTTTTCGGCGGTGGAGGCTTTGGCCTCTGCCGCTTTTGTTTTCCGTGGCCTGATCTGGCGATTCAGGTTGCGGGCGCGCTTCCAGACGGCCTGGCACGGACCGGAGAGTTGGCGCTGACAGATTCTGCCTTTGGTCCGTGCCATGCGCTGAGTGCCCCGAAGTGGACACACCCCAGGCAGTGCGGTTCGTGGCGTGTTTTTGTGTGTAGCTGTATACTGTCGGTATGTCTCGTATCGATGGCTTTGCGCTGGATCTCGCGGACCGCACTGGTTATGTTCGCGGTCTTGCGCAGGAACTTGGTTTCGACTTCTGCCGATTCGTTCCAATTGGTGATGCGCCGCATTCTTCGTTCTTCAGCGCCTGGCTGGCGCGTGGCGGCGGTGCCGATATGGCGTATCTTGGTCGGCACGTGGACAAGCGTGGTTCTCCAGGACTTCTTGCGCGGGGGGGTCAGCAGTTCCGCAGCATGATCGTGGTCGGTGTAGATTATGGTGGCGTTTTGGCCGATCCGCGCGCTCTTGCTGATCCGAGCCGCGGCTTGATTGCTCGGTATGCCTGGTCGCCTGACTATCACGAGGTGATGCGCCCGGCGCTCTATGCGCTGGATGGTGAGATCCGCCGCCTTGGCGGCCGCTCGCGGGTCGGCAAGGCGTTGGTCGATACAGGTCCTGTATTGGAGCGCGATTGGGCTATGTTGTCGGGGCTTGGCTTCACGGGCAAGAACTGCTGCACGATTCATCCTGAACGTGGTAGTTTCTTGCTGTTGGGTACGCTTTGTGTGCCGGAGGTCTTCGAGTATGACGTTGGCTGGCATGGGCGCGATCTGGTGGACGAACTTCAGGTGCTGGACGGCCTTGCGCCAGGAACGCGTGTTGGCCGGTGGGAGATTCGCCTCGAAGATGTTCGCCGTGTGGGTACGTGTGGCGGCTGTGTGCGCTGCCTTTCGGCCTGCCCTACGGATGCGTTCGTAGGCCCGCTGCACCTCGATGCACGTCGTTGTATCTCGTACTGGACGATTGAGAGCCGTGGTGTGATCCCGCTGTCTTTGCGATCAGCTTTTGGCAATCGGATTTTTGGTTGTGACATTTGTCAGGACGTCTGCCCGTGGAATCGGCGGCTTGCTGTGTCTGGTTCTGGCGTGGTGCGGGCGAGTGCGCTGCTGGATCGTGTTGCGCCGCCTCTGATCGAAGGATTCCGGGAGTCTTCGCCGTATTGGCTGGCGGACGAGGCGTTTTCTGTTCGGTTCCAGCGGACGCCCGTTTTGCGACCTGGGCGCGCCGGGATGTTGCGCAATGTGTGCGTTGCATTGGGTAACTGGGCAGACGCGGCCGCGCTCCCGTGTCTGCTCGCCGCTGTTCAGGACCGTGATCCGGTGCCGCGTGCGCACGCGGCATGGGCTTTGGGTCGTTTGGCGCGTGCTGGGGTGGTTCCGGTCGGCGGATGCACTCTTGGCTGCGTTGGATGTTGAGCCTGTGGATTGGGTGCAGGCCGAGATCCGGTTGGCATTGGCTTAGGTTGGCGCTGTGTTGGTGAAACTTTCGCTGCGGCGCTTCGTAGTGCATTTGTGCGTTGCTGGGTTTCCTTTGCCTGGGCAGTGTGTGGTTTGTTGCGTAGGTTCCGTTTGTGGCGATGTGGTGCTGTTCTGTCGCTGCGTTTCCATTCATAGGAAGGAGTCATCTGTGGATATTGGACGTGCCCTCACTTTCTTCACCGAAGAAGAGCGGTGGATCGAAAAGACAACGATTGGAACGCTGGTGCTGTTGGTGAGTTCGCTGCTCGCCCCGGTCATTGTGGGCGTGGTAGGTTTCTTCATCCTCTCCGGCTATGGTGTTCGTTTGATGCGCAACGTGCAGGCTGGTGTGCGGCCTGTTCTCCCAGAGTGGGATCGTTGGGTGATGACCTCGCCACCGGTTTCAAGCTTGTTGTGGTGTCCTTTGTTTGGGGCTTGCCGGTGCTTGTCGTCACGCTACCGACGGTCGTGGGCGCCGCCATTATGGACTCGGGCGGCGATGCGGCTGTGTTCGGCCTGATGCTGTTGCTGTGTGGCACATGTTTGTCGGTGGCTTACGGCCTTTTCCTGGCGCTGGTGCAGCCTGGTTACACGATTGCTTTCGCCCGTGATGAACGTATTCGCAGTGGCCTTGCCTTCACTCAGATTTGGCAGTGGACGCGTGCCAATATCAGTGACGTGGCTGTGGTTGCGATCGTTTACGTGGTGGGCAGCTTGATCATCTCGACAGTTGCCCCGTTGGTAGGTGTGGTTGCCTGTGTGGTGGGCCTTGTGGTGACCGTTCCTCTAGGCATTTTGGTCGTCACATACTTCCAGTATCACTTGTATGGTCAGTTGCCTGTGGGTGTGCTGGGCGGTGGATTCGGATCGACCGACTCGGGCTTCGCATCCGGTTTGGATGACGCGGACGCGATGCCGGCCGCGTCGACAGTCGTGGTGACTGCGCCCGCTCCTGCCTCCGACACACCTGTGGCTACGACCGAGGACGTGGTTGCCGATGGTGAGGAGGATGCTGTGGAAGATGAGTCCGTGGATGAGCCGGTCACAGATGCGCCCGCTGACGGATCCGGCGAAGAGGACGTTGACCCGGGTACCGCTGATCGCACTTAACCTGTAGTTTGTCGGCTGTCAGTCATGAAAAATGCCCCATCGCGATCGCGATGGGGCATTTTTTTCTTCTCGTACAAAGCCGGATGTCGACAGACCTCCTGGTGCGGGTTCGGCCTGTAGCGCGGTTGGTCGTTGACTAAACCTGTGCTTGTTTGGAGACGTGGCGGACCATGTCTAGGAAGAGCTGATGCCAGCGTGGATCGTCGGTCAGCTCTGGGTGAAATGCAGTGGCCAGGATCGGTCCTTGGCGTGCAGCCACGATGACGCGCTCCGCGCCTGGTGTGGCAAGCATGAGGTATGCCAGTGGTTCCACATCTGCGTCTATGGCTGTGATGGCCGGGGCGCGAATGAACACGGCATGGAACGGCACATCGTCGAACACGGTGACTTCGAGATCTGCTTCGAAACTGTCGACCTGGCGGCCGAAGTAGTTTCGGTTCACTGTTGCATGCAGGCCACCGATCAGCGCCTGGCCTCCCTGTTTTTGTCCTGTGGCGCGTTCTGCCAACAGGATCATCCCCGCACAGGTACCCCAGGTAGGCTTGCCGCCGTGTACCCAGTTGCGTAGCGGCTCGATCATGCCCCATCTCTCGGCAATGAGCGCCATGCTTGTGCTCTCGCCGCCGGGTATCACAAGACCGTCCAAGCCCAGCATCTGCGCGGGCGTGCGGACCTCGACGGCGTCTACGCCGATTGACCGAAAGATGTTCACGTGTTCGCGAAACGCGCCTTGCAGCGCGAGTACGCCGATGGTCGTTTTTGTCATGGTAGGTCGTTCCACGGTGGCATCTGTGCATTGCCCGGTTGAATTGGCGATGTGTTCCCAGCCGCGGTGTGCCATTTTCTCCTGTTCGGCGAGCGTATCCAGGTTGATGCCGACCATTGGCTCGCCAAATCCTCGCTGATCTCGGCCAGCACCTTGGGATCGTTGTAGTGGGTGACAGCCTGCACAATGGCCCGCCCGCGCTTCTCAGGATCGCCGCTCTTGAAGATCCCCGAGCCGACGAATACGCCGTCTACGCCGAGTTGCATCATCAGTGCGGCGTTCTGCTGGTGTGGCCACGCCGCCCGCAGCAAAGTTGACAACGGGAAGCCGTCCTAGTTCCGACGTCTGCTTGACCAGATCGTACGGCGCACGGATCTCTTTGGCGTAGGCGAAGAGTTCGTCCTCGTCCATGGTGGTGAGGCGGCAGTCGCCGAGTGGACAGAGCGTGCATGGCGCACCGCTCCACAACGTTGCCGGTGCCAGCTTCGCCTTTGGTGCGGATCATGGCCGCGCCTTCGGCAATCCGACGCAGCGCCTCACCCAGATCACGACAGCCACACACGAAGGGAACGGTAAACTTGTGTTTGTTGATGTGGTGTTCCTCGTCTGCCGGTGTCAGCACTTCGCTCTCGTCGATGTAGTCGACGCCGATGGCCTCCAGGATCTGCGCTTCGACGAAGTGACCAATACGCGCCTTGGCCATGACCGGAATCGTTACTGCTTTGATGATCTCCTTGATCATCTGGGGATCGCTCATGCGGGCCACGCCACCCTGCTTGCGAATGTCGGCGGGGACACGCTCCAGCGCCATCACAGCGCAAGCCCCGGCTTCTTCGGCAATGCGGGCCTGCTCCGGCGTGACCACGTCCATGATAACGCCGCCCTTCAACATCTGCGCCATGCCTGCCTTGACCGCAAATGTTCCCTTCTCCACTTGTCCGTTTTTCTGGCTACCGACGCCATTTTGCTGGCTGCTCATGATTTGCTCTCCTTTTTCCCCGATCTGCGGGCAGCTATGTGATGCGCTATAGATCGACACCTGTGCGTTCAGGTGTCTGATCACTAATTGTACTCAATGGTGCGTCAGGCGGGAAATTGGGACTGGGGACTGGGGACTGGGGACTGAAGCTGGGGACTGGGGACTGGGGACTGGGGACTGGGGACTAGGGACTGGGGACTGGGGACTGGGGACTGGGGACTGGGGACTGGGGACTGGGGACTGGGGACTGGGGACTGGGGACTGGGGACTGGGGACTGGACTGGGGACTGGGGACTGGGGACTGGGGACTGGGGACTGGGGACTGGGGGACTGGGGACTGGGGACTGGGGACTGGGGACTGGGGACTGGGGACTGGGGACTGGGGACTGGGGACTGGGGACTGGAACGTATTGTCAGCGGCATACCTGCATACATGCAACTTGCACACCTGCACACCTGCATACCCGAAAACTTTCTTTGACTTTTTGTAAAACACGTTTGACATTTTGCTTCGCCCTTTGTGTATACTGGCAACGTAAAGCAGATTTGTCATTGTGTCAACTGAGCTTTCCCACGGAGGAAGAAGATGAACAAAGCAGCGAAAACATATACTGTTGAACTAATTACTTCGATGGTCGCATACGCGGTGATCTTGATGGGGTCGATCTGGGCACTTGAGCGGACGGATTCCACGCCGCTCCAAGTGGTCCTCGCGGTGCTGCCGGTTGTGCCGTTGCTCTTTGCGTTGCGGGCCTTCTTGCGCTTCCTCAGCCGCATCGACGAATTGCAGCAGCGCATTCAGCCCAAGCGATTGGGTTGCCGTCCGGCTGCCGGACTGGTCACCATCACCGTCGGCTTTCTCGAAAACGCCGGGCTGCCCCAGCCATCGTGGATCTGGGTCTTCCCCATGCTCATCGCGTTCTGGGGGATTGGCACCGCCATCGCCGGACGGAGGTACCAATGAGGAACCGATTGCGTGTTCTACGAGCAGAGCGGGAGTGGTCGCAAGCCGACCTCGCCGAACAGCTTGACGTGTCGCTCAGACGATCAACGTTGGAGACAGGAAAGTACGATCCGAGTCTGCCCCTGGCCTTCAAGATTGCGGCGCTTTTCAACTGCAAGATCGAAGACGTCTTCTTCCCGGATGAGGAGAGCTAAGCGGCCCGCCAGTCCATTTTGTGGTTGACCAGCCAGAAGCTGACTACGGTGAAGACGATCAACACGGCCAGATCGAGGATCAGCCGATTGGTCACCGGGCCAAGGAAGACCTGGCGCAACGCAGGCGGCGTAGGTGGCCGGGCTGAGGTAGCCCGGGTCACCAACCAAGACGGCAGGCGTTCGGGCTGCACCAGCACAGGACCAAGCGCCAGCATGAGGACGGTGAGCAACCTGTCCACAGCATTCGCTTCTTCTGGCGTGCGGAAGCTCGTGCCGATCAACGCGCCGACGCCCGCCAACGGTAGCGCACAGAGCGGCACGACGATGAGTGCCAGCGGGTGCAGGTGCAGCTCCACGTGCAGGATCAACATGCCTCCAACCAACGTCGTCAACAGGACGGGGATAAAAAGGATGAAGAACGCTGCCCACGCCGCCAGGATCAGTACCATCTTTTGCACCGGCAGGGTGGCGAAGTAGTCCAGCGCGCCGGCCATGCGCATGAAAGAAAAGTGGCTGGTCAACTTGCCCTGGTGCTCGAAAAGCAGCGCCAGCACAATGTTGCCGGTGAGGATGTAGGCCAACGCATCGTTGCCCAGATCACGGGCAAAGCTGCCCAGCAACATCATCGACAACAGGGGAAAGACCATGCCGATGATCACCATGCTGCGCCACCCCCAACGCCAGTTGCTCAGTTCGATGATCAGCAGATCGACGAACTGCACAGGCAGGCTGTGTCCGCGCCGCGGCGACTGTTCGAGGATTGCGATTGTGTCAGGTGGTGGCGTCGGCATAGTGCAAGTAGAGATCCTCCAGGGTGGCCGAATAGAGACGAAAATCATCGATCTGAGCGTGACTGAGCGCGCTTGAGCACGCCGTCGACCTGACGACGTTCCGGGTATACAAGCCACCTGCCCACATCCAACTGCTGGGGTGTCAACCCATCGGGCAGTGCAGGCGGTGTGGATGCAAAGAAAATCTCCAGCCGCAACTGCTGATCGATCTGCCGCTTGAGATCCGAGGGGCGGCCCAACGCCACCAGCCGTCCATCGCGCAGAATGCCTACACGTTGGATGATCTTCTCGGCTTCGATGGCGTCGTGGGTGATGAAGATGATGGTGGCGCCGTGGACGCGGTTGTGTTCACGCAGCGTCTCCCACACATGACGGCGACGCTGCGGGGCCAGTTCATTGGTCGGCTCGTCGAGGATCAGCACCGCATGGCGCGCCTGCCATAGCCACGGCCGTTGCATCAACCGCTTCTGACCGCCCGAAAGCCGCATCGAAGACTTGTTGCGCAGCGCCCCCAAATCCCACTGCTCCAGCAGACGATCCCGGTCCGCTTCGGCGTCGCGGCGGCTCAGCCCGCGCAGATGCGCCGTGAAGTAGAGCGACTCTGCCACCGTCAGCGAGTTGAGGCGCGTCCATCCTGCGGCATGTAGCCCACATGCAGCGGCACGTGCAGTGCGTCCTCGTACACGGGTTTGCCGAGAAGCCGGATCTCGCCACTGCTGGGGCGTAGCAGATTCGCCATCTGCTTCACCAGCGTGCTCTTCCCTGCGCCGTTGTCGCCCAACAGCCCAAAGATCTCCCCTGCTTCCACCGCGAACGAAATGTCCTCGTTGGCCGGGCGGGTCTGTCCTGGATAGGTCTTGCTGAGGGCGGTGATCTCGTAGATTGACATAGAATTTACGATTTTTGATTGACGATTGACGATTTCTGATTAGCGATGTGATTGGTCATTGGGTGGCTTTTCCGTTGCGTTAATAGCTGAGACTCACGGCACCGAAGAACGCGCTTGACGACGAGATTTCCCAATCCAGAACCAACACCGCAACAAGACAATCGAAATTCGTCAATCGTAAATCACATCCCTCACCGCTTCCAACGTCGGTGCGATGACTTGTGGTTCCCCGGTGGCCTGAATCGCGGCGTTGACATCTTTGAGGCCGTTGCCGGTATTGATGACGACGACGGTTTCGCCGGGCTCGACCAGTCCATCGCACCATGCTTGAAGAAGACCGGCATACGCTGTCGCCCCCGCCGGTTCCGCGAAGACAGCCCCCAGCCGCGCCAACGGCGGAATGGCGGCGAGGATCTGTTCATCCTCCACGAGGACGTACGCGCCGCCGGTCTCCCGCACCGCGGCCAGCGCTTTGATGGCATCACGCGGCGCGTTGACGCTGATCGAATCGGCGCGGGTCGTGGCTTCCACCACCGCCGGCACGTCCATGTTGTCGCGCCAGGCCGTGGCGATGGCCGCGCTACGCGTGGACTGCACGCCGATGATGCGCGGCATCCGCTCGATCCACCCCAACGCCAGCAGATCCTTGAATCCTTTGTGGACACCGCCGATGATGCAGCCATCGCCCACGGAGACGAAGATGACGTCGGGGGTGGCCAATTGCGAGGGAGCCGCCCCTCGCCCCTCGCTCCTCGCCTCCTCGCCTCGCCGCATCATCGCCTCCCCCAACTGCTCCGCGATCTCAAACGACACAGTTTTCTTCCCCTCGGTCATGTACGGGTTGTAGCCGGTGTTGCGGTTGTACCAGCCGAATTCTTTGCAGGCGGAGACGCAGAGATCGAAGGCATCGTCGTAGCTGCCATCCACGGCGAGGACGCGGCTGCCGTAGACGAGGAGTTGGGCGATCTTGGCGCGCGGGGCCGTCTTGGGCACGAAGATCACGGTGGGCTGTCCTGCCGCGGCGGCTTGACCGGCCAGGGCGGCGGCGGCGTTGCCCGTGCTGGCCGTGGCCACGATGGCGCTGCCTGCTTCTTGGGCGCGGGTCACAGCGATGGCCGAGGCGCGGTCCTTGAACGAGGCCGATGGGTTGCGTCCGTCGTCTTTGAGGTAGAGATTGGGAAAGCCAATCGACTCGCCCAACCGTTTGGCGTGGAGCAGTGGTGTGTTCCCCACCGGCAATGGCGGTAGATGACCGCGGTGGGCGATGGGCAACAGCGGCCACCAACGCCCAATGGCGCGGTCGGGGTCCGCGGCAATCTGCGCCGGTGACGTGGCCTGGTTGATGGCGGCATAGTCGTACTGCACGTCGAGCGTGCCCAGATCGCTGCCCACGTTGGGCCGACAGCCGCAGACGTAGTCGATCTCGCCCGGCGCGTAGAACTGTCCACAGCGCAGACAGCGCAGCCCGGTGACAAAAGGTGAATGGGGTGAATGCTGGCTCATACAGATCCATCGATTCTTTGGTGACTGGACGTAGATTTGATTTCAGTCCATTATAGCGAAGTAAGCGTGCTTATAGAAGCATCGGCACCCCGCCGCCACAATGCAACCAGGATGCCAAAAATGACTCTACTGCAAAAAGGTCGCTCAAGGGCAAAAGTCCGACTTCTCTTAGGAGGGGAGCAACCGCAAATCACACAGAAGTCGGACTTTTCGCAGTGGAGTCAAAAATAGAACGCGGATTGAGCAGATTGGGCAGATTCCAGCGGATTCGGAGAAAAATCAGCCCAGATCCGCCCAATCCGCCCAATCCGCCCAATCGCGTTCTATTCAGAATGCTTGGTATGAATTCAATCATGAAGGGGAGAAATGATGAAGCGATTCTTGTTGATGTTCGTCGGGCTGTGGCTGGTGGCTGGCTGTGCCGCGCCCATGCCGGTGCCCGAAGCCCCAAGCGCGGGAACAGAACCCGCCGCGGACGAAGCAGCGTTCGATCCGTCCACCGCCGGCTGGGACGAAATCGTCGCCGCCGCCGAGGGGACGACCGTCACCTGGGCGCTGTGGGGCGGCTCGGATCTGATCAACACCCACGTGGACGCTGCCGTCGGTGGTCCGCTGGCCGATCAGTACGGCCTCACGCTCAACCGCGTACCGCTGGAAAACACGGCAGACGCCGTCAACAAGGTGCTGTCCGAAAAGGCGGCGGGCGTGGACAGCGACGGCAGCGTCGATCTGATCTGGATCAACGGCGAGAACTTCCGCACGCTCAAGGAAGGCGATCTGCTCTTTGGCCCCTTCACGCAGATCCTGCCCAACACCGAGTACGTCGACGAGAGCAACCCCGCCGTGGGCTTCGACTTCGGCGTGTCCACCGACGGCTACGAGTCGCCCTGGGCCAGCTTCCAATGGGTGATCGAGTACAACAGCGCCACCGTGGGCGACAACCCACCCACCACCTACGAGGACCTGCGCGCCTGGATCGAGGCCAACCCGGGTCGATTCACCTATCCGCGCCGCCCAACCATGTGGGCATGGGCTTCGTGCGTCAACTGTTCTACTGGGCCGCGGGCAGCCCCGAACCCTTCCTCGGAGAATTCGACCAGGCCGTCTACGACGAGTACGCGCCCATCGTGTGGGAATACCTCAACGGCATCGAACCCTATCTCTGGCGCGAAGGACAGACCTATCCCGAACTGGCGGCGATGGCCAACCTGCTGGCCAACCAGGAGATTGACTTCGCCATGGAATACGACTCCAGCCGTGCGTCCACCTACATTCGTCAGGGCATCTACCCCGACACCATCCGCACACTGGTCTTCGACACGGGGACCATCGCCAACGTCAGCTATGTCGCCATCCCATACAACGCCGCCAACCCGGCCGGTGCGCTGGTGCTGGCCAACTTCCTGCTCTCGCCGGAATACCAGATCGCCATCACCGATCCCGAAGTGTTGGGCTGGAAGATGGCCATCGATCCCACCCGTCTCACCGCGGACGAACAGACACAACTCGCCGCCATCGAGCAGGGCATCGCCACCCTGCCCGCCGACGTCCTCAGCGCTGCCGCTCTGCCCGAAAGCAGCGTGGGCTGGGTGGACGCGATGGAGACGGGGTGGGAGGAGAATGTGTTGAAGAATTGATGATGAGATGATGGAGATGATGAGATGATGGAGATGATGGCATCGCTCCATCATCTTCATCATCTCATCATCTTCATCATCCCATCACCCCATCCCATGCAAACACACCGAACTCTCCCGTATCTTCTCCTCGCTCCCACCCTCCTCATCATCGGCGCGCTGTTTTTGGGCGGCGTGGGGGTGGGGATTGTGCAAAGTCTGGGCTGGTTGCCCGTCGTCGGCCTGCGCACGTGGACGCCGGCGTACTACGTCGCTGTTGACGGGACGCGATTTCTACGTGTCCTTGGGCGTGACGCTCTACATGGCGGTGACAAGCACGCTGCTGGCCACGGTGCTGGCGCTGGCAGCGGCGATGGTGTTGCGCCGGTCCTTTGCGGGGCGGCGCTGGCTGACGGCGATCTTCCAACTGCCGCTGCCGGTGCCGCATCTGGTGGCCGCGGCGGGGATCGTGCTGCTGCTCACACAGAGTGGGCTGATCGCGCGTGTCCTCTACGCAGGCAACGTGCTGGCGCGGCCCGGTGAATTCCCCGCGCTGGTCTTCGACCGCAGTTACATCGGCGCAATCTTGGTCTACACGTGGAAAGAAGTCCCTTTCATCGGGTTGGTGGTGCTGGCAGTACTGCGCAGCGTCGGCGCAGACTACGAAGAGGCGGCGCAGACGCTAGGGCCAACGCCTGGCAGCGCTTCCGCTGTCCTCCTGCCGTTGGTGACGCCGGGGATCGTCTCCACGTCGATCATCGTCTTCGCCTTCCTCTTCGGTAGCTTCGAGATCCCGCTGCTGTTGGGCGTGCGCTACCCCAACACCCTGCCCGTCATGGCCTACCGTGCCTACGTCGATCCCGATCTCACGCGTCGCCCCGAAGCGATGGCGTTAGGCGTGGTGATCACGTTGGTCGTCATCGGGTTGATGGCAATCTACCGGCGGCTGGTGGGAGGAAGTGAGATTGGGCGATTGGGAGATTAGGCGACTTTTCCAGAGATAGAACGCGGATTTGGCGGATTGAGCGGATTCTGACGGATGCAGTCGAGGTAAAATCAGCCGAGATCCGCCCGATCCGCTTAATCCGCGTTCTATCCCTGATCCGTCTGCATAAAGGAGATACAAGATCGTGAAGCGAATCGTGCGCTGGGGTGTGCTGGTGGGGATCGTGATCGGCGTAGCGGGGCCGTTACTGCCGCTGCTGGTCTGGTCCTTCGCGCAGCAGTGGCTCTTCCCCAATCTGCTGCCGCAGCGATGGGGACTGGCGGCGTGGGAATATGTCTTTTCGCCGTCGTCGCAGGTGACCGAGGCGCTGGCGACAAGCCTGGGCCTGGCGCTGCTGGTGACGATCCTGGCGGCGCTCGTGGGCGCCGGCGGCGTGGGCGCTGGCGAAGTACCATCGCGGGCAAGCGCCTGATCGAGTGGCTGATCCTGGCCCCGCTGATCGTCCCCACATTGACCGTCGTCATGGGGCTGCACATCTTTTTCATCCGCTACGGGCTGGCCGATTCGTGGATCGGCGTGGCGCTAGTCCACCTGATCCCGGCGCTGCCCTACTTTGTGCTCGTGATGGCGGGCGTCTTCGCCAACTACAGCGTGGAAATCAACGAAGCAGCGCCACCCTCGGCGCAGGGACGCTGCGCACCATCGTCTACGTGATGCTGCCCCTCATCGCGCCGGGGCTGGTGGTGGCGTCGCTCTTCACCTTTCTCGTTTCGTGGAGCCAGTACATCACCACCCTGCTCATCGGCGGCGGGCAGGTGATCACACTGCCGCTGGTGCTCTTCCCCTTCATTTCAGGCGCGAATCAAGCCACCGCCGCGGCGCTGAGTCTCGTCTTCATCGCGCCGGCCATTCTCGTCATCTGGCTCACGTCGACGGTGCTGGATAGCGGCACCGCGGCCCTGGGAGGGTTCAATCGCGTATGACCGAAGTTGTCCTCGATCAACTGACCCGCCGCTACGGCGCGGACACCGCCGTCAACGCGCTCTCGCTGACGGTTCCATCGGGCGAACTGGTAGCGTTGCTCGGTCCTTCGGGCTGTGGCAAGAGCACCACGTTGCGCATGATCGCCGGTCTGCTGCCCAGCAGCAGCGGAGACGTCCTCTTCGACGGCCAGTCCATGACGTCTGTGCCTGCCGAGCGACGCGGCGCGGTGATGATGTTCCAGAACCATCGCCTCTTCCCGCACATGACCGTGGCAGAGAACGTGGGCTTCGGCCTGCGCATGCGCGGTGAGGACAGATCCGTGATACGGGGAAAAGTGAGCGACATGCTGGCTCGCGTGGATCTGAGCGGTTACGAAAATCGCCGCCCCGATCAGCTTTCAGGTGGACAGGCGCAACGGGTCGCGCTGGCAAGGGCGCTGGTGGTGGGTCCGCGAGTGCTGTTGCTCGACGAACCGCTGAGCAACCTCGACGCCAATCTGCGCCAAGAAATGCGCCTGCTCATCCGCCGCGTCCACGATGAACTGGGGATCACCACCCTGTTCGTCACCCACGATCAGAGCGAAGCCGTGATCGTTGCGGATCGCATTGCCCTGCTCTTCGGCGGCAACCTGCAACAATACGCGCGGCCGCGCGACTTCTTCCGCCGCCCCGTCAACGTGGCCACGGCGCGCTTCTTCGGCTGCGATAACTTCCTGCCCGGCATCCGCCGCGGCGCGTACGTAGAGACGACGGCGGGCCTGCTGCGCATCGATCCGTCCCTCCCCGGCGAGGACGGCGAAGTCCTCGTCACCGTGCGGCCCGAAGCGATCCGCCTGCCCGGCCCGGATCAGGGCAGCGAAAACCACGTCCCCGCGCAGGTGCTCGACTCGATCTACCAGGGCGTCAACACCGAGTTGATCATGGCAATTGGCGGCGCGTCCTGGCGCGTCCTCGCCGGGCCGGAATGTGCGTTGCATCCTGGTGAACAAGTCGATGTCTCGTTGCCGATTGGTCAGATTTGGGTGATCCAATAGAACGCTTTGCCCTCCGTTCTCCTTCGTGGCATGATCGTTGACATTGTCCACAATTCACCCGCCGAAGGGATGACACAATGCACACTCCCAACGTCCGCCTGCTGCTGGGCGGCAACTGGCACGATTTCGACGGCTTCGCCGAGACCTTTCGCAGCTACTTCACAGATGAAGAAGCGTCCATCACCGCCACCTACGACGCCGGCACGCTGCTCACCCTGGCCGAGGACGGCGTCGATCTGGTTGTCCTCTACACCTGTTTGGGCGGATCGAACCAGCATGGCCGCATCGCCGAGGACCGCTCCCCCACGCAAGATCGTGCGCTGTGCGACTGGGTGGCAGGCGGGGGCAAGCTGCTGGCCCTCCACGCCTCCCTCGCTATGAACGAGGACAACGCCGATCTGAAGCGGCTGATGGGTGGGCGCTTCCTCATGCACCCGCCCCAGTTCGATTTCACGGTGACCCCGCTTTCGCGTGAACACCCCACTACAGCGGGCATCGGCGCGTTTAGTGTCCACGATGAGTTCTACTTCACCACCTACGACGAAACCGTGCAGATCCACAGCGTGGCCTTCGACCGCGGCATCGCACATCCCATGTCCTGGACGAAGACGGCGGGCGCGGGGCGCGTTGCCTTCATCGCGCCGGGGCATCACGCGCAGGTGTGGAATATGGCGACGTATCGTCAATGGATCCGGCAGACAGTGGATTGGCTGCTGGATGTGCCCAAACCCGCCGAATGAATTCGGCGGCTGACACGGGAAACCGGCTGAAGCCGGTTCTGCGAACACGATTTATCGTCTTTCCCATTGCAGACGGCGGTTTCAACCGCCGGGTTATCACGACAAACAACAACCCACCGAGGCTCTATGCGCACGCCAAACCACACCATCACCTTGCTCGACGCCTCTCTGGCCAACACGCTGCTCGACGGCTTCGTCGACGTGCTATGCGACAGCGTGAACAACGGCGCGTCGGTGGGGTTTCTGCCGCCGTTCCCGCCCGAGGACGCCGCAGCCTATTGGCATGAGGTCTTCGCCGGGGTGGCGCGGGGCAGCATCCTCCTGTGGGCCGCCCACGACGAGGACAGCCGCGTCCTCGGCACGGTGCAACTGCACCCCGTGGGCAAGCCCAACGGCAGTCACCGCGCCGAAGTGGCCAAACTGCTCGTCCACACCACGGCGCGCCGCCGTGGCATCGCCCGCGCCCTCATGGCCGCGCTCGAAGACGAAGCGCGCCGTCTGCGCCGATCCACGCTCGTTCTCGACACGCGGCAGGGCGACCTGGCCGAACCGCTCTACCAGAGTCTCGGCTACACCGTGGCCGGCGCGATCCCGAAGTACGCGCTAAACGGCGAGGGTGGGGTGGATGCGACTGTGTTTTATTACAAGCTGTTGGGAGCGTAATTCGTAATGCGTAATTCGTAGACAAAGTCGCCTGCCGATTGGCGACCATCTTCGTTGACCAATTACGCATTACGCATTACGAATTACGCATCAAAAAGGACATCCACATGACCAATTTCAACACCCTCATTCAATCCGCCCTCGCCCAAGAATTCTCCGGCTGGGATTTTGCCTACCTCGATGGGCGCTGGGACGAGTCGCCGACGCCGTGGTCGTACCGGGATCTTGTGATCGAAGCCATGCAGGGGATCGATTCGATGCTCGACATGGGGACGGGCGGCGGGGAATTTCTGGCGTCGCTGCCGGGGTTGCCCGCCTATACAGCAGCGACGGAGGCGTTTGAACCGAACGTGGCGGTGGCGACGCAGCAGTTGCAGCCGCTGGGCGTGCGTGTGGTGCAGCTCAAGTCGGATCAGCACCTCCCCTTCGAGGACGACACCTTCGATCTGATCATCAACCGCCACGAGTCGTTCGACGCGGCGGAAGTGGTGCGCGTCCTCAAGCCGGGTGGGCGCTTCCTCACCCAGCAGGTCGGCGGCGAGGACTGCATCGATCTCAACCGTCTGCTCGACGCGCCCGATCCGGTCTACCTGGCCTGGTCGCTGGACGTGGCGGCTCGTCAGCTCGAAGCCGCCGGCCTCGACATCGTCCGCCGTGAGCACGCCCGCCCTGTTACCACCATCCACGACATCGGCGCGCTCGTCTTCTACTGCAAGGTCATATCGTGGCAATTCCCCGATTTCAGCGTAGACCGCTACCGCGACCGCCTGCAAGATCTGCACACCCGCATTGAACGGGAAGGTTCGTTGCGGGTGTGGAGTGAGCGTTTTTTGATTGAGGGCGTGATGCGTAATTCGTAATTGGTCTACGAAATTGGTCGCCAATTGGTAAGTGATTTTGTCAACGAATTACGCCTTATTCTTTCCCATCCAACACCCCTGTCACCTCTGCATATTCCTCCGCGCTCAGGTTCCACTCCGCCGCTTTGGCATTGGATTGGACCTGTGACAGTTTGGTCGCGCCCGAGATGACGGAGCTGACCTGCGGTTGGCCCAGCAGCCAGGCGTGGGCGAGTTCCACCATGCTGTGTCCGCGGTCTTCGGCCCAGGCGGTGAGCTTTTCGACGATGGCGTAGTTGGCGTCGGTCATGTACTTTTGCACGTAGGGGCTGTTTTCACCGCGCGAACCAGCGGGGGCGGCCTCGCCGCGCTTGTACTTGCCGGTGAGGAAGCCGCCGGCCAGCGGGAAGTAGGGCAGGATGCCGATGTTGTGCGCGTTGCAGTAGGGGACCATCTCCCGCTCCAGATCGCGCTCGAACATGTGGTAGTGCGGCTGAATCGAGACGAACGACGTCCACCCCTTCAACTCGGCCAGCACATTGGCGCGGGCCAACTGCCACGCCATGTAGTTCGACGCCCCAATGTAGCGGACCTTGCCGCTGCTCACCAGATCGTCCAGCGCGCGCAGCGTCTCTTCGATGGGGGTGGTGTCGTCCCAGCGGTGCATCTGGTAGAGATCGATGTGATCGCTTTGCAGGCGGCGCAGGCTGGTCTCGACGCCGCTGACGATGTGATAGCGCGACGAGCCGTAGTCGTTGGGTCCGTCGCCCATCTTCATGTGGACCTTGGTGGCGAGGACAACCTTGTCCCATTTTCCCTTGAGCGCGACGCCCAGCGTCTCCTCGGAACGTGTCCCCGCGTAGACATCGGCGGTGTCGATCAGGTTGATCCCCAGATCGATGCAGCCGTCCACGATCTCGTTGACGCCGGCCTGATCGACCTTGCCGCCGAATTGATTCGTCCCCAGCCCGATGACGGAAACGCGCATGCCGGAATGGCCGAGTTGTCGGTATTGCATTGGTGGCTCCTGTTGAGTGTGTTGGTGATGTGTTGGGGTGATGGTTGGGTTGAGTAATGCGTAATTCGTAATGCGTAATTGGTCGACCGAGTTGGTCGCCAATTGGCAAGTGATTTTGTCAACGAATTACGCATTACGAGTTAAGCATTACGATCTCTTCCGCCAATCGCCGCTCATCCTCCCCTCGCCCAATCTCGCCATCGATCAGCGCCGCACGCAGACGACGCAGGATTTTGCCGTAGATTGGGCCGGGTTTGATGCCCATGCTGCGCAGCGCGCCGCCGTCCAGGCTGGGGTGGACGTGACGCCAGGTGGTCATATAGCGGCGCAGGCGGGCGAGGAGCAGCGGGTTCTCTTCGACGATGGAGAGCAGCAGCAGCGCCGCCGGTGTACCACGATCCAGGATCGCTGCAATCTGGCTGTCGGGCAGCGATGGGTCTTCCAATTGGGGCAGGTACGCTTTGAGAGCGCGCAGTTTGCGCATCATGCGCTGGGTTTCGCCGCGCAGCATCAGGCGTTGGATCACGGCGTCGTCGGGATCGTGGGCCGGCGACGACTCGTCGATCTCGTCGTCGGTGGGCGGGGCGCTGGCGGGCAACAGCGGGTAGATCAGCAGCCCCCAGTAGAGACGCGGCAACGGTTCGCCTGTCTCCAGATCGCAGGCTTCGGCCACCAGCGGATCGTCGGCTGGATCGTCTGCAGCGGCGCGACGACGGCGCAAGGCTTCGAACTGTGCTTCCATTTGCGCGTCGGCGTGAAACTGGGGATGAATGGCGGCCAGCACGCCCAGTCCGTCGAGACGGCGGATGGCCTTTTCGGGGCGATCTTCCTGCAGGATGCGCTCCAACTCGTGGCGGATGCGCGCCGGGCTGATGCGGTCGATCAACTGGACGGCGTCGCGCAGCAGTTCCAGGGTGCGCGGCTCGATGGCGAAGTTGAAGCGTTGTTCGTAGCGCACGGCGCGCAGGATGCGCGTGGGATCGTCCACGAAGCTGAGGCTATGCAGCACGCGGATCAGCTTGCGACGCAGATCCGAGAGGCCGCCGTAGAAGTCGAGCAGATCACCCCACCGATCCGGCGTGAGGACGACGGCCAGCGTGTTGATCGTAAAATCGCGGCGGTGCAGGTCGAGTTTGATGCTGCCTTGCGCCACAGTGGGCAGGACAGTCGGCTCGGTGTAGAACTCGGTGCGCGCGGTCACAAAGTCGAGGTGAGCAGGCAGATCCGGCGCGTTGCCCAGGTCGGGGCAATCCAGCGGACGGTCGGGATCGTCGAGGATCCACTTGGCCGTGCCGAACCGCTGGTGGGTGACCACGCGCCCGCCGCAGCGCAATTGCATCTGCACGATCAACTCGATGGCGTCGCCTTCCACCACGATGTCCATGTCGGCGCCGCCATTGGATTCACCTACCCGATCCAGCAGCAGATCGCGGGCGAAGCCGCCCACCACGTAGACGGAAAAGCCCATGCCCGCAGCGGTTTCACCGGCCATGCGCAGCAGCAGGTGTTGGGTGGGCGTGAGCGCGTCGACCAACTGCCGCTTGACGTCGGCGACCTGATCGGAGATCGGTCCCTCGTCGGCCCACAGCTTGATCAGGTCGGTGCGGGTGACAATGCCGATGATCTTGCCGTCTTCGTCCACCACCGGGATCTGGCCCCAGCCGCTCTCGATCATGCGGCGGTGCAGCTCGTCAATGGGCGCGTCGGGGCCGATGGTGACGTCCCCCGCGCGCATGATCTTGTGAACGGGACGGTCGCCCAACTTGTGATCGATGGCGCGGTCGGCGTCGCGGCGGGTGAGGATGCCCACCAACCGCTCGTGATCGTCCCCTTCTTCCACAACCGGGAAGCCCTCGTGGCCGTAGCGGCGCATGAGACGGGCGGCCTCTTCCACAGGCAGGTTGGGCGGCAGCAGTTGCGGACGTCCGCGGCTCATGATCTGGCGCACGGTGACAGGCGGGCGCGTGTGCCTTCGCGCCAGCGAAAGGACGCGTGCGCGCACGTTTTCCAGTTTGCCGTCGCGCAGCATGGCCGCGGCGGCGCGGTTGTGTCCGCCGCCGCCCAGGGCGTCGGCCACCTTGCCCACGTCTACGGCGTCGGTGGTGCTGCGGGCGACAACCTGGATGCGGTCCCCCAGGTCGACGACGAGGAAGATGCCGTCGGGATCGTAGAGTTCGCGCAGCTTGTGCGCCAGCGCGCTGAGTTCGTCTTTGAACTCGTGGGCCGTGGCCGTGGCGAGGACGATGGATTGCCCGGCGATCTCCATGTGCTCGGCGTTGTCGATCAACTGCTGCGAAAGGGCCAGTTGGGCGTCGCTGAGCGGGTAGTGCATGAAGCGGTTTAGGACTTCGAGATTGGCCCCCTGCTCCAGCAACCAGCCGGCGGCGCGCAGATCGCGGTGCGTGGTGGACTTGTAAAGCAGGCTGCCTGTGTCTTCGTAGATGCCCAGGGCGAGCAGCGTGGCCTGCAACGGGCGCAGATCGTAGTGCTGCTGCATGAGTTTTTCCACGAGCAGGGTGGTGTTGGCGCCTACGTTCATGGGGCCGAGCGCCTCTTCCCAGCACTGCCAGCCTTCGGGCATGGGTTCGTCGACGCTGTGGTGATCAATGACGAGGAAACGGGTCTCCTTGCCCATGCCTTTCACCGAATTGAAGCTGCGTGTGTCCACGAGGATGGCCAGATCCACGTCCTGTCGCGTCATCTCCTTGGCCTCGACGAAGGGGAACTGGTTCCTGTAGAGCGCCAGGAAAGCCCGCCCATTGCGGTTGATCGAACGCGGCAGCACCGGCGTCGCGCCGGGGAAGACCAAAGACGCGCCGAGCAGCGAGGCCAGCGCGTCGAAGTCCGCGTGTTCATGGGCAAGGATGACGGTGTTGGGCGGCATGGTGATTTGGGATTGGTGATTTGGGATTGGTGATTGGTGATTTGTGATTGGGTCAGAGCGGATCGTTGTGCTGTTCGTCGATCCAAACGTCGAATTCACCGGGTTGGACGGGATGGCGCTGGTAGCCTTCGAGATGTTTCTGTTCCAGTTCTTGGGTGCAGCGGATTGCAGCGATGCGCGTGAGCAGTTCGTCCACGCGGTCGGAGGTGAGGGTCTGTTCGAACAGAACGGGATTATCGGTGTCCTGATACTGCCTGAGCAGCCCAATAATGTATTCGTCCAGCGGCATTCCAGCCAGACCTGCAGAAACAGCGAGTTGGCGATGCAGCGATTCTGGCAGTTGAATGGTGACACTTTTCATGGTTGCATTCCACGGTGTAGAACGTTTGGACTGAAGCGAGTATACCCTTTTCCATTGGGTTTCTCAAATGGATCTGCGTCAAAGGCGTACGAAGTTGAGCGCGAACAGTGCCAGGCACGGGCCAGGCTCACGCTGTCTAGCGCGAAACGAACCGGCCCGTGCCTGGCACTCTTCCCGAGGTCGCCGTAAGCGATCTACATCCTCCCCGCGCGGACCATCAACGCCTGCGCCGCCTGGTTGTGACGTTCCACCAGCACCGGCAGATCTACGTGACGCAACTGCCCATCCTGCACCAACACCCGCCCGTTGACAATGGACAGATCCACGTGGGTGGGCTGGCAGAAGACCAGCGCCGCCACCGCATCGTGGACGGCCCCACCGGCGTAGGTGACGTGGTTGAGGTCGAAGGCGATGATGTCCGCGGCCATGCCAGGGGCGAGGACGCCGATGTCATCGCGGCCGAGGACGGCCGCGCCGCCACGTGTGGCGATTTCCAACGCTTCGCGGGCGGTCATGGCGCGGGGGTTGCCGCCTTGCGGCCCGCCCACCCGTTGCAGCAGCATGGCCTGACGCGCCTCAGCCAGCAGGTGACTGCCGTCGTTGGAGGCGCTGCCGTCTACGCCCAGCGCCACAGGGACGCCGGCGTCGCGCATGGCGCGCACCGGCGCAATGCCGCTGGCCAGCCGCATGTTGCTGTTGGGGCAGTGCGCCACCCCCGTCCGTGTGGACGCAAAATGGCCGATCTCCTTGGCGTCGATGTGGACACAGTGGGCGTGCCAGACGTCGTCGCCGGTCCAGTTGAGCGCCTCGGCATAGGCGCCGGGCCGGTGACCAAACTGGGCGATGCAGAATTCTTCTTCGTCCAGCGTTTCGGCCAGGTGGGTGTGCAGGTGAACGTTCATCTGCGCGCCGAAGGATCGGGCCAGCGCCGCGCTCTCGCGCATCAGATCGGGCGTGACGCTGAACGGGCTGCACGGCGCGAGGACGACGCGGCGCATGGCGAAGCGACCTGCGTCGTGGAAGGTTTCGACGACGCGGCGGCTGTCGTGCAGGATGGCGTCTTCGTCTTCGGTGACGCGATCGGGGGGGAGGCCGCCCTGGCTTTCGCCCAGGCTCATCGATCCACGCGCGCCGTGAAAGCGCACGCCGATCTCGTCGGCGGCGGCGAACTGGTCATCCAGCCGCGAGCCGTTGGGCCAGAGGTAGTGGTGATCGCTGCTGGTGGTGCAGCCGCTGAGGAGCAGTTCGGTGAGGGCCAGTTGCGTGCTCACGTGGACGTCTTCGGGCGTCAGTTCGGCCCAGATGGGGTAGAGCGTCTTGAGCCAGTCGAAGAGGACAGCGTCCTGTGCAGCGGGGATGACGCGGGTGAGGGTCTGGTAGAAATGGTGGTGCGTGTTGACGAAGCCGGGCAGCACGATCTTGTGCTTGGCGTCGATCGTCGTGTCCGCGGCGTCGGCCAAGGCGGGCGGCAGATCCGCCGTGGGGCCGACCCATTCGATCTGGTTGTCGCGCACGAAGATCGCGCCGTCCGCGATTTCGCGACGGTCGGCGTCCATCGTCACCAGCATGGCGGCGTGGGTGATCAGAAGTGTGGTCATTGGTGTACTCTTAGGGTGGTAGATGGTAGGGTGGCAGGTGTGCTACGGCGAATCACCCACCTCGTCGTGTCTTCGCCTCTCCGCTCACCGCTCATTGCCCGACGGCATGCGCTGTTCCAGCCAACGCACCAGCAGCGAGAGGGCGACGGTCATCACCAGGTAGAGGAAGGCGACGACGTTGTACGTCTCGAAGAACTGGAAGGTACCGGCTGCGTAAACCTTGCCCATCTGCGTGATGTCGGGAACGCCGAGGACGGAGACGAGCGCCGAGTCTTTGAGCATGGCGACGAAGTCGTTGCCCAGGGGCGGCAGCACGCGGCGGATGGCTTGGGGCAGGATGACGTAGCGCATGGCCTGCCAATAGGACATGCCCAGGCTGCGCGCCGCTTCCATCTGTCCGCGTTCGATGCTTTCGATGCCGGCGCGGAAGATCTCTGCGATGAAGGCGCTGTAGCCGATCACCAGGGCCAGGATGGCGCGGGAGGTGAAGTCGAGGCGACGGATGCTGAATTCGGCCAGCGGCGCGCCCAGTGGCGTCAACCCCAGCCCGTTGAGCTGCACCCCGATCCAGTTGACCGCGTCCACGATAACGGGTGCGCCCACGAAGGCGACGTAGTAGAGGATCACCAGCATAGGCACGCCGCGGATGATCTCGATGTAGAACGTGCCGACCTCGCGCACCACACGTCCGCTGGAAAGACGCATCAGCCCCAGCACCAGCCCCAAGAGGACGGCGAACAGATACGCCACCACGCAGACATAGACCGTCACCCCAATCCCCCGCGAAACCGCGTCGAAGATGACGCGGTAATCGGCGTCGGTGAGGAGTTCCCACAGCATGAAAATGCCGATCAGCACCGCCACGATCAGCCAATACGGCAATCGGGCGAAGAGATCGGCGGGCGAGCGGCGGGTGCGAGTCGAGGCTAGTGTCGTCATGGTACGGGGGATTGGGGACTGGGGATCGGGGACAGGGGATCGGGTTGACAACGCGACTTGTCTCAAGCGAGTCGCGTTGTCCGCCCAATCCCCAGTCCTCAGTCCCTAATCCCCAGTCCCCAATCCCCTTCCTAATTCGAGCTGTAAAGGAAGAACCACTTCGTGTTCAGATACTCGTCGTAGCCGTCGGCCTGGATCGACTCGATGGCGGCGTTGAATGGGTCGACGAGGTCAGAGTCGAGTTGGAAGATGAAGCCGAAGTTGTCGGTGGCGAGGGCGTCGCCCACGATCTTGAGGGCGTCGGGGTTGGCGCCGATGTAGCCGCGCCCGCTGGCCGCGTCCACCAGGACGAGATCCACGTCGCCCGCAATCAGCGCTTGCACCATAGCGCCGAAGTCGTCGAAGATGAGCACGCGCGGGTTGCTCTCGTCACCGTCGAGGACGTTGTAGATGGCGGTGTAGAAGCCGGTGCTTCCCGTCTGCGCGGCCACGAGCAGCGCTTCGTCGGCGTTGAATTCTTCGGGCGTGCTGAACCGTTCTTCGTCGGCGCGCACGAGCATGTACTGGGCGCTGGTCATGTACGGGATGGAGAAATCGACCTGCTGGGCGCGTTCCTCGGTGATGGTGATACCATCCATGCCCACGTCGAACTGACCTTCGGCCACCGCCGGAATCATGGCCGACCACGACGATAGGCCCCATTCCACGGTGCAGTTGAGGCGGCGGCAGATTTCGTTGGTGACGTCATATTCCCAGCCGCCGGGTTCACCCGACGCCGGATCGACGAAATTGAGCGGCAGATAGCTGTTCGAGGTGACGACGGCCACGCTGCGCCCGCCCAGATCGGGCAGATCACGGTAGACGAAGTTGGTGAGTCCTTTGTCGGCGACGGTGTCAGATGATGCCGCGGCAGACGGTGCGGCGCTTTCGGCGGGTGCGGCGTCACCGGATGCGGGTGTCTCTGCCGGAGCCGGGGCCACGCAGGCGCTGATCAAAAGCCCCAACAGCAGCACGAGCACGGGGAGGAAGGTTGAACGTTTGAAGGTCATGGGTTTCTCCGTTGCGGGTTGCGAGTTGCGGATTGCGAGTCAATGTCGTCACGCTAAGTTCGACTGCACGGTGGCGCCGAAGTCGTCGATAATAATGATGCGCAGGTTGGCTTCGTCGCCGTCGAGGATGTCGTAGATGGCGGTGTAGAAGCCGGTGGTGCCTGTCTGCGCCCACCAACAGCGATTCATCGGCGGCGAATTCTTCGGGCGTGGTGAAACGATCTTCGTCGGCGCGGACAAGCATGAACTGACGGCTGGTCATGTACGGATCGGAGAAGTCGATCTGTTCGTCGCGCTCGGCGTTGATGGTGATGCCGTCCATGCCGATGTCATACTGTCCTTGCGCCACCGCCGGGATCATGGCTTCCCAAGACGAGACGCCCCATTCCACGGTGCAGTTGAGGCGGCGGCAGATCTCCTGGACGGCGTCGTATTCCCAGCCGCCGGGTTCACCCGACGCCGGATCGACGAAATTGAGCGGCAGATAGCTGTTCGAGGTGACGACGGCCACGCTGCGCCCGCCCAGATCGGGCAGATCACGGTAGACGAAGTTGGTGAGTCCTTTGTCGGCGACGGTGTCAGATGATGCCGCGGCAGACGGTGCGGCGCTTTCGGCGGGTGCGGCGTCACCGGATGCGGGTGTCTCTGCCGGAGCCGGGGCCACGCAGGCGCTGATCAAAAGCCCCAACAGCAGCACGAGCACGGGGAGGAAGGTTGAACGTTTGAAGGTCATGGGTTTCTCCGTTGCGGGTTGCGAGTTGCGGATTGCGAGTCAATGTCGTCACGCTAAGTTCGACTAACTGCGGGGAGAGCACGCCCGCGTGCGGCTTTCGTTGTGTAGATCCGCACCCTGGGGTGCTCACTCACGCTAGATGGCATTGAGTTGCTGGTTGCGATCAAAGTAGCCAGATCCTAGCGTAGAGCTATCCCTTTGGCAAAAAGGAAGCACTATCAACCCAATGTCATTCAGTTAAGCAACCACCCCTCAAATATCCGCGGAGAAAGCACGCCCTCGTGCGGCTGTACTCGTGCAGCCCCGCATCTGGGGGTGCTCACTCCGCGCTGAACTCAATGACATTGACTATCAACCACTTGGAAAACGCACACCCAATTGATCGCGTCAGTCGGATTGGCGTAGACGGCGAGGAAGGCGTCGGCGGCGTCGACGAAGGGGACAATTGGATCGACCAGGTCGTCGGACGTGAGCACGCCCCGCTCGAAGAAGGCAACGACGGTGCGTTCCAGGCGGTCGAGATCCCACAGCGGGTGCTGACGGGACGGGTTGTCCCACACCGGCATGCTGCTGATCAGTTCGAGCCGGTTGTGGTGCCATTCTGCGCCAAAGGGGACATGGCTGTGATCGCCCTTGTAGTAGCCCAGGGTGACAATACGGGCGCACTGCTGCACAGAACGCATGGCATCGTAGAGAGCGGTAGTTGCCGCTGGCTTCAATGGCGACATCTGCGCCCTGTCCTGGCGTGGCGCACGGCGAGGCCCACATCGGTGGACGTGGGATCGAGGGTAAGGTGCGCGCCTAATTTTTCCGCCAAAGCACGTCGCTTGGGCAGCGGGTCCACGGCGATGACGTTGAGACAGCCGGCCTGCGCCAACAACTGCACCACGAACAGACCAATCGCGCCCAGTCCGGTGATGACGGCGTTGTCGCCCAAGGTAATACGGGCGTCGCGTACGGCGGCGTAGGCGTAGAGCGCGGGATCGAGGCAGACGGCGTCTTCGGGAGACACGTCCGCGGGCAGGAGATGGACCTGCGCGGCGGTCTTCGTCACCGTTTCCGCGATAGGGCCGTAACAGTAGACGCGTTGCCCCACGGTGAAGTTGTCCACGGCGCTGCCCACTTCTGTCACCGTACCCACGGACATGTTGCCCACGAACTGGCCCAACATGCCGCCCGGCTGCGCGTCTGGGTTCTCCTTCTTCACGAAGAGGCGCTGCCCCGCATCAAACCGCTGATCCTGGAAGGGCGACTCGCCGCTGAACAGATGAAAAATTGTGCCATGCTTGATGGCGGCAAACTCACAGCGAAACCGCACCTGATCGGGCAGGAGCGGCTTGTCTTTGTACTCGGCCAAAATCACGTGCTGCGGCTGATCGACGTAGAGTCCGCGTGGCATGGGGGTCTCCGGGAGAGATTGTGGTTGGATGAAAGATGATTAGACGTAATGCGTAATCCGCAATGCGTAATTCGTTGACAAAGTGAGCGCCCAATTGGGAACACACTTCGTCTGCCCATTACGCATTACGAGTTACGAATTACGTTCTCCACCGCGATCTCCCGCCCTTCCTTCCCCGATCGGTAGATCCCCTCCAGCATCGCCATCAACAGGACGCCTTGTTCGGCGCTGGTGCGGGTGGCGCCGCCGGTGCGGATGGCGTGGGTGAAGTCTGCGGCCATGCCCACGAACGAGGCGGCCTGTCCGCGTGGGAATTTGGGGGTGAGGGTGCGGGCGCCTTCGGGGCCGACGTTGTAGTAGTCGAGGGTGTCGTCGTCGAGGCGGGCGCCGCCGGCGGTGCCGTAGATGTGGACGTCTTGGATGTCTTTGGGTTGGGCGAGCACCCAGGCGGCTTCGACGTGCAGGCTGCGCCCGTCGTCGAAACGGATGAGGGCGAAGGCGCTGTCGTCGGTGCCGGTGAGTTCGGGGAATTTGTTGAAGACCGAGCCGGAGATGGTCACCGGTTTGGGGTTGCCCATGAGGAACCACGCCTGATCAAGGACGTGGATGCCGATGTCGATGAGCGCCCCGCCGCCGGCGCGCAGCGGATCGACGAACCAGCCGCCCACGCCCTGCGGCACGCCCCAACTACGCGTCCACACGGCGCGGGCGTGGTAGATTTCGCCCAATTCACCGGCGGCGATGCGGGCGGCCAGGCGGTCGGTGGTGGGGTTGTAGCGGCGACGCGTGGCGTAGCCGAGGACGAGTCCACGCGCGGCGGCGGTGTCGGCCATTTCCCGTGCCTCGGCGGTGTTGACAGCGGGCGGCTTCTCACAGAAGACGTGCTTGCCTGCTTCCAGCGCCGCAATCGTCGACGGCTTGTGCAGGTGATTGGGCAGGGCGATCACCACGGCGTCCACTTCGGGGTCGGCCAGCAAATCATGATAAGCGCCGTACTGTTTGGGGACGTGATAGCGGGCAGCGAAGGCCTCGCGGCGCGTCGTTTCCAGATCGGCCACGGCGGTTACGACAGCGTCGTCGCAGGCGGTGAAGCCTTCGGTGTGGCGTTCACCGGGCCAGCCGGCGCCGATGATGCCGATGCGGAGGGGGGATGTGGGGGACATGGGTTTCTCCTTTTCGTCAAGTTAAAGCATCGCGATAGTACTGTTTTAACAACGTCTGAAAGTGATAGACACCTGCCTCACGTTTCACCGAAAAACGCCCCTGATCGTAGACCCGCGATTTTAGCCCCTGTTGCACTTGCTCGCAGATCTCCACGTCCTCTTGTTGCACCATGTCGCTGTAGCGGATCTCTTCGAGGATGGCGTCTTCGTTGGCGAGGACGTGCTCATCGTAGAAATAGTCGAAGACCACCCTGCACCGATCCGGCCCCAGCGGCACCACCACGTTGGTCTGCAAGCGCCCCGGCACAATGTTGAGCATGAAGTTGGGGAAGACGGTGTAGTAGTACGCGCCGTTGCCGTCGCCACCCAACGAACTGTAGACGTTGTCACCGGCCTGAAAGGGGCTGGTTTGCAGCGAATAGTGGGGCGCGGTTTCGGTGATGTACTGCCGGTAGTCGAGCACACGGTTAAGGTCGGGGTGGACGATGGGAATGTGGTATCCCTCCAGGTAGTTGTCCATGTAGACCTTCCAGTTACAGGCCAGTTCGTACTCGTCGCGGCGGTAGAAGCGTTTGCCTGCCAACTGCATGGGCGCGATGCGTTCCTCGATCCCCGCGAAGACGGTCTCGATGGGCGTCGGCTCCGGCGACAGGTTGACGAAGATGATCCCCTGCCACACGGCCACGTGGACAGGACGCAGGCTGTAGTCTTCTTTGTTGAAGAGTTCGACGCGATCCCAATCGGGGACGCCGCGCAACATGCCGTTGAGGAAGTAGGTCCAGCCGTGGTAGCCGCACTGGAAGACTTTGCGCTTGTCCCCGCGCACGGTGAGGGGCCCGGCGCGGTGCAGGCAGACGTTGTAGAAGGCGCGGATCGCCTGACTCGCCTCTGGATCGTAGATCACCACGATGGGATTGCCCGCCACGTGGGTGTAGACGGCGTCGCCGGGCTGCTTGAACTGGTCCACATGGCCGACGTACTGCCACGTCTGCGCAAAGAGGACGTGCTGATCGGCCTCATGGTAGCCGGGATCGGTGTACCAACTGGCGGGGATGGTGAAAGCACGCGGCAACGGGTCCACGGACAGGGATTCGGGCGTGAGATCGGGCAGATCCACGAGATAGGCGGCTGAGGGGGGGACTGTCTTCTCCGCCACGTGGACAGGTGTGCGTCCGATGAAATCCGTGGTGGGTGTGGTTGTCATGCGGGTATCCTTCATAGTGCTGTGATCAAGTTGTCAAACGGACAGTCTCCAGATGTCTCTCACCAAAAACTGCTGAAAATCCGCGATTTGCTCTCTGAGCCTTTCATTCACAGTCATTTCAGGACGCGGATCGACGTAGTACACGCCGTCTAGCCTGTTTAGCGCAACGGTATAGCCCAAGAAATGATTCGTTTTGAAAGTAGAATTGATCCCGAAGATTGACCTTCCACGTCGCGCACGCTGAACGTCGTGTAGGAAGATCGCAACAACCGGCACATCTCGGCCCAGCAATTTGGTCAACAGAAATTTGTCGAGGAAGATCTTGTCGATTCGGTCTTTACTGGTCGTCTTGACAGATCCAACAATTTCTGATGCCTGTATGGGCGTGGATTCGGAGGTAACGATCGCTTTGTCTCGCGAAAAAACCAAATCCAATTCGTAAGACATTTCGTAGCCAGGAAAGCCTGCAATAGGCAGACTAATCGTACGCGGTTCACATTCCAGCCCAATTTCCTGGATAACCAATCGGAGCATCGATTCGAAGAGTTGACCGATTCGTTTTCGAGACTGATTCGAGTTAGCGAAAGAGTCACCTATGCTACCGATAGATTGTTGAATGGTATAGACGATTCGGTTGACTTCATTTGAGTCAATGTACTTGCTCACGCCCGGTTGATCGCCAATACTGCCTTGGTATTGTTTCAGGTCATGGAGAAAATCGATGAATCTGTTGTATGCAACGTTGAAATCATCTTGAGACTCAATAAACAGTCTCGTGTTAAGAGGTCGAGTGATTTTGTGACCAAAATCCTGATCATACTGGTAGAAGACGTAGTGGCTATGAGAAGGAGAAACGATCCGCGTCGGGCGGCTGTCCTGCAACAATGCAAGGAATGCGTCACAGATTGTGTAGAAGTCCGACAGTGTGTGAAAGGCAGTTCTATCGCGAAGACTGGCCTGCAAGTCGAGCAACGATGCCATTGTCATCTAATCGACTTCCTTCGCTTTGCGTTTTCGAGATCATACTGAATCCACTTCTCTACGGTCCACTCTTCAACCAGTTCGATTCGTTCCGCCGCCCACTGGCAGTATTGTATCGAAGTATCACAACCCTTCCAATTACGTCCAAGCTGTTGCGCTACCACGGCCGTTGTACCAGAACCAAGGAAGGGATCAACCACCAAGTCATCAGGGTTTGATGAAGCGAGAACAAGCTTCCGCAGCAATTCTTCGGGCTTTTGGGTAGGATGCGGGGTTTTCTCGTGCATGCCATTACAGGTGGTGGGTATTTCGATCACATCTCTCGGTTTTGCGCCCCTTGGATGAGGTCGCCAGGTGTCGCTATTGCGTCTAGAGCCACCGTATTGACTACTCTCGGCTTGAGGATGTTCAGGATATTTCAGCGTGTGATTCCCGTAAGGGATACGCACGTCGTCAACGTTGAAAGTAAACCTACGCGTTTTTCTGAAATGCAAAATGCTTTCATGAGATCGTCCCCAGTCTGAGCCAAGATTCGCCTTGTTCTTGTAGTGCCAGATCAACCACTTGCACCCCTTGAAAAAGCGTGAGGCGGGAAGCTTGAGGTCGGCAAGAATCTCCGAGAACCCACAAACGTAGAGTGTGCCTTCAGGCTTCAAGACACGTGATGCCTGTTCTATCCACTGCATAGACCACTCGACGTATTGTTCCTGCGATTCAAATGTGTCCCACTCGGCCTTCTTGATGTTGTATGGCGGATCTGCAAAGATCAGATCTACGGATTCATCGTCAAGCGAGCTAAGCCAGGAAACCGCATCTCCTACCCAGATCTCTCCTTTGGGGTGGCGATAATACGTTACCGGTGTATTGGAATCCACTGTTGTTGGATCCATAGCAACAAACGAACCGCGAAGCATGGGTTGTCCAAAGAATTGTGGGATCTCCTTCGTCCGCGAGTATTCACCCTTGCGTTCCTGAATTCTCTGTTCTTCTTCGGGCAGTTCAGACTGACTTTTGTTTTCCATCCTGGTGCCTTTTCCCACTCATGCGCATCAACTCTAGTACGTCGCGGCGTAAATACCACGGCAGAAATACGGCGTCTGTACCACTGGTCGAAACTATCGGTGTATTTCCACCGGGATTTGCTAGATTATTGGCTGTTACCGCAGTTCGGTCAATGTCTTCTTGGGAATACGAACTACGAGGAGAAGTTCCATACGAAGTTACGGCACATGTTGCTCACAAGCATATTTTGCATACCCCAATCTGTGGAGCAACAAAATCACTCAAATCAGTCAAGTACACACCGATTTGCCTCAGTACTCCTCAACCTGCTTTCTTCCCCAGTAAGACCAGTCAATACAGACAGCCATATTATCTCCCTGATAACAGAATAGAATACTGAGAGCGAACAGACTGATACTTGACCGAAAAAACACCCAGAAAACAAAAGTCAGACATCATCTGAAAGAACTGCCTGCTTCAGGTACATTAACACTAATGTTATAGTCATTGCTAGAAGACGGTGGCGTGAAGTGTTTGTGATAGTAACGGGCTGAACTGGCGTTGTCGATTCAGCCGAAGAGATTTCACGGGTTTACTCCATATTTGTAGCTCGTCGTTTCCAATTTGCCTTCGTGTTTATGTTGATCTTCCTCTCAGTTCTAGTTTGGTAAGTATCAGAGATGAAATCAAGAGAATCTCGAAGTTGTTTGCGCAACAACTCAACACTTTCATGAAAATCGTTATACTGGGCCAGAATATTGTATGTCGCAGCAAGAAATCCGATGACGACAACTAGACTTCCCTCGCGAATATCAACATTAACCAAAATCTGTTTGTGATATCTGGCCTCAATAAGTCTAGCGAATTCCAGCGCCTGGCCTCAACAACATACCTTGCAGTTAAGTTCTTGCGAGATGAACCTTTAGCACCAGTGCTTAGTACAAAAAGCGGCAAATCCAAAAACTGATCGAACAGCGCTGGATCGACTGGATCATCAAGAGTGATCTGCAGGTCACCGGTTCTGCAGGTTCATCCAGATATTGAAGCGATCTACTTGGCTGTGACGACTTGGCTATACTCCGGGAGATAGCTTCACTCATTAAGCGCCATGGTATCAGCCTAATTGCACCGACAACAATTGAAAGCACGGCAACGGAGACCATAATCCAGACCAATACAACAGGCGCATCCAAATGCCGATAGCCCGACAAGGATCCCGCTTGTGACCAGCAACACAAGAGATCACTAGAGCAAAAACGGCTCCCAAGACGAAGGAAGTTATGCATTTGAGTCATAGTTTATGCTGACAATTGATGAAAACTGACACACATTCTACAACATATCGTCCAGCGACCAGTGATTCTGCCAGCGCTGGTCGATCTCCTCGCGGACGAGTTGATAGCGGATGTCGGTGGAGAGGCGCATTCGGCCTTCGTCGCTCTCGTTGACGGTGGCGGCGTGGATCATGTAGGCGCTGTGGACCATCATCGCGGCCTCGAAGTCGGCGACGAGCCAGCGGCTGCCCATGCGTTCGGCAAGATTGGGCAGGTCCTTGCTGAGCCAGCCACCCTGGGTCATGTTTTTGTTGTAGGCGCTGATGCGTTCTTCGGGGGAAGATCGGCGTTCTTGCGGCGGAACTCTGCTTCCATCTCGCGGCCCCAACGGTCGGAACCTTCGAGATAGACCAACCCACCCATCTCCACAGGGATGTCGCCGACGGGGATCCAACTGGTGCAGACGCTGTCGGTGCCGCCGCGCAAGTAGGTGAGATCGTAGTGCGCGCCGGTGCAGTTGACGTCGTGGGGCGGGTGTAGCGCACGATCTTGCGCTTGTGCAGGTAGACCGGCCCACCCAGGAATTCCTCGTAGAATTGCCAGATGCGCGGCGCGAAGCAGAACGATTCGTAGGCCGCCCAGCGCACCGCTTCCATGAGCAGTTTGCGCGACTGATGCGGTCTTCGTGGCCGCTGTAGATGCCGTCCACAGGATCGCTGCCCTCGGCGAGCAGACCGGCCTCGGCGAAGGCGGCGAAGGCGACGACGGAAGGCCAACACATCCTCACGGGGGAGGAAATGTTTGAGCCACAGGTAGCCCTGGGCGATACTGCGCACGCAGGTCCTCAATGGGGGTGGACGGATCGGATGGTTGGAGGCGTCCTAAAATATGGGGTGGCAGGGTGAAGCCGTTGCTGACCAGGGGTCGATCTAGGGTGGTGGTTGTCATGGCGCGTTCCTTAGACTATTCGCTGAAATCGTAGACTGCCGACCAATCAACAACCGTGAGATCCTGAAAATTCGTGAAATCAGCGACGTTGTTTGTTACCAGCGTGAGTCCGTTCACGGCAGCAATGGCGGCAATCTGTCCATCGGTGAAGGGGGGCGTTTGACCCAACTTTTCGAGCCTTGCACGTTCTGTAGCGTGCCAACGCGCTGCCATTGCATCGTATGGCAAGAACGGAATTGATGGCAGCACGACTTCATCCAAGTATGCCTCAATTGCGCGACGTCTTTTCGATGGTGGCAGACGGCGACAGCCGTACAATAATTCATGCCAGACAACCGTTGCTGTGGCAATTTCCTGCCTGTGCGCTTGTAGACGCGCCATCACACGTTCGTTTGGGTATGCTTTCGTAGGAACGGCGATGACGTTCGTATCCAGCAAAAACTTCAAACTCACAGATCTACCTCACGCCCTGGTGAACTATCGCGTGGAGGGGGGAAGTCATCCTCGTCGGTTAAGCCATAGATCGCCGGATCATACTTCTCTCGAAAAGCCTGATAGGCCGACCAAAATGACGTGTCTTTGGCCGTCAGCCGTCGATATTCCTCAATCGACAGCACAACAGCCACGGTTTTTCCGGTCGTGTCACTTCAACTTGCAGCTCTGTTTCAACGTCACGGATTAGAGCAGCAAACTGGTCTCTTGCTTCTGCGATAGACAGTTGTTTCATAGCACACCTCCATTATGGCCATCTACATGGCCATCTTACAGGGTACAGGTGCGCTTGTCAATCCTCACTCGTCGCGGTGACCAATCCGCCTTGGCGCGCCGAAGCTGCGTGTGCGCTCATCTTCGGGGGCGTCGAAGAGTTTCCGGCGCCCCGTCTCGATGATGCGACCTTCGTCCATGAACATGATGCGATGGGCGAACTTGCGCGCAAAACCCATCTCGTGGGTGACGGTGAGCATGGTCATGCCCTCCTTCACCAACTGCTGCATCACCCCCAGCACTTCGCCGATCAGCTCAGGATCGAGCGCCGACGTCGGCTCGTCGAAGAGCATGACTTTGGGCTGCATAGCCAGGGCGCGGGCGATGGCGACACGCTGCTGCTGTCCGCCGGATAGGCGTTTGGGGAATTCGTCGCGCTTGTGCGCCAGCCCCACCTTTTCGAGGAAGTGCATGCCGATCTCCGACGCCTCTTTCTCACCCATCTTCTTCACCGTCACCGGGCCTTCGATGACGTTGCCCAGCGCCGACATGTGCGGAAAGAGATTGAACGATTGGAAGACCATGGCGGTTTGCAGGCGCAGTTTGTGGATCTTCTCCCTGCGATGGCTGTCGGCGGTACCCGACTTGACCTCGATACCATCGACCTCGATGGCGCCGAAGTCGGGGTTTTCCAAAAAGTTGATGCAGCGCAACAACGTGCTCTTGCCTGATCCGCTAGGACCAATAATGCAGATAACTTCGGCCGGTGCCACGGCAAACGACACGTCTTTGAGGACATGCAAAGCGCCGAAATACTTGTTGAGTTCCGATACGCGGACGATATGGCTCATGCGGACGTGCGCTCCCCTCTGGCCAGATATTCCTCGATGCGGCCCTGTACCGCGGAAAAGATGATCGTGATGATCCAGTAGAAGACGGCGGCGATCAGCAGCGCTTCCAGGCTGCGGAAATTGGAACGACCCACCTTTTGCGCCCGCCACAGGATCTCCCACACGAAGCCGGTGACCGAGATCAAAGACGTGTCCTTGAGCATGGCGATGAACTGGTTGCCGATGGGCGGGATCACCAACCGTAACGCCTGCGGGAGGACGATACGGCGCATGATCTGCGGCTGCGTCATGCCGATGGCAAGGGCCGCCTCACGCTGTCCCGCGTCCACGGACTGGATGCCGGCGCGCATGATCTCGGTCATGTATGCGCCGTAGTTGAGTCCCAATGCCAACACGCCCGCGGACAGGCCGGTGAGCCGGATGCCCAACTGCGGCAGCGCCAGGAAAAAGAAGATAATCTGCAACAACAGCGGCGTGCCGCGGATCAGCGAAATGTAGAACGTGGCCAGCGCGTAGGCGGGTGGATACTTCGAGAGCCGTCCTAGCGCGCCCAACAGCGACAGAATCGTAGCCAGCGCAATCGACAACACCGACAACAGGATGGTCAACCCCACCCCACCGAAGATGAAGTACCAATACTCGCCGATAAACTCCCAATCGAGGCGGATCGTGGTAAAGCGCAGAGGACCCACCTGAATCTGAAGCCCGCTAAACGCATAGAGGAGGAAGCCAAACAGCACAATGTACGAGGCATTGACGCCCAAATTAAAGCGTCGGCGACGGCGGCGCTGCAGATCCGCGATCTGCTGCGCCTGACTACGGTGACGGTCTTCGGTGGTGGATGCGGTCATTGGTGCTCCCCAAAATGAAAGAGATTTACGATTGACGATTTGCGATTGACGATTGTCGTGTTGAGCGATTGAACGTTCTATTGGTTTGCGGTTGCGTAGACGGTTTGAAATAGCAGACGGTTTGAAATCGCGTAGCCGTAAAGTGTGGCGAAGATGGTAACAACGGTCTTAACGTTCTGCAATCGCAAATCGTCAATCGCAAATCGTAAATCTCACTATCGGTCGCGTCAGACATGTCGGCCCGCCGCCACCCTTGATGCACAGATCCTGGCCGGAGAAGGTGTGGACTTCGACGCCGGCGGCTTCGAGACGAGACTGGGTGATGGGATTGCCCGCAATCATGATGACTTTGCCCGGCGCCACGGCGAGGACGTTGCAGGCGAACGAGTCGTACTCCTCGTCGGGCACTTCGATCAGACGGATGCCGCGGGCGATGAGCCACTGGCGGAAGGGGACGGGCATCAGCCGCGAATAGACGACGGCGAGGTCGTGATCCACGGGGCTGATGAACGAGAGCAGGTGCAGGCACTCGTCGGGTCCGTTCCAGTGGGGCAGCGGCACGGGGATCACTTCGTCTACCCTGTCGCCCAGCAATTCACGGAACTGGCGGATGCCCTCGGCGTTGGTGCGGTAACCTTCGCCCACGGCCACGGTGCGCTCGTCGATCCAGCAGACGTCGCCGCCTTCCAGTGTGCCAGGCGGCTCAATGCGGCCAAGGATGGGGACGTCCACGCTGCGCAGGTAGGCGGCGAAGGCGTCTGGCTCACCGGCACGCGCCGCCTTGCCCATCGTACACAGGATGGCGCCGCCGTTGACGATCACCACCGGATCGTGGGTATAGATCGAGTCCAACCCCACCTCCGCCGACGGCGGCAGCGATCCGATCTCCATGCCAAAGCCGTTGAGCAGGCCCACAAATTCGTCGAACTCGGCCAGCACCCGTCCCAAATCAGGACGCCCCAGGTAGTTGAGCGCCTGCCACTGCGCGTCGACGTTGCCCTGATCCACGTGCGAGTGGCGCGGGTGCTTAACGATCACCAAGTTTAGTTCGTTCACCATCGACTGCGAGCCAATCGGTCGCATGGTAAAGCCTTTCAAATGAGTGTCGATCCTGTGTCCACTGGGATTCGATAGATCGAAATACATCGTCGATTGCTCAACGTACCACGCACCACGTACCACGCACTACGCACTATTCCGCCCCCCGCACCAATCCACCACCGTCAACGCCACCGTCTTCGCCACGGCGACCACCTCCGCCACGTCCACAAATTCGTCTACGGCGTGGGCCAGGCGCACATCTCCTGGGCCGTAGTGGACGGCAGGCATGTGGCCGTCGTTGATGAAGAGGCGCATGTCCGAGCCGAAGGGGACGCCTTTAAGCACGGGATCCGCGCCGTGGATCTGCCGATGTTGCGCCGACAACGTGTGGATCAGTGGATGATCTGCGGGCGTCTCGGCGGAGGCGAACTGTCCTTCGAACCATTCCAACTTGGGTGGGTTGGCCACCAGCCAGGCATCAGTATCGACGACAGATTGGATCGTCTCGGCGAGGAGGCGGCGGGCGTCTTCATTGGATTCGCCGGGGAAGACGCCGCAGCGCCCTTCTGCCACCACAGTTTCGGCCACGGTGGAATGCCATTCGCCGCCGCGCACCGTGCCGATGCTGATGGGCGCGACGTTGCGGGCGTCGTCGAAGGCGGGGTTGTGGTAGCGGGCGTGGCGATCCCGATCCAGTTGCTCGATGGCTTCGTAGATCTTGAGGAAATTGCCAATCGCGCTGATGCCTTCGATCTTCATGGCGGCGTGGGCCGCTTTGCCGCGCACGGTGAGGCGGAAGGTCAACGCGCCCGATTGCAGCGGACAGATCTGCTGCTGCGTCGGCTCCAGGACGATGACACCATCGGCCCGATAGCCCTTGACGATGGTCGTCAGCGTACCCACGCCGCCCGATTCCTCGCCGATGACGCTTTGGAGCAGGATGTCGTGGGCGGGCTGGTAGCCCAGTTCGCGCAGCGCGGACAGGGCGAAAATACCGGCGACGAGGCCGGCCTTCATGTCGCATGAGCCGCGGCCATGCACTTTGCCGTCTTCGAGGACGCCGCTCCACGGCGGCAACCGCCACAGGGACGCATCGCCTGCGGAGACCACGTCCACGGCCGTTGAGGATCAGCGATCCCTGCCCGCCACCCAAAGACGTGTCCCCGGCCCAGCGGCCCACCACGTTGATGCGTTCGTCCGGCGAAAGCCGTCGTCGCCAAAGGACGGATGATCCGCCAATTCGGCAAACCGCGTCGGCACGATGTCCACGGCCAGGCCCAGTGCTTCCAACCTGGTCGCGATCAACGCCTGCACGTCATGTTCCTGGTTGGGCAAACTGGCCTGCTGCACCAGTTGCTGCAAAAAGCCGGTCATCGCCGGCGTCAACGCGTCCACGGCGGCGCAGATCGCCGCTGAGGTGGGATGGGTTGGGGTCATGGGAGATCCAGTTCTGGAGGAAGACTACAAGTAATGCGTAACTCGTAATGCGTAATTGGTTGAGCGAGATCAGCGCCAATGGAGCGTTCCGATGTCAACGAATTACGCATTACGAATCACGCATTACGCATCACTGCGCCGACGGATCCATCGTCAAATCTTCGCCGAACCATTCCATCGAGATCTCGCTCAGGGTGCCATCGTCGTGCATCTCTTGGATAATTTCGCCGACGCGGTCCTTGAGGCTGGTGATGTCTTTGGTGGAAGCTTCGTCGAAGGCGGCAGCCAGGTTTTCGGAGAAGACGGCGCCGTTGACCTTGACGATGTCGACGCCTTCGTTGATGGCGGCTTCGACGACGGTGTTCGAGGTGAGGAAGGCGCTGAATTCATTGCGACCGGCCTGGATCTGCTGGGCGCATTCGTTGTCCGTCTGCAACGGGATCACGGAGACGTCGGTGGGCGGCTCGTGGTAGTAGCTGGTTTCGGGTAGGCCCAGTCCTTCGAGATCGCCGTTGAGCCAGGTTTCGTAGGTGGTGGAGACGCCGACGCAGATGGTTTGGCCGTTCAACTGCTCCAATTCGGTGATGCCCGAAGCGGTGGTGGCGGCGAACTGGGCCGGGGTGTAGTAGTAGGGCGGATTGGCGAAGTCGAGCACTTCGTCGCGGCCGGTGGTGATGGCCATGGAGCCGACGCTCATGTCCCATTGGCCGCCCCAGTTGCTCGGCGGTGATCAGATCCCAGTCGGGGGTGACGAATTCGACTTCCACACCCAGGCGGCTGGCAATTTCCTTGGCCACGTCCACATCAAAGCCGACGAATTCGCCATCGGAATTGAGGAACGACTGCGGCTCGTAGTTGGGATCGGTGGAGATGCGGATGGAGCCGCGCCCATGATCTCGGCCAGCAGATCGTCGGCGGGTGCGGCGGCGTCGCCACCGGCGCTGCCCGAATCACCAGGGGCGGGGGCAGGCGCCACCTGCACACAGGCAGTCACGGCTACGACCAGGATCAACAAAGCAAACAGACGCAACAGACCTTTCATTTTTCACTCCTACGTTGATGTTAAGGCTGAAAATCGAGGACAACCGTGAAAAAGACGCCACAAATCGTCGAGGCGTCCTTGAGCGGAGGAAGCTTACACAGGCATCCCTGCCGCAGGGGCAAGCAGGGGCATGCGTTCATTCGCTGTTAATAATAGGGGTTTTTCGGCGAGGATCAAATCAGGATCGTGGACAACAGGTAACAGAACAGTTATCGTCCATCATTCGCACTTGTCCACTGTCTACTACCGGCTTTAGCGACCATAGCTCACCGTTACGTCGGCTTCGAAACGCGCCAGAGCGTCGATAAAGACCGCGCCTGATGTGGGCTGGTCAGCATCTACGCCGTACTGGCGCGCAACATATTCCTGCCAGCCGGACTCGAAAGTGGCAGTATCTACGCCATAGACCCATAGGAGCAGGCTATCCCAGTCTTCGTAACTGTCGAGCGCATGAATGAGCGACACTGGAGCAGAAGGGCCGTAGGCCTCGGTGACATACTCAAGGATTGTTGTCATGGCAACGACTTGCGCACGGTAGGCAAGCAACCGTCGGATTTCGTCGGCGTCGTCATAGCGCTGACGCTGTCGGTGCCAGGTCAGCGAGCCGGGAGGGGATGTTAGGCGGGTAGAGACAGTATAGACGGCTGGCATCACCGCTCTTGGTACAGGCAAGCGGAGCGGCCAGATCGTCCAGGGCAACAGGCCAGTTCGTCGAAAAGATGTACACAGCAGCGCCTGCCGTTGTGGTGTCGGTGTTGCACAGCAGAGGGATCGATAGATCGAGTGGATGCAGATTGAACCCATCTAGCATTTGGCAGAACTGCTGGTAGCGCTCGGGGCGGTCGGACAGCGAAAGCGACGCCCACTGCTCGACATCGGCATATAACCACGACGTCACGTCGTAACGCCAGAGCGGAAAGAGGGCCGCCGCTTTCCCAAAATAGCCAAAGCCGCTGCCTCAATCAGTGGTCGCCAGCGCTGCGACGCCATATCGTTGTCAATCACGTCGTAGATCAGCAGTCGCACGAGTGGCACCGTGGCAGCTTGCACCAGGTAATCGACATCGTCTATCGTCGTCGGGATCGCCATCAACGCAGGCGATGCAATCACTAACCATTGGTTGCCGTCGTCGCCGAACTTCAACGTCGTCGCGGGGATCTGGCTGGTCACGTCAACTTTTATGGGATGAACGGTGTGCGCCGTATTCAATTGCAGAAGCACCACCAATTGTTCGTACAACGCGTCCAGGCACGAAGCCGCCTGCGCCACAGCCACACCGTCACGGCGGAAGAAACGAAACGCGAAGTATCGGCTTTGAAGTTGCTGCGGTTCTCCCCAGAAGGTAGGTCCGATCTCGGCGCGCCGCAGTCCGGCGTCAGTACGTTCGTAGCAGCGTGTCTCGCGATAGGAAAACGGCAAAGCAGGATCGTTTACCACCACATCGGCGAGGATTTGCTCGGTTCGTGGTTCAAAGTCCGCTAGATCCACGCTGACATGGGCAGCCGAGGGGAGGGTATCATCGGTGGCAATCGGCAAAGAGACAGCGGTGGTTCCAACAGGCGTGGTCCAACTTTCCAACGTAAAGGTGTCCTCGAGATCGACTGTGATCTGATCCAATCCCATCTGCGCCATTTGCCAGATGCAGACAGCACCCACCACAGCGGCAGCCACGAAGATACACAATAAGAATAGAAGCCTGCGACGCCGGTTGATTGTTCTCAGATCATGCGCAGGTTCGTTCAATTGCGCAGACGAATTCTGCACCTGTTCCCAGTCGGCGTCGTCTGCAATCATGCGCCAGCGTAAGGCGACGCGATTGCTTCCCATGCGACACCTCCCGATCCGTGTGCGGAGCGGCATCACGACTGAGGGAGAGTTCGGCTAGAGTCATCTGTACTTTCATGTTAACAGAGTTGGTAGAGAATTCATGGGACAAAAGGCCAATCTTGAGTCGTTCAAGATGGGGGCAAGCCAATCCCTGTCGAGAAGTATCGCTCCGGCGAAACACCACAGCCCCAATAAGGTTGAAAAACCCGCCGTCAGGGGTAACCTGACGGCGGGCCGCTTGCAGTGCGTATGCAAAGATGCTACGAGAGTTGCCCACGGGTGAACACCTGGTAGCCGGCCAAGAGCAATGCCAACCCACCTAGCACGATGAATGTCCACATGGCGATGTTCAGCGCGTTGAAGCCAAGCACGAAGGGTGCGGCAATGGCGACCAAACCCACCACGCCGATGGTCCAGTACTCCCAGGCGGCCTTGCCCTGCTGCCACGCTTCGACAGCCGAGAGCAAGAAGAGCAGCGCACCCAGGCCGATGCTCGCCCATAGGGCTGTGGTGTTGTCGCTGAAGCTGAACAGGTACGGCGCCACAGCCATCAGAATCCCCAACAATCCGGTAAACCAGTACATAGTCACCTCCTTGACCTTTCTCACAGCGTGCGGTGATGATCCAAGCCGCATTCCATTGCGTAGATGCGCAGCGTGGGCGCCAGTTGCGTCATCCATTTTCAATGTACGCTGGAGACGTCTACCAGGGCAGTGACAATTGTCCTGTGTGTGGTGGGTCAAACGCAACAAGCAGGCGCTCAGGTTTCTCAACCGACGCAAGTCGTATCGTCCGCGGGAACGCGTTGTCGAGGGCAGGCAGCTGTGCTATGATGCGAATACTGTCATCTCCGCCACGGAAGCATCGGCATGTCACAAGCCAACGATTTGCCCAACTACACGTCGCTCAACGCAGACCGCATTGTGGCCACGGTCGAGCGGTTGACCGTACGCATCGGGGAACGATTCCCCGTTTCGAGCCTCTACAATGTCGCCCAGCAACTGGTGGTCGTCTCGCACAAGGCGCGGGACGAGGCGCGAGCGATTCCACGCCCGATCATCTGGATGCGGGTGGCGACGGTGCTGCTGATCTTGGTGTTGGCTGCACTGGTGGTGGCGTCGATTCTGTTGGTGGAAGCGCCCTCAGGCACCGTGAGCCTTTTCGACTATCTCCAGGCGGTGGAATCGTTGATCAACGACGCATTCTTCATCGGCGCCGCCGTCTTCTTCCTGGCACGACGTGAGACACACCTCAAGCAGCAGAAGGCGCTCAAGGCGCTTCACCAACTCCGCTCGCTGGCCCACATCATCGACATGCACCAGTTGACCAAAGATCCCGAAGGTCTGCGCCCACCAACTTTGTTGACCCCGGCATCGCCCCGCCACGAGTTGACGCCTTTTGAACTGGGTCGCTACCTGGACTATTGCAGCGAGATGCTCTCGTTGATCGGTAAGATGGCTGCGCTCTACGTCCAGGAGTTCGACAATCCCGTGGTGCTGGCCTCGGTAGACGAGATCGAATCGCTGACCACCGGCTTGTCGCGCAAGATCTGGCAGAAGTTGATCGTGTTGCAACAGAACGGCATTGCCCAGTAGCGAAGAATCCGCTCCAAAGACAGAATAGAACGCGGATCGAGCGGATTGGGCTGATCCGGGCGGATATGAACACCAACAATCTGCCAAAATCCGCTCAATCCGTGCCTATTCCGTGACTCTACTGCAAAGGTCGCTCAAGCGCAAAAGTCCGACTTCTCTTAGGAGGGGAGCAACCGCAAATCACACAGAAGTCGGACTTTTCGCAGTGGAGTCATTCTCGGCTGAGCAAAAGTGATTGGACATTCACCGGGCTTTCTGTCATAATCCACAACAACGCACTTTGTATGCTACCTTCCTAACCGAACCCTTCGTCACCGCAGAACGGAAGCGAGCCTCCCCGTGTCTTCCATCGTTGCCAAACTTGCCAAGATTCAACGCTATCTACAGCAGGAACAGATCGACGGTTGGCTGCTCTACAGCTTTCGCGATCAAAACCCCATCGCGCTTTCACTCGTGGGCTTGCAGCATGGCGGCAGCCGACGCTGGTTCCTGTGGATCCCAGCGCAGGGATCGCCGTCTTGGCTGATCCACGCCATCGAAAGCAATTCAATTGTCGATGTAGATCCTGTACTCAAAGGCTCGGTGGAAAAGTACGTCAGCTGGCAGGAGTTGGAAACCCAGATTCCTAAACTGGTTAAGAGCGCCAAACGCATGTTGATGGAGTACAGCCCCGAAAACGCCATCCCCTACGTCAGCCGCGTGGACGCGGGCATGTACGAATTGGTGAAGCGGGTCACCGGCGCTGAGATCGTCAGCAGCGCCGAGATCGTACAGGAGATCGAAGCAGTGCTCAGCGAAGAGCAGTTGGCCGGTCATCGGCGGGCGGGCGACATCTGCCTGGCCGCCAAAGACGCCGCCTTCGCCTTCATCGCCGACCGCCTGCGCAGTGGGCAAGGGGTGACAGAGGTCGAAGGGCAGCAGTTTGTGATGGATTACTTCGCCCAACAAGGACTCGCTCCCCTGCCCTGCATCGTCTCGGTGAATCGCAACGCCGCCGATCCGCATTACTTCCCGCGTGAGCACAAATACAGCCCGATTCAGATCGGCGAGGTGGTGCTCATCGATCTGTGGAATCGCGAAACCAACAGCCCAACCGATTCCTTCGCCGACTGCACGTGGACAGCTTACTGTGGCACACAGACGCCGCCCAAGGTTACCGAAGTCTTCAACGTGGTGGCGCGCGCCCGCGACGCCGCCGTCCAATTCATCCAATCCCGGCTCGACGCCGGTCAACGTGTCTACGGCTACGAAGTCGACGACGTCAGCCGCGGCGTCATCAGCGACGCCGGTTACGGTGAATACTTCATCCATCGCACCGGTCACAGCCTCGGCCCCACCGGCCATTGGATCGGCGTCAACATCGACAATCTGGAGACCCAGGATCGCCGTCCATTGATCCCGGGTGTCATGTTCACCATTGAGCCAGGCATCTACATGCCCGAGTTCAACTACGACGACAGCCCCACCCCCAAGGGCCTCGGCATCCGCAGCGAGATCAACTGCTTCATGCACGCCGACCGTGTGGAAGTGACAACGCTGCCGGTGCAGACGGAAGTTAAGGCGTTACTCTAGGGACCGGGGATTGGGGACTGGGGATTGGGAATCGGGTAGAGAATCTAGAATCTCCTAATTGCCCAATCGCCACTCATACGAGATTAGGCGATTAGGAGATTTCAGAGACTTGCCACGATCCCCAATCCCCAGTCCCTAATCCCCAGTCCCCAGTCCCATATTCTCACTACCCTCAAGGAGGAGACATGCGTACAATCTGGCTCAGAATCAGCTTGTTGGCAGCCTTGCTCGTGCTGGTGGCTGCCTGTGCCGCACCGGCGCCCGCGGACACGGGCGCGACGACCGGTGCAACCGAAGAAACCGCCGCACCGGCAGAGACGGCAGGCGAACCGCCGGCCAATGGCGAAGGCGGCACCCTGGTCGTTGGCCGTGGCGGTGACTCCGTCCTGCTCGACGACGGCGCCATCACCGACGGTGAATCGGCGCGTGTGGTCAACCAGATCATCGAACCGCTGGTGCGTTTGGCCGGCACGTCCACGGAGCCGATTCCGTGGCTGGCCGAATCGTGGGAAACTGAAGACAGCCAGACATGGACCTTCAACCTGCGTCAGGGCGTCACCTTCCACGACGGCACGCCGTTCAACGCCGAAGCCGTGGCCTGGAACATCGACCGCTGGAAGAACCCCGACAACGAATACCGCTTTGGCCGCACCTTCGAGTACTACGACATCGAATTCGGCGACACGCTGCCCATCGAAGAAGCCAACGTCATCGATGAGTACACCATCGAGATCGTCCTCGGCGCGCCCAGCGGCGTGCTGCTCTCGAAACTGGCCATGGGTTTCGTCTTCGGCATCCAAAGCCCAACCGCGATCATGGAACAGGGCGACACCTACGGCACACCGGCGGGTACGTCGGTAGGCACCGGCCCCTTCAAGTTCGTGGAATGGGTGCCGGATGATCGTATCATCCTCGAAGACAATGAGGATTGGTGGGGCGACGGCCCGAAACTGGGCGGCCTGATCTTCCGCTCGATTCCCGACAACTCAGCTCGCTTCGCCGAAATGCTGGCCGGCACAATCCACCACGCCGACCTGGCACAGACAGACCTGCCTGCGGCTGAAGAAGATCCCAACATCGTCGTCTACAAGAAGCCGTCGACCAGCACGGGGTACATCGCCTTCCAGCAATGCACCGAACCGTTCGACAAGTTGGAAGTACGCAAGGCCATCGCCCACGCCGTCAACTGGGATGCCCTGATTCCGGCCTTCTACGGTGAATTCGGCGAGCGCGCCGGCTCCTTCCAGCCGCCGGCCATCATGGGCTCCAACCCCGACATCGAACCGTACGCCTACGATCCCGAAATGGCCCAGCAACTGCTGGCCGACGCCGGCCTAGCCGAAGGGTTCGAGACCGACTTCTGGTACATCCCGGTGATCCGCGGCTACTTCCCCGATTCCAAGGCAATCGGCGAAGCCATCGCCGCCGACCTGGCCCGTGTCGGTATCACAGCCAACCTGCAGACCGAGGACTGGGGCGCCTACCTCGACGACCGCAACCAGGGCGAGTTCCCCATGTGGATGCTCGGTTGGGGTTCTGACAACGGCGATCCCGATAACTACATCGGCTACCACTTCTCCACCCCGGTGGGTGAGCCGAAGGACGAAGACTGCTACGACAACCCCGAATTGGCGCAATTGCTGATCGACGGCCGCACCGAGGCTGATCCCGAAGTGCGCCGCGGGATCTACATGCGCGCAGAAGAGATTGTCCACGAAGACGTGGCGCGCATTCCTGTTGTGTGGGCCACCACACCGACCAACCTGCGTGTTGAGGTCAAGGGCTACACGCCTGTGGTCTTCCGCGATTGGTACGAGTACATGTGGATTGAAGAGTAAGTCGTTCGTTTGAATAGGTAGGATGATGCGTGATTCGTGTTGCGTGGGGTAAGGCGCTGTGGGTTCTCTTGAAGCAGGTTGCTTTGAGGCGATAGCTCAAGGGCCTCTACCCACGCAACACGAATCACGCATCACGAATCATGTTTCACCGCACAAGGAGCCACCGCTTTGGGTCAATACATCGCCCGTCGCCTCATATCCTTGATCCCGGTGCTGATCGGGGTATCGATCGTGGTGTTTTCGCTGATCCGGCTGATCCCCGGCGACCCGGTGATCATCATGTTGGGCGAACGCGCCAGTGTGGAAGACATTGAGCGCGTACGCGAAGAAATGGGGTTCAACCGCCCGATCCACGAGCAGTACCTCGAATGGATGGGTCATATTCTGCGCGGTGACCTGGGTACGTCGATCATCAACCGCACACCGGTGATGGACGATCTGAAAATTCGCCTGGCCGCCACCATCGAGATGATCGTGGCCGGGATGATCATCGGCGTTATCGTTGGCATTTCAATTGGCATTATTTCTGCGCTCAAGCGCAACACATGGATCGACGTCGTCGCCATGTTTGGGGCGTTGCTGGGTGTCTCGATGCCCATCTACTGGCTGGCGCTAATCCTTATTTATGCGTTCGCCGTCAATAACCAGTGGTTCCCCCCCAGCGCCCGCCTTGATGTGGACATCAACATCACCCGTCATACCGGCTACATGCTGGTTGACACGCTGATGTCGGGCGATATGCGCAATTTCGGCAATGCGTTGTGGCATCTTTTCCTACCGGCTGTGGTGCTGAGCACAGTGATCATGCCGATCCTGGCGCGGTTGACGCGGGCGAGCATGCTCGAAGTCCTACAACAGGACTACATCCGCACCGCCCAAGCCAAAGGATTGCGCAGCCGCATCGTCATCATTCGCCATGCGCTGAAGAACGCGCTGCTGCCGATTGTCACCGTGCTGGGGCTGCAATTAGGCGGCCTGCTGGGCGGCGCGCTGCTCACGGAGACGATTTTCTCGTGGCCCGGCATGGGCCTGTGGACGTATCGCGCCATCCAAAGCCGCGACTACCCCATCGTGCAGGGCGCCGTCCTGGTCAGCGCTACGATTTACGTCTTTGTGAACCTGGTCGTCGACATTTCGTACGCGTATTTGGATCCGCGTATTCGGTATAGCTAGGGATTGGGGACTGGGGATTCGGGACTGGGGATTGGGTCGAGAAGCAGATCTCGCTGACGCAGCTAATCTCAGTAGTTCACGATTTTGACGCGGAGTAGGCATCCTCTGATGCCGGATAGATCGGAACAAGTCGCATCTGAAAGATGCTCTCTCCGCAATTCCAAAAAGAATCGTAACGTACTGAATCTCGTTGACTCTCATCAGCGAGACTAGGATGATTCACGAGATCGTATGCTCTAGCCGATGCCCAGTCCCTATTCCCCACTCCCCAATCCCCAGTCCCCAATCTTGGAGAACATGCATGAGTGCAGATCTAGCCGTTTCGCCGTCGGAGTTAGCTGCTGAAGGAACGACGCGCAAGTCGCGCAGTTTGGCGAGTGATGCCTGGCGGCGGCTACTTTCGAGTTGGAATGGACGAGTGGGGTTGCTTGTGATCGGGCTGATTGTGTTGGTCGGCCTGCTGGCGCCGGTAGTCGATCCATATGATCCGCGCATCGACTCGAATCTGGCTGAGGCGCGGTTTGCCCCCTCGATCGAGCACCCATTCGGCACGGATCGTCTGGGGCGCGACATTTTTCGGCGCATCATCCACGGCACGCGTATCTCGTTGCTGATTGGCTTTGTGGTGGTCTTTGTGTCGGGCGGTATTGGCACTGTCCTGGGCCTGACTGCAGGTTACTTCGGCGGCGCCACCGATTCGATCATCATGCGCCTGATGGACATTCTGCTGGCCTTCCCCGCGATTCTGCTGGCGATTGCGATTGTGGCGGTGCGTGGGGCCAGCCTCACGAACACGATCATCGCGGTGGCCATCGTGGGCATCCCCGGCTATTCGCGCGTGGTGCGTTCGATGGTCCTCTCGGTGCGTGAGCGCGACTATGTCGGCACGGCAGCGCCGTCGGCGTCAAGGACGGGCGGATCATGATGTTGCATATCTTGCCCAACAGCCTGTCGCCCATCATCGTGCAGGCGACGCTGGGCGTAGGCGGCGCCATCCTCTTTGCGGCGGCGTTGGGCTTCCTCGGCCTGGGCGCGCAGCCGCCTGCCCCCGAATGGGGCGCCATGATCAGCGACGGCATCCCCTTCTTGCGCCAGTCGCCGCATATGGTCTTCTTCCCCGGCATGGCGATTATGGTCACCGTGCTTGGCTTCAACCTGCTGGGCGACGGGCTGCGTGATGCGTTGGATCCGCAGTTGCGGAGCTAGCGGGAGCGTGGTGCGTGGTGCATGCACCAGTGGCGGTGATATCGTTCCATTGGGCAGCAGTGGCGCGGGACAAAGCGCCTGACAACAGCAGCATTGACGAACGAAAAAAGCGCCGGTCACCCTAGCGGATGGCCGGCGCTTTTCGATCACGAATCACTCTTCACGAATCACTCTTCCCCCTGATTCGATCTCACCAGATCCAGCATCTCGTCCACGTCGGTGATTTTTACCCGCGGGCGACCCTGCGGCGCGCCGCGTTCCACTTCCACCTTGTCCAGGAACTGCCAGTCGATGAAATTGATATAGTCGACGTTGCGGCTCTCCAGCAATTTGACGATGATCGACGGATCGTCATCGGCCGCCGGCGTCAGGTGGGGGACGTCTTCCAGCATGAGATTGACGGTTTCGACAGCGTCCGGCTTGTTGGTGCCGATGATGCCGGTGGGGCCGCGCTTGGCCCAGCCCGCTACGTACTCGCCGGGGACGACTTCGCCCTTGTGCGTGGCGGTGACGCGGCCGCCCTCGTTCGGAATCAGCCCCCACCGATCGTAGAACGGCACGCCGGGGATCGGAACGCTACGGTAGCCTACAGCGCGGAAAACCAGCCCCACGGGCAGATCTTCGAACTCGCCGATGCCCTCGCTAGCGATGTAGTTGTCGCCTTTGGGGACGAGGACGTTCTTCTCCATGCGCACGCCCGTCACCTTGCCGTCGCCGTAGATTTCCACGGGTGAACGCAAGAAGTGGAAGTGGATCTGGCGCGGCTTGCCGGTGACGCCTCGTTCGGCAAATTCGCGCATCGTCTCGATGTTGCGCTGCGTGGTGCGGTCGGCGGCGAGTTCGGCCTCGCTGGCGGCGTCGAGCACCAGATCTTCGGGCTTGACGATGACGTCGGCCAGTTCAAGTTCGCCCAGTTCCTTGATTTCGGGGTTGGTGAACTTGGCCTGCACCGGTCCGCGGCGGGCGACGATGTGAATGTGTTTGACATTGCTGTGGGCGAGTTTCTCCAGCGCATGATCGGCAATGTCGGTTTTGGCGAGTTCGGCTACAGATTTGGCCAGGATACGGGTGACGTCCATCGCCACATTGCCCACGCCGACGACGATGGCGCTTTCGACACTCAGATCCACATCGTAGTCGACAAAGTCGGGGTGTCCGTTGTACCAGGCCACAAACTCTGTGGCAGAGAAGCTGCCGGGCAGGTCTTCGCCGGGGATGTTAAGGCGGCGATCAGAGAGCGCACCCACGGCGTAGATGATCTGATCATAGTGCTGCTTGAGTTCTGGCTGCGTGAGATCGCTGCCCAGGTCCACATTGCCGAAATAGCGCACACGGGGATCGGCCATGGTGCGTTCGTAGACTTTGATCACCGATTTGATCTTCTGGTGATCGGGGGCGACACCGTAGCGGACCAGGCCATAGGGGGTGGGCAACCGGTCGAAGATATCGATGGAGACGTGATAGTCTTTCTGCTGGAGAAGGGCGCCGGCGGCGTAAAAGCCCGACGGCCCGGCACCTACGATGGCGATGCGCAAGGGACGCGCTGCTGTTCCCAATTGGCTGGTCAACTTCATACTCCTTTGGATGAGGTTCAGGTTTTTTGGATCAGGGCGCCAAACTGTCGCGCCAATGTTAGCACGCCGATGCCGAGTTGAAAGTACTCGGATGGGCCTAGATTCGCAATGGCGGGGTCGCCGTCTGCGGTGTCGCGGTTGCTGGCCAGCCAGGCGAACGCGCCGCCCAGGAACGCGCCGACAATCACGCCGAAAATCACGATGCCGATGCGGGGAGAGTCTTTCATGCGAGATCCTTTCGAGAAGGTGTGTGGGCGGGTAGCAGGTAGCAGGTGAATCGCGCCGGGTGATTGGCTACTGCTTGTCGCGGTCGATGACCTTTGTCCACAATGTTTGGGTGCGGTGAGCGGCGCCGTGGGCGCGGATCAGCGGATCGGCCACCTTGCCGGCGTAGAGATCCGTTTTGTCGCGCATGAGGCGGCTATATCCTTGCGCCTTGTGGAAGAGCGGCGGCGTTTTGGCCACCACCCAGTTGATGCCCATCACCATGCCGTAGGCAATCGCCAGCGGAATGAGCAGCAAGATGACCCCCTGCATGCAGAGCCAGATCACGGCGACGTTGCGCCAGAAGTCAAGAGACACGTTGGGTTGTCCTCTCTGGGAGATTCAGAAAAGCGCAAGTTTCTCTTTGGCATTCTAGCAAATGGGCGATAGGGTGTAAAGAAAGATAGCGTTCAGCGTTTTGGCAAGGGATAGGAGATACGGTAAAATTCTGGTTCATGGGTCGGTGGCGGAATGGCAGACGCAACGGACTTAAAATCCGTCGGGGAAACCCGTGTGGGTTCGACTCCCACCCGACCTACTAAACCCACAAGATATGGGGATTGGAGGGAAGAGGATACTAGATGTTGTGTCCTTCAATTTGTATGGCCAAAGTTAGAAAATGGCCAAAACTAAAAATCCGTCGGGGCAAAAGCACCGCCCTCGGCGGCTTTTTTATTGTACCTGAGATGGCAATAGATGGGTAGTTGGGGACGATTTGCAACAAAAGTCGCCAGGGGGTGGAGATTTGTGCCTTTCTGATAAGCCGAATCTCCCAAACGGGTACGCCTTTTTTAACATCAACAACTACTGAGGGGTGCAAAACGACAACAAGGAGAGAAAGGAGAACATGGGGCAATGGCCTGCTCCAGCAGCATTGGGGGCCTGCAATACGTAGTATTGGGGCACTTTAGATCAGGATGGGCGCATCTGGCTTGAACACCCGATTTGCGCGTCAAACGACCCACTACGTATGAGAATCAACCGGCAGTGGCAGCAAACACACTTTCCCCAGAATAGATGTTCAGCCCATCACATGAGTGGATAATAGTTTGGTTGGATGTCGAGGGCGCTTTTACCGTCGAACAAATAAGAAGTGACCTACGGCATGAATATGTCACCGCTATCGTTGTTTCATTGAAATACAGATTCACTCAATTGCAGTGCGGTGTCAGAGGCTAGGCGTCGTTACGCCGGAGTTCCTTGTAGAGCGTTCGCCGGTTGGTATAGACGTGCTGCATATAGCGTTCACTGCTCAACCGTTCCTCAAGCCCTGTTACACGCAGATTCCACAGTTTTGTAAATTCGACGAATAAACGTGCACTGGCGTGCAAGCGTGACACGATTCGGGTTACATCACTTCTTGCCGTGCGCAAGACAAGCAACGATTTTCTCTTTATCCACATTCGCCAAATGACGTTCGTGCCATTCTTTAGGCTTCAGTTGTCCCATCGTCGACTCTCTCCTTAGAACGTACCCACACATCCGCCACACAGGCATTGTCTCGGTTCACTCGTCTGCCCAACTCAGAAGAGTATTTCTGGCATGAGTCGGCACTTGATCTGCTCCAGAACTGAAATGCAACCGTGGTGGGACGTTTGGATCAATGCGAATACCTACCTTGCGCTCGTGACTCGTCCCAAAACGCTTCTGCTTTCTCCTTGGCTGCGGTCGGTTCATGTCCGAGAACCCAAAGCAACGTCATTAACTGAGCAATGGCGACATCGCGCTGCTCATGGGCATAGCGCTGGCAATGGGCTTTCAACCACTCTAAATGCTCGTTGACTTCGGATTCATTACGCATGTATATTTCCAAAACTACCAATACCGAGCAAACTGAAGAGAAAACAACGTGAGGTCTTACCTCCACGTCGGGATAATGCTTGATTCAGAGACTAGTATCGTCGTCGCTTATCTTGCGAACGGTTGCCGTCGCGCCTCGCGAGCGATTGTCACCGCCGTAACCGCCCCCGCCGAAGCTACGCTGTTGAGGCGGTTTAGCTTCGTTAACCGTCAGCGAACGGCCGTCCACCTCACGGTTGTTCATGCGCTCGATGGCCTTTTGCGTATCCGCAACGTTTTGCATTTCAACAAAGGCAAAGCCTTTGGAGCGGCCTGTGTCACGATCCATGATCAACGACACCGATTCGATAGGACCAATTTCGCCAAACATGGTGCGTAGCTGGTCTTCGGTCGTGTTGTAGCTTAGGTTACCCACGTAGAGTTTCTTCGCCATCTAGACTTGGACCTTGAGAGGGACGACGTTGACAGCATTCGGCCCTTTGGGCCCCTGTTCGACCTGAAATTCCACTTTCTGTCCTTCATCAAGCGAGGCATAGCCCTGCACCTGAATGGAAGAATGGTGGACAAAGACATCCGGTCCGCCATCACGTTCGATAAAACCATAACCCTTGGTGGCGTTGAACCACTTTACTGTGCCCAGTACTTGTTCATTGCTCATTGTTGGAAACCTCCTAAGGTTTCAAGCGTCTGCTCGCTCGAGTGTCGAGCAGGAAAGAATCGTCTCAAAACATTGGGCTCCAACATTCAAACAAAAAAACCGCCGTGACATGGAAGTCAGGGCGGCGTGTTTACGCAACGTTAGAACTTACAATATCTTGTGTAGGCTACACTTTATATGGGTAATAGAGATTTGTCAAATTTAGAAAAATGGGAGGATTGGAGGGAGTAATTCAGACTTGATGAGGTAAACGAAACAATTCTGGACAAAGCTGCACCTTTAGGATGTCGGCCTTCCTGTAATTGACTGCGCAACCAAAAACGTGCACCAGAGCGGGGGATATGATGCTATGCCCAGTCCCCTCTCACACTTTCGCGGCGTTACCTGCATATACACTTCACGCAAAGCGGCACTGTCCTATTAGGCCGTCCCAAGTTTCTGTTTCCCTCTTCCACTGATCTTCACTCAGAGGAGCAATCAGGGATTTTGAACCTCGGACTGGCCTTATCGAAACTTATCGTGACAGTTTTTCCAACTTAAGCCGCTTTTTCAGTGAATTCAGATACCCTGACTCGGTCGTTGGCGCTTCCGATTCCCTATCCAACTGACCAGCCACGCTTCTACCCAAGCATCGGATACCGGCCTGTAATTCATGCAGTAACCGCATATGCAGCAATTTGCATATTTCATTTCCATCAGGCCGAGTCGCATGACGATTTCACTGCACAACCTACACACCCTTCTCCCATCGGATGCAGTCTACAATCGCCACGCAGAGCGCTTCAAACTCCTTGCCCATGCAGAGCGGCTGCGTATTCTCGATATCCTGCGCAAGGATGCAGAATGTGTTTGCCATCTTGAAGCTGTCATGGGCAAGCCGCAGCCCTACATCTCACAACAACTGCGCATCCTGCGCGAAGCCGGTGTCATCGCCGACGAACGGGATGGCAGCAATGTCTTCTACCGCCTGGTAGATGATGAATTGCGCCAGATTCTCAATTACGTATATTGGGCGGAGTTGATGGTGATGGACGCACCGCTTTCCCCACCGTTGCGCCTCGCCCCAAATGTAACGGATAGCCGACCACTGAAAGGCAAGCTTGTTATGTCAACATTCGCAGAGACGCATATCTCTTGGTGGGCGCGGTTGCGTCGGGGACCGCAGTCGGATCAGACAGCATGGATATTTGTCGTGGCACTGGCGCTCGTATGGTTTGCCCTGTGGTCGCAGCTTTTGCCCTTGACCGAATGGATGGCATACCAGTTGTTTCGCCTGCAACGCGCCACCCGGCTGGGCGAAGCGGTTGCGTTCTTCTCTATGATGTGCCCAAGATACTGATGCTGCTGGCGGGCATGATCTTCGTGGTCTCCACTATGCGCACATTTTTCAGCGTGGAACGTACACGGCAGCTGCTGGGCGGCAAGCGGCAGGGGATCGGCAATGTCTTGCCGCCCTTCTTGGCGTCGTAACGCCATTCTGCTCCTGTTCGGCGGTTCCGCTGTTCATTGGCTTCGTGGAAAGCGGTATTCCCCTTGGCGTCACCTTTTCCTTTCTGATTGCCACACCCATGGTCAACGAAATTGCCCTGGTGATGCTCTTCGGCCTTTTCGGCTGGCAGGTCGCGGCGCTTTACATGTCAACTGGGCTGTTGATTGCCATTGTAGCGGGTATGGTGATTGGGCGTATCCCCAAAGTGGAATCAGGTGTTGAAGAGTTGCGGCAGGTGTCCGTTGGGCAGGCAATGCTGGGCGAGGCTCCTCAACCTGGCGCCAGAGGTTTACCACAGGCATGGCTGAGTACAAGTGAAATTGTAACGAAAGTCTGGATTTTTGTGGTGATCGGCATTGCGATTGGGGCCGGTATTCATGGATTCGTCCCCGAAGACGCTCTGGCAGGCATCCTGGGCAAAGACGCCTGGTGGAGTGTGCCGGCAGGCGTCATCCTGGGCGTCCCCATGTACTCAAATGCAGCAGGCATCATCCCCGTTGTTCACGCCCTGATGGAAAAAGGCGCAGCATTGGGGACAGTGCTCGCCTTCATGATGAGTGTCGTCGCCTTGAGTCTCCCCGAAATGATCATCCTACGCCGTGTGCTCAAAGTTCGGCTGATTGCCGCCTTTGTCGGCGTAGTGGCCCTGGGCATCATCTTCACAGGGTACTTGTTTAATCTAGTCATCTAGCGCATTGTATCGGGCAATGTCATTTACCTCGTAGAGGGGATAACATGGTTGTCAAAGTTTTGGGAACGGGTTGTGCCAACTGTAAAAAGACCAAGGCTCTGTTTGCCCAGGTTATTGATGAACTGGCTATTGATGCTCAACTGGTGGAAGTAACCGATATTGCTAGTATTATGTCCTACGGTGTGATGAGTACACCAGGGATTGTCATCGACGAGAAAGTAGTCGGCGCAGGTGGTGTACCCAGCAAAGCCCAAGTCGAGCAGTTGCTTCGGCAAGCTTGGCACAGTAACAGACAGAATTACATCTTCGTCATTGACTTATGTATCGTGGCAGTATATAGTTCAACACATGTTGAACTAATTTGGGAGAGAATAGATGCTTGTCACGAATTCATTTGTCAGTGATTTAGAGGAGTTAGCGGCATTACTCAAGGTGCTGGCAGAACCAAAACGGTTGCGCATCTTGCACCTCTTGATGGAAGGCGTGCAGTGCAATTGCGAATTGGGCGATAGCCTGGAGATGCCGCCCAACTTGATCTCGCATCACCTGGCAAGGTGCTCGAAGCCTCATCGACACCGAACGCGATCCAGACGACGCCCGCTGGATCTACTACTCGATCAATCGCGCAAAACTGGATGAGCTTCACCGGCTCTTTGGCGCTGTTTTTGACCCGGCTCTCATCAAGGAGCGCCTCCCTGCCTGTGGTCCGCAGAAGTCGACGATTGCTTTTTCGCAAGGCTAGGCAAGCGTAGTTTTTTTGGAAAATACTTCAATGGAGGTTGAACTAGTGAAGCAAGTTCTTTTCCTATGCACCGGCAATTCGGCCCGTTCGCAAATGGCAGAGGCGATTGTCAACGCGCGATTGGGGCATGACTTCAACGCCATGAGCGCGGGGACAAAACCCTCCGGCTACGTGCATCCTGCCGCGGTCAAGGCACTCAGCGAAATCGGCATCGAACACGTGGGGCATTCGCAGCACGTCGACGACTACCGGGATGTCGTCTTCGATCTGGTGATCACCGTCTGCGATGACGCGGCGGAGAACTGTCCTGTGTGGTTGGGGCGGGGCGAACGCGTACACATTGGTTTCCCCGATCCGGCGGCGGCAACCGGGACAGACGACCAGGTGTTGGACGCTTTCCGCGCCGTGCGCCGCCGCATCGAGGCGGAGGTCCTCGACTTTTTGAAGCAATGGCAAGTTGCGGTGTGATTCTGCCACTTCACATACAATCTCAATCACCCAGAGTGCAATCCACCAGGGAAAAACAAACAAGGGAACACTAAACAATGGCGAATGCAGACGTCTCACTTTCCAAACCGCAGCAGGCTGCCGGCAAGCAGCTTTCTCTGTTGGATCGCTTCCTGACACTGTGGATCTTCCTGGCGATGGCCGTGGGTGTGGCGCTGGGCTATCTTGTGCCGGGCGTAGAAGGGTTCATCCAACGCTTTCAGGTGGACACCACCAACATTCCGATTGCGATTGGGCTGGTGTTGATGATGTACCCACCTTTCGCCAAGGTGAAGTACGAAGAGCTGGGCGAGGTCTTCCGCAACGGCAAAGTGTTGGGCCTGTCGTTGGTGCAGAACTGGCTGGTGGGGCCGGTGCTCATGTTCGTGCTGGCGATTGTGTTTTTGCGAGGCTATCCAGAGTACATGGTGGGGCTGATCCTGATTGGCCTCGCCCGCTGCATCGCCATGGTGATCGTGTGGAATGAACTCGCCAATGGCGATACGGAGTATGCCGCCGGATTGGTGGCCTTCAACAGTGTTTTCCAGGTGCTTTTCTACAGCGTGTATGCCTGGGTGTTTATCACCGTGCTGCCCGAATGGTTTGGGGTGAAAGGTATGGTGGTGGAGATCGGCATCGGGAAGATCGCCGAAAGCGTCTTCATCTACCTGGGCATCCCCATGATCGCCGGCTTTCTGACGCGCTTTTTCCTGTTACGCGCCAAAGGACGAACCTGGTACGACACGGTGTTTGTCCCCCGCATCAGCCCGTTGACACTGGGCGCGCTCCTCTTCACCATCGTGGTGATGTTCAGCCTAAAGGGTGAACTGATCGTGCAGATCCCCCTGGATGTGGTGCGCATCGCCGTGCCGCTCACCATCTACTTCGTGCTCATGTTCCTGGTCAGTTTTGTCATGGGCCAGCGGTTGGGCGCGGACTATTCCAAAACGACGACCCTTGCCTTCACCGCGGCCAGCAATAACTTCGAGTTGGCGATAGCCGTGGCCGTGGCCGTGTTTGGCCTGGTCTGGCGTGGCGTTCGCCGCCGTGATTGGGCCGCTGATCGAAGTGCCGGTGATGATCGCGCTGGTCAACGTGGCATTGGCATTCCAACGGCGCTTTTTTGGGGATGAACAAAGATCCATGTCGCCCGACATGATGGCCGGTGCGCAAGAAGCCTGCCCTCGATTCGTCCATCACGGCGCGCACCGAAGGGGCAGCGCGGTCAGACAAACGTCGCTAAATTCGTTTTGTAGGGTCTGATGTGGCGGCGCTGTGTCGTAGAACACACAATTCATGTAGGTTGGGGTACAGTGTCTTCGCTCAGTCGCCGCTACCATCGAAAAAACACCACATCAGAACCGCCCACCACGGGAGACCCCTGCAAATGGAAGCGACCTACAGATTGTTCACCCTTCGCCTGCACGCCGTGGAGACGGTTGGAGCGTCCTCAGCAAGACGAGATCTTAGCCGAAATCCAAGGCCGCTGGCAGGATTTGGGCGGCCAATTGATCGTCGAGCACCCTTCAATCGGCGGCGATGTGACGCCGACATGGCTGGCATTTGGCATCGCCGGCGACCTCGACCTCGACGCGCTACAGACGCTCTGTGAGTTCGTCACCGGCAACGGCTGGGATCACTATGTCCACTGCGATCTGCCCACGTTCCTGCATATCGGCGATGCGGCGAATCTCTCACTGAGCTAGTCTTCATCCCACAGATTCGATTTTTCCTTTTGCACTTTGCCTTCCCTCTTTATCACCTCCTCACTCACCCTATCCTTGACAAACCTCACCGCTTCATAGAGAATTAGGCCACCCTACAACCCCATGACTCAATCATGTTTGCCTTTGCAGCACAACGCAGCAACCGACAAGCATCACCCGAGCCGAAATGCTTCCCTCAGCCGATTTCAGCAATTCACGATAGAACTCACGATCAGAGCTCACGATTATAAACGGTAACATCGTCTTGACTCGTCGTTAACAATTGTCGTAGAAAATTCACACATCCAGTCAACTTTCCACCCCCGAACAGGCAACACCACCTGTTCCTGATTGGCTTTCAACATGACATCAGTTTTGCAGGTAAACGATCTACGCGTCTATTTCGACACGCCCCGCGTCCTCGTCAAGGCTGTGGACGGGGTGAGTTTCGCGCTCAACGCCGGTGAACGCTTCGGGCTGATCGGCGAATCGGGATCGGGCAAGTCGACGATTGCACTGGCGATTATGCGGCTGCTGCGTCCCCCCGGCGAGGTGAAGTCGGGCGAGGTTCTGCTCGACGGCGAGAACCTGCTCACGCTCTCCGACGCTGAGATGCGTCGGCGACGGCTCTCATCCGTCGCAATGGTGACACAGGGCGCCATGAACTCGCTGAATCCTGTGATCCGCATCCGCCAGCAGTTCGCCGATGGATTGAACAGCCACGGTATGAACCTGTCCAAAGATGAGGCTCGCGAACACCTGGCTGGCCTGCTTACCCGTGTCGGGCTGAAGCGCGAAGTGGCCGACATGTATCCCCACGAACTGAGCGGCGGCATGAAACAGCGCGTCTGCATCGCCTTCGCCATCAGCCTGCGCCCCAGCCTGATCATCGCGGACGAACCCACCAGCGCGCTGGACGTGGTGGTGCAGCGACAGGTGATGCAAACGCTGCGCCAGGTGCAAGAAGACCTGGGCGCGGCCGTGATCCTCATCGGCCACGACATGGGCCTGATGGCGCAATTCGCCGACACCATCGGCGTCCTCTACGCCGGGAAATTGGTTGAGCAAGGGCCGGTGCGCCAGATCTTCCGTAAGCCGGAGCACCCGTACACACGTTTGCTCATGGAAAGCCTGCCTTCGCTGGAAGAGAAAGAAGCGCTGGTTGGTGGCTTTGGATCGCCGCCTTCTGCCGCCGAACGCCCCCTGGGCTGTGTCTTTCACCCACGCTGTCCTTACGTAATGGATCGTTGCATCGACATTGATCCAGAATATCGCCAGGTGGCGCCCAACCAATGGGCGGCCTGTCACCTGCACGACGAAGACGTTGAATCGCCGCTGACGCCGTTGAAAGAGGCCCGTTCATGACGACGCTACTCGAAGCCAAGAACGTGACCAAGATCTTCGGCGCCGGTTTCATCCGGCGCACCGAAACGGCGGCGCTGCGCAATTTCTCGTTCCGCATCGACATGGATCGTCCGTCGATCACCGGCGTGGTGGGCGAAAGCGGCAGCGGCAAGAGCACCATGGCCCGTCTGCTGCTAGGACTGGAAACCCCGACCCACGGTGTGGTGGAATACCGCGGCGAAGATCTCAGCCGTCTGGGTGGCAGCGAACGTCACGACTTCCGCCGCGAGGTGCAGGCCGTCTTCCAGGACCCGTTCGAGTCGTTCAACTCGTTCTACCGCGTCGATCACATGCTCGAAGTGCCGATCCAGAAGTTCAAATTGGCCGATTCGCGACAGGGCATGCGCAAACGCATGGAAGAAGTGCTCAACGCCGTGGGCCTGCGCCCCGATGAGACGCTGGGCCGCTTTCCCCACCAACTCAGCGGCGGGCAGCGCCAACGTGTGATGGTGGCGCGGGCGCTGCTGCTCAACCCCCCGCTGATCATCGCCGACGAGCCAGTTTCGATGATCGACGCTTCGCTGCGGGCACAGGTGCTCACCAATCTGCGTGAACTGCGCGATCAGTTCGGCATTTCGCTCATCTACATCACCCACGATCTCACCACCGCCTTCCAGATCTGCGACGACATCATCGTGCTCTACCGCGGCTACGTCGCCGAAGCGGGAGACGTGCGCAAGGTGGTCAAGGATCCCAAGCATCCGTATACCCAACTGCTGGTGGGTTCGATTCCACGGCCCGACCCCGACCGCCCCTGGCAAGAGGAGCCGGAACCGTCGACGCTGGCGCAAAAGGCCGACCCGCACCAGGGCTGTCCTTTCGCCAACCGTTGTCCCCACGCCTTTGAGCCTTGCCTCCAGGAAGCGCCGCCCTTCTTCCGCATGGACGAACACCGCGCCGCAACCTGTTACCTGCACCAGGACGCGCCCAAACTCAGCTTCGACGACATGGACCAGTTGCTGGTTCGCACGTCGGGCGCAGTGGCGCCGACGGTGTAGGCTTCCTCAGAATCAAGATCCGCCGTTTGATGACCCGCACAAGGAGGTGCAATCTGCGCAGAGAACGACACAACTTTCCCACTGATCATCAATGGAACACTGTCACAAGGAGGAATTTGAGTATGACTGCATGGAACCGCAAGACGCTGATTTCGCTGCTGCTGTTGCTCGTAATGCTCTTCACCGTCGCCTGTCAGGCGCAGCCCGTGGCTGTCCCGGTGCCGGCGGAGGGTGGCGCGGCCGCGGTTGATTCCGAACGTGCGCAGACGGTGAACATCGCCGTTTCTCGCCCCTTTGCAGCCCCTGATGCCTACAACATCTACACGCCGGGCTTCGACCGATCCCGCACCGGCCTGGGGGCGATGGTGCATGAGTATCTTTTCTACCTGAACCTGGAAACCAACGACTACATTCCGTGGTTGGCCACCGGCTACGAGTACAACGACGACTTCACCGGCATCACCGTCACCTTGCGTGAGGGTGTGAAGTGGAGCGACGGCGAAGACTTCAACGCCGACGACGTTGTCTTCACCTACCAGATGCTCAAAGACAACCCCGGCATGGTGTGGGCCGCCGAAGCCAACACCGCTGTGGCGTCGGTGGAAAAGGTCGACGACTACACCCTGCAGTTCAACCTGACCGAGCCGAACCCCCGCCTGCATCTGGTACGTGAGGCGTTCCCCTCTGTGCCGGTGTGGAGCGGTATCACCATCATGCCTGAGCACATCTGGAGCAGCGTCGAAGATCCGGTGGCCTACAAGAACGACCCGCCCATCGGCACCGGCCCCTACACGCTGGTGAACGCCACCGAATCGGCCTTCTCCTACGAGCGCCGTGACGACTGGTGGGGAACCGAGGTCTTCGGTGCGACGCCTGCGCCCAAGTACGTGAACTTCATGCACGTCGGCCCGGAGACCAGCGTGGCGCTGTCGCTCTCGGCCAACGAAATCGACACCCCGGCCATCGGCATCCTCTCGCCGGGCGCTTTCCTCTCGGTGGCGCAGCGCAACAACAACGTGCAGGCATGGCTGCCCGACGCACCCTACGCCTGGTACGATCCCTGCCCACGCTCGTTGATGTTCCAGAACGCCACCTCGCCCTACGACGAACCGATGGTACGCAAGGCCATCTCGCTGTTGGTGGACCGCGAACAGATCGTGGCCCTGGCCTATGAGGGCGCCACCGCCACCGCCAACCACATCTGGCCCGCCTACTCCGGCCTCGAACCGTACTTCGACGCCATCAGCGACATCATCAGCGACGTGAGCTACGATCCGGCCGCGGCTGAGGCGCTCTTCACCGAAGCCGGTTTCGCCAAGGACGGCGACGGCTACTGGGCGCGTGACGGCGAACGTCTGGCCCCGGTGCTTCAGGTGAACTCCGATTCGCCCGAAAGCATGAAGGTAGGCCAGGTGTTGGCCGATCAGTTGGAAATCGGCGGCCTGGAAGTGCAGTTGCAGCCGCTTTCCGGCAGTGTGAACAACACCGCCCTGCTCGAAGGCAACTGGGATCTGTACGCGCCGCAGGCATTCTGCCCCGGCACGATCTACGAGAACCTGGAACTCTTCCACAGCAAGTTCTACGTGCCGCTGGGTGAATCTGCGCCGTGGTACGAACGCAACTCCTTCCGCTACAACAACCCCGAGTACGACGCCATCGTCGACGAGATGTTGTTGGCGCTGGGCCGCAACGCCAGCGAGGACGAGTTGATCGGCCTCTACCAGCAGGCCATGACGATCTGGTACGAAGATCTGCCCGTCACCCCGTTGACGCAGGCGCCGGCGCTGGTTCCCTTCAACTACACCTACTGGGAAGGCTGGCCGTCCGCCGAAAATCCGTGGATGATGCCCGTCAACTGGTGGGCCACCATGAACCTGCTGCTCACTGGCTACGAATCACCCACCACTGGTGAGTGGATTCCTGGGATTCAGCCGGCAGGGCAGTAGACGTAACTCGTAATGCGTAATCCGTAATTGGTAGACGAAGTTGGTTGTTTTTAGAGATATACTCGTCTACGAATTACGGATTACGCATCACGCATTACGCATTACGAAAGACAGCCATGAACGCTTACTTTCGCTACATCAGCCAACGTTTCATCATCCTGGCGGCGACGATCTTCATCTCGATGACGGTGGTCTTTGTTGTGCCGCGCCTCGTGCCAGGTGACCCACTGGGCGCGGTCTTCGCCAACATGGCGGCGGTGGGCGGCAGCGTCAACGCGCCGGAGTTGGTAGCCGAATACCGCGAACGCTTCGGCCTGGACCGCCCGATGTGGGATCAGTATGTCAGCTTTTGGCGCGAGCTGTTGCGGGGCAACCTGGGCTATTCCATCAGCAACTTCCCCGGCGAAGTGTCGGACATGCTGATGTCGGCGTTGCCGTGGACGATTGGGCTGCTCACGCTGACCACGTTACTGAGTTGGGTGACAGGATCAGTGATCGGCGCGATTGTGGGCTGGCGCGGGCGCAAGGCCGGCGGCTGGCGGGCGCTGGTGCCTGTGGCGCTGGTGCTTTACACCACGCCGTACTACATCCTGGCGCTGATTTTGGTCTTCGTCTTTGCCTTCTTATGGCCGATCTTCCCGCTATCGGGCGCGTACTCTGTGAGTATGCGGCCTGGTTGGAACATGGCCTTTGTCCTCGACGTGCTGCACCACGCTACGTTGCCAGCGCTGAGCATTCTGCTGGTGTCGTTGGGCTGGTGGTTCCTCAGCATGCGCAGTTTGATCATCCAACTCAAGGGCGAAGACTTTATCCTCAACGCCGAGGCGATGGGACGGCGAACGGCGCATCCTGTGGGGCTACGCCTTCCGCAACGCTGTTGCCACAGGCCACCGGCCTGGCCATTTCGCTAGGACACATTGTGGGCGGTGCGCTGATCACCGAGGTGATCTTCGCCTATCCCGGCATCGGCTACCGCATCTACAACGCCATCAACAGCCTGACTATCTCGCTGATCCAGGGCGGCGTGCTACCGATCATCATCTCGGTGGCGGTGGCGAATTTTCAACGGACATTCTCTACCCGATCATCGATCCGCATTCGGTTTGAAGGCGCTCAGGGGAGCTAATATGGCCGTCGCTCCAGTGCAAGAACAGGTCGGCGAAAGCCGGCAGGGCGCCTTCTCTGGGATCTGTTACGCAATCCCAAATTTGCCACCGGCGGCACGATCTTTATGACGTTGGTGCTGACGCCTTTATCGCCAGCCTCTTCATCGATCCCACGCTGCGGGCCGTTCGGGTAGCTTCCGTGCGCCTGCCGCCCGGCCCTGAAGCCATGCTGGGGACAACGTCCTTGGGCCAGAGTGTGGCGATCCAGCTGACTGAGGCGATCCCCAATTCGGTGCAGGTGGCCTGCTGGCGGCCACGGTGGGTACAGTGATCGGCGTTGATCGGTTTTGTCAGCGGCTACTAAGCGGGCGGACGCGATCCTGTGCAGCATGATCGACGTCTTCCTCTCGGTGCTGTCGTTGCTCTTCCTGATTTTGATTGCGGCGCTGGTGCGTGGCGTGGGCGTGACCACGATGGCACTGATCATCGGGGCATTCGCGTCGTCGCCAGCGCGCAGGTACGCTTCAGGTGCTGAGCCCAAAAGAACGGTTTCGTGCAGGTGGCGATTTTCGCATGGGCGGTTGGAGATCATCGTGCGCGAAAGATGCCACACATGATCCAGTGGGCCAGGGCGGAATTTTGTCAACGCCTTCATCGCCAGCAGCTGCCGAATCGGGGTTGTCGATCCTGCTGGGGTCGCGCGCGAGATGACGCTGGGCATGATGATCTACTGGGCGCTCAACTACAGCGCCATCTTCCAAAACCTGTGGTGGTGGTGGATGCCGGTGACTACGCTGATGGCGCTCTTCCTGTCGCTCTACCTGGTTCACCTGGGGTTCGACGAGGTGAGCAATCCACGGTTGCGGGAGGGGTGATTGATCTCGCGCCGAGGTTCTGAAATCTCCCACCGCTTTGATCTCGGGCTAACCTGAGATTAGGCGATTAGAGATTTTTTGATCCTTGATGCAGAGGGAGCGAATCTCTACACGCTGTATGGGGTGGACTTCTTCGCGGATCTGTAGTTCGACTGAGTCGCGGGCGACTTCGAGATCGTAGTGCGCTTGAAGGTTCATCCACACTTCGGGGGACGTTCCCAGAAAACGAGCCAAACGCAAGGTTGTATCCGCGGTGATGGCGCGTTTAAGCTATGCATTACCCGTTGACGTTGCGGTAGACGTGCAATTCCTTTGCCAAGCGGTATTGGGTGATGCCCAAGGGCTTCATGAAGTCTTCGAGCAGGATTTCGCCGGGATGGACGGGGGTATCTTTTCTTCGGGCATGTTGATTATCTCCGGTGACAGTCTGCAATTGCCTCAATCTGCCTTTTCCACCACAAAGAACACAGCGTTCACAAAGAAGAACACACATAGATCGGATTCGATAGCGCCCACCGCCAATCGCGCAGATCCAAGTCAGCCGGCGCGGTGGATGGCAACGCCTCATGCGCCATGTCGCCCACGAGTTCGGCGCGCACGTAGCGGCGGACGCTGATGTCCGCTTCGATGACCGTTTCGTCGTCTTCAATCTGCCTGGAACCGGCTGTCGCCGTCTGCGATCAGGTGCAGCGTCTTCCCCCGCCCGCCGAGAACTTCCACCCTCATCCTCATCATCCCATCATCCCATTCTTCAACCATGTCGCCCATCCCCACGGTATTGCCGTTGACTGTGGCCGATAGCTCGATCCGCGGCCCGTCCGGCGTAGCGCTGATGGTGGCGCGCCCCGCAGCAATCGCCGCGAGGACAGCCTCCACACTGCGCTCGTGGACTTTGACCCACGTCGTCGGCTGGCCCAGGCGCAGGAGATTGGTGTCTTCGCCGCTGGGGCAATGGTAGTCGCTGCCGCCGACTGCGGGCAGGCGACGTCCTTGGGCGAGGAGGCGATCCCAGAGGGCGAGGCTTTCGGTGTTGCGGTGCGGCCACGGACCCTGCCAAACTTCCATGCTGTCGACAGGCAGATCGGTGGTGTATTCCCAGGCCGGGCCGCCCTGCTTGGGGTGGTTGATGGAACAGAGCGCGCCTTCGCTGTGCGCCAGATCGATGATGGCGGCGATGTCGGCGTCGGTGCGGCTGCGGAAATCGCACCAACGGCTGGTGTACCACACGTTCATGTGGCCGTAGTAGGTGGTCACTTCTTGGCCGCGGATGAGGAGTAGATCGTCACCGGCAAGGGCGGGCAGGAAGGGGTGATGGCTCACCGTATTGTGATCGGTGACAGCGAGGAAGTCGAGATCCAGGGAGCGGGCTTTGGCGATCAACTGTTCGAGCGTTCCCGTGGCGTCGCTGTGGACGGTGTGGGATTGGAGATCGCCGCGCAGCCAAAAAGACGACGACTGACGACTGACGACCGACGACGGTTGCGCCTGCGGCTCGCCGCTCGCTTGTCCCCAGTCCCCGGTCCCCAGTCCCCAGTCCCCAGTTTTCGCCGTCACCTGGATCTCCACATCCACACCCTTCTCCCACACGCGGTACAGCCCCAGGATCACCTGGTACTCGCCCGCAGGCAGTGGACCCGGTGTGTAGCCGGGTGTGGCATCCGTCAACGCAACGAAGAACTCACGCCGCGCCGATCCGCTCCAACCTCGGAACCCCGCGCCGCCAGGGAATTCACGTCCACGCGGATCGAAGAGACCGATATCCACCACGTTGCCGCCGCTCACCTCGTCTGAGGACATTTCGGCGCTGAAGCGGTAACGGATGTGCAGCCGTGTGGCGGGGTCGGGCAGGGCGAAGGGGACATAGGCGTAGTCGCTGCGCGCTTTGTCCGCGGGGGTGAAGTGGTGTTTCAGAGTCAACTTGAAAGTGGACATGGGTTCCTCCTATCGGGTGGATGACGTTGTCCTTGTATGATAGCCTAGAATCGTCGACCCGTCAGTGCCAGGCACGGGTCAGGATCGGTTCCGTGGTTGGAACAGGTGCTGACCCGTGCCTGGCACTGACTCGTCCGGGTTGGTTGCATTCCTCGGCTGCCCTGGTTACAATCAAGGCCAAACCAACCTGCCTCAACCCCACTCAGGAGAGAATCGTGTCCCCATTTTGGCTATCAAGGATACGCGTCGCCGTCTTGGCGGTGCTGGTGGTGCTGATCACAGGAGGCTGCGGCATGCACCTTTTCGACAAGCGAGAAGTACCTGTGGTGACCGTCAGCAGTGGACTCCGCCCCACTGTCTCGTGGACGCCCGCCAACGCCTACGAGGTGACGTTTTACGAGGGCGCAGAAAACAAAGACGGGTTCGATGTCCTCTGGAATGCGCGCATGGGCGGCGGCTTTGTCAACGACTTGCAGTCTCCCATCGTCTTCGGCGTGCCGCCCACCGGCTCCGAAGTCCGCGACGCGCCACCCCTCGAAGCCGGCAAGACCTACACTGTCGTCGTCTTCCGCACTGATCCCAAGGGCAGCGGCGACGGATTCTTCAACACGAGGCATCGGTATGAGACGGTGGTGACGTTTACGGCGGAAGAGTAACTCGTAATGCGTGATGCGTAACCCAGATCGTGTTGACGAAGTGCCCCCCAACTGGGAACCGACGTGCTCAACAAGATCTGAGTTACGGATTACGCATTACTCCCCCACACCAATAACCTTTTCGGAGACCCCCATGCTCAACACACGCGTTGTCTACCTGGAACCGGGCAAGTTGACCGTAGAAACGATCACACTGCCCGAACTGAAGCCGAACGAAGTGCTGATCAAAACACACCAGGCGTCGGTGTGTGGATCGGAACGGTATTTTTACCAGGGCATCAATGTCCGTCCTGAAGACGAGGCCAAGGGCGGATCAGAGTTTCAACTGGGTGATCACAGCAAGAGCGACCGCGCCCATGCCTACCCAATGGGCCCGCTAGGACACGAAGGCGGCGGCGTGATCGAGGCGATGGGCGCCGGGGTGGAAGAGTATCTTGGCGGCGGCAAGGTACGCGGGCGACCGTGTCGGCAGCCTGATCTACCCCACCTATTCGGATTACTGGGTCTGTCAGCATCAACCATGTGCAGCGCATCCCCGACGGGGTTTCGTTCGAGGTGGGCTGTTTGTACGAGCTGGGCCGCTGCGCAGCGTGGGCGGCGATCCACGCCGGGGTGAAGTTGGGCGACGTCGTGGCCGTCAACGGCGTGGGTTTCGCGGGGAACATCCTGTTGCAGGGCGCGGCGAAATCGGGTGCGTCGAAGGTGATCGCCATTGACGTGGTGCCGGCAAAGTTGAGATCGCACGCCGCTCTGGGCGCGGAACACGTCATCGACGCCCGCAAGGTGGACCCGGTGGAAGCCGTCAACGAGATCACCAAAGGCGAGGGGCGTGGACGTGGCCATCGAGGCCATCGGTGGAACGGGATCGGCATCAAGCAGGCGCTGGGCATGGTGCGTCACAACGGCATCATCTCGCTCTACGGCGATAACTACGCGCTCGTCGATTCGTTCTGCTTCCACCGCTTCCACGAGGACGGGCTTGAGATCCGCAACTCAACGCCGTCCACTACACCAAGCTGCGTTCCGTGGAAAACATGCGCGAAGCCTACCGCGCTGTGGAACGGTCTTCGATCTCGATATCGTCTTCCAGAACTCTGTCACCTATCGGCTGGATGAACTGCCCGACGTCTTCGCAGAGGAGAATGCCATGGTGGAGGAGCAGGCGTCGTTGAAGACGATTATTCCGTAGAGATGATGATGATGAGATGATGAGGATGATGCGTTACTCCATCATCCTCATCATCCCATCATCTCCGGTTTACCCAAAGGAGAAACTCATGCCCGCGATGACACAAGAGCAGATCGACGCCTTCCTCCACAGCGATGTGCTGTGCCGCTTGGGTTGCCTGGATGACGAGGGGTATCCCTATGTTGTGCCGTGTTGGTTCACTTATGCCGATGGTGGATTTTATGTGGTGCCGCGGGCCAGGGCAGCCTGGGCAGGCCACCTTGAGGATGATGCCCGGGTCTCACTTTGCATCGACGCCGAAAATGGGGAAAGGGTGCTGGTGAAGGGCGAGGCGCTGTTGCTCGAGGAACCGAACGTGGGCGGGCGCTGGGTGGAGATTGCGCGTGAGATGGCGCAGCGCTACGGCGGCGACGACGGGATGGCCTATCTGGACAAAACGATGAACGAACCGCGCTGGCTCTTTTTCATCCGCCCGCTGGAAATGATGTCGTCGGTAGGCGGCTGGGCCAAACGCTACAAACATTCCGAATGGTGATCAACGATGCGCATTGAACCCAATCTCTATCTTGTGGGCAGCGGCAACATGGGCTTCAGCCTGACCGACGCCTTCGACTGCAACATTTTCCTCTTCGACAGCGGCGACGGCTACGTGATGTTCGACGCGGGGACAGGTATGGGCATGGACGCCATCTGGGCCGTCTGCCGCCAGGACGGCATCGATCCGGATCTCATCGATCACCTCTTCCTCACCCACGCCCACGGTGATCACGGCGGCGGCGCGGCCCACGTGCGCGACCGCACCGCGGTGACCGTCTACGCCGGCGCGGACACGGCGCGCATTGTCACCGCGGGCGACGAAGAAGCGGTGAGCTTGCCGGCGGCGCGAGAAGCAGGCGTCTATCCGGCAGACTACGTCTACCGCGCCTGCACCGTGGACCGCGTCCTGGTGGCGGGCGAACGGATCGAAATCGGCGCGCTGACCATCGAGTACGTCCCCACGCCGGGGCACAGCCACGATCACGGCTCGTACCTCGTTACTCGTGGGGATCGGCGCTACCTTGTCGGCGGCGACGCCATCTTCCACGGCGGGCGTATCGTGCTGCAACACACGTGGGATTGCAGCGTCCCCCAATCTATTGCCAGCATCGAACACCTGAACACGCTCGATTTCGGCGCGCTCCTGCCCGGTCACCTGAGTTTCAGCCTGCACAACGGCAAACGCCACATCGAAACGGCAATGGGCGTGATCGCTCAGTTGGGCTGTCCACCCGCCCTGGCATAGCCACAAGCAGAGATCCTTCGGCGCGGTAGGGGCCGGAATGGCCTACAGCAACAGTCAGAGAAATATTTCACAAGAAGAAAACCGAAACACTGTGCATTTTGCACAATGCCAACCGCCGCCCCCGTGCGCTATACTGGCGTCAACAGTTGAGGTGCGGAGCTTATGTGGGGTAAGTTTCGCAGTGGGAACCTCCCTGTTCCTCCTATTCTTCTTCTCTCCTTGTATCTTCCTTTGTGTGGGCCCGTGGTTGGCAATTCTGCCGGCCACGGGCCTTCCTCTTTGTATGATCGGCGATGTAGCGTATATGCAAATAACTCACGCATGACGATACAAACTTATAGTTTGAGTAAGCACTTCATGCGATATTCATTGAACAGTTATTTGCAAAGGAACGGAAGACATGGCGTTACGGGTCACAACTTCGATTCCCTCACAGAAACAGACACGCGTTCACTTTATACATTCATTGCATGGCCGACTAATGATGATCTTCATGGCGCTCGCTCTCGTGCCGATGATGATTTTGGGCGGTGTCGCCTTGATTCAGTTGCAGGGGCTACTGTCGGATTCAGTCAATGCGAACCTCCAGGAAACAGCGATTGTACAAGCCAAGGGATTTGACGAGTGGCTCGATGCTCGTCAAGTCGATCTAGAGGTGATCGCCCACGATTCGCTCATCACCAGCCAGGATCGCGGCACTATCCTCGAGCAGCTTGAGTTCTACCGCAATCGCTGGCCTTTCTTCGAGGCGCTGTTCATGACCGATGAAACCGGTTGGGTACTCGCCAATACAGACGGGTTGATCGATGTCAGCATGAACGGCATTCAGCCCACGCAGGGCGCGCTGGATGGCGCTCACACGTTTGTATCCAAAGCGACGGTTTCCCCTGTCAGCGGCAATATCATTGTATTGATGGCCACACCGATTCTACGAGATGGGCAGATCGCGGGATCAATTACCGGCGTGATGGCTGTGGGAACGCTGGTGGAACGCGCAGCGGATCTGTTCAGCGGTGTAAGCGGCGATGCCTACCTGATCGACAGCGAGGGTTTTGTGATCACGCCGCCCCGTTTTTCAGAGGAACTGATCGCAGCGCGCATGGCCGAGATGGCAGGCGAAGGTGACGTGGCCATTGCCCAGCTCGATCAGGTACAAGACGAAACCATGCGCGAGATGAACGAGGCCGTTACTACAAGCGAGATCGAGGCGCTGCTCACTGTGCAACTCAAAACTTCTGGAGTGCAGGCAGCACTCACCGGAGAAACAGACGTCACCAGCTACGAGAACTATCGCGGGCATGAGGTGCTTGGCGCCCATGCCGACGTCGGCGATACAGGTTGGCTGTTGATGGTTGAACAGGAGCAGGCGGAAGCGCTGTCTCCGCTATACAAAATTGTATGGTTGCTCGTCTGGATCTTCGCTGCCCTGGTCTTTGCGATTGGGTTGGCCGCCATCTTCTTCGCACGCACCATCGCAGATCCCGTCCGCGCCATGACAGCGGCAGCCAATGGCATCGCACAGGGCAACATTGAGCAGAACATTGCCGTACACAGTCGCACCGAGATCGGTCACATGGCCGAGGCATTCCGACGCATGATCGCCTACATCCAGCAAACTGCCAATGTTGCAGAACGCGTCTCTGCGGGCGATCTAACCATTTCCGTTGAGCCGCAATCGGAATCAGATATTCTGGGGACAGCCTTCCGGCGCATGATCGAGAACCTCCGTTCTCTGGTGGCGCAGGTTCAAGACAATGCACAGCACATGGCCCATGCCGGCAATCAACTGAACGGTGTGGCTCAGCAGACAGAGACAGCAACTCAGCAGATCAGTGTGACGATTGGACAAGTTGCCACAGGCAACAGCCGACAGGCACAGAGCGTTGAACTCAGCAAAGATGCTATCGCCGATCAACTCCGCGCGATTGAGGCCATTGCCTCTGGCGCCCGCCGCCAGGAAGAGGCTGTTCAGCAGGCACAGGCTCTTCTCACCCAGCAGTTGGCCGCCGCCATCGCACAGGTGGAAGAGACAGCCACAGCAGGTGATAAGGTAGCCGGACAGGCCGGCAGTGCAGCCGAAAATGGCGCCGAAGCCGTCAGCAAAACCATTGCCGGCATGGAGGCTATCGCCAGAGCCAACGAACAAGCAGGGCGGCGTGTAGCCGAGATGGGGAGACGCTCCCAAGAAATCGGAGAAATCGTCCAGGCTATCGATGAAATCGCCGAGCGCACCAATCTGCTTGCCCTCAACGCCGCCATCGAAGCTGCCCGCGCCGGCGAACATGGCAAAGGATTTGCTGTCGTTGCCGATGAAGTGCGAAAACTGGCCGAACGCTCAACGCGCTCGACTCAGGAAATCACGAAACTCGTCTATTCCGTACAAGAAACGGCCGAACAAGCTGTACAGGCAATGAGCGCCAGCAGCCACGAAGTCGAGCAGGGGCTTACTCTGGCCAACGAGACACAGACTGGGCTTAACGGTATACAACAGGCTGTAGAGCAAGTTGGCGCCCATATGTCGCGCCTTGCGCAAGCGGTGGAAGCGATGAGTGGCAGTAGCGGGATGTTGCAAGAGGTCATGCAACAGGTGGCTGCTATCGTCGAAGAAAACCGCATTGCCACCGAACAATCTGCGGAGAACAGTACAGCCGTAATGCAATCCATCGAGGACATGTCTGCCATCGCCGAAGAAAACAGCGCTGCAGCCGAAGAAGTCTTCGCCAGTACCGACGAAGTCCATGCACAAGTCGAACAGACAGTCCGCTCGGCTGAATCTCTGGCGCGTTTGGCAAACGAACTCCTTGGGCTGGTGCAGCAATTCCAAGTTCAAGAAGCGAATGAACAGCATATGCAGCCAGTAGAAATCCGGCAGAACGGCAATGGGCATCACCAGGAAGCGGCCGAGATCCGCAAGTTGGCCGTGCATAAACAGATGTCGGCGACAGGATCACTCAACTAGCCAGACACCCAAGCAGGTGGACATTGCAGCATGAGCGGCTTCATTCATATGAATGAGGCCGCTTGTATTTTGCCGCCAAACCAACCGTGACAAATTTCACAAAGAGTGCGAAACTAAGCTTGATTCCACCTGTTTACACGAAGGAGGTGATTTGTAATGTCTGAAGTACACAAGGCTGTATTCAGTATCTTCGCTCTGATCCTCTCAGCCGTATTCGTTGTTGCCTGCCAGGCACAATCGGCCATGCCCACCGCATCGACAACAGCACCACTCGTCGAAGAGGATTGCGAGACGCCGCCAGATGTCGAGGTCTGCGCCCCTGGCGAACTGGACAGTGCTGCGGCGCCTTTTGCTCCTCTGGAGATGGCCGGAAGCATGCCGCCTGCCGGTGATGTTCCTGCATCGGCATCTGTCGGCGAAATGGCAGCGCTTTCTCTATTGGAGCCACCCGCAGGTGACACGGTTGGGCGTACGCCGTCGCTGCGGTGGGCGGCATGGGATGGCGCAACAGGCTACCGTGTCCGCGTGACTGACGCAGCCACCGAAAGCGTCGTCTTCGAGGTGACCGTGTCAGAAACACAGGCAATCGTCGCCGACTCCCTGCTGCCAACGCGCACGTACACATGGCAAGTCGAAGCGCTCGATGACAAGGGTGGTCTTCTCGCCACGGGGAGTGAACAATTCGTAGTGGCAGCCGACTGACCGGCTATCCGCACAGAATGCATCTATCGCCATGTTCTGCATGACCTCGTTGGCGCCGCGCCCCGAATTTGCACCATCCTGTCGCCGGTAATCGACTTGGCGACGCCAAAGATTTTGGGGTAGACTAACGCATCGACCCACTACATTGCTGCCTGTGATCAGGAGCGGATATGAGATTTCGCCCCCAAACCTCGCTATGACCAGCTACTCGTGCTCTTGATGATCGCGATCCTAACGCTGGTGCTGGTCGCCTTGCTGAGTACCACCCTCAACAGCCAATGGCTAGAACAAGGATTCGTGCCGGAGGGCACCGCTCCCGGCATGGTGATCAGAAATCCTGTCACCATGGAAAAGAGGATGGAGGAGCGAGTGGCGGTAGTCTATTCGCCGCTGGATGAACCTGTTCCCAATCCAGAACGAGGTTTCTACCGCTATGTCGAGACGCAGCAGCGCCCCCGTCGCCTACGACGCGGAAATGCTCACCGATTACGCCGCACAAGGCATCCGCCTGCTCTACTGTATCCACTACCTCGACGACAGCGTCGACGGCCCCATCAGCGATGCTTTTCTGGCACACATTCAAGAGAATCTCAACCGCGTGCGCCAGGCCAGGCTCAAGTGCATTTTGCGCTTTGCCTATACCGATGACGATCCAACCCAACGCGGCGAAGCCCCACCCTTCGGCGATGCGGACAAGGCGCGTATCGAGAGCCACATCGAGCAGCTTGCGCCGATCTTGCGCGCCAATTCAGACATCATCGCGTTTGTGCAGGCAGGGTTCATCGGGGTTTGGGGTGAGTGGTACTACACCGATCATTTCGTCGACGATCCATCAACGCCGTGGATCGTCTCCAACGACCAGTATGCTCGCCGCCGCGAGGTGTTGACGGCCCTGCTAGACGCCCTGCCCGTCACACGCACAGTGGGCGTGCGCTATCCTTTTGCCAAAGCGGCCATGTTTGGCGACAACCCCACCGGCGATCAGGCGGGATACGCAGCTCGCACGGGGTTCCACAACGACTGTTTCCTGGCCAGTGATACCGATTTCGGCACATACCGAGACGATCAGATCGACGCCGACAAAGCCTACCTGGCCGCGCAGACGCAAAATCTTCCCCTAGGCGGCGAAACCTGTACACGAAATCGCCCACGGTCGCAGTGTCCCACGGCGCTGGCCGAGTTGGAACGCTTTCATTGGACCTACCTCAACCGTGAATACAATGAAGATGTCCTCGCCGACTGGGAAGCGGACGGTTGCCTGGCCGAGATCGAACAGCGCCTTGGCTACCGACTGGTGTTGAAGCGTGGCCTCTACCCAACACAGGCGGAACCTGGCGCCGCCCTGTCGATCTTCATCGAACTTGAGAATGAGGGCTTTGCTGCGCCGATCAACCCGCCCACTGGCGTTGGTCTTGCGTAGCACGTCCGACGGCGATGTACATATCCTGGGCATCAACCAGGATCTACGCCAATGGCTGCCCGGCTCCCTGCATCGCATCGACGACACGCTTACCGTCCCCGCTGATCTGGCGCCGGGCGACTATGAAATGTTGCTTAGTTTGCCCGACGAAGCGCCGTCACTTGCCGCCATGCCGGCCTACGCCATTCGCTTTGCCAACGCCGACACCTGGGACGCAGCAAGCCGCGCCAACCGCTTGCTGCACACGTTGCATGTCGAAGCGCCACTGCCGACTGAAGGGACCGCGTCTACTTGCCGAATGTGGAGAACTAAAGTCATCCACTCCCCAAGTCCCCAGTCTCGTTTTCAACGCGACGCCACCCGATCCAACACAATCGAGCCGGCGTCAACGTCACCGGCGCCGATCTGGTATGCAGCAAGAACACGCTGCACAGCGGCCTCGGCCGTTTGATCATCCGCCGCATGGACCCACGCCAGCGGCGCGCCGACGTCCACTGTGCTGCCCACCTTGGCATTGCACATGACCCCAACCCGGTGATCGATAGGATCACCTTTGGCGCGGCGGCCACCGCCCAGCGCCACCACCGTCAATCCCACTTCGCGGGCGTCGATTGCGGTCACCACACCCGCCACCGGCGCGAGGACGGGCATGATCACAGGCGCCGCCGGCAAGGAGGATGGATCGTCGATCTGTGTCACGTCACCGCCCTGTGCCGTCACGAAGGCGCGCAACTTGTCCAATGCAGCGCCGGAACGGATCGACGCTCGCACCTGCGCCAACGCCGCGGAATAGTCCACCCGACGGCCTTGCCCCAGCACCACCATTTCCGCCGCGACCTGTTCCACCAATTCCTGAAAATCGGCGGGGCCATTGCCATGCAGCGTGGCGATGGCTTCGGCCACTTCGAGGGCATTGCCCACGGCGCGCCCCAGCGGTTGCGTCATCGCCGTGATCAGGGCTGTCACCTCGCGGCCGGCGCCGTTGCCGATAGCCACCATCAAGCGCGCCAGTTCGCGGGCGTGCGCCAACGTTTCCATGAAAGCGCCATGCCCACACTTCACATCGAGGACAATGGCGTCGGCGCCTGCCGCCAGTTTCTTGCTCATGATGCTGGCGGCGATGAGCGGCAGCGAGTTGACCGTGCCGGTGACGTCGCGCAGGGCGTACAGGTGTTTGTCGGCGGGGGCGAGTTCAGCGGTCTGCGCTGCCACCACCAGGCCGATCTCACGCAACTGGCGGCGGAAACGTCCTTCGTCCAGTTCAGCCTGCCAGCCGCGGATACTCTCCAGCTTGTCGATGGTGCCGCCGGTGAAGCTGAGGCCGCGCCCGCTCATTTTGCCCACGGGCAAGCCGCACGCCGCCGCAATCGGGCCGACGGCCAGTGTGGTCTTGTCACCGACGCCGCCGCTGGAGTGCTTGTCCACGATGAGCGCGCCTGGGGGGACGGCGTCGTGCAGATCGAGGGTGTCGCCGCTTTCGGCCATGGCCAACGTCAACTCCGTGATCTCGGCGTCGGTCATGCCGCGGAAGAAGACGGCCATCGCCCATGCCGCCAGTTGATAGTCGGGCAGCGACTCGTCTACGATGCCGCCGATCAGGTCGCGCAATTCCGCGCGGCTGTGCTCGCCGCCATCACGTTTCTTGATGATCAGATCGACCGGGTTGCGGTGCATGGGAAGCTCCAGGAAGAGATGAATGAAGAGCGACGAATGGGTTGAGGGTATTGTAGCGGGTTGAGGAGAGACAAGGCAAAAGGCAAAACAAGGCAAAAGGCAAAAGGCAAAAGGCAAAAGGCAAAAGGCAAAAGGCAAAAGGCAAAAGGCAAAAGGCAAAAGGCAAAAGGCAAAAACGATTGTCGGTCGAGTAGTGCGGGTGTGCAAGTTTGCAGGTATGCAAATTGCAGGTTTGCAGGTTGAGATACGTCATAGACAAGAAGACTGTCTACGAATCACGCATTACAAATTACTTTTGACGCCGCCAACGCCGTTTTGCTAGAATGTGGCAACCCGAACGAAACGAGCGAACATGTCTGGAGGGCGCTTGCCCTTCAGTTTTTTTGAGGAGAGATCGATGGCAGAAACACAAGTAACGATCGTGGGCGGTGGGCTGGCAGGGACGGAGGCAGCCTGGCAGCTCGCCGAACGCGGATACAAGGTGCATCTTTTGAGATGCGCCCCAAGCGGAAGACGCCGCGCACATCACCGACCGGTTGGCCGAGTTGGTGTGCAGCAACAGCATGGGCAGCACGCTGCCCGACCGGGCGTTGGGTATCCTGAAAAATGAGATGTTGGCAATGGGCAGCATGATCATCCGCACCGCGTTCAAGCACGCGCTGCCTGCGGGCCAGGCGCTTGCCGTGGGCCGCGAGGAATTCGCCAACGAGGTGACGGCGAAGATCAGCGCCCACCCCAACATCGAACTGGTACGCGACGAGATCACCGCCATCCCCGACGGGCCAACCATCCTGGCCACAGGGCCGCTGACCAGCCCAGCCTTGACCGCCGAAGTGCAGAATCTCACGGGCCGCTACCTCTATTTCTACGATGCAATGGCGCCAATTGTCACGGCGGAGAGTATCAACATGGAGAGCGCCTTCCGCCAAAGTCGCTGGGATCGCGATTCGGGTGAAGGGCCGGAAGAGGGCGACTACATCAACTGTCCGCTCAACAAGGAACAGTACGAGGCCTTTGTACAGGCGGTGGTGGATGCGCCAAAGATCGAGCTAAAGGGCGCCGACGCTGAACTTGAACGCTATTTCGAGGGCTGTATGCCCATCGAGGTGCTGGCCTCACGCGGCGTGGATTCGCTGGCCTTTGGCCCCATGCGCCCCATCGGCCTCACCGATCCCCGCACAGGACGGCGCCCACACGCGGTGGTGCAACTGCGCCAGGACAACGTGGCCGGCACGCTCTACAACATGGTCGGCTTCCAGACGAACATCAAATGGGGCGCACAGACCGAGATTTTGCAGATGATCCCTGGGCTGGAGGAGGCCGAATTCGTGCGCCTGGGTCAGATGCATCGCAACACCTTCATCAACAGCCCCACGCTGCTCAACCCCACGTTGCAGTTCAAACAGCGTCCCGATCTCTTCTTCGCCGGCCAGATCACAGGGACGGAAGGCTACGTGGGCAGCACCATGGGCGGATTGGTGGCGGGCATCAACATGGCGCGTCTTCTCGAAGACCGCCCGCTGCTTGAACTGCCTCGCGAATCGATGATGGGCGCGCTGCTGCACTACATCACCCACGCCGAAGCCGACAACTTCCAGCCAATGAAAGCGAACATGGGTCTCCTGCCCGATCTGGAGAAGCGCGTGCGCGGCAAACAACAGCGCTACGGTGTCTACGCGCAGCGGGCGGCAGAGGCGCACAAGATGGCGTTACAGGAAGCTGCGTTTGAAGCGATCCGTTTTGAGGAAGAAACAGCGAAGGTATAGAGGATGAATGAAGAATAAAGAATGGGTCGAGGAGGTTTCTCCTCGACCCATTCTTTATTCTTCATTCATCCCTCATTTGACGAAGTCAAGTTCCACATTCGTATCCACCAAACGCACCTCGTAGATCTCGTAATCCCCGAAGTAGGCATCTTCGTAGGTGTCGCCGTCGAAGGTGCCGGTGAAGAGCCAGCGCTTGGTGTACTTCATCGAAACCAGCATCCCGGTGCGCACATCGTGGCAGGTGACGCCGTTGTAGCGCGCCGACCAGCCGTTCCCTTCGTCCAGGTCAACTTCCTGCTCGTCGCTGCACCAGGTCTTCACCTGCGATACGTCGTTCAGGGTGAAGAGGCTGTTGATCTGCCCGGGGTTGATTCCCGCCCAGAAATTGAAGAGGAAGAGATCAGCGGTGTTCTCATAGCGCTCCGTCCCTTCGATGCGGTCGATCTGGTGTAGCCAGGTGGAATTCTCGCCGCAGGCGTCGTTCCACGTGATCTTACGCTCAATTTCGAGCCACTTTGGATCGTCACCTGAGCGGACGTCGGCCAAAATGGCGCCATCGCAGCGGACAACTTCGCAGCGTTCGGAGCCGCAGGCATAGCTCACCGCCCACTCCGACTGGAGATCGTTGGGAAAGACGGCGCCAAGGATCGGCAGATCAGCCGCAGCATCGTTGGGCGACACCACCACGTTGGAAATCCAAGCTTGTAGGGTGGCCTCGTCGGCGCCGTCTTCGGGGCCACGCACACAGCAGATGCGCCACCAGCCGTTGTCTTCGCTACGGCCAAGCGCCTCGAAGATCGTCCCCTGCGGCGCGCCGGCCACCACCGAGAAGCTCAACCCAGGGCCACTGCGAATGTTGACGCTGCGGTTGCTCACCGTCAGCAGCGGCAGATCGCTGGTGGCAGGGTCGATCTCTGCCAGATCAACGTCACGCGCCGCGGCCTGCGGCTCAAGCGCGGTGACGCTGGGCGGGTTGATGCTGTCGTCGAGCGTGGCTTCGTCGTCGGCCAGGCCGAACATGCGGGCGCGCTCTTCTTCTACAAGTACTTGGATGCCAGGCGGCGGTGCATCGCCGAAGGCTGCGGGCAACAACGGGAAGACGTCACTCACACTGGTTGGCTGCGCCGTACAACCTGTTAGAAAGAGTGCGGCGAATACAGCAATCAGCGAGGACAACACGAATCGTTGGGGAAAAACCGGCGTAAATGAGGCAGGGAGGTATCGGTTGAGCATGGTTTTTACAATCATTGAATCTATCCAGAAATTGCCTGCGGCATGAATGTGTTGGGCGGGTTGAAAAGATCCACCGAAACGGACAAAACACTGGGCAGTATAGCTATCCTTGGGCGCGATTGCAAAAGGGCGGGCGGGGCAAGCCCAGTCCCCAATCCCAAGTACAAGTTGGTCGAAGAGAGTCTATGAAATCCTGCGGAGTGAGCACGTGGGCGTGCTCACTCCGTGTTCAATTGCATACAGCGACTCATTCGCGCCATTCTGTACTAGTCCCCCGCCCCCTTGACATGATCGGTGAAGAACACCTGCCAGGGGCCACACCCCTCGATGAAGGGCTGCATGATCGCCTCTTCGGCCTGCACGGTGTGGCTGAGATCGTGGGCGCCCCATTCGTGGATCATCATGCGAAGCGTTACCGGGCCAAGTTTCTGGTGGCGCGATTGACGGTCGAGGTCGCCTTCTTCGATCTGAGAGAGCGATTGAAGGCTCTGCACGCGCAGTTTGGCAAAGGTAGCGGCCAACGCGGCGGGCGACGGCGGTTCGTCGGATGTTGTCCCCTGCGTGTCGGGGTTGAAGTCTGGAAAGTCCTGTCCATCGAGGAAGGCTTGCAGCCGCGTCTGGAAGACGCGTTCAGTGTCGATGATGTGTTGCAGGCACGCCACCGCCGACCACTCACCCGGCGCGGCAGGGGCGAAGAGCAATTCGGTAGGCAGCGTCTCGGTCAACCGAATCCAGCGTTCGGGGGTGGTGAGCAGAATCGAGCGCACAGACGATAGCAGATTATCCATAGAGAAACCTCCAGCGGCTTCTAGGTAGAAAGTGCAAACGGTTGTTTCTCTAGTATAATTCATTTCTTTCGATTCATACCCATCGCCATCATCACTCAGGACCACATCATGTCGTTCATGACTCGCTCGCGCCGACGCGCGGCCATTTCGTTGAGCGTTTTCACATTGTTGCTCATTTTACTGCTGGCAGCTTCGTCGCTCATGGCGATGTTCTCGCCCATGATGTTCGATGCCCCAGGCTCTACCGAAGACCCGGCCATCTGGCGCACCTTCTACAGCATCATCGCCGCACCGGTGATCACACTGATCGGCATCGTGGCAAGCTGGATCGCCTTCTGGCTTCGGCGACACGGGACAGCGCTGATCATTGCGATCTTGCCGATTGTCTACGTTGTGAGCGTGATCGTCCTGACGTGAGCGGGGGAAAGAATGAAGAATGAAGGTGAATAGTCACCATTTTTCATTCTTTCGCCATGAGCGCGATATGCAATGCGGATCGGCTCAAACGGCGAAAGCGTCATGTTCCAGTTCTTCCAGCACGCCGCCGAGTGCTTGCACCAGCAGGTCGGCGTTGGCTTCGTCGAAGGGCATGGGCGGGCGGATCTTCACTACGTTGTGGAATGGACCGTCGGTGCCCAACAAAATACCGTGGTCGCGCATACGGTTGGAGATGTAAGACGCTTCGGCCCCAGCCGGTTCCAGTGTATCACGGTTGCGTACCAGTTCCACCCCCAGGAAAAGCCCCGCGCCACGTACATCCCCCACCAGCTTGAACCGATCCACAAACGGGCGTAGCGACGCCAACATGCGGTTGCCCACACACTGGGCGTGGCTTTGCAGGTCCTCGGCGGCGAGGACGTCGAGCACAGCCAGCCCCACGGCGCACGAAACGGTGTTGCCACCAAACGTGCTGAAGAATTCCATGCCGTTGTCGAAGGCGTCGGCGATCTCGGGCGTGGTGATCACCGCGCCGATGGGGTGGCCGTTGCCGATGGGCTTGCCCAGGATCACAATATCGGGGACCACGTGTTGCGCCTCGAAGGCGTACATGTGCGATCCTGTGCGGCCGTAGCCTGTCTGCACTTCGTCGGCGATGCAGAGGCCGCCGGCTTGCCGCACATGGCCGTAGACCGACGCCAGATAGCCCGGCGGGAAGATGATCTGCCCGCCCACACTGGGGCAGCTTTCGGCGATGTAGCCACCCAGGCCGCGTCCTTGGGCGTGGAGTTGATCGACGATCTCGGCCACGTGCGCGGCGTATTTTGTCCCCGCGGCGGGGTCGGTGGCTTTGTATGCGCCGCGGTAGATGTCGGCCACAGGCGCGGTGAAGACCCAATCAGGCGCGCCGCGGCCGCCAGGTCCATCATGCTTGTAGGGGCTGATGTCGATGAGGCCGGTGGTGTGTCCGTGGTAAGCGCCTTCGAGGACGATCATTTCTTTGTGGCTGGTGAAGGCGCGCACGAGGCGCAGCGCCAGTTCGTTGGCCTCACTGGCCGAGTTGACGAAGTAGCAGACGGAAAGTGGATCGGGCAGGGTGGCGCAGAGCGTTTCGGCGTAGCGGTTGAGCAGATCATGCAGGTAGCGGGTGTTGGTGTTGAGCACGCCCATCTGCGCCCGCGCCGCCGCCACCACCTGCGGGTGACAGTGGCCCACGTGCGGCACGTTGTTGTAGGCGTCGAGATAGCGGCGGCCGGTCTCGTCGAAGAGATATTGCATCCAGCCGCGTTCGACCTTCACCGGGTCGCGGTAGCCGATGCTCAAGTTGCGTCCTAGCCGACGGCGGCGCGTGGCTAGGGTTACGTCTTTGGCGGGCGGCGGCGCCGGGAAGCAGCTGGGGTCGATCCCCAAAATCAGGTTGGGATCGGGCGAAAGTGCCGTCCACACGGCGCGTTGACTCGCCGGGCCGACGCCGGGGAAGTCGATGCCCAGATCGAGTAGATCGGTGATGATCTGAAAGTGCAGGTGGGGCGGCCAGCCACCGTTGACGTCGCCCGCGCCCAGCGTGGCGATCTGGTCACCGGCGGCGATGGGTTGCCCGACCGTGAGACCTTCGAGCGATGCCAGGCTGAGGTGACCGTAAAGGGTGAAAAAGGTGTCATCCCCAGCCTGGTGGCGCAGGAGGATGACGGGGCCGTAATCCTGGTGGGCGGCGTTGTTGGCGAAGGCGTGGACGGTGCCGGGCAAGGGCGCGTAGACAGACGCGCCTGCCGGGCGAAAGATGTCGATGCCCAGATGGATAGTGCGTCGTTCCCCTAACGGACCGTCGCCGGTTTTGAAGAAGGGCGCGGTGTAGATCAGGCGCGGCTCATCGTAGCGGCCGATGCCCACAGACGCGTCCGCGGCGGAGAGGACGTCGTCGAGACGGGACGTGAAGAGAGCGGCGCGGTTGCGGGCTTCGTCCCCTTCGACGAGGGGGCTGCCGACGCTCAGATCGTAGACGACGAGGTTGTCGGCGTGCAGGTCGACGTCGACAGCGGGGGCAAATTCGGGTTGGTGCGCTTGTAGCCAGGCGCAAACGCGATCCGCGGCGGGGATGGGGGCGAGTCCGCAGGCGTGGCGGAAGGCGGCTTCGGCCAGCCGCGCTGGGATCTGGGCCAGTTTGGGCAGTGTGCGCCGGATCGGTTGCTGGCTGATGGCCAGGTAGGGGTCGTCGGGGCGCTGCGCCTGCTGCTCGGCGGCGATGCAGACGCTGACGCAGAGCCTCATGCAGACGAGATCAAAGAGGACAGCGAATTCGTCGTCGGTGAGCGGGTTGTGGGCATGGTAGCCTGCCACCACCGGCAGCATGGCGGCCAGCGGATCGTCGCTGTTGAGGGCGACGTAGGCGCAAGCAATGGCGAGTTCGGCCACGGTGAAGCTGTGGACCATGTCGCCGAAGTCGATGAGGCCGGTGACGTACTGGTTGCGGCTGTACAGGTCTTCGCCGCCGCCCACGATGACGTTGTAGTCGTTGGCGTCGTTGTGGATCGGTCCACGGCGGAGGCCGGCGAGACGCGGGGCTGTCCTTTGGGCAAAGGCGGCAGCGAGGCGGGTGATCGTGGCACGCATCGTTGGTTCGGCGACGGCGTGCTCTAGCCTTTCCACCACGTCCTGCACCTGGGCCAAATCCCAGTGGAAGGTGCGATGCAGGGCAGGATGGTCGAAATCGGCCAGGGCGCGGTCCAGTTGACCAAGTTTTGCACCGAGATCGCGGCGCAGATCGTCGCTGTGACGCTTGATCGCGCCTAGCGGGCGGCCGCGGACGTAGGTGAGCAGGCGGACGTGGTGATGGCCCAGGATGATCGACGGCTCGCCGCTTGTGGCCGGCAGCACGCGCTGACAGAAGTCGACGCCGCGGTGGCCCAGGTGATCGAGGATCTGGTGCTGGGCGTCGAGGAAGGCGGCGTCCTCGGTGGCGTTGGCGATTTTGAGCACATAGCGGTCACCGGCGGCGGTTTGGAGCAGGAAGTTCTGATCGCGTTCGCTGGGCAACGGCGACGCCGTGGTCTGGAGATCGTAGTGTGCGGCGGCGAGGCGGGCGGCGTCTTCGGCGGTGAAGTTGGGCGTATGCTGGAGCAGTGTCATGGGTCACCTGGGGAGGTTGAGAAATGAAACCGAGGACGGTTCAGATCTGGCTGGCAGATGGCTGAACTGTCCCCGGATAGTGATGCGTAATTCGTAACGAGTAATGCGCAATTGGTTGCGTGCGCTCCTTTGGATTACGCATCACGCATTACCCATTACGATCAGCGTGACAACGCCCCTGTGGAACGACGATGTCGACTACGCCCGTCGTCCGCCCTTGAGCGTTTCTTGGAAGGCAACGAGATCGTCCCAGCGATCTTCGGCGGCAAGTGCGGCCTGTTCGGGCCAGGTGTCGGGGTTGAAGAGGCGGACTCGGCCGGTGAGGACTTCGCGAATCTGGTCGGGTGTCATGGCGGCGAGTTGGGCGAAGGTGATGATGCCGTCCTCGGCGAGGACGCTGGAAATCTTGGGGCCGATGCCTTCGATACGCTTGAGGTCATCGGGTTCGCCGGGTTCGATTGGCTCAGCGGCCGGTTCTTCGGGGACATAGACTTCTTCGACGATGGGCTGTTCTTCTACGACGGGTTCAGGGGCGGCAGCGGGTGCTGCCGGGGCAGGCAGGGTCGTGGCGACAGGCACGGCGGCGTGGGGCGCTGCGACCACAGGCGGCTCCGCCACAACCGGCTCATCTTTGGGGCGGCTGGGCGCGACGGGCGCACGCAGGACACGTACCGGCGAAGACGGTTCCTTGCTGCTGTCGGCAATGGCCGACCACAGCAACGCGCCCAGGCCAAAGACGACGATGATCAGCACCAATACGACGATCAGCCCAGCATTTTGCGGGAATCCATTTTGCGCCAAGGTAGATGCGATGAGAATCAAGGGTCACCTCCAGAAGTGAAGCGATTGATTTGAAGATTCCATTTTCAATACTATAACAGGATCTCGACAACATCTCAAGATCTCTGGACATGTTTGCTGTGCAAAAGCCTGAAAGTTGTACAGGTAGGGGGTTGGATGACTCTACTGCAAATAGGTCGCTCAAGCGCAAAAGTCCGACTTCTCTCAGGAGGGGAGCAACCGCAAATCACACAGAAGTCGGACTTTTCGCAGGGGAGTCTTGGATAGAACGCGGATTGAGCAGATTTGGGCGGATGATTTCAGAAAAATCCGCTTTGATCGGCCCAATTCGCTCAATCCGCGTTCTATTTCTGATCCATCGTGTGTGTGGCGTCGGATGCTTTGTGCAGGATCGCGTCCAGATCGAGTTGACGCAGGGCATTGACCGCGATCTCCCAGGCGCCTTCGTGGCAAAGACCGTCCATGCGGGCGGCTTCGTAGGCGGCCAGCGTGGTTTCCACACAGGCGCGGTGAACGTCTTCGGCAATGGTGCGGGGGGAGGGGGGAGTGTTGAGCACGGGATTGGGGTCCTTTCCGAAATTCGTAGTGCGTGTACCGGCAGACGAACCGGTTGTGCATTAGGAACGCCCTGATTGTAAAAGCAACACTTACCCCAATGTAGAAATCACTTCCTGCACTGGTACACGCACCACGCACTACGAGTTCAAATCATCAACGCGCCTTCATGCTTCAATAGCCATTCCTTGCGCCAGAGCCCCCCGCCATAGCCAACGAGTTTGCCGTTGCTGCCGATGATGCGGTGACAAGGCACGATGACAGAAATCGGGTTTTGCCCATTGGCGGCGCCCACAGCGCGGATGGCTTTGGGATTGCCGAGGGCGTTGGCAATGTCCAGGTAGGCGACGGTGGCGCCGTAGCCCACGGTGAGCAGTTGACGCCACACACTGCGCTGAAACTCGGTGCCGTGCAGATCGAGCGGCAGGTCGAAGTCCTGGCGCAGGTGACGGAAATACTCATCCAGTTGGCGCATAGCGTCTTCGAGCACCGGCGAGGACGTCACCTCCTGGCGCGGCGCATCCACAAAGTAGAGCGACGTCAGCGCCGTCTCTGTTCCGCCGATCTCGATTAGGCCGATGGGTGAGGTGTAGTAGGTATAGTTGCTAATCAAAGAAATCACCCTCGCCCGCGGACAGGTACTTCTTCGCCTTTTCCACGTTGAAGGTGACGCCGAGGCCGGGGCGATCCCATACCTCAATGTAGCTGTCGACGACGATGGGATCAGGCAACCCTTCGACAATGTCGTACCACCATTCTGGGCGGGCGACGGGGTACTCGAAGGCGATATAGTTGGGCGGCAGTGTGGCCGACACTTGTACCAGCGCCGCCAGCCCGATAACGCCGTCACCGGTGCCGTGGGGGGCCATGAGGATGCCGTGCAGGTCGGCGTATTCGGCGATCCACTTCAGTTCGGCGATACCACCCACATCGCACGGGTCGGGGCCGACGATGTTGACGGCCTGTTTCTCGATGAGTATGACGAAGTTCTGGCGCAGGTAGATCTGCTCGCCGGTGTGGATCGGTGTGGACGTCTTCATGGTGATGTCGCGGTAGAGATCGGCGAGGACGTAGGGTGTGTAGTCGCCGGTGACCATGTCTTCGAGCCACATGAGGTTGAGCGGCTCGGTGGCCTGGGCCAGCCGCACGGCGTCGGTGACGGTCATGCCGGGGCCGCAGTCGAGGGCCAGGCCCACTTCGTCGCCGAGGACATCCTTCATCGCTTCCACACAGGCGACGGTGTGTTTCAGCCCCTTGGTGGTAAGCAGCCCGCGGTTCGGGTGACGCCCACCGCCGCTGACTTCGCCGAAGAAGTAGTCGGGCATTTCCCGCGCCATGGCGCTATGGAAGCTGATGCCCTGCTTGATGATGCTAAAATTCTCCTTCGATTCCTTCATCTTGGCGACATTTTCGGCAAAGTGCTGCGGCTCAACGCCGTCCATGGGGAAGCGGATGGCGCCGTTGTAGACGCGCACCTTGTCGCGCACCTTGCCGCCCAGCAGTTTGTAGATGGGCAGATTGGCGGCCTTGCCGGCGATGTCCCACAGGGCGATTTCGATGGCGCTCACCGCCGATCCCCACGGTTTGAAGCTGGCCATGCGCCGGATGCGCTGCATCACCCGCTCGACATCGGTGGGGTCTTCACCCAGGATCATGTCGCGGTAGAAGAGTACATGCGGCTTGATGTACGGCTTGTACGATTCCACAGGACCGAAGCCGTCGATCCCGGCGTCGGTGGTGATGCGCACAATGGGATAGTTGCCAAGGACAGTGCATTTGAGATCGGTAATCTTCATGGTGTTCCTATCTTCACTTGTTCAAGAAACGCTTCAACCGTCAAGCCTGGCCGACGGTGGACGTGGTAATCCAGTTTCACGTCGCACCAGGTTTCGTAGAGCCGTGTACGGTGGGCGATGAGGCGGGGGTAGCAGCGGGCCAGGGTGGTTTCGGGCGATTCGTCGCCGTTGCTGTGATAGATCCCCTGCCAGAGCACCGGGCGCGGGCGGGCGATGTATTCCTGCAAAAGATGGGCGTAGGCGTCCTCGGAGACGCCGAAGTAGACGATGGTCAGGTGATGACGCAGTTCGCGCAGCAGATCCTCGTCCACATAGACGGCGCTGCCTGTCATGTCCACCACGAAATGGCGGTCGGGATCGTCGTTCTCGGTGAGAATGCGCACGATGTCGCGCAGCGTCTGCTTTTCCAGGGACAGGTACTTGGCCTCTTTGTCGGCGAAGTCGGGCTGGTGGGGGAAGCCCATCCAGTCGCCCAGATCGTGGACGGTCACCAGCGCTTCGCCCAGTTCGGCGCGCAAATGCGAGGCGATGATGTCGTCGCAGTGGAAGCAGGTGAAACCTGCCTCGGCGAAGCGTTCGGCCCAGTAGCTCTTGCCCACGCCCGCCATGCCCATGAAGCCTAGATGCATCGAAGTACGTCCTCGACGCCCTGGTAGAGCAGCTTGGAATTCTCACGCGAAACAGTCATACGTTGTCCTCGAAGGGATGGATGGGAACGGTGTCTTCAGGGTGGGTGCAAGCCAAGTTTTCTGGGGAAACAAAAAGATTATACTCGTAACTCAGGTGTGGGACAACTTGAACCAAATTGTCGCGTTGACATGACTGAATTTCACCGAAAGTGACCAATCACTTTCTCTAGCAACCTGACCGCAACCAGCGGATCAGGCCCAAGCGGCGGGCCGAAGCTGAGGTGATCGACGCCTGCTGCCACCAGCGGCTCCAACCGCGCGATGACGTCCTCGGGGCCGCCGACGACGCCGATACGCAACATGCGGTCGTCCACCAGCGCAATCGCTTTCTCCTCGTCGCGTTCCACCTGCAACGCCCGCTCGATAGGACGAAATTCCTCGCGATCCACGCCCAACCGTCGATAGATCAACTCGCCCAACGCGTGGCCGTAGTAGGCCACCTTCTGCGCTAACACGCGCCGCGCCGCCGCTTTGTCCTCGGACAGGGAGACCCAGCTGCACGCCGCCACGTCAAGCGGTCCTAGAGCGATGGGGCGGTGCGCGATCCCCTCGTCGATGTGGGGGCGCACGCCGAAGTAGTGTTCGGGTGGAAAGAGCAGGGGCAGCACGCCGTCGGCCAGTTCGCCGGAAAGCGAGAGCATCTTCGGCCCCATCGCGCCCACGTAGATCGGCGTCACCCGCGGCGGATCGAAGCGCAGGTAGGCTTCGTCGTTCCAGCGCAGAAACTTGCCGTCGAGGGTGACGCGTTCACCGCGCAGCAATCCGCGCACGGCCAGGATCGTCTCCCGCACCGCCGCCAACGGACGATCCTGCTCGATCCCCACCCAGTTGAGGAAGTCCCCCGCGCCGGCGGCGATGCCGAGCAGGAAACGATTGCCGCTGATCTCGTCCATGGTGGCGGCGAGCATCGCCATCTCCGACGGGTGGATCGTGTACGGGTTGAGGATGCCTGTGCCCACGTGGATGCGTTCCGTGCGCAGCGCCACCTGGGTGAGGATGGGGATATCGCTGCGCAGAAAGAGATCGTTGCTCACCCAAAACTGATCGAAGCCGGCGTCCTCCGCGGCCTGGGCCAGAGCGACGTACTGGCTGGGGGATAAGTCATTGTTTAGGCGTAGGCTAAATTTCAAGATTTGCGACCCATCCTGTTCTAATGCTATGGTTGTGACCACTGTTCATGCGAATGTTCATGCGATTCTAAACCAAGCCAGGACGATCACCAATCCCGTTATGAGCGAATCCGTCGAGATAGCCGAAACCAGCGCTGAAGTCACAGAACAAGAAAAGCAGCGTGTTCGCTTCACCTACGCCAAGGGCGAAGCCGTCAAATTTATCAGCCACCAGGACGAGTTCCGCCTGTGGGAACGCACGCTACGCCGCGCCGGGCTGCCGTTGCTCTACAAGCAAGGCTTCAACCCGCAGCCGCACATGCAGTTCGCCGCTGCGCTAGGACTGGGCATGACTGGCGTCGCCGAAATTGTCGACGTCACCTTCTCACCGCGGGTGCCGCTGGATGAATTGCTGCGTCGCGTGGCGGAGAAGTTGCCGCCAGGGGTGACCGTACATGGCGTCGAGGAGGTGCCGATCAAGGCCAAAGCGCTGCAATCGCTCACCATCGGCGCGGACTACACGATTTTGATCTACGCCGAGCCGGGCGAGATCGAAGAATCGCGTCTGCAAGCGGGAATCGAGGGCTTTTTGGCCAAAACCGAAGTGACGCGCACCCGCGAACGACACGGGCAACCCTACGAGTACAACCTGCGCCCGCTTGTCTTCGAGCTGCGCTACGACGGATACGACGCCGAGGTCGAAGAGCATCGCATCTTCTTGCGCGTACAGGCGCGCGACGGCGCCACCGGCCGCCCCGACGAGGTCGTCGACGCGCTGGGTTTCGACGACTTCGCCCGCACCCTGCGCCGCGATCACATCTACTACGAACACCTCGAAGCAGATGCGGCTGTCTTTGCTGGCTATCCTGTCATCAGCCAGGCCGAGATCTCACCCAAACGCCCAAAGCGGCAGAAAAAGCACAAGTACCGCCGCAAACAGCAGCCGCGCCCAGAGGCTGAAGAAGAAAAAGGCCGCCAGTCCTTCGCGGACAAGGCGGCCGATGAGTTTGCCTAGCAGAAGCTTTGTGGACACGGATTCAAGGGTCTGTTGATTTTATCCGTGTCCACAAAAAATCCACCTCGTCACGAACGTGACCGCGATAGTCGGCGAGCGCCTTTGCGCAGGAGCCAGATCAAGAAGACAACGGGAATCGCCACCAGGATCAAAATCGGCAGCAGGTAGACAACGAACCAGATCACGGCGCTGCCCAGAGCTTCCAACGTATTGACCAGGGCGCGGGTGGCGTCACGCACAACCACTGCCGGGCGCCAGCCGGCATCGACCAACGGCTGGTTGATGGCGTCGGGGATCAGTTCCAGAGTCAACGTGGAGAGGCCCACGAGATTGTCCAACATATTTTGGCGGCCTTGCAACTGCTCGATCTGTCCACGAATAACCGTCAAATTATCGTAGACCGCCATAATGTCTTGTGGCGTAGAATTAGGACGTTCGCGTACCTCACTAAGCAACGCCTGGAGTTCCGTTTCGGTATTCCTTAGGTTGCGCAACTGCGCCTCGATGTCGCTGAACTGATCAGTTACGTCCTCGCGGGTGAGGTTTTCAGAACGGACATCGACAGCGATTTGGCTCAGTTGTTCCATGACGGTGTTCAGATGTTCGGCGGGTACACGCACGGTGAGGGAGCCACGCAGCAGTTCAGCGTCACCGTAGCTGCTTTTGTAGAGATTGGCATCGGAAACATAGCCGCCCACTTGATCCAGCAACGCCTCGATCTGATCCACCATCGTCTCGGTATCCGAAACAACCAGCGTCATGCTGGCATTGGCGATGACCTTTCGAGCCACCTGCGCCGCCGGCAACATGGCTGTATCGCTGTCGGTATCCATTGCCAGTTCGGCCACAACACCGCCGGTGTCGGCAGAGCGCATCGAAGCAGGCGCAGCGCTTTCAGAGGACATTGCAGGTGACTGCCCGGCGCTACATCCTGACCAGAGTAGAGCCAAAGCAAGCAGAACAAACACGAACAGGTAGCGGGATGATTGGCGCATGATTTCCTCGCACTCGGTTGAGGTGGTGAGATGGCAGTTACGAGATCGAATACGCTGTCAATTTTCAACTGAATTGCGTATCAACTGGACTGCGTATCAACTGGACTGCGTATCAACTGGACTGCTTATCAGACGATACACGAAGTAGAGATGTTCCCACCAGATTTCCGCTGACGCAGTGCGAACAAGCATTGCGCCATGTCCGATTTTTGCCTAATTTGTGTCTCAAAACCTTTGCAAACCATAGGCAATTACAACTAGGTATATTAGCGGGCGCAGCACCGTTGATATTGAAAATCCAAGGATGATATACTCCAACCAACAAGGAAATAATACCCATTTGGTAGCAAAGACCTATGGCTGACGCCAAAGTCCTTACACAGCAAGAAATGGGCATATCAACGCCAGATCGTTCGAGATTCGTCACTTCTTCAGGACCGGTTTCGAGGTCCGTTTGCGAGGCAACTATGACTAACATTGCTGATTTCAAAAACATCGACACAGAGCTTGATAAAATCCGGATCATGATCGTCGAAGATCATCCACTGTTTGGGCAAGGCTTGCGTCGCGTACTCGAAGGAGAAGACGATCTGCGGGTCATTGCCGAAGTAGAAGACGGCATCGAAGCGGTGGACGCTGCGATCCGCGAGCAACCCGACGTCGTCCTCATGGACATCAACCTGCCCGGGCAGAACGGTTTGCAGGCAACGCGTGAGATCAAAAACAGCACCCACGGCAGCGCCATCGGCATCATCATTCTCACGGCCTACCACGACGATGAGCAGCTCTTCCATGCGTTGCGCGCCGGCGCCGCCGCTTATTACCCCAAGGACGTCATGCCCAGCGAGTTGATCCCTGCGGTGCGCGCCGTGGCCGAGAACAACTACGTCATCGGCGAAGAGGTGATGAACCGGCCGCAGGTGGCCCGCTGGATGATCCGCCAGTTCGAGGAACTCGCCATCTTCGGCGAATCGCCCGACGAAATGTTCATGCCGCTCAGCCCACGTGAGATGGAAATCCTTCAGTACATCACGCGTGGCGCCAGCAACAAAGAGATCGCCCACGAGTTGGGCATCAGCCGACAGACGGTGAAGAACCACATGAGCAGCATCCTGCGCAAGCTGGCCGTGAACGACCGCACACAGGCTGCCGTGTTGGCCCTGCGCCGTGGGTGGGTCCGCTTGGAAGACACCACCGCCATCCCATAGCCCATTACTTCCCTATCCCTTCATGTTCCTCCTTTCGTGGGGGTCAGGCGCACAGCGTTGCTGTGCGCCTGACCTTTTTGTATTTCCGGCGCTTTTTTGCCACAATATGCGCACAAGAATTCTGAAGGAAAGGGAATCACTACTATGACGCGTATGCCGCCAGATAGAGGCGGTCAAGGCTTTATTGAATACGCCCTGATCATCATTCTGATTTCGATTGTGATTTTGTCGATCCTGTTGATCTTCGGTGACGACATCCGCACCGTGATCAATGATCTGTTGCAGCAATGGTTCCCGGCGCAGGGAGCCGCACGATCCATCTGGTTAGCATGACATCTGGTTAGCATGACATCGAATCGCCCTGCCTGGCTTGCGGCGCTGTTCCGCTACGGCGCCGACCTCATCTTTCCACCCACCTGCGCCGGCTGCGGACGCGCCGGCGCTCTCCTCTGTGCCGATTGCACGCAGGCTGTCGATCCCACGCCATCTACCGTTTGCTCCCACTGTGGACGCCTACAGTTCGTGGCTGTGCCGCTCTGTTCGCTCTGCGCACGGGAAAGCGATCCACCGCTCATGTGGACGCGGGCGGCGGCGTTGCACACTCACCCGCTACGCGAAGCCATTCACCGCTTCAAATACCGCAAACAGCCGGAGTTGGCCGAACCGTTGTCGCGCTATCTGGTCGCCAATTTTCAACAGCCGCCGTGGATTGATCTCCCCCACTCATTGGACGCCTGTGTGCCCACGCCACTGCACCCCAAGCGACTGCTCGAACGCGGCTACAACCAGGCCGGCTTGCTGGCCAAGGCTTTTGCCGAGAAGGTGAATCTTGCGGTGGAAGAATCATGGCTGGCGCGGAGCCGCGAGACGGCGTCTCAGGCCACGTTGTCCGCGGAGCAAAGACGGCACAACATCGCCGGCGCCTTCACAGCACCCCCTGCCGTGAAGGGCAAACACATCCTCGTCATCGACGATGTCACCACCACCGGCGCCACGTTGACAGCCTGCGCATACGCCCTGCGCGATGCTGGCGCCACCGCCGTCTACGGCCTGGCGTTGGCCACACCCCGCCTGCCAGGCAGCAAAGATCCCCATCAAATGGCTGGTTGACAAGCTACTTTTGGGACTTTACAATGAGGCAACGGGTCCTCTAAGCACATTTGTTCAAAATGTCGCACCACAGAGACTGGCGCTCATGATCTTGCTTCCCAAATTACATTGGCATAAATCAGGTTGTACCGTTCCGAACTACCTGTACAGGGCCTCGGCAATGTCGCCATACCCCCGTACAGTAGAGCGGACGTTTTTTATTTCCACACAGTGTAGTGTGATAGAAAGGAGATTCTCCTATGAAGCTGGACGTTCATGGCCGTAACATCGAGGTCACCGACTGGATCAAGGAGTACGTGGAGAAGAAAGTCAACCGATTGGAGCGCTTTCTGCCACAGGTCCGGGAGGCTCGCGCCGACCTGGTGTACAGCGATACGCGGGCAGCCGCGGATCGCTACACAGCACAGTTGACCATCTGGGCCAATGGACAGATCCTGCGGGCGGAAGAATCGACGGGGGATATCTTCGCATCGATCGACGCCATCGTGGACAAGATGTCTCGGCAGATCGAACGGTACAAGGGCCGTCGCTTCAAGAGCAAACGACGCGCCGCCGCCGCCACCGCTGCCGAAACAGAACTGGCCGCAGTTGTGCTGCCGGAGGAAACCGAAACAGCCGTTGTAGAAGAAGATGCGGGCGAAGTTGTGCGCACCAAGCGATTCACCGCCCAGCCCATGGACACCGAAGAGGCCATCGATCAGATGGAACTGCTCGGCCACGATTTCTTCGTCTTCTTCAACATGGACGACGGCGCCATGAATGTGGTGTACAAGCGCCGGGATGGAAACTACGGTTTGCTCCAACCCGAGACGACGTAGGCACAAGAGATTGAGCGATTAGGTGATTGAAGAGATCGTCCAATCCCCTAATCTCTTAATCGCCCAATCTCCACGTTAACAAAAAACACGCCCAGGACGATGTGTCCTGGGCGTGTTTTCGTCTAAACGAACGAAATCTCGTCCACACTGCGGGTGACGCTGCCGGTGTAGAGCCACGAGACCTGGCGCAACGTCAGCGCTTGATCGAACTCGGTGAGCGCCGATGTGCCGTCCGCGGGGACAACGACGTGGTACCAGCGCAGCCCAGCCGCCGCCGCCGTGTGCAGCACACAGATGCTCGACACGGTGCCGACGATGACGAGATTCTCCACCTTCCACACGTTCGACAGATGATGCTCCAGCCACGTGCCATAGAAACCGTCGTAGCGGCGCTTTGGGCAGACCAGATCGCCCGGTTGCGGCGCCAGCTCGTCCACGATCTGCCAGCCCCAGGTACCTTCTTTGCAGTGCGGTGGCCAGATGGCGAACTCCGGATCGTCTTCGGTATGGGAGTCCTGGGTGTAGGCGACGGGGACACCCTGCACGCGGGCGGCGTTCAGCAACTTCTGGATGTTGGGGATGGTGTCCGCCGCGGTAGGGACGACGAGTGATCCCCCTTCCTTCACAAAGTCGTTCTGCATGTCCACGATAATCAACGCGCTGGAGGCAGCCGGCAAGGTCAGTGCTTTCTTGAAGTTGATCTCCGGCACCTCCACCATCGCGCCGGGGACAAATGGTACGCTCATGTTTGGCTCCTTGGGTTGCATGTTTTTCGCTGCCCATAGAGTAAACGGGGCGACAGCGCAAGTCAAAGAAGCGTCAAAAGTGTCAGGTAAAAGTCGGATAATTGGGGATTGACAGGGTTGTGACTCGCGGGTAGACTCAAATTAATTTATAAAATTCTGAATTTATTGAATCAACCACCCACCACAGGAACCTATGGGCACCATTGAACAGGAAACACAGCAGGCAGATCCCATCGAAGCAGCACGCCGTCCGCTCATGGACGCATTGGCGCAGGCGTTCGCCGTCTACGGTTGGCCTGAAATCCTAGGACGATTGTTCGGGCAGCTCTATCTGCTGGACCGTGCCGTGAGTCAGGACGAACTGTGCGAGCGGCTCAACGTGAGCAAGGCATCGGTGAGCACGAATTTGCGCACACTGGAGAACCTGCACATGGTTCACCGTGTCACCGGCCCCGGCGTCGACAACGGCAGCGGACGTCCGCGCATCTACTTCCAGGCCGAACGTGATTTTATGAAAGTGGCCCAGGAACTGTTACGCCACAACGCGCGCCGCGAGTTGGAGGTGATGAGCCGCGGCTTGGATGAAAGCCGCAGCCGCCTGGAAGCGTTGCGCTACCATCCCGAAGGTGACGTCGCCGCGCAGGCCGCACACGATCTGGCGGCGGTGGACAGGTTCGATGGTTACCGGCGCTGGGCCAATCGCATTCTGTGGCTGGTGCAGAGCGGCGAACGGATGCAGCATTTCATCAGCGGTCTGTGGACAAAGGACACACCATGATCCTCAAGAACCTGTTGCGGCGCGGGGTGCGCAGCGCGTTGACGCTGTTGGGCATCGCCATCGGCGTGGCGGCTGTGGTCGCCCTGGGCGCGATGGCCGACGGTCTCTCCGTCAACTACGCCACGGTGGTGGGCGGCGGCGCCAATGATCTGCTCATCACCCAGGCCGACGCAATGGATCCTGTCTTCAGCAATCTGGACGACACCATCGGGTCACGGCTGCAGGGCGTCCCCGGCGTGGATCGCGTTGAACCAGGCATCTACACCTGGGTCTCCACAGGCGATCTGCCCTTCTTCTTGATTTTTGGCTACGATCCGGGCAGCGTGGCCGCGGACCATTACCGCATTGTCGAAGGGAAGCCCGTGGTCGGCCCTGGGCAGATCGTCATCGGCCAGCGTGCCGTGGAAGCGTTGAAGATGGGCATCGGCGACTCGTTGCGCGTTTACGGCGTCCCCTACCGCATCGTGGGCATCTACGAAACTGGCCAGGGCATGGAAGAATCGGGTGGCGTCGTCACCTTGGAAGACGCCCAGGAGATCGCACAACTGGATCGCAAAGTCAGCCTGTACCAGATCGGCTTGCGTCGAGGCACCGACGCCGAAGAGGTGATCCAGCGCATCGAAACCCTCGATCTCGAGCTCAACGTCAGCCGCACCAGCGAACGCGAGGGCGAGCAGCAATGGGACGAGATGTTGCGCGGCTTCGCCTGGGGCGTCTCGGCTATCGCCATCCTCATCGGCGGGCTGGGCATGATGAACGCGATGGTCATGAGCGTCCTCGAGCGGACGCGTGAGATCGGCACGCTGCGCGCCGTGGGGTGGAGCCGATGGCGCGTGCTGCGCATGATCCTGGGCGAATCGCTTCTGTTGAGCCTGGCCGGCGGCGTCACCGGTATCGCCATCGGGGTAGGGTTGACCGAAGCAGCGAGCCGTATCCCCGGCGTGGGGAATGATGATGGAAGGCGTCTACAGCGGGGATCTTTGCCCAGGATTGGGTACCGCCTTCTTCCTCGGGCTAATCGGTGGGGCTTATCCCGCCTGGCGCGCCGCCAATTTGCAGCCTGTGGAGGCTTTGCGCTACGAAGGCGGCGGCGCCGAGGCTACCACTGGCTGGATCAACCGCATCGGCAACCAGAGTTTCCGCAACCTGTGGCGGCGACGCAACCGCACGCTGCTGGCGGCCACAGGATCGGCATCGGCGTGGCCACACTGGTGATGCTGGGTGGACTGAGCAACGGCCTGATGGGGCAGCTCAACAGCCTGGCCGGTAGCAGCGGCGCAGGCAACCTCACGGTGATGCAGCGCGATGTCCCCGACATGAGCCTGAGCAGCCTCGACGAGCGCGTGGTCAGCCAGATCCAGGCCATTCCACAGGTGAAATCCGTTAGCCCAATGGTGATGGGCTTTGTGATGACTGCCGACATGCCCATGTTCATCATCCAGGGCGTGGAGCCCAACAGCGCCGCCATCAGCCACTACGCGTTGACCGCGGGCCGTCACGTGCGGCGCCCGAACGAAATTGTCATCGGTGGCGCTGCCGCCGAAACCTACGATTGGGGCATCGACGACACGGTGACGCTCTACAACACCCGTTACAAGGTGGTGGGGATCTTCGAGACGGGCGTCGCCTGGGAAGAGAATGGCGGCATCCTGGCCATGCGCGAGAGCCAACGACTGCTCAACCGACCGCGCACGGTCAGCTTCATCTTCGTCGATGTCCACGATCCGGCGGACGCTGAGGGGGTGCGCGATCTGATCAACCGGCGCATCGACGGCGCCCGCGCCAGCATGAGCAGCGAGTTCGCACAGAACACCGACGACATGGCCAACATGGCGGCCATGACCGGCGCCATCAGCCTATTGGCGCTGATCGTAGGCGGCATCGTGGTGGTGAACACGATGGTGATGTCGATCTACGAGCGGACGCGCGAAATCGGCACATTGCGGGCGCTGGGCTGGTCGAGCCGGCGCATTCTGAGCCAGATCGTGCAGGAAAGCGTGTTGCTCTGCCTGCTTTCGGCCATCTTGGGGACGACGTTCGGCGTGCTCATGCTCAACGGCGTGGCGCTGATCCCAGGCATGGGCAGCATGTTGGCCCCCAAGTGGAGCGCCGACGTCTTCGGCCAGGCCATCGGGCTGATGGTGATCCTCGGCCTGCTGGGCGGCCTCTACCCTGCATGGCGCGCCGGTCAACTGCGGCCGGTGGAGGCGCTGAGGTATGAGTGAGTTGGTGCAGGATTGGGGCATCTTTGCGTAGAAATGAGATTGAGCGATTGGGGGATTGTGGTTAGGCGAACTCGATGTGATGCCCACGCCCAATCGCCTAATCGCCCAATCTCTTCAAGATAGGAGACAAGCGCATGAAAAGGATTCTCGCCGTACTTGCCGCATTGATCGTTCTGGCCGGAGGTTGGTGGGCCTACGCGAATTTTATGTCGCCGGTGATCGCAGAACAGGCGCAAAATGACGGCCCCACCACGCTCAGCGAAGCGGACGCGCCCGCCGACGATTTGGAAAACGTGATCTGGGCATCGGGCAAGCTTGTGCCAGTGACGTGGGCCAGCCTCAGCCCAATGCAGGGCGGCACGGTGACCAAGATCAACGTGTCTGTGGGCGATTGGGTGCAGGAGGGCGACGTGTTGCTGGAAGTGCAAAACGGCACGTTGACCGGCCAGGTAGAAATGGCCGCGGCCGCACTGGATGAGGCCAAAGCCGCCCACGACAAGCTGATGTCCGGCGCGGGCGCGGCGGATCTGGCGGCGGCGCAGGCGCAGTTGAGCGCGGCCAATGCCAGCGTGGCCCTGGCTCAAGGACGGCTGCTGGAGGCGCAGAGCGCGGTCGCCCTGGCCCGCTCCGAGTTGACCATCGCCCAGCAGCAGTACAACGAACTGGCCAGCCACCCCACGCAGGCCGAGATCGCCGCAGCCCAGGCCGAAGTGGACATTGCCCAGGCCGCCGTCACCCAGGCCCAGGCGAGCTACAACCTGGTGCGCGGTGACCCAAACATCGGCTCGCGGCCTGAATCGCTGGCGCTGCAACAGGCCACCGAAACGCTCAAAGCGGCGCAGGCCCGGTACACGCTCTCGACACAGGGTGCTTCGCAACAGGAATTGGCCGTAGCTTCGGCGCAGATCGAAGCGGCGCGGGCGCGCGTCACCGTGGCCGAGAGCCAGATCCCGGCGGCAGAGGCCGCGGTTGCCTCGGCGCAGGCCGGCGTCGACAGCGCCCAGGCCGCGCTGGACAAGCTCAACGAAGGCGCCACCGAAAGCGAAATCGCCATGTCGCAGGCGCGGGTACGCTCGGCGCTGGCGTCGCTGGTCAGTGCGCAGGTGCAGCTTGGGCAGACGCAGGTCATCGCGCCGTTCGCCGGCCAGATCGGCTCGGTAGACATTCACCTGGGCGAACTGGCGGCAGGCGGTCAACCGCTGATCCTGCTGGGCGACACCAACACCATGCAGATCGAAACCACCGATCTGCGCGAAACCGACGTCGCCCGCCTCGATCCCGGCCTCCCGGTAGAGGTGACCTTCGACGCACTGCCCAACCGCACCTTCAGCGGCGAAATTGTGCGCATCGCGCCGGTGAGCACCACAGACAAAGGCAGCACCAATTACACCGTCACCGTGGATGTGGCGGAGTTGGATGAACACTTGCGTTGGGGGATGACGGCGTTTACGAACATTTCGGTGAAATGATCCGTGATCCGTGACGATTGCCACCTGCCACCTGCAAACCTGCATACCTGCAACTCGCCAATCTAACGACAACCTACGCTTCCCACGGATCACTCATCACGCAATCTGATTCTGACCAGGCAAACACTATGATAGACTCTAATTCACACCGAAGACTTAACCAAACCTACGGCAGCGGCGAGACACAGGTCCACGCGCCAGATGGGCTGGATCTGGATGCAGCTGCGGGCGAATTCCTGGCTGTGATGGGGCCGAGTGGGTGCGGCAAGAGTACGCTGCTCAACATGCTCGGCGCACTGGATCAGCCCACCAGCGGCGAGGTCTGGGTGGCGGGCGAGAACCTGGCCAAGCTCAAAGACGTGGATCGCTTCCGTTAGACGGTGGGTTTCGTCTTCCAATTGCACAACCTGCTGCCCACGCTCACGGCGCTGGAGAATGTGGAAGTCCCTCTGCAAGGGCAGCCCAACGGGCGCAAGGAACGCCGCGATCGGGCGCGTCACCTGCTGGCGCTGGTGGGGCTGGAAGATCGCAAGGATCACCTGCCCAGCCAACTTTCGGGTGGCCAACGACAGCGTGTGGCGATTGCGCGGGCGCTTGCCAACGAACCAGCACTGATCCTGGCCGATGAACCCACCGGCGCGCTGGACAGCCAGAGCGGCGAAGAGGTGTTGGGTCTGCTCGCCGAACTCAACCAAAGCCAGAAGACCACCATCGTCGTCGTCACCCATGATCGCCGCGTGGCCCAGGCCACCAGCCGCATCCTGCGTATGCAAGACGGCCGCATTGTCGACGATCATCGCGTGCAGGATCCCCTGCTCGAAGACCTGCGTATGCTGGCCTACAGCCGTCTTGGGCAAGCGTTGCTCAATGATCACGATCCCGCACTGGCGATCCTGAATGATCGGCAGCAATCGGTGCTACGTGACATGCTGCAAAAACTCGAAAACGGACAAATTCAGGATCGGAACCTTTCTACCGAAAACGGCAACAAAGACGTGCTACCGTGGACGGCGGAAACCTTCCGCGGCTAATCCAAATCTTTCCAGAGGGAAAATATGACGGTTACAGCACAATCACCCAAAACCAATTTTCGTCGAACTCCTTGCCGCTGCCGCCCGGCCCAGAGAGCAACAAGTGGCGGCAAATGTGGTTACTTGCCACCGGGCAGGCGTTCAGCGAGACCTTTCTCGAACAGATCCAACTCTGGTTTGATGAATACGGCGACGTAGTCTACAACGAGTTCCTGGGGCGGCGTATGGTCTACGTGCGCCATCCCGAACACATCCACGACGTGGTGTTGCGCAAAGCCGGCAGCCTGCACAAAGGCTTTGATTACACCGATCCACGTTTCGGCCTGGCAAGCTTCCTCGGCAACGGCCTGCTCACCAACGACGGTGAATCTTGGAAGCGTCAACGCAAACTGGTTCAACCCGCTTTCCACATGCGGCGCATCGCCGGTTACGCCGACACCATGGTCGATTTCACGCTGAAGATGCTGGGCAATTGGCGCGATGGAAAGGTGATTCAACTGGACGAAGAGATGTCGGCGCTCACCATGCAGATCGTGGTCACCAGCCTCTTCAGCGAGGACGTTTCCAACGATGTCGAGCGCGTAAGCTGGTGCATGAACGTCTTCCAGGATCTGCTGACATCGCCGTCTATGCTCCTGCCCGCCTGGTTGCCCACGCCGATCCAGCGCAAACGTCGGCAGGCCACCACAGAACTTGATCAACTGGTCTACGGGTTCATGGCCGACTGGCGGCGTCAGGGCGAAGACAAGGGCGATCTGCTGTCGATGCTGATGATGGCCACAGACGAGGAGAACGGCGTCGGCATGGGCGACAAGCAGATCCGTGATGAACTGGTCACCTTGCTGCTGGCCGGCCACGAGACCACAGCCAACGCGCTCAACTGGACGTTCTATCTGCTCAGTCAGCACCCAGACGCCCAAACGAAACTGCATCAAGAGGTCGACACGGTACTCGGCACACGCAAGGCCACGCTGGCCGATCTGGATCAACTCCGCTACACGAAGGCGATCATCGAAGAAGCCATGCGGCTCTACCCACCGGCGTGGAGTTTCGCCCGTGATACATCCGTGCCGCTGACGCTGGGTGATTTTCAGATCCCGCAGGGCACAGAAGTGCGCGTGATGACTTACAATGTCCACCGCGACGAGCGCTGGTGGCCCAACGCCGACGCCTTTCAGCCCGAACGCTTCCTAACCGAAGACATCAACCGCCCCAAATACGCCTACATTCCCTTCGGCGGCGGTCCGCGTATCTGTATCGGCAATCAATTTGCCATGATGGAAGCCCAACTAGCGTTGGCCACCATCGCCCAGCGCTACAGCTTGCGCCTGCAACCCAGCGAACAGGTGGTGGCCATGCCCAAGATCACATTGGTGCCGAAGTATGGGATCAAAATGAGGGTGGAGGAGAGGGGGTGATGCGTGATGCGTGATGCGTGATGCGTGAGCGTGATGCGTGATGCGTGATGCGTGATGCGTGATGCGTGATGCGTGATGCGTGATGCGGAACGATTGTCGCTTGCCACTTGCATACCTGCAAACTTGCAGACATGCAGACCTGCAACTCACCAGTCCAGCGGCAACCAACGCTACCCACGAATCACGGAGCACGAATCACCTCAGCTTCTCGTAGAGCGTCTTACGCATGACGCGCTCGACCAGGCCGGGGACGATGCGACCGGCTAGCGCAAACAATCGATTGCCTGCGCCAGGGATGAGCGTCCACTGGCGACGTTGTACCGCCCGTAGGATCCGGCTTGCCAGTTCCTCGGGCGGCATTCTTTTGTCCTCTCGGCTGTTGTCTGGGCTGTAGCGACGGGCATGGGCCGTGCGTGTTGGGCCGGGAAAGACGGTGAGCACATGCACATTCTGCGGCGCCAGCGCCAGTCGCAAACTGCGCGCATATGAGGCGACGCCATCTTTGGTGGCCGTAGACCGCCGCACCAGGATAGCCGACGAAATGGGAGAGTGAAGAGATAAAGACAAGGCTGCCATGCTGCGCAATCTGCCGCTCCGCCAACAGACCCGCCATGAGCATCATAGGCGCGGTGAGGTTCACCCCGATGACGGCCCGCTGCTGTGCCGCGCCGATCTCAGCGAACCGCCCCACTGCATTGATCCCCGCATTGTGGATGACAAGATCATAAGGACCATGCGCCGCCAGTTGCGTGAGCAATGATTTCACCTGCACCCGGTCGGAAAGATCGGCCTGCAAGAATCGATTGAAGACGCCAGCTGCCTCCAATCGGTAGACGTGTGCAAAGAACGTGCTTCGTCGATGTCCACGCCCAGGACATTGTAACCAGCGCGTCCGCAGGCAAATGACAGTGCGCGCCTGATGCCGTCGGCGGCGCCGGTGATCAGTGCTCGCATGTGGTGTTCCTTGTCATTATTATTGAGGCTTTGTGTGTTATCAAGGCTTTGTGTGTTATCAAGGCTTTGTGTCAGTTATCAAGGCTTTGTGTGTTATCAAGGCTTTGCGCGATAACGGTAACTATCCCGAATTACCATGATTTATCGTTCAGCTATTTGGGTCGATAATGAGATCGGTGATCGATAGCTTAGTTTTGCCCGCAAACAACAGCATGTGGCAGTAAGCCTCCTGTAGATTGGGTCATTTCACCTGTATCATGTGAATTGAATCACCGGTATGATTCTTGGGTTCACCATTCAACTGGTGTCGCTATGCAAGCAGATTCTGAATCAGCTTCATCGTTGTTACCATCCTGGCAGTGGACGATCAACCGTTACAGTTGCGCGCCGTAACAGCGTTGTTGGCCAAGCACTATCAGGTATACACAGCACAATCTGGTATCGAGGCCATCCGTCTGCTCGAGAACATGGCAGTCGGCGGTCAACTCAACCGCCTTCAGGCGATATTGCTCGATGTCACCATGCCCGAACTGAACGGTCTGGCCATCCTTGAATTGATCCGCGCCCGTTACCCAAGGATGCCGATCATCATCTGTTCTGCCCACCAGGAGCGTTCGGTGATCCTCAATGCACGGCAACGGGGCGCCAGCGACTATTTGCTCAAGCCATACACGTCGGAAGTGCTACTGCAGAAGCTGAGCAAGCACATTTCGCAGACAACCAACGGATAATCATGGATCAAACACTTTCGCCCGTGGTGATCATCGTCGACGACGAAATCACCCAGTTGCGCCTTATGGCGTCGCTACTGGCGCGTAGCTATGTTGCACTGCCCATCAGTTCTGCAAAGGAAGCGCTCCGCGTTCTCGACGACATGCACATGACCGGAGATCTGCCGCAAGTGAAGGCCGTGCTCCTCGACGTGATGATGCCCGAAATCGATGGCTTGACCCTGCTTGAGATGATCCGGCAACGGTACCCAATTGAAGTACCTGTGATCATGGTGACGGCGTTGAGCCTAAAGGGCACGATTCTGCGCGCACAGAAACTGGGCGCCAACGATTACCTCATCAAACCCTTCCCCACGCAGTTGCTTCTGGACAAGCTGGCCCAGCTCGGTTCAGACGGCGACCAGGAGATGGTCGACGGAACGCAGTAACAGCCCATCAGCGGCTCATGCGCACCTGTAGCCGATCCAGCCATCCCCCAACAAACGCCCTGCACGGTACAGCATCCGATTTCCCAATCCAATCGAGACATGGCTGGTTGCGTTGTCAATCGAACGGACGATTTGCGCGGCAACTGTTTTGGGGCAGGAAACCGCTCCCAGTTCATTCGCCCCAAATCGGCGCCGGCTTTGCGATGCATCCCCGTCCGCGTCGCCCCCACATGCACCACCAAGATCGGTAATTCATCCCCTTGTTCGATCCGCAAACTGCGTGCAAACCCATCCAGTGCAGCCTTGGTTGCTGTGTAGACGGCGTAATCGGGTGTAGCCATGGCCGCGGCCACCGAACTGATAAAGACGAGCTTCCCGTGTCCACGATGCAGCAGAGGCACGAACGCCTGCGTCAGCAAGACAGGCGCCACCAAGTTGACCGACACCAACTCGGCCACATTGTCCGCCAACTGCCCAGCGGGTTCGCCGACATAGCCAATCCCAGCATTGTGGATCACAATGTGCAGCGCGTCGACGGCCTGTGCGGCGAGGAAATCTGCAACGCGCGCGGGGGCGTCGTCCGCGGCCAGGTCGGCCTGTACGTAGTTCTGCGCCGTGAAGACATCAGGATCGAGCGCGGCAAGCGGACGACGCCCGACCAGCAGCGGACGATCTCCTTGTTCAGCATAACGCTGCGCCAGGGCCAGCCCGATGCCGTCGGTGGCGCCGGTGATCAGCACATTGCGGCTCATTCCAGACATTGCCGTAACTGCTCGGGGGAGATGTTGCCGCCGCTGAGGATCAGGGCGATCTTCTTGCCGACGAGTTGATCTTTGATCTGGAGGGCAGCCGCCAGGGGCGCGGCGCCTGCCGGCTCGGCCAGTGTCTTGGCCTTTTCCAGATACAGGCGCACCGCCTGGCGCAGCGATGTGTCGTCCACCAGGATGAAATCATCCAAGTGTTGCCAGAGGATGTACTGCGGCAGCATGAAGGGCGCGCCGGTGGCGAGTCCTTCGGCAAAGGTGCGGTTTTCGGCTTCACACTGGGCGCGCGCCTGCCAGGTGAGAAAGGCGGCGGGCGATGCGCTGGCTTGTACAGCAATCACGCGGATCGCCGGGTTGAGGCTTTTGGCCACCAACGAAGCCCCGGCCGCGCCGCTACCGCCGCCGATAGGCACAATGATCACATCGACATCGGGCAGGTCTTCGAGGATCTCCAGGGTATGCGTGGCGACACCGGAGATCAAGTGCGGTTCGTCACCCGACGAGAGCCAACGCAACCCTTCTTCTTCGGCCAGGCGAGCGCCGTGCCGTTTGGCCGCCTCGAAATCTTCGCCCAGCAACCGCACATCGGCGCCAAGGCTGCGCATGGCCTCCAACTTCACCGGGTTGGCGTTCTCGGGGACCACAATCACGGCTTTCGCGCCGAAGATCTGCGCAGCATAGGCCACCGATTGCCCGTGATTGCCGGTGGACGCCGTCGCCACGCCGCGCCGACGCTGATCTTCGGGCAGATGGGCCATGAAGTTGATGCCGCCGCGCACCTTAAACGCACCGATAGGCTGGTAGTTCTCATGCTTCACGTAGACCTGCGCGCCCAGCAGTTGATCAAGCATCGGATAGTGATGCAGGGGCGTGCGCGCCAGATATGCGCCAACCAGACGCCGTGCTTCGTAGACATCGGCAATTGTCGGTTTCGAGATGGGCTCCGGCGCCGGCTGGGGCGAAGATTGTGCAGCCATTTCGCAACTCCTTGTATATGAGATGGCGGGATAGGCACTGGTTCACAGAGTATACTCGACGTCTGAACAATGAGGAAGCCGACGGCGCGCCCCGGTCTCCAACCGCGATGACAATAACAGAAACCACGCGAACAGCCGATCTGTTGCCCCCCCTCCGCCCCAGTGCTATAATTATTGGGTGTTTCACAAATTCAAGCTGTCACGTTGCAGCAAAGATACGCAAACATACATCGTTGCAGGCATTAAGATTCTAACCTGAAAGCCGCAATCTCTCGGGAACACATGCACAGGCAGGTGAGATGCACACGGCAATTTTCGGGGGAGACACGACATAGAGAGAAGGTGGTCCTTGGGCAAAAACAGCGACCTCTACCGTCTACAGGAGATAGATACCACGTGGGACAAAGTACGGCGACGGCTCCTGAAATTGCAGAACATATCCGGCGGCTCAGAGGAACTTAGGAGCAAGCGCGAACAAGTCGCCGTCACCGAGACGTCGTTGGCAGAATGGCAGACTGTTCAGAAAGATGCAGAGTTAGAATCTCGCTCGTTGACGGAGCGAATCGCCGACGCCGAAGCGCGGTTGATGAGCGGCGACGTACGCAACCCCAAAGAGTTGGAATCGCTACAGTCAAGCGTCGAGTCTATGCGCCGCCACAAAGAAATGGTGGAAGAACGCGGCGTCGAGGCGATGATGAAGGCCGAAGAACTGGCCGGTGCGCTGGATGTGCAGCAGCAGGCGCTTTCAACGTTGGAGACTGATTGGCAGTCACAGCAACAGAGCATCGAAAGCGAGCTTCAACAGCGCAAGAAGGAATTTGTCTACTTGAAGCGGCTGCGTGAGCAGACGGTGGAAAAACTACCGGCAGACAGCCTCGAACAGTATGAACATCTGCGCCGACGCAAGAATGGCATTGCGGTGGCTCGCCTCGACGACGATGTATGCAACGCCTGCCACATGCAGGTGCCGCGCGGCGTCATCGGTGAAGTGCGACGCAGCGATGCGTTGACCTTCTGTCCCGGCTGCGGACGTATCCTGCTCGGCAACTGACAGTTTGCATCAATCGAGACAATAACACAGGGCAATGCACAGAGGATCAACACTGTGCATTGCCCTGTGCTATTGGTTGCCGATAGAAACCAATGGCCAGTACAACGTCCACTGCGTGCGGATCTCTATCACTTCGGCGCGGCGCCCAGCGACGTTGTGATGGTGGATCAGTAGAATTCCGCCACTGTGATTGCGGCGCAGATTGCTTCGATCAAGGTGAAAAGTCAGCGCTCTACCCGGCAGATCGTAGAACATGGGCAGTTCGTGGCCCGCGTCAGCGCTACTGACCACGCCGGGGTTCGCCACATCGTAGTAAAGGTCGGGCGTCATGTCCACCGGTTCCCAACTCATCTCCGCGTCGCGGCTGAAAGCGCCGACTCGATACCTGAAATCGCTGTTGTCATCATCCAAGCCCAGGGCATCGGCGTCCACCGCCATAAGCAGCACATTGTTGTTAAAGAGCGCTGTCTGTAGTTCGGCGGCCGAGATTAGATTGACGAAATATGTAATGCGCCTGCCCTCTTGAAACGAATCCAAAACAGTAATGAACTCGTCGGTGGCGCTGTTGCCCTGATTCGTACCCAGATCGCTGGTGGAAAGAATGTGGTCCGACCATCCATCTTCGTTGGTGTCGATGAAGACACGGAAAGTCACCTCGTTGGGCGTGGACCATTCGCCGTGTGTCACGATGCCAAAGATCACACGCCGTTGCGCCACCGGCAGCGATTGCAGCGCCCCCTCACGCAGCAGCGGATTGGTTGCCACCCCCACATATTTCAGATCGGCATGATTGAAGATGCCCACACTGGCGACCTCGTCGGGGCTGCTGTGTTGCAACTCCAGCGCGGAGACAATCGAGACGGTATCGGTTGGGAAGTTGCCGGCGGTGAGGGATGTGCTTTGCAGAAGACCCTGACCCACCAGCGGCACGCTCTCCACCGCGGTCAACGCTTCGCCGAGATCAAGCCAGGCCACTTCCCCGCGCATAGACGAAGCCGCCCGCGGCGCCGCGTAGACGGGTAACCGCAGCACGGCGCTGTGCGTGGCAAGCTGCCCGCGTATCTCAGTCCCCGCGCTTTCGTCTTGGATTCCAACGACATCCAGCGAAACGTAAATCCTGTCGGCGGCCAGCAACGCCATCTCCGATTGGCTGAGCACAGCCGTCGCTTCAACGCGGACACTGGTGGCGGCGGGCGCAAGCGTCGAAGAAAGCACATGCAGCACCGGCCCTGTCTCGTAGGCCGAGCCATAGCGCAGATGAACGGCGTTGATCGTCACCGGCGTCGAGGACGTAATCGACAAGGTGACACTCAAGCGGCGGGTTGCCGGATCGAGCATCGACTGGGCGGAGCCGCCGATCTCGTCGGCGATGGCCCTGTCTACAGGCAGCAAAACGGCGTTCAGCGTGGTCGGCTGCGGCCAAACGTAGACAAAGCCGCTCTCCTCGCCGAGCCGGTGACGGGGAAAGACGTTACGCGGCGCCACAGTCGGGTCGGCCACGTTGCGCAGTTCTGAGGCGTCGGCGTGGAGCGCAACGGCGACGCTGTCTTCGCCATAGGCGTCGATCTGCCGCTCAGCGTCGCCCAGAATCTCGATCTCCACACCAGGCAGATCCACAGCCGGTGCATAGTCCAACACAACACGCTGCGGCCGACTGCTCGTGTTGGTCAACCGAGCATTGTGCAGCATGGTCAACTTGCCCGGCACCTCGGGCGCGCCGAAGGAAAGGCTAACGGCGCCGCTGTTGTCGCTGTTGTAGAAGAGCAAGGGCGATCCGTCTGCAGACGCCAACGCGAGCCTGCCAGCGCCGGTGCGGGCGGCGCTGTAGCGCACCGGTGGATATGTGCGCGTGGTGACAAGATCATAGCGCGCCAGATTGATCAGCCGCGCCTTGATCTCTTCCACCGTCCAGCCAGGGTGAAGCTGACGCAACAGCGCCGCCGCGCCCGCCACGTGTGGTGTGGCCATCGACGTACCGCTGCTGATGCGCCGTCCACTGCCGGTGCCGGCGGCGGCGGAGGCGATGGCATAGCCGGGGGCGCTGATATCCGGCTTCAGGATCGAATCGGCGCGGCGCGGTCCGCGTGCGGTGAAGCTGGCCACAGCATCGACAGGCGTACTGCTCTGTGGCGCCGAAAGCGACTGGGTGGACGACGCAGCCACACTCACGGCGCGAGTTGCCACACCAGGACCGGCCACGTTGTAGTAGGTGTCACCGGTGTTGCCGGCTGCCGCCACAACGACGATCCCCGCCTGTACGGCATTGTCGATGGCAATGGATGTAGGCGAATCAGGCGATCCAAAAGAAGAGCCAAGCGACAGGTTGAGCACGTCGAGCCGGTCGGAGAAATCGCCGTCCTGGTTGGGATCGACGGCCCAGTCAATCGCCTGTTCCACCACCTGTGTGGCGCCGCTACAGCCGAAGACTTTGAGCGCGTAGAGATTGGCACGCGGCGCCACGCCCGGGCCGATGCCGAACTGAGCGAAGTTGAGATCAGCGCTGTATGTGCCGGTGTAGGTGTTGCCATTGGTCAGCGTGCCGTAGCCTGCGGCGATGCCTGCCACGTGGGTGCCATGTCCCCAGCAATCCATGGGATCCGGGTCCGGCCGCAACGTGCTACTGTCGGCGCTGCCGGTGTAGGCGTCGCCCACAAAATCGTAACCGCCGACGACTTTGGCGCTGGGATAGCTGTGCAGATCGTCGGTGCGGGTGGGATCGTTGTCCTGATACCCCACGCCGGGGCCACCAAAATCCCTGTGCAAGTAGTCGATACCGGTGTCCACAATGCCAATGGAGATCGAGTTTCCGTCTACGCCAGCAAGCCGCAGCGCATCCCACAGTTCCGGCGCGCCGACAAATGGCACGGTAAGCCCCAGTTCGATTTCATACGTAGGCAGCGGGTACACAGCGCGCACACCGGGCAAAGCGGCAATCTGATCGACCACAGCAGTATCGACGCGCACGGCCACGCCGTTGAACGTCCGCTGCACACGGTAGATCACCTGGGCCTCATCCAACGGCGGCGTTGCCAGCAGCGTCGTCTGTGTGTTTTCGATGCGCTGCAACTGTGCCTGCGTCGCCGCCACCGACTCGGCATCAGTAGCGCGCGCCTGCGCCGCCACGTAGACGCGCACGGCCGGCTCGTCGTCGAGTTCGATCAGGAACGCGGCCGGTGATGTCGTGGCGGCGGCCGCAAATTCAGCGTCCATAGCGGACTGAGCAGAAATCGAGGGGCGACTTTCAAAGGTAGACGGAAGCAGCGGCGGCGGCTCTTGTGTGCGCGGCGCAGCGAGTAGCGTGGCGTATCCCAGTAGAGTCGCACATAGCGAAATCAGCGCAGCGGGAAGCAGATTTCCCAAACGTACATTCATGCACACCAATCCAGTTGAAGGTCCAGCAGAATCTATTGGGCAGAATCTATTGCAGGGGGGTGTCCCCTCGTTTGACGCCGAAGCGGCGCGCCTCGAACTGGGCCAGCCAGGCGCTCGACTCGAAGAAGCCATATGTCCGCCGCAGTGGATCGTACCGTCTTTCCGCCAGATCGACCAGATCGTGGGTGTGGATCTGCCAGATCGTCTGCTCGATCTCTTCGATGCGTTGCAACATCTGCGCCGGTGTGCTGGGTACCGGGATGTCGGCGTAGGAGGGTGGTTTGCGGTAGCTTTTAGGAAAGGTGACTTCGTCTTTGGGCAGGCGGGGCAACATGCCCAACGCCACAGCGGCCATGCCAAAGGCCAGCAGTTGATCGCGCACCTGTTCGATCCGCTCATGCGCTGCTGGATCTGGTGACGATCTGGCAGACGGTGTCAGATCAAGTTCTGTGCGCAGCTTCTCCCAATCGAGGAGCACACGTTCCAACAGGTAGCTCAACTCGTCTACACCGGCTACGTCTGTGGTGCGCACGCTCAGAACAAAGCCTTCGCGCACACGGCTCAAGTAATCCTGCGCCTGTTGCAAGATGATCTGCTCCACTCGCGCCAGCGATTGTACACGGTCCTGGCGGCGGATGTTGTAGGCCAAACCCATGAAGATCATCTGTTTCATGGTGTCGGCCAGCTCGCCAATCGCGACAAAATCGTACAGTTGATCGTTGTGAGGACGCATACGCTGTACTCCCTCCCAATGAGCATCCTAAGGAACAGTTGTGCCGGGCCCGATGGCCGCCGCAAATTGCGGCGATTATAGCACAGGCTATTTTCGACGTCATCTCGGTTTTTTCTAGTGGCTGAAGCACACGAAACGGTTTGTACCCACTTGTTGAAGCGTGTACAATGTTGACGTGCGCACGATAGCGCGACGAATTCTTCTCACACCCCCGCAAGGATACTGCATGGGAAATCTGGTTGCGGAGCTTAAGCAGCGGTTGGCCGAAATCGACGATCTGCGTTCGGCTGCTGCCTTGCTCTACTGGGATCAATCCACCTACATGCCCGCTGCAGGCACCCCAGCCCGCGGACGTCAACTGGCGACGCTGGAACGCATCGCGCACGAACGGCTCGCCGATCCTGAAGTGGGTCGTCTGCTGGACAAGTTGGAACCGCAGGCAGCGACGCTCGACTACAGCGATGACACGGCGACATTGGTTCGATTGACTCGTCGCGCCTTTGAGCGAGCCACCAGGGTTTCCAACGAGTTCATGGCCGAGATCGGCAAACACAGCGCGGAAAGCTACGCCGTGTGGGTTCAAGCGCGGCCCAAAGGCGATTTTGCGGCTGTTCAGCCAATATTGGAGAAGACACTCGATCTGAGCCGCCAATACACTGCGTTTTTCCCTGGCTACGCCGAGCCTATCGACGCACTGATCGAAGAGTCCGACTATGGGATGACGGCGGAGAGCGTGGGGGCGCTGTTTGCCGAACTGCGCAGCGAACTGGTGCCGTTGGTGGGGCAGATCAGCGAGCGCCCCGCTATCGACGACAGTTGTCTGTATGGTCACTTCTCGGCAGCAGCGCAGCGAACATTCAGCGAGGCCGTGATCAGGGACTTCGGCTACGATTTCAAGCGTGGTCGCCAGGACGAGACCCACCACCCGTTTATGATCAAATTCTCGTTGGGCGACGTGCGCATCACCACCCGCACCCGCGAAGACATGCTCGTGGACGGCATCTTCGGCACTTTTCACGAGGCCGGCCACGCCATGTACGAGCAGGGCATCGACCGCCGCTTCGAAGCCACGCCCATCGCTGGCGGGACGTCCGCCGGTATCCACGAGAGCCAATCACGCCTGTGGGAGAACATGGTAGGGCGCAGTCGCGATCTGTGGGCGCACTACTACCCACGGCTGCAAACCACGTTTTCGGCGCAGTTAGGTTCGGTATCGCTCGACACGTTCTACAAAGCGATCAACAAGGTGGCGCCATCGCTTATTCGCACCTCTGCCGACGAGGTGACCTACAATCTGCACGTCATGTTGCGCTTCGATCTCGAACGGGATCTACTTGCAGGTAGACTGGCGGTACGTGATCTGCCCGAAGCATGGCGCGAGCGGATGCGCAGCGATCTGGGCGTTGTCCCAGCGGGCGATGGTGACGGCGTCATGCAAGATGTCCATTGGTTCACCGGGCTGATCGGCGGTGCGTTTCAGGGGTACACCCTGGGTAACATCATGTCTGGGCAGATCTTTGCGGCGGTGCAGACGGCGATTCCACAGCTTTTGGATCAGATTCGCAGCGGCAATTTTGCGCCACTCCACACATGGCTTAACGAACAGATCTACCAACACGGCAGCAAGTTCACCGCCGCCGAAATCATAGAACGTGCCACTGGCGAACCACTTTCGATTCAGCCATACATGGCCTACCTGCGCACCAAATACGGTGATATCTACAACCTGTAACACCTAGCCGGCCAAATACACACCATGCCTAAAGCCGCCAAATCGAGCCAACTCCAAACCCATTTGGCCCTGTTCTTGGAAGATGACAGCCCACGCGCGCCCGGCATCCACACGGTGGAACCAGAGCAGGGCAGCCCTCAGGCGCAACGGGGCAATCTCTACATCCTGATCGAGTTGATGGGAGACAGCCCCATTCGCAGCCAGGCGCTACGGCTGATGCACAAACGGCTGGAGACCACGTACTACAGCGCAGCCGGCAGCGTCAGCGCCCTGTTGCGTGGGGCAATCCTGGCCGGCCACGCCGTTTTGAAAGAGATCAACGAGCGCACCCACCACACCGATCTCCGCGCCGGTATCATCTGCGCCGCGCTGGTCGACGGGCGGCTGATCATGGCCTCGGCGGGGCCTGCGCTGGCAATGGTCGCCACCGATCAGCGCGTAGATCAATTCCCACCCGGCCCACGCCACTACACCACACCCCTGGGCGGCGACGAAACGCCGCTGGTCTCGGTCTACCGTGAACAGATCGGCGCAGGGGACGCGCTCTTCTTGGGTGAAAGCGATTGGATACTGCTGACCACGGTGAAAACTGTTGCCGGCGCCATTACCACCGCCACACCCGAGAACCGTTTCGATGTCCTCGCATACCTGCGTAAACAGGTCAACAGCGCCGATGTATTGGGGCTGCTCGTGGTCCTGGCCGATGAGACGGATCAGACAGCCCAGGCGGCCACCCAAGCGCGCAATGATCTGAGCGGATTGCCCACCGCACTGGGGGCAGCGCCACCGGTGCGCGACATCCCCGCCGCCGACGAGGTCCCTGCTGTTTGGGAAGAGGAAAACACGCCGCCGAAGACGCCGGCCACGCCGTCGCCACAGCGCCAAACGCAGCGCCAAACGCAGCGCCAAGCCCCGCGAAAACCAGAACAGGCACGCGCCCATCGCTTCTCCATCGATGAAATCGAACTGATCGAGCCAGGGCAGGAACAAGCCCAACGTCCGCGCGCGCAGCAGGTAGCGTCCACTGTAAGCGGCGCGCTGGGCGCCGCCGGCACATGGACGCGCCGCACCGGCAGTCGCGCCAGCGCGTGGATCACCAACCTGCTGCCGGATCGCACACGCAGCGCCCCCGAACCGTCCGATTGGATCGGCGCCATCCCCGAGTTGGGTGAAGACGACGAGGACGACCAAGCCGGCGGCCTGGTGGCGCGGCCACGCTACACGCCACCGGAACGTACACGGGGCAGCCGAGCGCGACTCTTCATTCTGCTAGCCATCTTGATTCCACTGCTGGCTTTCGCCACAGTTGGCGCATTTTACTTGAGGGAGGGTGCGTCCAACCAGACAGAAGGGGTGAAACTGGTAGAACTGGCCGAATCACAATTACTACGCGCACAGCAGGCGCTTTCCATCGACGACGAAAGCGGCGCCAGGGCAGCACTTGGTGAAGCCCAGCGTTACCTCGACGAGGCCATCGCCCTGATCGGCATCAACGAACGCATCCGCGCCGTTTCGGAGGAGATCCGCGCCGAATTACAGAGCTTGCTCCAGGTGCGTTCGCTCTACTCACTCGATTTCCCCCTGCACAGCTTCCCCAACGACGCCGATCCGCGCCGCGTGGTTGTCTTTGATCAGGATGTCTATGTGCTGGACACTGGGCGCCAGGTGGTGGAATTCTTCCGCACCGATTCCAGCCGCAGCACCGTGCAGGAAAACCACGGCGCAATCATCCGCGAAGGAGACGTGGTGGAAGGGGTCACTGTGGGGCGGTTGGTGGACATTGCCTGGCAGGGGCGCATCGCCGGATTTGCCGACAAAGCAAGTTTGCTGATTCTGGATCGCAACAACAACATCTTCCGCTACAACAACGTCGACGAAGCCACCTACTTGCGTCTGGCAGGCGCTGAACAACTGGGGACCATCAGCCAGATCGAAAACTATACAGGGCGCCTTTACCTGCTCGACGAACAGCAGAATCAGATCTGGCGCTACGTATCCGCTGGCCTTGGCTACGATGAACCGCCCGGCCCGTGGTTCGACGCGCAGGTGCAGGCCAACCTGGCCGGCGTCATCTCTACGGCCATCGATGGGGACATCTGGATGCTCAACGAAGACGGGGTTGTGCTGCGCTACCGGCAGGGTGGGCAGTTGCCATTCAGCCTGGACAACAGCGCCGGCCTCACCGGGCGCATGGTCGACATGACCATCGACGCCGGCCCCGAAGGCAATGTCTATCTGGCCGACGGCAGCCAGGATCGCATCCTCGTCTTCGACAAACAGGGGAACTATAGAGAGCAATTCCAGGCCGCCGAAAACAACGCGCTGCGCGGTCTACGCGGCCTCTACCTGGACAACGTCACAGGTACACTCTTTATCCTGACCCAATCATCGCTCTACGCACACAGCCTGCCGCGATAGACTCTTATCCGGCGATTGGGCTACGGCATGTGGGCAGGGTCAATGTCCGCAGGAATACTGACCTGACGTTCTCCTTATTTGGGTTAAGGTAGGGATTAGTTCGTTTTGTATGTCACCTACGGCTCTATGCTATACTTTGGCCTACATGTCTGAAAATCAAACGCAGCCACAGCGACAAAAGCAGATGCCGAAACCGAACCGCCCTGTCAGCAAACGAAAACAGATCCTGGCCGTCGCGCTGGGATCGTTCTACACGTTGCTGATCCTCTCGGTAGCGGCTTTTGTTGGCACTGTGCTATACGAAACGGCTCGCAGCTACGTGACAGCGAATACATCGCTGCCTGATCTCACAGCGTTCGACGCGATTCAGGTTGACCAGGCGAGCGAAGTGCAACTGGTGGCGCCCGCGGAGACCGACAATCGCACCACGCAAAACGTGCAGCCTGCGGCCCAACTCTCCGACGATCTGCCGCAAGATCGCATCAATATCCTCCTGCTCGGCACCGACGAACGCGAAGACGAGTACGGCCCGGCGCACACCGATACGATGATGCTCGTGTCACTCGATCTGCGCCACAACACGGCCAGCATGATCTCGTTGCCCCGCGATCTGTGGCTGCCTATTCCCGGCTACGATATCACCACCAAGATCAACACCGCCTACGTCATCGGCGAACGCCGCGACTACCCCGGCGGTGGGCCACAACTGGCAAAAGATACGGTAAGCAGCTTCATCGGTCGGCCTGTCGATTACTATGTGCGTGTCAATTTCAACGGTTTCGTGCGCTTCATCGATCTCATCGGCGGCGTCGATGTCTTTGTCGAACGCACCATCCACGATGAACAGTACCCCACGCCCGATTACGGTGTGGAGCTCTTCCACCTCGACGCCGGTCAGCACCATCTCGACGGTCAGACATCGCTCAAGTACGTTCGCACCCGCCACGGTGACAGCGACTACTTCCGCGCCAGCCGCCAACAGCAGGTGATCCAGGCGGTTGTCGACAAAGTGCTGGCGGCAGACATGATCCCCACTTTGGTGGCGCGGCGCCTGCCCTCACAGCCACCATGCGCGACAGCTTCGGCACCGACGTGCCGCTGCAAGTCGCCATCGATCTGGCCAACTACATGCGGCACAACGGGCTGAGCAATGTTCAGCGCCTGGTGCTCGACAGCCGCTACGGCGAAGAAAGCTATAGCGAAGAAGGCGCCTGGATCTTGATTCCGGATCGCAATCGCGTGCGCACGGCGCTGTCTCAGATCTTCGACACACCGGTGAGCGAAGTCTCGGAGACCGTTTCTGCGGTGGGCGCGGTTTCGGCCATCACCGCGGGCGCCGCCGATCTGTCCCCACAGAACCCGCCGCTGGTGAGTGAGGCTGCCAATGTCCGCCTCGAAGTACTCAACGGCACCGATTACCCCGGCGTGGCGGCGCGAATTCGCGATCTGTTACAATCGGAAGGCTGGCAGGTCGTCGCTATCGGCGACGCCGACCGCAGCGATTATCGGCGCACGTTGTTGGTCAACTACAACATCGACGAAACCCTCGTCAACCGCATCAACGGTGCGCTGCAACTGCCGCCGGATCTGCCGGTGCTCAACGGCCTGGTCGTCTCCCAGAACGTCGACATGCGCATCATCGTAGGCCAAGATTTCCTCAAAGACGTGCTCGACATCAACATCCCCTAACCTTGCCTTACGCAAAACCGAACCTTTTTCCTACCCAGTTCCTTTTGATCTAGCCGTAAGTTCCCATGTCAGAACGTACGGCATCAGACGAACATATGTAATAGAATGTTCGCCTGCCGAAAGGAACCTGGAATGGCTTATCTAGCAACAAAACCTTATCTCGCCGCTTCACTAAATATTATGGTTGCTGCCCGAGCGCAGGAGACCCCGCAAGCCGCCTTTACAGAGGACGAAATCGTGGAGATCCTGTTGGCGATGGCCGAAAACGACTCGTTGACGAATAACCGAAATCAAATCGAAGACAATTTGCGCCTCAGTGCGGAGCCACTCTACCCCAGCTAAACACATGCTTCGCTCAACAACGCCTCGCTCGCTGCGGGGCGTTTTTTTGTTGTGCAGGGCTTGTGTATTACAAAAGTGGCGCAGAGTAACTGATTCCCACTTCAAGTGTTATAGTATAAAGACAGCCCATACATCTACCGGTGCAACAATGCAGGCGTCCGGCGAAGTGAAGGTCGCGTCCCCCCCACCGCGTCATCGCTCGGTTTTCTTGCCAGTGCGCACGGTTATTGTTTGCAACAAGTGCCTGAAGGAGCAGAAAATGGAAGAAGAGAAACGCAGCCACTCAGCGCGCGAGGGGTAGCCCTTCACCTCGGCGAGAATGCGCAGGTGGACGCCCCTGACCTTGCCCCGGAAACAGACAGCCCCGAGCAGGCTACCCCAGTACAAGATATCACAGCGCAAGATATCACAGCGCAAGATATCACGGGGAACGAAGACAAAGTCATCACATTGGATGGCGCGCGCCTGCAGCAAGCCTTCGAATCAGCGCTGCACTGGCTCGAAGAACATGCCGCTACCATCAACGCGCTCAACGTTTTCCCTGTGCCCGACGGCGATACCGGCACCAACATGCTGCTCACCTTGCGCAGCGCCATCAAGCAATCTGCCGAAAGAGCCTCTCAAGACGCAGCAGAAACGGCGCGGCAGCTTGCGTTAGGCGCTATCAAGGGTGCGCGTGGCAACTCGGGCGTCATCTTGTCGCAAATTCTCAATGGATTCGCCCGCGCCACCGAGGGCAAACCGTCTTACACAGCGCAGGATCTGGCCGATGCGCTCAAACGCGCCTCCGACAGCGCCTACAACGCCGTGATGAAACCGGTGGAAGGCACCATCCTCACGGTGATCCGCGCCATTGCCGAGTCGGCGGCGGAATCGGCGCGCAACACCAGCGACATCCGCGAGCAGTTCAACCACGTCACCTCGTCGGCGCGCCGCACCCTGGCACAGACGCCGGAGATGCTCCCCGTGCTCAAAGACGCCGGCGTGGTGGACAGCGGCGGCCAGGGGCTGGTGACCATCTTCGAAGGCATCGCCCGCTACCTGCACGGTGAACGCACCATCGCACACTCCGAGCGCGAGGTCTACCCCTCCGGCCCCGCCGCGGTGACAGCCGAACACAAGATCCACCTGGAAAACCCACCGCAACCCCTGGCCGATGGACGTTACGGCTACGACATTCAGTTTCTGATCCGCGGCGGCTGGATGTCGACACCGTGCGCGACCAGATCAACCAGATGGGCGACTGTCCGCTGGTCATCGGTACGCCGGATCTGATCAAGGTACACGTCCACGCGCTTCAGCCCGGCCCCGGCGCTGGCCTACGGCGTCTCACTGGGCATGATCGACGACATCGTAGTCGAGAACATGGATCTGCAATTCCAGGAGTTCGCACAGACATCCGCCGCCTCCGAGCCACCGACGACGCAGCTTTCCACCGAATCGCTCACCGGTGTGGGCATCGTGGCCGTCGCCGCGGGGGACGGATTGGCCGATCACTTCCGCGCCCTGGGCGCCAGCACCATCATCCGTGGCGGGCAGACTATGAACCCCAGCACCGAAGACTTCTTGCAAGCGATTGAATCTGTGTCCGCCGAAACCGTGATCCTGTTGCCCAACAACAAGAATGTGATCATGGCGGCGCAGCAGGCGCGCGATCTGGCCGAACGTCCTGTGTACGTGGTACCCAGCCGTAGCGCGCCCCAAGGATTCGCGGCCATGATGGCCTTCGACTACAGCGCCGACGGCGAAGCCAACGCTGAATCGATGACCGAGGCCATGCACGAAGTGGTGACAGTGGAGATCACCCGCGCTGTACGCACCACCAACATCAACAACATCGCCATTCAAGAAGGCGACTGCATCGGTCTGCTCGACGGCCAGCTCACCAGCCGCGGCGACGAGCCTTGCGCGGTGATCCGCGACGTCCTGGCGCGGATAGCCCTGGACAACTACGAGATCGTCTCCGTCTTCTACGGTGACGATGTGACACAGGAGAACGCAGAAGCGCTTGCCGCCGATCTGGAGGAGATCTACCCCGATCTCACATTTGAGGTCCACCCAGGCATGCAGCCACACTACAGCTACATCCTTGCCATCGAATAGGACGCATCATGAGCAAAATTGCCATCATCACCGACAGCACATGCGGTCTGCCGCGTGAAGTCATCGAACGCGAGGAGTTGATTGTCATTCCTTGTCTGGTTCAGGCCGAGGGGCAGGTGTACAAAGAGGGTGTGGATCTGACAGCAGAGGAGTTGTTCGACCGGATCTACACGAGCAGCACCATCGCCACCACATCGCTGCCCGCGGGCGAAGACTACACAGCGGCCTTCGAGGAAGTGAAGCGGCGCGGCGCCGATCAGGTGATCGGCATCTTCGTGGGCAGCAACTTGAGCGGCACTTTCAACGGCGCCCGCCTCGCCTCCCAGGACCACGCACTGCAAGTGGAACTGATCGACAGCGGCACAACGGCGATGGCGCTGGGCATACTCGTCCTCGAAGCGGTGCGCATTGTCAAAGCCGGCGCGACCCTGGAAGAAGCCGCCGCCCAGTTACGCGAGACAGCCGAACGCACCGAACTCTACGCCCTGCTCGACACGCTAGAATACATCCGCCGCGGGGGGCGCATCGGGCGCGTGGGCGAGTTGATCGCCAATGTGCTCAACATCAAGCCAGTGCTGCGCGTGGCGCGTAACTCGCTAGACGTGGTGGCGCGGGCGCGCAGTCGCAAAAAGGGGCTGAACTGGCTCATGGACACAGCACGCGAGGCGCAGCCGATCCGCGCCGCCGGCGTGATGCACATCCTCACCCCCGACGAAGCCGCCGAGCTGGCGCGGTCCTTGTCGCCGCTGGTAGAAGGACAACCCGAACTGATGATCGAGCCGGTCACCGCGGCGGTGGCGGTTCATGCGGGTCCGTTGGCGATTGGGATGGGCATCATAAAGAGTAGTGCGTAGTGCGCACTACGCACCACGTTCTACAAGCGCCTGCCCGTTCGTCAACTCCGTCACGTCTGCTTCGAAGCGCTCGGCCTGGCTCACCGGCAGTTGCAGGTGGTAGGTGACGTCCACGGCGTATTCTTCGCCCAACACTTCGATCTCGTAGTCGGGCAACATGCGCTGCAACGCGGTGACGTTGCTGTAGTCGATCACCACCCACAGTTCGCACTTGGGTACTTTCTCCTCCAGCGGCAGCGATTCCAGCGCGTACTGCACGCCCCCGCTGTAGGCGCGCACCAGGCCACCTTTCCCCAACAATGTGCCGCCGAAATAACGGGTGACCACGGCCACGATGTCACCCACGCCGCAGTGTTCGAGGACGGTGAGCATGGGGCGCCCTGCCGTGCCGTGGGGTTCGCCGTCGTCGCTCATGCCCACCTGCGCCGTTGACCCAGGCGCGCCGACGAGATAGGCCCAGCAGTTGTGGCTGGCGTCGGCGAACTCCTGGCGCATCTCATCGATGAAGGCGCGTGCGTCTTCGACTGTGGGCGCAACCTCCACAGTGGTGATGAAGCGGCTGCGCAGGATCTCTTCTTCGACGCGGTGCCGCTGTTTGGGGATGGGATATCGTGGTTCGTCCATATTCTGTGTCCTGGTAATCCTGAAATCCGTGTCCCTCTCTCGTACCCTTCGTAGATCAATACTGTCCTAGTCCGCGGCGCTGAACGCGACCGCGGGCGGCGCTACCTTTGCCTCTTGACGGAAGCGCCACCAGAGCAGCCCTGCCGAAATCGGCGCGGTGACCAAAAACGCGCTCCACACCGACACCAATCCACCGCCCACTGTCTGGATCAAAATGTAGGCCAGCACAACCGCCGCCCAGATCCCGGCGGCGTTGACGCGCAACGGGAAACGCGTGTTGCCTAATCCGCGCAGAGCGCCGGACTGCACGAAAAGCACGCCCCAAAACGGTTGCGCCAACGCCACCACACGCATGCCCGCCGTCCCTACCGCGATGACCTCGGGATCGGTGCTGTAGAACGTGATGATCTGCGGCGCGAAGACAAAGATCAGCGCGCCCATGCCACTCATCCACAACACCGACCAGAATGTGGCGATGCGGGTGGCCTGATCGCCCTCGTCCAACCGGCGTGCGCCCACACTTTGACCTACCAGCGCCGTCGCCGCCACGCCGAAGCCGATGCCCGGCAAGAAAGAGAGCGATAGCGCGTTGAACGCGATCCGATGCGCGGCCAGCGTAATTGTCCCCAGGCCGGCGACGATGATGGTGAGCACGAAGAAAGCGCCCGCGGTGAGCACCTGCTCCACTGCCGCGGGGACGCCGATGTCAAGCACCGAACGGGCAACGCTCAGGCGTGGGAACCAACCCCGTCGCCCGCGGATCGACACACCGCCGCGTCCTTTCCACATCACGGCAAAGAGCAACACCGCGCCCAACGCCCGCGAATAAAAGGTGGCCCAGGCGCTGCCCACCACGCCCATCTCGGGGAAGCCCCAAGCGCCGAAGATCAACGCATAGCTCAGCACCACGTTCACCACATTGGCCAGCGCGGTCACCTGCATGGGGGTGCGCGAGTCGCCAGCCCCGCGCAGCGCGCCGCCGCCAATGAAGAGCAGAACCAGCACCACGATGGTCGCCATTGTCACTTGCAGATACTCTGTGCCGATGTGCGCCACTTCCGGCTCCAGCCCAAAGACAGACATGATGGCCCCAGACGCGAAAAAGCCCCCAATCGCCAGGGGAATCGAGAAGCAGACACTCCACGCCAGTGATTGACGGGCGAACAACGAGGCGTCGTCGAACTTCTTCGCGCCCACGGCCTGCGCCACCAACACCGAACTGCCCACACCCAACGCGCTCAACGCCGAAATCAGGAAGAACATCACCTGTTGTGCGCTGCCCACGCCGGCAATGGCGGCGGCGCCCAGCCGCGCCACCAACAACATGTCTACGATGCCCAGCATCGTCTGCAAAAAGTTCTCGCTGATCACCGGCCACGCCATGTCGAAGACGCGACGCTGCACCGACACCGGCTGGTCCTCGGCAGGCAGTTCCGCGGCCAACGCCGACTGGACAGGCGCAGCCGGTGGATGAGATTCATTCGTCATTACACACACCTTGGGGGGATTTTGAGTTGCAGGTATGCAAGCCTGCAAGTCGAAGGTTCGAGCGCGTTTGGAGCCATTGTAACACAGGATGCAGGGCAGCGGTGTGCTATAGTACCGTTGGCATCCGCCGTATCCGCAACCCGTTCACCCACCAGCGCCCGGAAACCAGAAAACATGCCCAAATCCATCACAATTGCCTTCCAGACAGACAAGCCGCTTTCCGCCTACGGTCCGTTGGCAGCGCGGGCCGAAGACTACGGCTTCGACGGCGTCACCGTCTACAACGACATGCTCTACCAGCCCGCCTGGCTACCGCTCATGGAGATCGCCAAGGCCACGAAACGAGTACGTATCGGCGCTGCCGCGGTGAATCCTTTCACCAGCCATCCAGTAAACCTGGCCGCCAACATCGCCCTCGTGGACGAGGCCAGCCAGGGACGCGCCTACCTGGGCATCGCCCGCGGTGGCTGGCTCGACTTTGTGGGCATTCAGCCCAAGCGCGTGGTGACGGCGCTGAAGGAAAGCTTCGCCGCCGTGCGTCACCTGCTGTCGCAGTCCAAAGATCCGCTGCCGGGCGAGATCTTCCCCGTGGCCGGCGGCGACGCCTTCCGCTGGTCGATCCTGCGCCCAAACATCCCGTTTTTGCTCGGTTCTTGGGGAGAGAAGACACTGCACGCGTGTCTGCCCTACATCAACGAGGTGAAGATCGGCGGATCGGCCAACCCCGACGTGTCCCCGTGGATGCGCGGGCTGATCGCCCAGCACGCCCCCGCCCAAGGACGCAACCCCGCCGACATCGGTATCGTCGTCGGCGCGGTGACGGTGGTAGACGAAGACGGGCGCGCCGCCCGCCAAAAGGCTGCCCGCGAAGTGGCGCTCTACCTGCCTGTCATCGCCGAACTGGATCCCACCGTGCAGATCGAGCCGGATCGCATGGATCGCATCAAGGCCGCCGCCGCCCGTTACGATTTTGAGGCCGCCGCCGCCGCCGTTTCCGACGAGATCCTGGCCAAATTCGCCTTCGCCGGCACCCCGGCAGAGATTGCGGAGCAGACCCTCGCCATCTTCGCTCAAGGCGCCGACCGCGTCGAATTCGGCACGCCGCACGGGATCACAGGTGAGAACGGGCTGAGGTTGTTAGGGGAGAAAGTGTTGCCCGCGGTGAAAAACGCAAAGAATGAAGAAAATGAATGAAGAACAAAGAATGGGTGGAGCGAGTTGGTCGCTCCACCCATTCTTTATTCTTCATTCATTGTTCACTGCGCAGCAGAGAATTACCCCTTCACCGCGCCTGCGGTCAAACCTTCAACGATCTTCTGCTGGAAGATCAACACAAGAATGATTAGTGGGACTGTGACCACAACCGACGCAGCCATGATTTCGCCAAAGGGTTCCTGAAATGCCCGTTCACCGCTAAACAGCGCAATGGCAACAGGTACGGTGCGTGCGGTCGGTTCGATTGAAGTGAACGTCAGTGCGAATAGATACTCATTCCAAGACTGAATAAAGGCCAGCAGGCCGGTGGTCACCAATGCAGGCATGGTCAGAGGCAACAAGATCATGTAGAACGTCTGAAATGGCGATGCGCCGTCGACTTGTGCCGATTGCATGATCTCAATCGGTAGACCACGGAAGAATGAAGTCAACACCCATACTGTAAATGGTAGTGTGAAGATCATGTACGAAAGGATCATACTGGCAATGGCGCCGATGCCCAATGTATTGATCACCGCATAGAGGCCCGCCAGCACTGCCACCTGAGGAAACATTGTCATGGCGAGAATCACGTACAGGGTCGGTGTCTTGCCACGAAAGCGCAGCGCGTCCACTTGCGGCGACGTTCTTCTTTGCGCTTGAGCGCGGCGGCGATGATGGCCTGCATGAAGCCCGATAGCCCACCGGATCGTAATAAAGGCAGAGATCGGCGCTGCCCGGGTCTTCGGGCGGGTAGAACATGCCGCAGTTGGGGTTGATCTCAAGCAGGTAGAGTTCGCCATCGGCGTCCATGCGGATGTCGCAGCGGCCGTAGCCCGTGCCTTTGAGGCCCACGAAGAGGCGTCTGGTCATCTCTTGTAGGCGGCGGCTGATGTCCGGATCGGTGACGGCGACGCCGCTCATGTTGCGGAAGTCGATCCACTTCATCTCGAAGTGTTTGAACGTCTCACCGGGCGGGAAGTGGAATTCCACGGGCTGGTAGGCGAAGGGATTCATGGGATCCTCCACGTTCTCGGCCACCAGCGCCGTGAACTCGCGCCCCTCGATGAACTCCTCGATCAGCGCCTGGCCGAACTCGTCGATCATCTTGCGCCTGGAAACGCAACGCCTCCGCCGAGGTGACGCGGGAATCCCGCGTCATGCCGATGCTGCTGTAGCTGCTGGCGTGTTTGACGATCATCGGGTAGCGCAGCGTGGCGGCGGCGCGCTCGATGTCGTCGTCGGTCTTGGCGAAGACGTAGGCCGGCGTCTTGATGCCCCAGTAGTGGCAGACCAGCTTCATCTTCTCGCGCGACGGCTCGTAGAAGTTGGCATCGGCGCCGGTGAAGGCCAGGCCGAGCCGTTCCAACGCCTGCACCACTTCGATGCCGGGGCGATCTTCGTCCCAGGCGCCGTCGCAGACGTTGACGAAGACGTCGAAATTGCGCTTGGAGAGTTCGATGATCTGCTTCACCGCCGTGGCCTTGTGGATCACGTGGTATTCTACTTCAGCGTCTGCGGGCAGGTAGGCCGCCGGATCGCCGGGCAGATCCACGTCTTTGAGCGGTGAGTTAGATTTGGCGTAGCTGTCGTAAAGGATGCAGAATCGCATGTCACGCCACCCCGTTGGCGTAGTACCCGTTGTGGGCGCGTCCCATCATGGCAGGGACAAAAGGCACGATCTGCGACGTCTCTTCCAGCAGCGCTTCCGCGATGAGTTCGCGCACGTGCTGATTGATGAAGTAGTGTCGCAGCACATCCACCGAAAGGTACCTGGCCCCGGCCACCAGGCGGATGCACGAAGGCGCGCCGCACAGGCAGACGAACGGGCGATCCATCTCCCATTCGGTTGAGGGGTAGAAGAAGGTGAGCGATTCGCCGGGGGCGATTTCACGATTGGCGCGTATCGTGAGCGTCGTGGTGTCCACGATGGTGTTCGGCTGGCATGAATGGTTCATGTATGCAATGATGCCGAGTTCCTCCAGATGCAGATCGCGGCCGATTTGGATGGTTTGGTAGGTCGGCTTTGTGACAATCTGGTAGTCTTCGATCTGGCAGATCAACTCTCCTTTGGTGTATGGACGGTCGGTAAGAAGATGTACTCCACATGCGCCATCAATCTTCGTGTACATCGGGTGGGTGCCTCTGTGCGCTCTGCACATTTAGAAAAATAGTGACGGAAATGCCCCAATAGCAAAGCTGACTGCCGGGGCAGCCAGCTTGGGAGCCAACGTATCGAGTTACAGCTTGATCATTTCACAAAGCGCGGGCGATGTCAATAGATCGGTGAGATATGATTTGTATACGAAAAGGCGACGAATCACGAAGAAAGAAGAAGGACGTGTACTGGCGCAAAATGAGTAACACGACCTATTATGACATAGGCGAATACGATCCAAATTACCGGAACAATTCGCCCATTGCACAGCGTCTGTAGTAAGTATGGATTGTAGTAAGTATGGATATCCCCCAACCTGAAAGGAAATATTGATGACACACCAAATACAGAAGAAGCAACTACCTTTGCGCGCCGGTCGATGGTTGATCGTCGGCCTGCTGCTCCTGCTGCTGGCAGCCTGTGGCGCAGGCGACCAACAGGCGAGTGACACGCCGACCGCCGACGCTGTCGCCGCAACCGAAGCGCCGACGACGGCACCCCCCGCGCCGCCAACAGAAACGCCGACGCCCGAAGCCGAAGCAGCCGCCCCCACCGATATCCCACCCACCGACACACCCATCGAAGAGGATATCAACGAGGATATCGACACAGCCGACCTCGTTACAGCGCTGGAAGCGACGATCCCGATCCGGCCCGAAGGAGGCACCGACGGCTTCGACGGCATCAACGTCTTCGCCGCGGACGGCATCGACGGTCAGGCGCTGTGGGTGGCTCATTCCTACGGCATACGCGTCTTCATGCCCGATGAGATCCCTCACTTCGTGGCGATCTACGAAAGTGCTGACGGCGCCTGGAACGAGATCGCCCGTATTGAACTCGAATGTGCCGACTATGTCGACGAAGCAGGCGTCAACCAGGTGACCATCGCCCCCGAGTCGCTCTGGTTCACCGTGGACGGCGGCGCGGGCGCGCACAGTGGCTGCTTCGATCTGCTGCGCTGGGACGGCGCAACCTTCGTCGATCTGATCCAGGGCTTCAATTCCAGCCCTGGCGCCGGTGACGTCACTGATCTCGACGGCGACGGTCAGAACGAGGTTGTGCTCAACGCCACCGATCCGTACATCTTCTGCTATGCCTGTGGTGTGCGCCTCTACGCCGCCCAGGTCCTGCGCTGGGATGGCGCACAGTTGACGCCCGTCACCTTGACCGAGCTTGGCGAAGATGCCGCCGCCGATGTGCGTGAGGCGAACAACCGCGCTGTGGCACTGGCGAACGCAGATCTCTACAATCAAGCCTTGCCGCTGATCGAAGAAACCGCGACGCTTGCGCCCGAAGATGCCGTCGTCCACTGGAACGCGCAGTTGATCCGACTCTACGCCGAGAATCGATTGGCGTACGTCGACGGCGGCTATCCCATCCTCAGCTACGTCTTCTACGGCGACTACGCCGCGGCGGTGGATCTGATGCGCGATCTCACGCCTGTCGAGATCTTCAGCGCCGAATCGCCGTTGATCATGGGAACCCCGGCGGAAGGCTGGATCCCCGAGATGAGCCAGTACCTCGTCTCCTTCGCGGATCGGGCCATCGCCGCCGATCCTGAATTGGCGCACGCCTACTTCCTGCGCGCCTGGGGCCGCTACCTGGCCGACGCAGGCGATCCAGCAATCGAGACGGATCTCGCGCAAGCGGCCACACTCACGCCGGAAGACGCCCTGTTGCAGGCTGCCGACGAAGAGATCACAGTCCCTTAGCAATAGCCTTGAACGCACAGAATCAAGATGATGGGATGATGAGGATGATGGAAAGCGCTATCCATCATCCTCATCATCCCATCATCTTTGTTATCTCCGCACCCACCTGCCCAAACTTCAGCAAGTTGTAAGATTGGAGTGGAAACGAGCACGAAATACAATGGACCTATCATAGCTTGCGACGATCCTTATCGATGCCCCCAATTCTGCTGCCCAGGAGAGACGCATGAAAACCACAAAACTGCTGTCCATCGTCGGTGTACTGATACTGCTTTCCATCGCGATGTTGTTCCGCGGTGACTCGCTTGCACAGGAAACACCGCCGACGCCCACCTCCCCCAACGCCGCTGCCACCCGTCCGCTGCCTGGCGAGACGCCCTTGCCGACGCCCGCGCCGCGCATCGTGGGCGGCGCGCCCGCCACCCACGGCGAATGGCCTTGGCAGGCCCTCGTCAACGCCAACGACGGCCAGTACACCTACTTGTGCGGAGGATCGCTGATTGCGCCGCAGTGGGTGGTGACAGCCGGACACTGTGTCTCATCCGGCAGCACTGTCTACGCGCCCAGCCAGATGCGCGTTGTCCTCGGCGAGTACCTGCGCAACACCAACGATCAAACCGAACAGTTTCCCCAAGTCAGCCAGGTGATCCGCCACCCTAACTACAACAGTTCTAGCCTGGATTACGACATCGCACTGCTGCGGCTCTCGTCACCCGCAACGCTCAATGCCTACGTCGATACGATTCCGCTCCTGCGCAGCCCGGCCAACGACGCGCTCATCGATCCAGGCGACATGACCTGGGTCACCGGCTGGGGGTTCACATCCAACGGCAATGGCGCCAGCACCTCCAATGTCCTCATGGAAGTGGAGGTGCCGATTGTGTCGAACACGTCGTGTCGGCAGGCTTGGCCTCGCTTAACCGACAACATGCTGTGCGCCGGCTACACCGAAGGCGTAAAAGATTCGTGTGGCGGCGATAGCGGCGGCCCGTTGGTGGCCGGCGGCGTCGGCAACTGGCGACTGGGTGGCCTGGTGAGTTACGGTAGCCCAATCTGTGGCGAAGCGAATGTACCAGGCGTGTATACACGCGTCTCGCGCTTTGTGGATTGGATCGAATCCTACACCGGCACGTTGCCTCAGCCAACAGCCACATCGACGGCCACAACCACCACAACGTCAACGGTGACAGCCACGCCCACCAGCACGAGTACGGCCACCACAACCGCCACCAGCACACCGTCCGCCACATCGACGCCGTCCGCCACGCCAACGGAGACGGCCACACCGACCACAACGCCGACGGCCACCTTGACGCCAAGCGCCAACATCCTCGCCAACAGCAACTTCGATCTGGGGCGCAACGGCGACTGGCTCGAAGAAGGTCGCCAGATGGCGCAACGCATCTACTCATCAGATGAGACAACGCTGCCGGTGTCACCTGCCAGTGGATCCTTCCTGGCGTGGCTCGGCGGCGTAGACAACGAACTCGCCCGCATCTCGCAGCCGGTGACGGTGCCACAGGTAGCGCCGATCCTCACCTTCCGCTACCAGGTTCGCACCATCGACGACAACTGCGGCGGCGACATGCTCTACGTCTACCTGGGCAGTCGTATCGTCACCTCGTTGGCGCTGTGTGTGCAGAACGTCACGGATAGCTGGCAGGAAACCCCCACCTTCGATCTCGCTGACGTCGCCGGTACGCAGGCGCTGCTACGCTTCGAAGTCTTCACCGACGCCGCCGCGCCCGGCACGCTCCTGCTCGAAGACGTCAGCCTGCGCAGCAGCACAACACTGCCCACCCCTACCACCACACCCGCGCCGGATCGACAGATCCTGCTAAACCCCGACTTCGACAACGGCCCCGACAGCGCGTGGAAGGAACGGTCCACGGTCTTCGGCAGCAACCCCGGCGCGTTGATCCTCAACAGCGACGAGCTACAACTGCCGGTGACCCCACACAGCGGCGTCTACCTGGTGTGGTTGGGCGGCGCGCAGAACGAAAGCGCCACCATCTCGCAGACAGTCACCATCGATGGTCTTGGCAAGTTGCTCACCTACCGATACTGGATCGGCTCCGAAGACACGTGCGGGCAAGACAGTGTGGAAGTACGTTTCGGCGATACGCTGCTAAAGCGACATGATCTCTGCATTGGCAATGCCACCCAGAGTTGGGTACAAGAGACAGTGGACATGGGCGGCTTCAGCGATCAGGCGGGCGATCTGCTCTTCCAGATCACCACCAACAGTTCGTTGAACAGCAACTTCTTCCTCGACACCACGTCGCTTGAGGTAGGATCGCGCCCGGCCACCCCCACATCCACAAGTACGCCGATTCCCACGCCGGTCGCCACAGCCACACCCACCGCCGCGCCGATTGGCCTCAGCGCCACAGCAGGGCCGCACGCTGTCATTTTGCGGTGGGCGCCGTCTGCGCATGTGCAGACGGTCAACTACGCCGTAGAACGCCAGGGCAACGTCGACTTCGAGCGCATCGACGTCACACACGATCCGCTCTACCTCGACGCAGACGACGATGCCGCCAACGATCTGACCCCAGGCGACGAGTACTGCTATCGCGTCCTGGCCCTGGACAGCAGCGATGTCACGCTCGAAACGTCGGAGCCGGCATGTGCGACCTTCGGTCAACTGCACTTGCACATCCCCACGTTGACCGGCGTCAACGGCGAAAGCGTACAGGCGCCGATCAACGCCGGTCCGGTAGACGGGCTACGCATCGCCGAGGGCGATCTCTGGGTGGAATACGATCCCAACGTGACAGCGCCCAGCAGCGTCAGCGGGGCGTCGCTTACCGGCAACTACACGTGGACATACGCCATTGCCGCCGTCGACGCCAACACAGAACGCATTACGCTCAACGTGGAACCGCAGACACCCGACACGCCCGCGCCGCTTTACGGCGAAGGGACGCTGGCCCATATCGCGTTCAACGTCCTCGGCCAGGCGGGCGCGCAGACACCGCTTTCGCTCGTGGCGCCGACGATTGCAGGCGGCTCACAGATCACGGCGACGGTTTCCGCCACACAGACGGTCGCGTTGTCTCTAACGTTGACCAACGGATCGCTCACGGTCGGCGCAACCGGCGACGGTTTCCGCCAAGGCGACGTCAACGGCGATGGGGTGATGACGGAACAGGACGCGGTGCAGGCGCTGGTCTTGTCATCACAGCAGCGCACGCCAACCGCGTCGGAGACAGGCAGCGGCGACCTCAACGGCAACGGCTTCATCGACGCCGGGGACAGCGGGCAGATCCTGCGGCGGCTTGTCGGCGGCGTGTCGGCTGCCCAGCCAGACACAACAACGCCGCGCATGCAGGGTGCGATCACCACCACGCTCACGCTGGAAGCCATCAGCGCGGTCCCCGGCGCCCAGGCCGAAATCGTCTTGCGCGCCGAAGGGCTACAGCAGGTGATCGGCGGCGACTTCGTCATCGTCTACGATCCGGCGCGCATCGTCGGCTTCCAGGCCGTCACCCCCGCTGCCGTGGCCGGCGCCGATGCCAACGTCAGCTACAACGACGATCGACATGGGCGGCTCTTCATCAGCCTTGCCACCGCCACACCCATCAACGGTGACGGCGTGCTGCTGGCGATCACAGCGCGGCTCGACACAAGCGCCGCCATTCGACGCAGATCGTCCTCGGCAGCGCCGTCCTCTACGACGAGCAGGGCCGCGACATCGCACGGTCAACGCCCGGCAGCGTCATCAAGCGGCAGGATGGCACGATCACGCCCAGCGGCAGCGCCATCTACCTGCCGTTGGTGCAACGTTAGCGGATGGCTTAGATCCACCTCATGGTAACGCGGCGAAACGATGGAGAAGAGATTTAGGGATTGGGAGATTGAGGGATTGAGATGTGGCAACAATCCCCCAGTCCCCAGTCCCGAATCTCCAGTCCCCAATCCCCCAAAACCCCTTCCAGATCGGCCCTTCTCAAAATGAGCTTTAGCGACAAGATATGGTAAAATGGACGGGTGCTCACAATTCGTTGGGCAGCCGGCGTTGCCTGCCCGGTCAGCGAATTGACGTGCCGGACATCAGTGTCGAGAAGTCGGGCTTCTGACTGCGCATCACAGGCAGGAGCGCAATCGCCAACACCGCACCTTCCCCGCCCTGACCCTCACGTGCAGCACAACAACCTACCAGCAATCGGTTTGACAAACGATTTCATTCAACATTTGGAGGCATTTCAATGGCAACACGCATCGCGATCAATGGCTTTGGCCGCATCGGCCGTCAGGTCACCAAGGCGCTTGTGGAGCGCTACCCGGGTGAATTCGATCTGGTCGCCTTCAACGACCTGGCCGACGTGGAAACCAACGCCCACCTCTTCAAGTACGATAGCAACTATGGCATCTTCGACGGCACCGTCGAGGTTGAGGGTGGCGATATTGTCATCAACGGCGACCGCATCAAGGTTCTCAGCGAACGTGACCCCAGCAAGCTGCCGTGGGGCGACATGGGTGTGGACATTGTGGTGGAGAGCACCGGCATCTTCACATCCCGCGAAAAGGCCGCGCTGCACCTGAGCGCCGGCGCCAAGAAGGTGATCATCAGCGCCCCGGCCAAGGGCGAAGACATCACCATCTGCATGGGCGTGAACGAGGAGAAGTACGATCCGGCCAATCACCACGTCATCAGCAATGCAAGCTGCACCACCAACTGTCTCGCCCCGGCGGCCAAGGTCGTCAACGATCTGTTCGAGATCGAACAGGGCGTGATGACCACGGTACATGCCTACACCAATGATCAGCGCATCCTCGACCTGGTACACAGCGACCTGCGCCGCGCCCGCGCCGCCGCACTGAGCATTATCCCCACCACCACCGGCGCGGCCAAGGCCGTGGCGCTGGTGATCCCGGAACTCAAGGGCAAGTTCGACGGCATGGCCATGCGCGTCCCCACCCCCACCGTCAGCGTGGTGGACTTCGTGGCCAAGGTGAAGAACCCGGGCAGCACCGAACAACTGCTGGCCGCGCTGGACGAAGCCGCCGCCGGCCGCATGAAGGGCGTCCTCGGCGTGAGCCGCGAACCCCTGGTCAGCATGGACTTCAAGGGCGACACCCGCAGCAGCATCGTCGACGCCGAATTCACCAAGGTGTACGGCGACCTGGTCAAGGTTGTCACCTGGTACGACAACGAATGGGGCTACAGCACCCGCGTCACCGATCTGGCCAAGTACATCGTCGATCGCGGACTCTAAGCATTTCGGAATGCGGAGTGAGGACGGTTACACGCAGTGCCAGGCACTGCGTGTAACCGTCCTCACTCCGCATTTTGATTGAAGAGCCCTACTGCAAGGACGTAAAACCATGCAAAAAAAGACAGTTCGAGACGTCGATTGGCAGGGCAAACGCGCATTGGTGCGCGTCGATTTTAACGTGCCGCAAGACGATCAGGGCAACATCAGCGACGACGCCCGCATTCAGGCGGCGCTGCCCACGATCAACTACTTGCGCGAACATGGCGCTGCGGTCGTCCTCATGAGCCATTTGGGGCGCCCCAAGGGTGGCCCGGATCCGAAATACAGCTTGAAACCGATTGCCGAACACCTGGGCAGCCTGCTGGGTATCGACGTGCAGTTCGTGGACGAAGTGGTTGGCTCAGCGGCGGAGGCCGCGGCCAAGGCATTGCCTGCGGGCGGCGTGCTGGTTGTGGAGAACACGCGCTTTGAGAAGGGCGAAACCAAGAACGATGCGGCGCTCTCCGAGGCCATGTCAAAACTGGGCGACGTCTTCGTGAACGACGCTTTCGGCAGCGCGCATCGCGCCCATGCCAGCACCGCCGGTGTGGCCAGTCATCTGCCGGCTGTGGGCGGCTTCCTCATGGAAAAAGAGTTGGCGTTCCTGGGCGGCGCGCTGGAAGATCCCAAGCACCCGTTCGTGGCGATCATGGGCGGCGCCAAGATCAGCGACAAGATCACGGTGATCGAGAATCTGCTGGAAAAGGTCGATGCCATCCTCATCGGCGGCGGCATGGCCAACACCTTCCTGGCCGCGCAGGGCTACGACATGGGCAAGAGCCTGGTCGAACAAGAGGCGCTGGCCACGGCCGAGGATCTGCTGAGCAAGGGCGCGGGCATCATTTACCTACCCGTGGACCTGCGTGTGGCGGATCAGTTTGCCGCCGACGCCGCCAGCCAGGTGGTGAGCATCGAGGATGTCCCTGCCGGTTGGATGGCGCTGGACATCGGTGTGGCCACTATTGCGCACTACGCCAACCGGCTGTCGGGGGCACGCACAGTGGTGTGGAACGGGCCGATGGGCGTCTTCGAGTTCCCGTCCTTTGCCAAGGGGACCGTGGCCATCGCCGACATTCTGGCCAACCTGCAGAATGCCGTCACCATCATCGGCGGCGGTGACAGCGCAGCAGCCGTGCGGCAGGCGGGCCTGGAAGATCGCATGTCGCACGTGAGCACCGGCGGCGGCGCCAGCCTGGAATTCCTCGAAGGCAAGGAACTCCCCGGCGTGGCAGTGCTACAGGACAAATAGACCGACATGAGCTTTTTCAAGAGACTCGCCCAACTCTTCACCGGCGGCGGCAGTGGCGGCAACCGACGCACGTTGACCATCTACGTGCTCAGCCGACGCTGCAACGAACCGCTCAGCGCCGACGTCGATCTGCTCAGTTCGCTGAGCCAGGCCGAAGAAGCCGACGCCACCTACTACACACGCAAGGTGATCCAGAGCAGCGGCGCCAATCGCTGTTTCAGACAGGTGGAAGTGGAACTCTGGTTCGACAAAACGCGTAACCTGCGCCGTCATGCAGTACAGGGCGGCAATTGGTTGACCGAAGCAGATTACGACGCCGAAGTGGAACGCTTCAACCGTCCTCCCGAAGAGGACCGAGAAGACGCCCCAGAAGAGGGCAACGCGCAGGACGAATCTGAAGCTCAAGCACCCAAACCATCCACTTGATCACCGATGGGAGCGGACGCAGCGCCATTTCACGCTGTGTCCGCTCCCATCTTCATTTTTGTGATAGGAGTATGCCATGCGGAAACCGATGATGGCCGGCAATTGGAAGATGAACATGGGGCCGGCAGAAGCCGAAGCGCTGGCCGTGGAAATCAAGAATCTAGTCGGCAGCAACGGCGTCGATTGTGTCGTGTGTCCGCCCTTCGTGTCGCTGCCAGCCGTGAAACAGGCGCTGGCGGGGACGGAAATCGCCGTGGGCGGCCAAAACGTTTACTTCGAAGACAGTGGCGCCTACACCGGCGAGGTCAGCGCGCCGATGCTGGCACAGTTGGCCGAGTATGTGATCATTGGCCACAGCGAACGCCGCCAATACTTCAACGAGAGCGACGCCGACGTGAACAAGAAGATCAAGGCCGCGCTCAAGCATGGGCTGACGCCGATCATGTGCGTGGGCGAGAGCCTGGAACAGAACAAAGCCGGCGAAACGCAGAGTTTCGTCAGCAGCCAGGTGCGTGGCGGGCTGGAAGGCATCAGCGCCGCCGAGGTGACGACGTTGATCATTGCTTACGAGCCAATCTGGGCCATCGGCACCGGCCTGGCGGCCACGGCGGAGCAAGCAGGCGACATCTGCGGCAACGTGGTACGCAAGACGCTGGTCGAGATCTATGGCGCTGACGTGGCGGCGCAGGTGCGCGTCCTCTACGGTGGCAGCACCAAGCCGGGCAACATCGCCGAGATCATGCAGCAGGAAGACATCGACGGCGCGCTGATCGGCGGCGCGGCCTTGAGCGCAAGCAGTTACGCCGACATGGTGCGCATCACCGGCGAAGTGTACGGCTAGGACAAGGTGGCCGAAAAGAGTTCATGAACTCCTGCGGAGTGAGCACGCCCACGTGCGGGTCTGCACGGTAAGCGCCACCCGGATGTCGGCCTAAAAACACTCAAAGTAAAATCCACGGAGGGCAGAAACACTCTGCTCTCCGTGGATTTTATTTTCTGCCGCTATTGTCTGCCCTAGCCACACCCCCAGCCCCTAGAACCATAGGCGTTAAGTTAAGCGTCGTAGACACAAGTGCCGGGGACTTTTCGTCGCAGCGAGACGGGGTCATCACTCCTGGCGACTCGTCCAACATGAAGTCCCCGGCACTTTCGCTGGTCCTTAACTTAACGCCGATGCCCCTAGAACACCCCCTAAACGATAATGCCCAACTCCTGCGCACGGGCCACCGCGGCCGTACGATTGTTGACCTCCAGCCTGGCGTAGATCCCAGAAAGCAGGTTGCGCGCGGTTGAGTGTTGCACATTCAGCCGCTGCGCCAATTCCAGCGTCGTCTCGTTTGGATATTCGACGCACAATGCCAGCACCTCCATCTGCCTGGGCGTCAGGAGTTGTCCCCGGTTGCGGGCGTTGGGCATCAACGGCGACAACGACTCACTGAAGTACATCGCGCCGCCCGCAATGTCACCGATCACTGCGCCGAGACGCTGTATGGCATGACGATCATCCTTCAAAATGTAACCACTGACACCGCACTCAATTGCGTATGCCAGCAACGTCTTCCCTTTGTGCATCGTCATGAGCACGACATGCATCTCTGGATAACACTCAACCAATTGGGGGATCGACTGCAACACCGGAAAAGGCGTTGTGTCCGCCTGCGAGGTCGGGAGCGTGATATCCAACAGGAGGACGTCGACCGGCTGGCGTTCAAGAACCGGCATAATCTCGGCGCCGTAGGTGATGGCGGCAACAATCGAAATGTCTTTGTTTTGGCTTAGTCTTAGCTGGTAGCCATCCAGGATGCTCTGATGATCATCGACCATTGCGACACGAATCGCATTCACGGCGAACCTCACCTCGTAAGCGCAGCCCGAACCTGCGACAAAAACAGTACAAATGTCTACACAAAAGAAAATATATTTTATGTACAGCCAGTAAGGTACACGGTAGAATAAATACGTTCCTCACAGAAACGTAATCTTTTCCATACACTTTTCTAATCAATAACCCACAACCGCACGAACATCGAGGAATTCCTATGACGACCGACATCATCCGTGTAGCGGCTCAATCTCGCACATCTGCCGTGGCCGGCGCTATCGCCGGCAAACTCCGTGAAGAACGACAGGCCATCGTCCAGGCCATCGGTGCTGGGGCCGTTAACCAGGCCATCAAGGCGACTGTGTTGGCTCGCTCCTTTGTGGCAGATGACGGGCTGGAAGTCTTCGTCATACCAGACTTTGCCGATGTTGATATCGAAGGCGCCGAGAAGACGGCATTGCGTTTCGTGATTCACACGAGACACACCGGCACACACGGCGATTAGCGCCGCGCTGCTGAGATTTTCACTTCAACAAACTCTGCCCAGATCACACGGCAGAGTTTTTGATTGGCGAAAGGTCTGCGCCAGGTGGTTTGCTCAGATCGGGGCTTTGCTGTAAGCTGAACCGCGCTTCACAACGCTGCAACCCATCACGCCAATCGCATCTGTATACATGAATACGACGCTTGCGACCTTCGCACTTTTTGCCATCCTGCTACTGATCCTCGCCTGGATGAGCCGCCAGGTGGGTCTGCTCACACAGGAAATCGTCTACCGGATCACAGGCTCAGCCGATCTGGCGATGGTTGTGCTTTTCCTGCTCTACCTGCCCGGCATTCTCATCCATGAAATGTCGCACTGGCTGATGGCCAAGATACTCGGCCTGAAAACAGGCAAGTTCCGTGTGTGGCCACGAAAAAAGGGGCAACACATTGGCATGGGCAGTGTCAGCGTGTCGAGTGGCGGCGCTGTGGTCGACAGCCTGGTGGGCCTGGCGCCACTCATCGTTGGTTCTGCTTTGGTGGCAATGGTTGGATCGCAGGTCTTTCAGAGCAACATGTTGCCCACAGTGTGGCAGGGCGGGGATTGGTGGCCCAACACACAGGCATGGATCTCGACCATCGCCAGGCAACAGGACGGTTTCCTGTGGTCGTATCTGCTGTTTACGGTAGCCAATGCCATGTTGCCCAGCAGCAGCGACCGCGAACCGCTGCGATCACTGCTGCTCTACATTGTCGTCTTTGGCGTGCTCTACATCCTCATCGACAGTTCAGGGCAGTTCTTCATGCAGGCTGCGACGTGGCTGGCCGGTCCTGTAGGGACGCTTGTCAACGCGCTGTTGCTGGTGACCCTCATCGATGTCGTCGTCCTCGCCTGCCTCTTCCTACTGCGTACGATGCTGGTGATATTGCGTCCACAGTAGAGAACCATCAAAATGGAGACCGGAGATTGGGAGATTAGGCGATTGGGATCTCGTTCCAACCGCCTGTTCTCTCAAGTGGCGTACGTCATTGGCCAAACGACGGCAGATGCGACAGGCTCTCCTGGATGGCCGCTTCGGGGTAGTCGTAGTCGACCAGGTTCCCCGCCATGTACGATTCGTAAGACGCCAGATCGAAATGCCCGTGGCCGCAAAGGTTGAAGACGATAGTATTCGATTCGCCGCTTTCCTTGCATTTCAGCGCCTCTTGCATGGCGCCCCAGATGGCATGGCTCGGTTCGGGCGCAGGCAGAATCCCTTCCGACCGTGTGAAGCTGATGGCGGCATCGAAGATCGCGCGCTGCTGCACGTTGACGGCCTCGATCAGGTTCGCCTCTTTCACCGCGCTGATCTGGGCGCTCATGCCGTGATAACGCAGACCGCCGGCGTGAATCGGCGCAGGGACGAAGTCGTGCCCCAAGGTGTGCATCTTGATCAGCGGCGTCATCTTGGCGGTGTCACCGAAATCGTAGGTGTAGACGCCACGGGTCAGGCTGGGTGCGGCAGCAGGTTCCACAGCCACCACACGCGTCTTCTTGCCGTTGACGATGTTCTCGCGCAGGAAGGGGAAGGCGAACCCGCCGAAATTACTGCCACCACCAGTACAGCCGACGAGCACATCGGGCCAATCCGCGCCGGCCAGTTCAAGTTGCTTGATCACCTCCTGGCCGATGACAGTTTGATGCAGCAGCACGTGATTGAGGACGCTGCCCAGCGCGTAGCGAGTGTCGTCGCGCATGACGGCATCTTCCACTGCCTCAGAGATGGCGATGCCCAGGCTGCCGGTGCTGTTGGGATCCCGTTCCAGGATCTGCCGACCGGCATTGGTTTCGGGGCTGGGGCTGGGTACCACCGACGCGCCCCATGTCTGCATCATCAGTTTGCGGTAGGGCTTCTGATCATAGCTTACGCGCACCATGTAAACCTTGCACTCCAGGCCAAACATCTGGCAGGCAAAGGCGAGGGCGCTGCCCCACTGCCCCGCGCCCGTCTCTGTGGCCAGGCGCTTGACGCCTTCTTTCATGTTGTAATAGGCCTGCGGCACAGCGGTGTTTGGCTTATGGCTACCCGCGGGGCTGGTGCCTTCGTATTTGTAGTAGATCTTCGCCGGCGTACCCAGCGCCTTCTCCCATTCGTAGGCGCGGAAGAGCGGCGTCGGTCGCCAGATGCGGTAGACGTCTTGTACTTCTTCGGGGATCTCGATGTAGCGCTCGGTGCTGACCTCTTGCTCGATCAGAGCCATTGGGAAGAGCGGGGCAAGATCGGCCGGGCCAAGCGGTTGACCGGTGCCGGGATGCAGTGGCGGCGGCATTTCCACACCGGCTGCGGGCAGATCGGCGTTGATGTTATACCAGTGAGTGGGCATGTCCTTTTCAGAGAGGACAAACTTCTTGATAGGCATACGGCGCTCCAATCTGATGAGAAATGGTAAATGACGTTTTCCGCGCACGGCGGAGCGAGGTTGTCTTCCAAGCGGTTGATTTTGAGTATCGGAGACAACACAAGCGAGTTCACTGGCGGGGATGCCGGCGGATATCTCTATTTTATCACCGGAGATTGCTGAAGGAAAACGACAAATAACAAAATCCTGGACAAAACAAAAAGGACCAGACTCCATTGTCTGGTCCTTTTGCTATCGTCGATTGGGTCTAGCCCAAGTGAGCGCTTAGCTTGCTGCGAAGCTGTTCCTTGGGCTGGTAGCCAACGATGGTGGCAACGGGCTGCCCACCCTTGAAGAGCATCAGGGTGGGGATGCTCATAACGCCGAAGGCCATTGCCGTGGACTGATTCTCGTCGACGTCCAACTTGCCTACGACCATCTTGTCGCTCATCTCAACAGCCAGTTCTTCGAGGATCGGGGCGATCATCTTGCACGGCCCGCACCATTCGGCCCAAAAATCGACCAACACCGGCTTGTCGGCGTTGACGACTTCGTCTTCAAAAGTAGCATCCGTCACATGGATTGGCTTGCTCATTGTGTCCTCCACACTGATAGCAGATTTGCGTACTGGTCAATAACAAGTGCATTTGATAGACCCATTGAACACGCCTTGTCGCGTCTCCGCTACGGGCAATCACATGCAACAAGAGTCTAATTTTACTGCACAAGAACAGCAAGGTGCTGTGAATTCAACTACAAAAAACATAGTACTGATGCCGAGGCATTTTGTCAAAGCGAAAAGGCCTTCTGTCTGTTCTTTTCTACCTTCGTGGATCGCTTTTTCTGGTTTCTTCTAAGAAAGCCGATTCTTGCCCCGTCTACGCAAGAACTCGGCAAATTCGGCTCCGTCCAGTTTGTGTTCGTTACGCGCTGTCGCGGCAGTCGACAGCCCATCCGCTGAAACAGGGCGCAGGTGAAGCAGAATCCGCCCGACTGCGTCGATGCCAGCATCAAAGAAGAGAGGCATCAAGGCTGCATCGCCGGGCAGGTTAACCACCAATGTACGCCCGCGGATCCCCGCAGTTCCGCGATCAAGTACGGCGTCTTCGTTGACTGCCAGGGCACGCCTTCGCATTAGCTCGGGCAAGGCGGGCGTCAGCCGCTCGATCACCGCGGACGTGGCCTCAGGGACGGTCTCAGCCTGACTCAGCCCCGGCGCGGGAAGGTGCCGCCAACCGTCAGGATCAGATCGATCTCTTCCTCGTCGCACCAACGGCGCAGAATCTCCTCGATCCAGTGACGTTGACCGCCGATGATCTGCTGATGAAGCAGGATTGCATCTGTCAAGTACTGGCGCAGTCGATCCACCAACGGCGCGGAAACCGTCTCCGCGCTGAGCGCATCGTCTGAAACAATCAAGATAGCGGTTCGCACCACCATTGCGCATCACTCTCCCAAGACAGAACGGCGTAGTTGACCGGTGTACCCGTCAGTGTTGGCACGGATCAGCATTAGGTTGTTCAGCGCAAGATCTCCGTCCCGTAACAGGCACTAACTCGACGCTTCTCGCGCTCACCAACAACGAAGCGGTGGCCCACTGGCCACCGCTCCCATAGTTCTCTTCTGTGTCGCCGAACAGGTTTAGCGCTTGGTGTACTGCGGAGCCTTGCGGGCGCGCTTGAGACCGGGTTTCTTGCGTTCCTTGCGCGAGCGTCTCGGGTCAAGAATCCGGCCGATTTGAGAGCGCCGCGCAGGTTGGCATCAACGCCACACAGGAAGCGGGCCACGCCGTGGCGAGCGGCCTGTGCCTGTCCACTTTCACCGCCGCCCTTGACATGCACGCTGACGTTGAAGCTGCCCTGCGTGCCGGTGAGGACAAGCGGCTGCCGCAGCATCACTTGATCCTGCTCGCGACCGAAATAATCGGCCAGCGCCTTGTCGTTGACAACGATATCGCCGTTGCCAGGGTAGATGCGTACACGGGCAGTGGCGCTCTTGCGGCGACCAACAGCTTCGGTGTATTCACTCATGGTCATGGTTTATCTCCTAGAGTTCCAACGCTTTCGGCTGCTGAGCTTCGTGCGGATGCTCACTGCCAGGGTAGATCTTCAGCTTCTTCATCTGGGCGCGGCCCAACTTCGTCTTCGGCATCATGCCCTTGACCGCTTCTTGGATGATGCGGTCGGGGAAGCGATCCAACTGCTCGCGCATGGTACGCGATTTCAGACCGCCGGGATAGGTGGAGTGCCTGTAGTAGCGCTTCTCATCCATGCGGTTGCCGGTGACAACGAATTTCTCGCAGTTGATCACGATGACAAAGTCACCCGTATCGACATGCGGGGTAAAGGTCGGCTTGTGCTTTCCTCGTAAAATCTGCGCAATCTCCGAAGCCAGGCGCCCAAGTGTCTTTCCGGTGGCATCGACCACCCACCATTCACGGCTTGCTTTGGCTTCTTCTGCGCTTGGACTGAATGTCTTCACGCTACTTACTCCCTTTTGCGAACATCCATGCATTGATCTAGGCGACTGGTGAACAGTCGATGAAAAGCTGCGGGTACAATTGATACGCCACCCGCTCTAGTACAAGTCCTTGCGGTGGGGCCGGTGCGGCAGACTTGCTGCGATCACACGATGCCAATGCAGCAACAACATCGTCCACCGTCCACATCGAACGTCCTACCGCCAACAGCGTCCCCACCAGATTACGCACCATACGGCGCAGAAAAGCGTTGGCGGTGACAGTAAACACCATTTTTTGTAGAGCGATCTGTGCCAACTCAGGTGTCTGCGCAAACGACTGCCACATCATTTCGTCCACTCGACGAATGGTCACTTCGCCTTGTGGCGGCTGACCAAAGGTGGCGAAATCGTGTTCACCAACCAGAACAGCAGACGCTGCGTTCATCGCTTCGAGATCCAGCGGATACGGCTCGATGACGGCGTACCGATCCAGTGTCGGAAAGTGTGTCCACGGCGCTCTGGTCGATCCAACCGGGCAGTAGACCGTGTACGAATAAGTCCGACTGGTGGCACTGAAGCGTGGGTGGAAACCATCAGGCGCTTCAGTGACACAACGCACCAGCACACTGGGTGGCAGAAAGTGATTCCAGGCCCTGCTCAGCGCATCCAGAGGATGCTGCCAGGGTACCGCCGCGGTGACAACCTGCCCGCGAGCGTGGACGCCGGTGTCGGTGCGCCCGGAGCCAGTGATGCGGCAAAATTGCCCAGTCACCTGCGCCAGGGCCGTCTCCAGTGTCCCCTGGATCGTGTCGACGCCCTCTTGTACCTGGAAGCCGTTGAACGTCGTCCCGTCGTAGGCGACCAGCGCACACACTGTCCGCTCTAGTTGGGCCACGTTCATACACGCTTTCGGCTACTCGTCGCTCACGAGTTCCAAAACGGCCATGTCAGCGGCGTCACCCTGGCGCTTGCCCATTTTGAGGATGCGCACGTAACCGCCGGGGCGATCCTGGTAACGGGGTGCAAGTTCCTCAAAGACTTTCGTTGCCACTGCTTTGTCATTCAAGTAAGCCACCACCTGGCGCTGCGCGTATGCGCGATTGCCGCCATCCACCAGGCTACGTTTCGCCTTGGTGATCAGCTTCTCGGCATCGGCGCGCACGGGCGAGCCTTGGCTTCTGTGGTGATGATCCGCTCATGGATGTACAGTTCACGGATCAGGTTACGGAACAGGGCCTTCCGGTGATCGGAAGTACGCCCGAGTTTGTACCCATAAACATTGTGTCGCATCGTTCAAACTCCTCTATCGGCGAAACTCGCCTGCGGACAGGTTCTGTTGGTTGCCCATTACGCAAGAACAGCCCCTGGTCTGCGAGCGAGCTTTCTACAAACGGGCGTTGCGCCTGATTACGCTTCTTCGGCCAAGATTTCTTCTTCGCCCTCATCTTCATCACCGGCATCGTCGGCAGAGCTGCCGTTGGTAAACGCGCTCAGATCCACACCGGGGACATTCATGTAGCCCTTCTCTTCCAGCCGTTCCACAAGTTCATCCAACGACTTCTTGCCGAAGTTGCGGATGGCCAGCATTTCCTCTTCGCCCTTTTCCATGCGCTTGAGGATTTCGCCGATCTTGGTGATGCCGGCGCGTTTCAGGCAGTTATAGGCACGCACCGTCAACTCAAGCTCTTCAATGGGCGCTTCGGCGATGCGGCTGGGAATGCCTTCTTCCTCGTCTTCCGGCTGCTCGACAACGGTTGTCTGTGCGCCGGCCAAGAGTGTCAGGTGTTGCACCAAGATGTCGGCGGCCTGACGGACTGCCGCTTCCGGTGCGATGGTGCCATCTGTCCACACTTCGAGGTTGAGTTTATCGTAGTCGGTCTGCTGACCGATACGGGTACGTTCGATACGGTACGCGGCCTTCTTCACCGGGCTGAAGATGGCATCGACAGGAATCTCACCCAGTGGTAGGCGGGTACGTTCTTCTGCCGGGCTATAACCACGGCCACGTTCCACCACCAGTTCAATGTCCAGATCCACGTCGTTACTGTCAGCGGTCAACAGGTAGAGATCAGGGTTGACAACGGTGACTTCCGGCGGACAGACCAGGTCGCCTGCGGTGATCGGGCCTTCGTGGGCCACTTCGACGTAAATGCGCACTGGATCTTCGCTCTCGCTGTGCAAGCGGATCTGCTTGACGTTCAAGATCAGGCGCGTCGCGTCTTCGCGGACATGCGGAATCGTCGAGAATTCATGATGCACGCCGCTAATGCGAATCGATGATACGGCGGCACCGGGCAGGCTCGACAACAGGACACGCCGCAGCGAATTTCCCAGGGTGATGCCGTAGCCACTTTCCAAAGGACTGATCACGAAGTGACCGTAGTTCTGGGAATTGGCCTCAATTTCGATCTTCGGTAGAACTAGATTATTAAGCAACGGCTAACCCTCCTGCTGTTCAGCTTAAGTCGCCACCTAAATTGCAGCGCAGTGTAGAAAAGACCGATGTATGCCGGTCCGTCACGCCACACGACTACGAATTCAGGATGGCAAAGGAACACACTGCTGCTCAGCGATATCGTTTGTGTGCCGTACAGTAGCGTAGAGTTGCACACAGGTACGGCGCACGGCCATCAGTTGATTGTGAACCACATAGACACGTGTGATCGTCGCAGCAACGTAACCATCACACATTCACCATCAATGGCCGATTAGCGGCTGTAATACTCGACGATGAGCTGTTCGCGCAACGGCACAGAGATATCTTCTCGGTTGGGCGCGCTCACCACGGTGCCGCTCAGATTGGCCACGTCCAAACGTAGCCAGGCAGGAGGATTGGCCCCTTCAAGCATCTGAAGACGGTCTTTGAAGTAGGTATTCGACCGGCTGGCATTCTGCACCTGCACAACGTCATTGGAGTTTACCAGGAAGGACGGGATATCCGTCTTCTGCCCATTGACGGCGAAGTGACCATGACGCACCAACTGACGAGCCTGTGAACGGCTGTCGGCCAGACCAAGGCGGTAAACAACATTGTCGAGGCGGCTTTCCAGCAGCGCCAGCAACGTCTCGCCGGTGAGGCCCTTGCGGCGGCTCGCTTCTTCGAAGTAGCGGCGAAACTGGCGTTCCATCACGCCGTACATACGGCGCGCCTTCTGCTTCTCGCGCAACTGCATGCCATAGTCCGACACCTTGCGACGCATGGCAGCTTTACGGCCATGATCACCAGGTGGGTAATTGCGGCGTTCAATGGCGCACTTAGGCCCCATGCAGCGTTCGCCCTTCAAAAAGAGTTTCTGCCCTTCACGTCGGCATAGCTTGCAAACTGCATCTGTATATCTTGCCATCTTTCCTCCAGACTGACATTCCTGCACGCCAGCCGATTCTAGTTGGCTGGACGAGATCAGTTGTTTGCGTTCTTACGTTTTTTGTACCAGCGAGTACGCCGTGTTCAGGAGCAACCAAGCCATCCGAACACAGAAGCCGCTTTCCCAAACCAGCAGCAGAAGCGGCTTATCTCGGTGGATCAACTTCATATCACATCTCACCACATCCGGCCCGTTAAACACATCTCAACGCGCCCGAAAAGTGATCTGCTACATACAACTTTAGATCCCTCTCCACACGGAAAGGAACCCCAGACTAGACGCGGCGCTTCTTCGGCGGTCGAGTGCCGTTGTGCGGAACAGGCGTAATGTCTGAAATCGAAAGGATCTGGAGGCCCGAAGGCAATAGCGCACGCACGGCGCTCTCACGGCCCGGCCCAGGACCCTTCACAAAAACGTCGACCTCACGCATGTTGAAGTCGGCAGACGCAGCGCGGGCGGCATTCTGAGCAGCCAACTGCGCGGCAAAAGGTGTGCTCTTGCGGCTGCCCTTGAAGCCCACAGAACCGGCGCTCGCCCAGCAAACCACGTTCCCTTGCGGATCGGTGATGCTGATGATCGTGTTATTGAAGGTGGCGTGGATGTGTACCTGCCCCTTCGGGACACTACGGCGTTCACGTCGAGTGACACGACGGCTACTACCACCACGCCGACGTTGTTGTTGTGCTCGAGCCATTGTTACTCCTCTATCCCCATTGGATCCTGGATTGCAGACAAAGACACAGGCACACGAATCCCACGGATGGGATCTGCGCCCATGTCATTGACCAGCAATCAATTTTGCTTGCGTGCCCGCTTCTTACCTGCCACTGTGCGGCGAACACCACGACGAGTACGTGCATTGGTGCGGGTACGCTGACCGGGCGGGCAGATTGCGACGATGCCGCAGGCCACGGTAGCTACCAATCTCGATCAGCCGCTTGATGTTCATGCTCACTTCACGGCGCAGGTCACCTTCTACACGGTAGTTGCGTTCGATGTAGTCACGCAACACAGCGATCTCATTCACATCCATGTCCTTAACGCGGCGGCTGGGATCAATCCCCGTCGCCTCGCAGATCGCCTCGCTCGTGGTCCTGCCAATACCGTAGATGTAGGTGAGCGATATCACCACCCGCTTTTCACGCGGAATGTCGACGCCGGCTATACGTGCCATAGTTCTCTCCTTACGTCAGTAAACGACGAAATTAACCTTGCCGCTGCTTATGCTTAGGATTCGAACAGATCACGTACACGATGCCGCGCCGCCGCACAATCTTGCACTTTTCACAAATTCGTTTAACAGACGGTCGGACCTTCATGTGATCTCTCCTTCAAATAAACCATTGGCGCAACTCTACTATTTTATCACACCGCTACAAGAGGGTCAAGATTTCAGGACCCTTATTTGTCACAGCAATTGTGTGCTCGAAGTGGGCGTTTAGGCTGTGATCACGGCTGATCACCGTCCACTTGTCCTTCAATGTTCGTGTTTGCCAGGTGCCAAGCTGTACCATCGGCTCCAACGCTATCACCAGCCCAGGCTCCAACACCAGATCGCCGTCGATGTCACCAGCTACATAGTTGAGCACCTGCGGCGCTTCGTGCATGGATCGCCCTACACCGTGGCCGGTGTACTCGCGCACGATGTGCATCTCACGGCTCTCCACATATTCCTGCACAGCGGCGCTGATATCACGCACCCGATTGCCGGGGACAGCTTTCTCGATGCCCGCAAAGAGACTGGCTTCAGTCACATCCATCAAGCGGCGGGCGTCGTTGCCGATTTCGCCCACGGCGTAGGTCCAACCACTGTCACCAACGAAGCCCCGATAGAACGCACCGACATCGATGCTGATGATGTCTCCTTCTTGCAGGAGACGTCCTTTGTTGGGGATACCGTGGACGAGTTCCTCGTTGATGCTGGTACAGATGTGGGCCGGGTAGCCACGGTAACCGAGGAAACTCGACGCCGCCCCATGCTTCGCGAGGACATCCGCCGCCACCTGATCCAGATCCAAGGTACTGACACCGGGCGCAATCGCTTCTTTCAGCGCCACATGCACGCGTGCCACAATTCGCCCCGCCTCACGCATAATCTGAATCTCGCGTGGGCTTTTCAAAATCGGCTGCGGGCGCTGTTTAGGCGCCGGGCGAGATCGCCGTCGCAGCAGATGCTCTTTTAGCTTACTCATCAGATTACCACTCACTTGTCACTCACAGGACGTCTCTGCAGGGCACTTTCGGCACGGGCTTATTCCCTGGCGGTGATACCCTTTTCCGCCAACAAGGACAACAGCGTCTTGTTGACCTGCTCGATCTCCTGCGCGCCATCCAATTCGGCCAACACTCCCTGGGCGTAGTAGTAGCCGATCAGGGGAGACGTCTGTTTGTAGTAGACGTAGAGACGATTGCGCACCGTGTCGGGTTTGTCGTCATCGCGCTGGTAGAGTTCGCCGCCGTCAACGTCGCACACGCCTTCTTGCGTTGGCGGGCTGAAATCGACATGATAGACGGCGCCACATGTTCGGCAAACACGCCTACCGGTGATGCGGCGCATGGCCTCATCATCTTCCAGGCCGATCATCGGCACCAGAGAGATGCCGCCATCTGCAGCCGTAATCTCATCAAAGGCGCTGGCCTGCACCAAGTTGCGGGGGAAACCGTCCATGATGGCGCCGTTGGCGCAGTCAGGTTGCGCCAGGCGATCCTTGACCATATCGATGGTCACCGAATCAGGGACCAGATCCCCGGCGTCCATATAGCTCTTGGCCAACTTGCCAAGTTCCGTCTCATTTTTCAGGTTATATCGAAAAAGGTCACCCGTTGAAACCTGGGGCAGATTCAGTTGTTTTCCAGTAACTTCGCCTGGGTTCCCTTACCTGCCCCAGGCACCCCCAACAGCACAAGAAAGATGCGATCACGCATTAAGCTCGCCTTTCACCTGTGTATTGAAATTATGGGAAACGCTGCCCAGATCGCCAGGGTGGGGTGCAATTCCTGGGCAGAAAACCCGACGTCGATCCCGTACACAAGCCGAAAGGCCGGACACGCTTTGATCGACGCCGAACAGAACTGTGCTATACAACTTTTCAAATTTAGTGCGTAGTGCGTGGTGCGTGTACTGATAGAGACCACGCACCACGCAAGCATACTACCGAATGAAGCCCTCGTAATTGCGCATCATCAGCTGCGCTTCGATCTGCTTCATCGTGTCCAGCACCACACCACAACAATCAACAAGCCGGTGCTGCTGATGACCAGCGTGTTGTAGTTGTTGAGGGTACCGCCGCCGAAGATGAGACCGGCCAGGTACGGCAACACGGCGACAAGCCCCAGGAAGAGCGCCCCCACCAACGTGATGCGCTGCAACACGCCGTTGAGGTAAGTCTCTGTGCGCATGCCTGGGCGAATGCCAGGGATGAAACCACCTTGCTTCTGCAACGTATCGGGCAAGTTCTGCTGGCGGAACATGATGTCCGTATAGAAATAGGTGAACGCCACCGTCAGCAGGAAGTACATCAGCCAGTAGAACCAATTCTGCGGGCTGAAAGCAGTGTAGAAGAAGTTACCGACACTGCCAAGCCAATCTTCGCGCAGAATGAAGTACGACGCCACCGTGTTGGGCAGAATCAGCAGGCTCTGCGCAAAGATCAGCGGGATCATACCGGCGGTGTTGACGCGCATCGGCACGTAGGTGCTCTGCCCGCCTACCATCATCAGGCGATTGCCGCGCATGGTGCGCACGCGCTTGCCATACTGCACGGGGATACGCCGCTGGCCTTCTTGCACCCACACGATCAATGCAACCGTAAGCACGGTGATCACCGAGAAGATAAGCAGTTGGGTAATTCCCTGTTGCCAGAGCAGACGAATCTGGCTGGGTACTGCGGCCACGATACCGGCGAAGATGATCAACGAGACACCGTTGCCGATACCTTGTTCGGTGAGCATCTGGCCAAGCCACATGGCAAACATCGTGCCTGCCGTCAAGCTGATCAAGATTGTAAGCGTGGGTAGCAGTGCGCTACCGGTAAACCCCCACTGCTCAAGCACGGCGCCGGTTGTACCACCGAGAGGGCGGCTCAACAGCGTCGCCTGGCCGAAAGCCTGCAACAGCGCCAACGGCACAGTGAGGTAGTGGGTGTACTGGTTGATCTTCTGGCGCCCCTGTTCGCCTTCTTTGCTCAGTTCTTCCAACTGCGGCACGATCGGCGTCAGCAACTGCATGATAATCGAGGCCGTAATGTACGGATAGACCCCCATCGCCATGACACTGAACTGCGCCAGCGCGCCACCGCTAAAGAAGTTGAGCAGACTCAACAGGATGTTCTGATCCGTGGATCGAAAAATCTGATCCAGCACGTCCCGGTTTACACCGGGCAGTGGGATATGAGCAGCCAAACGATAGACGACGAGAATCCCGAAGCTGATCAGGAGTTTCTGTCGAAGATCGGGCAATCGAAAGGCATTGCGTACAGCTTCAATCATGCAAATCCTCCGCAGTGCAGGCGACCGATTCGGTTCGCCCATTGCGGGCAGCGGCCCAAAGACCCCTGCCCGGCCCGTTTGCGATTACAATCAACGCATCAGGAACGAGGCAGGTTCTTGTTGACCTCGTAGGGCAGGATCTCAACGCTGCCACCTGCCGCTTCGATCTTTTCCTTGGCGCTGGCGCTGACACGATGCGCTTTGACATGCAGCGGCTTGGCCACTTCACCGCGCGCCAACACAACGATGGGATCTTTGATATTACCCAGCAGACCGACCTCGGCCAGGGACGTCGGATCGACGTTGGCATCGGCATCGAATCGGGCATCCATCAGATCAAGGTTGACGGGCGTGTATTCAACCTTAAACCGGTTGTTGAAACCGCGCATCTTGGGCAGACGCTTCACTGTGGCGAGCTGGCCACCCTCGAACGTCGCCGGCACGCCACCGCCTGTACGCGAGTTCTGGCCCTTGGTACCCCGCCCGGACGTCTTGCCTTTGCCCGACCCAGTACCACGACCTACTCGCTTGCGCTTTTTGGTTGCACCCGGATTGGGGCGCAGGTCATGTGCTTTCATGGTTATTGCTCCTGGCAAATATCTCACGCAAAGCCACAAAAACGCAGAGGGTTCCAGACTCTCTTGGCAGCTTGGCACTTTTGCGTGAGTAACAATCTCGAAATCGTCAACCAACTAAGCTTCGGTCACGTCCAACAGGTGGGAGACCTTGGCAATCATCCCGCGGATGGCAGGATTGTCCTCTTTTTCAACAGTCTGGTGGAGTTTGGTCAGCCCCAACGCTTTCACGGTCGCCTTCTGGCTCTTTTCGTAGCCGATTGGGCTTTTGACCAACGTCACCTGAAGCGTCTTAGCCATTGACTTCTTCTCCCTTGTACCAGAACGGCGCAAGGTGCGAAGCCTCCACACCGCGCCGTGCGGCTTCTTCTTCGAAGTTCTGCAAGTTCTTAAGCGCTTCGAAGGTTGCCTGGGCCACGTTGAGGATGTTGTCGCTGCCCAAGGATTTGGACAGGATATCCTTGACGCCTGCGGCTTCCACCACAGCGCGCACACCACCGCCGGCGATGACGCCGGTGCCAGGGCTGGCCGGCTTGAGGAAGACCTCACCGGCGCCGAAGCGGGCTTGCACAGTATGCGGGATGGTAGTCCCCAGCAGATTGATCTCGATCATGTGCTTGCGGGCGCGGTCACTTGCCTTGCGAATCGCATCGGGGACTTCACGCGCCTTACCCACACCGACACCGACGCGCCCGTTGTTGTCACCGGCCACGACGACGGCGCGGAAAGCGAAGCGTCGCCCACCTTTGACAACCTTGGCCGTGCGCGCAATGTGAACAACGCGCTCGTCCAGTTCTTCTCGTTCTTCTCGTTGCTCTCGCCGCCGTTCTCCTCGACGTGCCATATGTTCCTCCTAGAATTCCAACCCGCCTTCGCGGCTGGCGTCGGCTAGTGCTTTGATCCGTCCATGATAGCGGTAACCGCCGCGGTCGAAGACGACCTTGTCGATTCCTTTTCCTTCGCGCTCAGCCAACACCTGACCCACTGCCTTGGCTTGCTCGGTCTTATTTTTGCCGCTCATCATCTCGTTCAGGCCCGGTTCCAACGACGAGGCCGAAACCAGCGTAGCGCCGGCAGCATCGTCGATGACCTGAGCATAGATGTTGGTCAGGCTGCGGAAGACGTTCAAACGAGGGCGAGCCGGCGTCCCTTCGACGCGGCGGCGCACCCGGGCATGGCGGCGCTGGCGCGATTGAGCTCGTGTCACTTTTGCCATAATGTCGATTCTCCTCAGTTGCTCTCGGCGAGCAGCGATTACTTCTTACCGCCCTTGCCGGTCTTCCCAGCCTTCTGGCGGACATATTCACCTTGATAGCGCAGGCCCTTGCCCTTGTAGGGTTCCGGCGGGCGCTCCTTGCGGATCACCGCAGCCAATTGACCGACTTCTTCTTTGTCGACGCCATTGATGGTGATGGTGCGGCCATCCTTCGACACCTCGAAGTTGATCGTCTTGGTGGGCGGCGCATATTCAACGGGGTGGCTCTTGCCCACCTGGAGCACCAGGTTCTGCCCCTGCAACTGGGCGCGATAACCCACGCCGTGAACTTCGATCACGCGGCTGAACCCAGCGGTGACGCCGGTGATCATGTTGGCCAGCAGCGAACGAGTCAGCCCATGCAGCGCCTTGTGATGGCGCAGATCCGTCGGGCGGGTCACCACCACTTCGCCGTTCTCCTGTGAAATGCTCATGTCGTGGTTGAACTGACGGCTCAACTCACCCTTGGGGCCTTTCACCTTTACAAAATTTCCTTTGCCAACATCCACCGTCACATTTGCAGGGACGGGGATCGGCAAGCGTCCAATACGGGACATGGCTTCCTCCTAAGCTACCAAACGTTGCAGAGAATTTCGCCGCCAACTTTTTCGCGGCGAGCCTGACGACCGGTCATCACACCGTTGGGCGTGGACACAATGTTGATGCCCAGTCCACTGCGCACCCACGGGATCTCGCGGTAGCCGACATACATGCGACGACCCGGCTTGCTCACCCGCTGCAGATTGGTGATCACAGGGTCACCTTTGCCCGTGTACTTCAGGCCCATCACCAGATTAGGTTGAGGGCTTTCATTCGTCACGGTGTAGCCGCTGATGAAGCCTTCGTCTGAAAGAATCTTGGCAATGGCTTCCTTCAGCTTGGAATGCGGCACAGCCACGCGACGATGCCGCACCATGGACGCATTGCGTATCCGGGTGAGCATATCCGAAATCGGATCTGTAACCATCAATTTTTCTCCTTACTCTTGCAACTCTGTCTTGTGCAGAGCTGTAGTTAGTATGCACCTGCGGCTATTCAGGCCGGATTCAGGTGCAGACAAGCTTTATTCAAATAGGCCGTTGTGGCCCAGCGTTACCAGCTCGATTTGACGACGCCGGGGATGTTGCCGTTGTTGGCTTCTTGGCGGAAGCAAATGCGGCAAAGCCCGAAGCGGCGCATGTAGCCACGCGGACGCCCACAGCGGCTGCAACGATTGTGTACCCGCACATCGAATTTGCGATTCTTTTCGCGGGCGATCATGCTTTTCTTAGCCACAGATCTTTCCTCTCTCTGTCAGGGCAAGTGTGTTCGGCGCCATACAGCCGAACCAATGCGTTCCAAACAATTGCGATCCTAAACGTACGGGCCAATCCTAGCGACGCTGGAATGGCATGTCCATCAGCGCCAGCAGACGTCGTGCTTCTTCGTCGCTGACTGCCGATGTGACGATGGTCACTTCCATGCCGCGGACCTTGTCGATTTCATCGTAGTCGATCTCAGGGAAGACCAGTTGCTCGCGCAGGCCCAATGTATAGTTGCCACGACCATCGAAAGCATCGGGTGAGATGCCGCGGAAGTCGCGCTGGCCTGGCAACGCAATGTTGATCAACCGATCCAGGAACTCCCACATATGTGCGCCACGCAGTGTCACTTTGGCGCCGATGGGCATTCCTTCGCGCAATTTGAACGTCGCAATCGACTTCTTGGCCCGGGTAACCACAGGTTTTTGCCCAGTAATGATGGACAGATCGCGGGTGGCCGCATCGATGGCTTTGCTGTTTTGCAGCGCTTCGCCCAGACCGATGTTGACACTGATCTTTGTGACTCGCGGGACCTGCATCACGTTACTATAAGAAAACTCTTGCATCAGTGCAGGAACAATCTCCTGCCAGTACCGATCTTTCAATCGGGGAGTGCGCGCCCCATTTGCCTGGGATCCGTTTTCACTCATCTTTTCACTCCTTGCCCGCAAATATCGACGTGTCCGATATCAGGTCAGGCGGTCGTTAACTGGACGAAACTAGCTGTTGTCGGGTTTGGCCAGCGGATCACCGCTGCGCCGATCGATGCGAATCTTGTCTTCGCCTTCGATGCGATATCCGGCACGCGTCGGCTTACCGTCGGTTCCCACCAGTAACACGTTGCTGATGTGAATCGGCGCTTCGCGCTCGATGCGGCCTGTCTGTGTGCGGACACTGGGGCTGCGGCCCTGGTGCTTGATCACCAGGTTGGCGCCTGCGACCACAACGTAGACCCGGTTGGGATCGTAGCTGCCATCTTTGCGGCGCTTACGTATCACGCGCTGGACTTCGCCACGGTGTCCTTTGTCGTTGCCGGCGATCACCTCAACGGTATCGCCTTTGTTGATCTTCGTAGTCATGAACTATCTCCTTGCCGTGCTGTGTAGCTCGAACGGGTGGCTCGACATCTACAGGACAGCATTGCTGCTAAAGGACATTTCTGCTAAAGGACCTCGGGCGCCAGGGACACGATCTTCATGAAGCCACCATCGCGCAATTCACGCGCCACCGGGCCGAAGATACGGGTACCGCGCGGGTTTTGGTTGTCGTCGATGATCACGGCTGCGTTTTCATCGAAGCGGATGTAGCTGCCATCGTTGCGGCGCAACGGACGGCGGGTGCGCACGATGACAGCGCGTACCACATCGCCCTTCTTCACCGTACCGGTAGGGCTGGCAGACTTGACGGTGGCAACGATGATATCGCCCACACCGCCGTAACGACGGCTACCGCCACCCTTGACGCGGATCGCCAACAGTTCTTTGGCGCCCGTGTTATCGGCTACTCTGAGCCGGCTTTCTTGCTGAATCATCTTGGTTTCTCCCCGTTAGCGGGGCGGGTCAGTCGTGCTAAGTCGGCGAATCCTGGGAAGTGACTCGGACCAAGCCGGTCATCGAATGGCCGTTGCGCTAGACGATTTCCGCCCGTGTCAGAATCTTTTCCAAAAAGAACTGCTTGTCTTTACTGATCGGGCGGCACTCGCGGATCTGCACGGTGTCGCCGATGTTGGCATCGTTGGTTTCGTCGTGGGCCTTGTACTTCTTGTGGCTCTTGACGACTTTGCCGTAAAGGGGATGGCGTGCCACCCGCTCCACCTGGACAACGATGGTCTTTTCCATCTTGTTGCTGGTGACAACGCCAACCAGCGCTCTTCGTCGTTCTCGCATACCTCTACTCCTCAGCCTGGGCGGCCAACTGGCGCTCACGCAGGATCGTTTTGATCCGGGCAATGTCACGGCGCACCTGCAACTTGCGAGCCGTATTGGTCAACTGACCCGTGGCCCTTTGAAAGCGCAGGTTGAACAATTCCTGGTGGAAATCATCCAGTTTGGTGGCCAGTTCGGCGACGGAGAGATTGCGCAGTTCACTTGCTTTCATGGCTAACTCTCCTCTTCTTAGCCTTCGTGACGGGCGATAAACTGGGTTCTCATGGGCAGCTTGTGTGCAGCAAGTCGGAAGGCCTCGCGTGCCTGATCTTCGCGCACGCCGGCGATCTCGAACAGCACCCGACCGGGCTTGATCACGGCTACCCAGTGATCCACACTTCCCTTACCGGAACCCATACGGGTTTCCGCCGCACGCATGGTGACGGGCTTGTCGGGGAAGACGCGGATCCAGATCTTGCCACCGCGGCGCAGGTAGCGGACGACGGCGCGACGGGCAGCTTCGATCTGGCGACTGGTCAGCCACTGGGGATCCAGGGCCTGCAAGCCGTAGGTGCCGAAGGCGATGGTGCTGCCACGCTGGGCCTTACCCCGCATACGTCCACGGTGCATCTTGCGAAACTTGACGCGTTTTGGCATCAACATAAGTCACTCTCCATCCAACACCGGCGCAAACAGCCGGCGTAGTTACTCAGTGGCTACCATTTCAGCGTAGCGGCTGTGATATTCTTCACCCGGCAGCACTTCACCCTGGTAGACCCAACACTTGACACCAATCACACCATAGGTTGTGTTGGCTTCGGCGGTGCCGTATTCGATGTCGGCGCGCAGGGTGTGGCGCGGCACCTGGCCTTCGCGGATGCTGTCGACGCGGCCCATTTCGCTGCCGCCCAGACGCCCACCCACGGTGATCATGATGCCTTCGGCGCCGGAGCGCATGGCCCGCTGTGCGGCCTGCTTCATGGCGCGCTTCCAACTGATGCGGCGCTCCATCTGCTCGGCGACACTTTCGGCCACCAATTGGGCGTTGATCTCGGGCTTGGTCAGCTCTTTGACGTCGATCTTGGCCTTCTTGCCCGTGAGATCCTGCAGCTCGATGCGCAGTTCGTTGACAGTGGTGCCCTTGCGCCCGATGATGATGCCAGGCTTGGCCGTGTTGATGATCACGTAGACCTGGTTGGGCTGCCGTTCGATTTCGATGTGGCTGATGCCGGCCTTGGGCAGACGTTCATTGATCATGCGGCGGATCTCGCGATCCTCGGCCAGACGATCGACATAGTCTTTACCCGTAGCGAACCAGCGGCTCCTGTGCTCTTTGACGATTCCAAGTCGGAACCCGAGCGGATGTACTTTGCGTCCCAAACGATGCCTCCTTTTGGCGGTATCTATCCCAACGGTCCATCTCAGTGGATCAACGCGGGGAGAGATTCTTAGTCCAAACGCTCATCGAGCACGATGGTGATGTGAGACGAACGGCGTAACCACGGCTTGAAGCGCCCACGAGCGCCAAACCGCCGCCACTTGCGTGTGGGTGCTTCATCAGCGTAGATCTTGCTGATAAAGAGATCCTCACGTTCGAGGCCGAAGTTCTCCGTTGCATTGGCCATGGCGCTCTTCAGCGTCTTGGCCACAATCTGAGCGGCCTTTTGCGGCATGAACTGCAAAAGGGCCAGGGCTTCTTCGGCCTGCTTGCCACGCACTTCGTCGACCACCAGCCGGGTCTTCTGAGCGCTGATCCCTGTGTACTTGGTAACAGCACGAACTTCCATTTCTTCGCTCCCTATGTCTCAACCTATCGCCAACATTCAACTGGAACGGGTGACGACGGGCAGTTTCGATATTCCCGGCCTAGCGGCGGACACGCGTGCCTTTTTCAGCGCGCACATGGCCGCGGAAGAAGCGTGTGGGTGCAAATTCACCCAGCTTGTGGCCGACCATGTTCTCGGTGACATAGATCGGCACATGCCGTCGTCCGTCGTGAATCGCCAGGGTATGGCCCACAAACTGGGGGAAGATTGTCGAGGCGCGCGACCAGGTCTTGATCACCTTGCGTTCGCCGCTGCGATTCATATCTTCGATCTTCTTGAGCAACTTCGGCTCGACGTATGGACCCTTCTTCAATGAACGCGACATCTCTTACCTCCGTTTGCTGCTGCTGCTGCGACGCACGATGTTTTTGTCGGTGCGCTTGTTGGCGCGTGTACGCTTGCCCAACGCCGGCTTGCCCCAAGGGGTCTTCGGGCCGGGCATACCAATGGGCGAGCGACCTTCACCACCACCATGCGGGTGGGAATTGGGGTCCATCGCGATACCGCGGACGCCGGGGCGAATACCCAGCCAGCGCTTGCGGCCCGCTTTACCAAGGTTGATGTTGGCGTGATCGGGGTTCGAGACAGTGCCGATAGTGGCCATGCAGGTCATCTCGATGTAACGAACCTCGCCGCTAGGCAGGCGCACCTGCGCTCGCGGACCTTCCTTGGCGATCAACTGCGCCGATACACCGGCGCTGCGCACCAACTGCCCACCGCGCCCTGGGTAGAGTTCCACATTGTGGATCTGCGTACCCAGCGGAATCGAGCGAATCGGCATGGCGTTACCGGGGCGCACTTCGGCGTCGGGGCCCGACATGAGCGAATCGCCCACCTGAATGCCCAACGGGGCGATGATGTAGCGCTTCTCGCCGTCAGCGTAGGTGAGCAGGGCGATGCGGGCGCTGCGGTTCGGATCGTACTCAATCGAGCTGACCTGTGCAGGCACGCCGAATTTGTTCCGCTTGAAATCGATGATGCGGTAGCGGCGTTTGTGTCCGCCGCCACGGTGACGCACCGTGATCGAACCACGGTTGTTACGACCACCGCTCTTCTTCAACGGAGCTACCAACGAACGCTCCGGCTTGCGCGTGGTAATGTCGTCGAATGCAGAGACGCTCATACCTCGACGGCCGGGCGATGTTGGGCGGTAGATTTTAATGGCCATTGTTCCATCTTCTCCTTCTACAATGGCGGCGATCCGGCATTCATCCGGTCACCGCGCCCAGGTTATACACCCTCGAAGTATTGAATGCTGTCTCCGGCGACAAGCGTAACGACAGCCTTCTTCCAGGGGGCTTTGCGAACCACCTTGCGGCGCCCCACACGGCCGGTCTTGGCCGGCACCACCATCACCCGCACATCCTCAACGGTGACGTTGAAGGCGGTCTCGACGGCGTCCTTGATCTGGAGTTTGTTGGCACGCATGTCGACTTCGAACGTGAACTTGTTTTGAAAGTCGGCGGCATCGTACGACTTTTCCGTGATGACCGGACGGCGAATTACATCAAAAACGTGCATTATTCAGTCTCCTTTTCCGCTTCCGGTGACCCAAGCCAGCCGTGGATCTGGTCCACCGAATCTTTGGAAAGGACTACGGTGTCGTAGCCAAGCAGATCCTGGATGTTCAGGTTCGACGCCAGCAGCATTTTCACCTTGGGCAGGTTGCGTGCGCTGCGTTCCACCGGCATGTCGCGCTCCGCCACCACCAACAGCGTGCTCTTCTCGGCCACACCCAGCGCGCCCAGCGCCTTGACCATTTCCTTGGTCTTGGGCGCTTCCATCTGCCAGGCGTCGATGACCATGATCTGCTCAGCGCCGGCTTTGACGCTCAACGCGCTACGCAGTGCTGCATGACGCATCTTGCGGGGCATCTTCTTGGCGTAGCTGCGCGGGGTCGGGCCAAAGACGGTGCCGCCGCCAACCCACTGTGAGGCACGTGTCGAACCCTGGCGGGCGCGGCCAGTACCCTTCTGGCGCCACGGCTTGCGACCACCGCCGCGGACTTCACTGCGGGTCTTGGTCTTATGTGTACCGGCGCGGGCATTCGCCAATTGACGGACGAGCGCCTGGTGCATGAGGCCCTTGTTGATGGGCGCAGCGAAGACCGCGTCGCTCAGATCAACCTCACCCACCGTCTGTCCACTCATATTCATAACTGGAAGTTGCATTTTCATCGCCTCCTATCCGCTAACCTTTTGTGGCCGAATGGATGTACACAAGGCCGTTGCAAGTGACCGGGGACGGCGCCTTTGATGGCGATCAGATTCCGCTCGGGATCCACCAGGGCGATCTTCAGGTTCTGAACCGTCACCTGCTTGTTGCCCATTTGACCGGCGCCTTTCGTACCCGGGAAGGTGCGACCTGGCGTCGTACCCGCGCCACGGGAACCGGGCGATGACGATCCGACTGGCCATGCGTCTTGGGGCCACCGCAGAAGTTGTGCCGCTTCACCGCGCCCGCAAAACCACGTCCTTTCGAAGTGCCGGTTACATCGACCACTTCACCTTCACTGAACAAATCGGCCTTGATGACATCGCCCAATGTGTACTCCGGCATGTCCTCAAGGCGCACTTCCTGCAGGTGACGCAGGGCCGGCGCGCCTGCTTTGCGCAGGTGGCCCATCTCACCCTTTGTAATTTTGCGCTCCGCCACCTCGTCAAAACCAATCTGAACGGCGTTGTAGCCGTCCGTATCACTCGTTTTGACTTGGGTGACGGCAGCAGGGACCGGCTTCAATCACTGTCACCGGTACCACAACCCGCTCGGATCGAAGAGCTGGGTCATCCCTACTTTCTTACCAAGAATACCTTTCACATGTTCCTCCCGGACTGACGGTAGAGCCAGAATGTTTCTGGTCGTGCCACATCATCCAGCAATAGTGTTTTTAAGGCGCCGGAGGCAAAACCTCAATTGCGCAATGCAAACAACTACAGCTTGATTTCAATATCGACACCGGCAGGCAGATTCAGACGGGTGAGGTTCTCAATCGTCTTGTTGCCTGGATCGACTACATCGATCAACCGCTTGTGCGTGCGAATCTCGAACTGCTCGCGGCTGTCTTTGTCGATGAAGGTCGAGCGCATTACCGTGAACTTCTCGATACGGGTGGGCAGTGGCACAGGACCAACAACCTGGGCGCCGGTCTGTTCGGCGGCGTCCACAATCTGGCGAGCCGACGCATCCAACACACGATGATCGTAGGCTTTGAGCTTGATGCGGATTTTTGCTTTGCCATCGACTGTTCCTTCTTGAGTCGCGAGCGTAGGGCAGACCATGTCCACCCTACGCTTCATTTTCCTCGTCCGTCTACCGGGTCAGCGAGACGGACGAGCCTATGCCATTTACTCGACGATCTTGGTGATGACGCCTGCGGCCACGGTGCGGCCACCTTCGCGGATGGCGAAGCGGCTGCCGTTCTCCAACGCCACCGGCGAGATCAACTCGACGTTCATGGTCACGTTGTCGCCGGGCATCACCATCTCCACACCCTCGGGCAACTGAATCTCGCCCGTGATGTCCATGGTGCGGATGTAGAACTGTGGGCGGTAGCCCTTGAAGAACGGGGTGTGACGTCCACCCTCTTCCTTCTTCAACACGTAGATCTCGCAGGCGAACTTGGTGTGCGGCGTGATGCTGCCGGGCTTCGCCAGCACCTGACCGCGCTCCACGTCGTCGCGGTTGATGCCACGCAGCAGACAACCTACGTTGTCACCGGCTTGGCCTTCGTCCAGCAACTTGCGGAACATCTCAACACCTGTCACCGTAACCTTGCGGGTAGGAGCCAGGCCGACGATTTCCACTTCTTCCATCGGGTGGATTACACGCGATCGATACGGCCCGTCACCACTGTGCCGCGGCCCTTGATGCTGAACACATCTTCGATGGGCATCAGGAACGGCTTGTCGGTGTCGCGCACCGGCGTCGGGATGTAGCTGTCCACCGCAGCCATCAGCTCCCAGATCGGGGCGTATTCCGGCGCGCCCACGTCGGTGGAGGTGCATTCCAGCGCCTGCAACGCACTGCCGCGGATGATCGGAATTTCGTCGCCGGGGAAGTTGTAGCTGTCCAGCAACTGCGCAGCTCCATCTCCACCAGTTCCAGCAATTCCTCGTCTTCCATCATGTCACACTTGTTCATGAAGACGACCATCGCCGGCACTTCCACCTGACGCGCCAGCAAGATGTGCTCGCGGTCTGCGGCATCGGGCCATCCGGCGCCGCCACCACCAGGATGGCGCCGTCCATCTGCGCCGCACCGGTGATCATGTTCTTGATGTAGTCGGCGTGACCCGGGCAGTCCACGCGCATAGTGCCGTGTCTCGGTCTGGTATTCCACGTGCGAAATCGCAATCGTGATACCGCGCGCCTTCTCTTCCGGCGCATTGTCGATCTGATCAAACGCCGAGAAGTCCGCCCATCCCTTCAGCGACAGCACCTTCGTGATCGCTGCGGTAAGCGTCGTCTTCCCGTGATCGACGTGGCCGATCGTCCCTACGTTGACGTGGGGCTTGGTCCTCTGAAATACTGCCTTTGCCATTGTTTCTCTCCTAATTCTGCAGAGAATGCACTGGAATCGTTACGGTTAATCGTTGAATCAGAAGCAATCAACCGGGGCTGCCAATCAGGAAAGCCCCATTTGTTGTCGTCCGTTTGCATAGGCGCACCGCCGACAGATAATCGGCGGTGCGAGTACTCACAAATTTAAGCGGCGAAGACACCGTGCAAACTTTGCTACTATACCTGACGCCGCTTATTTTGACAAATTCCCAGCGTGACGAAATCAGAAGGCTTTTACGCCAACTCGCGCTTGAGCACCTTCTCCGAAACCGACGCACTGACCGGCGCGTAGCTGTCGAACTCCATGGTAAAAGTGCCGCGACCGCTGGTCATTGAGCGCAGGGTGGTAGCGTAGCCGAACATTTCGGCCAGCGGCACCATGCCGCGCACCGCGGTGACACCGCTGTTGCGGTTTTCCATGCCTTCGATCTGACCGCGACGGCTGGAGAAATCGCCAACCACGTCGCCCACGTACTCGTCGGGGACCACGGCTTCGACACGCATCATCGGTTCGAGCAGCACAGGCGCACCGCGCTGTTGACCTTCTTTGAAGGCCATGCTGCCCGCGATCTTGAAGGCCATTTCGCTAGAGTCGACTTCGTGGTAGCTGCCATCGACCAACGCCGCCTTGATGTCGACCACGGGATAGCCAGCCAGCGAACCGCTTTCCATCGCTTCCACGATACCCTTCTGCACCGCGGGGATGTACTCGCGCGGCACCACACCACCGACGATCTTGTCCAAGAACTCGAATCCCTTGCCGGGTTCGTTCGGTTCCATCTCCAGCCACACATGGCCAAACTGACCACGGCCACCGGATTGGCGCACGAAACGGCCTTCGACACGCACCGGGCGGGTGATGGTCTCGCGGTAGGCCACCTGCGGGCGACCGACGTTGCACTGTACGCGGAACTCACGCTTGAGGCGGTCGACGATGATGTCGAGGTGCAATTCGCCCATGCCGCTGATGACGGTCTGACCGGTTTGATCGTCGTACTGAACGCGGAAGGTTGGATCTTCTTCCGCCAGCTTGATCAGGCCCTCGGTCATCTTGTCCTGGTCGGCCTTGGATTTCGGCTCCACCGCCACCTTGATCACCGGCTCGGGGAACTCGATGGATTCAAGCAGGATCTCTTTGTCGGAATCGCACAGCGTGTCGCCAGTGAAACTGTTCTTGAGACCAACCACGGCAGTGATATCGCCGGCGTCGCAGTATTTGATCTCTTCACGCTTGTCGGCGTGCATTTGCAGCAGACGCCCGATGCGCTGCGCTGCCCCTTAGTGGGTTGTAGACGTTGGTACCGGCTTCGAGCGTACCCGAGTAGACACGCACATAGGCTAGCCGCCCCACGTAGGGATCGGTGACGATCTTGAAGACCAACGCTGCAAACGGTTCCTTGGGATCGGGTTCACGGGTGACTTCTTCACCGTTGCGCGGGTTCGTACCGGTGACGGCGGGGACGTCTTTCGGGCTGGGCAAATAGCGCACCACAGCGTTCAGGAGCGGCTGCACACCCTTGTTGCGCAACGCAGTGCCACAAAGGACAGGCACCAGTTCGTTGTTGACGGTTGCATTGCGCAGCGCCCGCATGAGATCCTCATTGCCGATCTCTTCGCCTTCAAGGAAAAGCAGGGTCAGCTCGTCGTCTGTCTCGGCGATGCGCTCGATCATGTTGGCACGAGCTGCCTCGGCCGCTTCGCGCAGATCAGCCGGGATCTCTTCGATGGTGGGCTTGGCGCCCAACTCATCGGTGAAGATGACGGCGTTCATGTCGAAGAGGTCGATCACGCCGCGGTAGTTGTCTTCGGCGCCGATGGGCAACTGAATCGGCAGCGGATTGGCGCCCAGGCGATCCACGATCATGTCGATGGTGCGCTGGAAATTGGCGCCCATGCGATCCATTTTGTTGATGAAGCAGATACGCGGCACGTTGTAGTTGTCGGCCTGGCGCCACACGGTTTCAGACTGCGGCTCCACACCGGCGACGGCGTCGAAGACGACCACACCGCCATCCAGCACACGCAGGCTACGCTGCACTTCGGCAGTGAAATCGATATGCCCGGGTGTATCGATGATGTTGATCTGGACTTCTTCACCGGTCTTGGTGTCTTTCCAAGTGGTGGTGATGGCGGCAGCCGTGATCGTAATACCGCGCTCACGCTCCTGGGCCATCCAGTCCGTCACCGCCGTTCCTTCGTGTACTTCACCCATGCGGTGAATACGCCCCGAATAGAACAGAATACGTTCAGTTGTTGTCGTCTTGCCGGCGTCAATATGGGCGATGATGCCGATATTGCGCAATTGTTCAATCGGTAGTTCGATAGTCATGAGTTCCCTGCCATTTTGCTACAAAACAGATGCCTGCGGCGGTGTCAACACGGTTGCGTCGTCTGCATAACTGTGCCGGGCCCAAATGAAATCCTGCACAAGCTAGATAGCTGCGCTGCATGGAATACCCGGACACAAACATCCGGCGGTTCAAAACAGAGAGCCACCGGACACAAACAACGCGGCACCTCTTTCCCACAGAGCTTATGGCTGCCAAAAACTCAGGCATCGACAACTGTCACAAGCACAAGACGGTTATCGGATCACACCACAAGCACTGTGGTAAGATTGTGCCGCAGAAAACAAATCGATTATCTTCACGTAACCACTGCGCCAGGACAACCTCGGCACAATGGCTAAGCCGAGAATGCGGATAAACCGCTCTTCACCGGCAGCAATTCTTAACGGAAGTGCGCAAAAGCCTGATTGGCTTCGGCCATACGATGGACTTCCTCACGGCGACGCACGGTTGCGCCTTCACCGCGGGCGGTGTCCATCAGTTCGGCAGCCAGACGCTGGGCCATGTTGCGGCCGCTGCGGTTGCGAGCGTTCATGATCAACCAGCGCATCGCCAACGCCTGGCGGCGATCCATGCGGATCTCCATGGGCACCTGGTAGGTCGCGCCACCCACACGGCGAGGCTTGACTTCGACCAACGGTGTGGCGTTCTTCAGCGCTTCTTCGAAGACTTCCATAGCAGGGCGGTTGGTGCGCTGCGCCATTAGGTCCATCGCATCGTAGACGATGCTCATGGCGACGCTCTTCTTGCCCCGTTCCATCACATTGTTAATAAACTTGGCCACAACTTTGCTGTTGTAGCGCGGATCGGGAATCACATCCCGACGTTCGGGCCGATTTCTTCGCGGCATGTCTTAGATCTCCCTAATCCGATTACTTGGGCTTCTTGGTGCCGTACTTGCTGCGCCCGCGCTTGCGATCATTGACGCCGGTGCTGTCCAGCGCGCCGCGCACGATGTGGTAACGCACACCAGGCAGGTCCTTGACACGACCGCCGCGGACCAATACAACACTGTGTTCCTGAAGATTATGGCCTTCGCCGGGAATGTAGGCGGTAACCTCGATCCCGTTGGTCAGGCGAACACGGGCCACTTTGCGCAACGCGGAGTTCGGCTTCTTGGGTGTGGTGGTACGCACCTGGGTGCAGACACCACGCTTCTGCGGGTTGCCGCCCTTCACGCGCTTCGTGCGCCCGGCCAGTGTATTCAGCGTATACTGAAGCGCAGGAGCAGTTTCTTTCTTCGGCTTCATCTTGCGGCCCTTGCGGACCAACTGGTTAATCGTTGGCAAGGCATTCCTCCATTTGTTCGTGCTTGCTGATCTTCGCCTGTTTGGTGTACAGCATCGCTATGACACAGCTTCAATAGGACAAGACTTGGTGCTGTGTACAATTCCTACGATTGCCGGACCTGACTATCGCCTCGCAGAAGGCGATGCCGGCGAACCAAAATCGGCGATGATACACCTGGGTCCGCTCAGGCCCACGATCTGAAATTGTAGCACAGCCGGAATTTGAACGTCAAATTGACGTGGCCTGAAATGCAACACAGATCCTTGCACTTTGCCGCAAAAGAGGGACGGCCACCTAGACTCGGCGTCGCCCCTCTTTCGATTTTCAAAATTCGATCCACGAGGACACGCGAAGACGAAAAGGCAGACGAGAAAAGACAGAGGGACACGGGTTTCAGGACTTGCAGGATTAGAGAAAAGAAGAAGCTCAATACTTCACGATTTTCTTTGAGCTTGCGGAGAGAGCATTCTCAGATCCAGCTTGTTCCGCTCTACCCAGCATTTGAGGATACCTACCCCGCGTCAAAGTCGTGAACTGCTGAATTTGCTTTTCTGAAAAGCCCTGATAATCCTGAAACCTGAAATCCGTGTCCTCTCTTGTTCTTCTCTTCTCTGTTCTGCTTCAGCTACCTTTGTGTGCTTTCGTGGATCCCCCTGCTCTTGTCTTAGCTCAGATCCACGTCCAGCTCTTCGTTGTCGTCGGCGTTGAACTTCTCGAAGTCGATGTCGATGTCTTCGTCATCATCTTCTTCGCCGCTGAAGCGCGAGGACATCATACCCAGCGGGCTGAAGCCCATCTCGGCCAGGCTGGCCAGGTCGCTCATGTCCAGATCGGTGTCGTCCAGATCGATCATCTCCAGCTCGTCCAGATCGTCCTCTTCCACCTGCTTGGCAGCGAGGTCGATGGCGTCTTGCTTCTCCTGCGCCCACTTGCGGCGCGCCCGGAAGCCAGTGCCAACGGGGATCAGCTTACCGATGATGACGTTTTCTTTGAGACCACGCAACTCGTCGCGCTGGCCCTTGATGGCCGCCTCGGTGAGGACACGTGTCGTCTCCTGGAAGCTGGCTGCGGCCAGGAAGCTTTCGGTGTTGAGCGCCGCCTTGGTGAGGCCCAAGACCACGGCTTCGGCCTTGGCCGGGCGTCCGCCCTTGGCGATGACAGCGTCGTTGATGTCCTCGAACTCGAAGCGGTCGACCAGTTCGCCGGGCAGGAATTCAGTGTCGCCGGTAGCTCGGATCATGACACGGCGCAGCAACTGGCGCAGGATCACTTCGATGTGCTTGTCGTGGATCGCCACACCCTGGCTGCGGTAGACCTGCTGCACCTGCTCAAGCAGGTAGAGCTGACAGGCTTCACGGCCCTGGATGCGCAGGATCTCTTTCGGGTTCTTGGAGCCTTCGGTCAACTGCTCGCCGGCCTTGACCTCGTCGCCCTTCTCGACACGCAGGCGAGCATTGGCCGGAATGTCTGTCTCCCACGAATCCACGTCTTCGCGGCGGATGATGATCTGGCTGCCGTCCTCTTCCACGAAGACGGTGCCGTCCATGCCGGCCAGGATCACGGCGTCGTCGTCTTCGGGGTTGCGGGCGACAACAGTGTCTTCTTGGACACGGTCGTCATTTTCCACGAGGACGTGATACCCCAGCGGGAGCGACACTTCGCGGCGCTTGAGTTCGGTGCGGCTCACCTTGAGCAGGCGCTGATCGCCTTCCCACCAGATATCCACGGTGCCGTCGATCTCGCTGATCACTGCCTCGCCCTTGGGGTTGCGCACCTCGAAGAGTTCTTCGACACGGGGCAGACCCTGGGTGATGTCGTCGCTACCAGCCACACCACCGGTGTGGAAGGTGCGCAGCGTAAGCTGTGTACCCGGCTCGCCGATGGACTGGGCGGCGATGATGCCCACCGCTTCGCCCTGGCGAACTTCGCCGCCGCGGGCCAGGTCTTCGCCGTAGCACTTGCGGCAGAGGCCGAAGCGCGCCTCACAGGTGAGCGGGTTGAAGACGTACGCTTGCGCGACTTCGTGGCGGTTCAACGTCGCCAACGCCGCTTCGTCGAGGACGTCGTCCTTGTGCAGCAGCACTTCGCCTGTCTCCGGATCGGTGATGTCGGCGGCCAGCACACGGGTAGCGACACGCTCGGTCAGCGCCTGGCCCATCTGCTTGGATTCGTCGGCGTTGATCCAGATGCCGACGTTGGTGCCGCAGTCGTCCTCGGTGATGATGACGTCCTGGGCCACGTCGACCAGGCGGCGGGTCAGGTAACCGGCGTCGGCTGTACGCAGCGCGGTGTCGGCCAGACCTTTGCGCGCGCCGTGCGTGCTCAGGAAGTATTCCAGCGCCGTCAGCCCTTCGCGGAAGTTCGAGCGAATGGGCAACGGGATGATGCGTCCATTCGGGTCGGCCATGAGACCACGCATACCAGCCAACTGGCGCACGGTGTTCACACCGCCCTTGGTGGAGCCGGAGCGGGCCATGGCGCCCAAGCCTTCGACAGGGCTGAGTAGTTCGCGCACGGCATCGGTGACTTCGTCGGTGGCGCGAGTCCACAGTTCCACGGTCTTCTCGTAGAGTTCCTCTTCGGTGATCAGACCACGGCGGTATTGACGCTCAACCTGGCTCACCTCATCGGTGGTGCGATCCAGGATAGCCTGTTTGGCATCGGGTACCTGAATGTCGCTCACCGCAATGGTGATACCCGACTGGGTGGCATAGCGGAAGCCCATGTCTTTGATGTTGTCGGCCACTTCAGCGGTGACATCACGGCCCAGGTGCTTGTAGCTGCGCTCCACCACCTGGTTCACGCCCTTTTTGTCCAGCAGTTCGTTGACGAACCACAGTTCCTGGGGTAGCGAACGGTTGAAGATGATGCGACCCACCGTGGTGCGCACCACACGATTCGTTGGCCACGACGCGCCCAGCAAGTTCAATTTGCGCAGGGCGCCGCGCACTTCAGTCATGGCGGCAGCGCCGAAACCGGCGATGCTGTCGATCATGCGGTTCTCGCCCTGACTGTAAGCGTCCATCACCTGACCGATGTTGTGGATGCCAGCTTCTTCGAGCACAGAATGCACGCGCTCGCTCAGTTCCATGTCGGCAATCGAAATGTCGTCGAATTTGCTATTGAGATAGACACGAATCGGCTGGCGCAGGCGAATCGCACCGATGCTGTGCAGGTATTCGGCCTCTTCCATGCTACTGAAGAGCGGCAGCTTATCGTCGGGCTTGTCTTCGTCTTCTTCGACGGTGAGGTAGTAGACACCCATCACCATGTCTTTAGACGGGCCGACGATTGGTTCGCCGCTGCTCGGCTTGAGCAGGTTTTGGCTGGCCAGCATCAACTGGCGGGCTTCGTCCACAGCCTGCTGACTCAGCGGCACATGGACAGCCATCTGGTCGCCGTCGAAGTCGGCGTTGAAGGCGGCACAGACCAGCGGATGCAGGTTGATGGCGCTACCTTCGATCAAGACAACTTCGAACGCCTGAATGCCCAGGCGATGCAACGTGGGCGCACGGTTAAGCAACACCGGGCGCTCGTGGCAGATCTCTTCTAGCACGTCCCAAACCTCGGGGGACGAACGATCCACCATGCGCTTGGCGCTCTTGATGTTGTGGGCGTAGTTGTATTCCACCAGGCGGCGCATGACGAAGGGCTTGAAGAGTTCCAAGGCCATCTTCTTGGGCAGGCCGCACTGGTGTAACTTCAGATCCGGGCCGATCACGATGACGGAGCGACCAGAGTAGTCGACGCGCTTGCCCAACAGGTTGCGGCGGAAGCGTCCTTGCTTGCCCTTGAGCAGATCGCTCAAGCTCTTGAGTTTGCGCTTGCCGCTGCGGCTCACGGCACGGCCGCGGCGACCGTTGTCCACCAGGCTGTCGACGGCTTCCTGCAACATGCGCTTTTCGTTGCGCACGATGACGTCGGGGGCGCCCAGTTCGAGCAGGCGCTTGAGACGGTTGTTGCGGTTGATCACGCGGCGGTAGAGATCGTTCAGATCGCTGGTGGCGAAGCGCCCACCGTCCAACTGCACCATCGGGCGCAGATCGGGCGGGATCACGGGCAGAGCGGTCATGATCATCCACTCGGGGCGGTTGCCGCTCTTGCGGAAGTTCTCCACCACGCGCAGCCGCTTGGCCGCCTTCTTGCGGCGCTGCTTGCTGCGGGTAGTGCGGATCTCACGGCGCAGTTCCTTCACCAACTTGTCCAGGTCGATCTTGGCGACGATGTCGCGCACAGCTTCGGCGCCCATACCCGCCTTGAAGACGCTGCCCCATCGATCCGAAAGCTCACGGTAGCGGGCTTCGGAGAGAAGCTGCTGCTCGGCCAGGTTCTTCAGCTCGTCCAGGTCGCTCTCCATGGCGTCGCGCAGACGGTTCTGGCGATCCGACAGGTCTTCGCGCACTCGGGAAAGGACGGCGTCAAGTTCCTGGCGAATGTGATCGCGCTTGGCTTCGAGGAAGAGGCGAATGTCGGCCTTCTCCTCGTCGGACTCGGACTGGAGGCTGTTGAGCCGCTCCTGCACGTACTCGTTGATGATGCTCTCGTGATCGGCGTTGACGGTTTCGCCCTTGGAGATGATGACATCATCCACAAAATCCAGTTTCTTGTCTTCGTCGGCCTTCTTGCCCAGGTTGCGCTGGATCCACAGTTGCAGGCTTTGCGCCTGGCTGATGGCCGTCGATGACATCTGGTTGATGCGGTCGTCGAGTTCTTGGACCTGCTTTTCCTCATCGGCGTCGAGTTCGCCGAGTTGCTCCTGCGCTGTCCCCTCGATGGTGTCGAGTTGGGTCTGCACGTCGCCTTCCATACGCGACAGGCGCATCTGCAACTCGCGTTCCTGGCGCTGAATGGCGCGGGCGCGGGCGTCTTCGTTCACCTCGGTGATGATGAACTGCGCAAAATAAAGGACGCGTTCCAGGTGGCGCGGGCTGATGTTGAGCAGCAGCCCTAACCGGCTGGGGACGCCCTTGACATACCAAATGTGGCTAACGGGCGACGCCAGTTCGATGTGGCCCATGCGCTCACGGCGGACACGGCTCGGCGCAACTTCCACACCGCACTTGTCACAGACAATGCCCTTGTAGCGCACACGCTTGTACTTGCCACAGGCGCATTCCCAATCTTTGGTGGGGCCAAAGATGCGCTCACAGAAAAGACCATCGCGCTCAGGGCGCAGGGTCCTATAGTTGATCGTTTCCGGCTTGGTGACCTCGCCATAGCTCCACTCGCGGATCTGTTCCGGCGAGGCCAGCGAGATACGAATGGCATCGAATTCGCGAACTTCCATGTATTTATCTCCTATAGCAAGTGGCACGTGGCAAGTGGCAAGTGGCAGGTGACGGCCTGTCCGTCACCTGCAACTTGCAACCCGTCACTTGCAACCTTATTCGCTGTTGCGGCTCATCGGACCAGGCACGTTGAGGCTGAAGCCCAGTTTGGGCAGGCGCTCTTCGGCGTCTTCTTTGCCAAACTGGATGACTTCGTTCTTGTCGTTGATCACCTCAACGGCAAGGGCCAGGCTCTGCAACTCTTTCACCAAGACACGGAAGCTCTCCGGCACGCCAGGGCTTTGGATCTCTTCGCCCTTGACGATGGCTTCGTACGTCTTCACACGGCCGGTGACATCGTCGGACTTGATGGTGAGCATTTCCTGCAAGGTGTAGGCGGCGCCATAGGCTTCCAGCGCCCACACTTCCATCTCGCCGAAACGCTGACCGCCGAACTGCGCCTTGCCGCCCAAGGGCTGCTGGGTGACGAGGCTGTACGGGCCGGTGCTGCGGGCGTGGACCTTGTCTTCGACTAGGTGGTGCAGTTTGAGCATCTGCACAACGCCGATGGTGACGGCCGAATCGTACGGTTCACCGGTTTTGCCGTTGTACAGGCGCTGCTTGCCTGTGGTGGGCATCGGCCAACCGACTTGGCGGCTGAACGCCTGCGCGGCTTCGACCAGTTCATCGCCCCACAGGTCGGCCGGATCGCCGCCGTGGTAGCGCATCCATTCACGCAGCGCCGCATCACGGGCAGCGAGATCAGAATCGCTGGTGGTACGCGCCCGTCCATGCTGCGTCGGGATCACGTCTTCGGGGTTGTAGCCCAGTTCGCGCAGCCACTCACGCAATACAGACTGGCGGGCATAGGTTTCATCGTAGTAAAGCTGCTCGGGATCGTAGCCCAACTCAGGCAGCCAGTTGAACAGGTAGAGGCCACGTGCATCGGCGTCGTCCACCATTTCCTCGGTGGACATGCCCTGTTGTTTGACGTATTCCCAAGCACGGCGTGAAATCGCCGCCCATGCCACGTCGATCAGCCAGGAACGGGAAAGTTCGGATTCGATCTCCAGTTCTTTGGCGCCATCGAAGACCGGTGTTTCGGCCAGGAAGCCCAGGCGGGACGCGGCCCAGCCCAGATGCGCTTCGAGAATCTGGCCGATGTTCATGCGGCCCGGTACACCCAACGGGTTGAGGATGATGTCAACCGGCGTGCCGTCGTCGAGGAAGGGCATGTCCTCGATGGGGACGACCTTGGAGATAACACCTTTGTTGCCGTGGCGACCGGCCATCTTGTCACCTTCGGTGAGGCGACGGCGCTGGGCCACGCTGACACGCACCATCATTTCCACGCCGGCGGGCAGGTCCTGGTGCTCGTCGCGGGTAAAGACTTTGACATCGACCACCTTGCCACGTTCACCGTGGGGCAGGCGCAAGGACGAATCCTTCACCTCGCGGGCCTTTTCGCCGAAGATGGCGCGTAGCAGTTTTTCTTCCGGCGTCAGTTCCGTCTCGCCCTTGGGTGTGATCTTGCCCACCAGGATGTCGCCGGGGGTCACCTCGGCGCCGATGCGGATGATGCCGTCTTCGTCGAGATCCTTGAGTGCGTCTTCGCCCACGTTGGGGATGTCGCGTGTGATCTCTTCGGGGCCGAGTTTGGTCTCGCGGGCCTCGACCTCGTGCTTCTCGATGTGGATCGACGTAAACTTGTCGTCCTGGACCAGCCGCTCGCTGATGAGGATGGCGTCTTCGTAGTTGCCGCCTTCCCAGCTCATGTAGGCCACCACCACGTTCTGACCCAGCGCCAGTTCACCGTTTTCGGTGCTGGAGCTGTCGGCGAGGACGGTGCCCTTCTCCACCCAATCGCCCTTGTTGACGGCGGGGCGCTGGTCGATGCAGGTGCTCTGGTTGCTGCGGTTGTACTTGCGCAGCGCATAGGAACGACGGGCGCCGTCTTCTTCCTGGACGACAACCTCGGATCCGGTGACGCTGACAACTTCGCCGGCCTTCTTGCTGACAATCACCTGGCCAGAGTCGACGGCGGCGGGATATTCCATGCCTGTACCAACCACCGGCGCATCGGGGCGCACGAGCGGCACAGCCTGGCGCTGCATGTTGGAACCCATCAAGGCGCGGTTGGCGTCGTCGTGCTCAAGGAAGGGAATCAACGCCGCCGAGACGCTGACGATCTGCTTGGGCGACACGTCCATGTAGTCGATGCGTTCCGGATCTTCGAAGCGGAACTCTTCGGCGCGACGGGCCGACGGGCGCTGGTTCTGGAAGTGGCCAATCCCGTCCAGAGAGGAGGATGCCTGCGCGATGGAGGCGTTTTCCTCGGAGTCGGCGTTCAGGTAAGAGAAGACCGCACTCACGAACGGACGCACGCGCACTTCGTCCAGATCCTCGATCTGGGCGATCTTCTGCGCCGTCTCCTCGTCGATCTGCGTTCCCTTTTCGAAAAGCACGTCGCCGGATTTCGAATCGGTGATGTCTTGACCCAGATCGTGGCCGATGAGCGCTTCAGGTCGATTATCGACGGTCTTGCGTACCTCGCGGTACGGCGTTTCGATGAAGCCGAAATCGTTGATACGGCCGTAGGTGGCCAGCGAACCGATGAGGCCGATGTTCGGGCCTTCGGGTGTTTCGATTGGGCAGATGCGGCCGTAGTGGCTGTAGTGAACATCGCGCACGTCAAAGCCGGCGCGTTCACGGCGCAGACCGCCAGGACCGAGGGCGCTGAGACGGCGCTTGTGGGTCAACTCGGCCAGGGGGTTGGTCTGATCCATGAACTGGCTGAGCTGGCTACCGCCGAAGAATTCACGGGTGGCGGCGACCACAGGCCGGATGTTGATCAGGCTGAGCGGCGTCACCTGCTCGGGGTCGCGGATCGACATGCGCTCGCGCACCACACGTTCCATGCGCAGCAGGCCGATGCGCAACTGATTCTGGATCAGTTCGCCCACCGTCTTGACACGGCGGTTGCCCAGGTGATCGATGTCGTCGGCGCGCTCGCGGCCATTGTTGATGTCGATGATGCGGCGCAGCACGGCCACCATGTCCTCTTTAGAGAGGATGCGCTGGCTCATGGGCGTGTCCAGACGCAGACGGCGGTTCAGCTTGTAGCGGCCCACGCGGCCCAAATCGTAGCGGCGCGGGTGAAGAAAAAGGTTTTGAACAAAGCTCTTGGCGTTGTCCAGCGTGGGCGGATCGCCCGGGCGCAGCTTCGTAGAATTCCAACAGCGCATCGTCGACGCCCTTGCGGGTGTCTTCGGTGGGGTTACTGGTGGTGTCGCGCCCAACGTCGACTCGATGAAGGGATGATCGACATCGTCATCCACGTCGGCGAAAAGCTGACGGATCTCTCGTCGGTGCCGAATCCGATGGCGCGCAGCAGAATCGTGGCCGGCAACTTGCGCTTGCGGTCAACCTTTACGCTGATGATGTCGCGCTTGCTGGTCTCGAATTCGAGCCAGGCGCCGCGGCTAGGGATCAACTTGGCGCCGGCCAGATCGCGACCCGTGCTGCGATCTTCTTCCACCGTGAAGTAGGCGCCGGGTGAACGGATCAACTGGCTGACGACTACACGCTCGCTACCATTAATAATGAAGGTACCGGAATCGGTCATCAGCGGAAGTCGCCCATGAAGACTTCCTGCTCGCTGATTTCGCCGGTGTCGTTATTCACCAACCGGATGTTTACCCAAAGCGGCGCTGAATAGGTGATGTCGCGAACACGGCATTCCTCTTCGGGGTATTTCGGCTCATCGAAACGAAAATCCCCCAGATGCAGCTCAAGATTTTTGTTGAAGCTGACGATTGGCGAAATCTCATCGAACAACTCACGTAGCCCTTCAGTTTGGAACCACTGAAAGCTATGGAGTTGGATCTCAATGAGCCGCGGCAACTCGACCACGTTGGGTGTCCGGGCATAGGACTTGCGCGTGGTCCTACCCTTCACATTCCTCGCGTTGGGGACGGTTTGAGTCATGTAGCATCAACTCCTTGAAAAAGATTCACAGAAAAAATGCAATATGGCACCCTGCAAATTACTATCCCTGGATGGCTACCTTGCCTGGGAAGTATTCGCATAGAGTGCCTTTACCGTAAACAACATGAAACAGGTTCGCTATGTAGTTTTTGGACGTAGATTTTGGACGTAGCTTTCGGACAATAAAAGGTCGTTAGCTAACCAAGAGTACAGGACGAAATCCTTAAAATCTGGAAGCTAACTACCCGTTTGTCATCCCAAAAACCATCGATTACACGAAATCTATCAACGAAAAGGCCAATCTCAACACATGACAAAACCCTTCAACAGCAAAAGCCCAACTACCAGCACAGCCGAAGTTGGGCGAATTTTCTGTGAAAGGATCAGTCCTTATCCACTTGTTGAACGTCAGACCGCCATGTGTGTCGAGTCAAATCTATCTGCCTGACGGTGAATATCGAGCCTCTACGTAAATGAAGATTATAGTTCAACGGCGCGCACTTGTCAAATCCCAAAAGCTTAAAATTTGGAAAAGATGTTGGGACTGGGGACAAGTCTATTCAAGGCACGGAGCTGGTCAAGAATCGTTATTCAGGAAGAGACATGACTTCTGGACGAAAAGATGCCAATCTACATTCAGTAGCTCTACTGGTACACGCACTACGCACCACGCACTACTGATACGGCACCACATATGTTTCTGGCACCACGCTGATCCACGTCTTCCCGGCTTGCAGTGGGATTTCGTTGCCGCTGAGATCGAAGAAGCGGGGAGATCGCCGCGGGTTTGGCTGCGCCAGATGCCTTTCGAAAGCCAGCCTGTTGCGCACGACGATGGCTTTGCCGCTGAAGAGGTTGAGGCGAATGCTGCGGCTGCCCAGCGAATCCTCCACAATGTCGGTGACCTCGTGGGGGACGACCTGGATGATGACGTTGTCCACCGCCAGTTGTTGACGGCTGTTGCCGTCGAGGTGGGTTCGCCGCCCAGGAAGCGCAGGTAGCGTCCACTGCCTGGGTCATAGCGATAGCTGACCTGGCTACCGGTAAAGGTGGGATAGGTATGTTGACCAGTGTAGCCGTTGCCGCCATCGGGGACGCCGCCAAAGGTGAACCTGCGCAGCGACGGCGCTCGCTCCACGCCCCAGTCGGCCAGCCACTTGCGCAACCCCGCCGTAGATGTGCGCAGCCGCGGCGGTAGTCGCTGCCCACACTGACCGAGTACCGGCTGTTCGATGGATCGTCGAGGTCGATATCAGGTACGGGAAGGGTGCGTCGTTCTTCAAGGCGAAACGCACCTGATCACTGGCCCCCGAGCAAGCCAGGCCAGCGTCGTACAGCGCACCAAGATAGAAGTTGATCAGCCGTGCGCTGCGCACCGGCCCAATCGTCTCGCTTCCTGCCCGTAAAAGATGGCGCTGAAGCGGGTGATGCCGAATCCCTCCATCAAATACTCGTAGACGATATCGGCGCGACTGAAACCAAGTTGCGGACGGGCGGCAATGTCGTTGTTGACGCAGACGATCACGGGGCGTTGCGTTCTGCGTTCCGCAGGGACTGTCCGGTGAGCGGGTTGACGTCACCGGGGCCGCCGAATCCACCTGATCCGGGTAGCCCCACCACCGGCGAGGACGGCGCAACCGAACGATTTTCCTCGGCGAGGGCGCGTGGCCGGCGGCTCAGGCGTCTCCAAAATCGGCAGGGTGTCGATAGGGGCATCCAATGCCATGAATTCTGTGGCAACCCAGCTTTCTTGCGTTGATTGACGCAGCACACGCGCAGCCAGGTGCCGTCTTCGTTGCGCCCAAGGACGGTGAAAGCATCGCCCAGCACTGCTTCGGTGAGGATCGGGTACACGGTGTCTGGTCCGGCGCACATTGAGCAGCGATGTATTGACAACGGTGCGCACGGCAGGCGTCGGCGTGATGGTGGGGGTCGAGGTCTCGGTTGGCGTGGGTGTGATCGTCGGCGTCGGCGCGCCGGTGGGGGTCGAAGTCGGCGTGGCTGGTGTGGCGGCGGCAATGATCTGCGGTATCGATCCGGCATTGTCGATCATCGGCAAGTCGACGACGGGTGGCAGCGAGCCGCCGGTCAAGAGGAGTACGCCGGTCAAGAGCATCGAGAGGATCAGCACGGAGAGCGCGGTCACCAGGGCGATGGCTGCATAGCGGTTCTTCGCAGAAGAGGTGGAGCGACGTGTCATGAGATACTGCTTTCGGTGGTGCGTTGCGTCTACGATTGTCTGTAGTGGGGGCTTCGTGGCATATCATAACGGCGGCGTTGCGATGCGTCAAAATAGGAGGAATTGCGCAAGTCCTCAATAGAACCAGGATCGGGCGGTTCAAGCTCAATTGCCGCGCCCCGCGCTTCGGGCTATAATGAAGCTCGCTGTCTCCATTTTCACAGATCGGGAGGACCTCATGGAAGACCTGTTTACCACGTTCCCCGTGTTGATCGTCGCCATTTTCGTATTGCTCTGGTTCCTGCGGGCGTCGCTGCGCATCGTCAAGGAATATGAGCGCGGTGTGATCTTCCGCCTGGGCCGTATCTCCGGCGCAAAAGGACCGGGCCTGTTCTGGATCATCCCGATCGTGGATCAGATGATCCTGGTCGATCTGCGTGTGGTGACGCTGGATGTGCCGTCGCAGGAGGCCATCACCAAAGACAACGTCACGGTGAAGGTCAACGCTGTCTGCTATTTCCGCGTCTTCAACCCCATCGACGCCGTGGTGAACATCTCTAACTACCTGGTGGCCACACAGCAGATCGCGCAGACCACGCTGCGCTCCGTCCTGGGGCAGAGCGAACTGGACGAGTTGCTCTCAGAGCGGGATCAGATCAACCAGCAGCTTCAGCAGATCATCGACGAGCAGACCGAGCCGTGGGGCATCAAAGTCAGCGTCGTCGAGATCAAAGACGTGGAACTACCACAGACGATGCAGCGCGCCATGGCCCGCCAGGCCGAGGCCGAACGCGAAAAACGCGCCAAGATCATCCACGCCGAAGGAGAAATGCAGGCGTCGGAGCAACTGGCCTCTGCCGCCCGGATGATGGCGACAGAGCAGGGCGCGCTACAACTGCGCTACCTGCAAACCCTCACCGAAATCAGCGCCGAACACAACAGCACAATCATCTTCCCCTTGCCCATCGAGATGTTGAACGTGTTCATGGGGAATCAAACCAACGGAAGACCCCCCACCGCCGGTGGTACGCTGTCTGAGTAGCATGAATACGATATTGAAAGCGTACACAACATGATCAGCGACACAGCCAAACAGAATCATCCGCTCGATCTGACAGTTGATCGGCAAGCAGCGCAGTTGACCATCGAATGGGCCGACGGCCATGTGAGCAGCTACCGGCTGCCCTGGCTGCGCAAGGTTTGTCCTTGCGCGTCGTGCCTGGAAGAACGGGATGAAGCGGCCAACGATCCTCTGCGGTTGATGAGCGGGCCGGCGCCCAGCGCGGTTGTCCAAGAAGCGGAACTGGTGGGCAACTACGCCATCCGCTTCACTTGGGCCGACGGACACGGCAACGGCATCTACGGGTTTGCCGCTTTGCGCGCGTCGTGCCCTTGCGCCGAGTGCAACGCAGGCGAACCGGATTTCCTGTTGTCGGGCGGTCGCTGATTCTTAAGAAAGGAAACACTGCGCATGGGTGGTTCTCTCCGCATTGCACGGCTCTGGGGCATCGACATACAGGTCCACTGGAGCTTCATACTCATCTTGGTCTACGGCGCCTTCATCTACAGCGGCACGGCCAGTGACCCGCTCGTGGGCGCGATCTACGGGATCGCGGTGATTCTACTGCTCTTTCTGTGCGTCAGTCTGCACGAATTGGGCCACGCCCTCACGGCCAAGTATTTCCACGTCAATGTCCCGTACATCACATTGCTGCCCATCGGCGGTGTGGCCCAACTGGAACGGATGCCGCGGCGCCCGTGGCACGAGTTTCTGATTGCGATTGCAGGCCCGGCGGTGAATTTCGTGTTGGCGCTGCTGCTGCTCCCCGTAGCGATCCTGTTCACTGGCATGGCGATGCGCTCCGGTGAACTGCGCAACGTCACCGACGCTTTTGGCTGGGTGCTCATGCGTATGCAGGAGCCCGGCTTCGGCAATCTGATCCTCTACCTCACTATGACCAACGTCCTCTTGGGCGTCTTCAACCTGCTGCCCGCTTTCCCCATGGACGGCGGACGCGTGTTGCGGGCGCTGCTGGCGCTGACCATGCCGTACGTGCGCGCCACGCGGGTGGCTGTACTCGTAGGGAGGGCGATGGCCGTCATCTTCGCGCTGCTGGGGATCGCGCAGTTCAACATCTTCTTGCTGCTCATCGCCTTCTTCGTCTACGTAGGCGGGCGCGGCGAGTTGGAAGCGGTGGAAAGCCGCCACGCGCTTAAGGATCTCTACGCACGGCAGGCGCTCAACCAGAATGCGCGCCAACTCTACACCAGCGAACGCCTCGACAAAGCCGTCGACCTGATCATGACAACCTATCAGGCCGACTTCCCGATCTTCGATCTCTCGAACAATTTCGTGGGCGTGATCACCCGATCTCGTGTGGTGATGGCCCTGCGCACAGGGACAGACGACCAGCGCATCAGCGACATCATGATCCCGGCGCGTGAGATTCCCATCGTCCCCCCCGACACCAGCCTGGCCGACATCTGGGAGCGCATGATGGAGGAACGCAGCCAGGTGGTGGTGGTAAAGGAAGCAGGCCGATTCCTGGGCTTGATCACGCTTGCCGACATCAGTGAGGTGATCCAGGTGATGGGCGCCGTCAAGGAAGGCAATAACACAGGGCGTCTTGGTTCGGATCGTTTCGGTACGGATCGCTTAGGCGCGGACCCAACGCCGCCGCCCCAGGCAGCGCCGACCAGCGAAGACGCCAAACCCGAAGAACAGAAGCCGGGCTGATCATGGCCTGGTTCAAGACAGACACAGGCCGCATCCACTACGAGATCCGCGGCCGGCAAGATCCATCCGCGCCGTCGTTGACGCTGCTGCACAACTTCATGAGCAACGGCAAGACGGCGTGGGGATCCATGGTCGACGATTTCGCCGCTGATTACCGTATCCTCATGCCCGATAGCCCTGGTCACGGACGCTCGCAGGGCTACCCGGCGGATTTCGATCACCGGGAGATGGCGCGGCAGATCGCGGCACTAATGGCCGCGGAGGACGCGTTGAACGGTCACCTGGCTGGGGTGAGCAGCGGCGGCATGATTGCCCAACAACTGGTGCATCTCGGCCTGGTGGCGCCGTCCACGTTGACGTTGGTGAGCACCACCTACAGCAACGACAGCCGCGTCACCGGCGTGGAACGACGGCTCAAACCCGAAGACTTCAAAGCAAACGGACGCTGGCTGGAAGCGACGGCGCGGCTACACGATCCACACCACCACGAAGGCTACTTCGACGACGTGCTGCTGCCCGCCTTCCGCAAGCTGACACCGGCGCAGACCATCGACCTGACGCTAGACGATCTGCGCAGTTGGACAATGCCGGTGTGCATCATCCACGGCAGCGAAGATGAATTCTTCCCAGAGAAAATCGTCGCCGACATGGCATCGGCCATCCCCCACGCCGAACGCCACATGATCGAAGGGCAACCCCACGCGCTGATCTTCCGCCGCCCCTGGGCGGTAGCTGAGATCATGCGTAATTTCTTATCCCGTCACCCCGTCACAGCAGAAAGCAAGCGGCAATGAGGTCCAAAACACCGCACCCGATTAAGATCGCCCCATCCATTCTCACCGTCGACTTCGGTCACCTGGCCAGCGCCATCAACGCCGCCGAAGCGGGTGGCGCCGACATGATCCACCTCGACATCATGGACGGCAACTTCGTCCCCAACATTTCGTTCGGCCCGCTAATCGTCTCCACAGTGCGCAAACTCACGGATCTGCCACTCGACGTCCACCTGATGCTCGCCGATCCAGATCGCTTTACCTGGCCGATTTCGCCGAAGCCGGGGCCGACATCCTCACCGTCCACGTGGAAGCGTGTACCCATCTGCACAGGACAGTCCAACGCACCATTGAACTGGGCTGCAAGGCCGGTGTGGCGCTCAACCCGGCCACGCCGGTGGAGAGCATCCGCGAGATCAGCCCCTTCGTGGACATGGTGCTGGTGATGACGGTGAACCCCGGCTTTGGCGGTCAACGCTTCATCGAGACGAGCACGAGCAAGATCCAGCGCATGCGCGCCCTGCTGGACGAGTACAATCCCATCTGCGACGTGGAAGTGGACGGCGGCATTGGCGCCCACAACATCGGCGACGTGATCCAGCGCGGCGCCAACGTGATCGTAGCCGGCGGCAGCGTCTTCGACGGCACAGGGGACGTGGCCCAACCTGTCTGCACTGCGCGATGGCTACGCGCAAGTTATGCACCGCCCGCAAAACGCCTGAGCACACATGTCGATCACACGTCCCCGAAAACCTGTGACTCCACTGCGAAAAGTCCGACTTCTGTGTGATTTGCGGTTGCTCCCCTCCTGAGAGAAGTCGGACTTTTTGCGCTTGAGCGATCTTTTGCAGTAGCGTCACCTGTGGACACGGATCAAAATGAACTACGGATCAAGCCATAAAGATATCCGTGTTTTGGCCAATCCGTGTCCACAACACCAAGCCCTATCAACACCCCAAAGCACGAAGTTCTGCGCCTCACCACCTGACCAGGGACCAACCTGCCCCAAGATCGAGCAAACCTCGGCGATCTCCTCTGCTATAATGCAGCCACGGGTTCTCACCCGAACTGAATCCACTCCGAGCTGCCCAGCCTACAGCGTGTGCCATCGTCTGGCCGTCGCCACGGTTCGGCAGCCGCCTCGACGTTCGGGGACGCGACATCGCCGACGGCGGCATGTTGCGCAAGGGCCGTCACTGGAAACAGGACGACCTCCCGACGCGTTGCCAACCGGCAACCGACTTGGAAAGGAGATCGTTGTGATGTCACAGGACATCGGCGCGCTGTTGGAGATCTCCACAGCACGACACAGTCACCTCTGCCCTCGGCAGGTTCTCGGCGTGCGCATCGGATTGGCCGGCGCCGCCTCTCGGCCTCGAAGTCCCCCGCACAGACAAGCGCATGGTGATTTTTGTGGAGACAGACGGCTGTTTCGCCGACGGCGTCGACGTGTCTACGGGCTGCGCCATGGGTCACCGCACCTTGCGGCTGGAGGATCTTGGCCGCATCGCCGCCACTTTCATCGACGTGAAAAGTGGGAGCGCCGTGCGTGTGTCACCGCGGTTGGATGTGCGCGAACGGGCCTACGCCTACGCCCCACGAACGACGCCACTACTTCGCCCAGCTTCACGCCTATCAGATCATGCCCATCGACGAACTGCTCACCGTGCAGAGGTGACGTTGACCACGCCCATCGAGGTGATCGTCAGCCGCCCCGGCGTCCGCGTGGATTGTGACGAGTGTGGCGAAGAGATCATCAACGAGCGAGATTCGGATTGGCGAAAGGGTGCTCTGTCGCAGTTGTGCGGGCGGGGGGTATTACCAGACAGCGGAAACCCGTCAGGTTTCGGAAAACCTGGCGGGTTTGCAGATCTCCATGCCGGTGTGGTGATGTAGGTGGATTCTTTACGAACTTCGGGGCTTCCGCGTAGGCGATATATCGACATCTACAGTCGCTGAACCGAGTAAGATTTGAACATGTTGTCAGCAGAAACGAGGACAAGATTATCGGCATTCGCCTGCGCGATCAGCAGACGATCAAACGGATCGCGATGATGAAGCGGTAATTTGTCGAGGAACCAGATATGTATGGCGCTCCTTGATCGGGAGTGGTTGGATGTCATTCCCGGTCAAGTGAAGCTGAACAAACAACTCCACAGGCAGTGGCAGATCCATTTTGCCGATCTGCACCTTGATTTGCATTTCCCACATACTGGCAACGCTGAGGAAAAGACGGTTCTGCGGATCTTGCAGAGGAGTGCGAAACGGCGAAGGCAATCTGGCAGGTTGATCAAATGCCCAGCGGACTGTTGAAATCTTCTGCCCAATCGACCAACCCACCCGTCAGTCCCAAAATGCGCGGTTCATCGGAACGACGCCCCTTGCGGAGATGTTCAGAAGGCGCGTATAGGCTTCAAGCTGCGTTGACGTGAAGGATGACGTATCAACCTGAAGAAAACGCTGGAGCACATCGCTTACTGCATCAGGTTGAATGATCACATCGCCGGAATCGCGCACCGAAAACACAATAACCTCAACGTCTTCCCCTGCGAATTCCGCCGGCATATCCACGACGATCTTGCCGTGTTCAACCTTCTGAATTGTGCGGATAACTTGCATCACAGCCTCCATCAACACCATCACCGAATCGTATGTCCATTCTACCACAGCTTGGGGGTGACAAGGTGAGGAGGTGACAGGGACAGGTGATCCTCAATTGGATCTGTCTTGAGGGAGATGATGAGATGATGAGATGATGGGATGATGAGGCTGGATCACACCATCATCTCATCATCCCATCATCGAAAACGATCCTGCCAATCCAGCGATCACCTTTCACCCCTCACGTTGTCATCTCACCTGCTTCACCACCGCTTCCCCGCCTTGAGCGGACGTAGCCGGATCTGGAAGCGCACTTCTTCGGGCTTTAGCTGATACTGCGGCAGCACACCAGGACCACAACTACCGTTGCCCAAACCACCCTGAGCATAGTCGATGTTGAAGAAGACCTCGTCGTGCTGTGGCACTTCGTAGGTGTGACGGGCAGCGTCGAGTTCTTTGTCGGTGCAGTGACGGGCGCTGACGTCGAAGTAGGCTTCTTCGCCGCTGTCATCGACGCGGCTGACCGCGAAGCCGTTGCCCGCGGCGTCGGTGAGGGCAGCCCAGCGGACGTCGCTCTTGTTGCCGCTTTCCTGCGGGTAGATGTACGGGAAGATCTGCTCCGCCACCTTCCCGGCGTAGACGCCCACGGGCGCGCTCTGCTTGCGGTCGGCGTAGCTTTCGTGCGGACCGCGGCCGTACCAATGCAGCGTGTCATAGCCCGCCGGCGCGGTGACGGTGAGGCCGACGCGCGGCAGGAAGGGCGGCTGATCCCCGCCGGGGATGATATGCGTGTCGATGAGGATGTCCCCGTTGCCGAGGACAGTGTAGACGTACTCGGTGTCGAAGCGGGCCGCGCTCTTGGGTCCACTGGATGCGGCCAGTTCGGACTGCGTCTTGTTCATGCTGTGGCGGATCTGCTCCTTGACGTCGTGGGGCAGTTCGCTGAGCGGTCCCTGGCTCAGTTCGTGGATCAGCTTGAGCAGATCGGGGATGCGTTCGCGATCCGCCAGCACGGTGACCAGCGAGCGCGCCCGTTCGTGTTGGCTGCCGCCTGCCAGATCCACGTAGTTGAGGCCGAGGCGCAGGCTGACGGTTTGCAGCGCCTGTTCGTCGAGCATGTGGCCGAGGAGACCGGCAAGTTGGCCTTGCATCTCCTGCCAGCGCTGGGCGGCGATGGCGTTGACGTCGATCTGCGCGGTGCTGAAGGTGCGCACGCGGAATTGGATCTTGTCGGCGTCCACTTGTACGGCTTCGACGCCGTCGACGTGCTCTTCGAGCTGGTCGAGGCCGACTTCGCGCCAGCGGATGGCGGCTTTCTGGTCGCCCCAGGTGTTGAGATCGTTGTCGGTTGCGCCGCGCCACATGTTGAGTTTGGGACCAGCCTGGATCAGTTCTTTGCCGTCGACGGTGAGCGAGGCGATGGTGCCGGCGTCTTCGCTGAAGGCGAGGGTGAAGCCTTCGCCGACGACGGACCACTGGCCGGCGCTGGATTGTAGTGTCAACGGGGACGAAGTCGAGGACGGCGCAACCGGCGCGTCCACTTTGGCGACGGGCAGGGCGAACTGGGCGAAGGCGACTTCGTGGCCGGCGGGCGCCCAGATCGTTTCGTCTTTTAAGGCGAAGTGGAGGGTGAGCCACAGATCGGACCCTCCCTAGCCCTCCCCGCGACGGGGAGGGAACTGATCTCCGGTATAGAAATCTGAGTAGATTGGGCGGGGCTGAGGGGCGGGAGGCTCAGATCGCCCGAGGCGATGACTTCGCCGTCGACCATCACGTCCCAGGTGGCGGCGAGGTGGTTCAGGTCCGAGAAGAAATGGCGATTGGTGAGTGAGAAAACGCCGTTGTTCAGGTCCACAGCTTCAACGCGGACGGGTTCGAGCACCTTTTTGTATTCGAGCAGGGCCGGGTGCGGGGTGCGGTCGGCGTTGATCAGGCCGTTGGCGCAGAAGTTGTAGTCGGTGGGCGAGTCGCCGTAGTCGCCGCCATAGGCGTACCAGACGCGACCATCGTCTGTGACGCGCCGCAGGCCCTGATCCACCCAATCCCAGATGAAGCCGCCCTGCACACGGGGGAAGTCTTCCACCACCTGCCAGTATTCCTGGAGGTTGCCGGTGCTGTTGCCCATGCTGTGCGCGTATTCGCACATGATCACAGGCCGCGTCTCGCCGGGGACCTGCGCCATGTCGATGATCTTCTGCACAGACGGGTACATCGGGCCGAGGATGTCGATGCAGGGATCGTCCTCGGCGGGATGGTAGTGGACAGGACGGGTGGGATCGTTGCGGTGACACCACTCGGCGCAGACTTCGTGGTTCGGCCCGAAGCCCGATTCATTGCCCAACGACCACGAGATGACGCAGGCATGGTTCTTGTCGCGCTCCACCATGCGGGTGACGCGTTCGAGGAAGGCGGTCTCCCATTCGGGGTCTTTGGTGAGCTTGTCCCACACGCCGTGGGATTCGATGTTGGCCTCGTCCATGACGTAGAGGCCGTACTCGTCGCACAGTTCGTACCAGCGAGGGTGATTTGGGTAGTGCGAGGTACGCACTGCGTTGACGTTGTGCCGCTTCATGATCAGGATGTCTTCGATCATGGATTCGTCGCCGACGGTGTGGCCAGTGATGGGATCGTGCTCGTGACGGTTGACGCCGCCGATACGGATGCGCACGCCGTTGACCTTGAGTTGACCGTCGCTGATCTCCACTTTGCGGAAGCCGACCTTGCAACTCTGCACTTCGAGGACCGTCCCCGCGGCGTCGCGCAGGGTGAGGAGCAGCGTGTAGAGGTTGGGGTGTTCGGCGCTCCACTTGGCCGGGTTTGTCACCGGCGCGGACAGTTCCAGCATGTGCTCGATGTCGTCGAAAAGGTTGACGGACTCAGTCACCGCGTCGATGACAGGTTGACCGGCGGCGTCGAACAGTTCCATTTGCAGCGACGCCTGAGCGACCTGGTTTTGGAAGTTGCGAATCTTGGCGCGCACGACGAGATCGGCGTCTTCATAATTGGCATCCAGTTCGGTGCGCGCCCAGAAATCGCGCACATGGACAGGCGGCGCGCTCCACAGGTAGACGTCGCGGTAGATGCCGCTGAGCCGCCAGAAATCCTGGTCTTCGAGGTAGCTGCCGTTGCTCCAGCGGTAGACGCGCACGGCCAGTGTATTTTCGCCGGGCTGCACGTAGTTGGTGAGGTCAAATTCGGCAGGCAGGCGGCTGTCTTCGCTGTAGCCCACCATTTTGCCGTTGACCCACAGGTAGAAGGCCGAGTCGACGCCGTCGAAGGTGATGAAGAGGCGGCGTCCGTCCCAAGATTCGGGGATGGTGAAGGTGTGGCGGTAGGCGCCGACGGGATTGTCGTCTTCGGGGACGCCGGGCAGGCGGTCGATGGGAAAGGGATATTGCACGTTGGTGTACATCGGCACATCGTACTTGGCGATGCCGCGCTGGATATCGGGGCCGATCAGCTCCCAGTTCGAC